>CAWIKX010000001.1:0-62250 GCA_963836695.1 uncultured Alphaproteobacteria bacterium
CGTGTTCAGCGACATCGGCGAGCTCGAGCACGCGCTCGCCGCGGGGACGATCACGCTGCATACGAAGATCAAGGGCCGCGCCTGGACCTATGACGAGAAGGGCGAGCGCATGTCGAAAATCTTCGACACCACCCCCGGCCGCATGTTCCTCGGCCAGCTCCTGCCCGAGAATGTCAAGATTCCCTTCGACGTCGTCAACAAGCTGATGACGAAGAAGGAGATCTCCAACATGATCGACATCGTCTACCGCAACTGCGGTCAGAAGGAGACGGTCATTTTTTGCGATCGCATCATGTCGCTTGGCTTTCGCGAGGCGTTCAAGGCGGGCATCTCGTTCGGCAAGGACGACATGGTGGTGCCCGAACTCCAAGCCGAGGTTTATCTCGGAAACAGCGGCCTTGGCTAAGGAGTACGAGCAGCAATACAACGACGGCCTCATCACTCAGGGCGAGAAGTACAACAAGGTGGTCGACGCCTGGGCGAAATGCTCGGACCGGCTGGCCGAGGAAATGATGGCCGGCATCTCGTCCGTGCGCAAGGACGAGCACGGCCGCGACAGGCCGATCAACTCGATCTACATGATGTCGCACTCTGGCGCGCGCGGCTCGCCGACGCAGATGCGCCAGCTCGCCGCCATGCGCGGTCTGATGGCCAAGCCGTCAGGCGAGATCATCGAGAGCCCGATCATCTCCAACTTCAAGGAGGGCCTGTCGGTTCTCGAGTACTTCAATTCGACCCACGGCGCCCGTAAGGGACTAGCGGACACCGCATTGAAGACTGCGAACTCCGGCTACCTTACCCGTCGCCTCGTGGACGTCGCGCAGGATTCGATCATCACCATGCCCGATTGCGGTTCGACGAACGGCATCAGCATGCGGGCGATCATCGACGCGGGCACGGTGGTGGCGTCGCTCGGCTCGCGCATTCTTGGCCGCACCTCTGCGGACGCGCTACGCGACCCTGACGGCAAGGTGATCGTCGAAGCCGGCCGCATGATCGTCGAAGAGGATATGCCGGCGATCACAGCGGCCGGAATCCAGGAGGTGAAGATCCGTTCGGTCTTGACCTGCGAGGCGAAGAACGGCGTCTGCGGCGCATGCTACGGCCGCGATCTGGCGCGCGGCACCCCGGTCAACATGGGAGAGGCGGTCGGCGTCATCGCAGCTCAATCGATCGGCGAGCCTGGCACTCAGCTGACGATGCGCACCTTCCACATCGGCGGCGCGGCTCAGCTGGCGGATCAGTCGTTCATCGAGTCCAACTTCGACGGCGAGGTGAAAATTCGCAACCGCAACCTCGCGCGCAACGCAAACGGCGATCTGATGGCGATGGCGCGCAACGTCGCGGTTGTCATCACCGACCGCAGCGGGGCTGAGCGCGCCGTGCACCGCGTCCAATATGGCGCGCGGCTCAAGGTCGACGAGGGAGACAAGATCAAGCGCGGCCAAAGGATCGCCGAGTGGGATCCATTCACTCGTCCGATCTTGACCGAAATCGACGGCGTCATCGGGTTCGAGGACTTGGTCGAAGGCGTGTCGATGTCGGAGCAAGTCGACGAAGCGACCGGCATCGCCAAGCGTATTGTCATCGATTGGCGGTCGACGCCTCGCAACGCGGGCCTCAAGCCGGCGCTGGTGATCAAGGGCAAGGACGGCAAGATCGCCAAGCTCCCGCGCGGCGGCGATGCGCGCTATCTACTGTCGGTCGAATCGATCATTTCGTTCGAGCCGGGCGCCGCCGTGCGCGCGGGCGATGTGATCGCACGTATTTCGATCAACAGCGCGAAAACACGCGACATCACGGGCGGTCTGCCCCGCGTCGCGGAGCTGTTCGAAGCGCGGCGGCCAAAGGATCACGCGATCATCGCCGAAATCTCTGGCACGGTGCGGTTCGGCAAAGACTTCAAGAACAAGCAGCGTCTGACCATCGAGCCAAGTGAGGAGGGCGCCGAGGCGGTCGAGTATCTGATCCCGAAGTCGAAGCACATTCACCTTCAGGACGGCGACGTGATCGAGAAGGGCGAGTATATCGTCGACGGCAATCCCGCCCCGCACGACATTCTCGCCATCAAGGGCGTCGAGGAGCTTGCTGCGTATCTCGTCAACGAGATTCAGGAGGTTTATCGTCTGCAGGGCGTCCTTATCAACGACAAGCACATCGAAGTGATTGTGCGCCAGATGCTGCAGAAGGTTGACATCGTCGATGCCGGCGAAACCGACTTCCTGATCGGCGAGCAGGTCGACGCGTCCGATCTCGAAGCGGCCAACGAAGCGGTGACCGCGGAAGGCAAGAAGCCGGCGACTGGAACGCCGGTCCTGCTCGGCATCACCAAGGCGAGCTTGCAGACGCGTTCGTTCATCTCGGCGGCGTCGTTCCAGGAGACTACGCGCGTTTTGACGGAGGCCGCAGTCAACGGCAAGGTCGACACCCTCGAGGGCCTCAAGGAGAACGTCATCGTTGGCCGGCTGATCCCGGCCGGAACGGGCGCGGCGGTGACGAAGCTGCGCCAGATCGCGGCGCTGCGTGACACCCTGATCCTGGCGCAGAAGGCCGAGGCGGCTGCCGCCGCTCCGGCCCTGCCATTGGCTGCGCCGACGCCCGAGCCGGCGCCTGCGCCGCGCAGCAGGGCGCGCGCCCCGGCCGAGTGACGCGACGAAGAAAGCAAGGGACAAGCCTCGACAAATCCCGCCGGTCTCCGGCGGGGTTTTTCGTCTGGGTATTCACGGGCTAGTCCGTGTTCATCCGCTCATTCTGGGACGCCCCGAAGCGGCCTCGAAGATTGCGTCCGGCTTAATTTCGCGCGAGCACCTGCACGGCGCGATCGAGCTGTGGGTCGCCGCCGGCCGCATAGCGCCAATCGAAGGGGACTTCGATCGTCGGCGTAACGCCCACGCCCTCGAGGCGCTTGCCGTCAACTAGGACATCCTCGACGGCGAGCAGGAGCAGGCCGTCGTCGCCGATCAGGAATGCGGTCGCCGCCAGCACGGCCCCCTCGGTGCGACCGCCGATGAGCTCGCCGAGCCCATATTCCTTGAAGCCATATGCAAGCACCTCCTTGCCGCTGCGCGTCCTCTCGTTGATCAGCATTGCGACAGGCTTGCGCCATTTGACATCGACGAAGCCAGTCGCGCCGTTACGGTCCTTGATCTGCATCGTCGGTGCGCGCGGGTTGAAGAGATCGAGGTATTGCGGCTGCGCGCCGCCCCATCCGCCGCGCAGGTCCCAGACCAGCGCATCGGCGTCCTTGAGCGGTCCCTCGGACATCAGGTCCTCGAGCGCCGACTGAATCCGGCGGCTGGCATAGGACCAGACATGCACGTATCCAATTTTGGCCTTGTCGGTAGACGATGAGACGCGCGCTCGTCCTTCAGGCCGCGCAGGAACATCTCGTTCGGGTGAAGATCGGCCGGCGATTACGCTGATCGCGATCGGCGTCGCGCCGGACACGCGGCGGATCTCAAGCGAGACGCGGGATCCAACCTTGCCGCGGAAGGAGCCGACGGGGTGGAACGGGTGATCGTCCGCCGACAGGATCTCATCGCCCAGCAGAACGCCGGCGGCGTGCGCAGGCGCGCCCTCGATAACCCCGGTTATGAAGGTGCGGCCCTGATTGTCGGTCTCAGCTAAACACGCCAATTCCCGGATACGACACGTTCCCCCGAGGGAAGACCCGATCGAGCCCGCGATGCTCGAGCCAGCCCGCAAAAATATCCGCAAGCTGATAATAGGCGGGCTCCTCAGGCGTGTAGAAATGGGTGTGGGAGGCGCCAAGCTTCGCCAGCATCGCGTTGATGACGACCGCGGAGTCTTCCGCGGAGCGCGCGGAAGCGGCTTGAGGACGGAACCGTCCCGCTCTTCCTGCCAGTCGAGGCCATTGAGGTGGGGATCGTAGAAGCGGTCGCGCACGAGCTCCCAGACCTGGTCGAAGTCCGCTTGATTTGATTTTGCCGGCGCCTCGTCGGTCTGGCCTGGGGCTTGAGCGTTCGCGGGCCAAGCGACCGAGCGCGCCCATCGCCGCAAGAGCCAGGATTTCCCTGCGTGTCGCTTTCATCCGTTTCACAAGCTCCGGCCGCCTGGATCGCGGGCGCCGCCGCGGATCGATTTGTTGCGGCTCGCTACCGTCCAATCCCGGCCCATCTATGGTTGTCTGAGGCGTTTTGGCGGCGCTGTTTGAACGCGACGCGGGCCGACTGGTCGGAGGAAGTGATAATTTTCGCCCGTCCGCTGCTTATGACAGTCGAAAAGGGGTTGACGCAGGTAGACGGCTTGAATATGTTCCGCGCGCTTTCGACAGGCAGTAGAGCTACGCTGTATCCGGCGACACGTTGGGTACCCAACGGCTCTAAACGCTGACGATCCTACCGATGACGAGCCATACCGGCCCCGAGGGGCCGGTTCTGTTTCGCACGATTGCGGGCCTTGCGCTCTGTGATCCTCTGCTTTCGGCGGCGCCCAACCCCACACGGGTTTCTGGGCGCTGTTGGTTTCGCGCGTTGCCTCGTTGGCTTCGTACGAAGGTCGAGCGGTTGGAATGGAATTTTCTTGTTCGGTTTAGCGCCGGACGTCGTGGGAACATGAAGCTTAGGGCCGACATGCCGACGATTAGCCAATTGATCCGCAAGCCGCGGCAACCGAAGACCTACCGCGAGAAGGCCCGCCATCTCCAGGCGAGCCCGCAGAAGCGCGGCGTGTGCACCCGCGTCTATACGACGACGCCGAAGAAGCCGAACTCGGCGCTGCGCAAGGTCGCCAAGGTGCGGCTGACCAACGGCTTCGAGGTCATCGGCTATATCCCCGGCGAGGGCCACAACCTGCAGGAGCATTCGGTGGTCATGATCCGCGGCGGCCGCGTCAAGGATCTGCCCGGCGTGCGCTACCACATCCTGCGTGGCGTGCTCGACACCCAGGGCGTCAAGGACCGCAAGCAGCGCCGCTCGAAATACGGCGCCAAGCGTCCGAAGTGACGCTGAACGAAAGCGAAGTCATTCATTGCTGGCCGGGTCAAATCGGCCAAGACGAACAGAGAGAGTTAGGCGATGTCCCGCCGTCACAGCGCTGAGAAACGAGACATCATCCCGGACGCCAAATACGGCGACGTGGTGGTGGCGAAGTTCATGAACACGATCATGTACGAGGGAAAGAAGTCCGTCGCCGAGTCAATTGTTTATGGCGCGTTGGACAGCGTCGAGACCAAGGCGAAGACTGACCCGCTTGCTGTCTTCAAGCAGGCGCTGGAGAACGTAGCGCCGTCGGTCGAGGTTCGCTCGCGGCGCGTCGGCGGCGCGACCTATCAGGTTCCGGTCGAAGTTCGCACCGATCGCCGGCAGGCGCTGGCGATCCGCTGGATCATCACCGCGGCGCGCGACCGCAACGACAAGACCATGGTGGATCGTTTGTCGGCAGAACTGCTCGACGCCTCGAACAATCGGGGCGCTGCGGTCAAAAAGCGCGAGGACACGCACCGGATGGCTGAAGCCAACCGCGCCTTCGCCCACTACCGCTGGTAAGCGGCGGTCGGCCAGGCAATCGGGATTCAGGATCATGGCGCGCAGCCACCCTATCGAGGACTATCGTAACTTCGGCATCATGGCCCACATCGATGCCGGGAAGACCACGACCACTGAGCGCATCCTCTATTATTCCGGCAAGTCGCATAAGATCGGCGAAGTGCACGACGGTGCTGCGACCATGGACTGGATGGAGCAGGAGCAGGAGCGCGGCATCACCATCACGTCGGCCGCGACCACCACCATCTGGCAGGACAAACGCCTTAACATCATCGACACGCCTGGCCACGTCGACTTCACCATCGAAGTCGAGCGATCGCTCCGAGTGCTTGACGGCGCGGTATGCGTGCTCGACGGCAATCAGGGCGTCGAGCCGCAGACGGAAACCGTTTGGCGCCAGGCCGACAAATATAACGTGCCGCGCATCGTATTCGTCAACAAGATGGACAAGATCGGCGCCGACTTTTCCCGTTGCGTCGAGGAGATCAACACCAAGGTCGGCGGCCGCCCGATCTGTATCCAGCTGCCGATCGGCTCCGAGTTCGAACTTCAAGGGCGTCATCGACCTTCTGCGCATGAAGGCGGTCGTCTGGGAGGACGAAGGTCTCGGCGCCAAATATCACGACGAAGAGATTCCTGCCGACCTCAAGGCAAAGGCGGACGAGTATCGTCACATCATGATCGAAGCTGCGGTCGAGATGGACGACGATGTCATGAGCGCCTATCTCGATGGGCAAGAGCCAGACATTGACGCCCTGAAACGCTGCATTCGCAAGGCGGTGAAGCAGATTTCGTTTGTGCCGGTCCTCTGCGGTTCGGCCTTCAAGAACAAGGGCGTACAGCCGCTGCTCGACGCGGTCGTCGACTATCTGCCTTCCCCCGTCGATCGCGGCGGCATCAAGGGCCACGATGTCGATACGGGCAACGAAATCCTGCGCATGCCGAACGATAACGAGCCCTTCTCGATGCTCGGTTTCAAGATCATGGACGACCCCTTCGTCGGCACGATCACCTTCTGCCGTGTCTATTCGGGCAAGATCGAATCCGGTTCGACCGTCCTCAACTCGACTAAGGACAAGCGCGAGCGCGTCGGCCGCATGCTGCTCATGCACGCCAACAATCGTGAGGACATCAAGGAAGCCTATGCTGGCGATATTGTCGCGCTCGCGGGGCTCAAGGACACGCGCACCGGCGACACTCTGTGCGATCTGCAAAAGCCCGTGATTCTGGAAAAGATGGAGTTTCCGGAGCCGGTCATCGAAATCGCGATCGAACCGAAGTCGAAGGCCGACCAGGAGAAGCTCGGCGTCGCGCTGTCAAAGCTGGCGGCTGAAGATCCTTCTTTCCGGGTGTCGACCGACCCGGAGTCCGGCCAGACCATCCTCAAAGGGATGGGCGAACTGCACCTGGACATCAAAGTCGATATCTTGAAGCGCACCTACAAGGTCGACGCCAACATCGGCGCGCCGCAGGTCGCCTATCGCGAGAAGCTGACCAAGAAGACTGAGATCGACTACACTCACAAAAAACAGTCCGGCGGCTCGGGTCAGTTCGCCAAGGTTAAGATGGTTTTCGAACCGGACACGCCTGGGGCTGGCAACAGTTTCTCATCGAAGATCATCGGCGGCGCGGTGCCGAAAGAGTACATTCCCGGCGTCGAGAAGGGCTTCAACAGCGTGACCGGTTCCGGCGTGCTGGCCGGCTTCCCTGTGGTCGACGTCAAGGCGACGCTCATCGATGGCGCCTATCACGACGTCGATTCGTCTGCGCTCGCGTTCGAGATTGCTGGCCGCGCGGCCTTCCGCGAAGGGTTGCAGAAGGGCGGGTCCGTCCTGCTCGAGCCGATCATGAAGGTCGAGGTGGTGACTCCTGAGGAGCATACTGGCTTCGTGATGGGCGATCTTTTGTCCCGCCGTGGGCAAGTGCAGGGCCAGGACATGCGCGCCAACGCCGTCGTCATCAATGCGATGGTGCCGCTTTCCAACATGTTCGGCTATGTCAACCAGTTGCGCTCCGGCACGCAAGGTCGAGCCAACTTCACCATGCAATTCGACCACTATGAGCAGGTCCCGGCGAGCATCTCGTCCGAGATCATCGAGAAATTCAAATGAGGCGGTTTACCGCCTCTTGAGAATGAAGGGCCACGAGAAGGAGTCCGGCCATGGCCAAAGAAAAGTTTGCGCGTAACAAGCCCCATTGCAACATTGGCACGATCGGCCATGTCGACCATGGCAAGACGTCGTTGACGGCTGCGATCACCAAGGTTCTCGCGGAGACGGGCGGCGCGACCTTTACCGCCTACGACCAGATCGACAAGGCGCCTGAAGAGAAAGCTCGTGGCATCACGATCTCGACGGCCCATGTCGAGTACGAGACCAAGAAGCGCCACTATGCGCACGTCGATTGCCCTGGCCATGCTGATTACGTGAAGAACATGATCACGGGCGCCGCCCAGATGGATGGCGCGATCCTGGTCGTTTCGGCTGCCGACGGTCCGATGCCGCAGACCCGCGAGCACATCCTTCTCGCTCGCCAGGTCGGCGTGCCGGCGCTCGTCGTCTATCTGAACAAGGTCGACATGGTCGACGATCCGGAACTGCTCGAACTCGTCGAACTCGAGGTTCGCGAGCTGCTTTCGCGCTACGAATTCCCAGGCGACGACATTCCGATTATCAAGGGCTCGGCCCTGATGGCGCTCGAGAACAAGTCGCCTGAGATGGGGCACGATTCAATCCTCAAGCTGATGGACGCAGTCGACGCCTACATCCCGCAGCCGGAGCGTCCGAAGGACCAGCCGTTCCTGATGCCAGTGGAAGACGTGTTCTCGATCTCGGGCCGCGGCACGGTCGTCACCGGCCGTATCGAGCGCGGCATTATTAAGGTCGGCGAGGAAGTCGAGATCGTCGGCCTCAAGCCCACCCTCAAGACGACCGTCACTGGCGTCGAGATGTTCCGCAAGCTGCTCGATCAGGGTGAGGCCGGCGATAACGTCGGTTGTCTGTTGCGCGGCACGAAGCGCGAAGAGGTCGAGCGCGGCCAGGTGCTGTGCAAGCCCGGCACGGTCAAGCCGCACACCAAGTTCAAGGCTGAGGCGTATATCCTCACCAAGGAAGAGGGTGGCCGCCACACGCCGTTCTTCACCAACTACCGACCGCAGTTCTATTTTCGCACGACCGACGTGACAGGAATCGTGGAGTTGCCGCAGGGCACTGAAATGGTGATGCCGGGCGACAATGTGACGATTGACGTCTCGCTCATCGTCCCGATCGCGATGGAGGAGAAGCTACGCTTCGCCATCCGTGAGGGCGGCCGCACGGTCGGTTCGGGCGTCGTCGTTTCGATCACGGAATGAGTAGTTTCGGCTAGGAATGGGGCGGAGGACAACCCTCCGTCCTCGGGCCGGCAGGGATTTGATAGATGAACACGCAAAATATCCGCATCCGTCTGAAGGCGTTCGATCACCGCGTGCTCGACGCCTCGACGAAGGAGATCGTGTCCACGGCCAAGCGCACTGGCGCTCGGGTCCGAGGTCCGATTCCCTTGCCGACCCGGATCGAGAAGTTCACTGTCAACCGATCGCCGCACGTCGACAAGAAGTCGCGCGAGCAGTTCGAAATTCGCACGCACAAGCGGGTGCTCGACATCGTCGACCCAACGCCGCAGACGGTCGATGCGCTGATGAAGCTCGATCTCGCCGCCGGCGTCGACGTCGAGATCAAGCTGTAAGGGGATTTGGCGAGCGTCTTTGAAGGGTTCATTTCAAAGGCGCTCACGAAGGACAAACGCCAATGCGTTCAGGCATCATCGCAAAGAAGCTGGGCATGTCCCGCGTTTTCACCGACGCAGGGGACCATGTGCCGGTCACCGTCCTCCAGGTCGAAAGCTGCCAGGTGGTCGCGCATCGCACCCAGGAGAAGAACGGCTATACCGCGCTTCAGCTCGGCGTCGGCAAGGCCAAGGTGAAGAACGTGTCGAAGGCCGAGCGCGGCCGCTTCGCTGTCGCTCATGTCGAGCCGAAGATGCGGCTCGCCGAGTTCCGCGTCGAAGAGGACAAGATGATCCCGGTCGGAGCGGAGATCACCGCCGACCACTTCGCCGTTGGGCAATATGTCGACGTCACTGGTGTGACGATCGGAAAGGGCTTCGCGGGGCCGATGAAGCGCTGGAACTTCCGCGGCCTTCGCGCCACCCACGGCGTGTCGATCTCGCATCGTTCGCATGGGTCTACCGGCGGCCGTCAGGATCCGGGCAAGACCTGGAAGAATAAGAAGATGGCCGGCCATATGGGTACGGATCGCGTGACGACGCAGAACCTTCGCGTCGTCCGCACGGATCCCGAGCGCGGCCTTATTCTGGTCGAAGGCGCAGTGCCGGGGCACGCCGGAGGCTGGATCGCAGTGCGCGACGCGGTCAAGAAGCCCTTGCCGAAGGACGCGCCGCTGCCCGGCAAGTTCCGCGTTCACTCCGATGAGGCTGCCTCGGCGCCCTCGGCTGAAGCGGCGAAGGGAGACTGACGCCCATGAAATTCGACATGACGTCAATCGACGGCTCGGCCGTCGGCTCCCTGGAGCTTAGCGACGATGTATTCGGGCTTGAGCCTCGTGCGGACCTGATTGCGCGCATGGTGCGCTGGCAGCTCGCCAAGCGCCAGGCCGGGACGCACAAGACGCTGGGCCGCGCCGATATCCATCGCACCGGCAAGAAGATGTACAAGCAGAAGGGCACAGGCGGCGCCCGTCACGGCTCGGCTCGCGTGCCGCAGTTCCGCGGCGGTGGACGCGCGATGGGGCCGATCGTGCGCAGCCACGAGCACGACTTGCCCAAAAAGGTGCGGGCGCTCGCGCTTCGGCACGCGCTCTCGGCTAAGGTTCGCGCTGGCGGGCTTGTGGTGTGGGAAAGCGCTCACATCGAAGAAGCCAAAACGAAGACGTTGCGCGCTTCGTTCGAAAAGGCGGCGCTCAAGAATGCGCTTATTATCGATGGCGTCGAACCGCAGGCGAAGTTCGCCGTCGCTGCACGCAACCTGCCGGAGATCGACGTGCTGCCTATCCAGGGCGTTAATGTCTACGACATCATGCGTCGTGAGAAACTGGTTTTGACCAAGGCGGCGGTTGAGGCGCTGGAGGCGCGGTTCAAATGATCAAGGACGTGCGCCACTATGACGCGATCGTCGCCCCCGTCATTACGGAGAAGGCGACTCTCGCCTCCGAGAGCAACCAGTTTGTGTTCCGCGTCGCCCGCGATGCGACCAAGCCGCAGATCAAGGCGGCGATCGAGAAACTGTTCGACGTCAAGGTGACGGCGGTCAATACCCTTCTGCGCAAGGGCAAGAACAAGGCGTTCCGAGGAGTTCGTGGACGCCAGCAGGACATGAAGAAAGCGATCGTCACGCTTGCTGACGGCCATCGCATCGACATGACCACCGGTCTCTAAGGAACGAGAGTCATGGCGCTTAAGACATTTAAGCCGATAACCCCGAGCCTTCGACAGCTCGTCATCGTCGACCGCAGCGAGCTCCACAAGGGGAAGCCGGTGAAGGCGCTGACCGTCGGCAAATCGGAGAAGGGCGGACGCAACAACGCTGGCCGGACCACTGTGCGCTTCCGCGGCGGCGGTCACAAGCAGACCTATCGCATCGTCGACTTCAAGCGGCGCAAGCTCGATGTCGCGGCCAAGGTCGAGCGACTGGAATACGATCCCAACCGCACGAGCTTCATCGCGCTGGTCAAATATGCCGATGGCGAGCAGGCCTACATTATCGCCCCTCAGCGTCTGTCTCGCCGGCGACGAAGTGGTCGCCGGCCTTCAGGTCGACGTGAAGCCCGGCAACGCGATGCCGCTCGCCAACATTCCCGTGGGCACGATCGTCCACAATGTCGAGATGAAGATCGGCAAGGGTGGCGCGATTGCCCGTTCCGCCGGCTCGTACGCGCAGATCGTCGAGCCGCGATCAGGGCTACGTCTCGCTGCGCCTCAGTTCTGGCGAGCAGCGGCTCATTCATGGCCAGTGCTTCGCCTCGGTCGGCGCGGTGTCGAATCCCGATCACATGAATACCTCGATCAGCAAGGCCGGGCGCAGTCGCTGGCTCGGACGCCGTCCGCACAATCGCGGCGTCGTCATGAACCCGGTCGACCATCCGCACGGCGGCGGCGAGGGCAAGTCGTCGGGCGGCCGGCATCCGGTGAGCCCATGGGGCAAGCCGACCAAGGGCAAGAAGACCCGGTCGAACAAGGCGACTGACAAATTCATCGTCGCATCGCGCCATGTGCGCAAGAAGAGAGGCTAAGCCATGACGCGATCGATCTGGAAGGGTCCGTTCGTCGACGGTTATATGCTCAAGAAGGCAGACGTCGCGCGCGCATCCGGCCGCTCCGACATCATCAAGATCTGGAGCCGTCGCTCGACAATTCTGCCGCAGTTCGTGGGTCTGACGTTCGGCGTCTACAACGGTCACAAGCACATTCCGGTGCTCGTGTCGGAGGAGATGATCGGCCACAAGTTCGGCGAATTCGCGCCGACCCGCACTTTTCACGGCCATTCCGCCGACAAGAAGGCCAAGAGGGCCTAATCACCGATGTCCAAGCCATCCAACCCACGCCGTCAGGCGGAGAACGAAGCCAAGGCGACAACGCGCATGCTGCGCGTCAGCCCGCAGAAGCTCAACCTTGTCGCCCAACTCATCCGGGGCAAGAAGGTCGCGACCGCGCTCGCCGATCTCGAATTCTCCAACAAGAGGATTTCGGTCGAGGTCAAGAAGACGCTCGAATCCGCGATCGCCAACGCCGAGAACAACCATGATCTCGACGTCGACGATCTGGTCGTCGCGCAGGCCTGGGTCGGCAAGGACATGGTGTTGAAGCGCTTCAGTCCCCGCGCGCGCGGCCGGGCTGGGCGAATCGAAAAGCCGTTCGCCAACATCACGATCATCGTGCGCGAAGTCGCCGCCGCCGGACGCTAAAGCCGCTTAGAGAGAGTCGAAGATGGGACAGAAAATCAATCCGATCGGGCTGCGCCTCGGCGTCAACCGAACCTGGGATTCGCGCTGGTTCTCCAGCAAGGGCGAATACGGCAAGCTGTTGCACGAGGACATGAAAATCCGCGAGTCGCTGACCAAGGGCCTCAAGCAGGCGGCGATTTCGAAGATCGTCATCGAGCGTCCGCACAAGAAGGCGCGCATCAACATTCACTCCGCTCGCCCCGGCGTGGTCATCGGCAAGAAGGGCGCGGACATCGAAAAGCTGCGCAAGCAGGTGGCCAAGCTGACCAGCTCGGAAGTCGCGATCAACATCGTCGAAGTCCGCAAGCCGGAAGTCGACGCGACGCTGGTCGCTGAATCGATCGCTCAGCAGCTCGAGCGCCGGGTGGCGTTCCGGCGCGCGATGAAACGCGCGGTGCAGTCGGCGATGCGCCTCGGCGCAGAGGGCATCCGCATCAATTGCTCGGGCCGGCTGGGCGGCGCGGAAATCGCGCGTCTCGAATGGTATCGCGAGGGCCGCGTGCCGCTGCACACTTTGCGCGCCGACGTCGATTATGGCGTCGCCACCGCGCACACCGCTTACGGCACTTGCGGCATCAAGGTCTGGATCTTCAAGGGCGAGATCCTCGAGCACGATCCGATGGCCCAGGACAAGCGCCTGGCCGAAGCCGACCATTCCTCCACCCATCGTCCGCGCCGCGAGCCGCGCGAGCGCGAAGCCGGTCTAACGGGCGCGCAGCCGAGAGTACGCCATCATGATGCAGCCTAAGAAAACCAAGTTCCGCAAAGCCTTTAAAGGCCGCATTCATGGCAATGCGAAGGGCGGGTTTGCGCTCAATTTCGGCGAGTTCGGACTGAAGGCGATGGAGCCGGAGCGCGTCACCGCGCGCCAGATCGAGGCCGCGCGCCGCGCGCTCACCCGTCACATGAAGCGCGCGGGCCGCGTCTGGATCCGTGTGTTCCCTGACGTGCCGGTGTCGAAGAAGCCGATCGAAGTGCGCATGGGCAAGGGCAAGGGCGCGCCGGAATTCTGGGTCGCGCGCGTTGCGCCAGGCCGCATCATGTTCGAGGTCGACGGCGTGCCGGAGCCGATCGCGCGCGAGGCGTTCGCGCTTGCGGCGGCGAAGCTGCCGATCAAGACGCGCTTCATTCAGCGCATCGCGGAATAAGGAGGCGTTAGAGCCATGAAAAACGCCAGCCGTCTTTCCGACATTCGCGTCATGACTGAGGATCAGCTCAACGACGAGGCGCTCAAGCTCAAGAAGGAGCAGTTCAACCTGCGCTTTCAGAAGGCGAGCGGGCAATTGCAGGACACCGCGCGGGTGCGCGTCGTACGCCGTGACATCGCTCGCGTCATGACCGTCGCCGCGCAGAAGCGCGCCACGGCGAAGGCCAAGGACTAAACTTATGCCGAAGAGAATTTTGCAGGGCGTCGTCGTCAGCGACAAGCAGGAAAAGACGCTGGTCATAAAGGTCGAGCGCCGTTTCACCCACCCACTCCTGAAAAAGACCGTGCGCAAGTCAAAGAACTACCACGCGCATGTCGAAAACAAGACCCAGAAGGTCGGCGACACCGTCTCGATCGAGGAGACGCGGCCGATCTCGAAACTCAAGCGCTGGATCGTCGTCGGCGAGACGGCGCCGAAGGCGTAATTCAAAAAGGCGGCTAGGCCATGATACAGATGCAGACCAATCTCGACGTCGCCGACAATTCGGGCGCGCGGCGCGTGATGTGCATCAAAGTTTTGGGCGGATCGAAGCGTCGTTACGCGTCGATCGGCGACATCATCGTCGTTTCGATCAAGGAGGCGATCCCGCGCGGTCGCGTCAAGAAGGGCGACGTGATGAAGGCGGTGGTGGTGCGCACCGCCAAGGACATCCGCCGCGCCGACGGGTCGGTGATCCGGTTCAATTCGAACGCCGCGGTGCTGATCAACAATCAGTCCGAGCCGGTCGGAACCCGCATCTTTGGGCCGGTGCCGCGCGAGCTCCGGGCCAAGAATCACGTGAAGATTATCTCGCTTGCGCCAGAGGTGCTCTGATGGCCGCTAAGATCAAGAAGGGCGACCGGGTGATCGTCACCACCGGGCGCGACAAGGGCAAGCGTGGCGAGGTTCGCCAGGTGATGCCGGAGGACGGTCGCGCCATTGTCGCGGGCGTCAATCTCGTGCGCCGCCATACGCGCCAGACGGCGCAGACCGAGGGCGGGATCATCAGCAAGGAATCGACGATCCATTTGTCGAACCTGGCGATTCTCGATCCCAAGACGGGCAAGCCGACGCGTGTCGGCTTTAAGGTTCTCGACGACGGCCGGAAGGTGCGTGTCGCCAGGGGTTCCGGAGACTTGATCGATGGCTGATGCAAAGGGCGGGAAAGGCGACAAGGGCGCCAAACCCGGTAAGACCGATAAGCCCGCCGCCAAGGGCGGCAAGCCGGAGGCGCCTTCGAGCTTGAAAGAGGCCAAGGCCAAGTCGCGCAGGGAAGCTGGCGCCGAGGTCGCCTCGGCCGGCGCGGTCAAGGCCGCGCCGAAGGACTATGTCGCGCGCCTCAAAAAGCTTTATCGGGACGAGATTGTGCCGCAGCTCACTAAGGAGTTTGGCTACAAGAATCCGCTCGAAGTGCCGAGGCTCGACAAGGTCGTGCTCAACATGGGCGTTGGCGAGGCGGTCAACGACACCAAGAAGGTGACCTCCGCCGCCGCGGACCTCGCGCTGATCGCCGGGCAGAAGCCGGTCGTCACCAGAGCTCGCCGAGCGATCTCGACCTTCAAGGTGCGCGAGAACATGCCGATTGGCGCCAAGGTGACGCTGCGCCGGACGCGGATGTACGAGTTTCTCGATCGTCTGGTGACGGTTGCGTTGCCGCGCGTGCGCGATTTCCGCGGCCTCGATCCGAAGTCGTTCGACGGGCGCGGCAATTACGCGCTTGGCGTCAAGGAGCACATCATTTTTCCCGAAATCGACTACGACAAGGCCGAGGCCCAGCTGGGTCTCGACATCGTGGTCTGCACGACAGCGAAGACCGACGCGGAAGCGCAGGCCTTGCTGAAGGCGTTTAACTTCCCCTTCCGGCAGTGAGCCTGGCGCTCAGACGCGGAAAACGGAGCCGATAAATGGCAAAGAAGAGTGCGATTGAAAATAATCTGCGCAAGCAGCGTCTGGTGAAGAAGTTCGCCGCCCGCCGCAAGCGATTGCTGGACCTCGCCAATGATCAGGCGCGCCCGATGGAGGAGCGCTTCGAGGCGCGCATCCGCCTTGCGGCGCTGCCGCGCAATGGCGCGATCATTCGCGTGCGCAATCGTTGCCAAGTGACCGGAAGGCCGCGCGGCTACTATCGCAAGATGAAGATGTCGCGCATCGCGCTCCGCGAACTTGGCAATCAGGGCCTTATACCGGGCCTGGTCAAGTCGAGCTGGTGAGGAGGTAAGATCATGGCGACGAACGATCCCCTCGGCGATATGCTCACCCGCATCCGCAATGCTCAAATGCGCAAGCGCGGCAAGGTCTCCACGCCTGGCTCATCGCTGCGCAAGAACGTGCTCGACGTTCTCGAGTCGGAAGGCTATATCCGCGGCTACTCGACCACGGATTACGGCAACGGCCGGACCGAGTTTGAAATCGAACTGAAGTATTTCGACGACCAGCCGGTCATCCGCAAAATTGAGCGGGTGTCGAAGCCGGGCCGCCGGGTCTATGCGACGGTCGACGCGATGCCGCGTGTGGCCAACGGGCTTGGGGTGTCGATCGTGTCGACGCCGAAAGGCGTGATGGCCGACCATTCCGCTCGCGAGAACAACGTCGGCGGCGAGGTCCTGTGCACCGTCTTCTAGACGGCGCCAAGTTTAAGCAACGGATTAGAGACAATGTCCCGTATCGGCAAAAAGCCCATCGTCATCCCGTCCGGCGTCACCGCCAAGCTTGACGGCCAGACGATCGCCGTCAAAGGCGCCAAGGGCGAATTGAAATTCACCGCGCCCAAGGAAGTCGCTATTTCGATCGATGGCGGAGCCGTGCATGTCACGCCGCATGGCGAGGACAAGCGCTCCCGCGCCATGTGGGGCACGGCGCGCGCCCAGGTGCAGAACCTGGTCGGCGGCGTCACGAAGGGGTTCGAGAAGAAGCTCGAGATCAACGGCGTTGGTTACAAGGCGGCGGTCGCCGGCAAGAACCTGCAGCTTTCGCTCGGCTACAGCCACGACATCATGTATCCCATTCCTGCCGGAGTGACGATCACCGCGGCCAAACCGACAGAAATCTCCGTTGCCGGCATCGACAAGCGGCAAGTCGGCCAGGTCGCCGCGGAGATCCGCGGATTTCCGCGGCCCTGAACCCTACAAAGGGAAAGGCGTGAAATACGCTGGCGAATTTATCTTCCGCAAGGAAGGCAAGAAGAAGTAAGGGCGACCGCCATGGCTTACTCTCGAACACACTGCGGATCGGCGCAAAGCTCGCGTGCGTCGCGCGGTCCTCGCTCATTCGGGCGGTCGCCCGCGGCTCAGCGTTTTCCGCTCCTCGAAGCAGATCTACGCTCAGGTCATCGACGACGAGCGCGGCCACACAATTGCGTCCGCATCGTCGCTTGAAAAGACGATGCGCGAATCGTTGAAGACTGGCGCGACCATCGAGGCGGCGAAACGCGTCGGACAGGAGCTCGCTGAACGGGCAAAGAAGGCTGGAGTCGACAAGGTGGTGTTCGACCGCGGCGGCTATATGTATCACGGGCGCGTCAAAGCGCTGGCGGACGGCGCCCGCGAGGGCGGTTTGGACTTTTGACGGGACGCAATGAAATCGAGCGGCGCTCAGCAACGCGCTGCGATGATCGACTGATGGAAGAAGCCAATGGCGCGTGAAGGAGAAGGCGGCCGCGGCCGCGATCGCAACCGCGAGGAGCGCGACAGCGAATTTGTCGATCGCCTCGTGCACATCAATCGCGTGGCGAAGGTGGTGAAAGGCGGGCGACGCTTCGGCTTCGCCGCGCTTGTTGTCGTCGGCGACCAGAAGGGACGCGTCGGCTTCGGCCACGGCAAGGCGCGCGAGGTGCCGGAGGCGATCCGCAAGGCGACCGAGGCTGCGAAGCGCGGCGTTGTGCGTGTGCCGTTGCGTGAAGGTCGGACGCTGCATCACGACGTCAACGGGCGCCACGGCGCGGGCCGCGTCGTCTTGCGCGCGGCGCCAGCCGGCACCGGCATCATCGCGGGCGGCCCGATGCGCGCCGTCTTCGAGTCGCTTGGGGTGCACGACGTCGTCGCCAAGAGCCAGGGCTCGTCGAACCCCTATAACATGATCCGAGCGACCTTCGACGCGCTGGCGCGCGAAGACAGTCCGCGCTCGGTCGCCCAAAGGCGCAACCTCAAGGTGTCAACGCTGCAGTCGCGCCGTCAGGGCGTCGAGGCGGACGCCTCTGATTCGTGAGAGCAGAACGATGACCGCCGACAAAACCATTACGCTGGAGCAGACAGCCAGCGCTATCGGCCGGCCGGGCTCGCAGCGGGAGACGCTGAAGGGCTTGGGCCTCAACCGGATCGGGCGGAGGTCGCGCCTCGCCGACACGCCCGCCAATCGCGGCATGATCGCCAAAGTCGCGCATCTCGTGCGCGTCGTCGACGGCCGGTAAGGATCGCCGCCTATGAAACTCAACGAAGTCAGAGACAACCCTGGATCGTCCAAGTCACGCACCCGCGTCGGGCGCGGTATCGGTTCAGGCAAGGGCAAGCAGGCCGGGCGGGGCGGCAAGGGCCAGACGGCTCGCTCGGGTGTCCGCATCAAGGGCTTCGAGGGGGGCCAGATGCCCTTGCATCGCCGTCAGCCCAAACGCGGCTTCAATCCGCCGGCCCAACTTCGTTACAATGAGGTGAACCTGGGGCGCATTCAGAAGGCGATCGATGCCGGCAAGCTCAGCGCGGGCGAGCCGATTACCGTCGAGAGCCTGATGAACGCCGGGGTCGTCACGCGCCGGCGCGACGGCGTCAAAGTTCTCGGCGTGGGCGAATGGACGACGCGGGCCACGTTTGAAGTGGCGGTCGCCTCCAAGAGCGCCGCGGCGGCGATCGAGAAAGCCGGCGGTAGCATCAAAACGCTGCGCCAAGAGGCTGCATCCTCAGCCTCCTGAACGCTGATCCCCGGCGGATGGCATTGGCGCGCGCGATGACCATATGCTAGGGGCGTTTCCGCCAAAGTCGGCCACGGCTGGCGGTAGAGACGTACTCTAAGAAGAGGCGCTGGTCCTGAAGCGCCGCCCGGAGCAAATGCGCCATGGCGTCGGCCGCCGAACAACTCGCAGCCAATATCAACTGGTCAGCCTTTGCCAAGGCCGACGAACTCAAGAAGCGCATCTGGTTCACACTCGGCGCGTTGGTGATCTACCGGCTCGGCACCTACATACCGCTTCCCGGAATCGACCCGGCGGCGTTCGAGGCTTCGTTCCTCGGACAGAAGCAAGGCGTCCTCGACATGTTCAACATGTTTTCGGGCGGCGCCGTTCAGCGCATGGCTGTATTTGCGCTCAACATCATGCCCTACATCTCCGCGTCGATCATCATCCAGCTGTTGAGCTCGGTGGTGCCGTCGCTAGAAGCGATCAAGAAGGAGGGCGAGCAGGGGCGCAAGGTTCTTAATCAGTACACCCGCTATCTGACCGTCGTGCTCGCCCTCTTCCAGGCTTACGGTATCTCAATAGGGCTCGAGGGACGCGCCGGCATCGTGAGCGATCCGGGACTTCTGTTTCGCATCTCAACGATCGTGACATTGACCGGCGGTACGATGTTTCTGGTTTGGCTCGGGGAGCAGATCACGTCGCGCGGCGTCGGCAATGGATCCTCGCTCATCATCTTCGCCGGTATCGTCGCCCGTTTGCCGCAAGCGGTGGTGCAATTGTTCGAGCTCGGCCGACAGGGGTCTATCTCCACCGGATTGGTGCTAGCCGTCATCATCATGGTGTTTGTCGTCGTTGCTTTCATCGTGTTCATAGAGCGAGCGCAGCGGCGAGTGCCGATCACCTATCCGCGCCGACAAGTCGGCAACAAGATGTACGAGGGACAGAGTTCGTTCCTGCCCCTGAAACTCAACACCTCTGGCGTCATCCCGCCGATCTTCGCCTCCTCGCTACTCTTGTTGCCCACGACCGTCGCTAATTTCGCACAGGGGTCGTCGAGTTCGGGCATATTGTCGACGGTCTCGGCGCTGCTGGGGCGCGGCAGCGCGCTCTACCTGATCCTCTACGCGGTGTTGATCATCTTCTTCGCGTTCTTCTACACCGCAACTGTGTTCAACCCATCCGACACTGCAGATAATTTGAAAAAGCACGGCGGCTTCATCCCAGGCGTCAGACCGGGCGAGCGCACCGCGCAATATATCGATTACGTCCTCACTCGAATCACGGTCCTTGGCGCAATCTATCTTGCCGTGATCTGCCTTCTGCCCGAATGGCTTATTTCCTATGCGGCGCTGCCGTTCTATTTTGGCGGCACCTCGCTCCTGATCGTGGTCAACGTGACGATGGACACCGTCGCCCAGATTCACGGTCATTTGCAGGCGCATCAATATGAAGGCCTGATTCGAAAGGCCAGGTTGAAAGGGCGGAAACGATGAGGCTGATACTGCTCGGGCCGCCGGGGGCGGGCAAGGGCACACAGGCGCAAAGACTGGTCGAGACTCTCAACATCCCCCAATTGTCGACCGGGGACATGTTGCGCGCGGCCGTCGGCGCGGGAACGCCGATCGGACTCAAGGCCAAGGCGGTGATGGATTCGGGGGCGCTGGTGTCGGACGACATCGTAGTCGACATCATCAACGACCGGATCGAGCGGCCGGACGCGAAGCGGGGATTTATCCTTGATGGCTTTCCTCGGACGCTGGCGCAGGCGCGGGCGCTCGAGGCTATGCTCGCCGCCAAGGGGTTGAACTCGATGCTGCCATCGAACTCACCGTGGAAGCGCCGAAGCTCGTCGATCGGATTGTCCGCCGCGCTCAGGAAGCAAGCGCCGCCGGACAGCCCGTCCGCAAGGATGATGATCCGGAAGTCTTCAAATCGCGTCTCGCGACATACGAGCGCGACACCGCCGCGGTGACCCCCTTTTATCGCGAGCGAAGTCTCTTACGCGAAGTCGATGGCATGGCCCCGATTGAGGATGTCGCCAAGGCGATCGACGCCGTTCTCTCGGAAGTCGCTACGGCGTGACGGCGCCGTCGGCAGATGTCGAGGCGCTTATTGAGCGCCGCGGCCGCGCCGGCGTCATTGTGCTCAATCGTCCCAAGGCGTTGAACGCGCTGACCGTTACCATGGTCAGGCTGATTGCGGCCGCCCTCGACGAGTGGGAGGGGGACGGCGCCGTAGCCCGGATCATCCTCCTCGGGGCGGGCGAACGGGCCTTTTGCGCCGGCGGAGACATCCGGCGCCTCTACGACCTCGGCCGCGCGGGCGATCATGACGCCCAATTGACCTTCTGGCGTGAAGAATATCAGCTCAATCGGCGGATCAAGACCTATCCGAAACCGATTATCGCCTTAGTTGACGGCATCGTGATGGGTGGGGGCGTTGGCCTCGCAATGCACGCTGCGCATACTGTGGCCGGGGAGCGTTTCATCTTTGCGATGCCGGAGGTCGGCATCGGCTTTTTTCCCGATGTCGGCGCAGCCTGGCTTTTGCCGCGGCTTCCATTTCAGGCAGGCGTCTATTTCGCGCTGACCGGCCTGCGCGCTGACGCGGCCGACGCACTGGCGTTGGGTCTTGCTCAGACGTTTGTTCCGAGCTCAGTGTTCTCCGAGCTGGCGCGGGAGCTCGAAAGCAATGAGCCTGTTCAGCATGTGCTTGCTCGCTTCTCAGCGCCGGCGCCGCGTTCAAAGTTGATCGGCGACGCCAAAGCCATTGAAGCCTGTTTCTCTGGCCCCGATCGAGCCGCGATCCTGGACTTCCTCGACAAAGCGGCGACGCAGGGCCGCGCGTTTGCGCTGTCGGCGCGTGCAGCAATGATGGAGAAGTCGCCGACCAGCCAGGCGGTCGCGCTTAGACAGATGGCGTATGGCGCAACCGTTGATTTTGATGACGCGCTGCGGATGGACTACCGCATTGTTTCGCGAATTTGCCGCGGACATGACTTCTATGAGGGCGTTCGCGCTGTCATCGTCGACAAGGACAATCGCCCGAACTGGGCGCAACCGCCGTCTGAGGCGGAAGTTGACATCTATTTCGCACCCCTCGGCGAGAGCGAGCTCAAATTTCCAGTGTTCGACGCATGAAATACATCATGCGCCAGAGCCGTGACGGCGCCATCGAACTTGTCGATCGATCGCCGACGCCGACCAAAGACCACGATCTCATGTCGGCGATCTCGCGAGTGGGCTGGGAGCACGCGCTCATCTGGTACATGCGCACGCTGGCTTGGGTCTGGATGGCGAAGGGCCTGTTCCACTGGGCCATAATTCTCGGCGCTTTTCCCGCGCTTGGCCAGTTCACAACGATGGCGCTCCCTCTGCAGGCAACAATTGTCGCCTTCGCCTGCCTTGATTTGCTGGCGGCGATTGGCCTCTGGCTGGCTGCGGCCTGGGGCGGCGCGATTTGGCTTCTGTGCGCGGTGGTTGAGGCAGCATCCCCGATCCTCAGTCCGCGGGCGGCCGCGATCGGATATGGCGGGGCTCTGCTCAATATCGCGCTCGTGACAGGCTATTTTCTGTTGAGCTGGCGGGCGGCGCGCGAACGGGCTTGACCCTCAGTTCCGCATGCCGGCCGCCGATAGGCTTGCCCTGCCTCAGGTTTGCGTTCTGTCAACGTAAACAAAGCCTTTGATTCAATTGAAATTTACCACTGTCTGGAAACTTTGGATTCATCCTGACTCTTAAACTCGTATTCACGCGCGTCCGTTACAGTTCTTCTCATAAGAAGACCGAAGGAACGCTCGGCAGTTGAGTGGCGAAGAGGCGGGTGTGCAATGATTAACGCAGCCAAAACACAGGATATTGCAGTTCGGGTGGACCCTGAACTTCGGGTATCCGGCTTGTACCTAGAGACCTTGACGATGGTCGAGCGGCTTCATCGCCGGCTCTTGGACGTTATCAAGGATGAATTCGACCGTCGTGGGCGTTCCGACGTCAACGCTGTGCAGGCTTTGCTCTTGTACAATATCGGGGACAAGGAACTGACCGCCGGCGAATTGCGCACGCGCGGCTACTATCTTGGCTCGAATGTTTCCTACAACGTCAAGAAGCTGGTCGAGATCGGCTTCCTTCATCATTCCCGCTCCCGCGTCGACCGTCGCTCAGTTCGGATCAGCCTGACCGAAAAGGGGAAGGAGGTTCACCGCATCGTCGCCGCAATTTATGAGAAGCACGCGCGGACGATCGAACAGATCGGCGGCATTCCCGGCGACGACTTCGTCAGGATGAATGCCTCCCTGCTGCGACTCGAGCGATACTGGACCGACCAGATCAAGTACCGGCTCTGACACACCGCCTTTCGCCGCTTTCTTAGTCCAACCGAAGCCGGGGCGCCCCTTTACGGGAGCGCCCCGGCTTCACGTTTATCTGCCGTTAAGGGAGCGGCCATAAAAACGCCTGAGTGAAACCTATGTTAGGTGTGGAAGCGCGAAGGCTTTTCGCAGTCGTCGTTGCGTCCTTCTAAGCATGGGCGGCGGCGCGGCTGAGGATTGGGACGAAAGCCGTTCGTTTTTGGAGATCTCAGTTGATGCGTGGCAGGATTGTCTCGCGGCGTTTGCGCCGCGCACTTGTTAGCGCGACGGCATGCGTGACTTTCGCCGTTGCTCTGGGATCGACCGCGCTGAGAGCGCAGGAGCGCGACGCTAGCCAAGCGGAATGGCCGCAAAGCTACGAAGTTTCGCCGCACATGGCGGTTGCGCGTGAGGCGACTCCCATCCTGTCGTCAGCGACGGTCGACGCAACGCAAGCGGCCATCCAGAAATATCAGGACATTGTCGCCCACGGCGGTTGGGAGTCCCTGCCGGGCGGCGCCGAACTGCGCATCGGCTCGAGGGGCGGGGCGGTCGAGGCCTTGCGCCAGCGGCTGGTCGCGACTGGCGATCTCGATTCGGTCGCGGGTTCCGGACAGGTCTACGATTTGCTTGTCGAGGCTGGGGTCAAGCGATTCCAGGCGCGCAATGGTCTCAACCGGAGCGGCGTGGTCGACAAGGATACGCTGGCGGCGCTCAACGTGTCGGCGGCGGCCCGTCTCCAGCAGCTCGAGACCAATCTCGTCCGGCTGCGCTCCTATTCTGGCGACCTCGGGGAGCGCTTCGTGATCGTCAACTTGCCGGGGGCTTCGGTCGAGACAGTCGAAAACGGCGTCGTCTATTCGCATCATCGCGCCGGAGTTGGCCGGATGGACCGTCAGTCGCCGATCATGCAGACCAAGGCGACGGAGATCAATTTCAACCCCTTCTGGCACGTGCCGCCTTCGCTCATCAAGAAGGACCTGATTCCGAAGATGAAGGCGAACCCGAACTATCTCGTCGAGGAGAAGATCCATATCCTCGACAAGGACGGGCAGGAGGTTGCTCCGTCCTCCATCAACTGGAACTCCGACGAGGCGACGCATTTCAGCTATCGCCAGGACCCCGGGAGTGAACTCGACGCGCTGGGCTTCGTGCGCATCAACATTCCGAACCCGTATGGCGTCTACATGCATGACACGCCGGAGAAGGGCGTGTTCGGCGACGACTTCCGCTTCGTCTCGTCGGGCTGCGTGCGCGTGCAGGACGTGCGCGACTATGTCGCCTGGCTGCTCAAGGACAATCCGGGCTGGAGCTCGCGACCAGATCGACGCCGTCATCCGCTCCGGCGAGCAGCAGAATGTGAAGTTGACGCAGCCGGTCCCGGTCTATTGGGTCTACATCACCGCCTGGGCGACCCCGGACGGGCTCGTTCAGTTCCGGCCCGACATCTATCAGCGAGACGGCGCAGGCCCGGGACCTGTCGCTTCAGCCGTCCCGGTCGAACCGATAGCCTTACCGCAGGAATAGGCGTCAGAGCCGACTTCCTCCGGGCGCGATTTGCGAGTCGGTTTCGAACGCTTCCGATCGTTTGCGGGGCGATTTACGAGTTGCCGCGCTCCACCCAGTCCTCGCTCGCGTTGGCGGTTGCTGGCGCTTAGGGCGGAAATCCAGTGTTTTCAAAGGCCTGCGCGCCGAAAACTGTCACTAAATCAGATTCGCTCGTTGGTGATTTGCCCCTCGGCTGAATCCCCTCACTGTCCGGCACGTACAGGCACCCGCTTTAACGCGCCCGACCAGATCGAAAGTCCTCTGCTCATCGAACACGCCATTGCTAGACGCCCCTCTAGGGGGGAAGCGCGGCGGAGCGGGCCGGTTCCTCGATGAGAGGATCTGGCCGCCGACGCGCCGACCGATCCCCTCCGCTCGACAAATAGGCCCGGTTGGGAAAAGCTCGATGGCGCGGCGCGGGTGTGATGCGGCTCACGAACTCAACGTGCGGTTCGGCCCAATATTGAATCATGCCATAGCGGGGGAACCCTCATGTCGAACAGCGGTCGGGCAGCTCTGCGCAACGTTTTCGGGGCGAGGGTTATCGCTGTGGCTCTGTTCATAGCGGCGATTGGCGGATTGTCGCCCGCGTGGGCCGCAGGCGCCTGCGCGCTCATCCCCAACGAGAAGATCCCGTCCGAAAAGATCCTCCAGTGCGGCGGCGAAGCCGAAGCTCTGACCGTTCGTGCTGCACAAGGGACCCGGTATCGGATGATATACACGAAGGGCGACCCGATCCCGGCGGCTATCCGTCTCGACGAGGGCGCACTACTGATTGAGTTTCAGCCAAGCTTTTGGCGTAAGGACTTTCAGATCCTCACTCCGCTCGCCATTGCAGCGGTCCGCGGCACGAAATGGGCTGTGGAAGTCACGCCAGCCCGAACCTCGGTGCTGGTGCTCTCCGACACAGTGGGGGTGACCAACCGCCGCCTGAACCAGTATGTGATCCTCACCGAAGGGGAGGGCGTCGATATCACTCCGACCGGCACGTCCACGGTCCAGAAACGCTGGGGAGAAGCCAGGGTGCGCGCGCTGCTCGCCCGCTTCGGAGAGTGAATGGCGATCGAGCGGCCGGGAGTTTCCTGGCTCTTGACCGGCGGCTTTCTCGCCGCGGCGGTCGTCGCCGGCGCCGCGCTCGGGGCTTTGGAGCTCAACGGCGTCGCTTCGCCGTTGGATCGGATCGAAAACCTCACTCTCGACTGGCGCTTTCTCCTCGCTGGCGCGCGTCCTGCGCCGGCGGATGTCGTTATAGTCGCAATTGACGATGAGGCGCTCAGTGAAGCGCGAGGCGATGCGCCCCCGCGCGAAATGACGGCTCGCCTCGTGCGGACCTTGGCCACATTCCATCCTCGAGCGATCGCGATCGATATCGCCTTCCTCAATTCGAAGGACGAGGCGACGGACGTGGAACTCGCCGGGGCGCTCAGGACGGCGCCGTCCGTTGTCGCGGCGATAGGAGTGTTCGACCCAGCGAATCGTTCCGGCGGAGAAGCCGAAGCGAGCGACTTGGCGCTGACGCCGCAACCATCCTCCGTTCTTTGGCCGATCGAGGCGGTGCGCGATGCGGCGCAAGTGGGTCTTGCGAATGTCTCGACCGACTCGAGCGGCGTCCCACGCTATATTCCGATGATCTATGAGACGCCGGACGGCGTGCTTCCGTCCTTCGCGCTCGCGGCAGCGTCCCGGGCGCAGCAGATCGACCCGGTTTTGGGTCCTGACCGGATAGAGCTCGCGGGCCACTCGAGAGAAATGGACCTCGGCTATCACATGCCCTTGCGCTTCTACGGGCCAGCCGGAAGCTTCAGGCGTATCAGCGCAACCAAGGTCCTTCGCGGAGATATCGATCCGGAGGCGTTGCGTGGCAAAGTCGTTGTCGTCGGCGTGACAGCGACGGGCGCGTCGGACACTTTCGCGACACCGTTCGATCGCGTTGCGCCCGGGGCGGAAGTCTTCGCGACGGCGATCGGCAATCTCTTGGCCGGCGACGGATTGGCGAGGATGCCCTCGACCCGCCGGATCGACGCAGCCGCGGCAGTCGCGCTTCCTTTTGTCATGATTGCACTCATGGCGATGCGCCGGGCGGCGATCGGGCTCGTCCTCGCAAGCCTGGTTTTCGTCCTCTGGCTCGCGGGGACCTTTCTCGCCTTCGTCCACGGCTACTGGCTGAGCGCCGCCGCGCCCCTCGCGTCAGCGTTGCCTCTGACCGTCGGCTTCGCTGCGGCGCGGTCCATTGTCGAACGTCGCGCAGGGACAAGGATCGCCGCCGAGAAATCGACGCTGGCCAGGTTTCACTCGCCGCTTCTTCTCGACCACCTTTTGAGAGAGCCCGATTTTCTGGAGACGCCTGTGCGCCAGGACGTCGCGGTGATGTTCCTGGATCTGACCGGGTCCACAGGCGCGGCGGAGGCGCTTGGACCCGAAGGGACGCGAGATCTTTTCAGCGGGATGCAGACCCTGGTCGAGGGTGAGGTGACCGCGCATGGCGGCGTGGTCATCACCTATATGGGCGATGGAGTTCTCGCGGTGTTCGGCTTGCCGAAGCCTGGAAGTGATGACGCCGCGCGAGCGTTAGCCACGGTCGAGGCGCTCAGCAAGGCGATGACGGTTTGGCTGACCGAATTGCCGCCGGCAGCGCGAGAACGTCTGGATTTCCGGATTGGGCTGCATTTCGGCCCCGTTATCCTGTCCCGGCTCGGTTCGCCGACCCAACAGCAGATCACCGCGACGGGCGACACGGTCAACGTCGCAAGCAGGCTTCTGGAAGTGGCCAAGCAGCAGCAGCGCCGCGTCGTCGTAACCGAGGATCTTTTCCAAGCCGCAAACGCGTCGACCCCGGTGGCGGGCGATAAAGCAAGCTACGCGCCGCTCACCGTTTCGATCCGCGGTCGAGCCAGCGATTTGCGAATTCGCATCCGAGACTGAACCTCCCGCGCAGGATTGTAAGCGCTCGAGGATCGCGGCAGAGCTGACCGCCTCATGGCGACGCCACGGCCGATCCGGGCGAGCCCGAAGGGCACAATCGGAATCGGCCGTCACGCAGGAGCATCGCCGTGTCGCGGACATCCACAAGTTGCACCGGATCGGCGTCAGAGAACCTGTAAACCCGTCCGGTCATCCGTCCGACAGTTTGAGTTGGCGCGCCGCCGACATAGCGGAGCGTCGTGGTGACGACGCCCTGTGGCGGAGGGCCCGACTTCGCCGAAGAAACAGGCGCCGGCGCAGAAGCGGCAGGCGCCGGCGTGAACCGCGGCCGCGCCGGCGCCTGAGCCTGAGCAGATCGCCATGCGGATCGTTTGCTACCGCAACACATTTTTGTCTTCCTCCATCGGTTGAGAATGCGACGATGCGCCAGCGGCGGCGCTGCCCAGCCGTTCCAGGAGGCAGGCGCCGCCTGAAAGGCCCAGCCATGACACAAACCAGGTCAGGGGCGTGGTCGAGATGAAGAGTGCGAACGGCGCCGCGATCCATATGCTCATGCAGTTGAAGCAGTCCATCAGGGAGCCAATGAGCCCCTCGCCCAGCCTTTGGCGGAGCCGGAAGATGATGTCCGCTGGACCGTCCTCGTTCGCCAGCAGGTGTGTCGCCCGCCAGGTCGCAAGGACGGCCAAAACGAACCAGACAAGATGGTCCGCCGAACCGGAGGATACGCCCGAGCCCACGTCGACGAACCTCGATCCACTAATGCGAGCAAATGCAGAAGGTCAGAGGTATTGACTGCCCGCGGTTGTCGTAAAGCCCTGTCGTTAGTCCGGCTCTTGTACTGAGCCAGACTGTATAAGAGCAGTCGCACCAGGAAGTGATGATTTCGGTCCCGGCGGCGGCGTTGGCGGGCGTCGTCCCATTTTGGCCGCGGACGACGGTCCAGCTGTCCCCCGCAACGCTGCTCACTTGGACAGCTTCACCGGTGCTGCAGATGTATGCGTTGAACGGAGTGGTGGGAACTCCCGCGATGGTCGCGACCGAGAAGGTCGTGGTCGACGTGGATACGGCGGCGGCAAGGGTGGTCTCGAGCCCGCCGGTGTCCTCGACGATGGTTCCGTACCCGCCTCGGGCCGAGACCGTCACGCCCGGGCCGGACGCGGTCGGCGTGATATTGCCCGGCGCCGATGGGCTGCAGCCGACAATGACCAGCGACCATCCACCGGACTCCATTTCCTCGTGGTCCGCGGTAAACTGCACCGAGAGCGTCGTGTCGATGGGAGTGCAGCAACTGCCTGCGCCGAACTCGGTGAACCAGAGGTTGGTGACTTCCGTCCAGTTGTTGACGAGGATCGTGCAGAGCGAGTTGGAAGAGTCGACCCCGGTCGTCCCCACGCGCACAGCCTGGAAGATGATCGACAGCTCGGTTCCCGCTCCCTGGTTTGCGGCAGGGACGGGGCTTCCCGCCGGCGCGCCGCCGGGGGTTCCGACGCAGCCGGGGAGCGGGCACCCTCCGGCGACGACCTTGGTCGTGTCGAAGTTCAGAAGCGCTCCATTGAAGGCGCCCCCGATGACGCTCGTGTCCACCTGGACCCAGCCGGTTGCGGGGTCCGGAGGGATGTAGTGAGTGGGCCCCTTGTAAGTTGCGCCAGACGCCGGTTGCGGCGTGTCTGTCCCATATCCGACGTAGATGGGCTCCTGGGTCGAAACCAGGGTCGAGGTGGCGAGCCCGCCGGATTGTCCGGGCCACGAAATGAACCGGTAGCCGACCAGGACCGGAGTGTCGACCAAAGGTCCGGTTATCGGCTTTGGATCAATGAACAGCGTGGCGCCCGCGACGGCCGCGGCGGCGGCGGTTCCTTGCTGACCGCGGGCCACTGTCCACGTCACCCCGGAGACGCCGCTGACTGTCATGGTCTCGCCGGTCTCGCCGGTCGCGCAGTCGCAGACGAAGACGTCGAAAGGCGTGGCCGGAGTGACCGCGCCAGCCGCCACGGTGATCGCCGTCTGAGCCGTCGATATCGGGCTCGCGAGCGTGGTCTTGGCGTTCGCGTAATAGAAGCGGTACTGCATCTGCACTCCCGGAGAGATCGGGGACGTGCTCGGGCAATAGCCGCCGAGTTGCAGCTCGAGGTTGAATGCAAAGTTGGGTCCGCCTCCCCAGGGCATGCTGATCGTCGCGGGAACCGCGGTGCTGGTTCGTCCAGTCGTCGGATCGATCTGGGTGTAGATGTCGAAGTCGCCGACCGACGTGAACCAAGGTTGGACTCCCGGAGGCGGGCAGACGCAGATGCAGAACCCGTAGCAAACCTCCGAACAGACCCAGGAGCATAATTGCCAGCAATATTCCGCGAGGCCGAAACGATCGACGATCGCGCTGTAGCCTTCGACGTTGCCAGCCACGGTCGCCGCGACCAGATCCGCAAGCGCCCTCGGCTGGGCGGCCAATTGCCTCGTCGCCAGCGCAAACGCGCGCGCCTCTTCGATGGCGGCCGCGCCGGTCAAGATCGGGACGGGTCGTTCGCACAGCAAGCTGCACGTCCAGACGCAGCGGCGGACGCAGATCAAGCGACAGATGATTTCGCAGTAGCCGGTGAACCCTGCGGCGTTGATCGCCGTCTGCAGCGGCTCGCAATCGAGCGCCAAGGCCGCCTTGCCGATTTCGCTCATCAGGGTTTTGTTCGCGATGACTTTCTTGAGCGTCTCGGCGTCCGCCCGGATGTCCAGGACGGAATCCGTCGCCGTCAGGATCGGTCGCGAAGTACACACGACCTCGCAGATGCGTCGATAGACCGTCGAACAGACGTACCGGCAAATCAGGTGGCAGTACGCCTGAAGGCGCGCTTCGCCGATCGCGGCGCGATATGCGTCCGCATCGCCGCAGGTGACGGCGTCAACGACGCGGCGCAAAATTGCTTCGTTCTCGGCAAGCCGCACCAGCGCGCGTGCGAAATCCGGCAATTCCGGGACGGGGACCTTGAAATCAGGGGGTCCGCAAACCTCGATACAGCGCAGGACACACCATTTGACCCGGATCCACTCGCAGATCAGCTCGCACCTGGGCAGGAGTTCAAGCCTCTGCAGAACCCAGCGGAAAGCGTTCGGGTCGTTGGATTCGAACGCCGCGACGGTTGCGGCGAAAGCGCCCTCGTCTTGAGCGAGTTTGCCGATGGCTTCGGCTTGCTCCGCAAGCTGGCTAACGGTGCTTTGTTCAAGATTTACAATTGTCATGGCGAGTCTCTCCAATTGTGTTTGTTTGAATAGCTGACGAATTACTGCTTTCACCGTGCTCGTCGCCGAGCAAAATCTTCGCTGAATGAAATCGATGGCCAATGAGTCCGGCGCCCGCCGGAATGTTCATTTCCTATGATCTTTTGCCGCTAACCGAGGGCTCAGATCGCAATCGCATCGTTCCGATGCTTGCGTCTTTTGCCTTTTGAAGACTTGAAAAATTAGCTGAAATTAAAAACAGACCCTGCGCAGTCGCCAACCCCACCCCTTCTGGCTCGATGTGCTTTAGAAACGACAGATCCCCGTTTCCAGGGCAACAAAGCCCTAGCGGCCCAAACATGTAGCGTGGTGATCGGACCTATGCTGTGACGCGCGTCACAGTGGAAGACGAACGCCCGAGCGCCTCACGATGAGCTCGTTGCGTCGCCGAGATTCGCCGCGTTCTCCACGCGCCCGTATCCGAAAGACGCGCAAACTTCCGTGTCCGGCGATCCGATCAGCTTCCGATCGCCGCCTGATCCGCGATCCGGCCCAGGCTCTCCTCGCGCCCGAGCACGGCCAGCACGTCGAAGATTCCCGGCGAGGTCGATCGGCCGGTGAGCGCCGCGCGCAACGGCTGGGCGACGATGCCGAGTTTTGCGCCTTCCTCTTCGGCGTAGGCACGGACGACAGTCTCCGCGCTTGCCGCTGTCCACTCTGTGAGCGCGGTCAGTCGCGGCAGCAAATTTTTGAGGTGGAGGCGCCCGGCGCGAGCGAGAATCTCTTCTGCCTTCGCATCCATTTTGAGCGGCCTAGCTGCGAACACGAAGCCTGCGCCATCGAGCAATTCGACCAAGGTCTTGGCGCGCTCCTTCAAGCCTGGAATCGCAGCCCGAAGCTCAGCGCGCTTATGCTCGTCGAGTTGGGCCGCAACCTCCGTGCCGCCCGGCAAGTAGGGCAGGGCGTCGACGAGCGCCTTGAACAACTCGTCGTCGCTCGTCGCGCGCATGTAGTGCCCGTTGACGTTCTCGAGCTTGGCGTAATCGAAGCGCGAAGGCGAGCGGCCGACCGACCCAAGATCGAACGCGGCGATCAGCTCTTCGGTGGAGAAAAACTCCTTGTCGCCGTGGCTCCAGCCGAGCCGCGCCAGATAATTGCGCAGAGCGGCTGGCAGATACCCCATTGCGCGGTAGGCGTCGACGCCGAGAGCGCCATGGCGCTTCGACAGCTTCGAGCCTTCCGGCCCATGGATGAGCGGGATATGCGCCATCGCCGGAATGTCCCAGCCCAGCGCCTGATAGATCTGGGTCTGCCGCGCAGCGTTGGTGAGATGGTCGTCGCCGCGGATGATGTTCGTCACCCCCATGTCGTGATCGTCGACGACGACCGCCAGCATGTAGGTCGGATTGCCGTCCGAGCGCAGAAGCACGAGGTCGTCGAGTTCCTTGTTGGCGAAGACGACCTTGCCCTGCACCTTGTCGTTGATGACGGTCTCGCCCTCCTGGGCGGCGCGCAGGCGAATGACCGGTTTGACGCCAGCGGGCGCTTCGGCCGGATCGCGGTCGCGCCAGCGGCCGTCGTAGCGCATCGGCTTGCCTTCGAGGCGCGCCTTCTCGCGCATTTGCTCAAGCTCGCCCACGCTCGCGTAACAGCGATAGGCGCCGCCTGAGGCGAGCAATTGCTCGGCGACCTCTCGATGACGCGCGGCGCGTTTGAATTGGCTGATCGCCTCGCCATCCCAGTTCAAGCCGAGCCATTTGAGCCCGTCGAGAATCGCATCGACCGCAGCTTGCGTCGAACGCTCGCGATCGGTGTCCTCGATGCGCAGCAGGAACTTTCCGTTCGTGTGCTTGGCGTAGAGCCAGTTGAACAAAGCCGTGCGCGCGCCGCCGATATGCAGGAAGCCGGTCGGCGAAGGCGCGAAACGGGTAATGACCTCGGACATTTGCGGGCTCGAAGCGCGAGTTTGATCGAGCGCGTGGCTCTAGCAGAAGCATGGGCCCCGGCAAAGGAGCGACTAGCCTCATGCGCATTCCATTCGTCCGCGCCGCCGTTTCGCGGCCGCGAAATTGGCCTCTCAGGTCCCGATCCGCCCACGGCGCGAGCTAATCGCCACAGCGCGCCTGCCTCACGTCATCTTTTTCCAAGCCTGCGCCTCGAGCTCGTTGACGAACATATCCGGCTGCCAATTCTCCTTTAGCGCCTGGCGCATCAAATCCTGCTGGGTCTTGGGCGCCATGCCGCCTTTCGGCGGGTCGCGATCGAGGTTGGTCGGGAAGGAATAGCCCTCGGCGCAAGCCGCGATCGCGTTGTCAGCTTCGGCCGCCGTAAGCGCGTTGTCGGCGAGGAGACCCTTGAGCGCCGGATAGAGCCTCAAGCTCATCTTGAGCCGGTCGACGCTCTCCATCGCGCGGCCGAAGGCCGAGGAAACCTGCAAGAGGTTGGCGATGCGGCGCACGTCTTTCGAGCGGTTCGTTCCCGCTGCGTGGAAGAGCGCCGGATTGAAGAAAACGGCGTCGCCTTTCAAGAGCGGCAGCTGGACGTGATGCTTGTCGAAATAGTCGCGAAACTCCGCGCGGCCCGTCGCCATATAGCCCGGCACGTAGCTTTGCGAGAAGGGCAGGTAGAGCGTCGGTCCAGTCTCGATCGGCATGTCGCAATGGGCGACCGCGCCTTGCAGCGTCAGCACGGGCGAGAGCCGGTGGACGTGGGCGGGATAACGCTCGATCGCCTCCGCCGACTGAAACCCCAGATGATAATCGCGGTGGGCGACCTGAGCGGCGCCGCCAGGATTGACGACGTTGAGCTGCGAAGTGATTTGGTAGGCTGGCCCGAGCCAGGCTTCGCTCACCAGCGCGACGACTGCGTTGCCATAATAGGCGGCGAAGACGGCTGGGTCGCGTAGGCACAGCTTCTCGAGCGCGTTCCAGACCCGGTCATTGGCGCCTGGCTTGGCGAAATGATCGCCGCCACCCACGTTGCTCGCGCGCTCTTCCTCGATGATCGCCCAGTAATGCGCGTTGGACTGATCGATCGCGCCATGATCGGGGAACGCGTTGCGGATGACGATAATGCCGGGGCCGTCGGTAAACGCGTCGACCCATTCCGCCAGCAATTCTTTGCGCGACTCCGGCGAAGCGGCGGCTTTGCGCGCCTCGAGCCCATCGTAGACGAGCACGTTCGACACGACGTCGCTGGCGAAGGGATAATCCGCGCGGTTGAGGGAGCGCTCGACCTGCCCTTTGAACTCTTCGAGGTCGCAGGAAGTCGGCGGTGAGCCACACCCGGTTGGCTCTTAGTCGTTTGGCGTTGTCGTCCTTCATGAGCTTTCCTCCGTGCAATCATTTCTGGGATCAGTATAAGGGTTGAAACCAGCAAGATTATCGCGCCGATCCCTCAAAAACCCATCAACTTCCTCGTGGCCGCCCACCCGTTTCTCATCAAGGAAATCGCGCTCCAAGCGGGCTTGAGCGAGGCGACGATCGATCGCGTGCTCAATAAGCGGGGCGGCGTGCGAAGGCATACCGCCGAGCGCGTCAGGCAAGCGATCCGCGAGCTGCAGGGCCAGAGCGAACAGGCCGGGCTGACGGGACGCAAGTTTGTCGTGGACGTCGTGATGCACGCGCCGGACCGCTTTTCTGAAGCTGTCCGGGTTGCGCTCGAATACGAGATGCCAGCGTTGCGGCCGGCGGTCTTCCGCGCCCGCTATCACTTCAGCGAGGTCGTTCGCCTTGCTGATCTTGCGGCCCTGATCGACAGGATTGGCGCGCGTGGAACGCATGGCCTGTTTCTCAAGGCGCCCGACGCCCCTGAGATCGCCTCGGCGGTCGACCGTGTCGTTGCGCGCGGAGTCCCGGTCGTCACGCTCGTCACCGACGTGCCCAACTGCCGCCGCGCGGCTTACGTCGGCATGGACAATCGCGCCGCCGGCGAGACGGCGGCCTATCTCATAGGCGAATGGCTCAGCGGCGCCAAGGCCAAGATCTTGGCGACGTTGAGCAGCAACCGCTTTCGCGGTGAGGAGGAGCGTGAGATCGGATTTCGGCGAGCGATCCGCACGCGCTATCCCAATCTTGGCATCGTCGAGATCAGCGAGGGTCTCGGCATTGATCAGCGCACGGGTGGGCTCGTGCGCAAGGCGCTCGCCGCCAGTCCCGACATCGTGGGCGCCTATTCGATCGGCGGCGGAAATCGGGCCGTCGTCGAGGCGTTCCGCGCGATAGGGCGAAGATGTCGAGTGTTCGTAGGCCACGATCTCGACGCCGACAATCTTGCGCTTCTTCGAGAGTGCGAGATTTCCGCCGTGCTCCATCACGACCTGCGCGCCGACATGCGCTCGGCCTGTCGCATTGTGATGCAGGCGCATCGCGTGTTGCCGCAAAGCGGCCCGCCGGGGCCGTCCCAGGTCCAGATCATCACCCCGTTCAACCTGTCGGGGGCATGAGGCAGCGCCGTCATCGCGAGGAGCGCAGCGACGTGGCGATCCAGAGAACGTGGACGCCTTATGTCCCCTGGATGGCTTCGCTCCGCTCGCAATGACGAGCGGAGAACTGCTCTCCCTCAGGCCGTGCGCCGCCAGATCGTCATTTCGACGCCATGCTCGGGATCGAGCGGAATCGTCTTCGTGAGGTTGAGGCCGTGCTGTTCGAGCACGGTTGGGGCGGTCGCGCCGGCGTCGCAGGCGGAAAAGACCGAGCGTCCGCCAGGAAGTTTCACCCCGTGCGCGCGCGACAAGTGAAATCCGCTAAAGCCGATCGCGAGGAAGAGATCGAACACGACCTGGCCGCCGCCCACCGCAACGACCCCGCCCGTCGGCAGAACCCGGACCGCGACTTCTTCCCAAGTCGTGCGCCGCGGGTCCCACCACCAACCGTCCGGGCGCTTTTCGAGCCCCGCAGCCTCACGCGAAACCACGAGACGCAAGCTCCTCTGGATATTGGGTTCGAGCTCGTGGCTACGCCGCGCAAAGACGACAAGGTTCGCAAGCTCCTGCGCGCGCTGGTAGAGTTCCCAGTCCTTTTCGTTGCGCAACGAGGTCGGAGTCGATCCGTCGGCGCCGGCGATTTTGTCGTCGTCCGAAATGATCGCGTAGCCGGTGATGTCGATGCGCCCTGGCATGTCCGGACGGTCCCCAATCTCGCGAGCGTAGCGCCGGGCCAACACCTGCGCTAGCGGGTTTATTCGAACATCGCGGCGCAACCGGAGCGGGCCGTCAATCCCCGTCGAGAATTTGCGCCTTCTTGAGTTGCGCCTCGGTGATGGGAATCATCTTCATCGCCAGCGCGTGGAGCTTCTCATACTCGCCCCACAGCATATAGTCGGCATAGAGCGTCAGAGCATTGGAGTGGTTTTCAACCTGATCGGCGACATAGGCCTTATCGAAGTCCATGCCGGACTTGCCCTGCAATGCCGTCAAGCGCGCCTGATGCTCCTCATCGAGCATCGTCGGAACGATTGCGCCGGACCCTTCGTCCGCCGCCAGAAGCTCCGCCTGCGCGTTCTTATGGTCTTCGATCAACTGGCGCGCGAAGGTCTTCATCTCGACCGCGCCAGTTCGGTCGACGGCCAGCCGCGACTCTTCGATCGCGAAGAGATTGGCGTTTGAGGCCCTGGTCACGAAGTCGAGCTCGGCGCTGAAGTCGGCTGCGAACGCGGGCAATAGCGACAAGGCAAGACCGAGGACAATGCGAACGACCAGGGTCATGCTCTTTCTCCGGCGTCGCTTGTCGCGCTAAGCTTCAACGCGAGGCGATCTGCCTCGCACGCTTACGAGCGAATTGGTTAGGATGCAAAGCTGCCTCGTTTGCTTTCGTCGCCCGGCCCGACGTCTCTCCTAAGCCGCTAAAGCGTCGAGAGACTTCTGCATCGCCGCCATTCCCGCTTCGATCGCCTGCGACATGGCGCCGCTGATGTCGTCGGGCAGAAAATCGGCGGTCCAGACGACCGACGTTAGGCCGTCGGGGAGCTCGGAAACCTGGAGCGCGCCGTTGTAATGACGAGCGCGCCCGCCCTCGTGGGTCCAGACCAGCCGCCGCGCCTCGTCGTCGAGGGTGACGATCGGCTCGCGCAGGACTGTGCCGTTCACGAAGGTCACGATCCGCGCGCCCGGCTCGAGTTTGGTGTCGGTGACGAAGCCCGGGACGAGCCGCGTGTGCAGCGCGCCGATGTCTCGGATCGCCGACCAGACCTCGCTTGGCTTGGCGCGGGTTTTGATTTCCGACCGAATCGTCGCCATCGACTACTTCCCCCCGTAATAGGCTTCGAGCCGATAGCCTTCGGGGTCATGGACGAAGGCCGCGTAATAATGCGGTCCATAGTCCTTCCGCACGCCGGGCTTGCCGTTGTCGCGCCCGCCATGCGCCATCGCCGCCTTGTGGAACGCCTCGACGCTCTGCCGGCTTGGCGCGGCGAAGCAGAAATGGAGTCCAGACTTGGGGTCGTCGGGAACCGGGTGTTCCGCGGCGTTGACCCAGAAGACAGGAGCCTCTTTGCCGTAGCCGAGCGACGTCTCGTCCGAGCTGAGACAAGTGACGCCCAGAGGCTTCAGCGCCGCGTCATAGAACGTTTTGGCCTTCGCCACATCGCGAACGCCGATCGATATGTGATCGAACATGGATGATTTCCCTTGGATGAAGCCGACAAGACGGGGACAGCGCCCTCGTCGAGATGGAACCTAAGTCCGCTAGCGTTTCGCGGCTTGGGAAAAATTGCTATTTTGGGTCATGCGAGGTGAAGTCCAATCCGTTGCAGCGTGCGCGCCCCTATCTCCAGATGGAGCGCTCGCCAAGCGAGCGCTCATGGCCGGAGACGGCTGGAGCGTGCACGAGGTCGTCTGCCGCGCGGGCCCGTCCGATCGGCCCTTCGAGGAGCGGCACGAGGGCTTCAGCGTTTCGGCCGTTCTTGAAGGCAGCTTCACCTATCGTTCGGACGCCGGCCACGGGCTGCTTTATCCCGGCGCCTTGCTGCTCGGAAATGATGGGCGGTGTTTCGAATGCGGTCACGCGCATGGGATCGGCGACCGCTGCGTCTCCTTGAATGTCCGTGAAGACCTGTTCGGCGAGATTGCAGCGGCTACGGCACCGACCAGCCGGTTTCGCTTTTCGAGCCCGAGCGTGCCGTCGCCGAAATCGCTGCCGATCATCGCGCAAATGGAGGCTTTGTCCTCGCTCGTCGTCGCTTCGCTCCGAGGAATTCGTGTTTGGGACTTAATCGAGCGCGTCATCGCCGCGATGACTGGCGATCGACCCACGCAGGCTGCGCCCACCGCGCGCGAGATGCGACGGGTCGTCGAAGCGATCCGACTGGTCGAATCCAACGCAGGCCGGCCGCTTGAGCTCAAGGAGATGGCGGCGGTCGCGGGCATGAGCAAGTATCACTTCCTGCGCGTCTTCCGCCGGCTGACGGGCGTGACGCCGCATCAATATCTGATCAGCGTCCGACTCCGCCGCGCCGCGCTCGCGCTTGCCTCTCGCGCCGGCCTGTCATCGCCGTTGCGCTCGACAGCGGCTTCGGCGACCTCTCCACCTTCAACAAGACCTTTCGCGCGGCGTTCGGGCTGACGCCGACCCAATACCGCGCGTCACCGTAAGAAGAGTCCTTGACCTTGGCTGTCGGAGGGCCTCCAGCACCGGCCTATCGTTCGACGGTTGTGGCTCGCGCCATCGACGCGCCGTAGCCCGCAGACCGCAGACCTTAGATTTTACCGCGATTGACGAGGCCTCTGCGAAGCGCGACACCCCAGAAGACCGAGGCCCGCGAACCCGCACAATATCATCGCCCAGGTCGAAGCCTCTGGAACGGAAGGGGCGGGGGCCGCGCTGACGGCGATCGAGGTGGGATCGACGCCGAACGTTTGCAGCACCGACAAGTCCGAGCCATCGAGGTTTGCATCCAAGACCTGTGCGCCGTCGATCCAGTAGAGCTTCCCGCCGGCGATCGTCAAAGACTGTGGATCGGTCGCAGGGGCGAAGAATGTCCCAAAGGCGTCCGGCGTCAGGGGATAGGCGCCGATGAGATTGTCGCCGGGCGTATTGAAGCCGGCGTACCATTGCCCGCCCGCCGAATTGACGGCGATCGAGGTGGGATCGATGCCGAACGTTTGCAGCACCGACAAGTCCGAGCCATCGAGGTTTGCATCCAAGACCTGTGCGCCGTCGATCCAGTAGAGCTTCCCGCCGGCGATCGTCAAAGACTGTGGATCGGTCGCAGGGGCGAAGAATGTCCCAAAGGCGTCCGGCGTCAGGGGATAGGCGCCGATGAGATTGTCGCCGGGCGTATTGAAGGCGGCGTACCAAGACTTCCGACGCTGGCGCCGCCAACGCCGCGGCGGAAGTGAAGCCGGACACAAAAATAAGAAAGAGGCCGGCAAGTCGTCCCATGGTCGTTCGCCCCATTGTCGATCCAAACCTTTTCCCATCACCGCAGGTCATCATCTCGCGCTCAGTCAGGCCGCGCAAGTATGAAAAGGTTTGAGCTCGCGCCCGGAAGGCAGCTGAACCGGCTCCATCCGCATCAGCCATTCGGCAGGACCAATGCGCGGATTTCGCCGCCGGGGGCCGGGTGGGAGATCACGTCGATCGCCTCATCGAGCCCGACCGTGCGGCTGATTAGCGGAGCGACGGCAATCGTCCCGGACGCGATCAGTTCGGCGGCGCGCCGGTGCGTGAACGGATTGATGAACGATGTCAGAATCCTGACTTCGTGAAACAAGAGATCGAAGGGCTCGATCTCGACCTTCTGACCCTTTGGCAGGACGCCCAGAATCATGGCCGCGCCGCCGGGGGCAGCCAGGCACGGGGCCTGCTCGACGGTTTCCTTCAAGCCGGCGCATTCGAAGACGACGTCCGCGCCGCCTGGCAGAAGGCCGTTCGCCGCCTTGATGCGGCCAATGACGTCGCCGGGCGAGGGATCGAGCGTGGCCGTCGCGCCAAAGCTTTCAGCGAGTCTGCGTTTGGCCGCGCTGCGGGTGATGAGGATGACTTTGGCCGCGCCCGCGAGCCGCGCCAACTGGATGACGAGCATCCCGATCACGCCCCCGCCGATCACGATCACTGAGGAGCCGGGCTCGATGTCGGCGAGATGCACGCCATGCAGGCAGCAGGCGAGCGGTTCGCAAAACGCGCCCCATAAAGGGTCGAGCGTCAAGGGCAATTCGACGGCCTGCTTTTCCGGCAGGGCGACATATTGGGCAAAGCCGCCATTGCGGTGAATGCCGATCGCGGTCAGGTTCTGACAAAGCTGGACACGGCCACGGTGGCATTCGGGGCAACGGCCGCAGAAAATATTCGGGTCGCCCGTGACGCGCATGCCGGGCGTGAAATCCCTGACCTCGCTTCCGATCGCCTCGATGATGCCCGCGAACTCGTGGCCGAGCGTAACCGGCGGCTGGCACGGAAATTCGCCTTTAAAGAGATGCCGGTCCGTGCCGCAGATGCCGCACGCCTCGATGCGAACGAGGAGCTCGTCCGAGCGGGGCAGGGGTTTGTCCGCCTCTGACAGAGATAGGTTTCCGACCGTCTGTAGAAACAGGGCTTTCATTCTTCTTCCCTTATCGCAGCCGCCGGGCTGGACAACGCCCCATCATCACATGCCGATGGATGCATGTTCTAGTGTGGCGGCTCGGACGGGGCTTGAGAGCGCCAGGCAGCGCCGCCCTCGCACAAGCTCCTCCCGCCTCGCGATTATCGTCATTGCGCTCGACGGGGCTTAGGCCTGCACCGGGACCGCTTTCGGGTGGAAAGCGGGTAGATACCAAGCATTACTCGATCCATAATGGCGTAATATCATTCGAATCGCGCGGGCGAATTTTTGGGGCAGGGATATGCATCGTGTCGCCAAAGCTCACTTGGAGGACTTCGCGAAGAAATACGATGTCGGTGACGCTGAAGCCAAGCAGTTCGAGGCCTTCCTCAATTATGTGATCTTCCGAACGCATTGTGCCGAGAATGTTGACCCCCGTGACCTAGTTTATGACGGGGATGACCCAGGAATCGACGGGGTGATGATCTTCATTGATGACGCCTACGTTTCGTCGGTCGATGAGGTCGAGGAAGCGATGAAAGGACGTAAGCGGGATACGGACGTCACCATCGTGTTCACGCAGGCGAAGACTTCGGAATCGTGGTCGAAAGCCGAGATCAACGTTTTCGAGTCAGCGATTAGTGACTTTCTCTCCGACCACGCAGCCTACCCGCACAGCGTGTACATGACGAACGCCCGCGAGGTGTTTGACGCTGTTCTTAAACACGTGGGCAGGATTCGGGATGGCAAACCTAAGGCTCAAGCCTTTTTCGCTACAACCGCCAGATTTTCGGAAGATAGGGAAATTCTCGCGGCGCAGGCTGCCGTCAAAGCAACTCTTGAAGGGACCGGCTACTTTAGCAGTGTTGATGTTATGCTGATCAACCGGGATAGCATCGTAGAGCTGTGGACGGCCGCCGAAGGTCAGGTTGAGGCGACGCTGAACGTTCTTGGGACCGCCGCTTTTCCGAGGACCCCCGGAATTGATGAGGGTTACGTCGTCACCGTACGGGCGAAGGAGTTCATCGAAAAAATTCTAGTCGATTCGAATGGCCGGTTGCGCCAACAAATCTTCGAGGAAAACGTGCGCGACTTTCTGGGCTCAGAGAGCGACGTAAACCAGGAGATGGCTGACACACTACGCGACGGCACTAAGCAAAAGCGCTTCGGCATTCTCAATAACGGCGTTACGATGATCTCCCCCGATGTGCGCATCGGGAGCCTTGAGATTTCGATTAGAGACTTCCAGATCGTTAATGGGTGCCAGACCTCCAACGTCCTCTTCGAAAACCGCGATGCCATTGGCGATGATGCAACCATTATGCTCAAACTGATTGAGACTTCGGAACCGGCAGTTATCGACGACATCGTGCGGGCGACAAACCGCCAAGCGAGAGTCGACGAGGACCAATTTCTCGCAACGTTAGATGCTGTGAAGGCGTTGGAGCGTTACTTTGTGGCCCGCGGCGCCGACGAGGATCTGCGCCTATACTTCGAACGTCGAAAGAACCAATTCTCGCTTCATGAGAATGTCAAGGCGATCAGGGTGTTCGACATTAAGGAGATAGCGCGGTGTGTTGGCGCGATGTTTCTTGACAAGCCAGACATCGCTAGCCGTTATCCAAACCGGCTCACAAGTGAGTTGAGATCACTAGTCTTCGATCCAAGCTATCGAGAGGAGATTTATCACGCGGCGGCATACACCATCTACAGGTTAAAAATTCTGATAGGTAACAATCGTATTGAGCAACGGTACTCGAAGCTGAGATGGCATATAATCATGGCTATCAAGTATTACGTTCTTGGGAATTCTATACCACAACTCAACTCAGGAAAAATCAAGACTAAGTGTGAAGAGATCGAAGATTTCATGAGCAAGGGTGACGACCTAACAATTAATCGCATTAAAGACCTTTGTGCCACGATTGTCGACATCGATGACGTTACACGTGACAAACTTAAGGGAAGTACACTGGCAGTCGAAGTGCGGGCAAAAGCTTTGGCGCTCCGTGCAACTACCCCTCCCTAGGTAAGCACGCCGCCAAGACGTCAACGATTTGACGCTAGAGTTGGATTGAAACCGTCGAAGCGAAGCGTCTGGACGACAAATGCTTGCAGAAAATCAGAAATAGCGCTAGGTTTTAGCCCATGAGCAACCCCCACCCTTCCGCATGCTGAGAGCGAGGCCCACCGTCGCGGCGCCGCTCAGACTACCCAAGGCCGCGAAATGTTTTTCCCCGAAAATCCCGTGTAACCCGTTGAAAAGGCTCATTTCGCACGAGAGAATCCAAGGAAATCCAAGCTTTTCCAACCCTCAAAAGCGGGGCGTTTCACAGCGAAACGGCCAGGCCCCAAGAAAACCCAAATCGATCCACCCCGGGCGTCCGCTCCGCAGCCGGTCCGCTGGCCAACTGCTCCATCCAAACGCCAAGCGTCCTTAAGCCCGCCTAGCCAAATCGGTCGCTTTCCCCAACGTCAGGCTGGCGTTAGTCTGACCCCCTATGGCACCTGCCCGCACTGGCGCTCTCGCCGCGGCGGCCGGCTTCACGCGCGCTGCTGCGTGGGCGCCGGACTGGCGCGGCGCGTTCGCAAACGCGCTTGGGCGCGAGGTTGCGGAGCGGCGCTTCTTCCTGTGGATTCCGGTCGCCGCGATGGGCGGCGTCGCGCTCAATCTGGCCGCCGACCGCGAGCCGGTCATGTGGCTGCCGGCGCTGATGATCGCCGTCTCCGGCGTGCTCGCATGGGTTTGCCGCGCCCGGCCTCTCGCCCTCGGTCTCTCGCTCGCAATCGCCGCTTTGTTCGGCGGTTTCTTGTCGATGTCGCTGCGCACGGCGCGGGTCGCCGCCCCGGTGCTCGACCGTATCCGCATCGTCTCGCTGCAAGGCTTTGTCGAGGAAGTCGACCTGAGGAGCGTAGGCGCGCGCATGGTGATCGGCGTCGTCAGCGCCGACGGCATGCCGCAGGAGAAGGTTCCGCGCCGGGTCCGCGTGACGACCCGCAACACGCCCGACGTCGCAGCGGGCGACTACATTCAGCTCAAGGCGCGCCTGCTTCCGCCCTCGCGCGCCGCGCTGCCGGGCGGCTACGATTTCGCCCGCGACGCGTTCTTCGCCGGCGTAGGGGCTGTCGGCTCGACCTTGGGGCCGATCCAGCACTTGCCTGCGCCGAGCGAGGCGACTTGGAGCGAGCGCTTCTATGCCGCGATCGATCAGGCGCGCAATCGCCTGGCGCTCAGGGTCAATGCGATCATCGGCGGCGACGAAGGCGCGATCGCGGCCGCCATGGTGACGGGAAAGCGCGACTTTCTTTCCAACGACGCCAGGGACCTCATTCGAGAGGCCGGCATCTTCCACATCATCACGATTTCCGGCGTGCAGATGACGCTGGTCGCGGGAATCATCTTTGTCGTCGCGAGGCGTCTGTTGGCGATCTCGCCGACGCTGGCGCTCCAATATCCGATCAAGAAATGGGCCGCGGCGGTCGCCATGGCGGGCTCGGTCTTCTACGATATCGCGACCGGCTCGCGGGTCGGCACGGAGCGTGCGCTGATCATGACCCTGATCGTGCTCTCGGCAGTGATCATGAATCGGCGAGCGCTGACCATGCGCAATCTCGCCTTCGCGGTCCTCGCGGTCGTCGCTATCGAGCCGGAGGCCATTCTCGGCGTAAGCTTTCAGCTTTCATTCGCCGCGGTGGCCGCTCTGGTCGCGGTGATGGAATCGCGGATCGCGGGCCTCGACGTTGATCCGGATCCGTTCGTGCCGAAGCGAGGCGCGGCGCACAAGCCGAGTTTTTTCGCCGCGCATCTCATCGAGAAGCCGCTTGCGCTGCTTGCTGCGACCGCCTTCGCGACCTCGGCCACCGCCTCGTTCATGGCCTACCATTTCCATGATCTGAGCCCCTATGTGCTGATCGGCAATCCGCTGACGCTGACCGTCATCGAGGTCTTCGCCGTCCCCGGCGCGCTGCTTGGCGCCGCGCTCTATCCGCTGGGGCTCGACGGGCCGGTGTGGATCTATGTCGGGGCGGGCATCAAGTTCATCCTGTGGGTTGCGCGCTTCATCGCGCAGGCGCCCGCTTCGACGGTGCATTTGAGGGCGTTCGCGCCTTATGCGCTGCCGTTTCTAGCGCTCGCGGTGATGAGCGCCACCATCTGGCGGACGTGGACGTTCAGGCTCAGCGCCATTCCGCTCGTTCTTATCGGGATCGTGGGCGCAACGCAGGGGCCACGCTATGACGTCATCGTCGCGCCGTCCGGAGACCTGGCGGCGGTTCGAGACGCGGGCGGCGCGCTCGAGATCGTGGGCAAGCGCTTCAACGCCTTCGCCGCCGAGCAATGGCTGAGTGCGGATGGCGACGGGCGCGATCCCGCTTCTGCGCGCGCCTACGATGCGCCCTGCGACCGTCTCGGTTGCGTCGCCGCTCTGCCCGAGGGGGAATCGCTGTCGATCGTCCTCGATCGGCTGGCGTTCGAAGAAGACTGCGCGCGCGCCGAGGTCGTGGTCAGCGCGCTCAGCGCGCCCGCCGATTGCAAGGCGAAGTTCCTGCTCGACGAACAGGCGCTCGCGCGGTTGGGCGCCGTCGGCCTGACGTGGAGCGAGAGCGGCCTCACGCTGGCGAGCGACCGTAGCGCGCTTGAGAACCGGCCTTGGTCGCCCGCGCCCGCGCAGCCGCGCGACGAGCGGATTGTGCGTCCTGGCCATGGGCTCTCGCATGGCGCCGACCCGGCTGACGCGGCCGACCAGCCGGAGTAGGGGAAGTAGGCGGATCGATGGCTACGGCGGGTTCCACCCCAATCCGTCACGCCGGGTCGTGGCCGGGATGACCTGCGATCCATGGGGCACGGGGCAAGCCTGGAAGAGCAATTCCATTTTGATCGGCGCCCGCTCTCAGCTAAAACAGCTTTAGGGACCTCTCGCGCCTGGGCCCATGGGAGCGGTCGAGGGTCAAAATGAACAAACCTCTTGCCAACCCCACACAGCCCTATCGCAATCTGATCGCCGGATACACCGAAGCGATCAGGGCTAGCGATTTCAAGGCGAACATCGCGTTCCTGTTCGTCGCCTTCATGATGGGCTCGTTGCTCTGGAACTACACCTCCTTTCCAAGTTACCTGTCGATCCAGCTCGTGCTACTGCCTTTCCTGGTCGTCTACTTCTTTTTGTTCATGGTGCTGATTCCGCGCTATCCCAAGCGCGGGGCCAAGAGCTTCCTCGTTGCACGCAATCTGACGCCTGCGGATTTCGAATACGTCGCCCGAGCCGCTGACGACATTGACCAATTGAAGCTGACGTGCGCCGTGCTGTCCGACATTCTCTGGTGGAAGACGCAGTGCATCCGGATCGGCTTCCTGGTGTCGATTGTTTGCGTGTTCCTGACCTTGGTTCTGCTTATATACGCCTTCGTCCACGATGCTGGAGCGCCCGCCGCAGGCTAGCTGGTGTGTTGATGGCCAAAGACAAAGAGGCGCAGTTGCGTAATCTCATCGCCGGCTACGGCGACTCGATGCGCCTGAGCGACATCAAGGCGCTGATTGCGGTGTTGTTCGTGGCGATCATGATGGGAACGGTTCTTCAATATCGGCAACATTATCCCTGGTATCTGAGCGTCCCGGTCCTCCTGACGCCGTTCATGATCATTTTTTTGAGCCTGCTGGTCTCGGTTTATCCGCGATTTCCCCAAGCTGGGCAGGAGCGTTTCCCAATCTGGCGCAATCCGGATCCGGAGGATTTCAACTTCGTCGCCGACACGGAGGCTGAGATGAAAGAGCTTCCCAAGCAATGCGCAAGCCTGTCGCGCATCCTTTGGTTGAAGAACATTACCCTGCTGACCGCCAACCTTCTTTCGATCGCCAGCCTTGCGGCGGGTTTAATCCTGCTGTTCGTTGGCTGGCTTTAAGACGCGGCCGACCTGCCGGAGGGCGTTCGGCCCTTGGGTTGCCGCCAACAGTCCACGCGTGTAAAAAGTCAATCGCCTTTCCGGCGCTGAAAGAGTGAGGCGCTCTATTCGGCCAAAGCCGGTCAACGACCACCGTCTCGTCAAGGAGGGGAGCCCCATGCGAAGCCTGTGCGCGCCTGCGCTTGCCGCAGTCGTTATTCTCAGCGCCGCCGCCGCGTCAGCCGCCGACCCCCAAGTCGAGCGGGGCAAGTATCTCGTGACCATCGCGAGTTGCAACGACTGCCACACGCCGGGCTACTTCTTGGGCAAACCCGACTTTTCTCGCACGCTCGCAGGCTCTGAAGTCGGATTCACAATTCCGGGTCTTGGCGCCTTTGTCGGCCGCAATCTCACGCCCGACAAGGAGACGGGGCTTGGCAATTGGACCGACGCTCAGATCATTTCAGCCATGACCGCGGGCATTCGCCCGGATGGCCGCAGACTTGCCCCGATCATGCCGTGGCAGGGATTATCGCATCTGTCTTCCGACGACGCGCACGCTATCGTCGCCTATCTGAGAAGCCTTCCGCCGGTGAAGAACGCCGTCCCGGGACCATTCGGGCCGAAGGAAGTCCCCACGACGCTGGTGTTCACCATCGTTCCGGGCGAAGTGTATTCGAAGCTGCCGGCGCCGCAGTGAGCCGGAGCCGTCAGGCGGAGCGGCGAAGCCTCGCGAACTAGGCCGCGAACGAAAAGGGCGCCCGGAGGCGCCCTTCTGATTTCGAAAGCAGAACAGCCCGGTTACTTGATCTTGGTTTCCTTGAACTCGACGTGCTTGCGCGCAACCGGGTCATATTTCTTGAACGTCAACTTCTCGGTCTTAGTGCGGGCGTTCTTTGAAGTAACATAGAAATAGCCGGTGTCGGCGGTCGAGAGCAGCTTGATCTTGAGCGAGGCGGCCTTGGCCATGGGCGATGCGTCCTTCACGGAGAGGGCGCGTCGGACGCGCCAAAACGGCCCGCGAAAGGTCGCAAGGCCAGTGTTGGCGGCAAAATAGTGACGTCTGAGGTGAAGTCAAGCTGCTCGTCGCCGTTCGCCGGCGCGGCGATCAGGCGGGACTCCCTCACCATTCTTTAAGGCAGATTTCAGTTTCGCCGGCCCCTAGGCCGGCTATCATTGGCGATCAGTCGCGGGGCACGGGAGAACCGATCATGAACATGAGCCTCTTCAGCGGCCCGGTGTTCGAAATGGCCCGAGATCAACTCACGGTCATTTGCGACCATCTGAGCATCCCAGGAGACGAGCGCGATTGGCTGCTCTATCCGAAGCGGGCGATCGTCGTCACTTGTCCGGTGCGCATGGAGGACAATCGGACAGAGGTCTTCGTCGGATACCGTGTCCAGCATCATCTGGCGCTTGGTCCCGCCAAGGGCGGCACGCGCTTCGCCGCCAATGTCGACATCAGCGAAATCGCTGCGCTCGCCGTCTGGATGAGCTGGAAATGCGCGCTCGCCGATCTTCCCTTTGGCGGCGGCAAGGGCGGCGTCGCGGTCGATCCCCGCGCGCTCAAGCCCAAGGAGCTCGAGAACCTCAGTCGCCGCTACATGCAGGAGATGATTCCGTTCGTCGGTCCGCGCACCGACGTCATGGCGCCGGACATGGGGACCAACGAACAGGTGATGGCCTGGTTCATGGACACCTATTCAATGTACCAGGGCGTGACCGTGCCCGAGATTGTCACCGGCAAGCCTGTCGGCTCCGGCGGCACGCTGGGGCGCCGCGAGGCGACCGGTCACGGCGTGGCCTTTCTCGCCTTTCGCGCGCTCGACGCTTTGAACATCGCGCCCGCTAATGCGACCGCGATCGTCCAGGGGTTCGGTAATGTCGGCTCCCATGCGGCTCTGGGCTTATCGGCGCGCGGTGTCAAAGTGATCGGCGTGAGCGACCATTCGGCGGCTTATTTCGATCCCAAGGGTTTCGATGTGAAGGCGCTCATCTCCCATGCGGCGAGCAATCGCGAGCTCGCCGGCTATTCGAGCGAGGCGGCGATCGACCCCCGCATGCTGCTCGAGCAGCCCTGCGACGTGCTGGCGCCGTGCGCAGTCGAGCGGGTGATCGACGCCGATCTAGCGCGTCGCCTGCGCTGCCGCATCATCGCCGAAGGCGCCAACGGCCCCACTACGCCGGAGGCCGACATCGTGCTCGCCGAGCGGAACGACGGCATCTTCGTCATCCCCGACATCTTATGCAACGCAGGCGGGGTCATCGTCAGCTATTTCGAGTGGGTGCAGGACTTACAGCAATATTTCTGGTCGCGCGACGAGGTGATGGATCGGCTGGAGCGCGCGCTGGACCGCTCGTGGTCGATGGTCGTCGGCCGCGCCAAGCGCGACGGAGTCTCGAATCGCACGGCGGCGATGGCGATCGGGGTCGAGCGGGTGGTGAAGGCTAAGCAGATGCGCGGGCTGTTCCCGTGAGGCTTGCTGCACAAGGTCAGCCGATGACCAAATCCTTTGAACTTGCAAGCCCAATGGCGGTGCCGGGACGTACTCTCGCCGTTCGCGCCGCGACCGAGGCCGACATGGCGGCGGTTCGGGACATCTATACCCATTATGTTGTTCACTCGCTCGCCACCTTCGAGGAGACGCCGCCTACGATGGAGGAGATGGTGGCGCGCCGCCACGCGTCTGTTGACCTCGGTCTGCCCTATCTGGTCGCCGAAGCGGAAGCGAAAATCTTGGGCTTTGCCTACGCGGCTCCCTATCGTCCGCGGCCAGCCTATCGGTTTACCGTTGAGGACTCGGTCTATGTCGCCGACGGCTTTGGCGCCCAGGGCATTGGCTCGGCGCTGCTCAGCGAAATCATCGCTGTCTGCGAGAAGGGGGCTTGGCGCCAAGTGGTCGCAATCGTCGGCGACAGCGCCAATTCAGCCTCCATCGCGTTGCACAGGCGGTTCGGTTTCGATCTCGTAGGAACCTTGCGAGAGCTGGGCTTCAAGCACGGACGATGGGTCGATACGCCGATTCTGCAGCGAGCGCTCGGCCCTCACGCCAACGTCCCTCCGTAACGACGTTGCGTGCGCCGCGATCAGCGCATTCATTCGATTCAGCGGGTTCAAATCAAGAGGCTTTCAGATATTCTGGGCGCCGCCGGTGCTGCTGGTCGACAAAGGCGTCTTTGCGCATGGCGAACCCGACGTGAGCAGGTGAGAGCGCTCTCATGGCCAATCCCTATGTGTTCATCACCTACTCGCGTAAGGACCGATCGTTCGTTGAACGACTGACCGGCGTGTTGGCCGCGGCTGGCGTCGAAACCTGGACCGACGTTTCAAACATCGAGCCAGGGCAAAATTGGCAAAGTGAAATTGAAAAGGGCCTCGTTAACGCGGGGGCCTTAATCTATGTCGCGAGCGAAAACTCGCCCCAATCGAAATGGATGGAATATGAGCTCACCGCCTTTCTCGCGAAGGGCAAGGTCATTCCTGTCGTAATCGACGATGCAGGCGAACGCGCTCTCCCTCACGTTCTGCGAATCATCCAATGGGTCGACTTTCGAGACAACTTTGATGTTGCAGCGAACAAACTCGTACGTAGGATCGCTACGCTCCGGCACGACGCACCAGTCGCCAAACCTGAGCCGAAGTCGAAAGGCTATGTGTTCATAAGCTACGCAGACGAGGATGGAATCTTTGTGGACGAGCTCAAAGCACACATGAAAACGCGCGGATATGCGTACTGGGACTTCAAAGAAAACCGAAGGAACTATCAAATCGATTATACGATAGAGCTAGAAGGCGTGATCAACGGCGCATCAGCCACGCTGAGCGTAATCTCTCCAGACTGGAAAAAGTCACCAACATGCTTCAAAGAATTACATTTTTCTGAAGGCGTGAATAAGCCGGTGTTCCGATTGCAAGTGCGCGACCCCGGGCCGACGTTAGCACTTGCGGGAATGACCATCTTGGATTTCACTCGAGAGCGCCGCGTCGCATTCCTGAAACTTGACGCCGAGCTCTCGAAGTTCGGCCTCTAATTCTCGCCTGCCCCTTGTTTCTCAGGGGCTCTCGCCCAGGGCTGCACGACTCCGACAATTGGTCCGATCGGCATAAGCTCATCGTCGCGATTGAGTTCCGGCGCATAGAGTGAAGACACCGAGCCGTCGAGGAAGAGAGCGTTCTGGCAGCCGAGGCCGTCGCGGAACAGCCGCGCGAAAGTGTCGAAAGTCACGGGATCCTCGGCGATGGCGAACGCTACCGCGCCTCCCTTGCACGCGCCGACCCCGTTGCGAATCTTCTGCGAGGCGCCGTCCGGTCGGATCTTCGGGTGCACCTTGCCGTCGATGATCAGCATTGGCCCCGATTGCGTCGCATAGCGCGCGGGCGGCGTGCTGGCGAGATAGCGGCTGGTCTCGGTCACGCCGGCGGCGCCATCGCCAATCCAAAACACGCCATTCGGCTTCATGTGGAAATTCGTTGCGCCACCGCGCGTGTCGGCCTCGTGCAGCTTGTGCTTGTCCTCAACATAAAGGCCGACGGGAAGCTGGTCCTGGCCAAACATGCCCGCGTTCATCGCGAACGCAAGCTTTTCGCCTTTCGCCTTGAGCGCTGACGCGAGGGCGCTGAGCGATCCGTAAGGCTTGTCATCCGGCCCGGCGAGGAACAGGCGAATGTCATCATGGCGCGGATCGAACGTGCAGACGGTGAATTTGGAGTTGTTGAAATCCTTTGGCGCGCAGGCGGCCGAAGCGCCCGTCGCGTCTACGGCCAGGGTAAGAAGCGCGCATGAGGCCACGACAAGTTGGTTTATCCAACCGTGCTCAGGCCGTCGGAAGCGCCCCATTGTGGAGGAAAGATCCATGCGCGAAGGACATTAACGCTTGCGCATGATTCGCGCTATTCGAGGCGCGGTCGGGCGGTGGCAGGCGATGTTGCGTTTGCGCCGCGAAGCAGATAACTGCCCCCGATCTTGCCCGGGGGTGAGAATGGGTTCGGCTCAATTTTCGGTAACCGTCGCGGTCGTGATGTTCGCCGCGGGATTGCTTGGCCTCGCTCTGCAGGGCAGGCTTCCTGAAAAGCATACCACGGGCGGCTCGCGCGACATGATTCTGGCGGTCGCCGGCCTCCTCACGCTTTTGTGCGCGCTCGTCACGGGCCTCCTGATCTGGACAGCATACGGCGTCTATTCGGGTCAGAACATGCAGATCCAGGCTTTTGCGGCGAAAATGATGCAGCTCGATATGGCTCTCTCCGATTACGGACCAGACGCTATCCCATTACGCGCGCAGATACGCGAGACACTCGGAAAGACGATCGATCAAGTTTGGCACGCGGACCAGAGCGACAACAATTTTGCAGCCGACAACTTCGCCTCGGCGCTTCAGAACGTGCGGGCTCGTGAGAAGGGTCTGGCGGGTCTCCATCCCACAACTGACGAGCAAAAGCAGGATCTCGCTGAAGCGACGTCAGCGTCCGACGCGGTCGCTCAAACCCGGATGCAGATGTCTTTCGCGCTCTCCACGCCCGTCGCCTATCCGGTGCTGCTGATAGTCGTCGGATGGGTCGTCTGCCTTTTCTGCGGCTTCGGGCTGACGGCCCGCGCCACACTCACCTCGGTGGTCACGCTGGCCGTCGGCTCGATCGCAGTCGCCAGCGCGGTGCTTTTGATTTTGGACCTTTCCGATCCCTATTCCGGAATTGTTCGGGCTTCGCATGCGCCGTTGGAGCAGGCGCTGGCGGTCATGGGCAAGGAGTGACGCGTAATACCGAGACTCGGAGATCATGACCGATAGGCCCAATCCCGAAGGCCGATCGACATGATCCGCCGGGGCTGTTGATGAGCTTGTTCCATGCATCGCAGCAGTGATCGACGATGTCGTCGAAGGATTTGAAGATCCGATTTGAGAGCCAGTTGTCGCGCAAGAATTGCCAGATGTTTTCCTGCGGGTTCAGCTCCGGGCACTTTGCCGGGAACGGGATCAGCGTGATGTTGGATGGCGCGATGAGCCTGTCCGACAGATGCCAGCCGGCCTGATCGACCAGCAGCACGGCGTGCGCTCCCGGCGCGATCTGGGTGGCGATTTCGGCGAGATGGAGGTTCATCGCCTCCGTGTTGCAGCGTGGCATGACCAGGGCCGCGCCTTTGCCGTCCTTGGGACAGATCGCGCCGAAGATATAAGCTGAGGCGGTTCGCTGATCTTTGGGAGCGCTTGGACGCGCGCCGCGCTTGGCCCAACGGCGGGTGATCTTGTTCTTCTGGCCGACGCGCGCCTGGTCGGCGAACCAGACCTCTATGGCGCTGGGCTCGACGTCCTTCTCGCGCCCGATCGCTTCCAGGCGCGCGGAAAAGCTTTTTTAAAATCCTCGATCGCGCCTGCGGCCTGAGCGTAATGGCGAGGCCGGGCCGATAGCTTGCGATAACCCATGGCGCGCAATTGGCGGCTCAACGTCTGCTTGGCGACGACGACGCGGAATTCTTCGAAAACCCATTGGCAGAGATCCACGATCCGCCAGCGCACGACCCCATGAACCGCCGGAATCGGGCCGCTCTCGATGATCGCGGCGAGCCCCGCCCGATGCGTGTCGTTAAGCCGGGATGGCTGTCCAGGCGGCTTGCGGTCGATCAGGCCGTCCGGCCCCTGGGCGTTGAACTTCATCACCCAGTCGCGAACGATCTGGAGCGTCACCCCGCCGATCCTGGCCGCTTGCGTGCGCGTCGCGCCTTCGTAAATCGCCGCCAGCGCCAAAAGCCGGCGCGCCTGCGGCCCGTCCTTCGATCGCTTCGCCGACGACCTCACCATCTGCGCATCAAAATCAGCCCGGAGCGGAATGGGCATGGCGAACCTCCTTCGTTCACCACCTTGAATCAGAACTCAACCAATTCGGGAATCCCCATCCGAGTCATGCCTTCAGAGACTTGGTATAAGGACGATCTCAAAGCACCTTGCCCGGATTCATCACCCCGTTCGGATCGAGAGCGGCCTTGATCTGGCGCATCACGGCGAGGGAGGCCGGATCCTTCCATCGGGCGAGCAATCCGCGTTTCAATTGACCCACGCCATGTTCGGCCGAGTAGGAGCCGCCGAGGCGGGAGACGATATCGTGCACGATCTCGTTCATCGCATCCCAACGATCGAGGAAGGCCTGACGATCGGCGCCGACCGGCTGCGACACGTTGAAGTGGATGTTACCGTCACCGAGGTGGCCGAAGGCGACGACACGGGCGCCAGGAACGAACGCCTCAACTGCGGGAGTAGCCTCCCTGATCAACGTCGGGACGAGCCCGACCGCGACCGAGACGTCGTGCTTGATCGAACCCCCTTCTTTGCTCTGGGCGTCGGACAAGCACTCGCGCAATTGCCAAAAATCCGTGCGCTGCTCGAGCGAGGCGGCAATCGAGGCGTCCTCGATCACTCCCTGCTCGAGCGCCGCCTCGAGCGCGTCCGCAAAGGCTTCATCGAGCTCGCTCCCCGTCTGCGATGACACCTCGATAAGAACGTACCAATCGTGAACGCCGCGAAGGAGAGCGCGCGCGCCACCGTGACGAATTCCAATGTCGTAAGCGTTGCGGTTGATCAGTTCGAAGCTCGTAATCGCGGCGCCGACGCGCTCGCGAGCGATTCTCAAGAGCTTCAGCGCGCCGTCGGGACTGTTCAGCCCGATGAAGGCCGTCGCCCGCGCGCGCGGATTTGGAAAGAGCCGGAGCGAAGCAGCGGTGATGATGCCGAGCGTCCCTTCCGCGCCGATGAAGAGGCTCTTCACGTCATAGCCGGTGTTGTCCTTGCGCAGCTTACTGAGGGCGTTGACAATGCGGCCGTCAGCGAGCACGGCTTCGACGCCGGTCACGAGATCACGCGTATTGCCATAGGCGATGACATTCAGGCCGCCGGCGTTGGTCGAGATGTTTCCGCCAATCGTGCATGTGCCTTCAGACGCCAGCGACAGCGGAAAGAGGCGATCGACTGCGAGCGCCCCGGCCTGTGCTTCGCTGAGCGTGACGCCTGATTCGCAAACCATCACGTCACTGTCGATGTCCACCTCGCGGATCGCGCGCAAGCGCTGGGTCGATATGATGATCTCCTCGCCGCTCTTGTCCGGCGTCTGCCCGCCCACGAGCCCCGTGTTACCGCCCTGCGGGACCATGGCTACTCGCGCCTCGTTGCAGAAGGCCGCGACTTTTGCGACTTCAAGGGCCGAACCCGGCCGCACCAGCGCGAGCGCCGTCCCCTGATAGAGCTTGCGTGGCTCGACGAGCGCGCCGGCGAAAAGCGCGGGGTCGGTCAGCAGATGACGCGCGCAGACGATGTTTTGTAGGCCAGTGATAAAGGTTTCTCGCCTCGCTACGTCCACCTATAGGAGCCTCCTCACGCGCGCCTTCTTTGGTCGGCGAAAGACGGCGGCGATTTCGACATGGGCAGAAAAGCGAAACTGGTCAAGCGGAGTGAGGGACTCAACCTGAAAGCCGCCGTCAATGAGAACGCTCGCGTCGCGGGCAAAGGTCGCCGCATTGCATGAGATGGAGACGACGAGCGTCAGATGAGAGGCGGCGAACGCGCGCGCCTGTTCGAGCGCGCCAGCGCGTGGCGGGTCAATGAGCGCGGCGTCAAATGCAGCAAGTTCTTGCGCTTGCAGCGGACGGCGAAACAGGTCACGCGTCTCGGCCTCAAGCTTGCGCAGGCCCGGCGTCGCCGCCGCGGCGCGGGCGAGCGCAGAAACCGCCGCGGGGTCGACATCGACGGCAAAAACCTCGCGCCCACGAGCGAGCCTCAGCGTGAACGCGCCCGCGCCGCAGAACAAGTCCGCGACCCTTTTCGTGTCTGCGAGGGCCCGCTCGGCAAATCCCGCGAGCCACGCCTCCCCCGCCCTGGTCGCTTGCAGGAAGCCGCCGGGCGGCAGCCTGGCAGGCGCCTCGCCGAACGCCACCCGCGGAGGCCGACGCTCGATCAACGTCTCGCCGTGATTGGAGACGCGCGCGAGATCGAGCTTCTCCGCTGTCCGCATGAGCTTCTGCGCCTCTCCGCGTCCGAGCGGCCCTGAGCCACGCATGTCGACATCGAGCCCCTCGAGCGTCGCGCTGACAGCAATGTCGAGCGGCTTCATGAGCCCGCGCAATTCTCCGCTCAACGCTCGCGCGGCGGGGATCGCGCCCGCCATGCCCGGGCTGAACAGCGGGCAAGCGTCGATCGCGATGATGTCGTGTGACCGCGCGCGCATGAACCCGACCTCGTCGGGCTGGCCGTGGGGAAACCGGGCGTGAAAGGTCGCGCGGCGGCGGCCCGCGCCATGCGCGTCGACCAGCGCTTCAACCTTGGCGGAGACGCCCTCGCGCTTGAGCGCCTCGACCACCAGGCTGCGCTTCCACGCCTGATAGAGCGAAGCCGACATGTGCTGTGCGACGCAACCGCCGCAAGTTCCAAACCATCGGCAGATGGGTTCGGCGCGCTCCGGCGAAGGGTCGAGCGTCTGGATGAGTTCTGTGCGCTTGCCCCCATGTCTAACCAGCGCCCGTTCGCCGGGCAGGGCGCCTGGCACGGTCGCGCCATTGGCGGTGACGCCATGCCCGTGCGCATCGAGCCCGACGACTGAAAGTTCTTCAAGCGGCTCAACCATGGCGCGCGCCGATGAGGAACTCCCGCGCCCCCGCGCCGCCAAGGATGGGCGAGGGGATGAGACCGAGCACCGTCCAACCTTGCGCTTCAATTGTAGCGCGCACAGCAGCGCAAGCACGCTCAAGCGCCGATTCACTGGTGACCCGGCCCTTGACGAGATCGGCGCGGTCGAGCTCGAACTGCGGCTTGACGAGGCTCACGAGCCACGCCCGCTCGGCGGCTAGCTTGAGCACATGCGGCAGCACCAGCCGTTGCGAAATGAAGCTCACATCGATGACGATCGCTTCCGGCGTTTCGCCTAGCGTCGCGCTTGCGAGCGCGCGCGCATCGACGCCTTCAAGGGAGCGGACGCGCGGGTCCGCCGCGAGATGCGGATCGAGCTGTCCGTGACCGACATCGACAGCGACCACCTTCGCCGCCCCACGCGCGAGCAGGACGTCGGTGAATCCTCCGGTCGAGGCGCCGATGTCGAGGCAGACGAGGCTTTGAGGATCGAGCGCGAAGGCGTCGAGCGCGGCGGCAAGCTTGACCCCGGCCCGCGACGCCCAGGGGTGGGGCGCTTGCGCTTCGATCCGCGCGTCGCCTGCAACCTCTTCCGAAGCCTTCTTAAGCGCGACCCCGTCCACGCTCACAAGCCCAGCCGCGATTGCGGCCTGGGCGCGGGCCCGGCTCGGAAAGAAGCCGCGCTCGACGAGAACGACGTCCACGCGCTTGCGCATAAGGCCTTTAACGAGGGGAGCCAAGCCCATTGTCAACGAAAAACTCCGCCACGGGCGCCGTATGGCCGGATCGGGAACGAAGATCGGGGAACGGCGTTTGTGAAAGCGCTCGAAAGCGAGGTCGCTCTCGATCTTGGCAATGATCCCGATCCCCTATGCACTCGACGCCGTCAACTTTCTGGCCGCCGACGTCCGAAACCTGTTCGGGCCATTCGTCAACGTATTCCTGGTTACGAGCCAGCATTGGAGCCAGACCGATGTCGGCCTTTTAACCACCGCCAGCGGATTGCTTGGGATCGCGCTTCAGACGCCGATCGGCGCCGCAATCGACGTGACGCGCGCCAAGCGTGAAGTCATTGTGCTGACGATGGTCGCGATGACGGTTTCCGCGATCACAATCTTTGCCGCTCCAAGCTTCTGGCCGATGGCGGTCGCATTGAGCATCCTTGCGGTCGCCGGAGACGCCTTTGCTCCCGCGGTCTCGGCGCTCACGCTGGGTCTCGTGACGAGGGACAAGTTCGCGCGGCGTCTCGGCCGCAACTCCGCCTTCGACCACGGCGGCAACATCGCCATAGCGCTTCTGGCTGGCGCGGTCGGCTATGCGTTTTCGCAGCGTGCGGTCTTTCTCATGGTTCCCGTCTTTGCGGCTTTGACTTGCGGCGCGGTCCTCGCCATTCCGGCGAAAGCGATCAATCATGACCGGGCGCGAGACCTGACCACGGACGGCGAGGCGCCCGGCGGGGCGGCGGGATACCGGGTTCTCTTCAAGACGCGCGCCCTGATGATTTTCGCCCTTTGCGCATTCCTCTTTCACTTCGCCAACGCTCCGCTTCTGCCGCTCGTCGGGCAGAAACTAGCGCTTCAGTTCCCCGAAGAGGCGACCGCGATGATGTCATTCTGTATGGTGGCGGCTCAGGGAGTGATGTTACCGATTGCGATTCTTGTCGGGCGCAACGCGGACCGTTGGGGACGCAGGCCGATTTTTCTCATCGCTTTCGCGGTCCTGCCGATCCGCGCGGCGCTTTATCCGCTGTCGGACAACGCATTCTGGCTGATCGGAGTCCAGTTGCTCGACGGTGTCGGCGCAGGTATCTATCAGGCGCTTACCCCCCTGATGATCTCCGACATGATGCGCGGGACCGGCCGTTTCAATCTCGCGCAAGGCGCTGTCGCGACCACGATGGGGATCGGGGCCTCGCTCAGCGGATTGGCGGCTGGCGTCGCTGTCGACCATTTCGGCTATAGCGTGTCGTTTCTTGCCCTGGCCGCTGCCGCAGCCGTCGCCTTTCTCGTCTTCTTTGGCTTCATGCCCGAAACACGCTACGAACATGCAGTCGCGCACGAAGAGAAGGCGCTCGCGCTCGACGAAGCGGCGGCCGGCGAATGACTCCCGAAAGCGCAGCCGCGCTCGTGATCCTGGCGCTGACCTATATTGGCGTCGCCGTTGGCCGCATTCCGGGGTTGCGGCTCGATCGCGCTGGCATCGCCTTCCTCGGCGGCGCGGCGATGATTGCGGTCGGTCCCTTGAGCCTCGAGGAGGCTTTCCGCGCCATCGATTTCGACACGATCGCGCTTCTGCTCGGCATGATGATCGTGGTCGCGCATCTCAAAGTTTCTGGCGCATTCCGAGCGCTCGGCGGATTCGCCATCGACCACGCCCATGCGCCGGTCGTGCTGCTCGTCACGGTTACAGTGATGGCAGGGGTCCTATCTGCGTTTCTGGTCAATGACGCCATCTGCCTTGTCATGACGCCGATCGTCTTGCAGGTGGTGCGCTCGCTCGGCCGAAATCCGCTGCCCTATCTGGTCGCGGTCGCGACCGCGTCCAATTGCGGCAGCGTCGCAACCATCACTGGAAACCCACAGAACATGGTGATTGGAACGCTTTCGCGCATATCCTATCCAGCGTTCGCCGCCGCGCTTGCGCCTGTCGCCGTCTTCGGGCTCATCGCGGTCATCGTTATTGTGCGCATCGTCTACGCGGAGGAATTCGCTTTCAAGGGCGAGTTGAAGCCGCATCTCTTCCGTGGCCACATGCATGGCGGGCAGGTTCTCAAAGCAAGCGTCACCTGCTTCGCGCTCGCGGCTGCTTTCTTCGTCGGCGTCCCCCCGGCGAAGGCGGCGATTGTCGGAGGCGCGTTCTTGCTTTTGACCCGTCAGATCAAGCCCCGCCGCATCTATCGCGAAATCGACGGGCCGCTCCTTATTCTTTTCGCCGGCATGTTCGTCGTCGTCGCCGGCGCGGAAAAGGCGCTGCTCACGCCCGACCGGATCGCAATGGCGAGGGCGTTCGGCCTAGACGTCGTTTGGCGCCTGTCGCTATTCACCGCCGTGCTTTCCAACATTGTTAGCAATGTGCCGGCGGTGCTGGCGTTGAGGCCGTTCATTCCGACTTTCCCCGATCCTGAGCGAGCCTGGCTCGTGGTCGCGATGAGCTCGACGCTCGCGGGCAACTTCACCCTGCTGGGCTCGGTCGCCAACCTAATCGTCGCCGAGCATGCCCGCTCGGAGGGGATGCCGATGAGCTTCTGGGCCTATTTCAAGGTAGGCGCGCCGCTAACGATCGTCACGCTCGCGGCCGGAACGGCCTGGCTCATGTGGCGCTAGCGTCCCCTCTCCCTCCATGGACGCTTGCCGGCGCGCCCGCGAACCAGCGGCGCCGACGCCTTGACCTTGGGCGCGAAAGCTCGCCATTCTCCACTCCCGAATGCGCTCTTGCGCAGGCTCCCAAAGGGAGGATCTAGCGATGCCCAAAGCCGCAGTCGCCGCCGCGCTCGCGGCGCTCATTCTAACGGCGGTCGCGCCGACCGCCCAGGCCATGCCAGTGGCGCCGCATCACAGCATGATCGCGGGTCTCAACAGCGACATCCAGGACGTCCGGTGGCGGCGCTGCTGGCGCGATCGCTGGGGCCGCCGCCGCTGCCAGACTTGTTGGCGCGACCGCTGGGGACGCGTCCGCTGTAACTGACGCCGCGATCACGCGCCGTCTCGGATGGTCGCCGCCGCGGGCCGAGCTCATGCCGCCGCGGGCGAGACCTCGGCGTCGATTCGTTCGCCAAGCTCCGCTACGGCCACCTCCAGTTCGTATGTGGTCTGTAAACTGAGCCAGAAGCGCGGACTATTCCCGAAATAGCGAGCGAGGCGCATCGCTGTCTCTGGGGACACGCAGCGCTTTGCATTCACGATGTCGGTGATGCGGCCGGAGCTGATTCTCAGCGCCAGCGCCAACGCGTTGGCCGAGAGCTTGCGCCTGCATTCCCGTCGGAGGAGCCTGCTCACCCCACCCCTCTCCCAGAGGGAGAGGAGTAAAGGCCTCACGCCTCAGCGTTGTGGGTGAAATAGTCCGGCGGGTTCGGCCCCCACACGTAGAACGAATCCTCCGGCGCGTGGTCGCCGCTCTTCCAGTCGCAATCGGCCGGCACAAAATCGATTCCCGCCGAATATTCGCTGAAACTGCCCCAAGGGTCGCAGACATAGTGGAAAAAGTTCGAGCCGAGGACATGCCGTCCGAGGCCCCATCCCTTCGCGAAGCCTTTGTCGAGCATATGCATGGCGCCGCGGCCGATGTCGTCGACAGAGCCAACGTCCCAGCTCAGATGATGCAGGCCCGGCGCGGAGGATTTGACGAAGGCGATCATATGGTGATCGCTGCCGTGAATCCCGTGCAGGAAAGCGATGCCGTCGCCGGAACGGTCGGACAGGCGCAGACCCAGCGTGCGCGAATAGAACTGAACCGCCTTCTCGACGTCGCGGGTGAACAAAAGCACATGCGCCAAGCGTCGCGGGCTGACGCGCGCGACCTCGCGCCGGAAAGGCGCGCCGCGCACGCCTGGGCCGCTGGGTAGCTCGGAGAAATCAGACTTCTCGTTGGGCGACGATTTCGCCGCGACCTTGATCTCGACCAAGTTGCCGTCGTGATCGTGAAACCACAGGCCATTCGTTTCGACGCCTGGCGGCGGATCGAGCCGCTTGACGCCCAGCGCCTGAAGCCGCTCCGCGAAGCGGTCGAAATCATCCTCAAACGCGCCGAACGAAATATGCCCGAGCTTCTTGCGCCGGCCTTCGCCGAGGGTCACCCAGACATGGGGATTGCCGGGCGTCTTCATGGCGAGGCGACCACCCTCCTCATCGAGGTCAAGTCCGAACTCGCCGTAGAAACGTTTGGCGACCGCGAGGTCGGGAACGGCAAAATGAAACCGGTCGACCGAATGAACGCCGAGCTCGCCAGGACGTCGGGTCGCCTGGATGGCGTTGCCAATGGCGGTCATGAGGCCTTCCCTCCTGTTTCCCCGCCACGACCGTGACGACGGTCGAGCGACGGGCTTTTGGCGAATGCTACCGCAGGATAGCCGAGCGGCCAGGGTCAGCGGGCGCGCGCGTTGCCGCCGGGCGCCGAATTGGGCGCGGGGTCGAACGGCGCTGTCGGCTGTGCATCGGGCGCGGGGGCCGCGACAACGGTTGGCGGAGGCTTGGGCTTCTTCTTTTTCACCGCCTGCGTGGGCGGCGGGGTTGGCTGTTCTGGCGAGGCGGCGTCGGCGCCCGAGTCGGTCGGCGGACTTTCGTCCGGGTTCGGCGCCGAGGCCTCGGCGGCGGGCGCATCGTGAATCACCACCGTGCCGCCTTTGCAGGCCGTGAGCCAAATATCGAAGATCGGGTGTTCGACACCGTGCAGGCCTGGACTGTCGGCGAACATCCAACCCGAGAAGATGCGCTTCACCTGCTTCTGCTCGTCGATTTCGTCGACCTGGGCGAAGGTGTCGGTCTGCGGCGCATCGGTTGGCGGGCGGGAATAGCAGACGCGCGGCGTGATCTGGAGGGCCCCGAATTGAACGGTCTCGTTGATCGCCACTTCGAACGAGATGATGCGGCCGGTGATTTTGTCGAGGCCGTCGAAAACGGCGATCGGATTGCTGATCTTGTCGGCGAGCGCCGCGTTGGGCGCGGTCAGCGCCGAAACTGCCACCAGCGTCGCGCCGGCGAGCGTCGGCCTCATCCCCGCGATGGCGGGACAAGCGCGGCGTGCTAACGCCTTGGCCAAGCGGAAGAGGTCCATGGCGCGCGCTTTGCTGCTTAAGGGCGGCGGAATGAAGGCGCTCAGGGACCGGGGCTCCAGGCCTCGTAATCGCCGCCAGTGGCCTGGCGCGGGCCTGGTCTGAGGGTCGAGCCGTCGGGCCGGATCGCGGCGGGTGTGCCGGTCGGGTTTCCCATATGCGGCTTTTGCCACGGGTGAGGTTGATAGGTTTCCTCGGTCGGCGGCACATCGACGGTGTGATGAAGCCACCCGTTCCAGCCCGGCGGAATCATCGAGGCTTCGGACACGCCATTGTAGATGACCCATCGGCGCTCGAAGCCGAGCGCCGGATCGATGCCGGGTCGCCGATAGTAAGTGTTGCCGAACTCGTCATGGCCCACCACGACGCCAAAGCGATTCGTGTAAAACCGCGTGTTGAAATTTGCGCCATTCCACCAAGTGAAATAGTGCAGCAAAAATTGTTGGATCTGTTTCAGCATCCGTGGAGCTTCATTCTCACCGGGAAGGGGCACAAGCCTTGCGCGCGGCGGACTATGGCGATGAGGGGCTTGCGAGGCAAGCCGAATTTGTCACCAAATATGGTGCGGCTTCTACCCCCACCACGGCCTTTAAATCGATCAGGGGTTCTTTTTCATCCAAGATGCCGCGTCCGCTCTCACCTAATCCCGGCTCTACTCCCTGGCACCGTATCGACGCAAAGTTTGTCGACTTCGAGACTTCATTTGTATATTTCTCGTATTCATGCTGCCAGAGAAGGCTAGACGTAGGACAATCAAGCACTTTGCGGCACATTTTCGCAAGGAATGTTTTATTTTACCGGGGACGCCTTGGTCTTACGCAAGATGAATTAGCCGATGATGCGGCTACCACAGAACCTATATTGGTTCCGTCGAGCGCTCCG
>CAWIKX010000002.1:0-75000 GCA_963836695.1 uncultured Alphaproteobacteria bacterium
ATATGTTTTTATGCAAACGCTTGATTTAAGGGACAAGATCGCGGGCCGGTTGTAATCGGGGGCCGTTAAATTGCGCCGCCCAGCCAAAGTGGCGCCGGGAGAGTCAGCACGAGCGGACCGAGCGCTGAAAGCGATCCGACTGTGCTTGGCAAGTAAAGGCTTGGCAATTATGAATTTTTTGTGAGCGGTTGATGAACGCACGCAGCGTCGTTAATCCGTTGCAAAATTGTTATGTGTCGTCTCGACGTCAAATTGGCGGCGCAAACGCGGCAAACCGTGATGTCGACGACCGAAATCACGCCTCCCCTCGGACGATATCCGGGCCTTGTTCCCGCTCCGAGGCGATGACGCCGTAAAATGCAGGAATTGCCAGAAGGTAAGCGAAGCCCGCGACCTCGATCACGGCTGCGAGACCGAAATTGGTCGCAATGACAGGGGCCGCCGCCGCCCCTATCACCGAAAAGCAGCCGTTGACGCCCCATGCCCACACAAACATATGATCCTTGCCGAGACGTCCGAGCGTCGTCATTGCAATCGGCATCGGGAAGCCCATCAAAAAGGCGGGCGGCGCGATCAAAAGAAAGCAGATAATGAGGCGGGCCGGATAAGGAAGGCGCCGATCGCGTCCAACGCCTGACCGAGAAACAACCCATACAGAATCAACAAAGCGCCCACGGCGACGAATAGGACCGGCATGATCGCCCGCATGCGGGGCAAAACGCGCTCCGAGGTCAAAGCGCCGAGACCCGAAAACACCAGCATGCCCGTGATCAGCACCGAGGCCGAAATTGTCGCGTTTCCAAGCGCCATGACGAAATGCGCGATGAGGCCTACCTCGACCATAATATAGCCCGCGCCGAGACAGGCGAAGTAGAGCACGGTTAGCGCCTTGCCGGGCGACCGCGAGAAGACCGCGCGCCAACCCCAGATCAGAGGTATGACGAGCAGCACGGTCGCCGTAAGGCATGCAACGCCGAGCGTCGCCCAAATCAGAAGGTAGCCCCATTCGTCCTGCAGCAACTCGAGTTTATCGAGCACGCGGGGCAGGTCGGCGGTCTTAACGTACGCGGCGAAGTACGGCGCATCGTTCGTGAGCGCTCGCGTATTGAATACATAGCGATGGGCTATGTCGGGCCATTGTCCGGTGATCATCGCATGCCAAGCGAGCCGGCCCATCACCGTGGCCGGCAGGACACCATCATCGGCCTTGCCCGACGGTGGGGTGTCGTCCGACTTGGCGGGAGTGTCCGCGCCCGCATCTGCATCCGCGCCCGGGGCTGGGTCGGTCGATTCCGCTGGCTGCGCCGCGGGGGGACCACCGGCCGCTCCGGCGAAAATCTGTTCGACGTAGCCGGCGAGCGTGCTGTCGGTTTGCGACGGATCGTAGGGAAGACCTGGCGAGTAGATCTCGTCAAACGACATGGCCCGGGTGTGGGCGCGCAGTTTTTCGACCTCTTCCGGCGAGAAGCCGCCGTTTTTATAGAGCACTGTCGCAGTCGACAGATACGACGAGGCGACGAAAAAGGAATTGGCCATATGCGCGGGGTCGACCTCGCGCGCGGCGGCCGCCATCGTCGCATAGAGCTTCAAGACCGATTTTGGCGGCTCCTCCTTGTTCCATAAAGTGACCGACAGCACGCCGCCTGGCGCGAGCGCGCGCATGTAGGTCTCCATCGCCTCCTTGGTGTAGGAGAACTTCTCGGTGATCGCGAAGCCGCCCGGGTTCGAAAGGCCAACCGAATCCGCGAGGCTGAGGTCGATGACGTCAAAGCGCTCGTTGGTGTGGGCGAGGAAATGGCGGCCCTCGTAGTCGATAACGCGAACCTTCGACAGGATATCGCCGGTGAACTTGCGGATGACATCGGAGTTAAAGGCCTCGAGAACCGCGCGGTTGCCCTCCGCGACCGTCACGTCCTTGGCGCCGGAGTGCAGCGCGACCTCGGTCGAGATGCCGCCGCCGAACTGGACGATGAATGTCTTCGGCGCCGACTTGACGACGTAAGGGTAAACCATCGGCAGGTAATGAAAATATGCCGTTTCCTTATCGGTCAGATCGCGCATGATGCCGATCGGACCGTCGCCATCGATATAGAGGCCGAGAAAGGCGTTGGCCGGCATGGTCGGCAGATTGAAGCCGGCGTTGTCTGATAGGCCCGGCGCAAAATGCAGGTAGGAGCTCGAATAGGCCTCGAGAAAGCCGAACGGCGAGGCGCTCTCGTAGACTTTCTTCGCGTCCGGAAATTTGCGGGCGTACGCCACGCCTTTGTAGTCGTTGGTCGCGAGAGTTTTGAGGCCAAAAGCTTGCGGCGCGACGAAATGGCCGGCAAAGGCGACCACGCCTAAGACCAAAAACGGAATGAGGGCTGCGCGGCCTCCTGGTCCGAACGACCATGCCAAACAGGCTGCGAACCAAAGCGCCAATGGCGCAGCGATCAAATTGGCGGGGGTGAACACATACATCGCCAAAAGGAAAACCAGGCCGCACAGTCCAGCTCCCGCTAAGTCGGCGAAATAAACCCGGCCGAAAATGCGATTGCTCCTCAGAAAGACGCATCCAAGGAAGAAGGCCCCAGCCAGGAACGGCGTCAGCTCCGCCAGGAAAATCGCGAGCAGCTTCCACTTCTGCGCCGGGTCGGAGACGAGGAAGATCGCGTTGAAGCCGAGGTGCTGCACATAAAGGTTCGCGGCGACCGCGAGGGGTCCGAACAGGCCAAGCGAAACGGTGGCGCTCCAGCGCCAATTGCGAGCGAACCAGTCCTTGGCGACGGTCATCACCGCGCTTGCCAGACCGAAGCCCAGCATCGCCAAGCTCACCACCAGTGAGCCGAAGTGCGCCCAGCTGCTGACGGCGAAGACGCGCATCACGTCGATCTGCAGCGCGATCACCGAGCCCGCGGCGAGGCCTACGGCGACATAGAGCCAAAGACGCGAGGAACCGGGTTCCGCGTCAGGTTCGGCCTGAGCTTCGATGATGTCGTCGATCGAGACTTTGCTCGCGTCGTTCATTGCGCCTCGCAGCGGCCGGCAGGACGCGACAGGCGAAGCCCTCAGTCCAAGAGCGCCGTCGCGGCCGAAGCGATTCGTGCCTGAACCGGGCTCTAGTTGTTGTGTGTGCCGACGATCTGGTCGCCCTCAAGCTTGGTGAACGGCACGAATGGGACGATCCGTCCGCCGTAGATGTCGGAGCGCGCGACCGTCATCTCGCCGTCCGGCTGCTGCTTCTTGATCACCTTCAAGACGCGCTGTGCACCGGGCGGTCCAACCGGAATGACCATGATCCCGCCGGGCTTCAACTGCTGCAGCAGGGGCGGGGGAACGTGATCGATGCCGCAGGTGACGATGATCTTGTCGAACGGGGCCGCCTCTTCCCAACCATAATAGCCGTCGGCGGCCTTGCTCTTGATGACCTCGAACTCCTTGTAGCCATCCTTGATCAAGTCGTCGTAGATCGATCGGGTGCGCTCGGCCAGCGGCTTGATGATCTCGACCGTGTAGACCTGATCGGTCATGTGCGCGAGATAGGCCGACTGGTAGCCCGAGCCGGTCCCGACCTCCAACACCCTCTCGCCGACCTTGGGATCGATGTTCGATGTCATCCGGCCCACGATGTGAGGGCCGGAAATCGTCACGCCGTAGCCGATATCGAGAAAAGCGTGGTCATAGGCGCGGGTTAGATTCTGCTTGAGCACGAATTTTTCGCGCGGCGTCAGCAGGAAGGCATGTTTGTCGCGGTCGGTGAAGAGGTCCTCGTTGCGGACCATCACGCCGAAGCGGTCGAATCGCTCGCCCAGGAACTTCGGATCCTCGCCCCGTTGCGCCACGCCCCAGGCGATGAACTTCTCGCGATTGTCGGTCGGCGGCGCCATATCGAACGTGAAGGCTGTCGGCACATCGGCCAGCGCCAGGCGCGGGGCGAGCGAGCCTGCAATCAGACCGGCGGCGCCGGCAAGAAACTCACGTCTGTGCACCAATGGCCTCCTCAAACGGCCTGCGCCGGTTCGATTCACGGTGGCCTGATATCCTAAATAGAAAGAAAACGCGACACCCGGACGCGCAAAATTCGGCGCAGATGACGCGTTATTAATGCGCCCGTAACGGTCGCGCCGCGCCGCTCAATCCGCAAGCGGGTCGCGAGCCCATTCTTTGAGTGTGCGCGTGCGACGAACGGGCGCGAACCCCAGCGCCGATCGTGGCCGCTTGTCGTTGCGGGCCACATCGCTGAACGGAGACCCTACAATGCGAATTTCGGCCCCCTGCTTCTGCACCATGGCGAACAATGCCGCCGCGTGGGCGGGCGAAATGCGGACGCAGCCATGCGAGGCAGGCCGGCCAAGCTTGCCGACCGCGTTCGTGCCGTGGATCGCATATTGACCGTAGAAGAAAATGGAATGCGGCATCGGCGCATTGTCATATTTGGCGGAGTGGACCATGACGTACATCGCTCTTGGCCGAAAGACGCCATTCGGCGTCGCATGACCGGCCTTGCCCGAGGAGATCGGCCAGACATAGGTTTCGCCTGAGCCCGAATGGACCATCATTGTCTGCGAGGCGAGGTCGATGTTGATCTCGACATGGGCCCAGGCATAGGTCGGCGCCGCGATCAGGATCCTAAGCGCAATCAGACGCCTGAATAAATTTCCCATGTGCCCGCCCCCTCCTTAGTCGTCCCGTCGCCCCATTGAAGCAACCAGCGCACGAGACCGGCAGCCTCAAATCAGTTCTCGCTACCGCCGCGTATCCCAGTGCTTCGAGTGTGTCCCTTAGCCCGCAAAGGATCCAGTTCAATCATGGCGTCGAACGGGCAATCGCGCAATCGTGATCCTCAACGTCCTCGGCATGGCCGCCGCCTTCCAAAGAAAACTGATCGGCCAACAGGACGAAGCCTGGCTTCCCGTCAAAGGTCGCGCCGACCGCCGCGAGGCTGTAAGCCGCCATATGCGACCGCGCGCCATCGATCCCGTCGGCAAGAAGCTTGAGCGGGGCGACATCGACAAGATCGGCCGAGTTGATCCGTCGCGCGAAATAGATTTGACCGTGGAGCGGGACCGTCATCGCGCGCCAGACGCCGTCGAGTGCGGAGGCGTATTCGGCCAAGGCCTTCATGACGGGAATGGCCATGCAATCGACATGGACATGCAATTGCTCCTGGCTGCGCGCCCATTTCGAGTTGATCGCCAGTCCAACGGCTTCCCGCGGCAGCGCGCGGCCAAGACGCGCCTCGACCAACGACTTTGCGCTCCAAGCGACGGCAAACACTGGCGGCGCGTTAGGCGCCAGCATTTGCGGGTCTTCGATGCCTGTGATGCGCCGCGTGGGAATGGCGAGCATTTGGGCGATGCCGATCAGGTCTTTCAGAATCGCCACGCCCTGGTCGACGCCCCCATCGAGGTCGACGCGCTCGCAAGGCTTCGGACCCAGCCCTGCCTCCATATGGGGGACGCATTCGCCATGGACGATCCGCCACAGAGCGTTCGGATCGGCCCGCGCGGGAGCGTTGATCGCTAACAGCCAAGCCCAGAAGATGAGGATCACGACAGCGGATCGTCGCCAAAACCCTCGTCGGCGCGGCATTGAGCCCGGTTCGGCGCGGAACTCGCGCAGACCGATGTCCTCAGGGCGCCAGCGTCCGGATTTCAAGAAACGGCCCCCGAGGCTCGAGCGAAGTCAGGCGAGTTTAGCTGTGACCAGTTACACCCTGGTTACATGCCGCCGAGCCTGCGATCACATCCTCAAATGTGTATCGCCCGCTTGGCCACCGCCAGCGCCGCCTCCTTGACCGCTTCCGACATTGTCGGATGCGCGTGGCAGGTGCGTGCCAGGTCTTCCGACGAGCCGCCGAACTCCATCAGAACCGCGATCTCGTGGATCATCTCGCCTGCGCCGAACCCGACAATGTGCCCTCCGAGAACCCGATCGGTGGCAGAGTCGGCGAGAATTTTCACGAAGCCGTCGGTGTGGCGCATCGCGCGCGCTCGCCCGTTCGCAGTGAACGGGAATTTGCCCACCGTGTAGGCGACCCCCTCGGCTTTGAGTTCTTCTTCGCTTTTGCCGACCGAGGCGACCTCCGGGCTCGTATAAACGACGTTGGGGATGACCCCGTAGTTGACGTGGCCTGCCTGTCCCGCGAGCAACTCGGCGACCGCCACTCCCTCGTCCTCAGCCTTATGAGCGAGCATCGGCCCACAGATCACATCGCCGATCGCATAGATTCCCGAAACGTTGGTCGCAAAGTGCGCATCGACAACGACTTGGCCGCGCTCCGTTTTGATGCCGAGCGTGTCCAATCCCAGGCCTTGCGTGTAGGGACGCCGTCCGACCGCGACGAGCACGACATCGGCGTCGAGCGTCTTGGCCTCGCCGCCCGCCGATGGCTCGATCGTCGCCTTGACTTCCTCGCCCGCCGTCTCGACTTTGGCCAGTTTGTGGCCAAGGTGAAAGACAAAACCCTGTTTCTCCAGCGTGCGCTGCATGAACTTGCCGACCTCAGCGTCGATCCCCGTCAAGACATGCTCGAGAAATTCCACCACCGTCACCTCCGAACCCAGCCGTCGCCAGACGGAGCCGAGTTCGAGCCCGATGACGCCAGCGCCGACGACGATCAGCTTCTTCGGCGGAACGGCTAAGCTCAACGCGCCGGTCGACGAGACGATCGTCTTCTCGTCGATCTCCACACCCGGCAGCCGCGCGTAATCGGACCCGGTCGCGATGACGATCGCTTTGGTGTCGAGCGTAACCTCATTGCCGTCGAGGCCCTTGACGCCCACCCGCCCGGGCGCGGCGATGCGCCCGTCGCCGCTCACCCAGTCGATCTTGTTCTTCTTGAACAGATAGGCCACGCCGTTGACATTGGCCGCGACGGTTACGTCCTTGTGCTTCATCATCGCCGCGAGATCGAGCTTCGGCGAAGAGACTACAACTCCGAAAGGCGCAAGAGCGTGTCCCGCGTCGTCAAACATCTCGGATGCGTGCAGGAGCGCCTTGGACGGGATGCAGCCGATATTGAGGCAGGTCCCGCCGAGCGTCTTCATCTTCTCGATCACGGCGACCTTCATGCCCAGTTGCGCCGCACGAATGGCGCACACATAGCCGCCCGGCCCCGAGCCGATCACTACCAGGTCATATGTCATTGCCGATCTCTTTCGCTGGGCGCCCGCGAGGGCGTCGCCGCGCCAGCTACCACCCGATCAATCGCCCGAACATCATCACGAGGCCGACGATCGAAATCCCCCACACGATTGTCCGTACATAGATAATGCCGAAAACGTAGATCGGAAGATAGACGATGCGCGCGAGGATCCAGATCGTGGCGCCGATGGCCCCAGCGCCGCCCGTTCGCTGAGTGGCGATAAGCGCGAGCGCAACGGCTACGAATGGCGTGAAGTTCTCAAGATAGTTTCCCAACGCCCGGCACGATCGACCATAAACGACTCCGCGAGCTTCGGCGGGCTCATCACGCGAGCCGAGCAGGTACCGGGACGGCATATGCGCGTTGCCGAAGCTCGCCTGAACAAGGACATGGACAAGCCACAGCACGACGCTCAATTCGAGACACGTCAGTTCGCTCATGGATCCATCCCCGTTGCCCCTCGAAGAGGCTCCTTCAGAGATCTAGCACGAGCCGGGCCGGGTCTTCGAGCGCCTCCTTGACGCGGACAAGGAAGGTGACCGCCTCCCGGCCGTCGACGATGCGGTGGTCGTAGCTCAACGCCAGACACATCATCGGCCGGATTTCAACCTTGCCGCCGACTGCGACCGGACGATCCTGGATCTTATGCATCCCCAGGATGCCTGATTGCGGCGCGTTGAGAATCGGCGTCGACATCAGCGAGCCGTAGATGCCGCCGTTGGTGATGGTGAAAGTCCCGCCCTGCAACTCCTCAAGCGTAAGCTGGCTCTCGCGGGCGCGCTTGCCGAGCGCGGCGATCGCCTTCTCGACGTCGGCGATGCTAAGCTTGTCCGCGTCGCGCACGACCGGCACGATAAGGCCCTTCTCGGTGCCGACTGCGATGCCGATGTGGTAGTAGTTCTTGTACACAAGGTCGGCGCCATCGAGTTCCGCGTTGACCGCGGGGATCTCCTTCAGCGCCTGAACGCACGCTTTCACGAAAAAGCCCATGAAGCCGAGCTTGGCTGCGTGCTTTCTCTCGAATGCGTCTTTGTAGCGGGCGCGCAGCGCCATCACTTCGCTCATATCGACCTCGTTGAAGGTCGTGAGGATCGCCGCAGTGTTTTGCGCGTCCTTGAGCCGCCGGGCGATCGTCTGACGCAGCTTAGTCATGCGCACCCGCTCTTCCCGCGCGCTGTCGTCGGGCGTGGTGGTTCGCGTGGTGGGCGCCGGCGCGGGAGCAGACGCTTGCAACGGCGCGAGTGCGACGACAGGCGCCGGCGCTTGAGCGGCCGAAACGGCGGCGAGCACGTCGCCCTTCAGCACCTGGCCCCGCTTGCCGCTGCCGGCAACCGAGGCAAGATCGATCTTGTCCTCGGCGGCCATCTTGGCCGCGGCCGGCGCCGGCGGCATTGTCGTTGCGGCAGCCGCGGCTTTGGCCGCCGGAGCCGGCGGCGTCGTGGGCGCGGGCGTGGATTTGGCGGGGGCAGCCGGCGCGGCGGGCGCTGTCGTCCCCCCGGGCGAGACCTCGCCGAGCAGAGCGCCGATCGCCACCGTCTGACCGGTCTCGGCCGCGATCTCACTCAAGATCCCAGCGCTTGGCGCGTTGACCTCGAGCGTCACTTTATCGGTTTCTAGCTCAACCAGCGCCTCGTCGGCTTGCACCGGATCGCCGGCCTTCTTGAACCATTTGCCGACCGTCGCTTCGGTGATGGACTCGCCGAGCGTCGGAACACGAATCTCAATCGCCATTTCGATCGCGCCGCGAGGCGCCCTTCTTGTCGTTAGGGAGAGACGGAAGTGATGGGCGCGAGCGGCTGGCTGGGGCGCACCGCGATCCCCAACATGGGGCAGTTTTCGTAAGCAAAACCACGCCCGGCCGCAATGACTGGATCGGCTCCTTGCATCGCCTCAAGCGCTGCCTCGGAGGCGGCTTCGATGATGGCGACGCCGTAGCCGCCGGCCGGATCGGCGACCGGCCCCATTGCGATCACCACGCCGGTCTCGACCCGCGGCGTCCAATACTCGCGGTGGGCGCGCATGAGCTGAGCTTCGTCCGGCGTCATGTCGGAGATGAAGGTCGTCCGCGGCGGCCTCAGCTTGCAAAGGAAGTGGGGCATGTCGAACTGGCTTCGCTCAGGCGAGGCAATCGTCGAGGAAAGCCTTAAGCTGGGAGAGATGCTTCGACATGAGCCCGGTCGCGGTCGCCGCCGAGGCTGGCCGCCCGGCATAGCGGGCACGCTTCGACTTGCCGCCGACCTGGCCCAGCGCCCATTCGAGATAGGGCTCGACGAAGCCCCAGGCGCCCATGTTCTTGGGCTCCTCCTGACACCAGACGACCTCCGCCTCCTTAAAACGGGAGAGCTCCTTCAGCAGCGCCTTGGCCGGGAAAGGATAGAGCTGCTCCACCCTGAGCAGGTAGACGTCGTCGATGCCGCGCTTCTCGCGTTCATCGTAAAGATCGTAATAGACCTTGCCCGAACAGACGACGACGCGACGGATCTTGTCGTCCTTGGCGAGCTTGATCTTTTCGCCCTTATGCGTCTCCGCGTGATCCCACAACAAGCGGTGAAAGCTGGTTCCTGGGCCGAAGGCCTCGAGGTTCGAGACCGCGCGTTTGTTGCGCAGCATCGACTTCGGCGTCATCGCGATCAGCGGCTTGCGGAACTCGCGCTTGAGCTGGCGCCTCAGCGCATGAAAGAAATTGGCCGGCGTCGTGCAGACGACGACCTGCATGTTGTCCTCTGCGCAAAGCTGGAGATAGCGCTCAAGGCGGGCGGATGAATGCTCCGGGCCTTGGCCTTCATAGCCATGCGGCAACAGGCACACGAGGCCCGACATGCGGAGCCATTTTCTTTCACCCCCTGAAATGAACTGGTCGAATACGACTTGCGCGCCGTTGGCGAAGTCGCCGAATTGCGCCTCCCACAAGACGAGCGCGTTCGGCTCGGCCAGCGAATAACCGTACTCGAAGCCGAGCACGGCCTCTTCGGACAACATCGAGTTGATGACTTCGTAGCGCGCCTGCCCGTCGCGGATGTGGTTCAAAGGGATGTACCGTGCTTCGGTCTCTTGATCGATCAGCACCGAATGGCGCTGCGAGAACGTGCCTCGCTCGCTATCCTGGCCAGACAAGCGAACCGGAAAGCCCTCATCCAGAAGCGAACCGAAAGCCAGCGATTCGGCGGTCGACCAGTCGATCCCCTCGCCGACCTTGATTGCCGCGTGGCGGTTCTCGAGGAAGCGACCAATGGTTTTATGAACGTTGAAGCCTTCCGGCGCCACGGTGATGCGCTCACCGATCGCGCGTAGCCGATCAAGATTGACGCCCGTCTTGCCGCGGCGATCGTCATCGGTGATCTCGCGCGACGCCTTCACGCCCGCCCAGCGACCGTCGAGCCAATCGGCCTTGTTGGCGGAATAGGATTGGCCCGCCTCGAATTCCGCCTCCAGCCGCTGGCGCCAGTCCGAGCGCATCTTGTCGACCTCGCCCTGGGTGACGACGCCTTCACCGATGAGCTTGTTGGCGTAGATCTGTTGCGTCGTCGGGTGCGACCGAACGAGTCGGTACATGATCGGCTGGGTGAACGAGGGCTCATCGCCTTCGTTGTGGCCGAACCGCCGATAGCAGAACATATCGATGACGACGGGCTTGTGGAATTTCTGACGGTACTCGGTCGCAACCTTGGCGCAGAAGACGACGGCCTCGGGATCGTCGCCGTTGACGTGAAAAATGGGGGCCTCGACCAGCTTGGCGACATCGGACGGATAAGGCGAGGAGCGGGAATAGCGTGGATAGGTGGTGAAGCCGATCTGGTTGTTGACGATGAAATGCAGCGAGCCGCCCGTCCTGTGGCCTCGTAGACCCGAGAGGCCGAAGCATTCGGCCACCACGCCCTGTCCGGCGAAAGCGGCATCGCCGTGGATCAGAAGCGGCAGCGCCTTCGATCGTTCGATAACGTCATTGAGCTGATCCTGCTTGGCGCGCGCCTTGCCGAGAACGACCGGATCGACGATCTCGAGGTGCGATGGATTGGCGGTCAGCGAGAGATGAACGGTGTTGCCGTCGAATTCCCGGTCCGAAGACGCGCCAAGGTGATATTTGACGTCGCCTGAGCCATCGACGTCCTCGGGCGAAGCCGAACCGCCCTTGAACTCATGGAAGATAACGCGGTGCGGCTTGCCCATCACTTGGCTCAGCACATTGAGCCGGCCGCGGTGAGCCATTCCGAGAGCGATTTCTCGCAACCCAAGCTGGCCGCCACGCTTGATGATCTGCTCGAGCGCCGGAATCATCGCCTCCGCGCCGTCGAGTCCGAAGCGCTTGGCGCCGGTGTACTTGACGTCGAAGAAATTCTCGAAGCCCTCGGCCTCGATCAGCTTGCCAAGGATCGCGCGCTTGCCCTCCCGCGTGAACTGGATCTCCTTGTCGGGCCCCTCGACGCGCTCCTGGATCCAGGCCTTCTCGGCGGGATCGGAAATATGGACAAACTCGAAGCCGATCGTGCCGCAGTAGGTCCGTCGCAGGATCGCAAGCATTTCGCGCACGGTCGCATATTCGAGCCCGAGCACGTGATCGATGAAGATGTTGCGGTCGTAGTCGGGCTCCTGAAAGCCATAGGTCGACGGGTGGAGCTCCTCGTGGTCCCGTTGCGGCTCGAGACCAAGCGGATCGAGATTGGCGTAGAGATGGCCTCGCATGCGATAAGCGCGGATCATCATGAGCGCGCGCACAGAATCTCGCGTCGCTCGACGAATATCGTCGTCGCTCGGCGGCGCTTTCGCCCCGACCTCCTCAGCCTTGGCGCGCAGCTTCTCGGCGACCGCCTTTTCCATCGCCGGCCAATCGCCGTCTAGCGCATTGATGAGATCCCCCTTGGGGGTCGCCGGCCAATTGGACTTGCGCCATGACGCGCCGCGCTCAGCTTTGGCTACGCTCGCCGGATCATCGCCGAGCGCAGCGAAAAACTCGCGCCAGCCGAGCGCGACAGACTGAGGGTCCTTCTCGTATTGCGCCTGCAATGCTTCGATGTAAGCGCTGTTTGCGCCGTACAGAAACGAGGTTTGCAGCAGCGCTTGATTGACGTCCTGACGGGCCACGGAGCGGACTCCTTGTTACTTGCCGTGCAACAAATCGACCAATGTCTTGCCGAGCCGCGCGGGTGAGGGCGACACGCGCACACCGGCCGCTTCCATCGCCGCGATCTTGTCCTCGGCGCCCCCCTTGCCGCCGGCGATGATCGCGCCGGCGTGTCCCATGCGTCGCCCGGAGGGGGCGGTGCGCCCGGCGATGAAGCCGACGACCGGCTTCGAACGGCCCCGCTTCGCTTCATCCTTAAGAAACTCGGCAGCGTCCTCTTCGGCTTGTCCGCCGATCTCCCCGATCATCACGATCGACTTGGTCTTGGGATCGCCCATGAACATGGCGAGCACATCGACAAATTCCAAGCCCTTGATCGGGTCGCCGCCAATGCCGACCGCCGTCGTCTGCCCAAGACCCTCGCGCGTCGTCTGAAACACCGCCTCGTAGGTCAAAGTGCCCGAACGCGAGACCACTCCGACGCTGCCGCGGGCAAAAATGCTGCCGGGCATGATGCCGATCTTACATTCGCCCGCAGTCATGACTCCGGGGCAATTCGGCCCGATCAATGTCGACTTCGAGCCCTGGAGCGCTCGCTTGACCCGCGCCATGTCGAGGACCGGAATGCCCTCAGTGATGCAGACGATGAGCGGCGTCTCGGCGTCGATCGCTTCGCAGATCGCGTCTGCGGCGCCGGCCGGCGGCACATAGATCACGCTGGCGTCGGCACCCGTTTTCTCCCGTGCTTCGACGACCGTGTCGAAGACCGGCAGGCCAAGATGGATTGAGCGGCCCTTGCCGGGTGACACGCCGCCGACAAGCTTCGTTCCGTAAGCCATCGCCTGCTCGGAATGGAACGTGCCGTTCTTGCCGGTGAAGCCTTGGGTGATGAGCTTTGTGTCAGCGTCGACGAGAATAGGCATGAGAGGCTTTCGGCAATTGGCGGTCAGTTCGATTGGAACGGATTTTTGCTGCGCACTCGCACAAATGTCTTAGCAGGAGGATACGTGTTGATACCACGAACCTCCGCCAGGGTGAGGTTGTTCATCCAGGCTGCCAGGCCACAACAAATATATGTGTACTCCCCGCGAATTCCATCGTTTTAGCGGATTCACGACATCTTCCACTTTGCTGGCCTACAGCCGGTCGAGTTCGCGCACCGTTAACGCGCTTGAGGCGTCGCCGGTGTTGAGCGTCGTGCTCGGCTCGAACATCAAGACAACCGGCTCCGGGGAGAGCGACCGCGGCCGGTGTTCGACCCCACGCGGCACGACGACAAAATCACCTTCGCCCATTTCTGAGACGCCATCACGAAAGTCGATCGCGATGCGTCCGCGCAACACAAAAAACGCCTCGTCTTCTCGCTCGTGGGCGTGCCAATCGAACTCGGCGCCGAACTTCGCCACCTTGACCTGACTGTCGTTGACGTCGCCAACTACGAACGGATGGAAGACGTCCTTAACCTTCCGGTCGACCGCTTCGAGAACGTTGATCTTGGATGGCGGCATCGGCCCGTTTCCCTCCATTGCGAGATGAGCGTACGTGCTTAAACACTCGCCCTCACGGCGTTCACGATCTTGTGCGCCGCGTCGTCGAGGTCGTCCGCCGGAATCACATCGAGTCCAGAGTCGCGAAGAATTTTCTTGCCCAAGTCGACGTTGGTGCCCTCGAGACGCACGACCAATGGAACTTGAAGGCCCACTTCCTTCACCGCCGCAATCACGCCTTCGGCGATGATATCGCAGCGCATGATGCCGCCAAAGATATTGACCAGAATGCCCTTCACGTTTGGGTCGGCAGTGATGATCTTGAACGCCGCAGCGACTTTGTCCTTGGAGGCGCCGCCGCCGACGTCGAGGAAGTTCGCCGGACTTTCCCCATAGAGCTTGATGATGTCCATGGTGGCCATAGCGAGCCCGGCCCCATTGACCATGCAGCCGATCGACCCCTCGAGCGTGACATAATTAAGATCGTGCTTGGAGGCCTCGATCTCCTTCGCGTCCTCCTCGCTCTCATCGCGCAGCGCCGCAATATCAGGGCGGCGGTAAAGCGCATTGTCGTCGAACGACACTTTGGCGTCGAGGACGCGCAATTGGCCGTTCGACAACACGACCAGCGGATTTATTTCCAGCATCGTCATGTCTTTCGCCAAGAACGCGGCATAGAGCTTGGCGATCAGGCTCTCCATCTGCTTGGCGAGATCATCCGTAAGCTCAAGCGCGCGGGCCGCAGTGCGCCCGTGATGAGGCATGATCCCAGTCGCCGGATCGACGGTGAAGGTGTGGATCTTTTGCGGCGTGTTATGAGCGACATCCTCGATGTTGACGCCGCCTTCGGTCGAGAGGACGAAGGCCACTCGACTCTTCTGCCGGTCGACCAGCGCCGAGAGATAGAGCTCCCGGTCGATCGTCGCGCCATCCTCGATGTACAAGCGATTGACCTGCTTGCCATTGGGGCCGGTCTGCGTCGTCACCAGCGTCGACCCGAGCATCTGGGTTGCGAAAGTCTCAACCTCCTCGACCGAGCGAGCGAGCCGCACACCCCCTTTGTCCCCGGCGGCGGGCTCCTTGAAGCGGCCCTTGCCCCGCCCACCGGCATGGATCTGGCTCTTCACCACCCAAATCGGTCCGGGGAGTTTCCTGGCGCCCTCCATCGCCTCGTCTGGCGTGAAGGCTGGAAAGCCGGAAGCGATCGGGACGCCGAACGCTCTCAGCACCGCCTTGGCCTGATATTCGTGGATGTTCATGGCGGCGATACCTCAAGAAAAGAACGCCGCGGCGACGGCGGGCGGTTAAGCGAGATCAGTTCGCGAGCACGGGATTGATTGCTTTGCAAGCCTCCATCAGACTGTGAACCGCCGCGACCGATTTGGCGAACATCGCCTTTTCATTCTCATCGAACGTGATCTCGATGATGCGCTCGACGCCGTTCGCTCCGACCACCACCGGCACTCCCACATAGGCGTCCTTGACCCCATACTGACCGCTCAAGTGCGCCGCACAGGGCAGCACGCGGCGCTGATCCTTGATGTACGATTCCGCCATAGCGATCGCTGAAGAGGCTGGGGCGTAAAAGGCAGAACCGGTTTTGAGCAGATTGACGATCTCGCCTCCGCCCTTGCGCGTCCGTTCGACGATGGCGTCGATCCTGGCCTGCGTCGTCCAGCCCATCGTGATGAGGTCAGGCAGGGGGATGCCGGCGACTGTCGAATAGCGAATCGAGGGAACCATATCGTCGCCGTGGCCACCGAGCACGAACGCGGTCACGTCTTCGACCGATACCTTCAATTCCTCAGCCAAAAAATAGCGAAAGCGCGCCGAATCCAGCACGCCCGCCATGCCGACGACCTTGTTGGCGGGCAGACCGCAGAACTTCCGCAGCGCCCAGACCATGGCGTCGAGAGGGTTGGTGATGCAGATGATGAACGCCTCCGGCGCATGCATCTTGATGCCCGCTCCGACCGCCTCCATCACCTTGAGGTTGATGCCGAGCAGGTCGTCGCGGCTCATGCCGGGCTTACGTGGGACGCCTGCGGTGACGATGACGACGTCGGCCCCAGCGATGGCCGAATAGTCGCTCGCTCCAGTCAGGCGCGCGTTGATGCTCTCAACCGGTGTCGATTCCGCCAGATCGAGCGCCTTCCCCTGCGGCACGCCGTCGATGATGTCGAAGAGTACGATGTCGCCCAGCTCTTTCAGCGCCGCCAGGAACGCCAACGTCCCGCCAATCTGTCCGGCACCGATCAAACCAATCTTCTTGCGCGCCATAGATCTCTTCTTCCGCATTTGTGACCGTCATGCTCTTGCGCAGGCCGATCGCTTCGCCGGTGATATCGACCCATCGATGCACGCGATCAAGCCAAACTTTTGACGCAGGCCGTGAAGACGCGCGCGCCTCTAGGCGGTAACCAGCCTATCAGACCAAGCCAAATCAGGGTCTTATGCGTAAATTGGGTCCGGTCTCCGCGTCCATTGGCCCGCCGGCCGGCGCCTGTCCGGTCCCGCGCACGACCGGATAGACCTGCCGTCCGAAGAGGCTCGCAGTCAGATCGACCAGCAGAAGCGCACTTTTGCCTCGCTCGTCCAAGAATGGATTGAGCTCGACGAGATCGAGCGAGGGTGAAAGACCGGATTCATACAACAACTCCATGACAAGATGCGCTTCGCGGTACGTGGCCCCGCCCGGGACAGCGGTGCCGACGCCGGGCGCGATCGCTGGGTCGAGAAAGTCGACATCGAGGCTGACATGCAAAAGGCCGTCGCGGGCTTTAACGCGGTCGATGACGCGGCGGATCGAGACCGCGAAGCCGTCTTCATCCAGCCTGCGCATGTCGACCACGTCCACGCCTCGGTCCCGCAGAAGCCGTCGCTCGCCCAAGTCGATTGAGCGGACGCCGAACAGGTGGAGCCGAGCCGGATCGATTAACCCGTGCGGCTCGTCGCCGAACACGCCGTCCAAACCGGGCTCGCGGGAGAGCATTGCCGCGGACATGCCGTGCATATTGCCGGACGGCGAGGTCAAGGGTGTATTGAAGTCCGTATGCGCGTCGAGCCACAGAACGAACAGCTCGCGCCCCGTCTCGAGGGCATGGCGGGCGACGCCGCCAATGGATCCCATTGCCACACTGTGATCGCCGCCAAGGACGATCGGGGTGCGTCCGGACCGCGCGATTGCATAGGTTTCGCTGGCGAGCGCGCGCACCCAGGCCGCCACATCGGCGAAGTGGTGCGCCTTGCCTTCCGGTGCAGGCGCATGGATGAGTGGATCGGGAGGCGAGAGATCGCCCCGGTCCTCGACGGCGTGACCGAGGGCCCTCAGCGTCTCCACGATCCCGGCGGTGCGCAGCATGGCCGGCCCCATGGCCGCGCCGCGCACGCTTGCCCCCGCCTCGACCGGCGCCCCCAGGATGGTGATCGCCCGCGGACGGGGGAGGGTTGCCCTTGGCCAGTCCTCGGCGATCGGCTCCGGGCTCAAGAGATTTCCTTTCGCGAAGAGCAAAACGAAGCCGTCTTGCGGCTGCTCAATGCACCAAACGAGGCGGGCATTCGCCACTCAAAACTTCCCACGCTCGCCCATCATAGCCGATAATCTTGAAGGCGGGGTGATTTGTCCGGCTCGCCGGTCTTGATTCGAAATTCGACGCCGGTCGAGGGTGCGCGTGCGTGGGCCTGTGAAACTTCCTCTCAATCCTCCCCTGCAAGGGGGCAAGAGGATTCCCACGGATGGGTAAGGGGCTACAGAGCGGCCTTGAAGGGAGTGCTTCTCCCGTCACTGGCCGCAATCAACGCTTCCGCACGGCTCTCCATTGGCGGACCGTTCGATGAAATTCCGGCTCGAGTTCAGCAATTTGATATTGTTTAGCGTCGTCTGATTGCTGGGGTCGATCCTTAACGCCTGTTGAAATTTGCCCTGCGCAGCCTTCAAGTCGCCGCGCAGCATGTACGAATAGCCTTCGTTATTGAGGAGTCGCGGCGTCTCCCCCTCGAGTTTGGCGGCGGCGGAATAGGCGCGATCAGCGAGATCGAACCGCCCCAATCGATCGTAGCTCGCGGCCAATCCGTTCCACGCGGTGACGTCTCCTGGCGCTTTTTCGACAGCGTCCTGAAAATAGCGCTGCGCAAGGCCAAAATTGCCGTCATAGAAGCGCTGGATGCCCAGCCTCACCGGCTGATCCGACGGATAATATTTGACGTCGCCCGGCTCCTGGCCAGTGACCGGATTGGGGACCGGCGACGGCGTCAGCGCAGTCTGGTTGCACCCTGCGGCCAACAACGCAAACACTGTCACGAGAATCAACCGGGCCAGGGTCTCGACGCGTACGCTGACAAAGGCTGCACTCTTTGTTCCCTGCATTCTGGCGATGCGTCTATTCCTATTTCTGACTTCCGTCCGATAGAGCCTGGCGATCCGGCTGAAAATCCATAGCCGGGTCAAGGGATGGTGCCAATGCGCCGACAGCGAGGCGCCCGGAAGACTTCGCCGAAGGCGGGGTTACATCGCGCGCTCCCCTGCACTGTTGTTCGAACGCGAGACGTCAAGCGGCATGCACGTCCTATCGTCGTGGCGCCGCCTCGCCGACCATGAGCTGGCGGCGTCAGCTCAAATGCAACCCCATCAGAGCCTCAAGCCGGGGGCGCTATCACTATCCTCCTGTTTCGTACCCTAGTCTCAAGGCGCGATGAGTCGGAGCAGCTTAAGAATGACGGGGAGCAGACAGATCATCAGGATGACCGGGAATATGCCAAGCGCCAATGGCACGACCATTTTCACCGGCAATTCGTTTGCTTTCTTTTCGGCAAGCAACATTCTCTTGGAGCGCATGTCTTCACTGAATTCCCTGAGTGTCGTTGCGACGTCGCCGCCGAGCTCCACTGAATGGCGCAACACCGCAACGAAGGACGCTGCCTCGTCCAACCCCAGCCGATCTGCAAATGCGCCCAAGGCGTCAACTGAGCTTCTTCCCGCGCGCATCTCGGCCCCCATCAATTCGATGTTGTAACCGAGCGCTCGGCTTCGCTTGCTGAGCCGATCTCGGATTCTGTCGAAGGACGCCTCCGCCGTCAGGCCCGCGGTGACGCAGACCGTCAACAGGTCTAAGAGATCCGGAAAATTCAGTCGATATTCCGCAAGTTGCGCAGACTGGTGGCGCGACAGATAGGCGTCGGGCCCGAGGACCCCAATCCCGACGGAGGCTGCCGCGATGAGCACGAAACTCAGCGTCGACAGATCTCGCAAAAGGATTGCGGCGCCCAGCAAGGCAAGCAACGGCGTCGCAATGACGGCGCATACACGCGCAGAGACATAGAAGCGGACGGCGCCCGGGCTGAAATAGCCTGCGCGCACCAATTTCAGTCGGAGCTCCTTGCTGAGTTTCTGGCCAAGGCCAAATCGATCTTCCTTGAAAGGCTCTCCGGCCAGGGCGACCATCGTGTCGGGGGAAGTTAGCGCGGACGCATCCAACGCACGCGCTCCGGCTGGGAGTCGGCGCTGCAGCCGGTTGCGGCTCGTGATCAGGGCGCCGACAGAGAAAGCGATACCGGTGGCCGAAGCGAATGCGGTGGAGACGAACAGGACGAGCCAAACATCCATCGCCTAAATCCTGAAGTTGACCATGCGATAGATGATGAAGTTCGAGACGACCAACGAGACGCCTGCGTAAACCAGGGCCGGGACAAGGGCCGGACTGCCGGCCAACTCACTGAAGTAGTCCCTCGAAAGCAATCGAATGGCGCCGTACAGGATGAAGGGCATGGCGGAGAGAAACCATGCGGACAATCGTCCCTCGGCGCTCAGCGCTTTGACTTTGAGCTGAAGCGTGCTCCGCTGGCGCATGAGCGTCGCGAGCCGAGCGAGCACTTCGGCGAGATTGCCGCCAGTCTGACTCTGCACGCTGACGGCGGTGACCAGGAACAGCAAATCGTCTTGACCGACCCGACCGTGGAGATTGACGACCGCGGTCGTCACATCCTGACCAAATGCAATTTCCTCAGCAGTCAGTGCGAGCTCAGCGCCGATCGGGTCGCGCATTTCCTTGGCCGCGAGGCCAATCGCGCTTGCGAACGGATGGCCGATGCGCAAGCTGCGCACAATGATGTTGAGCGCGTCCGGCAGCTGACCAGTGAAGCTATCGATCCGCCGCTGGCGGGTGATTGATAGATAAAGTGCGACCGCCGACAAGCCGATGGTCAAGCCAATCGTCGCCGCCATCCACAAGTGGGAGAGAAAAGGAGAGAGCGCCAAAGCGACGCCTATGCACAGCGACGCTGTCCATAGTCCAAGCGCGGCCATGGAAATTCTCAAGCCAGTTTGGTCCAGGAACTCATTGAGGGCTGTAAACCGGGGATGATCAAAATTGGCGAGTCCGCGCTCTTGCCGGAGGATGTCGATAGACTTGGGTCTGGATCCGCCGTCGACTCTCGCGGCCAGCCGTCGTTTGATCGTGACGCGATCGCGTCGAGCGCGGATAACCATGCGATAGAGAGTGTTCACCGCAAGGACGACCCCCGCGAACACAATCCCACAAACAATCCAAAGTTCGCTCATGGCGCTCACAGGGTTCGGGCGGGGTCAAAACAGCTCGATGGCACGTCGATGCCATAGGCCTTCACGTCGGCGAGAAAGCGGGGGCGAATTCCTGTCGCCTTGAAGCTTCCGTGCAGCGTTCCCTTGGCGTCGGTGAAGTCCTTCACGAACTTGAATATCTCCTGCATCTGAACAACGTCGCCTTCCATCCCGGTGATCTCGCTCACGCTGGTCAGGCGGCGAGCGCCGTCGGGCAGCCTCTGCACTTGAACAACGAGAGTGATCGCGGAGGCGATCTGGCTGCGGATCGCGTTGAGGGTCATGGGGGTGCCGGCCATGCCGACCATCTGCTCGAGCCTTTTCAGCGCGTCGCGCGGAGAGTTGGCGTAAATCGTGGTCATTGAGCCTTCGTGCCCCGTATTCATCGCCTGCAGCATGTCGAACGCCTCTTCGCCTCGACACTCGCCGATGATGATGCGGTCGGGGCGCATTCTCAGCGCATTGCGGACGAGGTCGCGTTGCCTCACTTCGCCCTTGCCCTCGATATTGGCGGGGCGGGTCTCGAGCCGGCCGACGTGAGGCTGTTGCAGTTGCAGTTCTGCGGCGTCCTCGATGGTGATCAGACGCTCGCGGGCAGGAATGAAATTCGACAGCGCGTTGAGCATTGTCGTCTTGCCGGAGCCGGTCCCCCCGGCGATGAGCGTCGAAACCTTGCCAGCGACCGCCGCCGCTAAAACCTCCGACATCGCGGGCCGCAGAGTACCGAGCTCGACAAGGCGGTCCATATCGAGGACGCGCTCGGCAAACTTGCGAATTGAAACGAGCGGCCCGTCGACGGCGATCGGCCTGACCGCAACGTTGACGCGCGAGCCGTCGCGCAGCCGGGCGTCGACCATGGGCGAGGATTCGTCGACACGCCGTCCGATCGCCGAGACGATCCGGTTGATGATGCGCAGGAGGTGCGCTTCGTCCTTGAAGTGGACCTTGGTCTCCTGCAATTGTCCGAAGCGCTCGATGAAACAGCGCTTGTGCGTGTTGATGAGAATGTCGGTGACAGTCGGGTCCTTCAACAACGGCTCAAGCGGGCCATAGCCGGTCATCTCGGCGATGATCTCATTGGAGAAAAGATCGAGCTCTTTCTGATTGAGCGACAGACTTTCGCGGCGCACGTGATCGCCGACATAGGTTCGAACCTGTTTCGCCAGTTCGTCCGGAGCCATCTTTTCCAGCGCCGTCAGATTGAACTCGTCGATGATGCGCTCGTGCAGCTTGAGCTTTTCGTCGAGCAGGCCCGGCCGACGCGCAATCAGATCGGCATAGAAATCGTCCGGACGCGCGGGTAGCGTTTCAGGACTCTGTCCGTTAGGGCAGGCTCGCTCTTGCCTTCGGTCTTGGTGTCGAGGAATCCCATGGCTGATCCGATTGTGGAGCTAACGTCGTCGAGACGGAGGTGATCTCAGTGCGGCGCAAAACGCCGATATCGCCGCAATATCCTTGACGGACTTGTCCGACGGATAGGCGAGGGTGATCGGCGTTCCGACGTTCACGCATTCAATCGCGACCCGGGCGTTTCTGACGAACAAGCGCTTTTCGTCGCCCAGAATTCGCGCCACATGGTCGGCTCGGGCCACCTTGCCCATGAGACCAAATTCGCATCGGTTGATGACGGCTCGCAATTCTGCGGTGATCGTGGCTTCCTCGCGCAGGGCGCGCATTGCCTCTTCGATTTGCCTCAAGCCTGGGATTGTGTTGAGGCCGGTGACCAGAATCCCCTTGGACGCGGCGAGCAGCGGAAGCGTCCATGAATGAACCGAGAGGGGCAGATCGATGATGATGGCGCCGTATCGTTGCGCCATGCGGTCGAACAATGCCGACAGGGCCTCTACACTGAGGTCGCGGGCATGAAACCGGCTGCGGCTAGCCGCCAGGACGTCCAATCCGCTCGAATGATGGCTGATGAAGGCGCTCAGCAATTGGTCGTCGAGACGCTCGGGTGCGGCGACAATCTCTTCAAATTGGAACTTGGGTGCGATGTCGAGGTAGTCGCACACGTGGCTCGACTGGAAATCAAGATCGACCAGAGCGACCTTGGCGCTCTTGCTCGACTTGTCTTTCACGAGGTGAATGGCGGTTTCGATGGCGAGGGTTGAATTGCCCACCCCTCCCGCGCTCGGTGTGAACGAGATCACGACGGGTGAGTCGGCCGCCGCGTCGTCTCGGGTGGGAGCGCCGACCCGCGCGACAATGTCGAGGATTTCCTGCGGCAGTCCGGCCTCGGCGACCCAGTCTGCGTTCCCGGGTTGGATGAGCCTCTTATAGTCTCGCGCGGAAATGTCGCCGCCAACAATGATGAAGAACATGTTTCGCGGATAGCGCCTGACAACGTCGATCAGATCGTCGACGTTCGCGCCCTGGGGCGGCGCTAGCACCAGAAGGATGATTGAACGCTCCGAGCTCCGCCGATCAATATCTTCAACGCTCGCCACCCGCTTGAGGTCGGGGATTGTCGACTTGAGCTTGTCCTCAATCTCGTCGACCTTGGCTTGGTCGCCGCCTTCCTGGGTCAGATAGATCGTCATCGGCTGACCGCCGTAAAGCAGGCCTGGCGACCGACGAACTCGGCGGATCGTCTCGGCAGGCCTTCGCTTTTCGTAATCGGTTTCATCTAACGGTACAGCTGGACGAGATGGAAGATTTTGACGTTGTCGGTTGGAACCGGCGCGCCGGTGATCTCGCCGTAGAGATTGCCGTCGTTGAGAGCGCCGTAGGGCTGGGTCATGAAGAACTTGGCGAACGCAGCCACGGGGGTTTTCGAGGATGGTCCGCCGTTGGCCATATTGCCGAGAGCCGCTTGAGCGAGGCAGTTGACAATCGGCACGACCAAATTGCGACGGTCGACGCCGCCGGTCGTGGTGTCGACCCCGCTTGCCCCCTGCGCCTTGGCGCAGAACGGCGCGCCGCTCTCGGTCTGGAATTTGCCTTGTGGACTCCGTGAGCCCTGAGGGTCCGGCTGGCCGTTGCTCGCCCAACCATTTCGTCCCGACCAGTCGTTGATTCCTCCGACACCGGACCCCTGGCTGATCTCATATCGGTAGACTTGGTAGCGGCTGACGGTCGTTTGAGCCGGAGCACCGCACACGCCGCCGAGCGCCGTCCCGAGAGTCGCGGCCGAGGGCCCGTGGGGATGGTTGATGGCCCAATAGTCGGCGCAGTCCCATTGCCCGTTCCCCTCAGCGCCGCTGAGTTTTGGGAAGGCAGTGTCCTCCGGCAATCCGCTGGTCGTCCATTCGATTATCAAGCCATCTGAAGCTTCGGCGGTGATGGCAGGGGTCGAGACCGTGACCGTCGAACCGTTTGAAGAGGAGACGGTGACAGGATTGTCGGCCGTGCTCGCGAAGGCGCTCCCTGAATCAACCAGTGGCTCCCCGGTTGCTATGCCGGCTGTGTCGGCGACCTCGGTGAGAGCGGGCGAATTCTGCGTGGCCACGCCTTGAGTGCGATCGGAAGGGTAGGTGTAGTAGAGGTTCGATCCGCTGGCCGGCGTGGCGCTGCACCAGTCGAGGGCGTTCGACTTGTGTCCTGGCAGATAGCCCTTTCGGACATTGACCGCCGGCGGGTCGGCGCTAGGCGAGGCGAGCGGCGGGTCCTGATTGTAGATGTCAAATCGAGTGTCGAAATAGGGTTCTACGGCGTACCTGGCGCCGATTGCGAGGCTCAAGCCCGAATCGCTGTAACAGGCGCCCGCCGCGCCAGCGACATTCTTCGCCATGCAGGTCGCATCATCGCAACCGTCAGCGGTGCGGAGCCACCCGAAGTGGCCGGGGCCAACCCCGTTTCTATTCAACTTGAGTTGCCGCCTTAGGGTCGCCGGGTCGGCAAAGGCGGAATAGAGCGCCGCAGTCGCTTGCGAATCGGTCATCGATCCGGCGCTCTCTTCGTAAGGGTTACAGACGAAGATCGGCGCGACCGAACAAACGCTCGTTCCGGCGAAGCCAGCGACCGCGTCGGCGCCGACGGCGAATGTGTTGGCCGAAATATTCGCCAGAAACGTTGCCGGGAGAACGGTTGAGAAGGTCTGTGGAGTGATCTTCACGGCGACGTACTTCGCGTCCGAATCCCCGATCGCCACGGACCCGCCGATGCCATCGCTCGCCGCAGACAGGGTGGAATAGAAAGCGAATGTGTAATCGAGCGTCGGCGACGATCCGACGCCGAAGAGTGTGTTGGACGATTGCGTCGCGGCATGCGCGTTCGCCATCGCAGAGATCGCCCGCGATTCGGCGCCCGCTTGCTTATTGAGCTCGCGGGCGCCAGCAAGCGCCAGGCTGTCGGCGGCAGCCTGCATCTGCGTCTGTAAGCTCATGCGGCGGGAGGCGTCCAGGGCCAGTAGAGCAAAGCCGACGAGAACCGGCAGCATCACCGCCACATAGGGAACCATCAATCCCTCTGTGTCGCGCCACAATGCAGAAGCACGGCGTACGAGATGATTCCGGACGCTTAACCTCATGGCGCCAGGCTTAGGCGCATCTGGAGAGCTACAGGCAATTCGCTTGGCGCTTGGCGAAGGCCGGCGATCCTTTTGCGGTCGCCTATTTCGATGGCGCACCCGCATCGCTAGTCGGCGGCCGAAGCCGACAGGGCTTCTCCTGTTATCGTGGTCGTCACCTGCGGCAGGTTGATCGCGGCAAAAGGCAGGAAGAAAAATTTGAACGGCAGCTTGGTCTTGGACGAAGCGGCGTTGAGCGAAACCGTGATTGTCGGAACTGGCCCCAGATTCCGTCCCGCGTAACCAAGTCCGGTTTGCTTATAAACCACCGTCACATATTGAGGCGCTATCGCAGGATGGAGGTTGCACATCCCGGCGAAATATTGAGAAGCCGGAGGCGCGCAATTGTCATTTCCGGCTCGCCCATAAACGATGAGCCCCATCGCGTCAGGCGAATACGACCCCATTCCGCCGCATGCGCCGCTCGTGCACGAGCAGGCCGTCGCGCCGCCGTCGCACTCCACGGTGAAGTCGGGCATCGGGCTCCCCGAGGCGACCCCTGAACTCAGCGCATCGTCAGCAATCGAGGTCAAACCGGAAGCAATAGGGTCGGACACCGCCGCTATGCGCGCGCCGATCTCGACAGCCTTGGCCGCTGCGTTCCACTGATAAAGGGCATTCATGAAGTCGATCCCGCCGAAAAGGAACAGGATCAGAATCGGCAGGATGATCGCGACTTCGACGAGCGGGCCGCCGTCTTCATCTCGAGCAAGGTCAGCGAAGAATGAGGATATGCTCATCAACCGGGCCCTAGGAATCGCTCCTGGTGGGAGAAGGACAACATTGGCGCCTTCAGTCCCAAGGATGAGAACAGCCCGAATGACGGATCGGCGAAGCAAGTCGTGACCTCGACGATCGTCATATTTGCTTCGCCATCGGCGTAGTCTCCGCCCTCGAGGGCGATGCTCGAAAGGCAGCTGATTGCGACGTCGGCTGAGGTCCAGCCACTGACGCGCGCTGAGCCGCCGGGGAGCGGCTGAGAGGTGGTTGCAATGTTGGCTGCATCGTCCGTGTAGAGGGCGCCGTAGGAATCTTTTTGGGTGCAGGGATCTCGATTTCCATCCGTGAGTTCGATCCGAGTCATGTAGCGCGCTGCGTCGCGCAGGCCTGACACGACAAGCTGCTGATTGTAAAAGAACCACGAAAACTCGAACACGCCGAGAAACAGGGTGATCAAAAGAGGCATGACAATGGTCGCCTCGACTAGCGCGGAACCATCCTCATCACGCCACAACGATGTTGCTTTTTCTGTCGCGCATTCCGGCATCGGCAAGACCCTCGCGCTTCTAATAGCCTGAGGATTGGCCGGGAGGGGAAGCGGTCATTCCCGTGGAAGCGCCGGTCGTCGGTCCAGAACCAGCGTTCCCACCCGGACTCGCCGCGCTCGGCGTCGCGCTATCGCTCGCGCCGGTGCCCGCGGAGCCGCTTTCGTAGCGCGTAATCGCTTTGACGATCCGCGACCCATTCGCCGGAATATTCGTGTCGTTGGAATAGCGCGGCCAAGGGGTCGCCGTTTGCATGGCTATGTTCGCCGCCTGGGAGTCGCCGCCGCTCGTCGCAACCAGAGGGGTCCGCTGAAGATAGTCGGCGAACGGGTCGTCGAAACCAATTGTGGAGGAGCAGCCCGCGACCGCCAGCGATGCGCCGACGGATGCGATCGCAGCAGCGCTTCGCAACCCAACCGATTGACCTTTCCGCCGCTCCGGCATCGAATTCACTGGCCGCCGAGGATATGGCCGTAAGGCCCTTGAAGGCCTCCGCCGCTCGTCACGTAGTCGGTGTACCGCTTCTTGCGCTCGGTATCGCCCATCAGAAACAAGTCGACGTCATTCGACTGAAGCGCCGTATCAAACGGCGTCGCCAAATGCTGGTCCGGACGCACGGGCCTGACGAGATGCGGTGAGACGATGATGACGAGATCGGTCTGGCTCTTCTGAAAGTCGGTCGATCGGAACAAAGCGCCAAGGACAGGCACGTTGCCGATCCAGGGGACCTGATTGATGCTTTGAGAATCTTGAGCCTGAAGCAGGCCCGCGATCGCGAAGCTTTGTCCGTCCCGCAGTTCGACCGCAGTGTGCGCCTTGCGCTCGGTCAATGAGGGAACGGTCGTCCCGTTGATATTCAGGCTGTTGGCCGCGTTGATCTCGGTCACGGAGGGGTTGAGCTGCAGATTGATGATGCCGTTGTTGAGGACGGTCGGAGTGAATTCGAGCCCGACGCCGAATTGCTTCCATTCGATGGAAATGTTCGGCGTGTAGTTGACGCCGATTCCAAGCGTGGTGTTCGTCGCATTCGTGCCTTGCACGACCGGCACCGGGATCTCGCCGCCTGCGAGAAATGTCGCCTTTTCCCCCGACAGCGCAACGAGGTCCGGCTCAGCCAGGCTCTTGACCAGCCCCTTATCTTCGAGGGCGGAGAGGAGCAGGTCGATGCTGATTCCGTGCGTGTTGACGACATTGGCGAGCAGCACGCCGAACGATGAAGCCGTCGAACCCGCCCCAGGGAAGACGCCGCTGGCGTTTGCGGCGGTCGTCTGCGTTGCGCCGAGACCGGTCGCGAAACTCGCCCGGTTCGACTTGCCGATCCAATTGACTCCGAGGTCGCGTCCGGCATTGCGATCGACTTCGAGAATGCGCACCTTCAGCATGACCTGCTGTGAGGGTGAGACCTTCATCGCGTTGACGACGGGTGCGTCCGGCGAAAGGCCCTTGGCGACTTCGACGGCGCGAGCAGCCGCCAAGCCGTCGCTCGCCTCTCCGCTCAGAACAATCTCGCCGTTGGCGCTCGTGACATTGATGTCCCTGCCCCCAGTGCTGGCGGCGATCTTGTTCTGCAACGACGTTGTGTCAGGCGTCACATCGAGGTCGATCACCGACACCAGCCGCCGTTGCTGATCGAAGACAGTAATGTTGGTCGCCCCTACTTTCTTGCCCTGGACGTAGAGCATCAATTCCGTCATCGGCAAAACGTCGGCGATTTCCGGCGCGCCGATGACTGCTGTCGAAAACGGAGAGGAAAAACAGAGTGTACGCGATTTGTTAAGCGTCACCTTGAGCGAACTCACCTGCTCGCTCACCGAATGGCACGCGCCTTTATGCGCCTCAGCGGGCGTCGCGGCTTGCACGAGCCCGAAAGCGACGGCGGCCATGCAGGCTGCCGCGAGCGTCGCGACCCGGAGTGCGCTGCGCGTTAAAGCCGTCCGTCGCTTTCGGAGCCACAGTCGCGAATGGAAGGATTGTCTTCGCTTTCCCAATGCACAACCCTTCGTCAATTGAGCTCTTCAGGCACGTCGTACTGTTCGCTCTTAACCGACCGAAAGACGGTGATCTTCCGTGTGGGCGAGTCAGAGGAAGGTGGGGCCGACGGGCCAGTTCCTGGCGGGAGGGCAGCTCCCCCGGGCGGGAGGGCCCCTGGCGACGGGTCGGACTGAAAAACGGCGGGTTGCGCCTGCACGGCGGGCAGACTTGGGTTGGCCGGAGAGACCTGCGCTTGCGCCTCGTCGTCGCCGAACAGGTCGCGATCGGTGACCTTCGCATCGGGACCCAAGGCGACTTCCGCGGGCTGGCGCAGGATCAGCGATAGCTTTCCGACATTGGCGGCGAGCAGGATTCTCAGCGCCTGGTCGGGGTCTACCTCGACGGTGACGGCCTTTGCGACGGTTGGGTGTTCCTGGCGCTGACCGGCCATCTGATCGATCGCCAGCACCTTGACATGCTGCAGGATTACTTCGGAAAAATTCTGCGGACCCTTACTGCTTTCGGTTCGCGTCAGCGCGACATCGACAAAATCGCCAGGAAAGATGAAGCCCGCGACGCCGCGCACGTCGTCGACCGCGACAGTCACGGCGCGCTTGCCTTTTTCGATCAGGGTCGACAGCGAGGCTCGCTGGTCCGGCGCGCTGACCTTGGAGGCGATAATCGGTTCGTCGCGGACCAGCGGGGAGAGGGCGATCCGGCGGCCCTCCTTCGTGAGCTCCGCGAAGCTTGCGAATGCGCCTTCCGGGCTCGATTGCGCTGGCCAGTCGATTTGTCTCACATCCTTGGCGCCGATTGGCGCGCCAAACGCGACCGAGCCATTGGCGACCAGAATCGGGACGGTCTTCTGAGCGTTTGCGTAAGCTGAATGGTTTTGAAGCCAGCTTTTGGCAAGAAACGCCGCCACTCCTCCTAGAATCACAGCAACAACGAGGATTAAGAGATTTGTACTCCCGCGCATGATGGTGTTTTATCCTTGCCCCAAAGGAAACCGTTTAAGCGGGAAGTTTTTTTATGAGCTATGCTTAGCCTACTGCCTATGTCAACGGATTAGCCCGATCTAGTCACAGGCGATCCAAGTCTTATCATCCTTCGCAGAACACAACCAATTAGCCCAAAAGGACTTTTGTCGCGCTCACAATGTTGTCTCCACAATATTGTCAATGAGATATTTCCTGCTCCAAGGCGCTCAAATTGGCCACGGAATTCCTCATGAGACCAACTTCGCGGAGTCCTGACGCAAAACACATCGGTATGCCCCAGATCAATAAGAACAGCGCCCCTAGGAGCTGTCTAAGCGGGCGTAAGTGTGCCTACAACAGGAGAATTTCAAGAGAAAAAATAACAACAATCTCTTTGCGATTTTGTATAGTTTCTTGATACTAAGGAATAAACAGGGTGGAATACGAAATGTTTGTCGATTAAATACAGCAGAACTTGTATTTTTCGAGGCCGCCAGCCGGCTCAACTCGGTATTGACCAGGCCCTGCCGCAGCGGATAATTGTGCGGGTGGCCCCAAGCGGGCTTCGGCCAACTTCAAAACCCGTCGGGGCGCGCATGTCCAAAGTCGTAAAGGTCTTTAGCCAGTTCGTGAAGGACGAAGACGGCGCTGCTCTCATCGAATATACAGTGTTGCTTGGGATACTCTTGATCGCCGTCATCGCGACGATCGGCCTCGTCGGCACGTGGGTTTCGAAACAGTGGCTAGCGCTGGACAAAGCGCTGTCCCCTTGAATTCCTCCGACGCTATGTCGGAGAAGGCATCGGCGGACGGGGGCTAACGGCGCCCAGCGAACTGCCGCTTCAGAATCGATCTCGAACCTTGAGGCAATTGCGGGCGGCGCTGGACGCCGCGCCCGCCATAGATCGTTTGCCGATGGCGCCTGACCCTCAGCTGATCGGCGCTATGAAACCCAACGCAAGCGCGCCGATGAGCGCAGCGGCTAAAGATGGAGCCAGAGGAATCCGCAGACCCGCGGCAGTTTGCCGCGCCGCTGCAAATCCAAACTTGGCCGCGACATAATATGCGCTGGTGAAGATCAGCAGAAGGAACACGAACGGCGCTGCGAACCATGGGCCCGTCCATAGAAAGGCGACCGCCAGCAGTTTCAGGTCACCGCCACCAATTTGCTGAAGGGAATAAGCGTAGGCCCCGCCCGCCAGCATCAGCAGCGCGAAGGCGAAATTCCACTGCATTGACACCCAAGCGCCCGAGCAGAGCGCGTGGACAAGAAAGAGGCCGGCCAAAACCGCGACGAATTCGTTCCGTACCTTGAATTCCCTCAAATCTGTGAGGGCGACCCAAAACAAAGTCGCCGCGGTGAGGAGCAAAATCCACAGCGACAGCATCGGGTAGACTGGAAATGCATGGACGGCGGTCAAGATGACCCCTCATGACGAGATTCCGCGTCCCACGGTCGCTTCCGAGGCCTGCGGGAGCTTATCGGGCGCCGTCGCCAGCACCCCGGAGGACCGCTGGGAAAAGCGCCGAGGCGTCGACCCGCCGGAGGACCGAAGTCCTCAGGCGGCTTGTTCGATCTCGCCCGGCGCGCTCGCGGGGCCAAGCGATTTTGCCGCTCGGCTTTGACCCTTCTGCAACTGCGCCTCGACCGTCTTCAAAGCGTCAATCTCGTTCGACTTCTGGACTGCGGCGATCTCCCGCACCATCCGGTCGAGCGCGGCCTCGTACAATTGCCGTTCCGAATAGGACTGCTCGGGTTGCGCCTCTGATCGATAAAGGTCGCGCACCACCTCCGCGATGGCGTTTATATCGCCGGAGTTGATTTTGGTTTCGTACTCCTGGGCTCGTCGCGACCACATCGTCCGTTTGACGCGCGCGCGCCCCGTTAGAATGTCCAGCGAGCGCCTCGCGGTGTCGGCGTCGGATATTTTGCGCATTCCTACGCCTGTCACCTTGGACGTCGGGACGCGCAAAGTGAGCTTGTCCTTCGAGAAGTTTATGACAAAAAGCTCAAGCTTAAAGCCCGCGACTTCCTGTTCCTCGATCGAGACGATCTGGCCAACCCCGTGGGCGGGATAGACGACAAATTCGTTTAGCCTGAAGCCTTGACGTTGCCCCGCGCTTTTGAGCGCCTTCGCCGCGGAGGTCCCTTCTTCTGACACTCCAGCCTTTTGAACCTTGACCACGGCCGCTGCCGGCTTCGCCGGCGACGATGCCTCGGCCGAGTGAGGGGGCTGGACGCTATGATTGGAACTTGGCTTTGATCCGCCAAGAGGCGCTGATGCTATCTCGGCAGGGGCTCGAATCTCCGGCGCGCTGTGGCTTCCTGTCGACAACTTCGCTTCCTGTTCCTTCAAATGCGCTCGGACAGCCGACGCCCGCTTGGCGGCAGCCGCGGCTCTTGCGGTCTTGTTTACGCTCTTCGATGCCGCCGCCTTTCGAGCGGTGGAACTGGCGGGCCTCTTCGCCGCGGCAGATTTGTGGATCGCCGTCCGCGAACTTGTCCGCTTCGGTTTCGAAACCTTTGCGACGGCCTTTTTTTTCTTAGCCTGAACAGTTTTACCCGATTTGCGTGCAACCTTGGCGCTCGAAGCCGGCTTGCTCTTGCTGACACGGTTTCGGACGCTCGAAGGAGAAGCGGCTTTGGTAGGGCGCTTTGCTCTCGGCTTCGCGCGGGAGGCGGCGCTCGTCTTCTTTGTCTTTGAGCTTGTTGCCTTCTTAGATTTAGTACGCGCCACCATAGGTAACCTCTCCACGGGCAAACCTTCCCGCACACGCCATAGATCCGCGCACGAATACTGCTTTAGATCCGTGGGCGAACATTACTCTCCGAATGGCGAGTTGACTTTTCGTCCAGGAAGACAACTCACGTCTTCGCCAGGGACGATCAGGAACTTCCGCTCGACCAATTAATTTGCCGTTTAGCACAAATCCGTCGAAAAATCAAAGAGGAAGATAAACCGAACCACTTTGGCCGCGGCGGCGTCGAGTTTACCGCGACCAAATAGCCAAAGAATTCGGAGTAGGCTTAATCGCCTTCTCCCGGCTCAGCGGAAAAAAATTCAGCAAATTTGTTGGCGCGCCCGTCGAACTCCTTGCCGTCGGGCGGCGGGTCTTTCTTACTGGTTATATTTGGCCAAGACTTGGCATAGTCAGCATTCAGTTTAAGCCAAAAAGCGAGGTCAGGTTCGGTGTCCGGCTTGATGGCTTCGGCAGGGCATTCGGGTTCGCACACGCCGCAATCGATGCACTCGTCCGGATGAATGACGAGCATATTGTCGCCCTCGTAGAAGCAGTCGACAGGGCAGACTTCCACGCAATCCAAATATTTACACTTTATGCAGTTTTCCACGACCACGTAGGTCATACGTATATCCTCGTGAGCTACCTTCCAGGTAGGGATTTTGCTCGTTCTTCTATGGATTTCCAGACCGTCTGCCAACCATTTTGTTGGGATGCTTCGGCGGCGGCGATGGCGCAGCTATTGGCGTTTATTGGTTTGTTCCTCAAGTCGCGAACGAAGCTCGAGAAGCTTGGCGAAGGGCGAGTTCGGATCAACCTTGGCCCGTTGCGGCGTGGCCGTCGTCGGCGCCGACCGCGGCATATCATAGTCTTTGGTCCGCTGGCGACGTTTTTCGTCGATACGGGCCGAATGGGGACGACCGGGCCCCTTGGATGCCGGCGCGCCCGCCTCGCGGCGCCAATGGGGCGTTGCGATTGGGCTCGGGCCCTGAGTATTTGGGCGGTCCGGTCCGTCGCTTCTTGGCTGTCTGATTTTCCTCTCGCGTCTGGGCGATATCCTGCGATGATCGGGCTGCCAAACGACGATGACGTCAGCGCTTGTCGTCGGTTCGCTCGCTTTGCCCGACGTTTGCGTAGAGGCGGCTGGCTCGACGCCCTCCGCTGCCGGGGCGCCATCCGGCGGATCTGAGAGGACGGGAGAGGCTGTTGTTTCCAGCATGACTCCATCGGTCACGCCCGCAGCCTCGTCCTCAGCCGCGCTTCCGGCGGCCTCTTTAATCGCGTCAGCGCTTTCCGAAGCCTGGTCTTCGTCAGCGTCAGCAACGAGGTGAGGACGATCCGCGTCCGGTAAAACGTCGTCAACCGCCGCGGCGGCTGGCGGCGCCAAATCTGCATCTGCCGGGGCCTCCTCTTCACTCGCCGTTATTGGCGTCGCTTGCTCATCTGCAGTGGGCCCCTCAACTTCTTCTGCAGCCTCGGGCAATGCGCTTTGCGTAGCCGCTTCGTTGTCCTTCCCCGGTCTGAAAAATTCGGATCGCTTCATTTCGACCGATCGAAATCCCATGGAACGCAGAATGGAAGCGAATTGCTCGCCTGAGCACCCGGTCAACGAGGTCATCGCCCCGCTTACAACGAATCCCTTCGAGCTTCGCTGGCTGGGAGGGCCATCGGCGCCCGCCGGCGCTTCACCCGCGATCGCCGCTCGAATGATTCCGGCAAGACGTTCTACGACATCCACGCGCACAACCCGCTCGCCGCACGCCCGATAACCGGCGACGCGATAGCCTTCCTTCCAGATCCCTTTGTCCAAAGGGAGGGATGTCCGGCCGGACGAAGCGACTGAGCCTAGGGTCGGTAGAAGCTCGCTTGCGTCGCCGGACGCCTGAAGGCTCCACAGTTGGAGGGCCAACGCTCTTGCGGCCGGCTTGAGCAACGCCGGGAGAAAAATATAGTAGGCGCCGAAGCGAACGCCTTGCTTCCTTAGCTCCCCCCGGTCGTCCTGCGTGAGCGTTTTGATCTTCGCTTTGATCGGTTCGCGCTCCAGAACCCCTAGCGACCGCGCCACCCCGTGAGCCAGGTCACGAACGATCTCCGATCCTTCTTGAATGCCCTCGAGTGCGAACAGCGGCGCAAGAAGACGTCGCGTCGTCGCCGCTATCCAAAGCTCAATTCGTGTCTTCACCATCTCCCTTGCCGCATCCGGCAGGGATTCGTCGGCGAAGATGACGGCGCTCGGGCTTAGCACGGTTGGTCCGCGCGACAGTTTGGCGACCGGATCTCCCAACCAACGAATGATCCCGTCGTTTGAGAGCATTATCGCAGCGTCGACAGCCTGGTGCAGGCGCGCGGCGCGCGCCTCGAGCTCCAGTCTCAGGGCTTCGCGCCAAGTTTCATCACCCGCGCGCGCTAAGCGATGATCTTCGGCGTCGACAACTTGGAAGCCTTGGACCACTGAAAAGTCGTGACGCGGCTCAGGCTCAGCGGCCGGCTGATCATTCTCCACGGAGCCGAGCCCCTCTTCCACCATTACAAGCTCCCTCGTGCAGACTGCACCTGATCATGGCCTACGGCAACCTCGTTGGCCGACCTGGCGAGTGCGCCTCGATGCAGCGCCGAGCCCGTGAAATCAGCCGGCGGCGCTGGCTCGCGCCTCTATAAGCCCTTGTTCACGCGAGCGCACGATCATCGTAATCTTCCGGCGAAGTCTCGTCGTAAGCACGAGAACGCAGAACCAACGAAAGCGTTGACGCGACGAGGAAATTGACGAGCACTGCAGTCAGCCCATTATACGCCGCGAAGCCAAGGCCGAGATCGTAATGGCCAAGGAACGGAACATCCCATTTCAGCGCATGGACCGGCGCCCAGGCCTTTCCAGTCCAGGAGAGGGACGTGCCGACGATCATACCCACGGCCCAGCCGATCAAGAGCGCCCAGCCGCTGAACCAGCGGGTGAACAGGCCCAAAATCATTGCCGGGAATATCTGAACCATCCAGACGCCGCCAAGCAATTGCAAGTCCAAAGCGAATTTCGTCGGCATGAAGAAGATGACCGCGAGCGCGCCAATCTTCACCACCAGTGAAGCCAGCTTGGCGAGGACCGACTCCTCGTAGGGCGTCATCTCCGGGTGGATGAACGGCTTCCAGATGTTGCGGGTGAAGGTGTTAGCCGCGCCGATTGACATGACCGCCGCCGGCACCAGCGCGCCAAGCGCAATCGCGGCGAAGCAAAAGCCGGCGAACCAGTCGGGAAACGCCCAGAGCACAAGCTGCGGCACGGCGTCCTGCGGCGAGTCGACTTTGACGCCGGCCGCGATCGCCATCAGCCCGAGCAAGGCGATGAAGCCGAGCACCAAGGAATAGGCGGGCAAGGTCATCGTGTTAAAGCGGATGGCGCTCCCGCTTGAAGCCGAAAGCGAGCCTGTCAGTGCGTGCGGATACATGAACAACGCCATCGCCGAACCGATCGCGAGCGTGATGTAGGGGCCAACCTGCGTCGGCTTGAGCGTCAATCCTGCGGCAAGGTTGGGATCCGCCGCGACCTTGGCGTGGAAGGCTTTGTCAGCAGCTTCGAAGATCGCTCCGAAGCCTCCGAGTTCGTACGGAATGATAACGATGGCCGCGATGATGAAGATATAGATCATCGCGTCTTTGACGAAGGCGATCATGGCGGGCGCCCGCAGCCCGCTCTTGTAGGTGAAGAGCGCGAGAATGACGAATGCGATCGTAATCGGCGCGTGCGCCATGATCCCCTGGCCGGAGAAGCCGAGGGCGACAATCACCTTTTCAAGGCCGACAAGCTGAAGGGCGATATAGGGCATGGTCGCCAGGATTCCGGTCGCCGCAACCGCAAGCTCCAATCCTCTGTTGCCGTAGCGGCCAAGCACAAAATCGGCTGCGGTGATGTAGCCGTTTTTCTGCGACACCGCCCACAGCCGCGGGAGGGTCAAGTAGAGGAACGGGTAGACAATGATCGTGTAGGGCACGGCGAAGAACCCGAAGGCGCCGATCGCGAACACGACCGCGGGAATCGCGATGACCGTGTATGCGGTATAGAGATCGCCCCCGAGCAGGAACCAAGTTATCCCTGGGCCAAAGCGCCGGCCTCCGAGGCCCCATTCATGGATGTGGCCGAGATCGGCCGCCTTCCAGCGCGCTGCGACGAAGCCGAGCACCGACACAAGTCCAAAAAAGAACACGAAGACGGCGGTGGCGACAACGTTAAGGTGGTCGAACATGCCTAGTGCCTACCAACCCTATTCGCGGCAAGAATTGCGAGTGCGGAGATTGGAATGAGGACAAGCTGGAACCAGAAGAAGAATGGAATTCCGAACAGCACCGGCGGAAGGGAATTGTAGAGCGGGACCCAGAGCGCCAGAACACAGGGGAGAGCCAAAAGAATGAGCTTCACGATTCCCCCCGGGGCGGCCGATCGTTTTCGCCAACGACATGAGGCGTTCTCTTCGGCCATCTATCGGGATTCGCCGGCTCGGTCGAGGGCCATTTGACTGGAAGAGTCCAGTCCTCTGTTCGTAGGGCATCGTCTTTTCGGGCGTTGCTTTCGCGCTCACGGCCGCCGTGGTAACGAGGTCTCATGACCGCTCGCCTTGATTTGCGCTTTCAACGGGTCGCTGCAGAACGGCGTGCCGCGCTTTTGACCTTCATCATGGCAGGCGATCCGGACAGCGCGACGTCATCCGCGATTCTTGAAGCGTTGCCGGCGGCCGGCGCCGATATTGTCGAACTCGGCATGCCGTTTACCGACCCGATTGCGGACGGACCCGCGATTCAGGCCGCGGGACGTCGGGCGCTTGAGGCCAAACAGACGCTGCCAGCGACCCTTACGATGGTGAAAAAGTTCCGCGCGGCGGACCCCGACACCCCGCTCATTCTGATGGGCTATTACAACCCCATCTACGTCTATGGCGTCGAGAGGTTCTTGAAAGACGCGAACGCGGCCGGCGTCGACGGTCTGATCATCGTCGATTGCCCGCCAGAGGAAGACGATGAGATTTGCCTGCCCGCGCGCCGCGCTGGACTCGCCTTTGTTCGCCTGGTGGCCCCGACCACGAGCGAGGATCGTCTACCGGCGATTCTCGAAAACGCCGGCGGCTTCGTCTATTTTGTTTCGATCACCGGAGTGACGGGAGCCGCGGCTCCCGACGTGAAGCAGGTGGCGGAAGGCGTGGCGCGGTTGAAGCGCCGCACGGATCTGCCAGTCGCAGTCGGCTTCGGCGTCAAGAACGCTGAAAGCGCCAGGGCGATCGGAGAAACCGCGGACGGGGTGGTGGTCGGTTCGTCCATTGTCGAGGCGATAAGGCTCTCGCTTGACGGCGGAGCGGCGACCTCGTTGACCGTCGTCGCTGCTACTGAGCTCGTCGGCAAACTGGCGCAAGGCGTGAGGGCGGCGCAGAAGTGAGCCTCTTTTGACAACTGACCCGACGGAGCCGAGGTCGCGCATGAATTGGATTTCGAACGTTGTGCCCCCAAAGATTCGTTCGCTGTTGCGGCGCGACACGCCGGAGAATCTTTGGGTCAAATGCCCCGAGAGCGGCGAACTGGTCTTCCACAAGGATCTCGAAGCCAATCTCATGGTTGTCCCGGGTTCCGGCTATCACATGTCGATCCGCCCCAAGGCCCGTCTCGCCTCGCTCCTTGACGATGGCGTCTACGAGGAGTTCGCCACCCCTGAAACGCCGTCAGATCCGTTGAAATTCCGAGACATCAAACGCTACTCGGATCGTTTGAAGGAAAATCGCACAAAGACGGGAGCCATGGATGCGGTTACGGTCGCGTTCGGCAAGCTTGAGGGACAGGCGGTCACCGTCGCCATACAGGATTTTGCGTTTCAGGGCGGAACGCTCGGGCTCGCCGCGGGAGAGGCGATTGTCGCTGGCGTCTCGGCCGCCATCGAGCGCGCGACGCCGTTTCTCATTTTCACGACCTCAGGCGGGGCGCGAATGCAGGAAGGCATGTTCGCTTTAGCGCAAATGGTCCGCACGACGGTCGCCGTGCGGCGTCTGCGGGCGGCGAAGCTTCCCTATATTGTCATCCTGACCAATCCAACAACGGGCGGCGTGACAGCGTCCTACGCCATGCTCGGAGACGTGCATATCGCCGAGCCTGGGGCCGTGATTGGCTTCGCCGGCGCCCGGGTGATCGAGCAGACGATACGCGAGCGCCTGCCTGTGGGCTTCCAACGCGCCGAATACCTGCGCGACCATGGCATGGTCGATATGGTTGTGCCTCGGCCCCGGCAGCGGGAGACGCTTGCGCGACTCTGCCGGTTGCTCACCCGCGCCCCCGCCGTGGAAGCAGCGTGAACGACGGTACGCCTGGCTGCGCTCCGGTCAGCCCGGTTTCGTCCTCGGTTTTATTTTCGGTTGGAGTGCTTATCTAAAGCGGCGGTTAGAGGGTCGGCGCTGGCTTCGGGCGCCTGGAAAATTCATTCGACGGGAGGCGGTGTCATGGCAGGTTCAACAGAACGGGCGGTTCTCGCCGGTGGATGTTTCTGGGGAATGCAGGATCTGATTCGCCGCTATCCGGGCGTGATCTCGACGCGGGTCGGCTACACCGGCGGCGAGGTCGCCAATGCGACCTACCGCAACCACGGCAATCATGCCGAGGCAATCGAGATTATCTTCGATCCCTCGCGGATCAGCTACCGCACGCTTCTCGAGTTCTTCTTTCAGATCCACGATCCGAGCACTCGAAACCGCCAGGGCAATGACACGGGAGCGAGCTATCGCTCGGCAATTTTTTTCACTGATGATGAACAAAAGCGCGTGGCGCTCGACACGGTCGCGGACGTTAACGCCTCAGGCTTGTGGCCAGGCAAAGCTGTGACCGAAGTCGTGCAGGCCGGCCCGTTCTGGGAAGCGGAGCCCGAGCATCAAGATTACTTGGAGCGGTACCCGAACGGCTACACCTGCCACTTCCCGCGCCCCAATTGGGTGCTGCCGAAGCGGGCCGCTGCCGCGGAATAACAGCGCACAAACACACTCGCGAGCGATCGCGGCGACCCGGGTTATAGGGCTTGCAGCACAGGCCCAGGTCGCCGCGTCTCCAGGCGACCCGACGGATCCCACGCAGCAGGCTGACCCCGCCAACCCCCTGACGAGTCAGACTTTCATTGGGTTTTTCTCGTTCACCGGCGCGATCAATTTCTCGGATACCAATCAGGCAACAGACCTGATGAGCAACTTCATACCAGGGGTGGGTCTGCCGGCCGTTCAGATGAGTGCGCCGCCTTATGACGTCACGTCCCTCTTTGAGTTTACCTTCGTCCTGCCGGTGGGCGTCACCATCGCTTCAATCACGCACGACGACGGCATCTCGCTGTTCGACATCACGACCAACAGCGGCAATCTCATTCCCGGCAACGAAGCACCAACGACCGCCGTCACAACTCTACTTCCTGCGCTGACTGCCGGAGACAACTACGAGGTATGGTATGTAGCCGCGAATGGCGCGCCATCAATCCTGAGCTTCAACGGCGCCACGGCTACTCCCGAACCTGCGACTTGGGCGATGTTAATTCTGGGCTTCGCGGGTCTTGGTTACGCGGGTTACCGGCGTAAACTACCGACATTCACAGCGCATATCTAACTCGATAGATACTCTTTTCGAACGAAAGCGCGGCACTGCGACAAACAGTGCCGCGAGGGCATATCGAGCCCTCGCTACGCGTGCCACGACTTAGTAATGATTGTAGTGGTGGTGGTAATAAGCGTGGTGGTAGTAATGGTGATGATTGGTCATCGAGTTGCCGATGGCCGCACCGCCTACCCCTCCGACCACAGCGCCGACCGGCCCGCCTACGACCGCCCCGCCGACAGCGCCCGCCACTCCACCGGTCAGCGCCCCGCTCTCGTTGGCGAGCACCACTGAAGAAGAAGCGCCGATCAGGGTCGCAGCCGCGGCTGCAAGCATCCATCGAGACATAGAAACCTCCTGCTTTCGATTTGCCCGAACTCGCCGATGCTTACCGACAAGATCCGCTTTGACGCGTATTAACCGCTTCACGGCTGAAAAGTTCCTTCTATTCTACGTATGAGTTGCGAAGTATGGGCTAACGGCCGGCGTCTGTTGGGGAACGCGCCAGGAATTGTCGACGACCGCTGCAATAGCGAGGCCGGGGCCAGACCTTCGCACGTTCGCTCGAAACCGGGGTCCGTCGCGGCCTCGACCAACGTTGCGCCGGCGAGAGCTTCAGCGCTCAATGCGCCTTCAGGAGTTCGCCGCGTCGCTCCGGACTGAAGCGGATGACGATTATGATCGCGACCGCTATCACGCCGGCGACCAGCGCCAGCGCGAAGCTGTAATTGTTGCCGTTGGACACCGCGATCTGCGCCTGGAACGGACCATTAAACGAGGCGAGGAAGTTGCCGGCCTGGTAGACGAAGGCCGGAATGGTCGCCCGCGCTGCGCCCGGCGACAATTCGTTGAGATGGGCTGGAATAACCCCCCAGGCGCCCTGCACCGCGACCTGCATGATGAACGCGCCCAGTGCGAGCAGGATCGGCGTCGAGGCATAGGCCCAGAGCGGAAGCGCCGGCAGAGCAATGAGCGACGCGAGGGTGATGGCGTTGACGCGGCCGATTGTCTCCGACAGGTGCCCGAATAGGAGGCCGCCGGCGATGGCCCCGAGATTGGCGACGATGACGATCCAGCTGACAGTCGCAGGATCGAAACTGTGCTGCTTTTGGAGGAAGGTCGGATAGAGGTCCTGTGTGCCATGGCTGAACAGGTTGAAGCACATCATCAGCACGACCATGTAGATCACAAGGCCGCGATGCTCTGAGATCGTCGTCCATAGGTTCGGCTTTACATGGCGCGCGCGCCGCTTCGAACGCTGGCGATTCGGGAACGCCGCCGCGGATGAACAGCACGAGCAGGGCAGGCAGGACGCTGAGGAGGAACATCGCGCGCCAGCCAAATGTGAAGTCGCCGAACGTGCGGCCATAAAGCAGGCCATAGGCGACCGCGGCAAGCAGGAAGCCGCATGGATAGCCGCATTGGAGAATCCCGGAAACCAGTCCTCGCGCCCGCGGCGGGATGGATTCCATCGCCAGTGAGCTGCCGAGGCCCCACTCGCCGCCCATGGCGACGCCGAATAAAGCGCGCAGGATGAGAAAGATCGTGAGGTTTGGCGAGAAAGCAGCAAGCGCGCCGAGGATCGAATAACAGAGAATGTCGAGCATCAGGGCGGGCTTGCGGCCCCACCTATCGCCGAGTCGGCCGAAGATGAACGCGCCGACGAACCGCATCGCCAAGGTCAGGAAGAGCGCGTAGGCCACGGCCGGGACCCCGACGCCGAATTCCTTGGCGATGTCCTTAAGCAAAAAGGTCAAAAGGAAGAAGTCGAAGGCGTCGAGCATCCAGCCGAGAAATGCGGCGAGGATGGTCATCCTCTGCTGGGCCGTAAGGTCCATCGTCGCCCTCCCGTAGCGTTTGCACCCGCCGCCATCGCCAAGTGCTTGTCATTCGCCAGATTTGATGAATACGCGCGAGGCGAAACTGGCACAAGCTGAGGACCGGCTTCGGCATGCGAAGCGGGGCGACAGCAAGTCGAATCGCGATCGATCAGGAGGCTGGGGACCGCAGGGCGGATCGACGACGGTCCGCGTTGTTACTGCGCGACCCTGCTCTCTTCGGCTGGGAGCAGAGGCCGCGACGGCGCAAGCGGATGGATGAATTGACCCGCGAGCGAGTCGGGCATCGGCTCATCGATTCCGTAACGTTCGGGCCACGCGTCGGGCAGGTGATGAGTGCCGAAAATGCGGTCGAGCCAGGGAAACATTGCCGAGTAGTTGCAGTCGCGCCGCTTGCCGTCGTTGGTGTGGTGCCAGTGGTGAAAGGCGGGCGTCGTCAGAAGCCATTCGAACGGCCCCAACCGCCAGCGGACGTTCGAATGGATAAAATACCCCCACATCGATCCGGAGAGGAGGACGGTGGTCGCAATGACGCCATCGCCAAAGCGGACAGGGTTCGCGAGCCCCAGGGCGAAGATCGGGGTCAGCATGATCATCCGCGACCACACCAGGTCGACGGGATGCATGCGGGTGTTGACCAGGAAATCGAGCTGCCCCGCGCTGTGATGGATGGCGTGAAACCGCCAGAGGAACGGAATCTGGTGACTCAGGCGATGGGCCCAGTAATAGGCGGTTTCACCCACCATCATCGTTGCGCAGGCCTTAAGCCAAATCGGCCAGGCGGCGATTGTCCCGAGGACGCCGCCCGGGATGAAATGATGGACCGCGAGCACGGCAAGCGAAATCGGCGGCCCTAGCACGAGGGCAGGCAGGAGCCCGTTGAGAAAGTAGTAGCCAAGGTCGACAGCGATCTCCTTGCGGAAAATCTTCTGGCTATGCAGCGCGAAGATCCGCTCGATCGGCACGAAGATTGCCGCGAAGATCGCGAGCCACACTCCGAGCCGCGCCACCGCATACAGCAGCACATAGAGATCTCGAAGCGTTTGTGCGGCCATCGGGAAGCCCGTTCGACCGTGCGGTTGAATGGTGGGGACGCAGCAATTAAGCAATCATGCCGCTCGCAAGCGAGCGGCATGATTTTTTTGCCTCTCAGGGTTACTCCGAGGTGTTCACGCGATCGAAACCGCGTTCCTGCGGCGCCGCAAAGCCGCGTAGCCGAGTCCGGCGAAGCCCAGCAGCATCATCGCCCAGGTCGCCGGCTCCGGGACCGAGTTCAAAGCAACGCTGTCGATCAGCGCGAACGGTGGCGCGCCACTCTCGGTCTCGCCGCAGTTGCCCGCGAGGCACGTACCGACCCCGTCAAGCGTGAGAAGCTCCGTAGTCGCTGTGGCGGTGAAGAACAAAGTTGCGTCCATCCAGCCGGTGAAGCCATGGCTGGGATTGGTCACAACGGCCGTGCTTTCCGGACCTGATCCTCCGAGCGTGGCCACCCATTGGTCGGTCGTGTCGCCATCAAAGCCTGTCTGCTGGGCGGCCGCCCACTCAAAGGTCAGCGCGTATTTTGTCCCCATCGTCAGACCGGTGATATTCTGCTCAAGTAAGGTCGATTGGAAGGTTGTGTCCTCGCCGTAGAAGAAATCCCCTTGGGGAGTGTTGTTGGCCGGGCTGCTGCCGAAAAGAGCCACGTTACCGTCGGACCCCGGCGAACCGCCGGCGAAGGCGGTCGAGTTGCCGAAGATGAACCCGTAGGTCAGTCCCGTGCCGTTTCTGGGATCCTCCGTGACCATCCACGGTGACGCCGTGGTGTTAAAGCCTAACTGGCCGATTCCGGTGTTGGTCTCAAAACTGCCATTTGTGATCAGATCCACCGCGAACGCCGGACCGGAAACGAGGACAGCAATCGCCGCCACGCCCAAAGTCATTCTGTAATTTACCATGGAAATCCCTCCTTTAGAGAGGCGCCCATCCCGGCGCCCGCTGCATCCTGGCCAAACCGGCCGATACCAAAGGTCGGTCAACAACCGACAAGTTGTATAGAAATTAACGGAATAGTCAAGGCTTTTTAACATCTGCGCAAGATGTTCAACTTAATTTGAACCGGATGCGTTTGACCGCGCGATCAAGCCGACTGCCATCGCCGGCTCCCGCACCGGCGGCTCGGACCGACGGCTTCGCCAACCAAGCGAGGCCAGGCGGCCAATCAAGTGGGCGTTCGGGCGCCCCGAAGGACCTTGCCACGACCAACGGTCCGCTTTGGCCCGAAGCCAAAAGTTCGAACTGGCGTGGTTGCGTGAAAAACGGAATTAAGCCTGCATAATCAATAGATTGCTTCAGACCGAGTTCGCCGGGCGATGTCTTCGATCTGGCTGACCCGTTTGCCGTCTCGACAGTCGCCTTGTCGCGCTCTATGAGCGCTCGCCAGGGCAGGGAGCCAGGGGGAGCGGCTCGCGGATGATCATCGCCATCGACGGGCCCGCCGCCTCGGGCAAAGGCACCATCGCGCGCCGAATCGCCGCGCATTACCGCCTGCCTCACCTCGACACCGGGCTGCTCTATCGCGCGACCGCCGCCGCCTTGATCGCCCAGGACCGCGATCTCTACGACGAAGCCGCGGCGGTTGCAGTCGCCCGGGGACTGGGACTCACCGACTTCAACGATGCGACCTTGCGCACGCGCCAGATGGGCGAGGCCGCCTCAGTGGTCGCCGCAATGCCGCGCGTTCGCGCGGCGCTGATCGAGGCGCAGCGCGCCTTCGCGGCGCGGCCGGGCGGGGCGGTGCTCGACGGGCGGGACATCGGCACGGTCATTTGTCCTGACGCGGACGTCAAGATCTTCGTCACCGCCGGTCCGGCGGCGCGGGCGCAGCGGCGTGCGGTGGAGTTGATCCAACGCGGCGAAAGGGCCGATTACAACGCGATATTGGCCGATATCAACCGGCGCGACGCCCGCGACTCCAACCGGGCGGCGGCGCCTCTACGCCCGGCCGCCGACGCGGTGACGTTGGACACGACCCATCTCGGAATTGAAGCCGCCTCAGCCGAATCTCTGCGGATCGTGGAGGCGGCGCGGATCCGGGCTTAACCGATCCAGCGCCGACCTCATCCAACGATCGGCGCCGATCAGGCGGCGGCGCCGTGGGCTAGGCGGCCTTGCGTTGCCCGCAGCCTCTCGATCGCGCCCTCGATCTCGTTGCGTTGCCGCTCCAGGTGACTGATCTGGGTTACGATCTGCTGCGGATTCAGCTGATCTTCGAGATCCACGGTTTCAGTCGTCCCCTTGCCGCCAATCAGGTCCTGGATTTCGGTCAGGGTGAAACCGAGTTTCTTGCCCTTGAGGATCATTTCCATCCGGATGCGGTCGCTTGCGCGATAATAGCGGGCGTTTCCCTCCCGGCGAGGTTTGATGAGCCCGCGGTCCTCATAGAACCGCAAGGTACGCAGGCTGACGCCGAATACCCGCGACATCTGGCTAATGGTCAGTTCGGGTTGCGCGGAATCGAGCGCAACATGGCTCTCTTCTTCGAGCAGCGCGCCGGGAACTCCAGCGGAAGCGTGAGCTAAAGACGATATCCTGTTCATGGCCTCTCCTTTCGTCGGCGCCGTTGCGTTCGCGCCTCATGACTCGCGCGCCCTTGCGCGATTCGAATCAGTATGCGCTAACGGAGCCCAAATGCAACTGATAGTTGCTACAACTACAACTGCAACCTAAGGGGTGGCCAGCCGAGCGCCCCGATTAGGCGGCGCTTAACCGTTTCTTCACCATGACCCCCGACAGAATTGCGGCGGGGCGTCGCCTCCGTTCAACGGGCGATTCGCGAGCCTCCGAGCGACGGTCGAGGACATGAATAGAGCGATGGCGTGGAATATCGCGGGCGTGGGCCGGCGGACGCGCGACGCCGCCGCAGAGGCTGCCCGGCGCGCGGGCATGCGGCTCGATGATTGGCTTGACGAAGCAATCGCCGACTACGTCGGTCTGGCCCAAGAGGGCGGTCTCGACAACGAAGCGGAGGATGACCGGCTTGATGCCGCCGCCGAACGCCTGGAAAGGTTCGCTCGACGAAACGAACGACGGCCGGTCCCGCCCGCCCCCGGGGCTGCGAAACCACTGGATTCCGTGATCGGTCGCCTTGAAATGAGGCTCGCGCGCGCCGAAGCGCACGCCGCCCGCGCCTTTGAAACCGTCGCTCAAATCTTGGAGAGGGACGACGCGGCGCGGGACAGTGACCGCCGCGCGCTCATCGACGCGGTCCGGCGGCTCGAATCGATCCGCGCAAATCTGACGGGCGCCGCTCAGGGCGGCGAGGCGGGGAGCAGCGGGCTTCCTCAACCGCCGGGGTTCAATCCCAAGGCGCCTTTCGATCTCAAGGCTGCGGTGTCTCAAATCGCTATGCGCCGCCACGAGCTCGAGTTCGCGCGCCGATCCCTCACCCCCAACCGCTCTCCCCGAGGGAGAGGGTGGCGCGTCAGCGCCGGGTGAGGGGTCGGACCCGCCTCCCGCGGCCGGCCGGGACGCGGCGGCGCCGCTCGCGCAATTGTTGCTCGACGACATTCGGGCGCTCGCGCTCCAGCTCGACGAGACGCGCCGCGAGCGAGCCGATCCGAGTGTCTCGGCCGATCTTAGCGCCATGCGCGCCGAGATCGACGCCATGCGCCGGAGCCTCGCCGATCTTGCGCCGCGCAACGCGGTCGTCGCCCTCGAGGGCGCCATTCGCGATCTCATGCAGCGGGTGGAGACGCTGCGTCAAAGCGGTCACGGCGAGTCGATGCTCGCTCCGCTTGAGACCATGGCCGCCGAATTCCGCGCGGCGCTAAAAGCGCATGACCCCGAGGCGGCCGCTGCCGGCCTCGAACGCGAGATTCGGGCCATCGGCGACAAGGTCGATAGCCTCGCGGCGTCGGCGATAAAACCTGAAACGTTTGAACCCATCCGGCGGCAGACGGAAGAAGTACGCAATCTCCTCGCTTCAGCCGTGCTGAGAACGCCGCCGCTTGAGCGGTTGGAGCGCCAAATCGGCGAGCTGGCTGACCGCGTCGAGCGGCTTGGTGTGAGTCCTGCTCCCCATTCCGAGTCCGCCGAGTTGGCCTCTCTGCTCGCGGGAGCCTGTCAACAGATCGAGCGCTCTGCCTCTCCGGCCGCGCTCGCGTCGATTGAGCGGCGCCTGGAGCAGATCGCGGCGAGGCTCGACCAGGAAATTGCTCGGCCGAGCGCTCCCGTGGCGATCGATCCGGGCCCGTTCGACGACTTGGCCCGGCGGATCGATGGCGTCCGACAGTCCCTTGAGGCGCTTCCACCCGCAACGATCGACGCCGGCCCGATCGAAAGGCTGCTGCACGAATTCGACGCCAAGCTCGCCGCCGCCGGCCGCACCGACTCTAACGCGGAGGCCTTTCAATCGATATTTGTCGAAATCAGCGGCAAACTCGACCGCCTCGTCGATCCTGGCGCCAGCGCGCGCGAACTCAACCCAATTCTCCACGAGCTTGGCGCGCGACTGGACGCTGTCGCGTCCCCGGTTGACCTCAATCCGATCGAAACCCTGCTGCGTTCGCTCGAGGCGAAATTGGAGGCGCGGGCGAGTGAGCCCATCGAACGCCTGGCGGTTGAACAGGTCGCCGACGAGATTGCCCGGCGACTTCACGATGTGAGCGGCCGCCAAGTCAACCTGGAAACCGTCGCCCAGCAGATCGACACGATCGGCGATCGAATCGACGCGCTGACGGTAGAGGCCGCACGAGCCGACGAGCCAGGGCCAGTCGTGCAGGAGCTGCTCGAAAAGCTCCGCGAGGCCGACAAGGCGGAAGGCTCTTCCGCCTTGGAGACGTCAGCTGCGGTCCACGCCGCGCTCGACACGCATTTGTCCGCGCTGAAAGCCGAGCAGGCGAGCGCGGACCAGCGCACGCAATCGCGCCTCGCCGACTTGCAGGTCGTTCTGGAGACTTTGGCTGCGCGTCTCGCGAGCATCGAGAGCGAGCTCACGGCCGACGACGTCGACGACGAGCTGCAGCCGCCGGCCAGATCGAACACCTTCGGCTCGCCCACAAGCTCCGCGTCGCCAAGCGCCGATGATCCTTCGTCTCAGCCGGTCGACGACGCCGAGGACTTCCTCATCGAGCCCGGCGCCGGCGCGCCGCAGCATGCGCGCGAAGCCCGCGACCTCGCGCAGGTTATCGGGCCCAAGACCAACCCCGCGGTCAGCGTCCACATCGCCGCCGCGCGGCGCGCGGCGCAGGCGGCGCTGGCGGAGAACAACGCCGCAATCGAAAACGCCGGCGTGGTGCAGATTCTCGCTCATTCCGAAAGGATGCAGTTCGCCGCACGCGGCGTCCGATCGGCGGGGGCTTTCTATGCCGCTCACAGGCGTACGGTGCTGCTCGGCGTCGCGCTCGCGATCGCGACGACGCTCGCCGTGCGAATGGTCGGCGTGCGGGCGCCCTTTCTGCAAGGGTTCCAATTGGGCGGACAGGCGTTCAACACCGCTAAGATCGACGCGCCGAAGGTCAAGTCCCCCGGCGGCGGCGCGGTCATGCCCGGCGAACCGATTGACGTCGCGCCGACCGCCTCGATTGCTCAACCGCCAGTCAAGCCGGATGGGCGCCTCGCGCCGGGGAGCGGGCCTGCGGCAGGCGATCTCATTTCGGCGATCCCGCCGGGAATTTCCGCCCCCTTGCGAGACGCGACCGCCGCTGGCCAGGCCAATGCGCAATATGAACTCGCGACGCGCCTGTTCGAAGGCCGAGGCGTGCCGAAGGATCAGCCGGCGGCGGCTCGATGGTTCGAACGCGCCGCCTTGGCCGGCCTTGCGCCTGCGCAATATCGGCTCGGCTCGCTGTACGAGAAGGGAATTGGCGTGAACCGCGATCCGGCGGCCGCCAAGCGCTGGTACCTCAAGGCGGCCGAGGCCGGCAATGCGCGCGCGGCGCACAATCTCGCGGTCATGGACACCGACCCCGGCGCTGGCGAGCCGAACGATCTCGAAGCGGCGAAATGGTTCCGAAGAGCGGCCGAACTTGGCGTCCGCGACAGCCAGTACAATCTCGCGATCCTCTATGCGCGCGGGCTCGGGGTCGAAAAGGACCTCGGCCAGGCGTGGTTGTGGTTCGCGGCAGCTGCACAGCAGGGAGACGTAGACGCGGCAACGAAGCGCGACGAAATTGCCCGCGAGATGGATCCGGCCTCGCTTGCTTCCGCAGTGGAGAGGCTGATGAAATTCAAAGCGGCGAAGCCTGATCCTGCCGCGAACGAGGTCATCGCGCCGCCTGGCGGATGGGACGCCAAGGCGGGCTCGTCCTCGCTCGGCCAGTCGCGGCCGCCGGCCGACGCTCCTCACTCGCAATCGCCTCTTTGACCGGGATGTCCTGGGGGCGCGATGATCCATCGATCGCCGCCCCGCTTTCCCGTCAGAAAGATGCTTCTTGTCGCAAGGACAAAAGGATTCGCGTGCTCAGCCGAGCCGACCAGGGCTTCGCTTGCGGCTTCTCTGCATCACCGACCTGCACGCCAATCTCTATCCTTACGACTATTACCGTGACTGCCCGGACGACACGGTCGGCCTGGCGCGCGCAGCGTCTCTAGTCGCGGAGGCGCGCCGGGAGGCGCCCAATTGCCTTTTGTTCGACAACGGCGACATCCTCCAGGGCACGCCGCTTGGCGACCTGGCGGCTCAAGCGATCGCGGCCGACCCCGCCGCTATCCATCCCGTCATCGCGGCCACGAACACGCTTGACTGCGCGGCCGCGACGTTTGGGAACCACGATTTCAACTACGGCGTCGAAGCGCTCGAACGAGCGTACGCGCAAGCGCGCTTTCCGGTCGTCTCATGCAACGTTCGCAACAGGGACGGCTCGCCCTGGTTTCCGCCTTCGATCGTGATCGAGCGCGAATTTGTCGACAAGTCCGGAAGGCCGCAGCGGCTCAGAGTGGGCGTGATCGGCGTCGCGCCGCCGCAGATTGCTCAGTGGGACGAGGCCCATGTCCGCGGGCGATTGATCACGCTGGATATCGTCGAGGCCGTGCGCGCCGAGCTTGGCGAAGTTCGGCTCCGCGCTGATCTTGTCGTCGTGCTCTGTCACTCCGGGATCTCCCGGCTCGCTTCAACTCAGCGGGAGGAGAACGCAGGCCAGGACCTCGCGAAGCTTGACGGAATCGACGCCTTGTTCCTGGGCCATCAGCATCTGCTGCTTCCCGGTGAGGACTTCGTGGGCCTGCCGGGCGTCGACGCAAAACGCGGAATGATCGATGGCGTGCCCGCCGTCATGGCGGGTTTCTGGGGCGGTCATCTCGGAATCATCGACCTTGATCTGGAGATGGACACGAGTTGGCGAGTGGCCGAAGCGAGGGTTGAAGTCCGGCCGATCGCCAGACGCGACGCAAGCGGCGCCGTCACCGCGCTCACCCAATCGGACGCCTCCGTGCTCGAAGCGGCGAAGACCGCGCACGAGGCCACACTGCGCCACATCCGTACGCCCGTCGGCCGGCTCGCGACGCCGCTCAACACCTATTTCGCGCTGCTCGGCGGCTGCTCGACTGTCGAGCTCGTCAACGAGGCTCAGCGCGCCTATGCCGCGCCACTCGTGAGCGCGCGCGCGGACTTCGCCTCGCTCCCAATGCTTTCGGCGGCGGCGCCGTTCAAGTGCGGCGGCCGCAGCGGACCCTATTCTTACACTGACATCGCCGCGGGCCCGATCGCGATGAAGGATGTGGCGGATATCTACCCGTACCCGAACAGCCTGCGGGTGGTCAGGGTGAATGGCGCGACGCTTAGGGAATGGCTCGAACGCTCGGCGTCGATCTTCCGCCGCATCGATCCCGACGGACGTGACGAACAGCCGCTGCTCGGCCCGGCCTTCTCGGCCTACAATTTCGATGTCATCGACGGCGTCGAGTACGCAATCGACGTCACCCAAGCTCCGCGCTACGACGAATCCGGCGCATTGGCTGGGCCGACGGCGCGCCGCATTCGCGACCTGACTTTCAAAGGCGCGCCGGTCGATCCGGGCCGGTCGTTTCTTGTCGTCACCAACAACTATCGCGCCAGCGGCGGCGGCGGCTTCCCAGGCTGCGACGGAACGGGGGTCATGATCGAGGCCTCGGTCACGAATCGCGACGCGGTTCTCCAATACGTCGCGAGTAAAACCGAAATCGCGCCCGAGCCGAACAGCGCCTGGCGCTTCGCCCCCTGGCCAAGCGCCGTAGTCGCGACCTATCTGACCTCGCCTGCGGCGGCGGATCTCCCGGCCCCGCCCGGATTGAAGCTGACGTCGATGGGGTTGGCGCCGGGCGGTTTCTTGAAGTTGCGCGTCGAGACGGCGTGAACGGCGAGCGGCTCTCAACGGCTGCGCCCACGAACCTCATGCTGAGGAGCCCGCAAAGCGGGCGTCTCGAAGCACGGTCCAGCTCTCGCCGACGTCAACGCGTGCGGGAGAGACTTGGTTTGGCTCTTATAGTATCCGTATTGATCAAGGGGTTTTTGGCGTCCAAGGGCGATTGGCCTTCAGGAGGGCGTTGGCGAGGAGGACGAGCTTTCGCATGATTGCGGTGAGGGCGACCTTTGCCGGTTTCCCGGTTTCGACGAGGTGGGCGTACTTGGCCTTCATGTCCGGATTGAAGCGAGCGGCGACGAGGGCTGGCATGTAGAGCGCGTGGCGGACGTCGGCGCGACCGCCTCGAATGAATGAGCGACCGGTCCAACGCCCTGACTGTCGCGCCATGGGCGCAAGGCCTGCGAGACTTGCGGCCTGCCCTGGTTCGAGGGCGCCGAGTTCGGGCATTGCGATCAGCAGGGCGAAGGCGGTGATTTTGGATAGGCCGGGAATGCTGGTCAGGATGGCGAAGCGGCCGGAGAGGCTAACGTCGGCTTCGATGATTTGGAGAATTGCCGCTTCGACTGTCGCAATCTGGCGATCGATCTGTTCGAGGCGCTGAGAGTTCTGACGTTTCAACAGCGAGAGGGTCAGAACCTTTCCGCGATTCTTAGCGGCGGTTCGATCCTTCACCAGGGCCTCGCGAGCACCGTAGAGCTCCTTCAGTTCGAGTAGGACCTCGCTTCGGGCTGGGCGCGCCTCCAATTCCAGCAAGGCGCCCATGCGCGCCAGGATCGCCGCATCCAGGCGGTCGGTCTTCGCCAGCTTGCCGGTCGCCTCAGCGAAGCGGCGGGCCTGACGCGGATTGACCTTGACGAACGGAACGCCAGCGACGCCGGGCGCGCGTTCGATGCGCGATGATAAGGCCCGGTCGGCTCGAAGACGACCCGGTTCGTCGGCGTCTCCATGAGCCATTTGATGAGCGCCTTGTGACCGCGTTTATCGTTGGCGAACCGCCGTGCGGCGCCGTCGGTCAGCCGATGGGCGTCGAGATGGTCTTTCGACACATCGACGCCGATGGTATCGTGGTTCATCTTTTCCATGCCTCTGCTTGTCATTCGGGGCTCTCCCCCGGGCATCCGTCCAGGCCAAAGGAAAAGACGAGGGCGATCAAACTATAAGTCGACCCGTCAAACGGTCAGCGTTGCTCCGATCCGTCCCTCGCCGCTGCCGAGAGGGCTGCCACCCTCTCCAGCGGCTCCTTTCTGCCGCTCCAGCGCAAAAAGTCATAAGACAAGCGTTACGCGTTGGCCCACCGGATTTTGGGCCTCAGGAGAGCGAAACGAATCATGAAGCGTCATGGCCGTCCCCGGACTTGATCCGGGGATCGACCCGGCCACCCACGAGAACACCGCTCCATCAGGATAAACATCTGATAGGAAACACGATCCTTTGCGATCCAGATTATCGCGGCGGGGCGGTGTGGATGGCCGCGACGAGCGCGGCCATGACGGCTCACGGCAGAATTTTCGAAACCGGTTTAGGTAGCGCACGATCTGTCCGGTAAGTCCGGCCCCTTTGGGAGGGTCTGGATGCGCCGGAGGGAAGCCCGAGAGGCTCGTGCGCATGGCGGCGGCGTTAAGGCGGATGGCGAGGCCCGTCACATCGAGCGCCAATACCTCAACCTTTCCACAGGGCACTCTTGGCTAGACACATGTGTTCGGCAGTTATCCCGGACCGGCCAACGCGGGCTCGCCGCACGACGCGCGCAGCGCAGTTGTACACGGGTTGAGTTGTGCAAGACGACGCGAGCCATCGGCCGGCCCGCTCGCACAGGCTCCTCACTGCTTTTGCATTGAAGCGGCGCTGAGATCCCCTTGCCTGCTTCCGATGTGGAACTTGGCGCGCCCGGCGACGTTCGAGTTTGCCGAGCGCGATCGAAGGCCAGAACCGGAACACGTTTGCAGCGATGGGCCAAAAGATCGAACAGAAAGAGCGCCCCGCGGTTCGCATGTCGCACGCCGAAGATCCGCAGCGGCCGGCGGCCCGGATCCGGGTCGGAACCTCCGGCTGGAGCTACCGGTCTTGGCGCGGCCCGTTCTTTCCCGAGCGGCTCGCGGCCAAGCATCATCTTGAATATTACGCGAGCCAGTTCGAAACCGCGGAACTGAACGGCGTCTTCTACCGGACACCCACCCCCGCTGCAGTCGAGGGTTGGCGAGATCAAACCGGCCCAGGCTTTGTTTTCGCCTGGAAAGCGTCGAAGTTCATCACCCACTGGAAACGCTTGTCGCAAAACTCCGTCAACAGCCTCGAGCTTCTCGAAAAGCGATTGTCGATTCTGGGCGGCAAGGCGGGCCCGGTGCTGTTCCAGCTGCCCCCTAATTTCGAGGCGGATGCGGGCCGCCTCGCGGCGTTCCTGGCGCTTCTTCCCAAGGGACGCCGATACAGTTTCGAGTTCCGCCACCCGAGTTGGTATGCGCCGGAAATCTTCGCGCTATTATCCGACCGCAACATAGCGCTCTGCATTTCGGATCATCATGACGCGCCCGCCCCGTGGGAACGGACCGCCAACTTTGTTTATGTTCGAGGTCACGGGCCCCAGGGTCGCTACAAAGGACGATACTCATCCGCAAAGCTTCGCTCTTGGCGCAAAATGATCCTTCTCTGGCGCAGCAGCGGTTGCGACAGCTTCGTCTATTTCGATAACGACCAGAAAAGCGCGGCGCCCTTAGACGCGCTCGCCCTATGCCGTCTGCTTGCGGATTAGCTATCGGCGTTGGTGGGCGTTGCTCGCCAGCCAAATAATCGAGGCTCGAAGAGGTCGGTACCGAGACTCGAAACGAGCGGGGGCTAGTGCGGCTTGCCCTTCCCGCGAGATTCAGCCGGCACCCGGAACAGAAGCTCGACATACCGTTTCAGGTGTTCGAGGCTTTCGGCGGCCGCTGCCGCGCTTCCTTTCGCCTTCGCCAAGATGAAGCTCCCCTGGATCACCGCCTGGAAATGCAAGGCGAGGCTTTCCGCCGTCCAACCGCCAAGGGCCACGCGCTCGCGCATCGCCGCGCGGATGTCCGCCTCGAGCGTCTTGGCGTGACTCTTAATGTTCCCCGCCGCCGCGGCGCTGACTTCCGGATGCGTCTGATAGGTCTCCTGGACGATCGTGCCGACAAAGCAGGTGAAGTCGGGCAGGTCGCCGGTCAGGAGAGCCTTGCGAAACTCGATATAGGCAATGAGGCGTCTGAGCGGGTCGGCGACGTCGTGGTAGGGGGCCGTGGCGAACAGCGCCGAGGTCATCGCCTCCCAATGCGCGACCGCCGACAACGCCAAATCTTCCTTGCTTTTGAAATGATGAAAGAAGCTTCCCTTCGTCAGCCCCGCCTCGGAGCAGACATCCTCGATCCGGGTCGCGCTATAGCCTTTGGCGCGCACGACCCTCAACGTCGCGTCGAGGAGCTTGATCTTGGATTCGTGTTGAAGCTGCATGGTTGCGCCAATCTGTCGGTACCCATACCAACTGCTGGGTATGGTCGTCAAGCAGCCTGTGGCGTCGATTCTGGAGCTCAACGTTAGGGCGCCGCCGGGGGCCCGACCGTGAAGTTCGGGGCCTCATTTGACGATTGTCTTAATGTATCTGCGCGTGCGAGGCTTGATCCGCAATCGCAAACTCTGGACGAAATCATGTCTCACCTTGGACTTCCCGCTGTGCGTTCAGGCGTCGTGGGATTGGCGCTGGGCTGGTCGCTGTTCGCTTTGGCCGGCTCGACGCGGGCAGCGACTGTGTTCGACAATTATACCGGAGACACTCCCGAGAGTTTCGGAGCAAATTTCCTGGCCGCCGGATTCGAGCCGAGTGGAAATTTCGATTTCACGGGTACGGCGGCGTTCGTCCAGAGCCGCGTTGCGGACACGCAACCTTTCACCCTGTCGCTCTATTCGACAGTGAACGGAGGACCGCCGGCCTCTCCACTCTGGACAAGCGACGAGCTTTTTGTATCGGCGACGCCATCGCTGGTCGACGCTCCCTACAGCGGTCCGGCTATACCGCTGCAAACCGGTGTCCTTTACTTTATCGTTCTTCAAGACATAGGAGCCGTCAATTGGTTCGTCGGCGGATCGTCCGCGATTCCGGTCTATTCAAGCGGGGACGGCGTGGGTTGGATGCCGGAGGGCCTAACGCCGTTGCAGTTTATGGTCGACGGCGACCCCGGCGCGCCGGCCTCACCGGAGGCGTCGACCTGGCTAATGATGCTTGTGGGCTTTGTCGGCCTTGGTCTCGTGGGGACACGCCGCCGAGCCGTCTAGGCTCCGTCACCGGAACCGCGGGTCCTTACGGGGGAAGGCATTAATGAAGCGGCTCAACGGCAAGGTTGCATGGGTTACCGGCGCCGGAAGTGGCATCGGTGAAGCGGGAGCGCTTGCGCTCGCCGAAGAAGGCGCGACTGTGATCCTCACGGGTCGACGAAAAGAGCCGCTTGAGGCGGTTGCGGCGCGTATCGCAAAAAATGGCGGGGCAGCGCGTGTTCATGTGGGGGACATGTCTCGCTCGGAAGACGCGGCGCGAATTGCCGAAGCGATCGAAAGCGAGTTCGGCCGCCTCGACATCCTGGTCAATAACGCCGGATCCAACATTCCGGATCGAAGTTGGAAGAAACTGACGGCCGCCGGCGCAGACGAGCTCATCCGCGCGAACCTGTCGACGGCATTTCATGGCGCGATCGCGGTCCTGCCAATCATGCGCAGGCAAAAGGACGGGGTGATCATCAACATCGCCTCGATCGCCGGGCGGGTCGTGAGCACCCAACCCGGCGTCGGCTACATCGCCGCCAAGCATGGCGTCGTCGCTTTGAGCCATAGCATCAACATGGAGGAATGCCGGAACGGGATTCGGTCAACGGCGCTCTCTCCGGGGGAAGTGGCGACGCCGATCCTCGCCAAGCGCCCGGTTCCCGTCAGCGACGAGGACAAGGCGCGAATGCTGCAATCGGAGGACCTCGGCGATCTCATACGCTACATCGCCTGCCTGCCGCCGCGCGTGTGCCTCAACGACATCCTGATCACGCCGACCTGGAACCGAGGCTACATTTCCGCTCACGGCCAGGGCTTTTAACGCGGGCTTGGGACTCCGCGCTGAGACCGATCTTTGCGATCAGTGGATCTCGCGAGATTGGCTGAGCGCCGCGCGCATGTCGCGGCTCGTGAAGCCGGGAGCGCGCGCCCGGTCGAGGATCACCTTCTCGCGTCGGGTCACGAGGTCGATCGCCTTTGGCAAAGCGCGCACGGCCTCAGCTGGGATCACGACCGCGCCGTGCGCGTCGGCGTGGATGACGTCATCGTGCCGCGCAAGCATGCCGAAGATGGTCACGTCGCACTTCATCTGCGTCATGTGCACATGCGCGTGGCTCGGCCCGATGCGGCCGCCGACGATCTGGAAGCCGGGCGCGAGCATGTCGATGTCGCGGAACGAGCCATTGGTCACGCAGCCCGAGACGCCGAGCGCAGAATGCACCGTCGTTTGCACTTCGCCCCAGAAGGCCCCGAAGCCCGGCCGGTCATCAACGTCCTGGACGATGGCGATCGTCGGCATCGCCCCCGCCGCCACATAGTCATACCAGTCCTCGCGCGGAGGGATGGGCCCGCGCGGCGGCTCCTTCGCCCGGATCATGCCCGTCCGCGCAAGTCCAACGATCGGCGGCAGCTTGCGGTCGACGGCGACCATGGACTCGACGGTGAAGCCTGTGGCGCGCCGCTCCGGCGCAACGATCTCGAGGCCGTTGCAGATCGTTGGCGTATCCCAGGCTTTGAGAGCTTCGAGATCCTGAGCGCTAAACGAATAGTCGGTCATTCCTGTTTCCCGATGGCGACAAAGGACTGGTTATAGTCCGGTCTTGATTGCCTGGAGGAGCTGGAAGCGCGTCTCGTCATTGCTCGCAAGCGAGATGACGAAACGGACCCGTCCGTGGGTGGAGGTGTCGGCGTACCCGGCGAGCGTGCGGATTCCGTCCATCGTTCCGCTCTTGTTCAAGCCGCCGTCATGGCCATGGAGCAGATCGGCATGGGGCGCGAAGAGCTCGAGCACCTTGGCGAAACCGCGCGCCGTGAACCGCGTATCGCGGCTGATGCCGGAGCCCTCCTCGAGATGGATGGCGTCTGCAAGGCCGTGCGAGGCGAGCATCTTGTTCGCGACCTCGAGCGACTTTTCGAGACTGATCGGGCCGCCCAGCTCATGGGCGCCGATCTCCAAGAAGACCTGGTTGGCGGTATAATTGTTCGAGTCGAGGAGGAGCTGGACCAGGATCTCCGAGAGCCTGCGCGACTGTCGGTGAACGTAGATCGGCTCCAGGCCCTTAGGCACAGTTCCAATCGAGATTTCGCCTTTCACGGCGCCGCCAGCTCGCCGGATGAACGCGGCGATCAGCTCGCCGGCGTATCGAAGGCCGACTGTAGGGTCCAGGCCAAGACTGATGCGGCCTTCTCCGTCCGGCGGACCTTTAGCGCGAAACCGAGCGATCGCGATAGGGGTGATCGGCGTCTGCTGCTCCGCGGAGCGCACCGTATTGCCGATCCGCTCCGCGTTGATCGTGTTGAAATTCACCCCAAGCGCCGAATTGAGCGCGTCGTAAGCCGTGTCGTCATCCTCGATTCCCGGAATGCGTAGGTTCGAAGGATAGTAGCTGGCGTCAACCACGATGCCGGTAATCGGCGCCTTGCCGATCTTCGCGACGAGCTCAGTGGCGAGCGGCTTGAGCTCCTCGGAGATGAGATAAGGATCGCCGCCGCCTTTAATGTAGAGCACGCGTTTGTTGTCCAGGTAGAAGCGCGTCTCAAAACGGTAGTCGGCGCCGAGGGTCTCCAGCGCCAGCCACGACGTCACGATCTTGGTGACTGACGCCGGGACGAAGGGCTTGTCGGCGTTTTGCGCAATGAGCTCATTGCCCTGGGAATCCACGACAAGCACGGTCGCCGAGGCAGCGAGCGTCGCGATTGTCTCCTTGACGCCCGCGAGCACGGGAGCGGATGCAGGCAAGAGGAGCAACACGAGAGCAAGCAGGCGAGACCGCATGGCGACTCCAAGGCGACGGAGCACCCGCAAGTGTGCGGGCTCCTCTCCACGGATGCTTGAAGCGTCGAATCGAGCGCTCCAAACGCCACTTTATACGTTCCTTACGGCAAACCACCGCAACCGATATCGAACCCTTACGGGCCGCCGAGATACCGCTTGCCCGTAAAGGGCGACGCGAGGGCTTGGCGATCACCGGACCGCGCCCAAAAGTTTGGGCATCGGCGATCCAAGGCAGCTCTCAGCGCCGAAAAGATCAGGAATTCTGAGATGAACAATTTCGTGGCAGTCCTCGTCGCGGCGGCGATCTCGGCCGCAAGCCTCTGTGCGGACGCTTCAAGTCAGGCTTCAGCCGAGTCCCATCCCAACTCCCTCACCATGACCTGCGCTCAGGTCCAGGACCATATCCGGAAGCATGGCCAGACTCTGCTGGACACCGGAAAAGAAGCGGGCAACTACAGCTTCGATTATGCCGATTGCGGCGGTACGGTTCCCGGTTTCGCCTGCACCACGGACGAGGCCTATTGTTATGTTGGATGGTGGTGCGACTATAATTATCCCGTTGCAGTGAACCCTAACGTACATGATCAAGGGACTGAAATGTGTCCAGCCCGAAGATCAGGCGCGCGGCGATAGCCCGGCGCCGCATGCGGGGCGCGAGACGACCCGAGCGTCAGGCGGAGGCCAGCCGTGAGACCAAGGATTTCTCTCGCGCATTTGACTGTGATCCGCCTAGCGCCGCCGCAGGTGATCGAGGTCGCCGCCCGCACTGGCTATGCGACAGTTGGGCTGCGTCTGACAGGGGGAACCGAGATAACCCCCGCCTACTCGCTGATGGACGACATGCCGTTGATGCGCGCCACCAAGGCCGCAAAGGCGGCGACTGGCGTTGGCGTCCTCGATATCGAGTTCGTCAGGATCACGCCGGAGACCGACGTCTCGTCGCTCGAGCCCTTTGCGGCGGCCGGGGCGGAATTGGGCGCGCGATACATGATCGCGTCCGCTTACGACCCGGATCTCAGCCGCTTCACGGATAGGATCGCCGCGCTCAGCGACCTGGCTTCGCGATATGGATTGCGCGCGGTGCTCGAGTTCTTTCCATGGACCGTCGTTCCCAATCTCGGCGTGGCGCAGAAGGTCATCGAGGCGACCGACCGTCCCGAGCTCGGGATCCTGGTGGACACGCTTCACTTCGACCGATCGGCCAGCACCTTCGAAGACCTCGACCGGATTTCCGCATCGCGTCTGCCCTTCGTCCATGTCGCCGACGCGCTCGTGCAGGCGAGCTACACGGACGAAGAGCTCTTGCACGCGGCGCGCGAGGAGCGCCTGCCGCCCGGCGAGGGCGACATCGATATCAAGCGCATCCTTGAGCATATGCCTCAGGACATCCCGGTCGCGCTGGAGGTTCCAATGACGGCGACGGCCAGGGCGCAAGGCGAGGAAGCAGTCGCGCTTCGCGTGCGTCAGGCGGCGGAACTGTTGTTGACGGCCTGAGAGGCCGCGTCGGACGCGCGGCGGCTCAAAACTCGACTTCCAGCCTCAGCTTGGCGAGCTGACGCGGGAATTCATCGAAGTCGACCCGGCCGACGGGCGTTTGGGTGAGGAAGGCGGCCGAGAGATCGATCTTTTCGTTGATCTGATAGTGAAACGTCGGCCCGAAATAGAAGGCTTGTCCTTCAAATCCGCGCGGAACGAGACCGCCGTAGGCGCGATCATAATCCGCTTCCGCGCCGAACATCACAGCCGGCGTCGGACGATAGGAGAGCGCGGCGGAAGCGGAAAGCACGCCCGTGTCCTGCCACGGCTGGCCCGGAAACCGGGCGCCGTCAGGCGCATAGGCGAGGTTGATCGCGCCATAGAGTCGCCGATCGCTCGAGATGACATCGGCGATAGCTCGCAACGTCGTACTGAAGTCATTGGCCTGCCGCCCGGCGTCGGCGATGACGCTGTATTCCGGCTCGACCGTCAGCGCCAACTGGATCGGAACGTCGGCGGTGCGGTGCATCACCACGTAGCGGAGCTCGACCGAAGCGCCCGAAAAGTTCACGCCGGCGAAATCGGGCAGGTCGGGCACGCCGTGGATATCCTGGCCGACCACATGCGCTCCGAACTCGACGCCAAGCGAGTCGGTCAGCGTGGGTTCGAAGATGATTTCCTGTTCGATCGAATTGTAGAGGCCGTGTTCCCTGCCAAGGGATCCGGTGGTTTCGAATTCGAGCGACCGGTCGCCTTGTTCGCCGACGTCCGCGCCCTCGAGGAAGCCGAACAGGTTCTTGGTGTCGAGCGCATAGAAGGGGTTGGTTGGCGAACCCGTCTTGGAAAGCTCATCGTCGTCGGCCGCGGCGACGGATGGAGCGAGGGCCAGCGCCAGCGAGACGCCGAGGGAACGTAGCCGGCGAAAATGGCCCAGATCCTCCCCCTTTCGACCGTGACGCGCGGACGGAAGCGGGCGGGCTCGTGTCGCGATTCGTCGTCGGCAATTCAGGAAATAATCCCGCCATCGTGGGCAAAAGTCCACCGAATTAACCGCCAGTGGAATCGACGGCTTGTCATGGGAGGCAGGAAAAACTCCCGGATGCGGGCCGCGAAAGCGTGGCCGCCGGTCCTGCGCGCCGGAAGGCATGCCGCGGCTGCCTGGTCGGATGGCGGCTATCCGATGTGCCGCTTGAGAAACGCTAACGTTTCTTCGTTGAACCTGGTCACGTTCTCGTAGATCGGAGCGTGGGCGCACATCTCGAAGATGACAAGCTCGCTGTTCTTGATGCCGCTCCGGAACGGATCGACGAAGCGGGTCGAGGTGACGATATCGTGTTGGCCGAAGGTGATCTGAGTGGGCGCCTTGATCGTGCCGAGCTGGCCAAGCGCGTCATGAGCAATGACAGCGTCCGACTGGCGCAGAAATGCGTCCACCGGCTGTTTCGGCCGGCTGCGCACGAAGGCGGCCAGCTGATCGATGTATTCGGGCTTGGCGGCGTAAAGCTCGGGCGTGAAGCAGAACGGAAAGATTCCCTGGATGACCATCTCCGGGACGCTGCCCAGAGCCTTGGCGATGATTTGCCAGTCGCCGACGATGACCTTCAGGAACGGATCGCTCCTCGGCCAGCAGGAATGGACCGACAGAGTCTTGACCCGCTCGGGATGTTTGCTGGCGAGCCATAGGCCAATCGCGCCGCCCAGCGACAGGCCGCTCACATGCGCTTTCTCGACGCCGATCGCGGCCATGAAGGCGGCGACGTCATCGGCGAACAATTCGGTCGAATAGGCGCCGCCTGGCTTGTCAGACTCGCCCGCCCCACGCGGATCGAGCGAAATGCAAGTGAAATGCTTGGCGTAGTCGGCGACCTGGAACGCGTAGCAGGCGTTATCGGCTGCGAGATAAGGGATGAGGATGAGGGGTTCGCCGGACCCCTGGGTCTCGTAATTGATCGTGATGTCGTTGACCTTGACCTTGGGCATGGACGCCTTTCCCAGACCGCCTCGAACGCGCGACGCTACGCCTTCGCGCCGAATGAGGTCAACGGATGGCGCCCGTCAGCCGTCTCTGAGCCGGCGCAACGGATCGAAATAAATCGCACCGATGTGAGAAGGCTCAGCTCGTCGCGCCACCGGCTTTCTTCCAAGCCGACATGCCGCCCTCGATGTGCCGGGCGGAGGCGAAGCCCTGATCCTGGGCTGCCTGCACCGCCATCGCCGATCGCTCGCCGAATGCGCAGTAGAAGACGATCGTCTTACCCGAGTTCGCGAGCTCGTGAACGCGCCCCCCATCCCCGATGTTGTCCTGCAGCTCGCCATAGGGGGCGAGCAATGAACCGGGAATGGCGCCGGTGCGCTCGCGCTCCGACTTCTCGCGCAGATCGATCAGCGCGACGTCCGATCGTCCCAGCAGCGCCTTCGCTTCCCCGGCCGAAAAGGCCCAGCCCTTGCGCGCCACGTCCTCCTGGTGAAGCCCCTGATGGATATTGGCGGGAACGGCGACGTCCATCATCTTCGGATTGGGCAAATGCAGGCTTTCCATCAGCTGCGCGTACGCGTCGGCGTTCGGCGCCTGGAGGCGCGGATTGAAGCGCCTTTCCTCGCCAATGGTGCTGACGGTGTCGCCTTTGTAATCGTGCGCGGGAAAGACCAGCGTCTCTTCCGGCAAGCGCATCAGGCGCTGGAGGCTTTCATATTGAACGCGGGAATCACCGTTCTGGAAATCGGTGCGGCCGGTGCCCCGGATGAGCAGGGTGTCGCCCGTGAACACGCGGTCGCCGAAATGGAAACTGTACGAATCGTCGGTATGGCCGGGCGTGTAGAGCACGTCGAGGCTCAAGCCCTCGACGCCGAGCTTGTCGCCGTCGGCGATCCGCATCGATACGACGTCGACGTTGCTCTGCTCGCCCATCACGGTCACGCAATGCGTTCGGTCGCGCAGGGCGCCGAGCCCAGTGATGTGGTCGGCGTGGAGATGCGTGTCGACCGCCTTGACGAGCTTGAGATCGAGCTCCTCCATGAGCTTGAGATAGCGATCGACCTTTTCCAGCACGGGATCAATGATGAGCGCTTCGCCGCCGCGCCGGCTCGCGAGCACATAGCTATAAGTGCTCGAGACGCTGTCGAACAATTGCCGAAAGATCATCGGCCTCTCCCTGTCGCGCAGCCGGAAAAGTAGGCTGTCTTTACGGGCCTTTATAGTTATTTTGCGGCAGGTTTAGAAGAGCCGTTCGGGAGCACGGCTTGCTGCACGGCCATGAATGCTCCTCCGATCACGGTGGGGCCGAACTTGTCCTCGCCGTTCGGCGGCCGGCTGTTCACGGACCCGGTAATGAGGAGGTCGTCCTGCGGCCAATAAGCGAAGATCATCCGAAAGCCGAGCGTCTCGCCCTCATAGAACCAATAGGCGCCGCCGAGTTCCTTTCTAAAGAAGCGGCCAAGGCCAAGCCCGAAGCCGGCCGGATCGTCGGCGGTCACCTCGGAAAGAGGCTTGCCGGTCTTATTGGAGACGAGCGTCGTCATCTCTCCGAGCTGCTTTGCCGGAACGACGCGATTGTCGAAGAGAGCGCGAATCCAGAGCGCGAGGTCGCGCGGGTTCGAGATGATGGCGCCGGCGGCGCCGGCCCAGGAGCGGTTTTGCATCCGCATGTCCTTGCCGATGAGCGGCGCGAGCGTCGATACCTTGCAAGGCTCCGGCTGGTAACTGAGGCAGTCTTGCAGGAGATAGAGCGCGCGAGGCACACGCGACATCACGGGACCCGCAGCCGCAGGTCCAGGATGCGTACCGTCGGCGTAGAAGGTGTCGTGCAGTCCAAGCGGCTCGATGATCATCGTCGTCAGCGCCTGCTCGTAGTTCATGCCTGACGCCGCCTCGACTATCAGGCCGGCGAGGATGTAGTTGGTGTTGGAGTAGAACCAGCCGGTGGCGGGCGGAAAATGCTCGCCGTTGGCGGGATCGACAAAGCCGATCAGATCCTTGGCGCTGAATTGATGGTGGAGGTCGGCGACCTGAATCTCGCCGATGGCGACTGTCTCCGAGTAGTTCGGGATCGGGCTCGTCATCTGAAGCAGCGAGCGGATGGTGACATCCTTCCATGCCGGATATTGCGGCAGCCAGCGCTCGATCGTGTCGTCGATGTTGAGCTTGCCAGCAGCTTCGAGCTTGAGAATCAGCGCGGAGGTGAATTCCTTGGTGTTGCTGCCGATGTCGAACAGAGTGTCAGGGCCGATTGGCTTTTTGTCGCTGAGCCCGTTGTCGCCGGCATAGATCGCAAGGATCGGTTTGCCCGCGCCGCGATCCACCTGCAAAGCAGCACCCGAGAGCCCCTCGATCGACGCGCGATCCTTGACGTAGGCGTTAAGGACCTGCTGCAGTTGCGCAGTGATCGCCGCGTCATCGGCTCGCGCCGGCCTCGGAGCGAAGGACACGGCGCTAAAAAGCGTCAAAGCGACGAACAGCCAAACCCGCATTGCCTCTGTCCCGCCAGAATCGGTTCACGCCGCTCACGACAACAAGCACGCTATCAGATCCGTACGCGGGCTGACGAAGCTGAAAACAGCGGAACGTTAAGAATTCCACGCCTCGCGAAAGACGCGCATCCAGTTGCCGCCCAGGATCTTGGCAGTCTCCTCGGCCGTGTAACCGCGGCGCTGCATCTCGGCACGCAGATTCTTTAGGCCGGAGACGCTCCCGAAACCATCGACAAATTCGATTTCATCAGCCTTGGACATCATCTCCGGGGGATACTCGAAGTCGTGCGCTGGATCACCGCCGCCGGAGCCAGGGGTGACGAAGTCAGTGCCGAGCGCGATATGATCGACCCCGACCAGCTTCTTGAGGTAATCGAACTCGTCGACATAGCGGGAAAGCGACGCCGGAGCCGGGAACGGACCGGTCTCGGCCTTCGCGGCATCCTTGCCGCCCCACATCATGAATTGGCTTAGCGCGGCAACGCCCATCAGACCGCCGGTCCTCGCGACGCCTTCGATGACCGCGTCCGGGCTGGTGCGCGGATTGTCCTTGTTCAGCGCCCGCACATTGCCGTGCGTGATGACCACCGGCCGCTCCGCCATGGCGATGACGTCGAGCGCGGTCTGTACGCCTGTATGACCCGAGACATCGACCACGATGCCGAGCTTCTGCATCTGCGCGACGATCAGCCTGCCCTCGACAGTTAGAGGGACCGTCGGGTCGAGCATGCCGCCGCCGAACTGGTTCGAAAGTTGATAGGTGAGATTGGCGGTGCGCAGCCCAAGCTCGTAGTACTCTCGCAGCTTGGTCTTGGGCGGGTTGCTGCTCCGCCAGTCGGCGCCATTGCCATCGGTCAGCCCGGCGCTATCCTGCCAGCCGATGACCATCGCTACCTTGCCGCCACGTTTGGCGGTCAGGATGTCGCCGGTGGTCTTGGCCAACACGATCTTCGGGTTCTTGTCGATGAACTCAAGCGCCTGCGAGAATTTCGCCAGGTTCGGCATGAAGTGCCAAACGTCGGCGTGCGCGGCGAGATAATCATCCACGACGCTGTCAAGGAGATCGTTGCCGTCCGTGCCGATGACGACCACGCTGAGGTCTTCCGGCGTGTCTTTTGCGTCGGCGCCCTTCACGTCTGCCCTCGGTTGGACCTGCGCTTGAGACGGGCCCCGCGCTAGAGTGAGCGCCGCTCCGGCAATGCCGGCCTTTAAAAAATCACGTCGTTGCATAAGAGTTCTCCCGTTCACGCGCCGCTTACCGCCGCCGCGCTGATCTCGGAAACCTTGACGCCGAGCGCGCATCTGTGATCGGTGTCAACTTTGCGCACGGCGGACCTGCACTGTCTAGTGATCCCGCCATGGGCGCGCGTTCAGACTGCGCCGTCTCGCTAGCAAAGGGTATTTGCTGAGCGAAACGGCGGTCGGGATCTCACTGCCCGAGGATGCCGTCTACTATTCCGATGTTTTCGATTCAGCCGCGCTCGTGACGCTATTTCTTTGATGCGCCACGAGCACCGCGAGCCCGCTTAGCCCGGCTGCTTGGCGATGCGGATATAGGGTTTCGGCGACCGCCAGCCTTCTGGCCAAATCTTCTTGGCCTCGTCGTCGCTGACCGCGCCGGCAATGATGATGTCTTCCCCCGGCTTCCAGTTCACTGGCGTGGACACCCTGTGCTTGGCGGTGAGCTGAAGCGAATCGACCACGCGGAGGATCTCGTCGAAGTTGCGGCCCGTGCTCATTGGATAGGCGAGCAGCAGCTTGATCTTCTTGTCCGGCCCGATCACATAGACCGTGCGAACGGTCTGGTTGGTCGCGGGCGTCCGGCCCTCGGAGGTGCCCGGCTCCTCGGCTGGCAACATATTGTAAAGCTTGGAAACCTTGAGATCGTGGTCGGCGATGATGGGATAGTTCACCTTCGCGCCCTGCGTCTCCTCAATGTCATTGAGCCAGCGCCCATGCGCCTCGCTCGGATCAACGCTCAGGCCGATAAGCTTGACGTTGCGCTTGGTGAACTCGGGCTCGATCTTGGCCATGTAGCCGAGTTCGGTCGTGCACACGGGCGTGAAATCCTTGGGATGGGAGAACAGGATCGCCCATTTGTCGCCGATCCACTCGTGGAAGTTGACTTTACCCTTCGTGGTGTCAGCAGTGAAGTCGGGCGCAGTTTCGTTGAGACGAAGAGACATGGAAAACTCCCTCGAAAATCAGTCCTGTCGACACGAACATGAGGCTTGGGCGCGACCGGCGCTAGAGGTCCGATCCGCCAAGAGACACCGGTTGCCGACAAGACGCCGATCGTTTCCTTTGTGTCCGGACCTTTGGTCGAGGTCTTGGACGGCCCCAAGGGACGCCTAGTTGAAATAGCGAAGCCAACAAGCAAGAACAAGCCCTCCACATCTTCACGATGTTTATTCGTACTATCGGGAAGGATGCTCGAAGCTAAGCTCGCGCGCATTTGCCTATGGCCTTGGACAATTTATGATCCCCCCATGACGGAAGCCGAGATCGCCAAGCTTGCGACCTGGCTCGCGAAAGCGGGACTTGAGGGACGAGCTGAAACCGCGCTGGTCGAGGGCTTTTGCAGCCGCGCAATCGCGGGCGGATTGCCGCTCGCGCGCGTGATGCTCCTTGTCGACACGCTCCATCCTATTCACGAGGGGCGGGCGTTTCGCTGGGGCAAGGACAAGCCGGAAGCGACGCTGACCGAATACGGGCGGACCGCCGAGGGGGAGGCAGCCGAACGCTGGCGGACGAGCCCTCTTTATCGGCTCTTGAACAGCGGCGAATTGCTGTTGCGCCTGCGTGTGACAGCGGAGACCGAAGCCGAGTTTCCATCCTTCGCCGAGTTTCGCGAAGCCAAGTTCACGGACTATGTCGCGATCATCAACCGCTTCGCCGAAGACGGCGTGATCGGCGAAATGGATTGTGTGTATTCCTATTGGACGACGGACCACGCCGAAGGCTTTTCCGATGATGAGATCCGGGCGCTGAAGCGGCTCACCCCCTTTCTCGGGCTTGCGATCAAAGCCGCGTCCCTCGCGCGCATCGCCGAGACATTGGTCGAGACCTATCTCGGACGCGACGCCGGGCGGCGGGTGTTGAGGGGCCGCATCGAACGAGGCGTGACGGACCGGATCAAGACCGTGTTGTGGTTCAGCGATTTGCGCAATTATACTCGCATCTCGGAGACCTCCGCGCCTGAGGAGATCATTCCGCTTCTCAATGATTATGCGGAGGCGGTCGTCTCCTCGATCCATCAGAACACCGGCGATGTCCTCAAGCTGATTGGCGACGGCGTGCTCGCGATTTTTCCCGCCGACGAAAGAAGCCGCGCTTGCGCCGCAGCGCTCGACGCCGCGAGGGCGGCGCAGGAAGCGGTGGCGGCCTTGAACGCGCGCCGGGTCGAGAAGGGCCTGCCCGCAACTGAAATGTATCTCGGACTGCATATCGGCGAGGTGTTCTACGGCAACATCGGCAGCAAGGAGCGCCTCGATTTCACTGTCGTCGGGCCAGCGGTCAATGAAGTGAGCCGCATTGCGGCGATGTGCCGGTCGGTGGATCAGCCAATCCTTATTTCTGCAGCGTTTGCAGAATCCTGCGCCGATCAACGTCGCGCGTTCGCCTCGGTTGGACGCTTCGCGCTGCGCGGCGTCGGCAAGCCGCAGGAGCTGTTCACGCTCGATCTCGAGGGCTCGCTGGTCGGTTGACGCCGTCGATTGATCGCGGCAGGCTTACCCGCAACAAACGACGAAAGTCGGCGTTCTCCAGGAAACCATGGAGATCGCACATGAGTTCAGACGCATGCTTTCCCTATTCCCGCCGCGCAATCGTTGGCGTTGGCGGCATGGGCCTCGTGGCCGCCGCCGCGCCCGCCCTCGCTCAGAGTTCGAAGGATGAGCCACTCTCGAAGCCAAGCGAAACGCCGCCGCCTCCCCAGGGACTGCAAGATCCGCGCAGCAAGTATCCCAAACCGCCGTTTCGCCGACAGGAGCAGCCTTGGCCGGGACTCGCAAGCCGAATGAATCCGCGTCCGGACCACGGCGAGACGTCCTATCGCGGGTCAGGTCGGCTCGCCGGCCGGAAGGCTTTAATAACCGGTGGGGATTCGGGCATGGGCCGCGCCGCCGCGATTGCGTTTGCTCGCGAGGGCGCAGATGTGGCGATCAATCATCTGCCTGAGGAGGAGCCGGACGCGCGCGAAGTGATCGACCTCATGAAAGCGGAAGGTCGAAAGGCCTTGTCGATTCCCGGCGACATCCGTGACGAAGCTTTCTGCAAGCGTCTCGTCGACGAGGCGGTTCGCGGTTTGGGCGGCCTCGATATTCTGGTCAGCAATGCGGGGCGGCAGCAGACCCGGTCCTCGATCCTCGATATTTCCACCGAAGATTTTGACGCGACGATGAGGACGAACATCTACGCGCCATTCTGGATCATCAAGGCGGCTCTGCCGCATATGCCCCCAGGCTCAGCCATCATCGGGACAGCCTCCGAGCAGGCCTATGACCCTTCTCCCGATCTCTACGACTATGCTCAGACGAAGGCGGCGACGATGAACTACGTAAAGTCGCTAGCGAAGCAGCTCGCTTCCAAGGGCATTCGCGTCAACGCCGTCGCTCCGGGGCCGATCTGGACGCCGCTCCAAGTCAGTGGCGGCGCCACTCAGGAAAAACTCGAGAAATTCGGCGGGCAGACTCCACTTGGCCGGCCGGGACAACCGGCTGAGCTCGGATCCATCTACGTGCAATTGGCGATGGCGGACGCGAGCTATGCCACCGGCCAAGTCTATGGCTCCGCCGGAGGAAGTGGCCAGCCCTAGCGCTTGACGCGCCCACCGGCGAACCTGATAGGACGGGCGGATGATTCCGCCCGCCCCTTGCGTGCTTAAGGTCGAGCGCCTCGAAAAGTCGTTCGGCGACGTGCGGGCTGTGGAAGGCGTGAGCTTTCACGTCGCGCCTGGCGAGATCGTCGGCCTTCTTGGGCCCAACGGCGCGGGCAAGACGACGACGATCAATATGATCCTGGGCGTACTTGAGCCGAGCGCGGGCCGGATCGAGATCGAGGGGATCGACCTCGCCGCCGATCGCAGCAAGGCCTTGTCCTGCACCAACTTTGCCGCTGTTTATGCGCCGCTGCCCGGCAACCTTACCGTCGAGCAGAACCTGCGCGTGTTCGGCATGCTCTATGCTGTCGACGATCTCTCGGCGCGAATCGAGAAGTTGCTCGAGGTCTATGATCTCGTGCGTTACCGGCGGACGAAGGCCGGCGTGCTGTCGTCGGGCGAGCAGACGCGCCTTTCTCTCGCCAAAGCAATGCTCAATCGCCCTCGGCTGCTTCTTCTCGATGAGCCGACCGCGTCAATCGATCCGTCGAATGCGCGCGACATCCGCGCCGGCATCGCCAAATTCGTCGACAACGGACTCTGCGGAGTGCTGTGGACGAGCCACAATATGTACGAGGTCCAGGATGTCTGCGACCGGGTGCTGTTCCTGACGCATGGGCGGATCGTGCTCGAGGGCGATCCGAAAACACTGCCAAAGGAACACGGCGCCGAAAGTCTCGATGATCTGTTCGTCAATGTCGCGCAAGAGGCGCTGCACAACGGCGCCACGCCATGAACGCCTCGCGCATCGGCGCCGTCGTGCTGCGGATGTTCTATCTCTATCGCGGCAGCCCGCAGCGCATCTTTCCCATCTTTATCTTCGTCGCAATCGATATTCTGGTTTGGGGCTTTCTGACTCGCTACCTCAATTCCGTCTCGCATGCGAACTTGAATTTCGTGCCAGCGCTGCTCGGCGCAGTTCTGCTCTGGGATTTCCTGACGAGAGTGATGCAGCAAATTACGATGACGTTGTTCGAGGATGTCTGGACGCGCAACTTCCTCAATTTTTTCGCTTCTCCCTTGAGAACGTCCGAATATCTGATCGGCCTCCTGATCGTTGCGATCACCACCAGCGGTTTGAGCCTCGTCGCGATGATCATTCTGGCGCAGGTCGCGTTCGGATTGTCTTTCCTCTCTTATGGCTTGGCGATCGCCCCCTTTCTCATGGTGCTGTTCGTCACCGGCATCGCGCTTGGCGTCGCAGCGTCGGCCCTGGTGCTGAGGCTCGGCCCCGCCTCGGAATGGCTCGTCTGGCCGATACCGATGCTGATCTCGCCCTTCGCGGGCGTGTTCTATCCCGTCACGGTCCTGCCCGGATGGATGCAGGCGATCGCGCTCATCCTGCCACCGTCCTACGTCTTTGAAGGCATGCGCTCGGTCATCGCCGGACAGGGTCTTCCTTGGGTTCGCCTGACGATCGGAGGGGCGCTGGCGCTCATCTACCTTGTGCTGGCCTGTCTGTTCTTTTTCTCCGTTTACCGCTCGGTGATCCGCAACGGCCTCATCGCCCGCTACAGCGCCGAGACTGTGACTTAAACAATCAATGCCCGCGAACACAGCAGAATTTCCGCAGGACACGGTCCGGACACGATGTGACAGTAGGCGTCTTGGAACGAATCGAAGCGCCATCGGTTCTTCGACGAGGAGGGGCCTGATGTCGCCATATCCCAAGAGAATCTTCGCCGCAGTGTTCGCTGCGTTTGTCGTCGTTATCGGGCTTACGTCTGCAGGAGCCCAGCAAACCGCCCCAAATCCGCGTATCGCTCTTGTCATCGGCAATGCGACCTATCGAGACGCAGCGCTAGCAACCCCCGCCAATGACGCTGGACTCGTCGCGCAAATTCTGCAGGCCGCAGGCTTTGACGTCGTTGGCGCGCGCGACCTTGATGGCCAGTCCCTTCGAACCGCCCTTCGCGATTTCCTGCAGAAGGCCGCGACGGCAGGCCCTGACATGCAGGCCTTTGTCTACCTCGCTGGCCGGGGGGTTCAATATAACGGCGACAATTATTTCGTTCCGGTCGATGCTCAGATCAATCGCGACGCTGACGTGCCTATTGAAGCAATCCGCATTGCTGATTTCACTCATGCTCTCGCGGCGACTCCGGGCAAGACGCGCATTATCGTTCTCGATGCGGCGCGCGCCAATCCTTACGCTGCGCAAGGCTCGCCGCTCGCGCCGGGGCTTGCGCTGGTCGATCCCGAGGCTGGCGAACTGACCGCTTTCAACGCTGCGCCCGGCACGCTGGCCGGCGACGAGCAAGGTCCCTATGGTCTTTACGGCAAGACGCTAGCGGGCGCGATCCGACAGGGCGGCGTGGACATCGTCCAGGCGTTCGATCAGACCAGAGTTTCTGTCAATGCCGAGACCCAAGGCGCATTGCTGCCCTGGAGCGCTTCGAAGCTTGGCGGCCCATTCTACGTCTTCGAGCGCGCGGCCGATGCGCCTCCCGCTGCGCCTCCGCTAGCTGAGACAGAGCGAAAGCCCATTTCCAGCTTTTCCGGCGAGGACGCATACGCCGCCGCGATCGAGCGCGACACTCTCACGGGCTATCGCGAGTTCCTTAAAGCCTACCCGAACTCCGATCAGGCCAGACGGGTGCGAGCCATTCTCGCGGTGCGGCGCGAAGCTTCGTACTGGCGCCATACGGTGAGAACCGACACGCCGCGAGCCTATTGGACCTATTTGAGGACCTATCCCAAAGGCCCCCACGTTCCCGACGCACAGCGCCGGCTGTCGATGCTATCGGCCGAGTTCCAACCGCCGGCGAATTTTCGCGCCGAAACCTACGCCGACCTTCCTCCTCCGCCTCCCGATGAACGTTTCTATGAAGACCAGCCGATCTATGCTTTTGATGATTTCGGCCCGCCTCCGCCGCCGCCGCCCGTGCAATATGTCTACGTCGAAGACGACGACTGGCGCGATCTGCCTCCGCCTCCGCCGCCCCCCGAGGTCGGCTTGCTTCCAGTGTTGGGCGTCGCTCTTCCCATCGCGGTTGGCGCCGTCGCCTACCAGGGGCTCTCCCATCGAAATGGAATCGCGCCGCGTGGAGAACCACGTTTCCGGCAACCGCCGCCCGCGCCGCCGCCGCTGCCTGCAAACATCAAACCTGTGGCCCCTCCGGCGCCAGCCGCAGCCGCCGGTCCTGCCGCCACCGCCGCGGCGGTGGTCAAGCCTCTTCGTCCGATTGGCGGGCGGCGCGGTCAACCGGGCGGGTCACCGCCCCAGGCGCCTGGGGCGCCGGCAAACCCGGTAGGCGCAACGGCCCCGCGCACACCTCCCGGCGCGCCGCCAGCGCCCAGTCTGCAAGCAAATCCAGTCGCGCCCCCCGCGCCGGGTAAGGCGCTCAAGCCGCTCCCGGTTCCCCCCGCAGCGGCGCTCCCGGCTCAAGCAGTAAAGCCGCTTCCAGGCGCTGCGGCGCCGGCCGGGGCCAATCCGCCAGCCGTTCACGCTGCTCCGGGCGGCAAGCCTCTGCCAACTCCAGTCGGGCCCGCGACGGCGGTCGCGCCCCTTGCTCCCGGCGGCAAACCCCTTCCAGCCGTTCCAGGCGGAAAGCCATTGCCAACTCTTGTAGCGCCGCCCTCGGCCGTCGTTGCGCCACCGGTCCCGGCTGTGCCTGGCGGCAAACCTCTGCCCACTGCTGAGAGCATCAAGCCGGGGCCAGCCGCGGCGCCTTCGCCGGCAGCAATCAAAGCGGCTGCGCCTCCTGTCCAAGCCCCGAAGCCGAATGTCGCAGCACAACCGCCAGCCGCTGCCCCGCACGCTTTGGCTCCGCCGGCGGCGGCGCACGCTCCTGCGCCCGCAGCTCTAGCGCCGTCTGTGCCTCGTGCCGCTCCTGCGGCAATGCGGGTTCCTACGGCGCCCGCGGCTGTTGCGCCTCATCTCGCGCCCCCAGCGGTTCATCCCCCCGCGCCGCCCGCTCTGCCGATGACGCCGCGCACAGCGCCGCCGGCAGTTCGTGCGCCCCCACCGCCAGCCGCGGCTGCGCCTGCGCTTCGTCAGCCGCCGCCCGCGGTTCGAATCCAACCGCCTGTTGCGCAACCGAAAGCGTGTGGGAGGCCTGGTCTGCCGCCCTGCCCGAAGTAGCGTTCGCCGGATGGGTCTATCAACGTTGTGCATGCCGACTCTGGGCCGTGGTCTTTGCACGACCGGCGCGCGCCATGCGAAGAGTTAGGTATGGGAACGAGCACCCGATTTGCCGTGGGCGTGCACTTGCTGACGGCGCTTGCCGCTAATCCGGGCAAGGTCCTGCGTTCGGAGGACGTGGCCGACAGCGCCAACACCAACCCGGTCGTGGTTCGCCGCCTCTTCTCGCTGATGACAAGCGCGGGATTGATCCGCGCTCGGCTCGGCCCAGGGGGCGGTTTCGAACTGGCGCGGCCGGCGAGCGACATCACGTTGCGCGATGTCTTTGCTGCGTTGGAGAGCGGCGAGCTCTTCACCGAACACCGATCGCCTCCGAGCCCATCCTGTCCGGTCGGCGCGCATATCCTCCCTGTTCTGCGCGAGGCGACCGCGCCCGCGGTTCAAGCTCTGGAGGGTGAGCTTTCGCGCACAACGATCGCCGACATCGCCGGCGCCGTGCTGACGCGAGGCAATGAAACGCAGAGCGCGAAAGCCCAGTCGTCTCGCGGGTCCGTTGACGCCAAGTGACATTGCGTAACTGGCAAGGTTACGCTAATGGCCGGCTATTCGCGGCGTGGCCGCATGGTAGGGAGCATCGGCATGATCAAGTTCTACTATCACCCGTCGCCAAACCCGGCGAAGGTCGCTTTATTCCTCGAAGAAAGCGGTCTCGAATACGAACTCGTTCCGGTCGACACCCGCAAGGGCGAGCAACACTCGCCAAGCTACCGCGCCATCAATCCGAACTCCAAGACCCCGGCGATCGTGGACGGTGAGGCGACCATCTTCAATTCGAGCGCAATCCTGCTTTATCTCGCCGAGAAGACAAAGCGCTTCCTTCCCGAGAATACGCCTAAAGCGCGGGGCGAACTCCTGTCATGGCTCTTTTTCGTTTCAAGCGGGGTTGGTCCATATTCCGGGCAGGCCTTCCACTTCAACGCCGCCGCTCCCGAAAAGATCGAATACGCGATCAATCGCTACAATTTCGAAACGCACCGGCACTGGAAGATCCTCGATGACCGGTTGGCCGGGCGGAAATACATGCTCGGCGACACCTATTCCATTGTGGACATGTCGGTTTGGGGGTGGAGTTCGGCTGCTCCGTTCCTGTTAGGCGGTGAGACGTGGTCGAAGATGGCCAACGTCAAACGGCTGGTCGACGAGATCAACGAGCGCCCCGCCGTGGCTCGCGTCAACAAGTTGAAGGAAAAGCATTCCTTCAAACAGGAGTTCGACGACGAGGCCAAGCGGCATCTGTTTCCGCATCAGACGCGGAAGGCGGGCTGACTTCGCGCTCGCTTCGGCAAGCTAGACCACCTTGCCGATCAAGGCGCCGATGCCGGCCGTCACCGCCATAGCCAGCGCGCCCCAGAAGCCGACTCTCAGCGCCGGCTTTACGACGGGCGCGCCGCCCGCCCAGGCGCCGAGCGCTCCGAGCGCGACCAGAAAAACCAAGGCGGCGACAGGCACGAGTTTAGCGGCGGCGCCTTGCGGCGCGAGAAACGCCGCCAACGTCGGCGCCGCGGCGCCGACGGAGAACGCGAGAGCCGATGTGAAGGCGGCTTGGATCGGTTTGGGTTGCGCGTACTCGCTGATGCCGAGTTCGTCGCGTGCATGGGCGTCCAGCGCGTCCTTGGCCATGAGTTGACTTGCGACCTGCTCTGCCAGCGTCCGCTTCAAACCTCGCTCTTCGTAGATGTGGGCGAGCTCGTCCTTCTCCTCGGCAGGTCGATCGCGGAGCGCTCGCCGCTCGCGCGCCAGATCAGCGGTCTCGGAGTCGACTTGCGAGCCGACGGAGACGTATTCACCGGCCGCCATTGACATGGCGCCCGCCGCCCAGCCCGCGACCGCGGCGGTCAGGATCTCCGCCCGCGAGCCCGTGGCCGCCGCCACGCCCATAATGAGGCTCGCGGTCGAAATGATGCCATCGTTGGCGCCGAGCACCGCCGCCCGCAGCCAGGCGGCGCGATTGACGTAGTGCGATTCCGCTCCCGGCATGCCGCCGCCTCCCGAATAGAGCTAGCACGGCAATGTGACCGCGAGCCAACGGAGGACGCCTCGTCTGCTCGCCGGCTCCCAAGCGACGGCGGTCAACGGGCGAGCCAGTTCCGTATCGGGTTTTCCCCCTGAGCCAACGACCCCGATTTACTGGCGAGGGGAAGGCGTACTAAGCTGACGACGTATCTAGGCGCGATTGGTCATTGCTGTAAATATTTGGTTCTCGTTTCCGCGCGGGGACAATTCTTCTCCGACTTGCCGGAAATTGTTTGAGCTTATTTGGAGGGCGAGATGCCGATAAGAAATCCAGACGGCGGCACTGTTAAGTATTATCTCTGCGTATTCGATGAGCACGGCAAAGAGCGCCAGGAATTAGACGGAAGCCTTCTTAGCGAGACGATATTGCGTCGCCTCGCAAGCACGCCCGCGGTAACCGACATATTCGTCATGAGTTCACGGGTGGCAGGGCGACGTTTCAGCGGCGATCAGACAATACGACGCGTGGGTGGGAGAAGTCGCGAAGTCGAGATCCGACATTAGCGCCGTTCGACGGGAT
>CAWIKX010000002.1:77500-325733 GCA_963836695.1 uncultured Alphaproteobacteria bacterium
AGGTCGAGGTGGCGGCTCTGGGGCGTCCGCTTGCCGCAGTCTCAATAGTACAGCGCAGAGACCTCGGGTTGTCGATTGCGCCGTCCGTCGGGGGGTATGATTGCACCGTCTGGGGGGCGGTGATGGGGCGCGCTCGCTTGCCAATTCTGCCTGCCGATCTAGCCAAGGCGGTTGACGTCGCGCGCGACGAGCTCCTGAAAGTTGTCATGTGGCGTGATCCCGCCGGAAAATACGCTTTTCAAACTGGCGCCGACATTCCAGAAGCCGGTCGCGACTTCGCGCTCACGACGTTGGCGCGCGCCGGCGCCGCCTTGTTCAGAAAGTTGTTCTGGAGTCCGTTGGCGGCGGCGGACGCCAACAAGGTCGGCGAGTTTTTGCGACGAATGGCGACCGAGACGCCAAAGCTTAAATTGCAGATTCTGGCGGATAGCGCGCCCATTCCCTGGGGCATGCTTTATATGGGGGACGCGAGCGCCGGCGCGAAGCTGGACTGGCGCTATTTCCTTGGCATGAGCCACGTGATCGAGATGATCCCGTTGCAGAACACGCTCACCGTTTCAGCCTCCGAAATCCCAACCGATCGGCCCAAGCTTGCCGTCAGCGTGAACGTAAATCGCGGCATCGACGGTCAAATGGGCCTCGACCTCGTCGCACAACAGGAAAGCTATTGGGGCGGGGCCCACGGATTCGGCAATGTCCAAGTCGTCCCCCGCACGACCAAGGCCGAACTGGTAAAGGCGTTGGCCTCGGGAAACACAGATGACCAAATCTTCTACTTCTATTGCCATGCGAAATCCGCCGACTTGGCGTCCCCAGCGGGCCCTGACTCCGCCTGCCTTGTGCTCACCGACGACCGGGTGACGCTTGGCGACCTCAACCTCGATGCGCCAACTACGGCGCAACTTCGCGGTAATCCCCTGGTGTTCATCAACGCATGCGAATCGGCGGAAATGTCTCCTGCATTTTATGACGGATTCGTCCCCTATTTCATGGCGAAAGGAGCTCGAGGCGTCATCGGAACGGAGTGCAAGATGCCGGCCTTGTTCGCCGCCGACTGGGCGAAGCGCTTCTTCGCTCTTTTCCTCGGGGGCGAGTCGCTTGGTGAGGCGTTTCTGGCATTGCGCAAGGAATTTCTCGAGAAGCATGGAAACCCGCTCGGCCTGCTCTACGCCGTGCACAGCGATGGCGACACGCGAGTATTGCCGCCGTTGGCTTCGGTTAACTGAGCCAGCTGAGCGACGAAGTCGCCCAGACGCGCGGCGCGATCGTCGAACCGGGCGCCTTGCGAACAAAGCGCGAAACATGATTGCGTCGCGCCATGTCGCTCGCCCTGATTCGCTCGAGCCCGGCCGTCGATCTCAATCCCGAGCAGCAGCTCGCGGTTGAGCATGGGATCGGCGACCCGCAGGGCTCCGGGCCTCTGCTCGTGATCGCGGGCGCCGGCTCGGGGAAGACGGCGATGCTCGCGCATCGGGTGGCTGCGCTCATCCTGGCGGGCGCCGATCCCAAGCGCATCATGCTCGCGACTTTTTCACGCCGCGCGGCGGCTGAGCTTGGTCGGCGCGTCGAACGCCTGCTCGCCCGCCGTCTCGCGCCTGAAGCCGCCGCCGCGGCGACGCCAGCCTATGCTGGAACGTTCCATGGCCTCGGCGCGCGGCTCTTGCGCGAATATGCGATCCGACTTGGCCTCGATCCGCAATTCACCATCCACGACCGCGAGGATTCGGCTGATCTCATGAACTGGGCGCGGCACGAGGCTGGCCTCGGCAACTCTAAGGAGCGGTTTCCGACCAAGGCCACGTGCCTTGCGATCTATTCGCGCGTGGTCAACGCGCGCGGTGAGCTCAAGGCGACCCTCGGCAGGTGGTTCCCATGGGTCGCAGGGCATGAGGACGCGCTTCGTACGCTCTTCGCTTCCTACGTCGAGATGAAGCAGCGACAGAGCGTGCTCGATTATGACGACCTTCTGCTTTATTTCGCTCAGATGCTGACCGAGCCGGCGATCGCCGCGGAGATCGCGCGCCGCTTCGATCATCTGCTGGTCGACGAATACCAAGACACCAATGCTCTGCAGGGCGAAATCGTGCTGGCGCTTAGGCCATATGGGCGCGGCCTGACCGTTGTCGGCGATGACGCGCAGGCGATCTACTCCTTCCGCGCCGCAACGGTGCGCAACATTCTCGACTTCCCCCGCGCCTTCGATCCCCCGGCGCATGTGGTGACGCTCGAGCGCAACTACCGTTCGAGCGGCGCCGTCCTCGCCGCCGCGAACGCGGTCATCGCCCTTGCGCCCGAGCGCTTCGCCAAGACGCTTCGCACTGACCGGCCTCATGGGCCCCTTCCCGCGCTGGTGACGGTGGTGGACGACGCCGATCAAGCGCGCTTCGTGACGACTCGCGTTCTCGGCAATCGTGAGGCAGGAGCGGCGCTCAAGGCGCAGGCGGTGCTGTTTCGCGCCTCCCACCACAGCGCCGCGCTCGAGCTCGAGCTCACCCGCCGCAACGTGCCGTTCGTCAAATATGGGGGCCTCAAGTTTCTCGACGCTGCGCATGTCAAGGATGCGGTGGCGCTCATGCGCTTTGCCGAAAACCCGCGCGATCGAGTGGCGGGCTTTCGGGTCGCCCAGCTTCTGCTCGGCGTCGGACCCAAGGTTGCCGAGACGATCGTCGCCGCGGCGGCGGCCGACGATGGCTTTGCGACGATGGCGGCGCTGTCGACGCCTGCCCGAGCGCGGGACGGCTTTCCCGCTTTCGCCGACCTCATGCGAAGGCTTGCGTCGCGCGCTGGCGCCGTGGCCGGCGGAGATCGCCGACGCGGTCGCGTGGCTCATGCCCGCTCATGGAGCCCGCTACGACGACGCGCGCGTGCGAATGGGCGATCTCGAGGCGCTCGAGCGCATCGCCGCCTCGTTCCCATCGCGCGAACAATTCTTGAGCGAGCTTGCGCTTGATCCGCCTGACGCAACCAGCGACGAAGCCGGACCGCCGCTGAGGGACGAGGACTTTCTCATCCTTTCGACTATCCATTCGGCCAAGGGGCAGGAATGGCGGTCGGTATTCGTCCTGAACTGCGTCGACGGCTGCATTCCCTCCGACCTCGCCACCGGCTCGTCGGAGGAGATCGAGGAGGAGCGCCGTCTGCTTTATGTCGCGATGACGCGAGCGAAAGACGAGCTTTCGCTCGTCGTGCCGCAGCGCTTCTATGTCCACGGGCAGCCGAGGAACGGTGACCGCAGCGTCTATGCAGCCGAACCCGCTTCATTCCGCCGCCGCTCTTCAAGCACTTCGACCGACAGACTTGGCCCGAGGCTGAGCCCGTGCCGCCGCGCGCGTCGACCGATGGCCCGCGCGTCGATCTTCAGGCGCGCATGCGGGCGATGTGGCGGTAAAACGAACTCGGGCGGCCCATCTGCCTTTTCCGCGTGTCTAGCAGGCCAGACGACGCGCCCGGCCGCCCCGTCGCCAACCTATTGCAGCCAGTCCAGCGAAGCCGGCGAGCGCCAAGGCCCATGTCGATGGTTCCGGAACCGCAGCACCCGTGAAGTCGGTAGTTACAGTGACACTCATCGAGTAATCGCTGTCTCTCTGCCCGAAGAGAATCGTCACTTCCGATGCGGCCGGATCAAAACCCGCGGGTCCAGAGATATCGCCTGTGGCGATCATGGTCAGCGACGTGTTCTGAACCCCGGTCAACTTGGTCTCGGTGAGCGCATCGCTAAATAGGCCCTTCGGTGTTTTCCAGATCAAGATCAGGGACCGCCCGACCCCGACGGGGACCGGATTGATCAGCACTGGAAGCGTGTCGTTCAGCATAATTCCGGTGTTGTCACTCACGATGTTGGTGATGGGTAGAAGGTCAAAGCCGATCGAAGTCGCCGACGCGACGTCGACTTTGTTCGGCGCGACGCCGCCGTTGTCGGTGGTGCTGAAATCCGTATCGATCGTCGTTGCGGCGTTAGCCGCCTCGCCCGCGCACACCGCGAGAAAGGCGCCCGCGGCAATGGCCATTCTTGCGTAAATTTTCATGGCGTTCCCGATAAAAATGAGCCCCATCTCAGCCCGGGCGCGTGCAAATTCTAGCGCTTCCGCCGCTCAAACGCCAGTAACGTAGCGCGGTCTGTTCCAGGTCGCGATCCGTATAGACTTTAGCCACTAGTATAGTATTACGGCGACCAATTCCTGAGTGTCGGGGCTGTCGAGATGACCCAATCAACAATTCGGACCTTCGCAAGCGGCATGGCGACAACCATCTCGGCGGCGAAACCAGTCGGGAGCGACCATGCGCCCCCGCACTTTCATGCGCTGTATGCGAGTACGAAGCGCTAGTCGACATTCGAACCTTGGAAGTCATAGACGGCGGCTTACCACGCCGAGCAATGGGTCTTATGCTTGAGTGGGCGCTAGAGCACCGTGCCGAACTTATGGAGATTGGGACCTATGCGATCGCAACCAGTCGCCGAACAAGAATTCCTCCGCTGCCGTACCGCCTGTCGTTAGGCCCGCGATGCCTTGGCGCGTGATGAGTCGAAGCATTGCAAGCCTATCGACTACGCGTCCGCTTCCTTGACGGCCTGGAAGTGGTCGTGGACATGTCAGGGCTTGTTGCCTCCCCGAACGCTGGTGTCTTTGCGGCCTTGGCTGATTCCGAAGCCTTTAACCGCGTTTTCGTTGCACTTAGCGCTGTTTGCTGACCCAACGGCCTCGATATCGCTCCTGACGCGATCTATGCGGAGATCAAGGCGAGCGACCGCCGGGAGTGCGTCCTCTAGTTTGACCACACCTGCGTAATCGTAGAGTCACTTCTCGATGCGTCCCACCATCATCTGCCATATGGGAACCTCCCTCGACGGCGGCCTCCATCCGAGCCGTTTCACCCGGCCCGCGGCCGGCGTGTCGATCGACGCCTTGCGCCGGCACTACGAAGCCATTCACGACCGTTTCGAGGCGGAGGGCTGGATCGTCGGCCGGAAAACCATGGCGGAAATGGCCAAGGGGCAAGAACGGTCCGTCGCCGCCCTTTCGCCTTTAGCGCGCGAGCCTCATCTTGGAAAAAGGAACGGCAGGAGCCTAGCCATCGCCATCGATCCCTCCGGGCGCGTCCATTACGGCCAGGACAATGTCGGTGGCGATCACGTCGTCGCGGTGCTGGGCGAGCAGGTCTCTGACGCTTATCTCGCTGAACTCCGCGAGGATGGCGCGTCCTACATTTTCGCTGGCCCGCAGGGCGAGGACCTCCCCGGCGCGATGGCGCAGCTTGCCGATGTCTTCGGCGTCAAGAAACTGCTGCTTGAGGGCGGCGGCAGGATCAATGGCGCGTTTTTCAAGCATCGCCTGATCGACGAGTTTAGCACTCTGATTTTCCCAGCGGTCGATGGCCTGGCCGGAAGGGAGACAATCGTCGACTATCATGGCGCAAACGGCGAACGGCCCGGCGCCGGGCAGTCGCTCCGATTGATCGGCTGCGAGACTCTGGAAGGAGGCATGGTCTGGCTGCGCCATCGGGTCGAAGAGGCGCCGGCCCCATAGCGGCAAAACTGACCGCGAAGGCGGCATAAGCGGCGCTCAGAGAGCGCCTTTTTCGCTTGCGCGCCGCGATAAACTCAATAATAGCTGGCATGTCAGAACGATCAGCCGACGAGCGTCGCACGCGCGGCGGATAAAAAGGTCGGGTGCGCGAGGGAAGGGAGCAGGGCTTGCCGATTCTTGAACTGAGCGCAGTGTCGAAGCATTTCGGCGCGATTCATGCGCTGAACGAAGTCGACATGGCCCTCGACGAAGGCGAAGTGTTGGGCCTGATGGGCGACAACGGCGCCGGCAAGTCGACCCTGGTCAAGGTCATCGCTGGCAACTTTCCCCCCACCCATGGCGAGATTCGCCTCAACGGCGAGACGGTCCACTTTCACAAGCCCGTCGAGGCGCGGGAAAAAGGGGTCGAGGTCGTCTACCAGGATCTGGCGCTCTGCAACAACCTGTCCGCGGCCGCCAATGTGTTCCTAGGGCGCGAAATCAAGCGCGGGGCGGGCCCGTTCCGCTGGCTCGATCACAAAGCGATGGCGAAGCGCGCCGGCGAGCTGTTCGGCGAGCTCAAGTCCGAGACCAGGCCCCGTGACCTCGTGCGCCAGATGTCCGGCGGGCAGCGCCAGGCTGTCGCCATCGCCCGCACTCGGCTTTCGAAGGCGCGGCTGGTCTTGATGGACGAGCCGACCGCCGCGATCTCGGTACGACAGGTGGCCGAGGTGCTGGATCTGATACGCCGATTGAAGGACGCCGGCATGGCGATCATCCTCATCAGTCATCGTATGCCGGACGTATTCGCCGTTTGCGACCGGGTCATGGTGATGCGGCGCGGCAACAAGGTCGCCGACAAGGCGATTCGCGCCACGAGTCCCGAAGAAGTGACCGGCTTGATCACCGGCGCAATCCACGCGGCTTGAGGAGGCTTCCCATGGCAAGCGAAGCGCCGCACGCGAATGTCTCGATTAAATCCGTGCTGGACATCCAGCAACACAATTTCTGGCAGCGCTTCACCGGATCGCAAGCGTTCTGGGTGACGGTCGCTCTAGTCATCATTTGCCTTGTGATGAGTTGGCTGCAGCCGGCGTCTTTCGCCACTCCCGACAATTTCTACAACACCACGCGCAATTTTTCCTTCATCGGCATCATGGCGCTCGGCATGACCGCGGTGATTGCGACCGGCGGCATCGATCTCTCAGTCGGCTCGATCATGGGTCTGACCGCCGTCTCATGCGGCCTCGCGCTCGAAGCTGGCTACCCGGCCTGGGTAGCCGTTGTTCTCGGCCTGCTCGCGGGAGGCGTCGCCGGGCTCATCAACGGAATCATCATCGCCTATCTCGGCCTGTCGCCCTTCGTCACAACTCTCGGAATGCTGGCTATCGCGCGGTCCGTCGCTGTGGTGCTCTCAGGCAACCGCATGCTTTACAAATTTGGTCCCGGCGGCCCGGCGTTCAAAGCGCTCGGCAGCGGCGCGTGGCACATCACGCCGCATTTCGAACTGAGTTACCCGCTCCTCTTCCTCATCGTACTGACGTTCATTGTTGGACTGGTCTACAAGATGACGAGCTGGGGTCGCCACGTGCTGGCGATCGGCGGAAACGAGCAGGCGGCGCTGCTCACCGGCGTCCCAGTCAACCTCATCAAGGTGCAAGTCTATGTGTTCTCCGGCCTGACGGCGGCTTTCGCCGCGATTCTCTCGGTCGGCTGGGCGGGCTCCGCGATCAACGCCCTTGGCGCCACCTACGAACTCCTCGCCATCTCCGCCGCGGTGATCGGTGGTGCAAATCTGATGGGCGGCGAGGCCAGCGCCTATGGCGCGTTCATCGGCGCCGCGCTCATCTTTACGATCCGCAATTCGCTGCTGATGGCGGGCGTCGATTTAAATTGGCAGGGCACGTTCGTCGGTTTGTTCTTGATTGGAGCAGTTTACCTCGGGAAGCTTCGAGGAGCGAAACGCGATTGATCCCGTTGTGGGGTCGCGTCTAACTGGCCTGCAGGGCCATGTTCAACTGGGAGGAAAATGATGTTGAAGCTTATGTTGACCGGTGCTGTCGCCGCTGGGGCGTTGCTCGCGATTTCGGCGTCGGCGCGAGCCGCCGACCCGTATACATTCGCGCTCGTGCCGAAGAACACCAACAACCCGTTCTTCGATCAGGCGCTGGCCGGGTGCAAGAAAGCGGAGGCCGAACTCAAGGGCGCGGTAAAGTGCCTCTATATCGGCCCTGGCGAGCACGGCGGCGGCGACGAGGAAGCGCAGATCGTAGCCGACCTCATCACCAAGAAAGTCGACGGCATCGCCGTCTCTCCGGCCAACGCGCCAGCCATGGCCAACGCGCTGCAGGGCGCGGCCGCCGCGAAGATCCCGGTTCTAACCTGGGACTCGGACTTGTTGCCAAAGGACAAGGCGCTGCGCCTCGCCTATGTCGGCACGCATAACTATGACATCGGCGTCAACATCGCCAAGCTCGTCATGGCGATCAAGCCCAAGGGCGGCACGATCTGCATCCAGTCCGGCGGCGCGGCCGCGTCGAACCACAACGAGCGCATGCAGGGTATCCGCGACACGCTCTCTGGCGAGAAGAGCTCGGAATCACCCGGAACGCGCTTGACCGGCCAGAACGGCTGGAAGGAAGCCGACGGCTGTCCGCTTTACACAAATGACGACTTTACGGTCGCCAACCAGCAGATGGAGGACATCCTCAACAAGTATCCGGACCTCGACGCCTTTACGCCGACAGGCGGCTTCCCGCAGTTCCTGCCGGACGCTTACGAAAAGACGGCCACGAAGTACAAGGACAAGATCGCCTCGGGCGCGCTCGCCCTCGTTGTCGCCGACACGCTGCCCGTCCAGATCGAATTGATGAAAAAGGGTCTGTCGGCCGGCCAGGTCGGCCAGCGTCCGTTCGAGATGGGTTATAAGGCGATGTATTTCCTCAAAGACATCAAGGATGGCAAGGCGCCCCCCGCTGATCCAACCTACACTGGCCTTGACGTCTGCACGCCGAAGAACGCCGACACCTGCATCGGCGGCGGCAGCTGATCCTCGCAAGGCATCATGAAAATGGGGGCCGGCCTCGCGCCGGCCCTTTTTTTGTTTGCGCAGAGTCGACCGCGCCGGCCGCATGCAAACCCTAGCGTCAGCAGCCACGATCTGCCGGGCCGACCCGCTCACGTTGCTTAATCGCGGGATCGTACGCTTGGGCCACGGGTAGCGCTGGCAACCTCACAGCCGATCATCGCCGCGGCCGAATAAATTGTCCTCACCGAGTGTTTAGGCAACGCGCGACGGCGGGCTGGCGGGAAATGCGCGACATGCGGAAACGCGTGCGCCATCCAGTCCGACCGGAGGCGACCATGAAATCAAGCAATTTTCTGAAGTTGGCCGTTGCGCGTCCGCGCGGGGCCGCGATAACCGCTGCGGCCCTTGCAGCGTGCGGAGCAGCGCTCGCGCCTACGGGCGCACAGGCGGCGGGCTACAGTTTCAAAACGATCAATGATCCCGCCGACTTCCCGCCCCCGCCCGGAGCTGGCGGTTTAACCTTCACCAACCTGATGGGCATCACCAGCGACGGCGACACGATCCCTGGATTCTACGGCAGCGGCCAAGCCGGAGACCCCAACACGGGATTCGTGCTCACGTTGCCCAGCAAGACGTTCACCCCCAGCAACTTTCCTGCATTCCCGCAAACCCAAATGACGGCGGTAAACGGAAATGGCACGACGTTCACAGGGTACACGTACCCAACTAACAATGGGGTGCCCGTCGATTTCCAGTTCGGCTTCTACGAGAAGGCCGGGGCATTCACCATGGTCAACAACCCCAAGACACCCGACTGCAGTGTCTCCGGCGCATGCGACCCGGGCGTGATCACTGAAAATCAGTTGATCGGCGTGAACAACAGCGATCTCGCTGTCGGCTTCTATAACGACCGGCATGGGAACAGCCATGGCTACACTTATGACATACCGACGAACACCTTCTCGCCCGACATCCTCGTTCCGGGTGCGGTGAGCACGGTTACGGCGGCGATCAACAATTCGGGCGAGATCGCCGGGTTCTTTACGGATTCCAGTGGCGTTACCCACGGCTTCATCGACAACGGCGGCATGTTTAGCACAGTCGATCCGGTCGGCTCGATCGAGACCCAGCTGCTGGGACTGAATGACAAGGGGATAGCGGACGGATTCGCCGTGATCGGCGGCATGCAGCACGGCATCCTTTTCGACAGCCTGACGGACACGTTCACCATGCTGGATCCGCCGGAAAGCACCTCGACGACGCTCAACGGAATTAATGACGCGGGTGATGTGGTCGGATTCTATGTCGACGCCGCCGGCAACACTGACGGCACGCTTGGCACTCCCGTGCCGGAGCCGACGACCTGGGTCACGATCCTGACTGGCTTCGTTGGCCTCGGCTGGCTCGGCCTCCGCCGTTCCCGATGGCCTCAAGTCGCGCGGTCGGCCCTATAACCACTCAGGCGGGGTCGCTATCAGAACGTCTCCGCGATCAAGCCGCCGATCTCCTTATGGATTGCGTTGCGCGCATCCATCGGCGCTGACGACTCGGTGTAGTAAACCGTAGCGATAAGAGGCGCGCGTTCGGGCGGCCAGATGATCGCGATCGTGTTTGTCGATCCGCGCTCGCCGCTGCCCGTCTTGTCGCCGATCCGCCATGAACTGGGCAGCCCGGCGCGCAGCCTTTTGTCGCCGACCTTGTCGTGGATCAGCCACGTCTGAAGCTGGCGGCGAGAGCCTTCCGACAGCGCATCGCCCAACAGCACCTTTTGCATGTCCTTGGCCATCGCGGCCGGACTTGTCGTGTCGCGTGGGTCTCCCGGCGTTGCTTCGTTGAGCGTTGGCTCAGTGCGGTCGAGCCGTGTCACCTTATCGCCAAGCGAACGCGCGAATTGCGTAAAGCCTGGCGGCCCGCCAATCGCCTGCAGGACCAGGTTCGCGGCTGTATTATCGCTCCAATCGATCGCCGCAGCGCAGAGATCGCCAAGCGTCATGCCGCCCTCGGCGACATGCGCCTTGGTGATTGGCGCGTAGTCGAGCAGGTCGCTCTGCCCGTAGCTAATTGTTCGATCGAGGCGCTCGGCGCCATCGTCCACGCGCTTCAGCGCCGCGGCTGCGGTCAGAAGCTTGAACGTGCTGCACATCGGGAACCGTTCGTCCGCGCGATGCTCGATCGTTGCCCCGCTATGCGTGTCGCGCACAAAGACCCCGAGCCTTCCGCCCTCACGCGCTTCGATCTCGGTGAGTCGCTTATTGGCAAGGTTCAAGCGTTCTTCGGCCGAGGTCGTAGCGCGCGCCCGAAGAGGCGCCATCGTGGCCGCGAGGGCGGCAACGAAGAAGCGACGGCTGCGATGATGCATATTTGACCTCAATTGCGTTGCGCGCGTTCCGCCCCATGATTGAGGCGCTTGGATGGCGCGAGCCGGCGCAGGCCTCCAGGGGCTTGCTTGATGACCGATCGAAGAACTCTCAGGAAGGAGCTCTACTGAACTTTGGCGCAGGATTACGGTGTGGATCTCCTGCTCCACACCGCGGCAGGTTCGGGTCCAACGCGCCGAGGGTGGACGGCAAGATCTCGCATCGCCTTCGCATGCGCACCTGCTTATCAAACTGCCGGTCGAGCGCGTCAAAACTTGGGTCGAGGCGAAGCTTGGTGTTGCCCTTCTCGACTGGCCTTGGTCGCGGCGCGGAGGAGTGGTGACCGTCGCTCCGTCGAGCGTCGAGCAATGGCTGCGTTGTTCCATAGCAGAATGGAAGGCCTTGGCTCTGGCGCAACGCCGCATGTCTCGTCTACACATGCCGATTAGAACCCGCGCCAAGGCTTCTCAACAGGCTGAAGGGCGCCCCGTTGGGGAGAACCGAATGCGCTCACTCGTCGCCGGCGTCGCTCTTGCGGCGCTGCTCGCGGTTTCGGCGTGCTCCAAGGGCGACAGGGGCGAGCAAGGCTCGGCTGGGCCTCAGGGCCAGCAGGGTCCTGCCGGCCCTGCCGGGCCGAAGGGCGAGCCAGGCGCCGTCGGCGCCATCGGACCCCAGGGGCCGAAGGGCGACACAGGGGCTGACGGCCCGCCCGGCGCGAAAGGCGAAACCGGGCTCGCCGGACCCCCAGGGCCTCCCGGCCCACTTGGCCCCGATGGGCCCCCAGGGCCGAAGGGCGATGTCGGCGCGGCCGGGCCACCTGGATTGCAAGGAGCGAAAGGCGAACCAGGGCTCGAGGGTCTGGCTGGCCCGCAAGGGCCTAAGGGCGATTCTGGCGCGACGGGACCTGCGGGGCCGGCTGGACCGGGCGGACCAAAGGGAGAAACCGGAACGGCGGGCGCAGTCGGCCCGCGCGGGCCTATGGGGCCTCCCGGCCCCAAGGGCGAGGTTGGCCTGGCGGGACCGAAGGGAGAAACCGGCGCGGTCGGAGCTGTCGGACCGGCCGGACCGCCCGGCCCCAAGGGCGGGATCGGGGCGGAGGGCCCCAAGGGAGAGGTCGGGGCAGCCGGGCCTGCGGGACCGGCAGGACCGCCCGGGCCGAAAGGCGGGACCGGCGAGGCCGGGCCAAAGGGAGAGGTCGGGCCAGCCGGGCCAGCGGGACCACCGGGTCCGAAAGGCGAAGCCGGCGAGGCCGGACCAAAGGGAGAGGTCGGGCCAGCCGGACCGAACGGCCCGAAGGGCGCGGCTGGCGTTGCGGGCGCGGCTGGTCCCAAGGGCGAGGCTGGAGCGATCGGACCGCCTGGGCCAGTTGGACCGACGGGGCCCAAGGGCGACGCTGGAATAGCAGGCGAGATCGGTCCACAGGGACCCGCGGGGGGTATCGGACCGGCAGGGCCCCCCGGCCTCCCTGGCGCGACGGGAGCCCAAGGGCAGATGGGGCCGCCTGGCCCTCAAGGCCACGCGGGACTGGCGGGACCGCAAGGGCCGGCCGGCGCCGGGGCGGGCTTCAGAGTGGTCAGCGACTTCGGCCAGGCGTCATGCGGCGCAGAGGAGATCATGGCCAGCGCCTATTGCGCGGGCGGAGCCGTCGTGCGCATCGACGGAACGACGGGCGCAAGCTGCGACGGCGGCGCGAAGGCGGTTATCGTCTGCGCAAAGCAATGAATGGCGTTCGCGATGCGTTGCGGGCTATGACGAAGGGCTGGCGGCGAAGAACGATCGTCTCCCGCCCGATGATTTAACATTGACGAGGAAACGATGCATCGACTGACGGTTCTCTATCCGGCGAAGGACGGCGAAGCCTTCAACTATGATTATTATTTCGGGAATCATCACAAGCTCGTCGTCTCCCGGCTAAAGCCGGAAGGGATGGTGAGCTGTGAGTTCGATAAGGGAGTTTCGGACCCGGCTGGCGATAAAGCGCCCTACGTCGCCATCGCCTATCTCAAGTTCAATTCGGCCGATGACCTTCAAAAAGCGCTCGCCAAGCATGGCGCGGAGATCCTGGGTGACATTCCCAACTACACGAAGATCGAACCGATCATGCAAGTGAACGAGGTGATGGCGAGCTGAACCGGCGGCTCGTCAAGGCCTGAATTTGGAGCGTCGCCAATTGGCGACGCGAATGCCGCCACTCCGCGGGGATGTGCGGCGACCGCCGCTGCCCCCTGCATCAATTGACATGCGGCGCGCTATTGCTCGCCGTATTCCGACGATGTGACCCCGGTCGCAGCCGAAATACCTCGGACATTGTAAACTACCACTGATCTCCTATTGCCAAGACGAGGAGAGCCGTCGCAAAGCCGACGAAGACCCGAGGCTTCGGTCGGTGAGGCGCGCATGTCTGGTCGCCGCCGGGTCTCAAGGATCATACGGGAGGAACTCATGAGATCCTTAAGAACCTTAGCGATCGAGGCGGCTTTGCTGGCGTCTGTCAGCGGCGCCTCGTTTGCGGCGATGCCGAAAGACCTGACAGTCGGGGTCTCGTGGTCGAACTTCCAGGAAGAGCGCTGGAAAACCGACGAAGCGGCGATCAAGAAGGCGCTCGCGGCGCACGGCGGCGCCCAATACATTTCAGCCGACGCTCAGGCGTCGCCGACCAAGCAGCTCACAGATGTCGAGGACCTCATCTCCAAGGGCGCCAATGTGCTCATCATCCTCGCCACGGATTCGGAGGCGATCCTGCCGGCGGTGAAGAAGGCTTCGGACGAAGGCATTCCCGTCATCGCCTATGACCGCCTGATCGAGAGCCCGAACGTGCTCTACATCACCTTCGACAATTTCGGCGTAGGCCGCATGATGGCCAAGGCCATCCAGGCCGCGAAGCCCGCCGGCGCCTACGCCTTCATCAAAGGCGACAAGGGCGATCCCAATGCGGACTTCCTGTTTTCGGGCATGATGGAGATCCTAAAGCCCCCGATGGACGCGGGCAAGATCAAGAACGTCGGCATGTCGTACACCGATGGCTGGAAGCCGGACAATGCGCAGAAGGAAATGGAGCAGATCCTGACCAAGAACAACAACAAGGTCGACGCCGTATTGTCCGAGAACGACGGCATGGCGGGCGGCGTCGTGGCTGCGCTCGGGGCGCAAGGCATGGCGGGCTCGGTTCCGGTGTCGGGTCAGGACGGCGACCACGCGGCGATCAACCGCATCGCGCTCGGTACGCAGACCGTATCGATCTGGAAGGATGCGCGTGATCTCGGCAAGACGGCCGGAGAGGCGGCGGTCGCGCTCGGCGGCGGCAAGACGCTCGCTGACATTCCCGACGTGAAGCCGTTCACCGGCGGCGCCAAGGGCCTCAAGGTCAACGGCGTTCTTTTGACCCCGCTCCCAATCACCCGCGACAACCTCAACGTGATCGTCGACAAGGGCTGGATCACCAAGGCGGAGGTCTGCGCCGGGGCAAAGCCGGGCACGGTGAAGTTCTGCGGCTGAGTTGACCCCGCCCAGCGCGGAGTGAAACAACGGAAGGCGGCGCCGTTCATAAATCCGGAGCGGTCGTGTCTGTTGAGATCCGTCGCGGAGGCGGCGGCGCAAGATCGGGAGGCCTATGACCTCTGCAGCGCCGAGCGCGACCAGCGCGGCTCCAACCGAGCCGGCTATTCGGCGGTTCCTGAGGGCCACCGAGCTCGACACCCGCATGCTCGGCATGATCGGCGCGCTGGCGCTGATCTGGGTCGGCTTGCATCTCTACACGCTCATCGCGAGCGGAGCGGGTTTGTTCCTCACCCCCCGCAATCTCTGGAACCTGACCGTCCAGACGTCGTCGATCGCGATCATGGCGACGGGCATGGTGCTCATCATCGTCATGCGCCATATCGACCTTTCGGTCGGCTCGATCGTGGGCTTCACATCCACGATCATTGGCGTCGCCCAGGTTCGCCTTCTGCCGGTCTATCTTGGCCTCGACAATCCGGCGATCTGGGTCATCGCCGTCATCCTTGCTTTGGCGGTCGGCGCGGCAATCGGAGCCTTTCAAGGCTCGCTGGTCGCATACATCGGCATTCCCTCCTTCATCGTCACTCTCGGAGGCCAGCTGTTCTGGCGCGGCGCCGCGTGGTGGGTGACGACGGGTCAGACCATCGCTCCGCTCGACGAGCGCTTTGCGCTGATGGGCGGCGGACCGCATGGCTCGATCGGAGCCGCCGCCAGCTGGGCGCTGGCCGCAATCTGCTGCGCAGGCCTTGTGCTCGGCTTATACGCCGGCCGCCAGCGGCGCGCGCGGTTTCGCTTTCCGCAACGGCCGATGTGGGCCGAATATGTCATCGCCGCCGTTGGCTGTTTCCTCGTTCTCGGCGCGACTGCAGTCGTCAACGCCTACCCTTGGCCTGAGCGGGTCGCGGCGGCCTATGCGGAGGCCAACGCCATTCCCGTCCCCGAAGGCGGACTGGTCATTTCCACCGGATACGCGATTCCAGTGCTGATCGCGCTCCTGACCGGCGTCGTCATGACTTTCCTGGCGAGGCGGACACGGTTCGGCCGCTATGTCTACGCCACCGGCGGCAACCCGGAAGCGGCCGAACTCGCCGGCGTCAACATCAGGAAGACCACGATCATGGTCTTTGCGCTAATGGGCGCGCTGGCGGGGATCGCCGCCTGCATCGATTCGGCGCGGCTCGATTCGGCGACCAATGTGCTCGGGCAGTTCGACGAGCTCTATGTGATCGCCGCCGCGGTGATCGGCGGTGCCTCGCTTCTCGGCGGCGTCGGCACGATCTATGGCGCCCTCATCGGCGCTCTGGTCATCCAGTCGCTGCAATCGGGCATGGTGCTGCTCGGCTTCGACTTCGGCCTTCCAGGAGATGGTGGTCGGCGTGGTGCTCGTCGGCGCGGTCGGCATCGACACCCTCTACCGCCGCAGAACCGCCAAGGGCTGAGAGCGATGGAAGAGAACGCCCAAACGCCGCTGGTCGAGATGAAGGACATCTCGATAGCCTTCGGCGGCGTCAAGGCCGTCGATCACGCCTATATCGATCTCTACCCCGGCGAGGTGGTCGGGCTGCTCGGCCACAATGGCGCGGGCAAGTCCTGCCTCATCAAGATCCTCTCCGGCGCCTACAAGCGCGACTCGGGACAGATCTTCGTCGGCGGCCAGGAAGCTAGAATTGACAACCCGCGCGACGCCAAGCACTACGGCATCGAGACAGTCTATCAGGCGCTGGCGCTCGCCGACAACGTCGATGCGGCGTCGAACCTCTATCTCGGCCGCGAGCTCTTGACCCGCTGGGGGACGCTCGACGACGCCTCGATGGAGGCGGAGACGCGCAAGGTGATGGGACGGCTCAATCCGAACTTCCGCCGTTTCAAGGAGCCGGTGATGGCGCTATCCGGCGGCCAGCGCCAGTCGGTCGCGATCGCCCGCGCCATCCATTTCGACGCCAAGGTCCTCATCATGGATGAGCCGACGGCGGCGTTGGGGCCGGCCGAGACCGCCCAGGTCGGCGAACTGATCAAACAGCTCAAGTCCGAGGGCCTGGGCATCTTCCTCATCAGTCACGACATCCACGACGTGTTCGACCTCGCCGACCGCCTGACGGTGATGAAGAACGGCCAGGTCGTCGGGACGGGCCGGGTGGAGGACATGACCAAGGATGAAGCGCTCGGCATGATCATCCTTGGCAAATGTCCGCCCGGCGCGATTCCCGGACCCGGCGCGATGGCTGGATGAGAAGGTGCGGCCGTAAACGCGGGGACCAATCGCCCGCTTGGCACCGACCGGGTTCGACGGTATGGTTTTGTTTTACTGAAACTTATGTCAAGTATAGCATATGATTTTTTACAGGTGACACAATGGACGCGAACACTGTCGCCCTATTGAGCATGATTGCCGCGTGGTGTACTGTAATTATTACGCTCGGCGGTATCGCCTTTGTCTTGATACAAATCAGACAATTTAAAATTAACCTCCAGAGCGGTACAAACGAACGCCTAATGGCAGAGAGCTTAGAAATACTGCGGTTCCTTGCCGAGCATCCAGGCAACTACGATTACTTCTATCACGATAAAAGTCCGCCCGAAGTACAGGATGAGAGTTTGAAGTGCGCGACCGAAATGATCGCAAACTATTTAGAACACGTGGTCTTGCAGAAATCTACGCTCCCCAAGGACGTACAAAAGACTTGGCAGACGTTCGTGGAAGATACCTACGCTCGCTCGCCTATCATTCGATGGCATTTGAAAAATTACCAAGACTGGTACGATGCTAAGCTTCATCAGATGGTCGCGAAAGTTCCTCCGAAGAAACCCGCAGATCTGTAATGGTTGCAACTCGTAGCCAGGGATAGCATTGCTTTATTGGTGTTGACGTCCTCACAAACAAATAGAGTGCGCGTCTTCGCGTTTATCCGCTCTGTAGCTCTCGGGAATGACAGGAGAACCGCGCCTCCACTCGCCTTCGAGATGTTATAAGCTCAGCTCCCATGTCGGACTTGGCGTTATCGATTGCTCTTGGCGTAGCCCTCGCCGCTGCGACCGGTTTTCGCGTCTTCTTGCCGATGCTGATCGCCAGCGGCGCTGCCTATACCGGACACCTCCACTTGGACGAGGGCTTCGCCTGGCTTGGTTCGCCATTTGCCCTGATCATGCTGAGCGTGGCGACCCTGTTCGAAGTCGCGGCTTATTACATTCCGTTCGTCGATAACCTGCTCGACGTCGTCTCCGCGCCCGCGGCGTTCATAGCCGGGACCATCCTCTCAGCCGCCGTCATGACGGACATGCCGCCCATGGTGAAGTGGACGGCGGCCGTGATCGCCGGTGGCGGCGTCGCCGGATTGACGCGAGGATCGATCGGGGCCCTCAGGGCGCACTCGACCGTTTTGACGGGGGGCTTAGGGAACTTCGTCATCTCCACTGCCGAACTTGGCGGCGCGGCGCTCATATCCTTTTTGGCGCTTGCCGCGCCGATCGCCGCGATTGCGCTGGTCGCCGTGTTCCTCTACGTGACGATGCGATTGCTCCGCCGGTTGCTTCGAGGCGCCAAACCATCGAACGGTCGGACGTAGGCGATTCCCGGCGCTAACGCCGGCTTCTGATTCCTAAATTCTGAAATTCCGTGGATAATGTTTTTACTTGCCGAAAGGGGAAATCCCTGATACGTTATCTTCCCTGGACGACTTGACTGGGCTCGGCGGTGGCTGGGAACCGAACGAGGTAGTCCTGTTGACATGAGACGCGAGCTAAGGCGGGTGGGATTCTTTTGGTGTTCTTGCTTGCAACCCACTGAAAAGTCTCGATTCGAAAAAATAAACGCTAGTAAACGCTAGCAAAGTTACTAACGCTTACTAGCGTTTATAGGCGTTTGCTAGCGTTTGCTAGCGTTTGCTAGCGTTTAGTTGCTTCGGGCGAGGGGATGTTCGTCCCCCGGATCACCCGTTCCAGGTGGCGAACATGCCGACCGCCGCCGCGGCCATGACGGCGGTCGCGATCCAGCCAAGCGTCTTGAGCCACGCATGAAGCGCGAACTCGCCCATGATCTTCCGTCGCGAAGCCATCAGCATGATCATCGCCATGACGGGAACGGCGACCACTCCATTGACGACGGCGCTGAGGATTAGCGCCTTGATCGGGTCAAGCGGGGAGAAGTTCAGGAGCGCGCCCAGGAAAGTCGAGCCGGCAATCGTCCAGTAGAAGGCGGGCGCGCGGCGAACCCGCTCGTCGAGCCCAGTGCGCCAACCGAACGTCTCGCCCAGCGCATAGGCGGCGCTTCCGGCCAGAACGGGCACCGCGAGCAGGCCCGTGCCGACGATGCCGAGCGCGAACACCGCAAACGCCAGTTCGCCCGCGATGGGCTTCAACGCCTTGGCTGCGTCGGCCGATGTCTCGACATTGGTCACGCCATGCGCGTTCAGGGTAGCCGCAGTCGTCAACACGATGAACAGGGCCACCACATTGGACACAGCCATGCCAACCATCGTGTCGAGCCGGATACGCTTGAGTTCCCTTGGCGCCTGAGCGGGTGCTTTGAGAATCGGCTTTGCAGCGGGATCTCCTTTGACCTCCTCGACCTCTTCCGACGCCTGCCAGAAGAAGAGATAGGGGCTGATCGTCGTGCCGAAGATGGCGACCACCATGGTGAAATAGGCCGCCCTCCACTCGACATGCGGAACAACCAGATGGAACGCGACCGTTCCCCATGGCACGCCGACGACGAAGACTGTGGCGACGTAAGCGAACAGCGAGAGCGTGAGCCAGCGCAACACAGAGACATAGCTCGCATAGCGCATGAAGACTTCCAGAAGCACAATGAAAATTGCGAACGCGGGTACATAGAGCCATTTCGGGCCGGGCAGGATCAGTTGCAGCGCGGCGGCCATCGCCCCGAGATCGGCGCCGATGTTGATGACATTGGCGAGGACGAGCAGGCCTACCAAAGCGTAGAGCACCATTGGGGAATAGGAGCGGCGCATATTGGCGGCAATGCCCTTGCCCGTCACACGCCCGATCTCGGCGCTGATCATCTGGATGGCGCACATCAGCGGGTAAGCGAGAAGAAGGGTCCAGCAAAGCGCGTAGCCGAACGCGGCGCCCGCCTGCGCATAAGTGGCGATGCCGCTCGGATCGTCGTCCGAAGCACCGGTTATCAGGCCCGGACCGAGAATATCCGCGAGCTTCAGCCGGCCACGCCGGTCGACTGGATCCGCGCCCGGAAAGTCGGTGATCGCCAATGTCGGATCGGCCTCCCCGGCATGTCAACGGCTGGCGCCGGATTTCGTTCCTAACCGTTCGCCATCTTCCGCGCGTCGATGACGGCGCGCGCCCACTCCTTCGGCCGCTCCTGCGGCAGGTTGTGGCCGGCGCCCTTGAATATGCGGTGTTCGTGCGGACCGGCGAATTTCTTGGCGTGATTGGCCGTGCCGGGGTTCACTCCGTCCGTGTCGCCGTCGATGGTGATCGAAGGGACGGTGATTGGTGGTTGCGCGGCGAGCGCCGTCTCGATCGACGCATAGGCCGGATCGCCGGCGACGAGCCCGAAGCGGTGTCGATAGGAATGGATGACCACGTCGACGAAGTCGGGATTGTCGAACGCTGTCACGATGCGCTCAAACGTCGCGTCGTCGAACGGCCAGGTCGGCGACCACATTCGCCACAAGAGCCGGGCGATCCCCCGTCTGTCTTTATCGAGACCGCGCCGGCCGCGCTCGCTATGGAAATAGTATTGGTACCAGAGCGCGACTTCCTCCGACGGACTCGCCGGCTCCAGCGCTTTGGCTATGTTTTGGATGTTGTACGAATTGCCGGAGACAAGCGCGATCACGCGCTCAGGCCTGAGCGCCGCGACAACGCAGCCCGCGCGGCCGCCCCAATCGTAACCGGCCAGAACTGCGCGCTCGATCTTGAGCGCGTCCATGAGCCCCAGAAGATCGGCGCCGAGCGCCGCCTGTTCGCCCGAGCGGAGTGTCTCCGTGTTGAGGAACCGCGTTGGTCCGTAGCCGCGCAGATAGGGAACGATGACTCGCGCCCCGGCTTGCGCAAGGATTGGCGCCGCCTCGTCGTAAGCATGGACGTCATACGGGAAACCGTGGCCGAGAATGCAGGGCCATCCCGACTCGAGCCCGCTTTCGTCATACGCGATGTCGAGAGGGCCGGCTTCGATCGTACGGAGCGCTGCCGGCATGTTGGCTTATCCTCTATCGATATCGATTCGGCCTCGCGGGCAGCAAGACTACCGAATCCAAGTCCCTGAAACCGCCTCTGCGGAAGCAGAACGTCACAAGCCCGGAATGTCGGGTTGCGCGGGCTCTCGAGCCCTCCCCGAGACTGCCTCCGCATTCGGCCATGGCGGGAGCGGCGGCAGGCCGAGGACGGTGCGGACCGGCGCGAAAGACCGGCGGTGAACGGGCGAGGCGCCGAGCCGTTCGAGAGCCGCCACATGCTCGCGGACGGGATAACCCTTGTGCTTCGAAAAGCCGTATCCCGGATGCTCCGCATCCAGTTTGCACATGAGGGCGTCGCGAGCGGTCTTGGCCAGGATCGAGGCGGCGGCGATGGTTAAGCTCTTGCTGTCGCCCTTCACGATGGCCTGCTGCGGCGTCGTCAGTTCCTTGAGACGCCGCGCGTCGATGAGGATGTGCTGCGGGGCGGGAAAAAGTGCTTCGACGGCGCGGCGCATGGCCAGAAGGCCCGCCCAGTAGATATTGACCCGGTCGATCTCCTCGACCTCGGCGAAAGCGACCGCCCACGCCACGGCGCGGCCCTTGATCTCGACTGCGAGCTTGTCCCTGGTCCCCGCATCGAGCTTCTTCGAATCGTCGACGCCTGGAATCCGCGCTCCTGGCTCGAATATGACTGCAGCGGCGGCGACCGGCCCTGCGAGCGGACTCATGCCGGCTTCATCGACGCCGGCAACGTGCAGCACGCCGGCGGCCCAAAGCGGGGTCTCGAATTGCAGCAGCTTGCGCAGTCGCTGCCCCTCCGAGCGGTTTTCCGCGCGCCGCCGCGCGATGGCGTCCAGAATGGACCGTGCGCCCGGACGAGGATCAGCCCGCAACGCGGCTTCCGTCTCCGCGTCGAGCCTTCGAGCCTCGATGACGTAATGACGACGAATCTGATCGAGCATGAGGCGTGTCACGCCGACAATCTAGCCGGGACCGCGTGAGAAACAATCGCGAAACCAGGGTGGTCGGAGCTCAACTCACAGCATGAACGCCTGCGGCGACAAAACCCACGCAATCGAGCTTCCAGCCTTGACAGCAGAGTGACACGGACGCAGCATTAATCCGCAATGCGGATAAAATAATCGTCCGGGCAGGGAAACAGGAGGGACTCATGCGCCGCGCTCAATGGGCTTTGGCTGCATCGTTGCTTGCAGGACTGGCGACGCCGGTCTTCGCAGATGTGAATGTCTCCATCGTGGATGTTCAAGAAAGCGCGACGGCGCGGGCGCTTTGGGACCGTATCGCGAAAGACTATGAAGCTGAGCACAAGGGGGTGACGGTTCAGTTCCGATACATTGAGGGGGAGTCTTATAAAGAAAAACTTCCAACGATGCTGCAATCCGACCAGCGGCCTGACCTTGTTTACAGTTGGGGTGGCGGGGTCATGGAGGCGCAGAACAAGGCCGGGTTTTTAAAGGACATCACCAAGGATATCGCGGCCACCGACGAGAATCTCGCCCCAACGGCGGCGAACGCATTCACGGTCGACGGCAAGACGGTCGGCGTCCCATTCGACACCGGGCTTGTCGCTTTCTATTACAACAAAGCTCTATTCAAAAAGGCAGGCGTCGATGCTGACGCCATCAAGACCTGGGACGACTTCCTCGGTGCGGTTAAAGGGCTCAAAGCCGCCGGGATCACCCCGATCACCATCGGTGGCGGCGACAAGTGGCCGATGCACTTCTATTACTCGTATCTCATCATGCGGATCGGGGGCGAGAACGCGCTCGCCGACGCCAAAGCCGGAAAAGACGGCGGCTTCAAGAACAGCACGTTTGTCGAAGCGGGCAAACGTCTACGCGAGCTCGCCGCGCTAGAACCCTTCCAGGCCGGTTACCTCACGACGAAATATGGCCAGGCTGCAGGTATGTTCGGCGACGGCAAGGGAGCGATGCAGCTCATGTTCGAGTTGCTGCCAGCCATGCAAGGCCCCAGTTCGACCGACGGCAAAGGGCTGCCCGAGGACGACATCGGCATCTTCGCCTTTCCCGTTCTGCCGGACGGGAAAGGAAAGGCGACCGACACGCTCGGAGGCATCCATGGCTTTCTCGTCACCAAGAGCGCCCCTCCGGAGGCGATCGACTTCCTCAAGTTCTTCAGCCAGGAAAAATACGCGAAAGAAGCCGCGGCGTCCGGCGGCTATATCCCCATCTACAAGGGCGCGGAGACCGCGATCAAAGATCCTCTCTTCCGGCAGATTGCGGACATCCTGTCCAAGACCACCTATCATCAGAACTTTCTCGACCAGGACCTCGGGCCCTCCCTGGGCCGAGTCATCAACGACGTTTCCGTGTCGGTCGCCGCCGGTCAGATGACGCCGGAGGCGGCCGCCGCCGCGATCCAGGATGCGGCCGACCAGCAATGACGCGGACGCCGATAGACAGCGGGCGACGCATTGACCGTCGCGGGGCAGGGGGTGACAGCTTAAATCCGCATCCCGGACAAAAGCCGTCAAGCGCTTTGATCCGGGTCTTCTCCGGGAGAGGCCAAATGCCTTATTCAAACTGGCCCGGTACCACGTAATCCGGCGCCCTTGACGCCGCCATTCGCCTTCTCTAGTGATGGGGCGTTTTCAATTCGAGGCGAACGCGTGGCGAAGCTTATTGTACCTTTGGCGCTGGAGGTCGGGCAGATTTAAATCTGCAGTCCGTCCCGCTAGCGCTTACCCGAAGGCCCCTCAGAGGGCCTTTTTTGTTGTCTCGAATTCTGCGACTGATGAGAAAAGGCGGAGTGTTGCGATTATGGCCAAGCAAATGACTGGCGCGGAAATGGTCGTCGAGGCGCTGAAGGACCAGGGCGTCGAGATGGTCTTCGGCTATCCGGGCGGTGCGGTGCTACCGATCTACGACGCCATTTTCCATCAGAATAAGCTTCGCCACATTCTCGTGCGCCACGAGCAGGGGGCGGCCCACGCGGCTGAAGGTTACGCGCGCTCGACCGGCAAGGTCGGGGTCTTGCTCGTCACCTCTGGCCCCGGCGCGACCAACGCCATCACCGGACTACCGACGCGCTCATGGACTCGATTCCTCTGGTTTGCATAACCGGTCAGGTGCCGACCCATCTGATCGGCTCCGACGCCTTCCAGGAATGCGATACGACCGGCATCACCCGCAGCTGCACCAAGCACAATTATCTCGTGCGCCGGGTAGACGATCTGCCGCGCATCCTGCACGAGGCCTTCTATATCGCGTCGCACGGCCGGCCGGGTCCGGTGGTCGTCGACATCCCGAAGGATGTGCAATTCGCGAGCGGCGCCTACGCCTTCCAGAAGAACGTCCAGCACAAGACCTACCAGCCCCAGCTCAAGGGCGACCTCGAGCGCGTTCGGCATGCAGTCGAGATGATGGCTGCGGCAAAAAAGCCGGTCTTCTATACGGGCGGCGGGGTTATCAATTCCGGCCCCCACGCGTCCGTTTTGCTCCGCGAACTCGTCCGCTCGACAGGATTTCCGATCACATCGACGCTGATGGGTCTCGGCGCCTATCCCGCGTCCGACAAGCAATGGCTGGGGATGCTCGGCATGCACGGTTCGTTCGAAGCCAATCACGCCATGCATGATTGCGATCTCATGATCTGCGTCGGCGCGCGCTTCGACGATCGCATCACCGGCCGCCTCGACGCCTTTTCGCCGAAGTCGAGGAAGATCCACATCGACATCGATCCGTCCTCAATCAATAAGAACGTCAAGGTCGATCTCAGCATCGTCGGTGACTGTGCGCATGTTCTCGAGGACATGGTGCGGCTGTGGCGGGCGGATCCCCACCAGACCGACTCCGCTGCGCTCGCCAAATGGTGGGGCGCAATCGACGGCTGGCGGGCGCGTAACTCGTTCGGCTTTCGCAATTCCGAGAAGATCATCAAGCCTCAGCACGCGGTGAAGCGGCTTTACGAGCTGACCAAGGGCCGCGACGTCTACATCTCCACCGAGGTCGGCCAGCACCAGATGTGGGCCGCGCAACATTTCGCCTTCGAGGAGCCGAACCGCTGGATGACCTCTGGCGGTCTTGGAACAATGGGCTATGGGTTCCCGGCCGCAATCGGCGCTCAGCTCGCGCATCCGAAGTCGCTGGTCATCGACATCGCCGGCGAAGCCTCGATCCTCATGAACATGCAGGAGATGTCGACCGCGGTTCAGTACCGGCTGCCAGTCAAGATCTTCATTCTCAACAATCAGTACATGGGCATGGTGCGCCAATGGCAGGAGCTTCTGCACGGCGGGCGCTATTCGGAGAGCTACACCGATTCCCTGCCCGATTTCGTCAAGCTTGCAGAAGCTTATGGCGCCCACGGTATACGCTGCGCGGATCCCGCAAAGCTTGATGTCGCGATCATGGAGATGATTGAAACCCCGAAACCGGTCATCTTCGACTGCCTCGTCGATCAGAAGGAGAATTGCTTCCCGATGATCCCGTCGGGCAAAGCGCATAACGAAATGATTCTGGCCGAACTCGAGGATGATGCCGGCGTCGAACTCGACAACATCATCGACGAGAAGGGAAAGATGCTGGTTTGACTTCCCTCTTCCCATAGGCGTTCGGAACAATGTCCGTTTCTCGAAGAGCTATGGGGATAGGGCCGGGGGTGAGGGCTTTCCGAGATGTTCAATTTGCAGGAAATGCGCCAGGCGCATGAGGTGGTGCTCGGCGCCTTGCGGCCGACGCCTGCACTCAACTGGCCGCTGGTCAACGAGCGGCTCGGCGCAGAGGTGGTTGTCAAGCACGAGAACCACCTACCAACCGGCGCCTTCAAGGTGCGTGGCGGCCTCACCTATGTCGATGCGCTGATCAAGCGCGACCCGAGTGTAAGAGGGATCATCTCCGCCACGCGGGGCAACCATGGCCAGAGTCTCGCCTTTGCTGGGCGGCGTGCCGGCCTTGAGGTGACGATCCTCGCGCCGAACGGCAATTCGAGCGAGAAGAACGCGGCGATGCGCGCTCTCGGCGCTGAGCTCATCGAATTCGGGCGCGATTTTCAGGCAGCCCGCGAGGAAGCTGTGCGCCTCGCTGCGGCGCGCGGTCTGCATATGGTTCCCTCCTTCCACCGGGATCTCGCGCTTGGCGTAGGAACGTACGCGCTCGAGCTCTTAAGCGAACGGTCGGACCTGGACGTGCTCTACGTTCCGATCGGCCAAGGCTCAGGAATCTGTGGCTGCATCGCCGCCCGCAACGCTTTGAACCTCAAGACGGAGATCGTTGGCGTGCAGTCGACCGAGGCACCGGCCTACGCGCTTTCGTTCGCCGCCGGTCATGCCGTGCCCACGAATAGCGCCGATACGCTTGCCGACGGCATGGCGACACGTGTTCCCGACGAAGAGGCGCTGACAGTCATCCGAAAGGGCGCCGCACGGATCACGCTAGTCGACGACGACGAGATTTCGGCGGCGATGCGCGCCTATTGGACGGATACGCATAACCTCGCCGAAGGCGCTGGAGCAGCAGCGCTGGCGGCGGCGATGAAGGAACGATCGCGCCTCAAGGGGCGCAAGGTCGGGCTCGTGCTGTCGGGGGGCAATATCGACTTCGACCTCTTCCGGCGATGGGTTTCCGCCGCGCCGAGCGCCGTGGCCGCCTGAACGGAGCGACAATGCGCCGACCTTAAAGCCGGCGCGAAACAAGGACCTGAAGCTCATGAGCAAGACCTCGATCCTCCAGCCGCTCTCGCCCTATTCCTCAGCGCCCGCGAAAGCCAATATCGAGACGCATACGCTGTCGGTGCTGGTCGACAACGAGCCGGGCGTGCTGGCGCGCGTCGTCGGAATGTTCGCAGGGCGCGGCTACAACATCGAAAGCCTGACGGTCGCCGAGGTCGCGCACGAGACCCACCTATCGCGTATCACGATCGTCACCTCCGGCACGCCAGAGATCATCGAGCAGATCCGCCATCAGCTCGAGCGGCTGGTTCCCATTCATTCAGTGAACGACCTGACCTTATCTGTGCGAGCGATCGAGCGTGAGCTGGCGATGATCAAGGTGAGGGGTAAGGGTGACAACCGGGTCGAGGCGATGCGGCTTGCCGACGCCTTCCGCGCCAAGGTGATCGACGCGACGACTGAGAGCTTCATCTTCGAACTTACCGGCGCCCCGCGCAAAATCGACGATTTCGTCGAGCTCATGCGATCGATCGGGCTGGTCGAAGTCTCGCGCACTGGCGTCGCCGCGATCTCACGCGGGCCGGAACCGATCTAAAGGCGAAGGGGCTTCAGGTTGCGCCCCAGTTTGACCAGCCTAACGGCAAAGGACTGTGGCAAGCAGAGCGCTCGCATTGACAGGTCCAGTCCGCAAGACATAGACGGTCTCCTGCGAGATGCGCGTTGGCCGGCCATGGGGGCGCCTGTGCGGCGTTAACGATGCGCATTAACGAAGCGTTACAGGGATCTCTCTAATTCAGTTGTTCGGCGTGAATTCGGTTTGCGGGACGATTGGGGCGGGGTGACAATGCCGGGCGGCAAGGTTCTTATTTCTCGCTGCGTTCCCTTCCTTGCCCTCGCGCTTGCGGCTCTGTTGTCTGGTTGCGGAGGCGGCGCTGGGCCCATCGATGTGGCCGACCTTCCAAAAGGCATGATTAAGACCAGCTTTCCTAAGCCTCATGACTATCCAATCCACGGGATCGACGTCTCCAAATTCCAGGGGGACATCGACTGGAATGCGGTTGCGAGCAGCGGCGTCAAGTTTGCCTGGATCAAGGCGACCGAGGGCGGCGACCGCGCCGACGCGCGCTTTCAAGCCAATTGGACCGGCGCAAAAACTGCTGGCGTGCCGCACGGCGCCTACCATTTTGTATATTGGTGCAGAAATCCCATGGAGGAGATGGCCTTTTTCGAGCAGAACGCGCCGGTTGAGGACGACGCCCTCCCCCCGGTGCTCGACGTCGAGGCGACGCCGACCTCTAAGACCTGCCACCGTCATCTCACTCAGGAAGGCGCTGCGGCCGACATGAGGGTGATGCTGGAGGAAATGGAGCGCCACTACGGCAAGCGGCCGATCATTTACACAACCGTGGATTTCTACGAGGCCATCCTGTCGGGCGGAGCGTTCTCCGACTATCCGATCTGGGTCCGGTCCACGAAGTACCATCCCGCAGTCAAGTACGGGTCGCGCGCCTGGGCGTTCTGGCAGTATCAGTCTGACGGCCAGACGCCCGGCATCAACGGCGCCGTCGATCGCGACGTCTTCTACGGCACGAAGGAGCAGTGGGACACCTTCCTCCGTGAGCAGCCGTCTGGCGCGCGGCAGCCGACCATAGAGCAGGCTGTGGCCCAACAACTCGCGAACCCCAACGTCCCACCGACCCCTCCTCCTGAGCAGCAGGCCGCAGCGCAAGCGGGGATCGAACAGCAGCCTGACGCAGGAGCGTCGGGCCAAGAGCAATAGAAGACGACGGCTCGCCGACGCATCGGGCTCGCGCGCCCCGGTTCTATAGGGCGCGAGGCGGCGACAGTTCCAACATAGAAATCGACGGAGGCGTTAATGCCCTTGGAAGGCGAGGCCGATCTCAAGGCGGACGCCCTGCAGTTTCACAGCACGCCTCGTCCGGGGAAGCTGGAGATCGTTGCCACCAAGCCGCTCGCCAACCAGCGCGACCTCGCGCTTGCCTACTCGCCCGGCGTCGCCTTTCCATGCGAGGCGATCGCCGCCGATCCCGCGAGCGCTGCTATCTACACCTCGCGCCAGAACCTCGTCGCAGTGCTCAGCAACGGCACTGCTGTCTTGGGGCTCGGCGCCATTGGCCCGCTTGCGGCCAAACCCGTCATGGAGGGAAAGGCGGTTCTGTTTAAGAAGTTCGCCGGCATCGACGTGTTCGACATAGAGGTGGCGGAACTCAACGTCGACAAGCTCGTCGACATCATTGTGGCGCTCGAGCCGACCTTCGGCGGAATCAATCTCGAGGACATCAAGGGCCCGGAATGTTTCGAGGTCGAGGAGAAGGCGAAGGCTCGCATGGGCATTCCCGTGTTCCACGACGATCAGCACGGGACCGCGATCATTGTTTCCGCAGCCATGGTCAATGCGCTCGAGCTCGCGGGCAAGACGATCGGCGACGTCAAAATCGTGTGCTCCGGCGCGGGCGCAGCCGCGCTCGCATCGCTCAATCTTCTGGTCTCGCTCGGGGCGAGCCGGGACAACATCATCGTCTGCGATATCGAAGGGGTCGTATACAAGGGCCGCAACAAGCTGATGGACCGGTGGAAAGAGGCCTACGCCCGCGACACAAAAGCGCGCACGCTTGCTGACGCCATTCCCGGCGCCGACATCTTCCTTGGCCTGTCGGCCGGCAACGTGCTGAAGCCCGAGATGCTCAAGCAGATGGCGAACGATCCGCTAGTGATGGCGCTGGCCAATCCAACTCCGGAAATCATGCCAGAGTTGGCGCTTAAGACGCGGCCGGACGCCATGATCTGCACCGGCCGCTCCGACTATCCCAACCAGGTCAACAATGTCCTTTGCTTTCCCTACATCTTTCGCGGCGCTCTCGATGTCGGCGCGAGGGAGATCAACGAGACGATGAAGAAAGCAGCGGTCGCCGCGATTGCGGCGCTGGCGCGAGAAACGCCGTCTGAGATCGCGGCGCGAGCCTATGGCGGCCAATCCGTTCTGTTCGGGAAAACCTCGCTCATTCCGAGTCCGTTTGATCCGCGGCTCATGCTGCGCATCGCGCCGGCGGTCGCACGCGCAGCAATGGAGAGCGGCGTCGCCGGCCGACCGATCGCCGATTTCGACGCCTACGCCGATCAGCTCAACCGCTTCGTGTTCCGTTCCGGTTTCATCATGAAGCCGCTATTCGCCAAGGCGCGGACGGCGATGAAGACCGTCATCTATTCCGAAGGCGAGGACGAACGCGTGCTGCGGGCGACCCAGGTCGTGCTGGAGGAGCGGCTCGCCAAGCCTCTTCTGATCGGCCGACCGGACGTGATCCGGGACCGCATCAAGCGCTTCGGACTGACGATCAAGCCCGGCGACGATTTCGAGATCATCAATCCAGAGGATGATCCTCGCTATCGCGACTATGTCGCGACCTATCTTGAAACCGCGGGCCGCAAAGGCGTGACCCCTGATGTCGCGCGCACGGTCGTCCGCACTTCGCCGAGCGTTATTGGCGCGCTCGCTCTGCGCCGCGGCGAAGCGGATGCCCTGATCTGCGGGCTCGAAGGACGCTTCAGATCGCGCCTCGACCATATTCGCGACATCGTTGGGCTCGCGCCGGGTTTGAAGGATTTCTCGGCTCTGTCGCTGGTCATCGCTTCGGCGGGCGTTTATTTCCTGGCCGATACTCACGTTCGCTACGACCCGAGCGCAGAGGAGATCGCGGAGACGGCGGTCGCCTGCGCGGCCCACGTGCGCCGCTTCGGTTTGGTCCCGAAGATCGCGCTCATCTCGCATTCCGACTTCGGTTCCGCCGACACGCCGTCGGCGCTCAAGATGCGAGAGGCTTTGCGTCTGCTGCAGGAGCGCGCGCCTGACCTCGAAGTCGACGGCGAAATGCAGGCCGACACTGCGCTCTCTCTGGTCGCTCGCCGGCGCGTGATCACGAACTCGCGCCTTGAAGGCGAGGCCAATGTGCTGATCTTTCCGAACCTCGACGCCGGAAGCACGGCGCTGCAGCTGACCAGGGTCATTGCCGAGGCGCTTCCCGTCGGGCCAATCCTCATTGGTCCCGCCAAGCCTGCGCACGTTCTGACGCCCACCGTGACAGCGCGCGGCATCGTCAATATGACGGCCATCGCCGCGGCCGAAGCCGCCAGCCAACCGGCCGCGTTTCCATTGGATCGCGTGGGAAGCGAATTGTGATTTGACAGCCGAGCCCTTAGCGTCACAATGTTGGTGCGTCGTCATGAACAGGCACATGAAGGCGACGCAATCGCCCGCCGCTCGGCGCCAAAGGGTGGCAGAAAGACGGAGGTACCCATGACTCCGCCGGACCAGCTAGGATGACCCTGGACCACCAGGGTCGAAACGCCGTTCGCCGCTCGACATGCCAGAGCGGAAGGGCGTTCTGAACATAGCTAACCAACATCTGCGGCTACCGACCGCGAAGGCCAAGCGGTTCCTGAGCCGAGATATCATCTGCAGCATCTCAGAAGTTTCGCGAGCAGCGAAACAGGGCCCCGTTTCCGCCAGAGCGCGCCGGGGCCCATGCTGTCTTTAGCGGGCCCGCTTTAGCGGGCCCCGGTTTCACCCGCGCGGGCGGGCGATTTTGTCCCGGAAGCCCTCAGGCGCAGGAGCTGACGATTCCTTCGGGACAACCGGGGCCGCGCCTTCCGCGTCGTGGCGGCGGGAGCCACGGTCCTGTCGCGCGGCTTGCAACGCGCCTTCGGCGAAAGCGCGCGCCGCTTGTTCGGCCTCGAGCTGTTCCTTGAGCTTGGCGAGCCTTGCCTGGAACTCGTCCCGCTCCGCCTCCATCGTCTTGGTCTCATCGGCGATGCGACCCTCGACCGCGACGATCTTCTGCTCGGCGCGCTGCAAGGCGGCGCCCTTCGCCTCTAACGACTTGGCCAGCTCTGGCGATCGTTGATTAAGCGTCGCACGGATGGCCTCGACCTCCGCGTGCGACGCGCGCGCCGCGGCGAGATCCTTCTCCACATCAGCAATCGTCGCATCTTTGGATCTTGCCGCAAGGGCGCTTTCGACCGCTCGCTGCTCGAAGTCGCGAATTTCAGCTTCCCGCTCGCGTAAACTCCCGCGCGCCTCCGAAGCTTCTCGGCTGCTTTCGAACGCGAAGCCATGGTGCTCAGCTCCTCTCGCAGGTTCGACGCGGTCAGCCGGTGCGACTCTGCGGCGTCGAGGGTGGGTGGTTTTGAGCTTGGCGTGGGCCGCCCTCTCCTGCGCCAGCGTCGCCTCGAGTTCCTCCACGCGCCGAGTGAGGTCGTCGCGCCGGCCCTCGAGGTCGCTCACCTGCCGGTTGAGCTTCGAGGCGCTGGCCACGAACTCTTCCCCTTGCGCGCAGCGTCCGGTTCTCCTGCGTCATAAGCGCATTTTGATCCTGCAGGGCCGCTCGGTGCTGCTCGACCTCCTCCGGTCAAACCAAGGGACGGAATTTTCCTTTAAGGTCAGCGCGAGTTGAAAATCGCGAAAGGCCCCAGTTTTCTGGGGTTAGAGCTCGTCATGGAGCGTGAAAAGCGTCCGGCGGCCGGGAGCTGGTCGCAAGCCAGATTCAACCGCTCACGTGTTTTCGCCAATCGTGGGCCTCCTTGAAGCCGAGCACTTCACGGATCTTGCGGTTCGATAACGGCGCCTCGAACTCACCCATCTCGCGGGTGACGGGCGTCTTCGGCGCAACCTGCTTCAGCGCGTCCTTGGTGGACATATTGAGGGTGATCGTATCGTTGGTCGCGTTGAACACCTGAAAGCCCAGTCCGTCCTTCTCGATGCATAGGCGCACGATCTCGCCAAGGTCGCGTGCGTCGATATAGCTCCAGGCGTTGCGCTTGCGGACGGGTGGATTGGCGGCATAGCCCTTGAACGGCCCATATTCATGGGGCTCGATCACATTGCCGATGCGCAACGCGTAAATGTCCGCCTTGTAGCGCGTGGCGAAGGCGCGTGCGGTCTTCTCGTTGCAGACTTTCGAGAGGCCGTAGGAATCCATCGGATCGACGTCGTAATCCTCTTCGAGCGGAAAGGATTTGAAGTCCTTGTCTCCCTCGGCGAAGCACACGCCATAGGTGGTCTCGCTCGAGGCGATGATGACTTTGCGCACGCCGAGTTTCATCGCCGCCTCGATCACATTATAGGTGCTCATGACATTGGTTGAGAAGGTGACGTTGTCGGGCTCGATCAGCACGCGCGGAATGGCGGCGAAATGCACCACCGCGTCGGGCGGGCTTGGCGGTCGGCCATCGTTGAATCCGGCGAAGGTGGGGTGAGTGGTGAGCGCGTTGAACGCCTGACCGCTGTCGGTGAGGTCCGCGATCAGCGTCGGCACGCCGGGCAGATCGAGCGGCTTCAGGTCGACGTTGAGGACCGAGTAGCCGTGAGCCACCAGATGCGGAACGGCGTGCCGGCCGGCCTTGCCGGTTCCGCCGGTGAACACAATGCGCTTTCCCGACATGGACTTCGATCCCCTGACTATTGCGGCGTCTTCTTAAAGCGGGCGCCCGCGGTCGTCGATAGGAGGATGCGTGGTTTTTAAGCCCGCGGGTGGGCGGAGCGATAGGCGGCAAGCAGGCGCGCGCTGTCGACTCCCGTATAGACTTGCGTCGTCGACAGCGAAGCGTGACCGAGCAAGTCCTGGATGGTTCTCAGGTCGCCGCCCCGAGCCAGAAGATGCGTGGCGAACGAGTGGCGCAAGGCATGCGGCGTCGCGTCATCAGGCAGGCCGAGCGCGCCGCGCATCCGCGCCATCGCCAATTGCACGATGCGCGGCGACAAGGGCCCCCCTTTCGCGCCGACGAACAATGGGCCGGCTGGCTTTAACGCATAGTGGCATAACGAAAGGTATTCCTCGATCGCCTTGCGCACGGGGGCAATGATCGGCGCCGAGCGGGTCTTCCCTCCCTTGCCGAGGATGGTGACGACGTCCGTTTCGCCAATTGGCGCGTCGGCGCGCCTGATGGACAGGGCCTCGGAGATGCGCAGGCCCGCGCCATAGCAGAGAGCCAACACCGCGGCGTCGCGCGACAAGATCCAGGGCTCGCGCGGCTCGCCGTCACGCAAGGCGGTTGTGGTCATGGCTTTGGCGTCCGACGGACTTAAAGGTCGGGGCAAGCGCCGGCCGGCCTTGGGCGCCCGGATCGCGCCGAGCGCGGACGCCGTTTGTCCCGTCTCCCGCGCGATATGACGCGCGAGCGACTTCAAGGCGGAAAGCGCGCGCTGGAGCGAGCGGCCCTCGATCGCCTCCGCCCTCCGATGGGCGAGAAAAGCGCGCAGATCGGCTGGGGCCAGGTCGGTGAAGTCGCTGACCGCCGGCGGCGCGCCGAAACGCATCTCGAGAAAGGCGAAGAATTGCCTGGCGTCGCGGCCGTAAGCCTCGATCGTGCGCGCCGACAGGCGCCGCTCGTGCGCAAGGTGTTGAAGCCACGCGGCCACCGGCGCGGCGAGGTCGGGCGCGGCCGGGAAGACCGGGAGTTCAGCTATGGGAGCGGTCTTGCGCACAGGGAGAGGATGGCGCGGAAGGGTTAAGCGGCGGTTGCGGGGTGCGGAAGGCCATTGCTGTCGCGCGAGAATATCGATACATTGACCGGTCAAATCGACTGGTCAAAATCATGACGGACGTTCTCGAATATCAGGCTTCCGAAGCCAAGGCCAAATGGGCCGAACTTCTGAACCAAGTGGAGCGCGGGCGCACCGTCCGCATCACCCGCCACGGCAAGACAATCGCCCGCCTGGTTCCCGAGGCGGATGGGCGCTCGGTCGAGGTTGCCGAGGCGATCAAGGAATTGAAAGCGTTGAGCCAGACCTTCGGTAAGGCGCCCCTCGACGAGGTGCTTGCGAGCCGCCATGAAGGTCACAAATATTGAGCTTCGTCATTGACGCTTCCATCATCGCTGCTCTCGCCTTTGGAGAGGCTCCCGGCCCAAAGGCTGCTTTGGCGATCGACGAGCTTGCGGTAAGCACCGCGTTCGCGCCTATCCTCTTCTTCTTTGAGGTGCGCAACGCGCTCGTCGTTAACGAGCGAAGAGGCCGCGCGACGCCGGAGGGTTCGGCTAATTTCCTTCGCCGTCTGGCAGCGTTGCCAATCCGCTTGGCGCCATTGCCCGACGACAACGCGTTGTTGGCTCTCGCCCGCAAGCGTAAGCTCACCGCCTACGACGCTGCTTATCTGGAACTCGCGAAGCGCGAAGGGTTGCCCTTGGCGACTCTCGATCACGCTCTCGAAAAGGCGGCGGTCGCCGAAGGCGTCGCTCTGTTCGGGCTTGACCCTTTGCCGCGCCTGGGCTGATGCTGAAGTTGCGATCGCCGAACATGCCGGGCGTTCGCGAGCTTTGGGCGGCGATCGGCAGGGGCAGGAGGCGGTTCAATGCAATTCCTCGCCGTGATTGGGGCTCTCGCGATCATTGCGGCCGTCGCCGCGGCGATCTACTTCTTCGGCGGCTTCTTCAATGTCGGGCAGACCGCCGCTAATCCGGCGATCGTCGACTGGGCGCTGGCGAGCGTGAGAGGAGCGTCCATCGTCGCGCGCGGGACCGAGGCCCCGCCGGCCAATCTCGACGATCCCGATACGGTCAAAGCCGGCGCTCGCATCTATTCGACGATCGGCTGTGTCAATTGTCACGGAGGGCCGCCCGACGCCAATTGGGCCAAATGGTCGGAAGGGCTGAAGCCGGTCCCCGCCGATCTCAAGGTCATGGCGAAGGAGCGGACCGCCGGACAATTATTCTGGGTGGTCAAGAACGGCATCAAGTTCACGGCCATGCCGGGCTTCGGCATGGCGGGGGCGTCGGACGAGCAGATGTGGCAGATCGTCGCCTTTATCAAGAAATTGCCGAGTGTGACGGACGACGATTACAAGGCCTGGACGGCGGCGCCTTGAGCCGCGCGGGCGAGTTGCTTTCGATTGCACGCGGCCGAAGACCAACGGCTCGGGCAGCAATTTATTGCAGAAAATCAGAAATAAGGGTAAGCTCGCTTGATGAACAATCCTGCCCTTCCGCATGGCCTCGATCGACGGCCCCGATCCGGCGAGTCTTGCGCCGCGAAGGGGGGGCGAGAAATTTTCTTCGTGGAAAATCCCGTGTAACCCTCTGAAAAGTCTCGATTCGGACGAGAGAATCCAAGGAAATCCAACCCCCATTGGCCGGGTCTTCGCGACCAAACGGACACGAACCAAGAAAACCCAAACCGACGGCGACGCGTCTTACCCCAGCAGCTCTTCCAGGTGCGGGAGGAGCGGTGCGTCCGCGGGGGGCATCGCGTAGGATCTTAGGTCCTTCGGACGCACCCATTTGAGCGCCTGCCCGTCGAGAGGCTGAACGAAGCCCTGCCAGCGGCGGCAGACGTAAAGCGGCATCAAAAGATGGAAGTCATCGTAAGGATGGCTGGCGAAGGTGAGGGGCGCGAGGCAATCCGCCTTTACCGTGATTCCGAGCTCTTCTTTCAGCTCGCGGATGAGCGCGTCCTCTGGCCCCTCGCCCGCATCGATCTTGCCGCCAGGAAACTCCCATAAGCCTTCGAGCGTCTTGCCCTTCGGCCGTTGCGCTAGCAGCACGCGTCCGTCGGCGTCGATAAGCGCCGCCGCGACGACGAGCACGAGCCTCACGAGCGATAGTCGCCGTTGATCGCGACATATTCCCTGGTGAGGTCGCAGGTCCACACGGTCGCCCGCCCGCGGCCAAGCTGGAGATCTGCGGTGATCTCAATCGAGTCCTGCTTCATGTAAGCGGAAGTCGCCGTTTCGTCGTAAACGGGATCGCGCTGACCCTGGTGGGCGACGCGGATTTTGCCGAAGTAGATGTCGAGCTTGTCGCGTTCGGCCTTCTCTCCGGCCTTGCCGACCGCCATGACCACGCGCCCCCAATTGGCGTCCTCGCCGGCGCAAGCCGTCTTGACCAACGGCGAATTGGCGATCGAGAAAGCGATGCGCTTGGCCGCCTTGCGGGTCGCTGCGCCCTCGACCCTCACGGTGATGAACTTGCGCGCGCCCTCGCCATCGCGCACCACCTGATGCGCGAGGTTGCGCAGAAGCTTGTCGAGCGCGCGACGGAACTCGGCGGCGCGCGGATCGGCGGCGTCCTCAATTCGAGGCGCGCGCTCGGCGGCGCCCGTGGCGAAGATCATCAACGTGTCGGAGGTCGAGGTGTCGCTGTCGACGGTAATCGCGTTGAACGAGCTTTCGACCGACTTCGACAGCATCCCCTGCAGCGCTTGAGGCGCGATGGCTGCGTCCGTAAACACATAGGCGAGCATCGTCGCCATGTCGGGCGCGATCATGCCGGCACCCTTCGCAATGCCGTTGATGACGACCTCGGAGTCCCCGACTTTCACGCGGGCCGTCGCGATCTTCGGATAGGTGTCGGTGGTCATGATCGCCTTCGCGGCGGCGGGGAGCGCGTCGTCGCGCGCGCTCCCGATCAGCGTGTCAATGACCCGCGTGATGCGCGCGGCGTCGAGCGGCTCGCCGATAACGCCAGTCGAGGCCATGAAGATTTCGTTTGGCGTTGAGCCGATCGCCTTGGCGGCGGCCTCGGCGACATGAGCGACCGCAGCCGCGCCGACGCTGCCGGTGAAAGCATTGGCGTTGCCGGAATTGACGATCAGCGCGCGCGCCTTGCCGCCCTTCAGATGCGCACGGCACCAGTCGACCGGCGCCGAGGGGCACTTGGAGCGGGTGAAGACGCCGGCGGCCGCCGCGGGCCGGTCGAACAGCGCCATCATGACGTCCGTTCGGCCCGCATAGCGCACGCCTGCCTCGATCGTCGCAAAACGGACGCCGGCAATCGGCGGCAAGGGGGGATAGGTCTTCGGCGCCAGCGGCGACAGCGGGGCGGGAGCGGCCATGAGCATTTCCGAGGCAGAAGAGAAAGCGGCCCTGTCCGCTCTCTCAACGACCTGACCTTGGGGTCAGGGGGTTTTCGGCTTGTCGGCGGCGGCGGGGGCCGTCTTGCTCGGATCCTGGACAGGCGCCTGTGGCAGCGGCTTGCCGTCGGCGTCGAACAGCTCGATTTTGGCCGCGTTGTGGAGCTGGAGAATCGCATCCTGCTCCGCCTTCTGCGAGACGTAGCGGGCCGCCTGGTCTTTCACCTGCTCGAAGGGCGGGAAGCTCTTGGTGCGTGTGTCCTCGACCTGAATGATGTGCCAGCCGAACTGCGTCTTGACCGGTTCGGAAATCTCGCCCTTCTTCAGCTTGAAGGCGGCGTCGGAGAATTCCGGCACCATGCGATCCTTGGTGAACCAGCCAAGGTCCCCGCCATTGCCGGACGGATCCTTGGATAACTCGGTCGCGACCTTGGCGAAGTCCTCTCCACCCTTGACTCGGGCGAGGGCCTTTTTGGCTTCGTCCTCGGTCGGCAGCAGGATGTGGCGGGCGTGGATCTCCTCTTGCGGCGGCTCAGCCTTGGCTGCATCGTCATAGGCCTTCCGCTCCGCCTCCTCGGTTGTGGCGGCCTTGCCTACGGAGCCCAGCAGCTGTTCCATCGCCAGTTTTTCGCGATAGTAGGCAAGCTTGCGCTCGAACTCCGGCGTCGATGTCAGCTTGTCCGCCTCGGCCTTTTTGGCCGCGAGCCTGAGGTCGATGAGATAGTCGAGCACGTACTTCTGCCGCGCCGCTCCTTCAAGCTTCTGCGGCAGGCCGGGGCCAATGTCGACCATCGCGTCGGCGACGTCCTCATCGGTGACCGGTTGGCCATCGACCTTGGCCAGCACCTTCGGGTCGGCCTGGGCCTGGCCCGCAAAGCTCAACGCTGCGCCAAGACCCAGCGCAAACGCGGCTGCGGCCGCGCGCGAGCGGCCGAAAAAGATGGTTCTCATGGGGGGCTCCTTTGGGCGAGCGGAACGCCGTCGCCAGTGATTTCCGTACTTAGGGCGCGGCTATAGATGGAATCGGGCGATATTGCGAGGGATAACGAGTGAACCTCTCGTCCAAAAAACTGGCCTGTAAAAGATCATGGCGATGCTGTAACGATCGGTTTGGCTCGAACGCCACGCCGAGCGTAGCATTGACGTTGCTGTGACTCGCCGTCGCGCGCTCCATTTTTCCCTTGACAAGTGCAAATTACACTCTACATCCCGCCCATCCTGAAGTCGTTTCTGGGTCCCGGCGCCTTTTTCGAGCGCATGGGATTTTTTGCGTTCCGATGGATTCTCGCAAGGGCCGGCCTCCACCGGACGTCGAGACGATCCGCGCGGGTTATCGATTTTTCACGTCGATCGCCGCCTAAATGGAGATGGGTGAATGGCTCGCATTGCAGGCGTTAATATTCCCACCAACAAGCGCGTGATCGTCGCGCTTCAGTATATCCACGGCATCGGACGGAAGAAGGCCGAAGAGATTGTCGAGAAGGTGCACATCCCTCCCGAGCGGCGGGTCGCGCAGCTAACGGACGCGGAGGTCTTGCAGATTCGCGAAACGATCGACCGCGACTACATGGTCGAAGGCGACCTTCGTCGTGAGGTCTCGATCAACATAAAGCGGCTCATGGATCTGGGCGCCTATCGCGGCTTGCGCCATCGCAAGCAATTGCCGGTGCGCGGCCAGCGCACCCACACCAACGCACGCACCCGCAAGGGCAAGGCGAAGCCCATCGCCGGCAAGAAGAAGTGATTGCCGCACCGTTTTAGCGAATCCCGGATTAGCACGCGCTCTTGAGCGCGATTGAAGGATAGGCCCAATGTCAAAAGATGCGACCCGCGTCCGCCGTCGCGAACGGAAGAACATCGTGTCGGGCGTCGCCCATGTGAATTCGACGTTCAACAACACGATGATCACCATCACCGATGCGCAAGGCAACACCATCTCGTGGTCCTCCGCCGGCACTATGGGGTTCAAGGGCTCGCGCAAGTCGACCCCGTTCGCCGCCCAGATGGCGGCCGAGGATGCCGTCAAGAAAGCGTCTGAGCATGGCATGCGGACGCTTGAGGTCGAGGTTTCGGGTCCGGGATCGGGCCGGGAATCGGCGCTCAGGGCAATTCAGGCTGCGGGCTTCAATGTCACTTCCATTCGCGACGTGACGCCGATCCCGCACAACGGCTGCCGGCCGCGCAAGCGTAGGCGCGTCTAGCCCCGTTTCTGCGCGCCTGCCGGGTTAGGGCGCGCGCATTGCGGATGCGAGCGTCTTCGACCAACGCTCTATTGGGTCCGCTAGTGGTCGAAAGAGAAGGCTGGCGCCGTGATTCAGAAGAACTGGCAAGAACTCATCAAGCCAAAGAAGCTCGATATCGTTCTGAGCGAGGCCTCGCGTAAGGTGGCGACGGTCGTCGCGGAGCCGCTCGAGCGCGGTTTCGGCCAAACGCTCGGCAACTCGCTCCGCCGGGTGCTGCTATCGTCGCTGCAGGGCGCGGCGATTACCTCGATTCACATCGACGGGGTGCTGCACGAATTCTCGTCCATCCCCGGCGTGCGCGAGGACGTCGTCGACATCGTGCTCAACGTCAAGGACATTGCGGTCAAGATGCAGGGCGATGGGGTCAAGCGCCTCGTGCTCAAGCGTCGCGGCCCAGGAGCTGTCACCGCCGGCGACATTCAGACGACCGGCGACATTCAGATCCTCAACCCAAACCTTGTCATCTGCACGCTCGACGAGGGCGCGGACTTGCGTATCGAATTCACGGTGATGGCCGGCAAGGGCTATGTGCCGGCCGACCGCAATCGGGCGGAAGACGCCCCGATCGGGCTCTTGCCGATCGACAGCATGTTCTCGCCGGTGAAAAAGGTCTCTTACCGCGTGGAGGCCACACGCGAAGGCCAGGACCTCGACAAGGATAAGTTGACGATGACGATCGAGACCAACGGCGCGATGTCGCCGGAGGACGCGCTTGCCTACGCCGCCCGCATCCTGCAGGACCAGCTGGCGGTGTTCGTCAACTTCGAGGAGCCGCGCCGCGAGGAGGCGCAGCACGCCATCCCCGAACTCGCCTTCAATCCGGCGCTGCTCAAGAAGGTCGACGAGCTCGAGCTTTCGGTCCGCTCAGCAAATTGCCTGAAGAACGACAACATCACTTACATTGGCGATCTCATCCAGAAGACCGAGGGCGAGATGCTTCGGACGCCGAACTTCGGCCGCAAGTCGCTCAACGAAATCAAGGAAGTGTTGGCGCAGATGGGCCTTCACCTCGGCATGGAGGTGACCGGCTGGCCGCCTGAGAACATCGAGGATCTCGCCAAACGGTTCGAGGAGCATTACTGAGGCCGAAGCCCGATCGCCTCCCGCAAAGGAGGCGCAATTAAAGAGAGCGGCCGTTCCGTGGCGCGGCGGCCGTAAGACCCGGATAAGGAGACAAGCCAAATGTATCACGGCCACGCCAAACGGCGCTTCAATCGCACCGCCGAGCATCGTCAGGCGATGTTCGCCAATATGGCGCAAGCGCTCATCAAGCACGAACAGATCACCACCACCCTGCCAAAGGCCAAGGACCTGCGGCCGGTTGTCGAGAAGCTGGTGACGCTCTGCAAGCGCGGCGATCTGCACGCGCGCCGGATTGCGATCGCCCGATTGCGCGACGCCGACCTGGTCAAGAAGCTGATCGACGTGTTGGGTCCGCGCTACAAGGATCGCAACGGCGGCTATACGCGGATCATGAAGGCCGGATTTCGCCCAGGCGACAACGCGGCCATGGCGGTGATCGAATTCGTCGATCGCGATGTGGCGGCCAAGGGCAAGGATTCGGGTCCGGTTCAGACACTGACCGAGAGCTGACCCGGCCGCCGCGACCACTCCGGTTGCGGTCGGAGAAGACGATCAGCGGGCGCACCGTCGAATGCGTAATGCCCAAAGAGCAAGGACTCAGTAGGGCGACCTGCTTCAGCGCTAACGCAAATGGCAGCTATCAATTAGACTTGACTATAACCTGCAACCGCCTATTGTAATATTAGGTTGTGGGATTGCGCGTTTTTAGCCGTCGGTGATCAGGGGATGGACATGAGAATTTTTAAGACCTTGAGCTCTGCGATGATTTGCTCCGCAGGCCTCGCAGCGTTAGGCGCAAATGCCAATGCAGCGATACTCCCCGTGGTAGATCCGTATTTCGACATGTTCCCCGCTGGTCAGACCGCGGCGACATATTTTAATTTTCATTTCTGCGGGGTCGGCGGCTGCTCGGTGTTCGCCGACAATAACATTGTCGGCTGGACTTCATCTGGAACATTGGAGAAGGGTATCGCCTCGGGCCAGTACCAAACCAACGTGCCCACAAACACGACAGATTTCAACAGCGACCCGCTAATCAACGGGACGACGCCGGAACCCATCGTCGTCCGCGATCTCGACGCGACGATCTCCCAGGTCGTTTCTACGACCGCCGTCGCGGGCGAAACGTACACTTTGGACGTCGATTTGGGGTTCGAAAAGACCAATTTAGATCTCGGCTCAGTCTTTCTTATCGTTAATGGCAATCAGGTGTTGGCAACCCCGCTTGCGTCGTACAACTTAACCCAGACTCAAATGCAGCAGAGCGGGAATTGGTATGACTTCCAGGCTTCATACACCGCAACAAACGGCGACGCCGGCAAGCCAATCGAGATCCTTCTTTCGAGCCTTACGCATGGCTTTGGATTCGCGTTGTTCGGGAATGTGCGGCTGACCGACTCATTACCTACGGGGGACGCGCCCGCGGCGCCTGAACCGGCGACCTGGGCGATGATGCTGATTGGCTTGGGCGGAATGGCAGGCGCTGCTGCCGTGCGCCGCCGACGGCAAAGCGCAGCAACTGCCCAGCCCGCCTGACACCGAAGATAAATGCGCAGGGAGCACGGGTTTAGAGCCTCATCGCTCACTGGCCGTGCGCTTTGCCGCGACTAGCGCCCGACCCGGCGCATCGAGCTCGCGCGGCGTGAACCAACATCGCGAGGCGCCTGCGCGATCTCCCGTGAGCTCAGTGGCCGGGAACAGACCGCCGCCTCAACAGAAATCGTATGAGAGAGACGTGGGTGTCACCGCCGATTTAGACATTCATGCGCTTTACGGCTTCTCTGGTGGCGCCTTACATATATTCGGCTCAGACGTTTTTCGTGGCTCGGAATTGGCCGGATGAGACGTGAGCGAAGCTGCAGCTTCTCGCGGTCTCTCCCTTACCGGGTCGCAAAGCCGGATCCGCTCGCCCGCTAAGGCCTACGCCGCGATCCTTGCGCCAGATCGCGTCGAAGTCCGGTGTGGGCCCACATTTTCCGATAGACTTTTGGCACCCGTTCACCTGACAGCGTGAATGTCGAACCAGTGAACGCGAGGTGCAACGGCCCTTAGGACGGGCGTGCGCCGGGCTATGCCGCCGAAGGCCCATGCGGCGTATAGCCAGACATTCTTAATCGCGGCTCCGGTCCATCCAGCCCAGGACTCAGCCGCGATCTCGTCGCCAGACACCCCGCCGGCGGTTCGCCTCTCTTCTGACCGGTCGTGTTCCTCTCGCTGGTCGACCAGGGCGAAGCGGCGATAGCCTAGGCGTCTCAAGAGTTCGAGCGCGAACATTTGGTCAGCGAGCGACTTTGGCCTCTCGATCGACAGATGCCGCGGCAACTCTAAATCCATGAGGTCGTGGAGTACAAGAAGGTCCAGGCCTTCGATGTCGCATTTGAGATAGGACGGAACACCGAACTGCCGGATAAGCTCAACGACGGTCGTTGTCTCGACTTCCACCGCCTCGATCTCACCGCGAAGTCTTTTGCCGCGTTCGGCATAGCTCGGCAGCGTCGTTCCCCAGCCGAGACTCCTTAGTATTAATGTACAAGGTCGCCTTCGGACGATGCGATATCGCCTTGTCGACGACAGTCAAACGCCCTGCCTCGATCTCGGAAGAGAAGCGGACCCGCAGATGAGCGCACAAGGTGGGATTAGCCTCGACCGCGACCACTCTGCAACCGTGCTTGAGATACGCTGCTGCATCATCCCCATTATTGGCTCCAATGTCGAAAACTAGATCGAGATCGTTCACGGAGCGTTCCCTCTTTAAATAACAACTTTACATAAAGATTGGCCCATAACCTTTTCGGCGTGTCAAGGTTGGCCTCAGGCCTCAAGAGACAAACCGCCGGGATCAATCGGTCTGCAGCATCGTTTGTCGAGCAGCGAGGCAAGCGAACTTCTTCGTGTGCACCGAGATCCAAAGGCTCGGCGGGATCGTCTTATTCGACGCCCCTTGGCGATGGGCGCCAGCACATCAAGTTCGCGCCGCGTCAAGTCGACGGCCGCCGCGGGCTCGGACGGCGCTTTCGGCAGATCGTTCCGCTCGATTCGCGGGAGGGCGACGTCGGTCGACGGATCGCGGCCGACGACCTGAGTCGGGCTTGAAGCGCCGTCATGCGCGACGGTCGAAAGCTCGTCCTTATCGGAAGCGCATTCTCGGCCGCGACAATGAGGTCTGGGCGTAAGGAAAAGCCGGTCAACCGCCTGCGGGCCGATTGGATGAGGGAGGCTTGGCGCGACATCGCGAAGAGAGGTGCGAGCCCCATCGAAAAGGCGAGCAGAACAGTCGAGGCGGATTGGGCTAGGATGGGAAGCTCCTTTGCCGCCTAAGATGCGCCTCAATTTGGGGCTGCACACCTCGCCAGACGGTCAGGATGCCTGCGTCTCGCTGATGCTGCAGCGCCCCGCGGGCCCACCTATATGAGCGGCCGCAGGGAAACCGGAGGGTTCGGTTTGATTCGCTTAGGTTTGGTTTTCGTCCTCGCCCTCATATGGGGAGCCGCGTTCGCCGATACGGCGCCAAAAGTCCCGCCACAGAATCCAAATCAGGTGCGTTTCTCCTTCGCGCCGGTAGTGAAGAAGGTCACCCCCGCGGTCGTCAACGTTTACGCCTCTCGGGTCGAGACCGCGGCGCACAATCCCTTGTTCGACGATCCGATCTTCCGCCGGTTCTTCGGGGGCGGCGGTGACGATTCCAGAGTGGCGAAAGCGCTTGGATCAGGTGTAATCGTCGACCCGTCGGGTCTCATCGTCACCAATTACCATGTGATCGAAAACATGACCCAGGTGAAAGTCGCGCTTTCCGATAGGCGCGAATTTGACGCCGAGATCGTGTTGCGCGACCCGCGCACTGATCTCGCCGTGCTTCGGCTGAAGGGCGGCCGGGATTTCCCGGTGCTCGAACTCGGCGACTCGGACGCGCTCGAAGTCGGCGATTTCGTCATTGCCGTGGGCGATCCATTCGGCGTGGGTCAAACGGTGACCCAAGGCATCGTCTCGGCGCTGGCGCGCACGCAGGTAGGGATCAGCGACTACGGCTTTTTCATTCAAACCGACGCGGCCATCAATCCAGGCAATTCCGGCGGCGCTCTTGTCGATCTCGACGGCAAGTTGGTCGGCATCAATTCGGCGATCTATTCCCGCTCCGGCGGCAGCATCGGGATTGGTTTCGCCATTCCCGTCAACATGGTCAAAAGCGTCATCGCGGCCGCGCTCCATGGTGGGGCCACCGTCAAGCGGCCCTGGCTCGGCGCCACCCTGCAGAGTTTGACCAAGGACATCGCCGACAATCTCGGCATCGACCGCCCGACCGGCGCGCTTGTCGTGACCGTGGCTCCGGTTGGCCCCGCGGCCGATGCGGGTCTAAAGCGCGGCGACCTCATAACCGGGGTCGACGACCAGAGCGTTGATGACGCCGAAGGCGTCGGTTTCCGGCTCGCGGTCAAACCCCTCGGCGGCTCGGCCCGACTATCGATCCTGCGGAATGGCCGTTCCCTGACCCTGCCGCTCAAATTGGCCGCCGCGCCGGAGATCCCGCCTCGCGACGCCTTGACCATCAAGAGCCGCTCGCCATTCGAGGGGGCGGAGGTCATGAACATGTCGCCCGCGGTGGCGGAGGAACTGTCGCTCGAAAGCGCTTCCCAGGGGGTGGTGGTCGCTGCGGTGCGCGACAATTCGACCGCCGCTGCAGTTGGCGTGCAAAAAGGGGACGTCGTCGTCGCGGTCAACGGCCAGAAGATCACGACGACCCGCGATCTGGAGAAAGCCTGCGCGGAACGCTCGCGGCTGTGGGATCTGACCATCCGGCGCGGCGGGGAGACGATCCGCACGGAACTCGGCGGTTAGTCGGCGCGAACCAAAGTCAGAATCGCGGCTGGCGCCTGGATCAGGCCTGCCAGCGTGTGACGAAGGCAGCGGTTAGTCCCACTTTCGGTGCGCCCACATCCATTGTTCGGGCGCCTCGCGGATGAAAGCCTCATATTGGCGCTGCAGCGCTTGCGTGGCGACGAGCGCATCCGCCGCGCTGTTGTTCGTCTGCGGCATTGAGATAGGTGCGATGCGGATGCTGAAGCGCGAGCCCGGACGGCGGAATGCTGCGCCGGCATAAAGCGGGATACCCGTCGTGCGGGCGAGAAGCGCGGGGAAGACGGTTGAACGCGCGAGCCTTCCGAAGAAGGGCACAGACGGTCCGTTGTCGTCTCGGAGGTCGGCAAGGAAGCACGGCGAGGCGCCATCCTTGATGGCGCGCAAGAGGACGCGCGCGGCCATGGGGGTCTTGGGCGTGAGACCGGCTGTGTAGAGCGGCTCGCGCATGCTGCGCATCAGGGCCTCGACATGAGGATTGGACATGCGCTGATAAACGCCAATCAGGGAAATACCGAGCCGCTGGCCGCCATGCGCCAGAATCTCCCAGTTTCCCAAATGAAGCCCGCAAACGATGAAGGGCTTGGCGCCGCGCGCCGCTTCGTCGAAACTCTCTGAGGGCTCGAAGACGATCCTGTCGCTCTTCGTCAGCGCTTGGATGTGAAGGCTCTCGGCGAAGGTTCGCCCCAAGTTTTCCCACATCGCCGCGGCGATTGCCTTGCGCTCGACACGCGACTTTTCAGGGTAAGCGAACTCGAGATTCGCCAGCGCCCGCTTTTGTCGACCGAGGCGCGGAGCGATGAAGCGCCATAGCTTTCCAGACAGCCATGAGGCCGCCTGCAACGGCATCGCGCGAGCAATCATTATCGCAACCAGGAGCGCGGCAAACTCCAAGCGCGGCTGCAACCCTTTAAGAAAGTTCATAAGACTGTCGGCGACCTCGAAAGACGGCCGACTTAGACCCAGGCTATTTTCTATTGTGTTCCCGGGCTTTCCGCAACCGCGAGCGGCCTCAGCCGCTGGGCGAACGCTGGCGCGCGAGGCGAGGAAGGACGCTTCTCGTACGTCTTCACCAGGGCAAAGACGACTGGATTCGTCACGGCTTACGCCGCCTTTTGCGCCATGCGCTCAATTTTGGCTTGCGCCAAACGACGCTCGATGGACTGCCAGAGACTACGCATTTCTTCGGCGGCCGCGCCATAGGGGCTCAACTCGGTCACGCCCCAGCCGTGGCGCGCCGCTTCCTGGTAGTCGACCCTCGTCAGGATCAGAGGGGAGATCAACTCGCCCATTTCTTTAAGCGCCTCGGCGCCATCCCGAACCCGGGCGGTTTGCTCAGCCGCTGGACATTGGTTGAGCATGAACACGAACGTGGCCCCCATCTCCTCGATGGCTGCGCGCGTTCGAGCGCTCGCCCATAAGTCGAACAGGCTCGGACGGGAGGGAACAATGTTCAAGTCCGCAAGCCCGATCGCGGCCGAAGACGCCGCTCCTTCCGCGCCAGGCGTATCGAGCAGCGCAAGCGTCACCCCCGCGACGCTCGAGCGAGGCGAGTAAAGCTGGCAACCGCGCCGCGCCCGAAGCGAGGACCTCGATATCACCCGCATTGCGGATCCTCGCCCAGTTCGTCAGCGAGCCTTGCGGGTCCATGTCGATGACGCAGACCTTCTCGCCCATTTCGCACGCCGCAACGGCCACGGATGACGCAATCGTGCTCTTCCCCGAGCCGCCTTTCTGCCCCACAAACGCTATCGTACGCATTGCTTTCGCGCTCAAAAAGCTCGCGCCCCGTCCACGGGGATCAGAAGCGATAATTAATGAATGTTCAATGAGTTGAGCGGAAACGGGTTAACAAGAAGTTTCTCAGGGCGCCCTCCTGCTTCTTTCCACGGAGGCGACGGAGCCGAGTTCAGTCGTCGAGCGGAGCCACACCCTTGAACGCGCCATCTGCGGCGAGCGTGATTTTCTCGATGCGCATTTCGGCGTTCTTCAGCAGTTCGTCGCAGCGCTTCTTCAGGGCTTCGCCGCGTTCATAAAGCCGAATCAATTCGTCCAGCGCGACCGAACCCTTTTCGAGCTGATCGACGATCTGCTCGAGTTCCGCGAGCGCCGCCTCGAACGGCATTGTCGCGATGTCGGGCCTCACATCGGTCACGGCGCCGCCTTTCAAATCTCAAGACGCCGCATCAATCGGGCAACGCCGAAACGGAATAAAGGGCTTTCAAGATGTCGCTTGGCTGAATCTGGTTGCCAAACGTATGCGCGAACAAGATTGCGACCTCGCCCGAGCGGTAGATATGGCTCAGCGCCCGGTCGACCGCGAGCCGGAAATCCTCATCGCCATGCGGCAGCGCCAGAGCATAGGGTTCGAGCGAGAAATAGTTGTTCGCTAGGCGCAACTTGGTCGAGTCGGCGCTCTTCGATGCGAGATAGGCAAGGATCGCCCGATCGGCGAAATAGGCGACGATCTCCCCCCTATCCAACATGGCGAGCCCCTCCTGATGGGTCTTCGCCGGCGTGACCTCCGCCACGAGACCGGCGCTCGCCAGCGTATCGCGCAGGCTCTTCTCGGTCGTCGTGCCGGCAAGCACCCCGATCTTCTTGCCGGAGAGCGCGCGGAAGTCGCCGGGCGCATCGGAGCCGACGAGCAGGCTCGCCCCGTCGACGAAGGTTGGGATTGAGAAGTCGACTTGCGCGCGGCGGGAGAGGGTTTCCGAAGTCGGCTCGCAGAGAAGATCGGCCTTACCGCTTTCGATCGCATCGAAACGGTTCTCAGCGGTCACCAGCACGTAATCGACTTTGAGATCGCTAATGTTGAGCTGCTCGCCAATCTCTTTCGCGACCGAACGGCAGAGATCGACCATGAATCCGGCGGGCAGGCCCGCCTCGTCGGTGAACGAGAAGGGCGGCGCATCGTCGCGGAAGGCGATGCGCAGCGCCTTGTCCTGCCGCACATGATCGAGGACGCCGGCTTCAGCGGACCCGAAAGCGAGCGCCGCGCCGAGAGCGAGCGAGAGCGCCTTGAGCCGTCCGATCGAACTCATGGCCCTCCAAACCTCCCGCAAATTCATGGACCCCGCGCCGCGAGCCAAAGTCGAAAGCTGCTTATACCAGAGGGACCGGGAGCCAAAGCAAGTGTCCCGCCGGCCATTTCCTGCGATAACCTTCTCGGATCGGCTTTAAGCGCCCTTTCGGAGGTAGGCCCATGCTCGTCGGCGTTCCCAAGGAGATCAAGGACAACGAATTCCGGGTCGGCATGACCCCGGCGGCGGTCGCCGAGCTTGTTCATCACGGGCACGAGGTCATTGTCGAGACTGGGGCCGGCCTCGGCTCGGGCTCGCCGGACGAGGAATATGTCCGCGCCGGCGCCAAGCTCGTCCCCACCGGCGCCGAGGTGTTCTCGCAAGCGGAGATGATCGTGAAGGTCAAGGAGCCGCTCAAGGAGGAGCGCAAGCTCCTCAAGCGCGGGCAGATCCTGTTCACCTACCTGCATCTCGCGCCGGACCTCGAGCAGACGCGCGACCTCATCGCCTCAGGCGCGACCTGCATTGCCTATGAGACGGTGACCAGCCCGTATGGCGGTCTGCCGCTCTTGACCCCCATGTCAGAGGTCGCGGGACGCCTCGCGCCCCAGGTCGGCGCGCATTCTCTGGAGAAGGCGCAGGGCGGGCGCGGCGTGCTGCTTGGCGGCGTGCCGGGCGTTGCCGCGGCCAATGTGCTCGTGCTCGGCGGCGGCGTCTCAGGCACGCATGCCGCGACCATCGCGGTCGGCATGGGCGCTTCCGTCACCGTCGTCGACCGCTCGCACGAGGCCTTGAAGCGTCTCTCGGCCGAGTTCGGCTCGGCTTTGCGCACCATCTATTCGACCCGCGCCTCGATCGCCGATCTCGTCAGGAACGCCGATCTCGTCATCGGCGCGGTGCTCCTGCCGGGCGCAGCCGCGCCCAAGCTCATCACCCGCGACATGCTCAAGACCATGCGTCCGGGCGCGGTCATCGTCGACATCGCCATCGACCAGGGCGGCTGTGTCGAGACTTCCAAGCCGACCACCCATTCGCACCCGACCTATGTCGTCGACGGCATCGTCCATTATTGCGTGGCCAACATGCCAGGCGCCGTAGCCCGCACCTCGACCTTCGCCCTCAACCACGCCACCCTGCCCTTCGCGCTGGCGCTCGCCGACAAGGGCTGGCGCAAGGCGCTCAGCGACGACTCCCACCTGCGCGCGGGGCTGAACGTGCACGACGGCAAGCTCACCTGCGAGCCGGTCGCGGCCGCCCATGGCCTCGCCTATACGCCGGCCCAGTCCCTGCTCGCGGCCTGACCGGCCTGGCCTTTGTCCCGCCAGCACCGGCCGATGCAACCTAGCTGCGCGAGCCCCGTGCACATAAACACATAAACGCGCATAAACGTGAGCGAAACGAGCCTAAACGCTAGTAAAATTAGCTAGCGTTTACTAGCGTTTATTTTTCCAAATCGAGCCTTTTCAATGGGTTGCGGCCGGAGTGAGTAAGGAAATTGCGACGCTTCTATCTGGGGTTGCATTCTCCGGTTTCGGGGAGGCTTTGCGCACGCTCACCAATGGTCTTTTCGCTCCATTCTCCGCGTCATGCCGGATCGTGCCCGATCGGCGATCAAATTCGCCATCGCTGAAGATGATAGTGCCCGTTTCGGCTTTGAGCAAGAAAATGTCGGGCTCTTATTGCGTTACGCATTGGCGCCGCGGGTTTGTGCCCCGGGAGGGCGAAACGGGTCATGAAGCGTCATGGCCGTCCCGGGACTTGATCCGAGGATCGACCCGACCACCCACGAGAACACCGCTCCCTCAGGATAAACATCTGACACGAAACACGATCCCTTTGCGATCCAGATCATCGCGGCGGGGCGGCGTGGATGGCCGCGACGAGCGCGGCCATGACGGCTCACGGCAGAATTCCCGAAAACAACAGCTAACGCTATAAGAGCCAAATGTTGAATGAATTCACACAGGGCGCCATCTGGCTCAGGTTAGCCCGACCGCATGCCAGCTCGGCCCAAGATTGGGGCTGATCGCTCCCGCGCCGGCGATCATGTTTCCGTTCATCTGCCAGATCGAGGTTTGGCCGCTCGTGTTCTGCCACAGGATGTCGGAGCCGCCGTCGGTTCCGACGGCGTGCAAGCTCGGCGCGAGATTGCGGACCGGCCCCCCTCCGTTGTGAATGTTCCCATCCATCTCCCAGATCGACACCTGGCCCGTGCTCGTGTTCTGCCACAGGATGTCGGACTTCCCGTCGCCGTTGTAGTCGCCTGTCCCGACGGCGTGCCAGTCTGGCCCGAGATTGGCGACCGACCCACCCCCGGTCCGAGTGTTCCCATCCATCTCCCAGATCGAAACTTGCCCATCGGTGTTCTGCCACAGGATGTCCGACTTGCCGTCGCCGTTGAAGTCACCTGTTCCGGCAACCTTCCAGCTCGGCCCGAGATTGGCGACCGGCCCGCCGCCGGTCCGAGTGTTCCCATCCATCTCCCAGACCGAGACTTGCCCATTGGCGTTCTGCCACAGGATGTCGGACTTGCCGTCGCCGTCGAAGTCGCCAGCGTAGATGGCGCGCCAGCTGGGCCCGAGGTTGGCGACCGCCCCGCCCCCAAGCCGGGTGGTTCCGTCCATCTCCCAGACCGAAACTTGCCCATTGGTATTCTGCCACACGATGTCGTCGGACTTCCCGTCGCCGTCGAAATCGCCGGTCCCGACAGCCTGCCAGCTGGGTCCGAGATTAGCGACCGGCCCGCCGCCGGTTCGAGTGTCCCCGCTCAGGTCCCAGATCGAAACTTGGCCCGTGCTTGTGCTCTGCCATAGGATGTCGTTGCTGCCTGTTAGCGGCGGGGGCGGCGGAACAAAGCCGCTGTTGGTGATCTCGAACACAGTGCCGCCGTTGAGCTCGAAGCTTGGGCCGCCGCTCGGGGTCGTGCCGAACAGATCTCCATTGGCATCGGCAATGAGGCCGGCAACAGGGTTGCGGCCGTCGGCGCTGTCAAAACTGGCCAAGAGGGTGGGCGTGCTGGCATAGCCGGCAGCAGTCCTGACGATCTCGAATACGCTTCCCTCGCCACTAGCGCCTATGGTCTGGTTCGTCCCGAACAGGTCGCCGTTGGCGTCAGCGATAAGGCCGTCGCTGGAGCCGATGTTGGCCAATGTGATGGGCGTGCGAGCGTAGCCGGTTGGAGTCTTGACGAGCTCGAAGATCGTGCCAAAGCCACCGGGGCCGCTGAACTCGGTCGTACCGAACAGGTCGCCGTTGGCGTCCGCGATCAGGCTCCCTACCGCAAGGCCGATCTCACTAGCGAGCGTGATAGGCGTGCTCGCGTAACCGGCTGCGGTTTTGACGATCTCGAATATGGTTCCCCCGTCATTGACGCCGCCCCTACGCGTCGCGCCGAAAAGGTCGCCCTTGGCGTCCGCGATTAGGCTTCCCTGTGGAAGGGCGCCGTCGGCGCCGTTGAAGGTGACAAGCGTGGTCGGAGTGCTCGCATAACCGCCTGCGGTCTTTTTGATCTCAAATACCGTGCCGTCCTCTTTGGCGCCGCCGCCGTCGGTTGTGCCGAACAGGTCGCCGTCGGCGTCGGCGATTAAGCCCCCGGTGGGGTCGGCGCCGTGGGGGAAGGTGCCGTCGCCGGCGTCAAAGCTAACCAATGTGGTTGGGGTGCTCGCGTAACCACCGGCAGTCTTAGCGATTTCGAACACCGTGCCGGCATTGCTGGCGCCGCCCCCCGAGGCCGTGCCGAACAGGTCGCCCTTTGCGTCGGCAATCAGGCCGGCCAGCGGTGCCCCGCCGCTCGTTGCATCGAAATTCGCCAGTGTAATCGGCGTGCTCGCGTAACCACCAGCGGTCTTGACGAGCTCGAACACTGTCCCGCCAAAGAACGCGCCCTCGGCGGACGTCGTACCGAACAGGTCGTCGTTGGCGTCGGCGATCAGGCCGCCTTCCGGGTCTTCGCCGTTTATGCCGCCGCTGAAGCCGGCCAGCATTGTTAAAATCGGAGCCGTCCTCGTCAGAGCAAAGCCACTGCCGGCGATCTCGAACACCGTGCCGTCGTCGTTCGCGCCGCCGCTATCGGTTGTGCCGACTAGGTTTCCGTTGGAATCGGCAATCAGACTGCCGAAGGGCGCCTCGCCGTTCGGTCCCTTGAAGCTGACCAGCGTGGTCGGCGTACTCGCGTACTCCCCCCCGGTCTCGACAATCTCGAATATTGTGCCGTCGGTTACGGAGTCGCCGGTGGAAGGGTCGGCGCCGGTCGTGGTCCCGAACAGGTCGCCGTTGGCGTCCGCGATCAGACTGCCGCCTGGGACGAAGCCGTTCGGTCCATTGAAGCTGACCAGAATGGTGGGCGTGCCCGCGTAACCACCGGCAGTCTTGGCGATTTCGAACACCGTGCCGTCGTTGTTCGCGCCGCCCTCAAGGGTCGTCCCGAATAGGTCGCCGTTGGCGTCGGCAATCAGACTGCCCTCCGGAAACGCGCCGTGAGCCTTGTCGAAGCTCATCAGCGTCGTGGGCGTGCCCGCGTAGCCACCAGCGGTCTTGGCGATATCGAACACCGTGCCGTCGTCGTTCGCGCCGCCCGCAAGGGTCGTCCCGAATAGGTCGCCGTTAGCATCGGCAATCAGACTGCCCTCCGGAAACGCGCCGTCGTCGTCGTTGAAACTTACCAGTGTGATGGGCGTGCTGGCGTAACCACCGACAGTCTTGGCGATTTCGAACACCGTGCCGTCGTCGTTCGCGCCGCCGTCTTCTGTCGTGCCGAACAAGTCGCCGTTGGCGTCGGCGATCAGACTGCCCTCCGGAAACGCGCCGTCGTCGTTGAAACTTACCAGTGTGATGGGCGTGCTGGCGTAACCAACGGCAGTCTTGGCGATTTCGAACACCGTGCCGTCGTCGTTAGCGCCGCCTTCTTCTGTCGTGCCGAACAAGTCGCCGTTGGCGTCGGCGATCAGACTGCCTTCTGGAAACTCGCCGTTAGCGTCGTTGAACCTGACCAGTGTGGTGGGCGTCTTGGCGTAGCCGCCGGCGGTCTTGGCGATTTCGAACACCGTGCCGAAGTCACCGTTCGCGCCGCTTCCGCTCGATGTGCCAAACAGGTCGCCGTTGGCGTCGGCGATCAGATCGCCATCTGGAAAAGCGCCGTTAGCGTCGTTGAAAATGACCAGCGTCGTCAAAGTCGCGGTCATGGGCAATCCCCCCCAAATAACTTTTTTCTTAAGCGTAATCTGCTCCGAACGTAGGATCAGAACCGGAGGAAATGCAACCACCCCCGGGTTGTATTTCTCTCGCCCCGCCCTTCGGGTCACGCTGCGGGGGTCTTGCGCTTCGCGTCGCCATAGACCAAGGCCTTAAGGCCCAAGGCAGGCGCCTTGACGCGCAGTAAGCCGCCACGACCGCGCGGTGCTGCACATTCGCCGAAGCCGCCGCGTCCGAGACGCCTGCATTTCCAGGCATTTTCTTCACCGCTTCGAAACGCGGCGGAACTAGAACAGGCGCAAGCTGTCCTTAAAGGTCATTCCATGCGCAACTTCGCCATCACTATGCTTTGTCTCGGATTGTCCGCCGGCGTGAGCGCGGCCAATGCCGACGCGGGGCGGCTTTCCGTGCCGGTTTCGGGGCTCAAGAACGACAACGGAGTCGTGCGTTGCGGGCTTTACGACGGGGCCGGGGCCTTCCCCAAAGCGGGGCAGGAAACCCGAGGCGTCATCGCCCGGATCAAAGGCGGACAGGCGACCTGCGTCTTCAATGGCTTGAAGCCCGGGACCTATGCGGTCGCGGCGTTCCACGCCGCGAACAATGAGACGCAAATGCAGTACGGCATGTTCGGCAGGCCGAAGGAAGCCTATGGCTTTTCCCGCAACCCGCCCTCGCGCATGGGAGTGCCGGCCTTCGCCTCAGCCGCGTTCGACTATACGGGCGGCGCCCAGTCGGCGCCGATCAGGCTCGCCTACTGAGGCGCGCGGCCGCCGGGCCAACTTTTGGATAAGAGCGTCGCCAGAGAATAATTCCGGCCGGCAGCCTCCACGCGTTCGCAATTCGTTAGCCACGTTTGCAAACTTTTAATCCTCCGCGCCCCAAGGTTCGGCGCGAGAGGGAATTCCGATGCGCCGCTTATTCGTGATCGTTTTGTCGCTGCTCGCGCTCGAGGGCGCAGCGCGCGCGGCCGACTTGCCGCCAGCGCCGGAACTGCCGCCCCTTGAGGCCCAGCCGACCTGGACGTGGATTTTACGCCGGGCTCAATGTCGGCGGCGGTTTCGGGTCGAGCCACAACGCCTTCAATATCGCCGGATTTGGGCTTCCCGCCTTCGACACCAAGCTTGCAGGCGTCGTCGGGGGCGGCGAGGCCGGCTACAACTGGCAGACGGGCCCATGGGTTCTCGGGCTCGAGGCGAGCTTCGACGGGAGCGGGCTCAGCGGCGGGCGCACGGCGTCCTGCCCTCCGCCCCTCTGCCCCGCATTGACGGCGAGCTACACGCAAAGGCTTTCCTGGTTCGGGACGCTGCGGCCGAGGGTCGGCTACGCGTTCGGCAACTGGCTTTTTTACGCCACCGGCGGCGGCGCCGTTGGCGAGGTCGGCACGAACGCGACCGCGGCGTCCGGCTCATTCGCCGCCACTGACAATCGCAGCCATACGCGAGAGGGTTGGACGCTCGGCGGCGGCGTCGAAGTCGAGATTGCGCGCGGCTGGAGCGCGAAGATCGAATACCTTTATCTCGATCTCGGCAGCCGCACGAGGACCTATCTTACGGACCCGCCGATCTCGGACACGGGCCATTTCAGCGCCAATATGATCACCGCCGGCGTGAACTACCATTTCTGATCCCAAGCGGCGGGTCATGCGGCTATCGCTTCAGCGCCTGCAGCACCTTGACGGAAGCGCGGCCGTTCACTTCGAGCCCGGCGCGCTGTTCGAAGTCCGCGATCGCCGCCTTGCTCTTGGTCCCGATGTCGCCGTCCGGGGCGCCGCCGACATCATAGCCGCGCCTCGCCAATAGCGCCTGCACTTCCTTTCGGCCTTCGAGCGGCAGGAGCGGATCGTCGGTCGGCCAGGGGGTGACGATGCCCCGCCCGCCAGCGAGGCGATCTGCGAGCACGCAGGCCGCGAGCGTGTAGGATTCGGCGGCGTTATAGGAATAGACGGCGTCGAAATTGCGCGTGACGAGAAAGGCCGGCCCGTCGCGTCCGGCAGGCAGGAGCAGGCCGGCTTCGCCCGATCCGAGCGAGCGCCCGTCGATGCGGGTCACGCCGCGCGCGGCCCAGAACGACATCGATTGCTTCGCCCTGCGCCCCGACGGGCCTGAATAGCCCGGCGGCAGCTTGACCTCGAACCCCCACGGCACGCCGGGCCGCCAGCCTGACTTGCGCAGGTAATTGGCGGTCGAGGCGAGCGCGTCCGGGGCTGAATCGACGATGTCGCGCCGCCCATCGCCCTCGAAGTCGACCGCAAGGCGCAGGAAGGTCGAGGGCATGAACTGCGTCTGCCCGAACGCGCCCGCCCATGATCCGTTGAGCTTGTCGGCCGGCACGTCGCCGCGGTCGATGATCTTGAGCGTCGCCATCAGTTCGGAGCGGAAATAACTGGCGCGGTCGCCCATGCACGCGAGCGTGGTTAGCGACTGGACGAGCGGGCGGGCGCCCATCTTCTGGCCGAAACGCAACTCCACCCCCCAGATCGCCGCCAGCATGTAGCGGCTGACGCCGAATTGCTCCTCAGCGCGGAGAAGCGCGCGCGCTTGGCTCCCCATGGCCGCCTTGCCGTCGGCGACCCGGTCATCGCCGGTGAGGCCGTCGACATAATCCCAGACGGGCGTCTTGAACTCGGGCTGCTGCTTCTGGAGATCGAGCACTTTCGCATCCGGCTCGAGGCCGTTGAAGGCGACGTCGAGCGTTCGGGCGGAGATCCCGTCGCGCGCAGCCTCGGCTTTGAGCGAACCGACGCACGAGCCGAAGTCGGCGCGCGCCGAAGACGCGAATACGCTCAGCGCTACGACGGCGCCGAGGCCAGACAAAAGAAACTGTTTCATTAGGTCAATTATCGACGATTCGCACCCGCCCGTCGAGCCGCGGCCAAAGAGCCCGCGTCGCAAACGGCGTGCCGGTAAGGGCGGCGGTTGACAGCGAGGCCCGCGCGCCGAATATGACGCGCGACAATTCCTTTCCACAACAAGACGATGGACAGAATAGCAGGAAGACCGATGGCGCTTCTTGCACTCAGCGCCACGCTTTGCGCCGCCGGCCCGGCGCACGCGGACTTGCGCATGTGCAACAACACCAACAGCCGGGTCAGCGTCGCCCTCGGCTATACCGACGGACAAAATTGGGTCAGCGAAGGATGGTGGAATCTCAAATCGCTCGACTGCGTGACGCTTTTGCGTGGCGCTCTGGCGGCTGAGTATTATTATCTTTACGCGATGGACGAGCGCGGCGGCGAATGGAAGGGCAAGGTGTTCATGTGCACGTCAGATCGCGAGTTCAAGATCCAAGGCCGGCAGGATTGTTTCGTGCGCGGCTTCAATCGAACCGGATTCTTCGAAGTCGACACTGGCAAGGACGCCAAGAGCTGGACGGTGCAACTGACCGATCAGGCAAATCCCTGACCCGCCCGAACGTCGACTGAGCGCGAGCCGAGCCAAAACAAACCTGGCGGTTAGCGCCGCCGATCATGGGAGAACGCGAGTGCAGGCCCGTCGCCGCCGCGTCAAAATCATCGCCACCCTCGGGCCCGCTTCGGCGGACCGCAAGACCATCGCGGCGCTGTTCGCCGCCGGCGCGGACGTTTTCCGCATCAACATGAGCCACGCATCGCACGACGTGATGCGCGAACGGGTCGCGATGATCCGCGAGGTCGAGGAGGAGACCGGCCGTCCGATCGGCATCCTTGTCGACCTCCAGGGGCCAAAGCTCAGGCTTGGCACTTTCGCCAACGGCGCCGCCGACCTGCGCCACGGCGAAGCCTTCATTCTCGACGGCGACCCGACGCCGGGCGGGGAGTCGCGCGTCTATCTGCCGCATCCTGAAATCCTGAGCTCGCTCGGAAAGGGGCATCGGATACTCATCGACGACGGCAAAGTGATGCTGCGGGTCGCCGCGGCCGAGGGAGGCCGCGCGCTGACCGTCGTCGAGGTCGCGGGGCGCGTCTCCAACAAGAAGGGCGTGAGCCTGCCTGACACGACCATTCCGACCTCCGCGATGACCGAAAAGGATCGCGCCGACCTCGCCGCGGCGCTGGAGGAGGACATCGACTGGATCGCGCTTTCCTTCGTTCAGCGTCCCGAAGACATCGACGAGGTCAAGGCAATCGTCAACGGCCGCGCGCTTGTCATGGCCAAGATCGAGAAACCGCAGGCGGTGCAGCGCATCGACGAGATCATGGCGGTCGCGGATGCGTTGATGGTGGCGCGCGGGGATCTCGGCGTGGAAATGCCGCTGGAGCGCGTGCCCGGCATTCAGAAGACGCTCACTCGCCTCGCGCGGCGGATCGGCAAGCCGGTGGTGGTGGCGACGCAGATGCTGGAATCGATGATCTCCGCGCCGGTGCCGACGCGCGCCGAGGTGTCGGACGTCGCGACCGCAGTCTTCGAAGGCGCGGACGCCATCATGCTGTCAGCCGAGAGCGCGTCGGGCCAGTATCCGTGCGAAGCGGTCGCGACCATGGACAGGATCGCCGAGGCGGTGGAATCGGAAAAGATCTATCCTTCGATCATCGAGGCGCAGCGCGCAGCGCCCGAAGCGACAGGCGCCGACGCGATCGCCGAGGCGACGCGCGACGTCGCCGAAACCCTCGACCTCAAGGTGATCTGCGCCTGGACCAGCTCGGGGTCGACGGGGCTTCGGATCGCCCGCCAGCGGCCCCGCTCGGCGATCCTTGCGCTCACCCCGCACGAGGGGGTGGCGCGGCGCCTCGCTGTCGTCTGGGGCCTGCACCCGATCGTAACCGACGATGCGCGTGACGAACGCGACATGGCCGATCGCGCCTGTCGTCACGCCTTTATCGAAGGCTTCGCGGGCGAAGGCGAGCGCATTATCGTTGTCGCCGGCGTGCCGTTCGGGACCCCGGGCGCCACCAACAACCTGCGCATCGCCACCGTGGGACCCTGAGCGGTTACTTCGCAGGAAACGCTTCGTCGCTGAATGGCGACGTCTCGAGCGGGGACAGTCTCGGGTCCCTGATTTTGATGAAGCCAAAGCCAGCGGCTTCGTGGCACGAGTTGCAGGATGCGGTGAGCTTCGTGAACGCGCTCGCGAACTTCTTCAAATCTTTCGCTCTTATCGCGTCCGCAACCGCATCCGCCGGCGGCGTCATCATCGCGGACATTTTTGCTCCGCCCTTATTGGCGAAGAGACGCTCCGTATCCGTGATCGCGTCGCGGATTTGCGTGAGTTCGTAATTGGCCAACGGCCAGTTCTGGACGACGCCCGCATACCACAACTTGAAGTGTCTGAGCTGCGTCGCCACCATCATGTCGTTCAACCGAGGCACGAACCGCCCCTGAGCGTCTGGCGAACTTTGTTCTGACGAGTTCGCCGCTTTTTGATCGTCGGCTAGGGCCGGAATCCATGTTGCTGCGCATGCGGCGACCGCGATCGCAATACGCCTAATTTCGACCATCGCCGCTTTCCCCGGATTGCCGCCAAATCGCGCGCTGAGCATGGCCTCCTGGCCGGCGTTCGCCGATGAGCGAGCCCTTGAGCAAAACCTGCCTCATCTTCCGATCTCAGACAAGCGCCGTTGCGAGGGTGCGTTGCGGCGAGGGATCTAAATCCCTCGGCCATCGATCGACCAAAAGCCCGGTTCCTTAAGCGGTCGTCCCAAGCTACCGGGCCGCGGCCGAATGTGCGGATTGCCGTCTGCCAAGGCTCGTGAAGAAGCGAAGGAGATAGCCATCTGGGTCGATGACGACGAACTGCCGATTGCCGGCTTCTTTGTCGCCGTGTCGATACCAGCGCTCCTCAAGCGTAACATAGATGGTCGCGCCGGCTCTCAACGAGAGCGCATGAAGATGGTCGACGTCGGGAACCTCGATCTGAAGATTGATCCCTCTCCCGAACGGATATTCCAAGGGAGCCGTGCGAAACCGGCGTCCGGGGCCATCCGCCTGTTCGAGCATCAGGTGGACAGCCCCGCGCGTCAGATAAGCAAACCGCTCCTCGGGACGTTCAATGCGGACACTGAACCCAAGAACGTCCACGTAGAAGCTTACCGATCGGCCGAGATCGGCAACATCAAGTTCGGGAACGATGGGCGGCGCGGCCGACATGCCTCAATCTATCAGATCTGGAAGCGAGGCGCCCGGCGGCTCAGAGACCCGCGTTTCCGGCGGCGAGGCGCGCCAATGCAGACCAGTCGGCATCGCCTTCGCCTCGAGCGACGCCTGACAGAAACTGGTCGTGAACGAGGCTCGCGACTGGCATTGGCGTTGCGAGCTTATCCGCCGCCGCGAGCGCGAGGCGAATGTCCTTCAAGCCAAGCGACATCTTGAACCCCGCCGGCTCGTATTGCTGGTTGGCGATGATCGTTCCGTAAGTCTTGTACGCGGGGGCCGCGAATAGCGTGCTCGTCAGGATCTCAAGATAAAGATTGGGCTCGACTTCCCCTTTGCGGATAAGCGCGAAGGCCTCGCCTAAACATTCGATCATCGCCGCGAGCAGGAAGTTGCCGCTGAGCTTGACGAGGTTCGCCGAGGACGGCTTGTCGCCGATGACGAAAGTGCGTTGGCCGATCGCGTCGAACAGGGGCTGGCACTGTGCGAGCGTCTGTTGGGGACCTGCCGCCACCACGAACAGCTTCGCAGCGGCCGCGGCCTCAGGCCTGCCGAACACGGGCGCGGCGACGTAAGACTGGCCGGCGCTTCGGTGCGCTTCCGCCAGTCGGTCGGAAAGCGCGACGCTGATCGTGCTCATGGAAATATGGACCGCGCCCTTGCCAAGCGCCGAGAGCCCGCCGCCATCTCCGAAAATAGCGGCTTCGACCGCCGCATCGTCGGCGAGCATGGTGATCACGACCGGGCGACGGCTCGCGTCGGCTACGCTTTCGGCGACCTCGGCGCCCTGAGCCGCGTGCGGCTCCGCCTTGGCGCGCGTGCGATTGAAGACGGTGACGCGATGTCCCGCCTTGACGAGGTTCAGCGCCATCGCCTGACCCATTTGGCCAAGACCGATAAAACCGAGGTCCATGCTGCTCTCCTGGCTGAAAACCGCCGCGCCGTTCCGCGGCGACGGAGCCAAGGACCTACCGCTCGTCGCCATTCAGCGCAAAAGGAACGCGCCGACCGCCCAGCCGTCTCACAGCCTATCCAGGGCTGAGCTCAATCAGCATTGCGGGATCTGACGCTCGCCGACATATTTGCCGTTGCTGTCGTACATGAGCTTATGGATGACGCAGCCGCCCATGTAAGCGCTAGCTGCGTCGCCTTGCGTGGGGTCGACGCCGATATTGATGATCACCGGCGGCCCGCCGCCGACAACGATTGGCTCGGACGCCGCGGCCGGAGCCGAGTAGCCGGACCAACCGCCCCAACCGCCGATGAGAAACTGATTGCCAAAGCGGTTGAAGTGATTGAAGCCGAAGCGGTCAAACCGGTTCGGGCCGAAACGGTTGAAGGCAAACCGGCCAGCCGCAGACCGCCCCTTGAACCCGCGCGGCGCAAAATGCGAAAAATGACCCATGGCGATGCCTGAGCGAGCGAACGACCCGCCTGCCGACCCGCCCATCCGGGCGAATGAAGGGCTGAGGCCAAGGGAAAAGACGAGCGTCGCTGCGAAGGATGCGCGGGCCGCCCCTATTGCAAGGGAAATACGCATGAGAATGTATCCGGCGCCGCAACGGCAATCCTAGCAACAATGCGGGGCCGGAGTCGATGGTCTTTCGCGACGCGAGCGGAGCCGCAGCCTTATCTCACGACCGTCAATCGCCGGGCCGCCCTTGTCAGACCCGTGTAAAGCCAGCGCGCCCGATGCTCGCGAAAGGCGAAGCTTTCATCGAACAGCACCACGTCGTCCCATTGCGACCCCTGGGCCTTGTGGACGGTGAGCGCGTATCCATAGTCGAATTCGTCCGACTCTCGCCTGAGTGCAAAGCCAAGTTCACCCTCCTTGCCCTCGAAGAACGCCTTCAGAACGGAGACCTTGACGGTCGACCGGGAGCCCTCGTCCTCCGACCGCAAGGTCATCTTAACGAAATCCTTCTTGACGCCGGCCAGCGTCTCAACCCGCCACAAGCCCCCGTTGATGAGCCCCTTTGTCCGGTCGTTCCGTAGGCAGACCAGGCGGTCGCCAACAACCGGGAGCGCCTCTGAAAAGCCCTTGAGATCCCGCATGCGCTGATTGTAGGCGCGTCGCGTTCGGTTGACCCCGACCAGCACCTGATCAGCCCCAAGGACTTGAGCCTGGTCAACGGCGGCGCGTGGGATGACGCGCGTCTCTCCGTAATCGCCCACACGGAGCTCGCCCCCTGAACGGACCACTTCGGACAGGCGGATGATCGGATTGTCCTGCGCCTGGCGATGGATCTGGGTCAACATGACGTCCGGAGCGCATTCGGTGAAAAAGCCGCCGCCCTTGACGGGCGGAAGCTGAAACGGATCGCCCAAGACCAAGATCGGCTTGCCGAACGACAGAAGGTCGCGCGCCAGCTCCCCGTCGACCATCGAGCATTCGTCGATCACGATGAGACCGGCTTTCGAGGCCGGACCGTCGGCGTTTAGGGTGAAGGTGGGCGCGCCTTCCGCCCCCTCGGTCGCCCGGTAAATGAGGGCGTGGATGGTGGTTGCGCCCACGCAACCCTTCGATCGCATCACCAACGCGGCTTTGCCGGTGAAGGCGGCGAACGCCGTCTCGCCCCGCGCTCCCTCAGCAATGTGTCGCGCAAGCGTCGTCTTGCCGACTCCAGCATAGCCGAAGAGCCGGAACACCTGGGGCTCGCCTTGCTTGAGCCATCGGCCGACCTGGTCGACAGCCTCCGCCTGCTCGCGCGACCATTCGCGGCCGATCGGCCGTGAAGAAGGGGCGTTGACTGAACGATCCTGTCTCTCAAGCGCCGAATCCGCGGCGGCGGGCTGCGGTTTTTCCGGTTCGCGCGCGCCCTTCGCCTCGATGCTTACGCCGCAGCGCGAACAGACCGGCGGCTTGCGGCCAAGATCGTAATATTTGGCGCCACAGGCCAAGCACTGGCGCTTAGTTCCGAGCCTACTCAGCGCCCGCGTCTTCTTGATCAACGATTCTCGCCCCCGACCGAACGTAAACGATTGTTTTAGACTTCGAGCGCAGCATTTTAATAGAATTGTTAAAGTTGCCGCCGAATCATAGCCTTTCGTTGGAACAATCCGCGCCTTGAAGGTTGGATTGTAAGGCTTATATCCGCCTGGTCCGGAACTTTGAATGAGCCGGACGGTTGACGGCAACAGCCGGATCGGGCGCTTATCGGAAGGCCCGAGGTTCCGGGAAGCGCCTGAAAGGGGCTTCGAAGATGGTGCGTGTGACGGCGCTGACGTCTCCGCTGCTGCTCGGCTTCGACGACCTGGAGCGGGCGCTCGACAAGGTTTCGAAGACGGGGACTGACGGCTATCCGCCCTACAATATCGAGAGAATCGTCGCCAATGGCGGCGAGCCTGAAAGGTTGCGCATTACGCTCGCCGTAGCCGGCTTCTCACAGGATCAGATTGAAGTGACCGTCGAGGAGAACCAGCTCAGCATTCGGGGGCGGCAACAGGAGGATAAGGCGCGCGAATATCTACATCGCGGCATCGCCGCCCGGCAGTTTCAGCGCGGTTTTCTGCTTGCCGAGGGCATGCAGGTCAAGAGCGCGGAGCTTGCGCAAGGGTTGCTGTCCGTCGATCTCGTCCGCCCGGAGCCCGAGCGGCTGGTGCGGAAAATCAAAATAGTGGCGCGCGATTGAAAGCGCCCAAGCGGCGGGCCGGGACGTTCGCCGAGTAAGGAGTAACGCGATGAGACCCGAAGCCAATAGACCGGCCGCCCCCACGCCGAACCTGACCCAGCAGGAATTCGCTCACCTCGGCGACGGATCCGTCGCCTATGTGAAAACGATCGCCTCTGAAGATGTCGCGCGCCTCTTTCCCCAGGCGCCGCCGATGAAGCCTGGGCTGACGCTGTTCGCCCTTCTCGGCGCCGATGGATCGCCGATCATGCTGACCGATTCCAAAGATGCGGCGATCGCCAACGCATGGGAAAACGAGCTCGAGACGGTGAGCCTGCACTGATCGTGCAACAGGGATGGTCGCGGCGCGCTGAGCGCCGCGCGGGGAGATGCGAATCGGTATAAAGATTGCGGTCGGGTAGTCGAAAAGGACCGCGAGCCCATGCAGGCCTATCTCGACCTTATGCGCGACGCGCTCGACAACGGCGCGGTCAGACAAGACCGCACCGGGACGGGGGTCCGCTCGCTGTTTGGCCGCCAGCTTCGTTTCGATCTCGCCCAAGGTTTTCCGCTCGTCACCACGAAACGGCTTCATCTCAAATCGATCGTGCGGGAACTCATCTGGTTCCTGCGCGGCGACACCAATGTCGCCTATCTCAAGGCGCACGGCGTATCCATTTGGGATGAATGGGCCGACGCGGACGGAGATCTCGGTCCGGTCTACGGCAAGCAATGGCGCGCCTGGGAGGGGCCGGACGGGCGCACCTACGATCAGATCGCTTGGGTGATCGACGAGATCCGGCGCAATCCCGACTCGCGCCGGCTCGTGGTCTCGGCCTGGAACGTCGCCGAGATCGAGCGAATGAAATTGGCGCCCTGCCATTGCCTGTTCCAGTTCTATGTGAACCGCGACCGGCTCTCGTGCCTTCTCTACCAGCGCTCGGCCGATATCTTCCTCGGCGTGCCATTCAATATTGCGAGCTATGCGCTCTTGACCCATCTCATCGCCCACGAATGCGGGCTTGAGGCAGGCGAATTCGTGCATACGTTCGGCGACGCGCATCTCTACCGCAACCACGAGGACCAGGCGCGCGCGCAGCTTGCCCGCACGCCACGACCGCTGCCCAAGCTTAAGCTCGGCGAGGTCGGCTCGATCTTCGACCTCAACGCCGACGCGATCGTCTTCGATGGCTACGACCCCTGGCCAGCGATCAAGGCCCCGGTCGCGGTGTGAGGAACGTCCCGCTCGTCCTTGTCGCGGCTGTCGGACGAAACGGGATTATTGGCGCGAACGGCGGACTTCCCTGGCGGCTATCGAGCGACCTCAAGCGCTTCAAGGCGCTGACCTGGGGCAAACCGCTGGTCATGGGGCGGAAGACCTTCGAATCGATCGGTCGCGCCCTTCCTGGTCGGGACACGATCGTCGTGACCCGCGAGCCTAAGTTCGCTCACCCAGGCGTCTTCGTCGCTCACACCCTCGACGCCGCACTCGATCTCGCCGGCGAACGCGCTTCCGTCATGGGCGCGGGTGACGTCATCATCGGCGGCGGCGGAGAGATCTTCGCCCAGACGATCGCCCGCGCGAGCCGCCTGTTCATCACCGAGGTCGCGCTCGACGCAGACGGCGAGGCGCGCTTCCCGCCCATCAATCCGCAGGAGTGGCGGGAGACAAGCCGCCAGATCGGCGAACGCGGGCCGCGCGACGAGGGCGATTTTGCTTTCGTGGAGTACGAGCGTCGGATCTGAAGGGAACGCCTATTCCGGCCGCGCCCAGTCGGTCAGGGTGAGCCCGTCGTCGAGCCAGACCGGGGGCCGCGCTTTGAGGCCGGCGGCGGACAGCGTCGCATCGGGGTCGCCGTCGAACCTCTCCCGGCTGAAGACCGGAAAGCCGCCGGGCAGGCGCACCGTGACGGCGCGGCTCAGATGGAAGCAATCGTAGCCGAGCTTGAGGAACAGGGTGAAGACCTGAGGGCCGCCGATGATCGCGACTACGCCAGAATTTAGGCCGAGCGCGGCGCACGCGGCCTCGATCGACGCTCCGGCGGGATTCCAAAGCTGCGCCCTCGAATTGTCTGGGTCAGGCGCAACGCTCGCGACTTTCCGAGTGAGGACGAGCCGACGGCGGCTCATCGAATTTGGTTGGCCCTCCGCCGAATGGCGCCCGTTGACGACCACGTCGGACTTGTCGAGACCCTCCTGGAAATGTCGCTGGTCGGCCTCGAAATGCAGCGACGCCGGCTGAACTCCGGTCGCATCCGCTAGCATGCCATCGGCGGAGGCGATGACATAGGCTTCGATGCGAAACGCGCCGATCATAAGGGCGCGTTATTCGTGACTGTCCGAATTGACGAGCGACAGGAACTCCTGCCGGGTCTGCGGCTGGTCGCGGAAAACCCCGAGCATCCGGCTGGTGACGAGGTCGGCCCCGCGCTTGCGGACGCCGCGGTCGATCATGCAATGATGCGCGGCCTTGACCACCACAGCGACGCCGCAGGGCTTGAGCACCTCCTCGACCGCATTCGCGATCTGCGCGGTCAGTCGCTCCTGAATTTGCAGCCGCTTGGAGAAGATCTCGACCACGCGGGCGAGCTTGGAGATCCCGACGACACGTTTGTCAGGAATGTAGCCGACCCAAGCCCGACCAATGATCGGCGCGATATGATGCTCGCAATGGCTTTCGAAGGTGACGCCGCGGAGCACGATCATCTCGTCGTAGCCCTCGACCTCGCTGAATGTCTTGTGCAGAACCTCGTGCGGGTCTTCGTCATAGCCCGCGAAATATTCGCGGTAAGCACGCACCATACGATTGGGCGTCTCAATAAGACCGTCGCGATTGGCGTCCTCGCCAACCCACTTCAGGATGGTGCGGAACGCATCCTCGGCCTGGGCGTCGCTGATCGCCGGCTTGGCGCCGCCGGACGCCCCATCAAGATTTTCTTCTCTCAGCGCCATAGGCTCTCGTTCCTTGTTCGCGCCCCTTAGAGCACCCCGTCGCCATTTATGCGCTCATGGCGGATTCTTAAAGGAGCGGCCTATCCCGCGACCTTGGAGAAGTCCGCGACGCCGTGCATCGCCTCGCGCAATTCGTTCAGCAATCTCAGCCGGTTCAGCCGCTTTTCCGGGTCGGGATCGTTGACTGTGACGTCGAGGAAGAACCCGTCAACTGGCGCTCTTAACGCGGCCAGCGCCCGCATCGCGCCCTCGAAATTCTCGGAGGCTGCGTGCTGGCGGGCCGCCGCGCCGGCGGAGGCGACGGCGTCGGCCAGGTAGCGCTCGGCTGGCGGCGCGAGCGGGGCGTTCACATGCTTGCCGGCGAAAGCTTCGGCGCCATCCTTCTTTTCCTCCGCGCGCAGGATGTTGGCGGCGCGGCGGTAACCGCTAAGCAGGTTCTTGCCGTCCTCGGTTTCGAGCAGCTTTCCGAGCGCCTCAACGCGGCGCACGATCATGAGCAGATCGTCCTGCCCCGGCAGCGCGAACACCGCGTCGATGAGATCGTGCCGCGCGCCCTTTTCGCGGAGATAGACTTTTAGGCGATCGGCGAAGAAGGCGAGGAGGGTTGTTGTCACCTCATTTTGAATGCCAAGGGTATGCGATTGTCCTGTCAGACGGCTCTCTTCTCCATATATGAAGTGAACAAAGGAATCTGTGGAGATGAAGGCTGATCCTTGATCTTTACGCCGGATCTCGTCCTTGGGGTCGAATACCCAATCTGCGAATTTAATCTCAGTCATGCCCCCTTCAGCATCATAGCTAACCAAGGGTTCGCGTAGTTCCTCAGGAAGGTGATCCCTTCCATCAGAACTTCTTACTATGTAGAGGCGGTATCCGTTTCGTGTTTGGTAGATGTGTTTACGGTAAGCATTGCTGATCAAGTCGGTTAGCGGCAGCCTCAGCTCATTCTCCAGCACGATGCGGATAACACCGAGCGCGGCGCGCCTCAGAGCATAAGGGTCCTTGCTGCCGGTCGGCTTCTCGTCGATCGCCCAGAAGCCAACCAACGTGTCGAGCTTGTCGGCGAGCGCGACCGCGATCGATACCGGCGACGATGGAATGCGGTCCTTCGGCCCCTGCGGTCTATAGTGCTCCTCGATCGCGGCGGCGACGTCCGGCGCCTCGCCTTGCGCGCTCGCATAATAGCGCCCCATGAGGCCCTGAAGCTCCGGGAACTCGCCGACCATTTCGGTGGCAAGATCAGCCTTGGCGAGATGGGCAGCGCGCGCCGCATCGGTGACGTCAGCGTGGACCCTTGGCGCGAGTTGCCGTGCCAACTCCTCAATGCGCTTGATCCGCTCGCCCTGCGTTCCAAGCTTCTCGTGAAAGACGACGCGCTCCAGTTTCTCCAAGCGCTGGTCGAGCGGCTTCGGCATCCTTGTTCTTGGCGTCCGGCAGCGCCGCGAGATCGGTCTGCCAGAAATGGCGCGCATCGGCCAAGCGCGCGCGCACGACGCGCCCGTTACCCGCCGCGATCGCCACACCGCCATCCGCGGCGACGAGGTTCGAGACAAGGATGAATTTACTGGCGAGCTTGCCGGCGCTCTCTCCCGCGTCATGGCCGGCCTTGTGCCGGCCATCCACGCCGTTCCGTGTCGCGTGTCCGTCCGCTTTCGCGCCTGATGGCGCCCCGTGGGTGGCCGGGTCAAGCCCGGGGACGGCCATGACGGACGAGGGCGGAAGCTGTTCTCGAAGCACGAAGCATTTCTGATTGGCGCGGATCGTTGCGCGGATCACTTCAGGCGGCAAATCGAGGAACGCCGTTTCGAACTCGCCCATCAGCACGACAGGCCATTCGACGAGGCCCGCGACTTCCTCAAGCAGGCCCTCGTCCTCGACCAGTGTCAGTCCTTGTGCGAAGGCGAGATTTTTGGCGTCGGCGAGGATGATCGCCTTGCGCCGGTCGGCGTCGAGTACGACCTTGGTCTTGTGCAGCGCATCGACGTAGTCGTCGAAACGGCGCACGTGGATGGCTTCAGGCGCCATGAAGCGATGGCCCCAGGTCACATCGCTAGACTTGAGCCCATGAGCATCGAGATCGAAGTGAACAACATCCGCCGTTTCGTGTTGGGTCGCGAGCGTGCAAACAATTCCACGCAGCGGGCGCACCCAGCGCAAGGCTTCGGGCTTCGCCGAGCGCGCGCCCCAACGCATCGACTTCGGCCACGGAAACGAGCGAATGATCGCGGGGATGATCTCCGCGATCGCATCTTTCGTCTCGCGTCCCGGCTTCTCGATCACGGCGACGTAGAACTCGCCCTTCTTCGGGTCTGTCTCGATGCGCGCGTCCTCGATGCGAGCGAGGCCTGCGCTCTTCAAGAAGCCGTGGATCGCCGCCTCTGGGGCGCCAACGCGCGGACCCTTGCGCTCTTCGCGCAGGTCGGGCTGGGCGGGCGGCAAGCCAACGACATGCAGCGTCAAGCGGCGAGGCGTGACGAAGCTCTGCGCGCCTTCGTAAAGCAGATTGCGCTCGACCAGAGCCCCGGTGACGAGCCGCTTCAGATCCTCCGCCGCCTGGCGCTGCATGCGGGCGGGAATTTCTTCGCTGAACAGTTCGAGCAGAAGGTCAGGCATTCGATACGCTTTTCAATTTCGATTGAGTTAGCGCCCTCACCCCAACCCTGCCCCAGGGGGAGAGGGGGCGCCTTCCCTTCTCCCTCAGGGAGAAGGTGGACCCGCCGAAAGCGCGGCCGGATGAGGGCCTATCACGCTCCTCCTCCCGCCGTTTTGAGCCACGCGGCCCCGCAGCCCCGGGCGAGCTCGCGCACCCTCAAGATGTAGCTTTGGCGCTCGGTGACCGATATGGCGCCGCGCGCGTCGAGCAGATTGAAGACATGGCTCGCCTTGATGCACTGATCATAAGCCGGAAGAGCCATGAGGTGTTTGTCGCCCGCCCTGCCCTTTTCAAGGAGCGCCACGCATTCGGCCTCGGCGTCCCGAAAATGCTGGAACAGGATGTCGGTGTTGGCGTGCTCGAAGTTGAAGCGGGAATATTCCTCCTCGGCTTGGAGGAACACGTCGCCATAAGCGACGCGCTCGGCGCCCTCGCCGCCATTGAAGTTCAGATCGTAGACGCTCTCCACGCCTTGCACATACATCGCCAGCCGCTCGAGACCGTAGGTCAGCTCACCGGACACGGGCGCGCATTCGAAACCCGCGACCTGCTGAAAGTAGGTGAATTGCGACACCTCCATGCCATCGCACCAGCATTCCCAGCCTAAGCCCCATGCGCCGAGCGTCGGGCTCTCCCAATCGTCCTCGACGAAGCGCACGTCGTGCACGCCCATGTCGACGCCGATCGCGGCGAGCGAGTCGAGATAGAGTTCCTGAAGATTCTCAGGGCTTGGCTTCAAGATCACCTGATACTGATAATAATGTTGCAGCCGGTTGGGATTCTCGCCGTAGCGTCCATCCTTTGGACGGCGCGATGGCTGAACGTAGGCTGCTTTCCAAGGCTTAGGCCCAAGCGAGCGCAGCGTCGTTGCGGGATGGAACGTGCCCGCCCCCACCTCCATGTCGTAGGGCTGCAACATCACGCAACCTTGGCCAGCCCAGAAGGTCTGCAAGGTGAGGATGAGGCCCTGAAACGACTTGGCCGGATTCAGCGCTGAATCATTGGCGGACAGCATGGAGATCTTGTGATTGGTCGGTATGGGGCGGCGACCCTAGAGACGCAGGCCCCGATGGTCAAACAACCAGCGCTCTAACAGCGAAATACGTTCGTTCAAGCGAATTTGCCAGGCGAAGCGTCTGCCGCTAGATCGGATTGACAACGGTACGGGAGGTTCGCCCATGCGTCCGTCTAAACGCGCCGCCGATGAAATGCGCTCCGTGAGTTTCGAGCGCGGCGTGGCGCGTTATGCGGAAGGTTCATGCCTCGTCCGTTTCGGCGACACGCATGTGTTGTGCGCGGCTTCGCTTGAGGACAAGCCTCCGCCCTGGCTCCGCGGCCAGGGGCGCGGCTGGGTGACCGCTGAATATGCGATGCTCCCGCGCGCGACGCTAACCCGAAGCAAGCGCGAATCTACGGCCGGCAAAGTTTCCGGGCGCAGCCAGGAGATTCAGCGCCTGATCGGCCGATCGCTGCGAGCGGTCGTGGATCTGCCGCGCCTCGGCGAGCGACAGATCACCATCGATTGCGACGTGCTGCAGGCGGATGGCGGAACTCGCACCGCCTCGATCACCGGCGCGTGGGTGGCGCTGCGCGACTGCCTCAACTGGATGACGCAACGCTCGATACTGCGCGAGAGCCCGCTCAAGGATCATGTCGCGGCCGTATCCTGCGGCATTGTCGGCGGCGAAGCGGTGGTCGATCTCGACTATGCCGAAGACTCGACCGCCCACACTGACGCGAATTTCGTCATGACTGGCTTGGGAGGCCTAGTCGAAGTTCAGGGATCGGCGGAAGGAGCGCCCTTCACAGAGGAGGAGCTCATCCGCATGCTGGCGTTGGCGCGCAATGGCATTAAGCAGCTCGTCGCCATGCAGAAGGCGGCGGTCGCGACAGGATCATGACAACACGGCGAGCGGGCTGAGCGGAGCGCGACGGCGCTCACGGATACCCATGCGAGAATATGTCCATAGCCTCGAATCCCGCGAGGTCGAGGCGGACGCGATCGGGTAGGTAAGCGAAGGCGGCGCGCGCAAGTTGGTCCCGGCCCTCGCGCTTCAGCATGGCGTCAAGCTTCTCGCGCAAGGCGTGCAGGTGCAACACGTCCGACGCCGCATAGGCGAGTTGTCCTTCGCTTAACGTGTCGGCGCCCCAATCGGACGATTGCTGCTGCTTGGAGATCTCGACGTTGAGCAACTCGCGCGTCAGGTCCTTAAGGCCGTGCCGGTCGGTATAGGTCCGCGCGATCTTCGAAGCGATCTTGGTGCAATAGATAGGCGCCGCCATGACGCCGAACGCATGATGCAGGACGCCCATATCGAAACGGCCGTAGTGGAAGAGTTTGACGATCGCCGGGTCGGCTAGAAGCCGCTCGAGATTGGGCGCCTTCATCTGGCCGGGAGCGATCTGCACAATATCCGCAGTCCCGTCGCCGCGCGACACTTGCACAACGCAAAGCCGGTCGCGACCGAGGGCAAGCCCCAACGTCTCCGTGTCAATCGCCGCCGCCCCACCGAATGACGCTTCGGCGGGCAAATCGTTGCGGTGAAACCTGATCATCGTCGCTGTAACGCCAGACCTCGCAAAATACGCGGCGCGGCCATGGATAGTGCCGCCTTCTCGGGGCGTCAATCGGGCCGGCGCGACCGAGGTCGCCTCAGGCCAATGCGCCTTTAATAGGATTGCCCGTTGGGCTGCCCAAGCCTCGGCGCGGCGGAGGTTCGCGGCGCCGGGCGCCGATTGGACGCGCTGTCATCCCCCGTGACCGCCTCAGGGAGAGGCATGACGCCGAGTTCCATCCCTGGGGGTGGGGCGCGAAAATGCGACGGGTCGGTCTTGATCGCCAAGCTTAGCGACGGCAGCGCAGAACACGTAGCCGATGCCCCGCACGGAGCGAATCAGCGGGGGGCGATCGGACCCGTCGTCGAGTTTCTTCCGCAGTCGCGCGACGAGCGTATCGATCGAGCGATCGAAATAGGTCCACTGGCGCCCACGCAACACACCGAGGAGGGCGGCGCGCGAGAGTGGCTGGCCGGGATGGCGCAGAAGCGCCATCAGGAGGTCGAACTCGGATGAGGTCAGGTCGACCCGCTGCCCAGTCGGACCGAGGAGGTCTCGCGTCGTGTCATCAAGGGTCCACCCTGCGAACACGTAGAGTCGCTCGGCGGGCCCGGCGGATGGGGACCGGCGGATTTCGAGGTCGCGTGGCAGGACGGCATTGTCAATTGCAGCCAGCTCTGGCCCAACATCTTCAAGAATATGGATCTGCATCTCGCCCGCCCTCGATTACTGGTGTGCCCTGCGAATCGTCACAGTCAAATTGATTCGAAACAGGACATGTATGGTTGTCAATGAGTTACGGTACGTCAGGCAGATCTTTATTTGATTTGGCTTGAGCGGCTTTTTCAAGAGCCAAACCATGCGCCGAGTTATGATCTATATTTGTGTTATCTGTTTCAATATTGAAAATGGTATTTCGAAGACCTGCCGATACGTAAGTCACCACGAGCATAAGGAAACTCGCAGTTGCCGATCTCAAATCGGGTCTTTGTATCTCGGTGGCCATAAGCGCCCGGCATGAACACGCGAATGGTTGCATGTGCAGCGATTATGGCGGAAGAAAAAACATTGTACATCTGGAAACGAGTCTTGTCTGGGAGGCTTCACTGGTGCGTGGCATTCCCATCGACATTTTGCGCGCCTTTGTCGCCGTCGTGCAGGCGCGAGGCTTCACGCGCGCCGCCGAAGAGCTGGGACGAACGCAGCCGACCATCAGCCTCCAGGTGAAACGGCTCGAGGAGCTCGTCGAAGCGCCGTTGTTCAAGAGAGGCGAGCGCTTCGAACTGTCAGCCGTGGGGGAAGTCTGCTTCGATTATGGAAAGCGCCTGCTGCGGCTGCACGACCACATGCTGGAGGAACTTGGACGCAACAATCCGAACGACGCGATGCGGATTGGCATGCCAAGCGAATTCGCCGCCGTTCTGGCGCCGCGGCTCAATGAGTTGCGCGCTAACGCTGAGGCGGTCACGACCTTTGAAGTCATGATCGATAGTTCCCGGGCGCTTTCGGCCGCTTTTCGTCAGAACGCGCTCGACGTCGCTTTCATCATTGGAAGCGGCGAGAGCGAGCCCAGCAGGGTCGAACAATGGCGGGGTCAACTGCGCTGGTTTGGCAAGATGGCCGAAGATGAACCAAACGATCGGCCGCTGCCGCTCGTTCTGCCGCCGCAGGGATGGCCGTTTCACGAGGCGGCGATTGGAGCCCTGCGCGCCCAGGAACGGAAATTCGAGGTCGCCTGCATCTGTTCGAATTTTGCCGTGCTCGCGGCCGCCGCCGGAGCCGGAATGGGCGTCACGCCGATGATTGACGGGCTCGCGCCTGATGGACTTGACGTGTGCTCCGACAAGCGGCTTCCGGCACTCCCTGAGGTTACACTGTTGCTGTTGGCGCGTTCGCAGGCCTTGGCGCTGGCGAGCCGCCGCTGGGTTGAAAACGTGGTCGAAGCGCTTCAATCGGAATGACGCATGGTGGCGTCAATTCGCGCAATAGTTGCATTTTGGGACAATTCGTCACGCATTTCCCAACCCCACAATGGCACAGTTCGGCCATGGCGCGAATCTCCGGGTCAGGAATTGCCGATCATGCGAACAGTGCTGGGCCAGCCGAAAGGGAACCGAGCCAACCATCTTCGCCTCGGCGCGACGGAAGACGAGAACGAGCTGGCGCTCCTTGCGCAGTTCATGCGCCACGATTCGGTCGCTTCGCTGGCCAAGGCAATCGCCGAGCGCACGGGCGCCCGAAGCCAAGATCTCATCGCCGCGGCCGGCCTCGACCTGCGCCGCCCCGACAACTGACGCGCCGCGCGAGCCGGAACCATGGGTCCCGGTTAACCCAGGCGCAGGACTTCACCACTAGAATTGAACAGTAGGCAGGCCGCGCCTCACCGTTTCCAGCCGAGCCACGCGAACTCCCGATGATTAGCACCACAACCGCCTTTCTTGCCGTGTCACAGAACCTGTCTCGCTATCAGGCGATGACCGCGGCCGAACCGGCGGTAAAGACTGCGAGCGCCTATTACGAGGCCAATATCGGCTCAGTGAAGTCGATCGGCGACCTCGTCGGAAACTACCGTCTCTTGTCCTACGCGCTCAACGCCTTTGGCTTAGGCGACCAGATCAACGCGAAGGGGCTCGTCACCAAGGTGCTGGAAGGCGGGGTTTCCAACCCGAAGAGCCTCGCCAACACTCTGCCCAACTCACAGTGGAAGGCGTTTGCGGCGGCTTTCAACTTCGTGGACAGCGGCGCAACGCCGCCTTCATCGACGAGCGCGGTCGGGACAACGACGAGCGACTATGTCGAACAGCAGCTGGAGAGCGACCAGGGCGACCAAGACGTCGGCGTCCAGCTCGCGCTCTATTTCCAGCGCGTCGCCCCGACGGTTACCAGCGAATATGGGATCTTGGCCGATCCCAATCTTTTGCAAGTGGCGGCGACTATCATGGGGCTCCCTCCAGCGGCCGCGGCCGATGTGCAGCCGAAGACGCTCTCCGAGCTCATGCCGATCTCGGACCTGAAGGACCCGGCCAAGCTCAAGCAGCTGACCGAGCGGTTCACCGCGATGTACGATTACACCTACGGCCCTAGCTCCGGCGCGACTTCGGGTCTCACGGCCGATTCAGGCAATTCAACCTCGGGGCAATCAGGCGCAGCCGCAGTTCTTGCGAGCGTGATCAGTTCGAACGGCTCGGTGCTCGGCAGCGCGCTCAACGACTTCACTGGCGCGACGCAGCCGACCTTCTCGACCGCCCTCATGTCGAGCATGTCGAGGCTTACGCTCGGCGGGTGAACGTCGCGCCGCCAGGCCCGCGTTCGCTTCAGAAAGGTCCACGCAAGCGCCGAGCTTTAAGCGTGCGAGATGCTCTCGCCGCTCGACAATGCCTAACGCCCTTCAGACAATCCGCGCCGCGGCGAATGAAGCCCGGCGCCGCCCCGATGCGATTTACGCCGCTGCCGTCACGCTATGGCGCGAGCAACGGCGCGACGAGGCGATCAAGCTGATGGACGAAGCGCTGCGGGTGATGCCCGATTTCGCCGATGCTCTGTGTATGGGCGGGTACATGCTGAGCGAATGCGGCAAGCCTGAGCCCGCGATGCGTTTCTACCGGCGCGCCCTCGAGCTCGACGCTTCCCTCGTCGTCGCCCATATCAACTTGGGTAAGCTCCTGTTCGCCGCCGGCCGGTTCCCGGAAGCACTTGCGAGCTTCACCACGGCGACGATGCTCGAGCCCCGTGACCCGGACGCCTGGTCCAGTCGCGCCGGAGCTTTGCGCGAGCTCGGACGCCTCGAGGAGTCGGTCGAGGCGGCTATGCGCGCGCTCGAGCTTCGTCATGATTTTGCAGAAGCGGCGATCAATCTGGGCAACGCGCTTCTGAAGCTCGATCGGAGCGCTGAGGCGCTGGAGGCCTATCTCAGGGCGAGCGCGTCGGGGCCTTGCCTGGCCAAGGCGCTGCTGGGTCAGGCTCTGGGCGTTGCGGAGTCTTGGCCGGTTCTCGGAAGCTATGACTGCCTTTGTCGGCGCCGCCGAGCTCGGCAGCCGCGAGGCTGTCGCGGGCAAGGGCTGTCTCATGCTGACGCTCGGAGACTTCGAAAATGGCCTTGAGGGCTATGAGGCGCGCTGGCTCCAGGGAAGGTCGCTCAGCGAGGCGCTCGGAACGCGCTTTGCGACCTGGAAGGGCCCGGGCGCGGAGGCCAAGCGCGTGCTCGTACTCAACGATCACGGGCTCGGCGACACGATCCAGTTCTTCCGCTATCTGCGCTTGATGGCCGGAGTGGGAGTCGAGGCGACGCTCGCATGTCCGCCGCGACTGCGCCGGCTCCTCGCCTCGAAAGCCAGCGTGCGATTCCTCGACCGGCCGCCGGAGGGCGAATTCTTCGACGCCCAGATCGCGATCAGCAGCCTGCCCTATGCATTCGGCACGCGACTCAAGACAATTCCGGCCGCGGTCCCCTATCTTGCCGCAGAGCCAGCGCTACGAGACAGATGGGCCAAGCGCATCGGGCCCGACGGTTTCAGGATCGGCGTGGTTTGGCAAGGCAACCCTGATCCGGAGGCCGACCGAGCGCGATCCATGCCGCTTGCAGCGTTCGCACCGCTGGCGCGGATCTCTGGTGTCAGAACTCATTTCGCTGCAGAAGGGCGCCGGCGAGGAGCAACTCACTAGCCGGCCGCGCTCGATGCGGGTCGAGACGCTCGGCGTCGATTTTGACGCAGGCGCTGACGCCTTCGTCGATACGGCGGCGACGATGACCTGTCTCGATCTCGTTGTCTCGTGCGACACTTCAGTCGCCCACCTCGCGGGGGCTCTGGCCATTCCGGTTTGGGTCGCTCTCAAGAAGGACGCGGAATGGCGCTGGCTGACCGAACGCGCCGATTCGCCCTGGTATCCGACAATGCGCCTCTTTCGTCAGCTTCACCGCGGCGTCTGGAGCGACGTGTTCGAAGCCATGGCGGACGAGCTCGCCCAGCTTGTGGAGCGGCGTGCCGCGCCACGCATGGCGTCGACTCCATGCTCGCTTGGCGAATTGATCGATAAGATCACGATCCTCCGCATTAAGGCCGAACGGATCCTGGAACCCGAAAAGCTCGCCAACGTCCATCGTGAACTGAAATTGTTGGAGCAATCGGCGCGCGAGAACGGCGCGTGCGGAGCATCGCTTGTTGGGCTGACCGATCAGCTCTCAGCCGCTAACACACGCCTGTGGATCATCGAGGATGAGATCCGTAAGTGCGAACACGAAGGCGACTTCGGACCGCGCTTCGTCGCGCTCGCGCGGTCGGTCTACCGCGAAAACGATACACGCGCGGCGATCAAGCGCACCATCAACACGCTCACGAGATCGGCCCTAGTGGAGGAAAAGAGCTATGCGTGAGCTGGCTCAGCCCGGAATGGCGTAATAGCGTTCCCTCAACGCATAGCGATCGCATGGTCGCAGCGCGTCCGCTGGCGCGGCAGAGCGCAGCCGAATTCCGATTGTCGATCCGCATCGCCAGACGAGCTCCGCCGCGCGCACTTCAGATGTCTCGTCGACATGCACCGCGAGACGAAGGGGGAGAGCAACGTCGCGAGCGAGCGCTAGGCGTAAGCCATTGCGCGACCGGTCGCAGATACGACTGTCGCACACGAAATTATAGGACGCATCAAGCAATTTGGCTGACCGCAGACGAGCCCGCTCTCGCGGGTGGGCCCGTTGATCGGCGCTTTCGTCTTTAGGCGCGCGCGCGCCGAGTGAATCAACCCAGTAGGCGATCTCGCCTCGCCCGGCGAGCCTGCGGCCAAGCTCAAGCGCCGCGTGCGGCCGGCTGCGCCAATCCTGACGCCTGATTCCTAGCAGCGTCCGATCATGCGCGCCGGCGTCCGAGGCCGCTCCCGACCCCGGTCGGCGCCAAATTAAGATCTCATTAATCATTTATGAGCCGAATGAATGCATTAACATCATACATAGTTCGTTAACTAAGGTCGGGGTAGTTTCCAATCAGACGAAGCTTTCGTCAAGCATAACATGATCAATCCTACAGAATCTAATTAGCGTTCATTTAGTTTTGTTAACACTAACGTCAATTCAGCCAAATGATAAGCAAGTATCACTGTCGTTAAGAAATAGCAGTTGTTTCGTTTGTGTTGAGCGTCAGCGTTGGCGTAGCGGAAAGCGTTCCCTTGTCAATTCAGCGGGCCGGAGCACGGATAATGTATATTATTGTCGATGATCGGGACATCGTGGCCGGAGGCTACGCCAATGGTTTTGATCGCGAGGGCGTTTCGTCCGCGGGAATCGAAGCGTCAGAATTTCGCGAATGGATCGGCAAGATCAGCGATTCGGACATAAACGCTGTCGAAGCGTTCGTCATCGGTGACTGCAACGAGCGCGAGGCGCTGTCGAGACTGATCCGCGAGCGCTCGACTGCCCCGGTTCTGTGTCTAAATGAACGTCACTCGCTCGACGACACGCTGTGCCTATTCGCCGCCGGCGCAGACGATGTTCTGCGCAAGCCGGTGCATGTGCGTGAGATCGTAGCCCGAGTCGGCGCGATCAACCGGCGCGTATTTGGCGAGAAGGGCAACGTGACAATCGGCGAACTCCGCGTCTATTTTGACGGGCGCGAACCCGAAGTGAACGGCGAGCCTTTTCCCCTACCCCGCAGGGAACGGCGGATACTCGAATTTCTCATGCGCAGCCGCGGGCGGCGCGTCAGCAAGACGCAAATCTTCAACGCTGTCTACGGCCTCTTCGACGAGGACGTCGACGAGAACGTCATCGAGAGTCACATCAGCAAATTGCGCAAGAAGCTCAAGCATCGGCTGGCTTTCGACCCAATCGATTCCAAGCGGTTTCTCGGCTATTGCATCGAGAAATAGGGGGCTTGACCGGATCGCGCTGAACCGTATCAGCAAGACATTAAAGGCCGCTCGGAAGAGCGGCCCTTTTTTTGATCGGGTATGCTCGCGCTGCATTGTTGGGGGGCGACCTCGTCCCCTGATCGTTCGCCCTTTCGCGGTGAGGAGGCCGCGGGCGCCTGCCTCTCGGCCGCGCTTCGACGCGCAACGCCTGCTGCCTTTCCCGATGGAGAGTGGCATCCCCGCGCGCCATCATGGGAGGAGGGGCAGTCTTGCCGGGGCGGGCAAGCGGCGCGCGGGGAACTGGATCAGGTTTTATCCTGAGAAATAGCGCCAGGGCGGCTAGGTGGGATCCTGCCGCCCGAGCCGCCGTTGTCACTGGAACAGCTTCAGGATGAGCTGCGCGTTCTGGTTGGCGATCGACAACGATTGAATGCCAAGTTGCTGCTGCGTCTGGAGCGCCTGCAACTTGGTCGACGCCGTATTCATGTCCGCATCGACCAAGCCGGAAATACCATCGGAATAGTTGGTCATGAGAGCGGTGTTGAACGTGGCCGCCGTCGTCATGCGATCCTGCGTGGCGCCGATTAGCGCGGCATAGTTGGTGACCTGGGCCAAGGCCTGGTCGGCGGCGCTCAGAGACGTTTCCGCATCCGTCGCGCCGGTAATATTGAGATTGGTCAGATCTTTCCCGCTTTGGACGAGTAGGTTTTGCGAGTTCGAAGTTGTGACCGTCGTGGTCACTGCGTAAGACGCCGCGGCCGCGAAGGTGGGGGTCCCGCCTTGGGCGATTGAATTGCCGTTGGCGTCGAGAGCGGTGTAGGTCGCCGTCGTCACTGTGCCGTCCAGCCCCATCGACTGAACTGTCAGCGCTTGATTGGTCGTGTCCTCGAACACGGCGTCATTACCGTAGGTCGCCGTGGGAGCGCTATAGCTGACGGCGGTCGTATCGGCGGTGTCCGCCGCAAACTGGGTCTGCAGCTGAGCCATCGTCGCCGAGTCGGTAACGCTCGACTGGCTGGTCGATGACGTCGACGTATTGCCGGTGGCCAAGCCGTAAAGCGCCTGGGTGGTGAAGGAGATGGTGTTGATGTTCCCGCCTGAAGCGCTGGCGTTGAAGCCGGACACAAAATTGAGCGAGGCGACGCTGCCGTTCAGGACGTTCAAGCCATTGAAAGAGGCCGCATTCACTGCGTCTGTCAGCTGCTTCCCGAGCGCCGCGAGGGAGGTGTTGATGTTGCTGATGTTCGCGCCTGGTTCGGTCGCCTGGGTCAGCGCGGTCTGAATCGAATTGATGGTCGTGATGACTGAATTGATCGCAGAGCTCGCGGTCGCCATGAGCGACTGCCCTTGCGACAACGCATCGTTGGAGGCCGACACGACGCCGCTGTCGGCAGTGAGCTGGGCGGCGATCGACCAATAAGATGAGTTGTCGGCGGCCGTCGCGACTTTGAGGCCGGTCGACACCTGATTCTGGACCGTCGAAAGCGACTGCTGCGTCATCTGCAAAGCCTGCAACGCGCTGAGGGCGTCCGGATTATTTAAGATCGAACTCATGAGGGTGCTCCTTGTCTAAAATGTTCACGCTGATGGGGCGACATTTCGAACTCGCACCGAGACGACGGACCGGCCGCATGCCCTTAGGCTCCGCGTCGGGAAGCCTAACCGTCGTGTAGAGCCGAGGCGACGCGCGCTCATTGCGCCCGTCCTCGCCTTGGCCCCTGAAAACTAAGGTCTCGACCGCTAATGGCCCGTTAACAGCCGAGAAAATTTGCTTCTGGCGCCGACAACCGCCTCCCCGAAGCCGACCGCGCAATGCCGGCGCAAGCTCCGCTTCCCACGATGGCGGCTCACGAGTTCTCACTCAGGCCCGGATGTGGCGACGAATCTGTTGGCGCAAATCGAGCGGCTATGGGCGAACCTGCGCGGGTTAGGCGTCCGGCGCCTGTCCGCATTGGCGTTGATCGGCGTCGCCGTGTTCGCGACGATGGGGCTTTCCGGCTACTATCTGAGCCGCCCGACTATGGAGACGCTCTATTCCGGGCTCGATCGTGACGATATCGCCGCCATCGGCGCTGCGTTGCGCGAGGCGGGCGTACCCTTCGACGTCAATGCCGAGAGCACCGTCGTTCTGACGCCGGCTGGACAGGCGGCGGCCGCGCGGATGATTCTTGCGGAAAAAGGCCTGCCGCGCGGCGGCGCAATCGGAAATGAACTGTACGATAAGCTCGGGTCGCTCGGGCTCACATCGTTCATGCAGGACGTTACGCGCTTAAGGGCGCTCGAGGGCGAGCTTGCGCGCACGATCCAGATGATGCGCACCGTCAAGGCCTCGCGGGTGCATATCGTCCTCTCCGACGAAGGCTCTTTCCGCCGCGAGCGCCAACCCTCCTCGGCCTCCGTGGTCATTCGCACCGATGGCGGCGACGATCGCGCCACCGGGCAGGCGATCCGCCACCTCGTCGCCTCGGCGGTTCCCGGGATGAAGCTCGAGGACGTGACCGTGCTCAATGTCGACGGCAGCCTCCTCGCCTATGGCGCCGATTCGGTCGAGAAGTCGCCGGACAATTTGCTCGCGCTCGAAAAGGAAGTGTCGCAGCAGATCCGCGAAAACGTCAGCCGCACCCTGACGCCCTACCTCAGCGCCCAAAACTTTCAGATCTCTGTCGCCGCTAGGCTCAACGCCGACAAAACCCAAACGAACGAGACAGTCTACAATCCCGACAGCCGAGTCGAACGATCGGTGCGCGTCACCAAGGAACAGCAAAGCTCGCAGAACGCCGCTGGAGACCAGCCGGCCGGCGTCGAGGCCAATCTTCCGAAGCCGAAAGCGACAAGCAGCGAATTGAAACAGTCGAACGATCAAACGCAAAAGCGCGAAGAACTGACAAACTACGAGGTCTCGTCGAAGTCGATTCAGACGACTAGCGCCGGCTTCGTGGTCCAAAATCTCTCGGTCGCCGTGCTGATCAACCGCGCCGCGCTTGCAGCCTCGCTCGGGGGCAAGCCCTCGGCCGACGCGATCTCCGCCCAAGTCCATGAGATCGAGCAGCTCGTCGCCTCAGCCGCCGGCCTCAATCGTGAGAGAGGCGACGCGGTCAAGGTCGCGATCGTCGATTTCGTCGATTCGAGCCACGACCTCGAGCCGGCGCCGGGACCCTCGCTAGTCGAGATTGTCGCCCGGCAGGCGGGATCGATCTTCAACGCCGGGGCCATTGTCGCGGTTGCTGGGATGCTGCTCTGGTTCGGAGTGCGTCCCGCCATGAAGCTGGCCTTCGTTCCTCCGCGCGTCGCCGCAATCGAGGATTCGCGCAGCTCATCAGGCAGTCGCGCCCCCGCGTTGGGGGCGCCGGACGGCGACAGTCAGCCCGGCGAAAGCATCCTCATCGAGACCGAAGCGGGCCACGACGAATTCATGCAGGCGCTGCTCGCGCGGCGCGATAACGGCCCCGAGCGCAAGCTCTTGAAAATGATCGAATTCGACGAGAATCACGCGGCCACGATCCTCAAACAATGGATCCGCCAAGGAGCGAACGGATGAAACCGCTATCGATTGCCGACTATCTGGATCGTCTTGGGAGCGCCATAGGCGAAAACGCGCCGCCGCGGCGCGAGGGCTCGCCGTTTCGTCCCCGAAGCCTCCCGGGCCCGCGAAACGGCAAGCCAGCTCTAAAACCGGTCTTCAACGGCGAGCCGAAGACGGGCGGCGCCGACCAAACGGCGAGCGAAGATGCTCCGCGGCGCAGCGCCTGGGCGCCAAAGCCGGTTCAGCTTCAGGCCGCGGCGCGCGAGTCGCCGCCGACGGAAGAGCTGACTAAGCCCGACGACATCCCGGCGAAGGTCAACGACGCTTACGCCCGCGGCCGCGAGCAGGGTCTCGCGGAAGGCCGTGTCGAGGCTTCTGACCGCCACGCGGCCGAGCTCGCCGCCGCACGGGAGCAGGCGGAGACTCAGCAGCAGGAGCTTCGTCTCAGCGAATATGCGGAGCTCGAAGCTTCGATCCGGTCCGGGCTCAAGCAGGTCGAGGACAATATAGGCGGCGCCGTCGCCCGCATTCTCGCGCCATTTCTATCACAAGAGGTCGTCAAACGCGCCGTGAACGAATTGGCCAAGGCCACCGCCAGGCTAAGCGCGGGCAGCCCTCCCGGCTTGATCAAGATTCGCGGACCCGAGCGCGTGCTTGCGCTCCTGCGGGAGCGAATAGCCGGTCTGCCGCTCGAGGTCGAGTATGTCACGGACGGAGCTGTCGAGACCGTCGTCGAGGCGAACGCTACGCAGATTGTCGCCGCGCTCGGGCCATGGGCGCAGTTGTTGAGCGCGTTTGAAGCCTAAGCCGATTCGATGACCGAGGCGCATCCGGAAATCATCATCGTCAAGCGTCACGCCTCGCATGAGGACGAGCATCACGGCGGCGCGTGGAAAATCGCTTTCGCCGACTTCATGACCGCGATGATGGCGTTCTTTCTCGTGCTGTGGATCATCAGCGCCACGGACAAGAACACCAAGACGCTCATCGCCAGATACTTCAATCCGGTGAAGGTCGAGGAGCCGGCGAAGGCGCAGAAAGGCATTCATGGCGCTCCAGAAAAGGGGGCCGTCTATGCGCCGGAAGATGACAATGGCGCGCCCAACGCGGGAAAGCCTTCTTCGGAGCACGGCGAAGGCGCCGCAGAAGGAGCCAGCCCGAACCCTCCGAGCCCTTCAAAGCAAAACGAGCAGGCACATCCGCCAGCTCCCTCGCCTTTACCGCCACCCGATCCCGCGAAGCCTTATCCGACGATGTCGGAGCAGGAATTGTTCAGCGATCCTCGCGCGAGCCTTGACAAGATCGCTGGCGCTCCGCCACCCGGGCCTCGCATTGACCCTTCGGCGACGCTCAAGGGATATGGAGAAGTCGGTCCCAGTGCTGACGAGGCGTTGCGCGATCCGTTCCGGCCGCTCGGCAGCGACAAGGCGGTTAATGTCGTCGCGGAAAATCCGGGCGCGCCGCCAGCCACGGCTGCTCCGAGCGACGAGCCGCAATCGACCTCGACCGCGATAGCCCCAGCGGCGCCGGCGGTCTCCGCCAAAGTGCAAGATGCGGGAGCGCAGGCTGCGCTGGCGTCAAGCCCCGCAGAGACTCAAGGCGCGGGATCCCCTGCTCCGGCGACGCCCTATCCCCCGGCTCCTGATGCGGCCGAGGCCCGTCAGACGGCGGCGTCCAATCTCCTCGCCGACTTGAAAAAGCGACTCGCCGGCGAGGCCAAGGCGATGCAAGGCCCGCAGCTCGATGTCCAGGCGACCGAAGACGGAATCCTCATCAGCCTCACCGACCGGCAGAATTTCTCCATGTTCGCCATCGGCTCCGCCGAGCCGCAACCTCGTGTTTTGCATATGATGGAGGCCATCGCCGCGAGCCTGCAAAACCTGCAAGGCTCAATCGTCGTGCGCGGACACACCGACGGCCGTCCCTACCGATCAGCGACCTACGACAATTGGCGGCTCTCCTCCGCGCGGGCGCAAATGGCGTATTACATGCTGATTCGCGGCGGCCTGGCGGAAAAGCGGTTTGAGCGGGTCGAAGGCTACGCCGACCACCGCCTAAAGGATCCGGCACATCCGCTTGCGGCGGATAACCGACGCATCGAAATCCTGGTGCGCGAGGCAAAACCGTGAACTCTCTCAGGCTTGCCTTGGCGTTGGGCGCGTTCGTAGTGCTTGCGCCTGCGCCATTGATGGCCGATCCGGCGAAGATCTCCGACCTTGTCGACGATCTGCAGCGGATGCAAACGAAGGTCGCGCAGGGCGACGAGGCCGCCTATTCGGCTCAACTTAATCAACTGAAGACGATCGGCGCGGCGATCGCGACAGCAAGTCCAGACACCTGGAAGAACAAGCGCGAAGCCGATTCGCTGGTCATCTACGTCCTTAGCGGCGGATCGCTCGCCGACGTCGCGCCGCTGCTTAAGGGGGACGCATTTATCGAGTCCGAACGATCGCTCGCGCGCGGCGCGCTCGCCTATGTCACCAATCACGAGGCGGACGCCATCCCCTTGCTCCGGCAAACCGATCTGACCACGCTCGATGCGCGCCTCGCGGGCGAGGTCGCGTTCGCCCGCTCCGTCCTCGAGACGAAGCGAAATGCGAAGGCGGCGGCCAATCTCCTCGATTGGTCTCGGCTGCTTACGCCGGGCGGACTGGTTGAGGAAGCAGCGCTCAGGCGCGAGATCGCGCTCCTAGCAGAGGCCAAGGAAGTGGACCGGCTAGCGATGCTGACTCGGCAATATGTGACGCGCTTTGCCGCTTCGCTCTATGCGGCTGACTTCTTGCGCGATCTCGCGGACGCCGTCGTGAGGCTCGGTCTCGCGGACGATCCAGCAAATTACAAACTCATCGCAAGCGCAGTCGCCTCACTGCCCGCCGACGACCGACGCGCGTTCCTGCTCAATTTGGCCAGATCGGGAATCGTCAACGCACGCTTCGCCGTCGCCGCTTCGGCTGCGACTGAAGCCCTCGAGAGCTCGAAGACCGACAGTTTGGAGACGATGCGCGCCCGTCTCTATCTGGCGGCGGGTCGACTGTTTTCGGATGGCTACGATGCCGCGCTCGCCGATCTGCGGACTGTGTCCGAATCGAAGCTTAACCGAAGCGACGCCAGTTTGTTGGGCGCGGCGAGACGGGTGGCGATGCAGTTGCGGGCCGCTCCTGACGTCAGCGTGTTCAACACCGAAAACGCGGCCGCTCTGACCGACGCCGGCAAGGAAAAGCCGAGCGGGGCCGCGCTGACGATCGCGCGAGCTCAGGCTGCGCTTCAACGCACGTCGAGCCTTGTCTCGCCGACTCAAACTGGAGCCTCGCCATGACCACAGCGCCTGCCGCCGCGCCGGCGCCCGGGCCAGTCGCGCCGCCACCGGCTCGCGCCGCTTCCCAGCCTTCGGCTAATCGCTTCGCCTTCGCCGCCATGCTCGATTCCCTGCCCAGCGGGCCGGCGAAAGCAAGCGCCCCAAACACCGAGCACCAGTCGCGCGCCCCGAACGAATCGCAGCGCGAGAAATCCCCGGGCGAAGAGACCGCTCATCGTTCGCCGCTCAACGACACCGCCCTTCTGGCGTCCTTGCCGTTCGCGCTGCGCGTCGTGTCCATGATGGACGAACACCCCCAAGCTGCGCAGAATTCGCCTTCACTTGCGTTGGCTACAAACAAAGCGGCGGGACCCGAGCCAAGTGGCACATCGATCGCCGCTAACGCAATGGGGATCAGTGTCGGGCGGCTGATTGGCGAACGCGCCTTTCACTTCGGCGCCTCCACCCCCGGCGGGCTCGCGAGCCGATCGCTCGCGATGGATGCGGCGTTCGCTAGTGCTGCTGACCTTTCTCCGCAAGCCAGGCTAAACGGCGAAGGCGCGCCAGCGCTGGGCGCCTCCCAGGCTGAGGCGACGTTGCCGCAACCTTTCGCGGACGTCGTTCAATCGACAGCCCCGGCGCGGATCCCTGCCCGCGCAGGGAGCCCCGTCACAAATCGCGTGAGTCCGGCGCGAGCCGCGGCGCACGAAGCCTCGCGGAGCGGATCAAGACTGGAAGCCCCGGCGCCTCTCCCGGCCGTCAAGGCTGAGAGTTCAGGCCCAGGCACTCCACCTGCGGGCTCAGGCGGCGATGGCAAGGCGCACGACGGTCGCGAGCCCGATCCGATCGCGTCCACGGCGCAACCGACGGCGCAGACAGGTCCGTTTGGCGGGCTTCAGTCGGCGGGTTTCGTTGTGGACTCATTGTTCGAGCTCGGCGCCTCTACCGCTGGAGCAGCCGCCCAGGTGACCCCGCGCGGGAGCGCGTCAGCTGCAAACCCCATCTCTGTTGCCCAGCCGGTTAGAGAGATCGATGTCGACCTTTCGCCGGGTGGCCTTGAGGACGTCTCGATGACGATGCGGCTCGCTGGCGAGAAGCTGTCGGTCGTCGTTCGCGCCGGCAGCTCTCATACGCTGAATTCGATCGAGGGAGCGCGCGACGCGATCGCCGATCGCCTGGCGGCGATCGGGCAATCGCTCGAACTCGCTCATTGTCAAGCAGACGGGCCTAAACACGGATGGGAATACGAACGCAAACACGAGTTCCGCCGAGGACGGTGGGACGGGGAGCAACGGGCGATCGGCGCAAAGCGCGGGTGAACGGGGCGGTTCGAACGATGCGTTGTCTCGCCGCGGCGCTGGTCGCGATCGCAGTTTCTAGCGCCGCCGCGCACGCTGAAGGATCGCTCGGCTGCGAGCGCGAAATGACGCGCGCCTCGGCGCTGCATGGCGTGCCGCTCAACGTGCTCTATTCGGTCGGCCTGACTGAGACCGGCCACCGTGGCGAGCTCAGCCCCTATGACATGAACGTCGATGGCCAGGCGGTGCATTCGACAAGCCTCCCAGAGGCGATGGCGCGCTTCGCTGAGGCCAAGGGGCGGGGCGCGAAGTTCATCGACATCGGCTGCATGCAGATCAACCACCATTTCCATGCCGCCGAGTTTCGTTCCTTAAGCGAGATGTTCGATCCCGTTCACAATGTCGAATATGCCGCGAACTTCCTGAAGGCGCTCAAGGCTCAGGCGGGCTCGTGGACCCTTGCGGTCGCCCGCTACAACGCCGGGCCGGGCAATCCGGCGGCGGAGAAAACCTACGTTTGCTCGGTCATTCGCAATATGGTCGCAAGCGGTTTCGGACAATGGACGGCGAACGCCCGCGCGCTGTGCCAATAGCCCGAGGCGTCCCGTCATTAACGAGTCCGAATCGAGCCTTTTCAAGGGGTTGAGGCGCGATTAGTGGGTCACTCCCCGATCGAGGATCACACGCCCGCCTGACTACCGCAATGGAGGTTCGGGCGCATCCGAGCGACGGCAGTAGCGCGACGGCGGCGGCGCTCGCAGACTAATCTGGCGGATGAACGTGCAGACCCGTCAAGTTGTGGACTAGATTCGCGTCTTGACTGTCAAGATAGTGCGACTCGATGTGCAGCTTAACAAATAATATTGCTGAGGCGAGGATCCTGTCTTTCGAATAATATTCGTCGTAAAGCTCATTAAGGCGGGTGATCGTGGACCTGAGCTTAAAGAAATGATCCCTGTGAAGGCGATTCTCCGAAATATCCAAGTACCCGCAAAGCAGGCGAATTGCCTTTACAAATCTCAGATGTTGTTCTTCGTCAAGATTTTCGAAGTCCGGTAGAGAATTCTCAAACTCTTGAAGTAGACCGGGTCCTCGGGATTTCTCCGGGTGCTTCGCGGCGCCTCTGCGCATATTGTCACCTGCGTAAGTCGGTGTATCCCCCTTACGTCATTGCTAACGCCGCATACCTAGAAAATCGTTAAGATCAGATCTCGGGCTGCTCGGGTATGAGCCCTTTCACTCGCCTTGTCGCGCCTCAGGCCTCGACCTTGTCCTTCTTGTACGACCGCCAGCGCAACGTCCCGTCGCCCGATTCGGACTCCGCCATCGCCATCGCTGCGATCCGCTCGTGATGGGGCGACTTGTAGCAGGCGGGATCGGTGTTGCGCGCGTCTCCGGTTAATGCCAGCGCCTGACAGCGGCAGCCGCCCCAGTCGATCTCGCGCCGGTCGCATGAGCGGCAAAGCTCGGGCATCCAGTCCGTGCCGCGGAAAGCATTGAAGGCCGGGTTTGAATGCCAGATCTCGCTCAAGGAATGGTCGCGCACGTTCCAGAATTCGAGGCCTGGAATCAACTCGGCCGCGTGGCATGGAAGCGCTTTGCCGGTCGGCGACACATTGATCGCGATCCGCCCCCAACCGCCGGCGCAGGGCTTCGGATAACGCGCGTAATAGTCGGGGACGACCATGTCGATGACCAGCTCGCCCTTCAGGCGAACGCGAGCCGCCTCGACGAGCGCGATCAATTCCTCGACTTGTGCTCTCGGAGGCATCAGCGCGGCGCGGTTGGCGAGGGCCCAGCCGTAATATTGCGTATGCGCGATTTCGAGTCGGCGCGCGCCGAGCTCGACCGCGAGGTCGATGAACGCTGCGACCTGATGAAGATTGGCGCGATGAATAACCGCATTGATGGTGAGCGGCAGGCCAGCCTTGATCACATAAGAAGCGAAGGCGCGCTTGCGCTCCCACGAGCCTTTGTAATGACCGAGGCGGTCGTTGGTCTCCTTGTCGGCGCCCTGGAACGAGAGCTGCGCGTGGTCGAGCCCAGCGTCCACCAGTTCCCCAGTCAGCTTCTCGCTCACCCCAATGCCGGAGGTGATGAGGTTGGTGTAAAGCCCGGCTTTCGACGCGTGGCCGGTGAGATCCACGATGTCGCGCCGCGCCGTGGGCTCGCCGCCCGATAAATGCACATGCAAGGCGCCGAGCGCGGCGGCTTCGCTGAACACGCGCTTCCAGGTCTCGCTATCGAGCTCATTGCCGGGGCGCTCGAGCGCGATCGGGTTCGAGCAGTAAAGACAGCCAAGCGGACAGCGATGCGTTAGCTCGACCAAAAGCCCGATCGGCGGGGCTGGCGGAGGGGCGCTATGAATAGTCATGTCTCAAGCACTCTTTTCGCCTTGAGGTCGGCGAGCATGGCGACGACGTCCTTCTCGATCACAGCAGGCGGCGCGGCGTAGCGCGTCGCGAGCTCGGCGACGATTGCATCGAGGTCGCGCTCGCCGTCGCAAAGCTCGAGCACCGCAGCCGCCGTATCATCGACCTCGAAGATCCGCTCCGGCGCGAGCAGCGTCCATCGGCCGCGCGCCTCGTCGCGTTTGAGCCGCACTCCTCGCGGGAGATGCGGCCGCGATTCAGCTTTGATCCCGGTTCCCTCGTTCATTTCGCCTCAATCCGGCCGGAACGCGCCGGGAGGGATAGCGCCATCGACATAGGCGTGATGCAGCGCGTCGAGCTGCGCCCACAATACATCGGTCTTGAACGTCAAGGCCGCAAGGGCGCCGCGCTGCTCTTCGACCGTGCGAGCGTGGCCTTTCACGTAGTCGAGCGCGAACTGGGCGTCTCTCGGCGCCTGATCGAGCCGGCGACGGAAATAGGCGACCACCTTCTCGTCGATGAAGTCGTAATTGGCCAGCATTCCGGCGATGCGGCGCTTGTGGATCGATGGGGCGAAGAGTTCCGTCAGGCTGGACGCCACCGCCTCGACCAGCGGCTTCTCGCGCACGAAACGCACATAAGCCTCGACGGCGAATTTTGTCGCCGGCAGCGCGCCTTCCTGCGAGATCACGAAGTCGCGGTCGAGCCCGAGGCCATCGGTCAGGATGAGCCAGCGATCGATCCCGCCCTGTTCGTCGCCGACGCCATCGTGGTCGGTGATCCGGTGCAGCCACTCGCGGCGCAGTTCGCGATCCTCGCAGCGTCCGATGAGGGAGGCGTCCTTGCGGGGAATCGCAGCCTGATAGACGTAGCGATTGAGCGCCCAGGCCTGCACCTGCCCCTTGTTGAGCTTGCCGTCGTGCAAGAGGCCATGGAACGGGTGCAGGTCGTGATAGCGTACCGGCCCAATAGCGCGCAGCGCCGCCTCGAGCGCCTCGGGGGTCATGGGCGCCGACGGCGCATAGACGTTCATGGGGCAACCTCCATTCCGTCGAAGGCGATCTCCCACCCGGCTGCCCTGACCTTCGCCTCTTCCGGCGATCCCTCGATGAGGATCGGATTCGAATTGTTGATGTGGATCAGGACGCGCCGGACGTGGCCATGGCGATCGAGCGCCTCCAGCGTTCCTCCTGGTCCCGATACAGGCATGTGGCCCATGCGCTTGCCCGTTTTCTCGCCAAGGCCATTCACGATCATTTCGTCGTCGGTGAACAGCGTGCCATCGAAAAACAGCGCGTCCACAGTGGCGATGCGGGCCTCGAGGTCCTCGGTAACACGAGCGCAGGCCGGCGCATAGACGAGCCTCTTGCCCACCGCTTCCACGGCAACCCCGACCGTCTCCTCACCCATCTCGTCCGTGCCGACGTTTTCCTCCTCAAGCCATAGCGGAACCTTGCCGGGAACACTGAACAACTCGAGTTTGATCCCTGGCAGCGGCTCGAACGGTTTTCCAAGACGAACGGCGCGGCGCGGAGCGACGGCGGGGTCAACCGCGTCGAACATTCGATTGGCGCCAATCGCGTCGAGCGTCGTCTCTGTGCCAAAGATCGCGAGCGGCTGACGCTCGCGCAAAGCCAAAAGGCCGGCGGAGGAATCGACCTCGGCGTTTGTCAGGACGATAGCGGCGATCGGCGAATGGCGCCCACCGCCTTTTGGGTGCAACGCCGGCGTCGCCAGGATCTGTTGACGCAGATCGATCGAAGCATTGAGCAGGAGCCAGTTTTCTCCGTCAATGCTGAGAGCGAGACCCGCTTGCGTGCGCGGCTTGACCCGTGTGCCGTTCCAGGCGAGGCGGCAGACGCGACAGCCGCAGTTCCATTGCGGCACGCCGCCGCCGGCGCCCGAGCCGAGCACGAGCGCCTTCAGCCGACTAGCGGGGGACATAGTTGAAGCTCGTCGCGATATGGGCGGAGCCGCCCGGCGGCGGAGGGAAGCGGGCTCCCTGAACCAGCGAGCGCGCCGCCGCATCGAGATCGCTGTCGCCCGAGGATCGAGTGATCGCGAACGAACTCACCGTGCCGGACGAGCCGATGGTGAACGAAACGCCGACGACGCCCTTAGCGCCGCGGGCGCGCGCAGCGGGCGGATAGAAGAGGCGGCTACGAATGGCGGAGCTCACCTCGCCAATATAGGCCGAAAGCGAGGAAGCGCTCGCCGCCTCCCTCGAAGGCGCGCTCGCCGAGGAAGCGCCGCGGGCAGCCTGAGTGGGCGCGGGCCGGGATTGCGTCTCTGCCGGCCTGGCGGCTGGCGCCGGTCTCGGCTCGCGCTTCGGCGTTTCGACGCGACGCGGCAGAGGAGGGTGGGGCCGCGGAGCCACGACCGACTTCTCGGGGGCAGGCAGGGGGGGCGGCGCAAGCTCGACCGGAGCTGGGGACGACGGAGGCTCCGGCGGCGGCAATGGCGGTTGCGCCTCAGGCGGTGGTTCGGAAGGCTGCTGAGCGAACGGCGGAGGCTGCTGCGGCGGTGGAAGCGGGGTCTCCTCCTCTACCGGCGGCGGTGGAGGCTGGTCGGCGACCGGCGGCGGAGGCGTTTCCGGAGAGGGAAGCGGCGGGGGTTGTTCGACAGGCGGCGCTGCCTGTTGCTCGACGACCTGCGGCAGAGTTTCGGGCGTGGGAAGCGGAGGTTGCGCCTCGACGGGCGGCGGCGGCGGCTCGGCGACCGGCGGTGTAACCGGAGTTGGAGGCGGCGGTTCGGCCGGAGCCGGCGCGGCGTCCTGAGCGGGCGGAGGCGCGGCCTGGTCGGGCTTAGCCGGTTCGGCAGGGGGCGCCGGCGTTGCCGCGGGCGGAGCCTCGGGCTCAATGTCGACGACCACTTCCCTCGGCAGTTCAATCGGCCGGGGCTCCAGATAGACGACCGAAAGCGCGGCGGCGTGAAGCGCGATCACGACGGCGATGACAAGAGGGCGAAGCCAGGGCGGCCGGAGCGGCGGCGGCTCGAAGACCTGACCGTCCAGCGTTGTGAGGGTCACGGCGCCTGGGCGTTGGGCGCGGCCGGGAGGGGCGTGCCTGGCGCAACCGGAGGCGGCGCATTTGGCGCGGCCGAGGTCGGCGATCCGATGCGCGCGGGCCCGGATACGATGGCGATACGCGTCACGCCGTTCGCCGCAAGCTCGTCCATCACCAATACGACGTCGCCGTAAGACGCGTCGCGATCGCCGCGTAACTGAACGACCCCGTTGGAGTCGGTCAGTTTCGCCTTGACCTTGTCCGCCAGCTCGTCGCGCGACACGGTTTCTCTTCCCACCGAGAGCGAACCGTCCTTGGCGACGGCGACGACGACCGGCTCCTTATTTTCGAGCGGTTGGGCGGTCTTGGCGCTGGGCAGATTCACTTTGATGCCGGTCGCCAGCATCGGCGCGGTCACCATGAAAATGATGAGCAGAACCAGCATCACGTCAACGAGCGGCGTGACATTGATGTCGGCCAGCGGCTGATAGAGGCCTTCGCCGAGCTTGCGGGGGCTCAGCGCCATCAGGGCGTCTCTGCGCGGCGGCGCGGCGCGTCTTCGCGCGCGACTTCGGCTGGACGGGCGAGCAGCGCCAGCGCGCGCTCTTCGACGAACGAGGCCATGTCTTGTCCGAGGCGGCCATAGGCCGCGCCGATGCGATTATAGCCGATCGAGGCCGGGATCGCCGCCGCGAGGCCGTAAGCGGTCGCCGCGAGCGATTCCGCGATGCCGGGCGCAACCGTAGCCAGCGACGTGTCTTGCGCCTGGCCAATGGCCGCGAAGCTGGACATGATGCCCCATACCGTGCCGAACAGGCCGACAAACGGCGCGACCGAGGAAATGACGGCGAGATTGGGCAGGCCGCCCTCGGAGCGCGTCAGGAGTTCGCGCGCCGCACGCGCCATGCCATCGGAAATGCGGGACCTCAATTCGCCGACCGTCTCGCCTGGTATGCGTCGGCGCGCCTCCTCGTCGCCCGCGGCGGCGACAACCGACAGCGATTTGGAAAGCGGTCCGCCAGCGCGCGCCTGACGGACGGCGCGCCCGAGGCGCACGACGGAAACCACGCCCTCGATAATCAGCACCCAGCACCAGAGCGAGGCGAGGAACAGGGCGGCCATGACGACCTTGCCGACGAGACTGGCGCCTAGAAGCAAGCCAATCGGCGAGAGATCCAAAACCTGCATATCAACGCCTCGTCGCCCCCTCGCGCTCTATTGCGCGTCAGCCCATGCCATTCAACCCAGTCCCCAGCCGCGAAGGGTCCACACTAGCCGTCTGGCGAGGACTAAGCGTCCCAGCGTCCCTGTTTAATTCAGCAGGCGCAACAGCGCCGGTCCGGCGGAGACTGCAACGTCTAGGCGGTCGATTGTCCGGTCACTGTCCGGGTCCGCCCGCTCGAAGCGACGTCGGGCGCAAGAACCGGGGTTTCAGAGGCGCCTGTGCCGGGGCGCTCGTCGCTTCCCACGCCAGTCAGCGCGGGCGCAAAAGACGCATCAGCACGCGGCCGGCGTGCGTACGCGCTTCCTTTGCGTCCACCGTCCCATCATTGTTCGTGTCGGCGCGTTTGAAGACCGTTTCGACGTAGTTGAGGTATTCGTCCTTGGTCAAAGTCTTGTCGTTGTCGGGATTGGCGGTCGCCCAATCCTGCGCGAGAACGCGACCTCTCAGCTCGGCGCGATCGAGCGTGCCGTCGTGGTCATGATCGAGCTGATCGAAGACCTTGCCGGCCGCGGCCTTCGCTTCATCCAGGCTGATCGTGCCGTCGTGGTCTGTATCGATCCCATCGAACGCGGACGCCGCAAGCGCGGGCGAGACCGCCGGCGACAGGGCCAGCGCCAGCAACAATGTTCTCCGTCCGATCGTTTTCACAGGCAAGGTCCTCGTTTTCTCAACCGTCGCCCGCCTTTTTGCGCATTGCAACGTGATCCGCAACTCAGAAAGGGGCGCCGCGCACTTGCTGGAACAGTGCGAGCGCTGCATTCGCGAGAATCTCAGAGCGATGCGCCTGGCAATAGTCGGAGATCCATTTTCCGACGTCGACTTGATCCCAGTCGCGCAGGCCGCCGCTGCCTTTGAGGCTTGTCTCCATTCCCAAAATGTAACCGTCGATCCATTCTTCGTATTGCAAGAAGTCTACGGAGGCGCCGCCGTCGGCGGCTTTGCCTGCGGCAAGGCGGAATGCGTCATAGACTTGCGCGTAGACGCCGCACGTCGAGGCTCCCGCTCCACGGATCGTCGCTGTCTCCCCCCGAGCTGGAGCGGCGGCTGAACTCAGTGCCGCCATCAGGCAGCACGCTAGGGTTAGCGCCCAAGCTCGCCAGCGCTCAATCACCGTATTGGGATCCGTAGTCTCGGAAGGACCCGCGTCTCAACGTCAAGCTGGTCACAGCGTGATGCGCAATCCCCCATAGATGGCGAAGGGCTTCCCAGGGCCCATGGTCCTCGGGTCGGTCAGGTTCGGCAGCGAATTCGGGAACTGACCCGTGTCAAACAAAGAGCCGGCGGTATAGAAGCGCTGATCGAAGATGTTCCGGACGAGGCCGTAGATCTGCACTTGTTTGGCGACTTGGTAGGACGTGTGCAGGCCAAAAATCGCGTAGCCCGGGGCTTGCGGGAGCGCGCCGTTTTCGTTGCCGAAAATAACCTGTCCTGACGCGGCGACCATATCGGCGCCGACATGCCATCTGTCCGTCACGGCGTAGTCGACGCCAACCTTTACCGTATTCTTCGGAATGCCCGCGATCTGCGTACCGTTGTGGATCGGGATCACGCCGGTGTCATCGTCGCCGGGAGACAATTCGATCGCGGCCGGATTGTTCGACGAGGGCTCCAGGAAGGTAGAGAGATAGACCGCGTCGATATAGGTGTAGTTGGCGTAGGCAGTCCACCGGTCGTTGTTCGTCCAGTTGGCGCTAAGTTCCGCTCCCTGGCGCAACGTGGTTCCAACATTGGTGAAGAAACCAAATCCGGTTGTCGGGCTCAATTGCGGAAGGATGTCGTTGGTTGACGTGGTGCGGTACAGGCCACCTGACCATTGCAGGTTGCCCCATGGACCGAAGCTGTGCTGGCCCCGAAGGCCCGCCTCGAACGTCTGACCGACGACCTGCTTAAGCTTCGGATCCGAACTTAGGAATTCGTCGATAATGCAAGGGTTGTTTGCGTCAGCGCAGCCGAGCTCGAGCGGGGTCGGCGCGCGATTGGTCATCGCGTATCCCGCGTAAAGATTGATTTCAGGCGTGATCTTGTAGGTGAAGCCTGCGGTCGGGTTGAGATGGAAGAAGCTCGAATAGCCGTCGAGCAGGGCGCTGCTCGAGCCGTCAAGACTGATCCCCGCATAATTGAAACGCGCGCCTGCCGTCACCGTCAGGCGGTCGGTGACGCTGAATGTATCCAACCCGTACACCCCGGCGTAGGTGTTGTTGGCATGGACCGCGACGGGATCAAGAAAGCTGTCGGGCTCATCGATGATAAAGGGAGCGCCGATTATAAAAAGATTGTTGTTTGCATAACCTGGGGTGATTCCGAGCTGGCTGTTGCCGTTGAAACGCGTCCAGCCATAGTCGAGAGACGTGCCGACGGTCAGCGTATTGTCGTGGCCATAGACCTTAGCTGTGTCGACGGCCTGCACACTGGTCCCAAGCGAGCGTGATTGCGTCCAGTTTCGGTCAATTTCGCCGAGGTCGGTTGTTCCGCCATTTGATAGATCGGGGATAGGCTTCCCGAACGTGTCATGCACAACATTGCCGTCGCCACCCAGGCAGGAGAATGGCGCGCACGGAAATACGTCGGTCCCATTGCCGTCCACATGGGCTTGGTTGAAGCCGCGGAAATAAGCGTTGGCCTGGAAGCTTAAGGTGGGCGAATAGGCGTAAGTGCCGGTCCAGTTCAGCATCGCCATCTTATTGTAGGTGGTCTGAGGAACGGTATAGAGGCTGTTCCAACTGTTTTGCAGCAACTGGAGGGGTGTGAAAGCGGCGACGCCGAGTTGGGTGTTGCCCGCGCTCAGTTGCAGGTGCGACTCAAAACCGTTCGCCTTGTAGCCGACGTCGCCATAGAAGTTGGAAAGCTGCGACGCTCCATCGACGCGCCAGCCGCCGTCGTTGATCTGCGTGCCCGCAACGTAGACAGAGTAATTGCCGAACTGCTTGCCGTACTGAAACTCCTCCTGCGCACGACCGAATGAGCCGCCGCGAACATCGCCCTCGAAGCCCTGCCAGGTGAAGCCGTTCTTCATCGTCATGGTGATCGCGCCACCGATGGCGTTCAGTCCGAAAATTGGATTTCCGGCGACGATCGCCGTGTGGTCGATGGCGTTCTCAGGAATGAGATCCCAGTTGACCGTGTCGCCGAACGCTTCGTTGATGCGCACGCCATTTTGATAGACCGCGAGGCCGATTGGGGAGCCGCTGACGGGCGTTGCGTTGAAGCCCCGGTAGCTGAGGTCGGGCTGAAAATCGTTCCCCGATACATTGCCGACGGTGACCCCTGGCGCCTGCCGCGCCAACGTTTCGGTCAGCATCGTGTCATTGAAAGTCTGAATGTCTTGCGCGCTCGTCTGCCAGACGGCGAAGGGAGACTTGGCGACATCGATCTCGCCGCCACCCAGCGGCGTGGTCGCGACGACATCGAAGGTGGGGAGCGTGATCTCCTCGGCTTGAGAGGCGATCGTCGTAAGGGCGAGAACACTACCGGCCGTCACAATATGTCCGGCCACCTTGAAAGTCATTCTTTCGCCCCTTTTTTGACCTTATTCCCCGGGTAATATAGTGCCATCCCAGGCGAACAAAGTGCGAAGCATCTTTTAGGCCGCCCGCGGCAGGCACACAATAACCCTGCGGAACGCGACAAGTAATTTCAATGATTAGAAGTCTTAGCGGGATTATTTCCTACTTGTAGCGGGAATAATTCCTAGTTCTTAATGTTCCTTCGCCGCGCTAAAACACGCTTCGACCACAACTCCGCCGCCATTTGTCGACTTAATTCTTACTGAGCCGCCCATGAGCCGGACCCTGTCGCGCATCCCGGCGACCCCCATGCCCACTTCCGCTTCGCTCGTCAGCCCTCGGCCATCGTCGGCCACGCGCATGACGAGCCCCGCGAGCGCCGGGTCGCGCAGGTTCGACGATTCGAGACCCTTTTCGTACCTCAGCGACGCCTCAATCCGGGTGGCGCCGGCGTGACGAAACGCGTTGGTCATCGCCTCTTGCACGAAGCGATACGCCATCAGACTCGCCCGCTCGCTTAAGGCTCCGACGCGGGGGTCCACGTCAAGCGTGACCGCCATCTTTGGATCGGCGCGGCGCCAATGCGCGACAAGCGCCTCGAGAGCCGCGACAAGACCTAGCTCCTCGAGCGCAGCAGGCCGCAAGTCCGCCAGGATCCGCCTATTCTGGGCTTGCAACTCGCCGACCTGGGCCTCGATCGCGCTTGCGGCCGCGCGCGCCGCGGGTTGGTCGCCGATTGTTTTAGCCAGCACCGCCGCGCTTGCGCGCAAGGCGAAGAGATGGGGTCCAAACTCGTCATGCAACTCATGCGCGATGAGCTGTCGCTCCTCGTCGTGCGCGTCAAAAACGCGCTCCATCAACTCGTCATTGGAGCGATGCAAGCCGTCAAGCGTATCCGCAAGGCTATTGATCTTGGCGTTGAGGTTGCGGACCTCGGGAGGCCCGTCGCCTTGGGCGCGCGCGGAATAGTCGCCCGCTTCGAGCCTCGCGAGCGCTGCGCCGGCGACGCCGAGGGGCTTGACCGCGCGACCGACCAGAAGGCTGGTCACGCCGATTGCAGCGAGCGCCAACAGTCCTCCTTCCATGGCGTTCTCCCTCGCTTCCTCCCAGACTTCATCGATCTCGTCCGCAGGATCAGCGACCAGGACAATCAACTCCGTCTGGCCGTTCTTCACCGCAACCGGAATCACGGTCGTTTCGGCCGGCGCCCCGACAAGGGCTCGAAACCATCGCGGCGCCTCGGACTCCTTGTTCGCCTCGCTGAGTATTGAGGCGGAAAGCGACGGATCGCCAATTCCGGCGCGCACGTGCCGCAGGTGCTGCAGACTGTCTACGAGGTCCTTGACCACTTCCGGCTCCGGCGCCTCGGGCGAACGCGCCAGCGTGCTCATGACCAAATCCTTGGTCACCCGCATCGCGCTTTGCGTTTCCGCGCGCGATCTCCCACTCGCCTGCAAGAGGTCATGGATGGCGTCGACCAGAAGCCAGAGGGCGAACAGAGAGGCAAAGATGAGATTTAGCCGGCCGCGTAGGGAGATTGAACGCCACATCCGTTCGACGCCTTTTTGATCTAGCACCGTTGATTTTGCGCCGCCCGCTGTCAATGCTGGCGGGGAAATGGCGCCCGGCCCGCGTTTTCCCCGTAAGTCGGGAGCGGTCGGCCAATGGGAGGACTGAAGCCCGTGCGGGTTCTTATCGTCGACGACCATCCGATTATCGTCTCGGGCTGCCGGGCGCTCCTGCAGCACGAGCCTGGGATCGAGGTTAACGAGGCGCAGGACGGCGCCGCCGGCTTCACCGCCTACTTCAATCAGACGCCTGACGTGGGAGTCATCGATATCAATCTGCCAGGCTATTCGGGGTTCGAGCTTTTGCGCCGCATCCTCGAGCGTCAGCCGGAGGCCCGTCTCGTCATCTTCAGCATGAACGACGACCCAACCGTCGCCGCACGCGCGATCGAAGCCGGCGCCAAGGGCTATATCGCGAAGAACGACGATCCCGCGCTGTTTGCCGATGCGATCAGGGAGGTTGCGAACGGCGGCCGGTATCTGCACCCGGATATGGCGCGGCGGATCGCCTTTCTGCGCGCCGATCCCAGCTCCGACCAGGTGTCAAATCTGAGCGCCCGCGAGACCGAAATCCTTCGCCTCCTCGCGGCCGGCCGCACGATGGCTCAAATCGCCGATGTTCTTGACGTCTCATACAAGACCATCGCCAACAATTGCACCCAGCTCAAGCAGAAGCTCGGCGCGCGCTCGGCCATGGACTTGATGCGCATCGCGATAGACGTGCAAAGCTGAGCCCCGCTTCACGCGGCGCAAAGCGCGGGAGACGCGTTTCTCCCGCGAGCGACTTCAAGCCAACGTGATTGGCGACTGTTCAGCTTACGGGCTGAACGGGTGCTTGGCCGAATCGCGTTGAGAAACAACTTCCGCAGGCGTCGGCTTGCCATTGACCGCCCGCTCGATCAATTCCTTAACGGCGCGATAGTTGAAGTCGTGGATCTTCTTGTCGTCGGCCGCATCCCAGTGAATGAACACGCCGACGCAGATGAAGACGTCATCGGCTTCGGCCGCTGGAATCGTGCCGTCGGCGACGCTGTCCGCCACCGCCTTGGCGACCGCGTGCTGCGCGGGCCCGAACATCTGCACCGCCTGCTTCGCGCCCTTGATCGTCACTTTATTGAACAAGACCGTGTGGGGCTTGACCGCCAAGTTAGGAGCCAAAACCGCGAGAAGGGACGTGAAACCGTCCTTGTTGTTGGTCAGCGCATTGGCGAAAGCGGTTTCAGCCGCGCTGCCCCGCGGGCCAATGATCAAATCAATATGCGCAACCTCATTGCCGTCGCCGATCAGCAACTCGCCAACCATCAGCTTGTGAATCTTAGCCATGCGAACTCCTCCCTGGGATAAAGCCAAACCACATCCGTCCCACGCCATTAAGACCAGGCGGACTGGCTATCCTTGTTATCAGCATCCCGCCGGGAGCGGGATCGGTTGGCCGGATAGTCACGGGGCTAGCCCGTAACCCAACTCAAGCATCGTTAGAGGCTAAGGGCAAGATGCCGGAAGCGCATTTGTGGCCATGGATGCGCAAGAGACTCGACGCGAACAGGGTCGCCACGGTCAGGTCCGCGCTCGTCCCCGGATTGATCCCGCGCGACTTCAGCGCCGCGTCCCAGCTCAATAACCTATCGCCGATGCAAGCCGGATCAGGAGTCGCCGCGAGCTCGTCGCGCCAGGGCGCCGCCTCGCGACGGACCGCCTCGGCGGTCGCGGCGCCAAATTTCCGGGCGATATGCGTGTCGGGAATTTCGGCAAGAAACGTCAGATAGACCGCAAGCGTCGCCCAGCGCGCGTCGCCTTGTCGCCGACGCGCTGATTCTAGCGCCGGTAGGCCTAGCGAGAAAATGTCCTCATAAGCCGTCACATATTGCCGCGCGATGCGATCCCGCTCCGCCGCCTCGGCCATGGCCTCGCGCAGCGTCACGGTGGCGGGAGCGTTGACATCGTGGCGAGGCGCGCGCCCGAGGCCGCCAGGATGGGCGGCGGCAATCGCTGCGAAGACGTTGGCGGCGTCCGCGCGGTCGAGACCGTCGAGCACTTGGGCAAGCGCCAGGCGCAGAGGGGCATCCGAGACTTCAGCCGCCGTCGCCAGCGGCGCACACAGAAGGATGATGCCGAGGTTGGTGTTCTGACCGACCGCCTCGAGGGTCGCCTCGACCGCTGCGCAGATGCGGGCTCCGACACGGACGCCAGGCGCTGCGATAAGAGGAGCGCTCGCCTCAGCGCTTCGGACAAAGTCCTCAGCCTGCATGCGGTGGCCGGGCGCGAATCGATGCACATTGCCCGGCTTGGGCGCATCGAGCTCCGCGAGGCACGCCTCGATATAGACGCCCGCCACTCGATCCTCGTAACCGCTCATCGGACAAGGCGCCGCACAGTGGGGCGCGCCAATTCGTCCATCAGCGCCGATGCGATCGCATCCGCGATATTGTGCTCGCTCACCTTTTGCAGGCCGCTCCACGCCGGCATGCTGTTGATCTCAAGCACTGTCGGACCGCCGTCAGCGGTCACGAGCACGTCGACGCCAGCGATGTCGGCGCCAACCGCTTCCGCCGCGGCGATCGCGAGACGCTCCATCTTGGGATCAGGCGCGACGGCGAAAGGTTGGCCGCCCTGCTTGACATTGGTGATCCAAGTTGCGGAGCGGCGCATCATCGCTGCGATCACGCGGCCGCGCAGGACAAACAGCCGATAATCCGTGAAATCCTTCGTTCCGCTCAATTGAAATCGTTGCAGATAGTAGACCCCCGCGACCTCCTCCGGACCGGGCAGCTCTTCCGGCCGTTAAATCAGGCGCAAGCCTTTTCCCTGCGCGCCAAACAGCGGCTTGAGCACGAGTGGACCGCCGGGCGCTTCGCGCTCGACAAGGGCGCGCGCGGCGTCAGCCAATTCCATCGTCCAGGTCGGCGGCGTCGGCACGCGCGCCTGGGCGAGCAGAAAGCTCGTCATTGATTTGTCGACACAGCGTTCGATGGCGCGCGCATCGTTCCAGACGACGACGCCAAGTTCCCTCAACGCGTGTAGGACGCCCAGTCGTTTCGTGACCGCCTCGAACGAACCTGCCGACAGCGTGCGCACATGCACAGCGTCTGGCAATTGCGATCCTAGAAAAGGCAACTCCAGCCCACTCGCGCTCCGCGTGTCGAACATACAGTCGGCAAGATCGATGCGTTCGACCCGTACGCCCGCCGCCTCGAACGCCGCTTCCATCTGGCGGGCATGCCAATCGCGCTGATCGCTGACGACAAGAATCGTGGGAGCCTTGGCACGCCCCACCGCCGCTTCAGGCGAACGAGGCATCGAGCAACGTGTGATGCACGGCCCCGGCGTGAAAGCTCTCCCCGCTTTCGATTGCGCTGACGATGACCTCGGCCGGACTGAACAGCATGGGATCGATAGCGTAGAAGTCGCCTTTGAAGCGCTTGAAAATCTCTGCGAACGGAGCGCCGAAATCGCGCGACATGCGACTGGGAAGCGCCTCCGCGAGATCCTTGGCGGCGGCCGCCGGCCCGGTGACATAGAGCTGCACCCGTCCGCCGTAGATGATCGCATCGTTGGTGCGGCCCATCGCAGTGACGAAGTCGGGATGCGGTGGACTGAGCGGCGCGGCGCCCATGCCGTCGACAATTCGCTCCAGGGGAAACTTCAGTTCATGCGCCTTGTGCAACGCCACTTCCAAGACCCGCGCGACCACCTGCGCAGCCCCGGCCAAGCTTTGAGTTGGGGCGTAAACCACTGTCAGCGCCGAGGGCTTGACCCCGCAGTCTTGCGATACCTTCTCCACAATTTCGGGCGGCGGCGGACGCCCGCTTTCGATGACGAGGGTCGCCACATCGGCTTCGTCCCGATAGCCGATGTCTTTCAAAACCGCTTCCTTTTGCGCCAGGGCTCGAGCCGGCCCGGAGCCGAGCGCGAAGAACGCATCCTTGCCTGACCCATGCGTCAGGCTCCAGCCTGCGTATTGACTCCCGAGGCACGCAATCACTGGCTGGGGCGAAGCGACCGCGATCGTCCAGGGCCAGCTCGGCGTCGCGTTATCCGGCAGAAGTCGCACCACGCCAAGGCCGCCCATGCAGATTTCCGCAATACGCCGCCCGGCTTCAACCCCGCCGCGGTGTTTAGCGCCGGCCTCAATCAACGTTTCCCCGAGCGGCCCGCGGACAACGCCGAGGTTTAATATCGCGGCGTCGCGGATGAGCGCGGCAGTCAGTTCCGCGGCGCGTCGGTTGACGCTTATGGACTGCACGCCGCTCAATGGTCCTCCTCCTGCACGAGAGCAATGATCGTCCGCGCCCGTTCGCGGGCGCTCTCTCGCGCCAAATCGACGGTAGCTCCGGAACCAAGCGTCGTGCACAAAGGATCGCCATCGGCGATGCGCGTTCCCGGCGGCGATCGATCGAGCGCCCAATCCGGCCAATTCCAACTCATCCGCATCACAATGTCGTGAGGGGCGTAAACAATTTCCGCCGCATTGAAAGCGATCCTCACCGGCGCCGGCGCGAATACTCCATCGCATGCGGCGATGTGGCGCGCGAACAATGGAGTTTCGTTCGATTCGAACACGTCTAACGTCGCTCCTGGCCGCGGGTTGATCTCCAAAAGCCAGATCGCATCATCCTCGGCCAGAAAATCAACGCTGTTAAGGCCGACAAGATCCAATTCCGAAGCGATTCTGGCGACGCAGCGGACGATCTCCGCCGCCTGCGCTGGGTCAACGTCGATGGGACCCGCAGCGCCGCCATACCGAAACGGCAATCCTGGCGCTGGCGCGGTCCATTGCGTGCTGAGGCCGATGATTTCGACCTTTTTGCCGGCCGCGAGGAACAGAGCCGAGACGCTGTTTCCGCCGACGCGCCGTTGAAAATAAGAATCAGGCCGAGCGCGTCTCGGGGCTTCCGCGACAGCGATATGATCGCCACCAGCCCCGCCTCGCTTTTTGATGAGCCAGAGTCCGGGCTCATCAGGCGGCGCCAACGTGATCTGCGGATGTCGAATGCCGTTTGCATCGCAAACCCGCGCGAGGACAAGCGGATCCTTTGCGCGCTTCAACGTTTCGGCGTCGTTGCCGAAAACTCGTATTCGGCGGCCTATGGCCGAGATGGCTTCTGGTTGATGTTCGAAACCTGCGCCATAGACGAGCCCAATCGGTTCATGGACGCTGACTAACCTTTCGACGGCGGCGGCGACCTTGTCGAGCGTCAACCCTTCCGACGGGCCGCCGTCGAGCTTTACCGAGGCAGAGCTCATCTCTCGCATGTCGTCGTCGCCAAAAACGTCAATCGAGAGCGGAGCGAATCCCGCGCGGGCCGCGGAGGAAGCGAGCGCTCGCGCTGAATAAGCCGCAACTATGATTGCAGGACGATCAATCATAAAAGGCGGCGTTCAATCGTGCGGGAACTTGGCGACAAGGGCTAGGCATTTCCTTGGGCTGCGCTATTGTTTGTCGCTGAGCCGCGATCAATCGCTGTGCGATTGAACCCGCTCATTCGGGATTTGTCCAGTCGAGCAGCAAATCCTCGAAATTGCTTGCAGTCGTCGCCATCGACTGTAAGCGCGAAACGAGCGGAGCGTATGTCGCTGAAGGATCCAATCGGCGCCGAGGTCGCAGCATCGATCGAAGGCGCGCCCGCTTCCCTTGATGATGCAGCCGCCGCCGCGGCTCGCCTGTTGGCGCGAAGCAGCCAGCCGCTTATCGCGGGATTGGGCGCAGATATCGAGGGCGTAAGAGCCGCAATCAGGCTGGCCGAACGGGTCGGTGGGGTCATCGAGCATATGCATTCAGCGGCGTTACTGCGCGATCTCAACTCGATGCGTGAAACTGGCGTCATGCTGACGACGCCTGGCGAAGCGCGGGTGCGCGCCGATGTCTTGCTGCTCGTGGGCGACGGCTTGACGGAAACCTGGCCCACGCTGAACGAACGGCTGCTGCGGCCGCCGGCCAGGCCAGAGGACGTCGATGTCAAGCGGCGCATCATTTGGCTGGCGCCCCAGGCTGCCGCGGCGCTTCCTGGCTTTGATGACGATGTCGAAATTGTCGTCGCCGGTCTCGCCGCAACGCTTGCCGCCAACTTGGCCGCGTTGCGCGCGCGCGTCAAAGGGCGTCCGGTGACGCAGACTCAAATTGCATTGCCGGCGCTCGAACTCGATCGCGACGGCTCTCAAGACAGCGCGCTTCGGTCTCGCGGTTTGGACCGCGGCGGGTCTCGGGGCGCTGGAAATCGAGATGCTGAACGGCCTCGTGCGCGACTTGAACGAAACGACGCGGTTCTCGACATTGCCGCTTGCCTCGCCGGACAATGGCCCGGGCGTGCTTGCGACCTGCGGATGGGCGACTGGCTTTCCCATGCGAACCGGGTTTGGCGCCGGCGTCCCCGCCCATGATCCATGGCGGTTTGACGCGGAGCAACTCGTCGCCGCAGGGGAAACCGATTGCGTGCTGTGGATCTCCGCCTTCGGAGCGGCCCCGCCTCCTTGGCTGAGCGCCGCGAACGTCATCGCCGTATGTGAGCAAGCGGCAGAGTTCGCCGAGGAGCCGAACGTGCGGATCACAGTTGGCCGGCCGGGAGTCGATCACGACGCGGTGACGCACTCGTCGGAGGCCGGGACCCTCGTGGCTATGCCCGCCTCGGCGCGCAGCGCCACGCCGAGCGTCGCACAGGTTCTCGATCGCATCGCGGGCCGCCTTCAAGAGGCGAATGTTTCGCCATGCTGACTCGCATCAAAGGCGCGCGCCTCGTCGATCCCGCCAACCGACGCGACGAAATCGGCGATCTGTGGATCCGCGACGATAGGATCGTGGCTCCGCCCGGAGGCGCCCACGCGGACGAGACAGTCGACGCGAGCGGGCTCATCGCAATGGCCGGGGGCATCGACATCCACTCGCATATCGCGGGCGCAAACGTGAACACCGCCCAACTCATGCTGCCCGAGTATCATCGCGCTCACGCACGACGTCCTGCGGGGACCCCGCTTTCCCAAGTCGGATGGACGACATTCGAGACAGGACGGCTTTATGCCGAGATGGGGTTCACGATCGTGGTCGAGCCGGCGGTCGCGCCGCACAACGCCTTGCACGCGCATCTTGAGCTTGCAGACACTCCGATCATCGACAAGGCGATCCTGACCCTGCTCGGCAACGACGATTTTGTCCTGGACCTCATACGGTCAGGAGAGAGCGCAAGCGCGATCCGCGATCATATTGCTTGGACATTGCAAACGACGCGCGCGCTGGGGATCAAGGTCGTCAACGCCGGCGGCGTTGCGGCGTTCAAGGACAACATGCGCAGCTTTTCGTTTGAAGACGTCGTTCCATACTACGGCGTGACGAGTCGCGCGATCGTCAAGGCGCTGCAACGGGGGGTGCATGAAGCGGGCGTACCCCATCCTTTGCATGTCCACTGCAACAATCTCGGCCTGCCCGGAAACTTCGAGACCGCGCTTGCGACGATCGCCGCCGCGGAGGACTTGCCGCTGCATTTGGCGCATCTTCAGTTCTATGCCTACGGCAAGGAGGGTCCGCAGGGCTTTTCCTCCGCCGCGCCTCGGCTCGCCGAAGCGGTCAACGCCGCCAAAGGTGTCACCATCGATGTCGGTCAGGTGATGTTCGGGCAGACGGTGACGATCTCGTCCGACGTCTTGCGGCAATTTGGCGCTCGCGGTCAGGCGCGACCGAAAAAATACACGATTAGCGACGGGGATTCGAACGGCGGCGGAATCGTACCTTACGAATATCGCGCTGGCAGCTTCCACAACGCGGTGCAATTCGCTGCCGGGTTGGAGCTGTTCCTCCTGGTCGACGACCCATCGCGCGTGTTCTTCACCACCGATCACCCGAATGGCGCGCCGTTCACGACCTATCCGGAGATTTTCGCGCTGCTCATGGATAAGGACGTACGAGCTGAGTGGGCGTCCCGCCTGCCCAAGGAGGCGCTCGCGGTGACGACGCTGCCGTCGCTCACCCGCGAATATACGTTGAGCGAGATTGCGACCATGACGCGCTCCGCGCCAGCCAAACTGCTTGGCGTGCCGGATCGCGGTCATCTCGGTCAAGGAGCGCGCGCCGATATCGCGCTCTATCGTCCCGGCAAAGACATCGCGCAAATGTTTCGCGCCGCGGCTCGCGTCTACAAGGACGGCGAGCTCGTCGTGCGCGACGGTCAGGTGACGCGCTACCGGTATGGCCGTGCGCTGCACGTGACGCCGACGGTCGAGGCCTCGATGCGACAGCGGATGAAGGAATATTACGACGCGCGTTATGGCCTGCCGTCCGACTTCATGCGTGTTCCCGAAGGCGCCATTGGGCGACCGCAACCGTTCGAGCCCGTCGCATGCGCGAGCTGACGGTGAATGGCGTCGCCATCGACGATACGTTCGCGGAAGCCTTCGACATGCGCGCGACCGCAGTGGTCATCACCGCGCCCAGCGAGCGCTGGGCCGCGCAGGCGGCCGCGACGATGACAGGTTTCGCCACCTCGGTGATCGGCTGCGGCTGTGAGGCTGGAGTCGAAAGCGTCCGATCCCCTGAACAAACACCGGACGGGCGGCCGGGCGTCCGCGTGCTCATGTTCGCCGTCTCGACCGCGGAACTGCAGAAGCAACTGCAAAACCGCGTCGGGCAATGCGTCCTCACCAGCCCCGGCTCGGCCTGTTACGCAGGGATCGAGGCAGGCGACGACAAGCTCAAGCTCGGTGACGCCATTCGTTTCTTCGGCGATGGCTGGCAGATCGCGAAGCGGCTTGGCCCCCGCCGCTACTGGCGCGTGCCGGTGATGGATGGCGAATTCGTCTGCGAATCCACCACCTATCTCACGAAGAAGGCGGTCGGCGGAGGCAATCTCATCGTCATGGGCGCAAGCCCGGCGAAGACTCTCGCTGCGACAGAGGTGGCGGTCGAGGCGATGCGCAAAGTCGCCGACGTCATCATGCCGTTTCCGGGCGGCATCGCACGCTCTGGGTCGAAAGTCGGCTCGAAATACAAGGGCGCGATCGCTTCGACTAACGACCTTTACTGTCCTACGTTGAAGGGCGCGGTCGACAGCGCTCTTTCGTCCGAGATCGCGTCGGTGCTTGAGATCGTGATCGACGGCCTTACCAGCGAGGCTATCGCCAACGCCATGCGGGCGGGATTGGCCGCGATCGTCGAAATGGGCGCCGAGCACGGCGCGCGGCGCATTGGCGCCGGCAATTACGGCGGCAAACTCGGGCGCCACCACTATCATCTCAAGGATCTCCTGCCTTGAGCGCGATAACCTTTTCGTTGCGCGCGCCGCCGGATCAGCGCCTTGATCTCTCACAATTGATCCCGCAAAATCTCGCAAACAAAACGGTTGCCGAGATCGAGCGCATCGAGCTGCAAACGACGCGTATGCGCGCTACGGTCGGAGATGTTTTCCGCTTTCGACAAGGCGACCCTGCTGCGATTGTCATCGAGGGCGGCAGCGCCCGGTTCGATCGCGTCGGCATGGGCATGACTGCAGGCGACCTTCGAGTTGAAGGCGAGGTCGGCGTCGAAGCTGGCCGCCGGATGTCGGGCGGACAATTGACCATTCGCGGCAACGCAGGGCCGTTCGCCGGCTCTGGAATGAAGGGCGGGGCGCTCACGATCGACGGCGACGCCGGCGAACGGCTCGGAGGTCCGCTGAGCGGCGAGACCGTTGGCATGAGCGGTGGGGTCTTGCATGTGCGCGGTGATGCGGGGGAACGCGCGGGCGACCGCCTGAGGCGCGGCTTCGTTCTGGTCGAGGGACGTGCAGGCGCTTACGCGGGCAGCCGGATGATCGCAGGCACCCTCGCGATCGGCGGCGAAGCCGGCGATCTGCCTGGCTATTTGATGGGCCGCGGAACGATCATGCTCGGGCGAGGCGCGACGCTTCTATCACCGACCTTCGGCGATTGCGGCGAATATGAGCTGGTCGCCGCACAACTCATGGCTGACTACGTCGCGCAAAGCAGCGCGAAACTGGCGGAGTTATTCCGACGGCCGATGCGGCGTCTGGCAGGCGATCTCGCCGCGCTCGGCAAGGGGGAGATCTTGCTGCCGCAGCTGTAGGTCCGCCACCGGTTGGCAAGTCGATTGTTGACAAGTTCCTGACGTCTCGTGGCGGCGCCGGGAAGCTGGGCTTCGCGGGGAGACACTTGTCGTCGAGCAACTAAAGCCTCGCGGTAGAGCGATAGGGATCGATGCCAGCCTTAATCCGGCCGCAACCGATCGCCGACACCCTCGATCAAACCCGCGCCCACGGCCAGCCAGACTAAGTGCGCGTCTGAGCGCGCTCCGATCTTGTCCTTGATGCGGTAGTGATGGTTCTGAACGGTCTTGATGCTGAGGCTGAGGGTCGCAGCAATCTCTTCGCTCGTCGACCCGAGAGCGATTTGTCGCAAGATTTCCGTTTCTCTCGGAGACAGGCATTCGAGAATCGACCGGCTCCCCGCGATCGCTTCCCCAGCGATCGCGCGAGAGATGTCAGCGCTCAGCGCGCGTCCACCGCGCGCGACAACGCGGATTGCCTCCGCGAATTCATTAGGGTCGGCGCTCTTGGCTACGTACCCTCTGGCGCCGGCTTCGAAAGCCTTGAGCGCCAAGGCTCCCGTGCAATGCATTGACGAGACGAGAATGCGCGCGCGGGGATCCCATTGGCGGATATGTCGCAAGGCTTCGAGTTCCGCTGGCGCCAGGCATGGATATGTCCATGACCACCACGTCGGGCGCAGTCCGTCGAAATACGTCGTAAGCCGCCGCCGCTTCGCCTGCCTCGCCAACGACTCGAAAACCGCCTAGACGCTCGAGCAAGCGCCGATATCCCTCGCGCACGATCGGGTGATCGTCGACGAGCAATATCTTGATCGCCCCTTCGTCGGCGTCGTGCCTCATCAGGCCGCCGCCAAGGGGATCGTCGCAGCAACGCGCACGCCCCGCGCGGCGCGACAAATCCTGAAGTCGCCGCCGAACGCTTCGACGCGTTCGCGCATTCCGGTTATCCCCCGGCCCGCCGCCGCGACGACGCGAGCGGCGTCGCCGCCTCCGTCGTCTTCGACCGTTAGCGCGATTGCGCCTGCCCGCTCCGCGATCCGTCCGACGCAAAGGCGCACCTCGCTCGGCGCGCCGTGCCGGATGGCGTTGGTCAAGCATTCCTGCGCAATGCGGTAGACGTTCGACGCGATGTCGTCGGGCACGCCGCCGAGATCGGCGCCGACGTCGAGGCGCACGGCGGTTCGAGGAGCATCGAGCGCATTCCAGCCAGCGACCAATTGCGCCAAGCTGGCCTCGAGGCCAAGCTCCTCGGCGATCGGATTGCGCAGCTGCGCGAGCGCCTCGCGCAGGGTAGTCATCATGCGTCTTGCGACGCCGACGATAGCCCTGGCGTCCTGAGCGAGATCAGGGCGCTCGCGCGCGCCGGCCTCGATGGCGCCCGCGAGCGCCGCCGTCGCGGTCAGCCATTGACCGAACTCGTCGTGCAGCTCGCGAGCCAATTGCTTACGCTCGTCGTCACGAACCTCAATTAGACGGCGGGTGAGCGCGATTCGCTCGGCCGTCGCCCGTCCAAGCCGGTCGGCGAGATCGTTCACGGCGCACCCGATCAGCGCAAACTCGCGCGCGCGAAATGGCGGCAAACGCCGCCGGTAGTCGCCAAGCGCCAACTGGCGCAGTCCCGCGACAATCGCGGCGGTCGGCGCGAGCGTGTGGGCAATGGCGAGCGCCGCGAACAGAAAGATGGCCAGGGCCATCGCCGCCGCGAAATCGGCGATCGTGGAAACGCGCAGCCAAGCCTGACGCACCGCGGCCTCAGGATCAGCCACGGCGAAGACCGACCCGGCGTCGGCTTGGCGCGCGCTGAGGGGACGAATGTGGCTTGCCTGAGGCCCGAGAATCCCCTCGTAGATCGACTTGAACCAGGCCGGCGCCTGCGCGCCGACTCCTTCGATTTGCCCACAGAGGCGCGTCGGCTCGCCCGTGCCGGGCGCGAATGCGACGCAGACGCCGGGCGATACGAGTTTCAGCGTGGCTAACGTCTGCCATTCCGGCGTTGGAAGCAGACGCTCTTTGCGCAAGTCGCCACGCCACAGCAGCTCTCGCCAGTAGAGAATTTCGAGCTGGGCGCCGACGCGGTCGGCGGACGCCGTGGTCTCACGGTCGATGCTCCGGTGGGTGTCCACCATCGCCCAAGCCACTGCAAACGCGAGGCAGAGGGCCACCACGCCGACCAATCTCGTGATAAGGCGCAGCGCGAGCCACATTGTTGCTCTTCCCTTTCGGCTTCGCGGAGACTATCAGCAGCCGCGTCGCGGGCAAGCCGAATGGGCGACAGTCAGCGCAGACAAGACGGAAGTCGGGAAAATTGCCCGCGCCGTCGCGGGACCCGAGACCTTGCGCCGGCTGACGCGCGGCCGCTATCCTTCTCCACTCGCGAGGAGGCGGCGCACAAAACTGCTGACAAACACTCTTGGAGGACGCATTTTCGCATGACGGCCGCAGTCCTATCACCCGAGCCTCAACGCGCGTGGTCCGCCGCGGATCGCGCGCCTCTCTTGCGCTGGCTCATCTTTACCGGCGTGACCGTTTTCGCCGGGATCCTGCTCTGGCGCTACGGCCTCATTCGCCTGATGATCGACTCGGACCGCACGTATCTGTCGTCGGTGATCGTCCTGATTTATGTGGGCGCGTCACTGCATTGTCTTTGGCGCACGATCGTTGTCTCGCGCGAAGGGGACGCTGGGCAGCGGGTCGCGGCGCGCATCGAGACGGGCGGCGACATCGCTGCGCTCGACCCTTCGACCGCGCTCCCTGAGGGTCTTGTCGCTGACCACATCCGCGATCTTGCCTTGAAAGCGCGCACGCAAGGAACCGGTCGGCTCGATCAGACGCTGCTGCTCCGCTCGCTCGCTGATCGCCTGCGCGGCTCAAATGGCTTCGGCTCGTTCGCCAGCGACACAGTCATAAAGCTTGGCCTCCTCGGGACGATCATCGGCTTCATCATCATGCTCGCGCCGATCGCGGCGCTCGACGCGAGCGACAAATCGATGATGAAATCCTCAATGGGGGTGATGAGCGACGGAATGGCGGTGGCGATGTACACGACGCTCGCGGGCCTCGTCGGCTCCATTCTTCTCAAGATCCAGTACTACATGCTCGACAGCGCGACCGCGAAAGTGTTCTCGCGCGCGGTTACGCTGACCGAGACGCGGGTCGTTCCCGCCTTGGAGCGCGCTCAGGATCCTGGCGCGCGCGCATGATCGATGAGTTCGGTCTTTACCCGCGCGAGGAGCCGTTCGATCCGTTCAGCGTCATGCTGTTCAAGGCGCTACAGGTGGTCGCCTTTCTCTTTTTCCTCGCGCTCTTGGCGATATCGCCTGAAGCGAAGGACGGCAAGATCGACTCGAAAGCAGAATTCATCATAACCATGGATTGGCCAGACAAGCATCCTGACGATCTTGATCTCTTCGTGCAGGATCCGGTGGGCAACATCGCCTGGTATCGCCACCGTGAGGCGGGCTTCATGGTGCTGGACCGCGACGACCGCGGCGGGGCCAACGATTTCATCGTCGTCAACGACAAGAAGATCTCCTCGCCCATTCGCGAGGAAATCGTCACGATCCGCGGCTTGGTCGCGGGCGAATACACGGTCAACGTCAGCCATTTCGTAGCGACGACCAACGCGCCGGTGCCGGCGACGGTGAAAGTGCAAAAGCTCAATCCGACCGCGCAGGTGATTTTTGACGACACTGTGTTTGTCGATCACACCGGTGACGAGAAGACCGCTGTCCGCTTCACGCTCGACGCCGAGGGCAAGGTCATCGACGTCAACAAGCGGCCGAAATCGCTGATGGAAACGTTTCGCAATGTGCACCAGAACGGCGCCGACCGTGATCCGAAAACCGGCTACGTGAAGCAGCTGTGAGCAATCTTACTGACGTCATCATCTGGCTGTCGATCGCCTATGCTCTCTTAGGCGTTCTTTTGCTCGTGATCTGCATCTTCGCCAGGATTCCCTGGCCGGTGAAGGCGGTCGCCATCGTGCTTACGAGCACTTTCTACGTGGTCAGCTTTTTTGCGACGCGCGGCCTGCTCGGCTGGTCGTCGACCGATCCTCTGCCGCCGAAGTTCAAGCTCCTTAGTGCGCGGATCGTTGAGCCGCATTCGCTCGAAGGCGATCCGGGCTCGATCCATCTGTGGGTCGAGGCGCTCGACGACGATAATTTCCCGAGTGGCGTTCCTCGCGCCTATCGGCTGCCCTACAACGTCCATCTGGCCGAGAAGACGGAGGCCGCGATCCAGGCGAGCGCCGAGGGCAAGCCGCAAGGAGGCCGCACGGCGGACTTCGGCAATGGCCAAGGGGGAACAGCGCCGGCGACTGCGCGCGAGGTCACGCCCTCGACGATCACGACGACCGGCGGCGGCGATCCCTCCTCTGGCGGTCCGCTCGATCCTCAGTCCGCGCATGGCGAGCACCAGACGATCAATTTTACGCCGCTTGTTCCCCCGCGCATGCCTTCAAAGGAACCGAGGTAGCCTTCTTGCGAGCGCCTAGCATTGCGAAAGAGAGCGAAGGCGCGCTAACGCTCACGGCAAGCGAACGGCCCGTCGCAAACAGCGAAACCGCGCGCGCCGCAATCGACGATCAGATCTTCTCGTCGCCTGGGTAAGCACATCGCCACCGCGTCACTTTCTCCGTCGGATGCTCGTTCGCCCACTCCGCGATGTAGGGCGGCGCCTGCATCATGCACTGCATCAGCGATTCTTCCGAAGCGAATTGAAGCCGCTGTTCGTCGCACTGGCCTGGCGCGCTGAGCGCGCACACCGTCAGAATCAGCTCGATCATCGCCCACCTGCCTTCAAGCGGAGCCGCGCCATCTACCAATTGGACAAGTGTGGCATTTTGGATGGACGGCCGCAACAAATTGTCGGCGTCGGCGCTTGGCAAAACGCGACGAAGTTTCGCAATGTTCCACTGCGATGGGAGCTGCAAACGGCGAATGGATTGCGCGCATTTGAAAGGCGTTCAGATCACCACGGCGGCGCGCCTGCATCTGGGTTTTCTCGATCTTAACGAGGATCTCGGCCGCCGATTTGGGTCAATCGGCCTGGCCATCGACGCATTCTCTACCCGCATCGAGCTTCGCGAAGCGCCAAGTTTTGAAGTCTTGGGCGAGGAGCGGGAGCGTGGCGCTGAGATCGCGCGCCGCATCGCTGAAAGCCTTGGCCTCGAGGCCCGAGGCAAGCTCACGATCTCGAACGCCATTCCCGCACATGCCGGACTTGGATCCGGCACGCAGCTGGCGCTGGCGATCGCTGCGGCGTTTCGCAAGCTTGGGCGACTGCCGCTCGATGCACGGGAGGATGCGCGCCTGCTCGATCGAGGCGCGCGCTCGGGCGTGGGTGTCGCGCTGTTCGAGCGCGGAGGCCTCGCCGTTGACGCCGGCAGAGGCCCGTTGACCGAGGTTCCGCCGGTGATCGCGCACCTCAGTTTCCCTGAGGATTGGCGTATTCTCCTGATTTTGGACCCGCGCATCGAGGGTGCGCACGGGGAAGCGGAAAGGCGGGCGTTCGCCGGGTTGCCGCGTTTTCCTGCCGAAGCGGCGGGCGAAATCTGCCGCCGCACGCTGATGCAAATCTTGGCTGGCGCGGCCGAAAAGGATCTCGAGGCTTTCGGCGAAGGCGTCGCTCGGGTTCAGGAGATCGTCGGCGATTATTTTGCGCAAGCGCAGGGCGGCGGCCGCTTCGCGAGCACCGCGGTCGGCCAAGTCGCCGCCCGGTTGAAGGGCCTCGGCGCGCACGGAATTGGCCAGAGCTCCTGGGGGCCGACTGGTTTTGCCTTTGCATCCAACCCCGACCACGCGCAATTCCTTACTCGGCGCGCTTGCGACGAGTGTGAACGAGGGGTCGAGATCAGAATTTGCAGCGCGCGGGATCACGGGGCCGAGATCCGCGATGAAGAAGACGTCTCAGTCCGATGATTGCTCTGGAGGAATAATGGCCAAGAACATTCTGCACATGATCACGCCGCTTCCGCATATGAGCCCCTTCGACGTCAATATGGCGATCGACGCTGGTTATGACGCGACAGCGTCCTACACCAATGTCTCGTTGGACGAGGTAACGGGCCTCGTCCAGGACGCCATGTTCTCGCGCTCGCCGCGCGACGCGACGCGGACCGGCGTGTTCATCGGCGGCAAGGACGCGCTCGTGGCCCTCGACATGCTTGAGGCCGCCGGCAAGGCGCTGTTCAAACCGTTCGAGATTTCTCTTTTCGCCGACCCGGCCGGCTCGTTCACGACGGCCGCCGCGATGATAGCGGTCGTCGAAAAGACGCTAAAGGAGAAGAAGGACCGCGCGCTTCGCGGCGCCACCGTCGCGGTCTTCGGCGCGACCGGCGTGGTGGGAACCGCATCGGCGGTGATCGCCGCGCTCGAGGGGGCGTCCGTGACCTTGGTCGGCCGTGAGGGAACAGAGCGCACGGCTCGCCACGCTGGCGAGGTCAGTCGCCGGTTCGGCGTCAACCTTGCCGTCGCGGACGGCTCGACGGCGGCGGCGAAGGCCGCGATCCTCGCCGCGACGGAAGTCGTGCTCGCCGCCGCGAAAGCGGGCGCGCGCGTGATCGACGCCGCCGAGATCGCGGGCGCTCAGAAATTGCTGGTCGCGGCTGACGTCAACGCGGTCCCCCCGTCTGGGATCGAAGGCGTGGACGCGCACGCGAACGGCGCGCCGCTCGGCGAGCATGGCGCGCTAGGCGTCGGCGCGCTTGCGATCGGCAACGTCAAATATCGCACCGAGTCGGGGCTGTTCAAGCAGATGACCGAGAGCAAGACCCCGCTGCGGCTTGATTTCCGTCAGGCGTTCGAGCTCGCGCGAACGCTGGCGTGAAGCGCGCGACGCTGGACCGATCAAGGAGCGCACGCCAAGGCGCGGTGCGCATCATGCGGCGTTCGCTTTCGGTTCCGGGTCAACCACAAACCCTCAGCCGCGCCGCGCCGCTTCGATCGCGGCTACGTCGACTTTTCTCATCTCCATCATCGCATCGAACGCACGTTTTGCTTCAGCGCCGCCGGCGGCCAGCGCCTCGGTCAACACGCGCGGCGTGATCTGCCAGGAGACGCCCCATTTGTCCTTGCACCAACCGCACGCGCTTTCCTGGCCGTCGTTGCCGACAATGGCGTTCCAGTAGCGATCAGTCTCCTCCTGATCGTCAGTGGCGATCTGGAACGAGAAGGCCTCGTTATGCTTAAAGGCCGGCCCGCCATTGAGGCCGAGACAGAAGACGCCCGCGACTGTGAATTCGACCGTCAGCACGTCGCCCGCCTTGCCCGACGGGTAGTCGCTAGGAGCGCGATGAACGGCCTGCACCGAGCTGTCAGGAAATGTCATGGCGTAGAAGCGGGCTGCAGCCTCGGCGTCCTTGTCGTACCATAGGCAGATGGTGTTCTTGACGATCGCCACGGCTTGTCCTTTCGCTTCTGAAGTCAATTCCAGTCGGGCGTCCCGCGCGCTCGGGGCGTCCACGATGATCAAGCGGAAGCGAGTTGCGGCTCAAGACGCACACTCCTTGTGCCCGCAAGCGGCGTATGCGCTCAAGCGCCTCGGTCCACGGCGCCGATGGAGCGCGCGTCAGCCGAACCCGAGGCGCGCTCGCGACGGATCTCAATCCCAACCTCGCCCTCGATCACATCGAGCTTGCGGATATTGACGCGCACGCTGCGCACCCGCGTATGCTGCAACAGGACCGCTGCAAGCTCTTCGGCAAGCGTCTCGACGAAATCGACATGGCCGCGCCCGACCACGAGACGGATGGCGTCGAGAATCAGGTCGTAGGAAAAGATCGTGCGCATATCGTCCGCGTGCGCGCCGCCGCGCCGCACCAGCGCCTCGACATCGAAGACGACGCGCTGGCGGATGACGCGCTCGAAATCATAAGCGCCGATCTCAGCGGAGACGACAAAATCGCGCACGAACACGCGGTCGAGTTCGCCTTCTTGTTCGCGTCCGCCAATGATCCCCCGCGCCAGCAGCCGCCAATCGATCTTCGGCGAAGCGTCTGGGTCCGGTCTCTCGCGCGGGATCAGATCACGGATGAGAACGACGGCGGCCGGATCGATCGCGCCGCGCCGGTCATGGGCGCGACAAAGCGCCCCTCGGAATCCAAGGACATCTGGGCGCACAAGCAAGAGTCGCGGAACGTCAGGCGCTTCAAGCGACCCCGCCAAACCGCTCATCAAGTTGAGCGCACGACATTGCGAGCAGAATTGGTTGAGCTGCACGACCTCGAGATGCGCGATAAGGCGACCGCGAGTTCTTGTCGCGCGTGTCGAGCATTGCGCCCTTGAAGCCAAGCGCCGCGAGCTTGGCGAGGAGAGCGAAATCGGGCTTTTCGTCGGCAAACATCATGCCGACAAGACGGACGTCGCGCGCGAGCCCGCTCAGGGTATCGCCGAGCCGATCGAGCGTCGGCGCGTCCACAGCGAGCTTCAGGGTATCGACCCCCATCGCGGCCAACGCGCGCGCCGCCGCGAGCAACGTATCTTCGTCGTAGGGCGGGTCGCCGAGCGCCGCGCTCGTTTCGCTTCGCCCCGCGACAGCGGCGATCGCCTGGCGCGCAATATCGAGCGAAACAGGTCCGAGCGCGCCTCGACTCGCGTCTTTCAGATCAATGATGTCGGCGCCGAATTGAACGACAACACCGGCCTCGGCCGCGTTGGCGACACTGGCGAGCATGCGCGTCATCGCGTCGGATCCTGGTTCTCTGCGGTCGCCAGACGTTCAATGGCGACGCAACCGTGAACTTCAACGGCTTGATTGGCCGCAACCCCGATCTTATCATTGCGCTCGAGAGGAAACGCAAATGCATCCTGCGGCCCGTGCCGTTCTCGCGATCGCGACCGTGACCTTGCTCGCACCACCGGCGGTCGCTGAATATAAAGGAAAGACCGATCCGGACTGGCCCTGCCAGCAGATCAAGACGCCGACTTTCTCGCTCGCCTCCATCTGGGCCGGGCCCGAACTTGATCTCAACTCTCGAGACTGGCGCAACGAAAGCGACGTCGCGGATCTGGAGGCGCAAATGGCTCAGCGGCGCGTTCCCATCGCTGACGTGGAGTCCGCTATCGCCGACTTCAAAGCGAAGGGCGGTCCCGACGCAGACGCCAAGCTTCTGCGCGCCTTCTCTGGAGCGTTCACGGATTTGTCGCGGCAGCGCTCCGAGATCATCGAGGGCCTGGATCGAATTGGCCGCAGGCAAAAAGCTTTGGCCGACCGCGTCCGCACGGACAACGAGGCCGTGCAAAAATCTTCAGACCAGAACAGCGCGGGCCAAGCATCGCCGGGCGCGGACAGTCAAGCGCGTCTGCTATGGGATCTTCGCATCTTCAACGATCGTCGTCAGACGGTCACTTACGTTTGCGAGACGCCGACGCTGATTGAGCAGCGCATCGGGCAAATTGCTCGGGCGGTGCAAAAGGCTGTGGCGCCGTAGCAGCCGGCTTCCCTTCGAAGAACGCCCGTTTGACGACGCCTATCGAGCACGGCTACAATCGCCTGCTCCAATGCAAACGCGGTCAAGGCGAGATCGGCTTATTGTTCTCGTCAAGCAACGGGACCCCATAGGAGCGCAGGATCGCTTGAATCTCGCCCTGATTCTCGGAGATCAGCTTGTTCAGGTCGCGCTTCCAGTTCTGATCGGAATGCCTCACCCCCATGACGATCCGAAAGACCATACGCGAGGCCGCCCTGCTCCTTCACAAGCGGGACCACCGCGATCGGCGATTTGTGCCTTCGTCGCGTAGTAGCCCCCGAACGGTCCCCAAATCAACGCGACGTCGATTTCGCCCTTGTCCAGATCGTCCATCATGTCGTGAGCTCGGCGAATCGTATCGCGTGTCGACGCCCAGGCGGATAGGATTTGATCTGCCCGAGCAGCCCATTCATTCGCGAGGTAGGTCGCCGGCGGAGTTCCCCCGACAATACCGATCCTCGCCATTTTCAGACGCGGATCGCTCAGCGCGATCATCCCCTTCAAGGGACCATCCTGGCGATACGCGGCGGCGTAGCTCGTCCGATAATAGGGGTTGGTCGGTTGAACGAGGTCGTCGCCTTGCGCGGTTCCCAGGACGACGTCGCAACGATAGCGCATTCAGCGTGTTGCGGATGAAGCCGGTGGCGTCGGGATAGAAGGTGTAGGCGACCGATTTGCCGAGCTTGCGCGCGAACAGCTCGGCGATCTTGTTCTCGAATCCTTCGCCGGCCTCGTTTGAGAAGGGAAGATCGCGCGGGTCTGCGCAGGCTCGAAAGACGTGCGGGTCGACCAGCTCGATCTCGCCTTCCGCGTCCTGCGCCCCCGCGCCGCCAGGGAGAGCGACTCCGACCAGCGCTAAGCCGATGAGCCGAAGCGCGAAAAGAGAACCCGTGCGACGGCGCATCGACTTGGTCGACGTCTAGACTTTGCCTCAACTCGGGCCCATGCATTTCGTCTTCGGCGTCTGCGAATGCCGGGCGGCTTCGCTTCATGTTGGGCCGGCCGTCCACGAGGGATCGATCCCGTGCGAGCGCGCGCGCAGATAGACGTAAATGTCGTCGAGATAGCACATCACATTCTTGTTGTCGGCAAAAGCGGGCATGACGATGTCCTGGCCGTCTGAGGTCCTTTTTGCCGCCGACAACGATTCCGAAAAAATCGGCGTAGCCGATCGTCTTTAGCGAGTTCGCGAGCGCCGGCGCATAGCTCGATCCCTCGCCATCGGGACCATGGCACACGATGCAAGCCGAATGATATCGGCGGAAGCCGGAGAACGTGTTCCAGTCGACGGTTCCGTCGGCGCGATACTTTAAGTCGGATCGCCATCCTTGTCGTGCCACATGCCTTGTTCGTCTGGTGACCACGGCTGGGTCTCCCGGCGGATCGGCGAGAGCGGCGAGCGGCGGAGCCAAGGCGAACCGAGGCCAAGCCCAAGACAAGTTTAAAACCGTCACGTTTGTTTCTCACGCGGACTGGAGCAAAAGAAAGGGCCCGGCGCGTGCTTTGCGCTGCATGCGCCGGGCCCCGTTATCCCCGTGGGGCGTCAGTCGGTCGCTCAGTCGGTCGGGAGCGCGAACACCGTGAGCGTCCCGCCGAGCGCGGTGTAGTTCGAAAGCGCCGCGTAACCGCCGACCGCGCCAAGGCCCTCGGTCGGCTTGGTCAGGCCGGCCGCAAGGCCGATGCCCGCCCAACCGCCGACGCCGGACAGAATCGCCACATATTGGCGACCGCCGTGCTCGTAGGTCATGACGTTGCCGATGATGCCCGACGGAGTCTTGAACTTGTAGAGCTCCTTGCCGGTCTTAGCGTCAACCGCCTTCAGGTAGCCTTCCAGCGTCCCGTAGAAGACAACGCCGCCCGCGGTCGCCAAAGCGCCGGACCATACCGAGAACTGCTCGGGATCGGACCATACGATCTTGCCGGTCTTGCCGTCCCACGCGATGAAGTTGCCCATGTTGCTATCGACCCGGAGGCGGATACATGGAGAGCGTCGCGCCGACATAAGGCCTGACCTGCGGTGTAGCTGACCTTGAACGGCTCGTAATCCATGCAGACATGGTTGGTCGGCACGTAGAAGAGCTCGGTCTCCGGCGAATAAGCCGCAGGCTGCTCGTCCTTGGTGCCCAACGCCGCCGGACAGATGCCCTTGGAGTTGACGTCCTCGCCATTGGCCTCTGTGGACATTGCCTTCACGCGGATCGGGCTTTCCGTAATCCGGCGAAGATTTATCCATGTCGATGCCAGTGGCCCAGTTGACCTTCGGGTCGTACTTGTTGGCGACCAGGAGTTCGCCTGTGTCGCGATCGAGCGTATAGCCGAAGCCATTGCGGTCAAAATGCGTCAGGAGCTTGCGGTCCTTGCCGTCGATCTTCTGGTCGGTGAGGATCATTTCGTTGACGCCGTCATAGTCCCACTCGTCGTGGGGCGTCATCTGATAGACCCACTTGGCCTCCCCCGTGTCAGGGTTGCGCGCCCAGATGGTCATCGACCAGCTTGTTGTCGCCGGGCCGTTGCTTCGGGTTCCAGGTCGAGGGATTGCCGGAGCCGTAGTAGATCAGGTTGAGGTCCGGATCGTAGGAATACCAACCCCATGTGGTGCCGCCGCCGATCTTCCATTGATCGCCTTCCCAGGTCTTGAGGGAAGAATCCTTGCCGATCGGCTTGCCAAGCGCCGTCGTTTTCTCGGGGTCGACCAAAGGTCGGAATCCGGGACCTTCCGAATAGGCGCGCCACGCCAGCTTGCCGTCCTTGGTATCGTAGGCGCTGAGCCACCCGCGAACGCCGAATTCGCCGCCCGAGACGCCGATGAAAACCTTGTCTTTGACCACCATCGGAGCGTCAGTGCCGGTCTGAGCCCTTCGATGCATCGCCATCCTTCACCGACCAGACGACATTCCCGGTCTTCGCGTCGAGCGCGACGAGGGTGGTGTCCGCCTGATGGAGGAAGATTTTGCCGTCGGAGTAGGCCAAGCCGCGATTGACCGTATCGCAGCACATCACCGGGATGACGCTGGGATCCTGCTTGGGCTCATATTTCCAAAGGATCTTGCCGTCGTTGTTGAGGTCAAGCGCAAAAACCGTGTTCGGGAAGGGCGCATGAAGGAACATCACATCGCCGATGACGAGCGGGGAGCCTTCGTGGCCTCGCAAGACGCCGGTCGAGAATGTCCACGCCGGCGCGAGCTTACGAACGTTCTCGGCGTTGATCTGTTTGAGTTCCGAATAGCGCGTATTGGCGTAAGTTTTGGGTCGGCATCACCCACTGGTTCGGGTCCGCCGACATTTTCGCCAGATCATCATTCGCGACGGCGTAGCCGGCGGCAAAAAGGGCCGTGGCTCCGAAGCAGCTTGCAAGTAGGTATTTGCGCATTTGTCTCCTCCCGGTTGGACATCTTACGAAGCGCCCCGCAAACCCAACATGGGTTCAGGCGGCTTTGCAGCGGCAGTCTCAGTAGGGATGGTTTCGGCAGCGTGTCACGGCAGGGCGAAACGAGCACACGCTCGCGGGCATTCGCCTTGCCTCCGATAAGTGCGCCGGGGCTCCCGTTCCCCAACGCTCGTGCAGTCGGAACCGAGGAGGACGATATGCCGATCGAAACTAGAGCGCAAGGGGATTGTCGTTAGACAATCGTTGCCATTGCGCGGGCCAACACCGACGAGCCTGAATTGTATACATTGAGTCTGGAATTTTGCCGCACTGATCGTCATCACAAATTATTGATCAGCCTCGGCGACACTGGGACGCGGTGCGGCCGAGGTCGTCCCGCAGAAGCGGTCAAAAGCAGCGCACTTCGCCCTCAGCCTGCGCGCGCCGCAATCGAGTGAGTGCGTCGCGCGCGACAGTGGATGCACGAAACTCGCCGCCGAGCTGGCCCGGCTCTTGGTTCAAAGACGCAACCGTCTCAGCCGTCACATAGGCGTCGTAGGGAAGGAGCGAAGCGACGACGTCGATCGAACACGAGCATCGCTCGAGCGCGTCCCGCGTGTCGCCGTTGGTCTTCATGCAGGCGAAGACATATTCCGCCCGAGCGGATGTCGGATAATCATTTGCCGCGGCGGTTCCTGCAGCGACTTCCGCGGCGCTCGTGAGACGAGCGCCCGCAAACATCAATAACGCCACGACAGCAAAGCGCATCATCTCATCTCTCAGCGCCCCCGGATTGACCTACAACAAGTCCGGCCTCGACGGAAGCGCTTGCCTGATTTGCGCCAAGCAATGCGACCGCGACGGCCGGCGCGCAATGCGAGGCTTCCGGAGGCGCCCCGATCAGCGAGGAAAATCCGACGAAAGGTCGCCGTAAACGGCGCGCCACCTCGGCTGCAAGATTTTCGCCGACGCCCGCCGCAACCACAGGCGCCGCGGCCGGCGCGTCGTTGCGGGAGAGCCGCAGCAAGGCTGCGTCGGTGATGTCGCGCGTTTGCGCTTCTGCGAACCAGGCGGCGAGCCCTTCCCATTCCGAAGCAGCGCCTTCGTCCGCCTCGCGACCGATCATCCGCGCGAGGCGCGCCCGGGAAGCCTCGACGCTTTTCTCCCGACCGTCGGCGGTCGCCATCTTGTCCGCGCCGTCGGGCAAGTCGCCTAGAATGCGGTGGACGTCGGCGCTAGAGGCGAAATATTCGTTCATCAGTGGCGTCCAATCGCCCCGAAACGGCGCCCGCGAAGCCATGGACATGACAAAGCTGCGCGTCATTCCGGTATAGACGAGCTCGCCCGAAGCGAGCCGTTCCGCGTCGCTGTAGCCGACCGCGGCGACCTTGCCCGCGACGATTGGGATGATGTCGGTTGTCGTCGAACCGATGTCGATGAACAGCGCGTCCCGAAGCTTGAGCGCTACGAGCGCCGCGCTTGCGTGCCAGTTGGCCGAGGCGATGTCGGCGGCATGGGAAGCGGCTTCGTCAAGCGCGACGAACCCGGCGCGGCCGGCGTAAAGGCTCGGGGTTGAGGGGGCAAGATGGCGGGCTGCGATCTCAGCTAGACCAGCCACACCTTCTCGGCGGGAGGGAAAGGCGTCGCACAACTCGCCGGTCATCGTGATGACGTGCCGGTCAGAGCGGCCAAGTTGGGCGGAAAGCGCCGACAGTGCTTCTTCCAGGCTGTCGAGTCCCAGCCAAAGCGGCGTCGCCGCCTGAACCACCGCTTCGACATGCCCCCCCTTGACCCGGGCCGCCTTCAGGTGCGCGCCCCCGATGTCCCAGCCGATGACGACGCTCACCGCTCCTCCAAACTCATGAAAGACGCTAGATCCCATCAAATTGATGCGCCAAGCAAGTCGATGTCGACAGCAGACTGGTTCGAATCCTAAAAGGGCCGAGACGGCAAGTGATGCTAGGGAGCCAAGTCGACGTGACGAGACGCCTTGCCATCATCAAGTTGGGCGGCAGCCTTGCGACCGAGCCCCATCTCAACGAATGGCTTACGGCGATCGCGGCCGAAGCCGGCTCGATCGTCATCGCGCCAGGCGGCGGCCCCTTTGCGGACGCGGTCAGAACGGCCCAGGCCTCGATCGGCTTCGACGATCGCGCCGCGCACCTTATGGCGCTGATGGCGATGACGCAGTTCGGTTGCGCGCTTGTGAGCCTCAATCCCGCCTTGCGTCTGGCCGCGTCGCGCTCAGCGATCCTGCGCGCGCTCAAGGACCGCAAGGTTCCCGTCTGGTCCCCCGAGCCGATGGCGCAAGCCGCTGCGCTGCCGGAAACATGGGACCTCACTTCCGACAGCCTCGCCGCGTGGCTTGCGGGCGCGCTCGGCGCAGGCCGTCTCGTCCTCGTCAAGCACGGCGGTTTCGGGGCCGCGACGCTCGACGCTCATGATCTCGTAGCACGGGGCGTCGTCGATCCCCTCTTCCCGCTTTATCTCAAGCAAAGCGGCGTTCGCGCCTGGCTCGCCGCGCCGACCGACAGCTCAAAACTCGCCGAAGGGTTGCGGCGCCCACTATTTCCTGAAATCGTATAGGCGAGCTGAAATCGACCGCCGGCAGCACAATGACGAAACACCAAACGCCGCGCTGGGGATGGGCGCTCACTGGGTCGGGTCATTTCCTCAAGGAAAGCCTTGCGCTCATCCGTGAACTCGAACATGTCGACCTCTTTCTCAGCAAGGCGGGGGACGAGGTGCTGCGCATGTACAAGCAGGAGCTCGAACTGCCGCGCTCCATACGCATTTATCGCGACACTTCGGCGAGTTCGGTGACCGTCGGACAATTCTACTACGGCGTCTATCATACGTTGATCGTCGCGCCCGCGACCTCGAACGCGGTCGCCAAATTCGTCTACGGGATCTCTGACGACTTCATCACCAACGTCTTTGCCCAGGCGGGAAAATGCCGCGTGCCGACTATTGTCTTCGCCTGCGACACCGCGCCCGAGCTTGAGACGGAAGCGCCGAAAGGCATGGTGAAGGTCTACCCGCGCCCGATCGATTTGGAGAATCGTGAGCGATTGGGTGGTTTCGTGGGCGTGACGACGGTCAACTCGATTGCCGAGCTCAGCGAGACAATTGCGCAGCGACGAAGCAAAGTCGCGCCATGAAGGAGCGTATTCTGTTCTTGACCGGTCGCCTCGCTGAGAAGCGCCTCGAGAAGGTGTTGCAGGGGATGGGGCCGACACCGTTCGACTGGTCGATCTTCAGTGTGGGCGTCAAGGTCGCGGCGCTGATGACCGAGCCTATCCTCATGCGCAGGCTGCCGCGCCCGATCGACGCGGATCGTGTCATCGTCCCGGGCCGCTGCCGCGCCGACCTTATGCGCCTGGGCCAGGAATTTGGCGTTCCCTTTGAGCGCGGGCCCGATGAATTGAAAGATCTGCCGGGGTTTCTCGGCAAGGCCGGCGCAGCGCTCGATTTGTCGCGCCACTCACTTAGGATCTTCGCCGAGATCGTCGATGCGTCGCAGATGAGCATCGAGGAGATCCTCGCTCGCGCCGAACTCTTGCGCGTCGAGGGCGCCGAAGTGATCGATCTCGGTTGCCTGCCCGATACCCCCTTCCCCCAGCTCGAGAACGCTGTGCGAGAACTGAAGGCAAGAGGCTTCGCTGTCAGTGTCAATTCGGCGGAGGCTGACGAACTGCGCCGGGGCGGGGCCGCAGGGGCTGATTATCTCCTGAGTCTCACCGAGCACAATCTCGCCATCGCCGAGGAGACCGGCGCGCGTCCTGTGCTGATTCCCGCTCAGCATGGCGATCTGGCTTCGCTGTATCGCGCCGCTGAAGAGGCCGAGAAACGAAGTCTCAAGGCCATTCTGGACCCGGTCATCGATCCCATTCATTTCGGTTTCGCGGAGTCGCTCTCGCGCTATGGCGAAGTGCGCGCGCGCCTGCCAAAAGCGGAGATGCTGATGGGGACCGGCAATCTGACGGAACTCACCGACGCCAACTCCGTTGGCGTTACGGCGCTGCTGCTTGGGATCTGTTCGGAGCTCAGCATCGCCAACGTGCTCACTGTCCATGTCAGCCCGCACACGCGCCGGACGATTCAAGAGCACGACGCGGCCCGGCGCATCATGTACGCAGCGGCGGCGGACGCGAGCCTGCCGAGAGGCTATGGGCGGCCGCTCCTGCAAATCCACGACCCTGCGCCGTTTCCATATTCGGGTCAGGAGATCGCGGAAGCCGCGGCGCAAGTGAAGGACGATAACTACCGCATCGAAGTGGCCGAGGACGGGATTCACGTCTATAACCGCGCCGGCCATTTTGTCGCCGAGGAAGCTTTTTCGCTGTTCGATAAACTCGGGGTTGAAACAGACGGCGCGCACGCGTTCTATCTCGGCGCCGAACTGACAAAGGCCGAGATCGCTTTACAGCTTGGTAAGCGATACGCCCAGGACGAGCCGCTCAATTGGGGTTGCGCAACCGACCGGCGCCCCGAGGACAGGACCCGCTTGAGCGAAGCAGGCCACACGTTGCGTTCGCGGGCGGCGAACGAGTAATGCCGCTGATCCGCGAAGCGATCGTGATCACGATCAATGCGCAGGGCGAGCCTCATATCGCGCCTTTAGGACTGATCGCCGAAGGCGACTCATGGATTCTGGCGCCGTTTCATCCCTCGACGACGCTGGACAATCTGCGTCAGGCGCCGTTCGCGGTCGCCAATTTTACCGACGACGTGCGCGTCTTCGCTGGATGTCTCAGCGGCCGCCGCGACTGGGCGCTCGAGCCCGCCGAGGTTGTCGCCGCGCCGCGTCTCAAGGCGACCTTGTCGCACCTCGAGCTGGTCGTCATCGAGGTGCGGGAGCATGAGCTCAGGCCTCGCTTCGTATGCCGCGTCGCGCATCGCGCCTCGCACGCGCCCTTCCAGGGCTTCAATCGCGCCCAAGCCGCGGTGATCGAGGGCGCGGTGCTGGTGAGCCGGTTGCATCTCTTGGCCCGCGCCGAGGTCGAGGCCGAGCTCGCGCGCCTTGACATCATCGTGGGCAAGACTGCGGGGCCGGCGGAGGCCGAAGCCTGGGGCTGGCTCAAGGACAAGGCGGCGCAGGTATTCGCCGCCAGCGCGGCGGAGGGCAGGCTTGCAGGCCATCCCCGTTATTGACCTCATGCATGGCCAGGTCGTCCGCGCGCAATTCGGGGATCGGGCGTCCTACCGGCGGCTCGAATCCCCGCTCTCGCCGAGCAGCGACCCGGTGGATGTCGTGCGGGGCCTGCTCACGGTCTATCCATTCCCGACGCTCTATGTCGCCGATCTCGACGCGATCCAGCGCGACGGGGATAACTTCGTGGCGCTTCGCCGCATTCGCGATGCTTTCCCGGCGTTACAAATGTGGATCGACAACGGCTCAGCTGCTTCTGCCGCAATCGAGGCGCTCATCGATGCGGACCTAGGCGCGCCGGTCATCGGCAGCGAATCGCAGCGCGGTAGCGCCCTCATCGCGCAGCACCGCGAACTCGAGGCGGGTTGTGCTCTCGCTCGATTTTCGCGGCGACGCCTTTCAAGGCTCTGAGGAGATCCTGGCCGAACCGGCGCTTTGGCCGCAGCGGGTCATCGTCATGACGCTTGCGCGCGTCGGCAGCGGCGCAGGTCCCGACCTTCAGCGGATCGCTGCGATACGATCGATCGCCGGCGGTCGAGACATCTATGCCGCGGGGGGCGTGCGCGGCGCGGGCGATCTCTCGGCGCTCAAGGCCGCGGGCGCCGCGGGCGCGCTGATCGCGACCGCGTTGCACGAGCGGCGAATCGTCGCCGCGGATTTGGATGCTCTTTGAATCAGATTTTCTTGCCGTCGGGACCGAACTGCTTGAGATAGGCGATGACATTGTCGACGTCTTGATCCGACTGCAGGCCGGGAAACACCATTTTCGTCCCCGGCACCACGCCTTTCGGGTCCTTGAGGTACTTCTTGAGCTCCGCCTCGTCCCAAGTGATGCCGGATTTCTCGTTGGCCTCGGAATAATGGTAACCGGGAGCCGTCCCGGCCTTCCGCCCGACCACCCCAGCCAGGCTCGGGCCGACAAGATTCTTCGCGGCCTCGGGAGGCATATGGCAGACCTTACATTTGGACACGAATACCTTCTCCCCGGCCGCCCCGTCCTGCGCCATCGAAGCGCTCATCGAAGCAAGGAGCGCCAAGCCCGCAAGCAAAAAACTCAACAGTTTCACATTCTTCTCCCTGCTTTGGGTATCCCCCGAGACGACCTGTTTGCGCCGCGGGCCGTCGCCCGCACGTCCCGACGACTTAGCAATTGGGGCAGGCGAGGGATAGGGGTGTTTAAGGGACGTGACGAAGCGGGCGAGCGATGCTAGGTATGCCCTCGTGGGAGCCGAACGACCCACGAGGAGAGAGACTCAGGGAGTTAAATCTATGGCTTGGAATGTTCCTGTCGTTATCGAAGTTTGCGCAGGCATGGAAGTCACGGCCTATCTGTCGGCGCAGATGTAATCGTGAGCGGGTCTGTCCGCCTGTAAACGGCGGATCAACGTGAGGAGAACGCCGACAAGCGAGCCACGGGGTGGCTGCGCGGGGCGAATCTTCACGCCGTCGAGTCTAGCTATCTCTGGCGGTTATTCCGCCGGCGATGAACGCCTCGATCGGCCCGCCGAGCAGGCGCCGCCGAATTCCAATTGAAAGTTAGTCGACGGACGAGGCCGGGGCCGCGGGGGCCTCTCGCTCGGACTGAATGTCTTGTTATCGCCTGCCTCGAAGCGCCACGACGCCACGGCTGAGACCCAGAAAGCCGCTTCGATGAAAGGATTTGCCCCGCGGAATGTTCACGTTTCAAGCAAAGCTGAACGCCTCCCCCCTGCTTTCCTCTGCCCGATGCTGGAAAGCCCTTTGCGTCCTGTTCGTCGCGGCCTTAGCTCGAATCACGCTGGCGATCCCGTCGGCCGAAGCAGACACGCTTGCCGTCAAAGTCGGCGTTATCCACGAAGCCCATTCGCGCGAGACGATCTCCATCCTTGATATTCCTCCTGCGGACGACTTCGTCGCCGGCGCGCGCATGGCGATGGACGACAACAACACGACCGGCCGCTTTCTCGATCAGTCCTTCTCGGTCGTGGACGCCAAGCTCGCGCCTGGCGAGGACCCGATCGCGCCATTAAAGACCATGCTCGACGACGGGGTGCGCCTTTTCATCGTCGACCTCCCGCCCGCGGAGGTCATCGCGGTCGCCGACGCCGCACGGGCCTCTGGCGCGCTGGTCTTCAATGCGGGCGCCTCGGATGATCGTCTGCGTGAGGAGGACTGCCGCGCCAATGTGATCCACGTCGCGCCGTCTCGTTCGATGCTGACCGACGGGCTCGCGCAATATCTGATTTGGAAGCAGTGGCCGCGCTGGTTTCTCGTGGTCGGATCGCATCCGGAGGACCAATTGCTCGCCAACTCCTATCGGAGGTCGGCCAAGAAATTCGGTGCGAAAATCGTTGAGGAGCGCGTCTACAAGGACACCGGCGGTGGCCGGCGCTCTAACTCCGGCAGCGTGCAAGTTCAGCGGCAAATGCCGGTCTTCACCCAAAACGCGCCGGACTACGACGTGCTCGTCGCGGCCGACGAAAGCGAGGTCTTCGCAGGCTTCCTTCCCTATCGCACCTGGACTCCGCGGCCAGTCGTCGGCTCCGCTGGGTTACGGCCGGCGAGCTGGGACCCTTCGCACGAATTCTGGGGCGCCGTTCAGCTGCAGAACCGCTTTCAGCGAACCTTCAAGCGCGGCATGAATGCGCGCGACAACCAGGCTTGGGAGGCCACGCGGCTGATCGGCGACGCGGTCGCGCACACGAAATCCGCAGACCCCAAGGCGATACACGACGATCTCCTGTCGCCGGGATTCTCGCTGGGCGCATTCAAGGGGCAAGGACTGACCATCCGTCCTTGGAACCAGCAGCTGCGTCAGCCGATCCTGCTCACCGACGGACGAGGCACAGTCTCGGTTTCGCCCCAGGAAGGCTTCCTGCATCAGACGTCTGAACTCGACACGCTCGGCTTCGACCGGCCGGAGACCAAATGCAAACTGCAGTGACTCACAGATCGCGCCGCATCGTCCATTTGGCCCTTCTGGCGGGCCTTTGGGCCGTGCCTAATTCGGTCCAGGCGATGACCGCCTATGTCACCAACGAGAAGGGCAATTCGATCTCGGTCATCGATCTCGACAAGCTCGAGGTCACGCGCACCGTCAAGACCGGGCAGAGGCCGCGCGGCATCGCTCTGACCAAGGACGGCGCGGAGATGTTCGTTTGCCTCGGCGACGACGATACGATCGCCGTCATCGACACCAAGACCTTGAAAGAGGTCGGCGAACTGCCGTCGGGGCCCGATCCTGAGCAATTACGCCTAAGTCCGGACGGCAAGCTCGTCTTTGTCGCCAACGAAAACGACGCGCTGCTGACTGCGATCGACGTTGCGACCCGTAAGGTGGTCAGCGAATTTCCGGTAGGCGTCGAGCCGGAGGGGGTCGCAGTCAGTCCGGATGGCTCGATCGTCGTCAATACGTCCGAGACGACCAGCATGGCCCACCTGATCGACTGGCGGAACAAGAAGTCGGTCGCCAACATTCTTGTGCCTCCCCGCCCACGCTACGCCGAATACACCAAGGACGGCTCGGAGCTGTGGGTGTCCTCCGAGGTCGGCGGAACGATCAGCGTCATCGATCCCCTAAAGCACGTAATCACGCATACGATCACGTTCGAGGTGCCTGGACTCGCGAAGGAGTTGATCCAGCCGGTCGGCATCCGCTTCAGCGCCGACGGCAAGCTCGGCTTTGCCGCGCTCGGCCCCGCCAATCGCGTCGCGGTCATCGACCAGGCGACCAAAAAGGTGGTGAAATATCTGCTGGTCGGCCAGCGCGTTTGGCAACTGGAGCTGACGCCCGACGGCAAGTATCTCTTGTCGACCAACGGCGTCTCGAATGACGTCTCAGTCATCGACGTCGCCGCGCTGAAGGTGATCAAATCAATTCCTGTCGGCTCGTTTCCTTGGGGCGTCGCGATCTCGAAACAATGACTGTCGTTGCCGAGGTAACGCCGCAGGCGACCGTCAATGCGCTTTCGGTCGAGAATGTATCGCACGCCTATGGAGCGCGGATCGCTCTCGATAACGTGAGCTTCGCGATCGCGCCGGCCAGTTTCACCGTACTCTTGGGCTTGAATGGCGCAGGAAAGAGCACGCTGTTCTCGGTGATCACGCATCTTTACGTGAGTCGATCGGGAGTCGTGCGTATTTTTGGCCGCGACGTCGCACGCAACAGCGGCGCCGCTCTCGCGCTGCTCGGCGTCGTTTTTCAGCAGCGCACGCTCGATCCTGACCTCAGCGTCGCCCAGAATCTCGCTTATCACGGCGCCTTGCATGGGCTTGGCCGCCGCGAAACGCGCGCGCGAGGCGCGACCCAGCTCGCCCGCGTCGGCCTCGCCGACCGGACCGGCGACAAAGTGCGCTTCCTCTCGGGCGGCCAGATGCGGCGGGTGGAGATCGCCCGGGCGCTGCTTCACCAGCCGCGCATGCTGCTGCTCGACGAGCCGACGGCAGGGCTCGACATCAAGGCGCGGGCGGGAATCCTCGAGGTCGTGCGCGGTCTCGTCGCCGAGGAAAGGATAGGCGTCCTTTGGGCGACCCATCTCGTCGACGAGATTCGTGACGAAGATCATGTAGTCATCCTCCACAAAGGCCGCGTGCTCGCCGACAACTCATCCCGCTCCGTGGTCCGCGCGACGGGCGCGCGCTCGATCGGCGAAGCGTTCACGTCATTGACCGGCGGCGACGAGGAAGGAGGCGAAGGGTGAGCGAGGCCGTGCTTGCGAGCGAGCGGCCGTTCGGCTGGCCGCAGCGCCTGATCTGCCTCTACGGCATCGTCTGGCGCGAGGGCTTGCGCTTTCTTCACCAGCGCGAGCGCTTCATCTCCGCGCTGGTGCGCCCGATGGTCTGGCTGTTCATTTTCGCCGCCGGATTTCGCCAGACGCTCGGCGTGTCGATCATGCCGCCCTACGACACTTACGTTCTCTACGAGGTCTACATCGCGCCGGGCCTGATCGCGATGATCCAGCTCTTCAATGGCATGCAATCCTCGCTGTCGATGGTCTACGATCGTGAGATGGGCAGCATGCGCATGCTGCTCGTGAGCCCCGCGCCGCGCTGGTTTCTGCTGACGTCGAAACTGATTGCGGGCGTCGCCGTGTCGATTCTTCAGGTCTACGCGTTTCTTGTCGTCGCTTATTTCTGGGAGATCGAGCCGCCGACCTGGTGGGGTTATCTGACGGTGTTGCCGTCGCTGGCGCTGTCGGGCCTGATGCTCGGCGCGCTCGGCATGCTGCTGTCGTCGGTCATCAAACAACTGGAGAACTTTGCGGGGGTGATGAACTTCGTCATTTTCCCGATGTTTTTCGCCTCTTCGGCGCTCTACCCGCTGTGGCGGGTGCAGGAAGGGAGCCCTTGGCTCGCGACCGTCTGCCGACTCAATCCTTTCACCTATTCGGTCGAACTGATCCGCTTCGCCTTTTACCAGCAGGTTAATTGGCTGGCTCTCGCGGTGGTGGCTGGTTGCACGGTCGTATTCCTCGGCGGCGCGGTGATCGCTTACGATCCGGCGCGCGGCATGCTGATGCGGCGAGGTGGCTAATGCGCGGCGGGAGAACGCCCATGATCAAAGCCATGTTCATTGTCGCTCTCGCTGTCGCCGCGAGCATCTGTCTGGCGCCGGGCGCCGAGGCCGCCGACCGTCTGCGTCTCGCGATCCAGAAGACGGGCACCGCGGCTTGGGAAATCGAGCTCATCAAGGCGCGAGGGCTCGACAAGGCCGCGAATCTGGACATCGAGACGACCGAACTTGCGTCGACCGAAGCGGGCAAAATTGCGCTGGTGGGCGGCGCCGCCGATATGGTCGTTGAGGACTGGCTTTGGGCTGCGCGCGAACGGGCGCTTGGCGACAAGCTTCTGTTCACGCCTTATTCGAGAGCGCTCGGTGCGGTCATGGCGCCGAAGGATTCACCCGTCCATGGTGTCGCTGACCTCGCCGGACGATCAATCGGGGTCGCTGGCGGACCGCTCGATAAGAGCTGGCTTCTGTTGCGGGCGGCGGCGCTCAGCGCGGGGCTCGACCTCGCCAAGGACGCCAAGCCCTCCTATGGCGCCCCGCCGCTCATCGCCGCGAAGCTCGTCCAGGGTGAGACCGAGACTGCGCTCGAATACTGGAACTTCTCCGCCGATCTCGAGGGGCGCGGCTTTCGCCGAGCAATCGAGATGGCCGATGTCGAGAAGGCGCTCGGCGCGAGCGGCCCGGTAGCGATGATCGGCTACGTGTTCAGCGAGGCCTTCGCCGCCTCGCACAAGGACACGCTCAAGCGCTTTTTCGCCGCGACAACGCAAGCGCGCGAAATCTTGCGCGACGATCCGAGCGCCTGGGACACCATCAAGGCGCGGCTCCGATTGAAAGACGACGCGGCGCTCGCGGTCTATCGTCAGCGTTATCTGGAAGGCGTGCCGAAACGAGCCATCGCGGAGGAGGCCAGGGACGCGAGCTTGCTTTATCGCCGATTGGCGGAAGTCGGCGGGGAGGCGCTGGTCGGCAAGGCCAAGGAACTAGACACCGCTCTTTTCTACGATCCCGCGACGAGCGAATAGGACGTGACGACCCGTATCATCTCGCTCGCCGCGCTCCTGTGTCTGTGGCAGATCGCAGCGCATTTCGCCAATCCGCGGCTGCTGCCAAGTCCGATGACGGTGCTTGACGCCATGAGGTCCGAGGCAGCTACGGGCGCCCTGTTCACGGCGCTCGGCGTGACTCTCGCCCGCGTCGCGGCGGCGTTCCTGCTCGCGATGGCGATTGGATCGGCGATCGGTTACGCGATGGGACGTCACGCTTTGTTTAATCGCGCGGCCGATCCATGGATCATCGTGCTCTTGAACCTGCCCGCGCTGGTCATCATCGTCCTCGCCTATATCTGGGTTGGCCTCAACGAAGCGGCCGCAATCGGGGCGGTGGCGCTGAACAAACTGCCTGTCACCGCCGTCACCATACGCGAGGGCGTGCGCGCACTCGACACAAGGCTCGACGAAATGGCGCAGGTGTTCGGCTTCTCGCCCCTGAAGCGGCTCGCCCACGTCGTCGCGCCGCAGCTCGCGCCCTATTTCGCCGCGGCAACCCGGTCGGGGCTATCGCTGGTCTGGAAGATCGTGCTGGTTGTCGAACTCATGGGCCGACCGAACGGCGTGGGGTTCGAGATCAATACCGCCTTCCAGTTGTTCGACGTCCCGCTGCTGCTCGCCTACGCTCTGCCCTTCACGGCGATCATGCTCGTCATCGAAACACTCGCGGTGCAACCTTTTGAACGTCATGTCTCCCGTTGGCGACCGCGCGCGGCTTGAAGCGCGCGTCACTGACAAGTCCTTCCGCACCGCCGCGGGACTGCGTGTTCCCGTCATCGCCGATCTTTCGTTTGCGCTCGAGGAAGGCGAGACCGGCGCGCTGATCGGACCGTCCGGCTGCGGCAAGTCGACACTGATGCGCATTCTCGCGGGCATCGACGGCAATTTCGACGGCTCGCTCCACGTCCCCCCGAATGGGCGGGTGGGGATGGTTTTCCAGGAGCCGCGGCTCCTGCCGTGGCGCAGCGTCGAGGACAATGTGCGGCTCGCTGCGCCGGACGCGAACGAAGCCGAGATCGCCGCCCTGTTCGCCGCGCTCGGCCTCTCCGAGCACCGCACGCACTTCCCCGGCGAACTGTCGGTCGGCCTCGCGCGACGCGCAGCGCTGGCGCGCGCGTTCGCCGTTTGCCCGACGCTTCTCTTGCTCGACGAGCCCTTCGTTTCGCTCGATGCGCCGCTTGCTCGGCAGCTGCAGCGCGACCTGGCGAAGCTCGTCGAAAGCCGAGCCATGATCACCGTGCTCGTCACCCATGACGTCGACGAGGCGATTGCGCTCGCCGATCGCATCTTCGTGCTTTCCGCGCGGCCGGCGCATGTCGTGGGCGAGATTCAGGTCAAGAGCCCGCGCACGGCGATGAGCGGCGAAGAGCGCAAATCGATCCGCGCGCGGATCGAGGCCGTGCGCGAGGCGGGCTGAACCCTGCCCCTCTGGCCAAGCCCGAGGCGCCTTTTGCGAGTCCATTTCGATGTGATTACGCTTCAGGAGCGCGTCCACGACAGGCTCACTTGTCGTCGTATTTGATGTAGGCGAATCGCTGATCGCCGGTCGGCGTCCCTTCGAGCGCGCCGCCCTCCTTGCCGGGACGCCACGAGACGAAGTCCTCGATCTTGCGAGCCAATTCGAAGTCCTTGTCGGTGATTCCCTTGGCGCTGTGGTTTTGCAATTTTACTTCGACCCAGGCGTAGGACGCGGCAATGTCGGGGTGATGCCAGGCGGCTTCGGCGAGGTGGCCGACCGCGTTGATCACCATCAGCGTGCCCTTCCAGCCGGAGGTGCGAAAAGTCCGCCTGATCCAGCCATTTTCGTAGCGCCAATGCGGAAGCTCGCTCTTGAGCCGCGCCGCAATCTCGTCTGGCGTATAGACCCGCTCTTTCGAATCTTCGCTCATCGCATTCCTCCGATCAGCACACGCCCGTCACTTCACTAGCGAGCAGCCGCCCTGGTCGAGAGGCCGGAAGGCCGTCTCGGGCGGGATCGTTTCGACGAGATCGTAGACGTCGAACCGGCTCTTCGATTGCTGCGGCGACTTGACCTTGAACACATACATCGGGTGCGTGGCGCGGCCGTCGGCGCGCACGACGACAGGACCGAAGAGCGGATCGTCGATCGGCGACTTCTTCATTTCGCTGACCACCTTGTCGCCCTCAATGGTTCCCGCGCTCTTCACGGCGCGCAGATAAGCCAGCGTCGCCGAATAGGCCGCCGCCTGGTCCTCGGTCGGCATCTTGCCGCCCATCCGCTCAGCGAAGCGCTTGGCGAAGGCGCGGGTCGAGTTATTCAGGTCCCAATAGAAGGCTTCGGATAGAATGAGACCCTGCGCGGCAGCGAGGCCAAGCGCATCGATGTCGGTGATCTGCAGGAAGAGCGCCGCGAGCCGCCCGTCGGGCCCGACGACGTGGAATTCCCCAGCCTGCCTGATGGCGTTGATCGCATCGACGCCGGTGTCAGCGAGCGCGATCACTTTCGCGCCCGAGGCTTGCGCCTGCAAAAGATACGAGCCGAAGTCGGTCGCGCCGAGCGGATGCGACACTGACCCGAGCACGGAGCCGCCCGCCTTTTGGATCGCCTCGGTCGCGTCGCGCTGCAGAGCCTTGCCGAGAGCGTAGTCGAAGCTGATGAAGTACCAGGTCGAGCCGCCCATTTTGGTGATCGTCCGGCCGACCGCGTTTCCGAGCGCCCATGTGTCGAGAGCCCATTGGACGGTGGTCGGCTGGCAGAACTTTCCGGTCAGGTCGGACGTCGCGGTCGCCGACGCAAGCATCGCGCAATTCTTCTCATGCATGAGGGTGTTGACGGCGAGGCCGACGCCGGAATTGGCGAGGTCGACGATCGCATCGACGCCCTCTTCATCCACCCACCGCCGCGCAATTGCGACGCCAATGTCGGGCTTGTTCTGATGATCGGCGAAAATGACCTCCACCTTGAGGCCGCCCGCCTCCTTGGCGAAGTCCTCAGCCGCGAGCTGAGCGCCGATGAAGGATCCCTTGCCGACCTGATCGGCGAACGGACCGGAGAAGTCGCTCAACACGCCAATCTTGACCGCGTCGCCCGGAATCTCGGCGGACGCATGGGTGACGAGACCAGCCAGCGTCGCGGCGGCGAACGCGGCGCACATGCGCCGCAGAAACCTTCCAGCCAAGGGCGATCCTCCTCGTTGTCGTTGGACCCGACCAAGAAGCGCCGGGGCGTCCGCCTTTATACCGCCATGGGTCAGTCGTCACGATGGGCCACGCCCTCATGCGCCATATTTCGCGTTGCATAAGGCGGCCCGCACGCAAATAACCGGAGACGGACGCCCGCCCGATGACGCCTTGCCTTGACATGGCTCCTATGGCAGGAAGCCGAGCGCCTCCATAAGACGCGCTTCGGATGCTGCAGTAGCTCAGTGGTAGAGCACTCCCTTGGTAAGGGAGAGGTCGAGAGTTCAATCCTCTCTTGCAGCACCAGCATTTCAACAACTTACGCGACAGTCAGCGGCTAACGCCGCCCAGGAAAGCGGAATTGCGCAATCAATCAGCGGGTTCGAGCGTTGATCGAATGATCGCGAGTTCAAGCCCTCCCCCGCAGGAGCCATTCAACTCGAACATTTATCGAAGGGCGATCGCTCCGCGAGCCAGGATTGGCCTTCGCGGGCGGAAGCCCTGAAATATCAGGCGCCCGGCGCGCGATAGTTCGTGGTCTTCGCCAAGGCTCGGTCGAGATCACTGGAGGTGATCACCTCCATCGACACAACCGTGTCGAAAGCTCCGCTGGCTCCGACAACCGTCAGAAAGGCCGCGCCAGTCGCGGCGTCAGGCAGTTCCACAACCACCGCCCCGGAGTACTCGCCACTACCTAGCCAATACATCGCCTCGACTTTTCCGCCAATCCCTTCATACATCTTTCGGATAGCGGCTTCTCGCGCCGCCGCTTTCTCCTTGATGAGGCCCTTGGCTCCCTCAGGGCTGTACCTAAAGAGTCCGAGATACTTTGGCATAGGATCATCCTCCCTTTTCAGTTTTGGACTAATTGCAACTATTTACCTTTGTTGACAGTGTTAAAGCACGATTCGGCCCGCGCTGCTGTGATCTCCATCACACTTGAGCGCGCCGTCTCGAGAAATGACGGAGGATACGCCCTGGCTACCTTGTGCGGTGCGGGTTTACGTCGGATGCGGAAGATAGCCGGCGGTGAGGTCCGGCGGGAACTCCGGTAAAATCGGCGGCGGCGCTCGATACCGAAATTTAGTGCTCCGATAACCTTTGGGCGCCATGATCTCGGCTATGTCGGACGCAACGGCAACGCGCGAGCTTAAGCCACAGCCCTCGCTCTTCACGCGCGTGCGCCTTGTCGAGACCGAACTCCAAGCCCTCAAGATCCTGCTTGCCGACCTCAAGGAGGACCATGAGGCCCTGCGCGAGGACCGCGACGAGTGGCGCTGGCGGGCCGAATATCTTCTGGCGGAGCGCCAGAGAGGCTTTCTTGACCGATGGGGTCAGCGCATCGAGGAAGCCATCAAGCCTTTCGCCCGGCGGCTCAACGCGCTCCTTTAGGTCGCTCAAGCTCGTTGAGCTGGTTGCCGCCAGGACTTCAGCGAAAACAGCACCAGCGACGCGGCGATCAGGGCCGATCCTAGGAAAAAGGTAAGATCGATCACGAAGTGCAGGTCGGCGATCCAGTGCGACAGCGCGAGCGAGATGAGGGCGGTCAGCGCCGGGACCAGATTGAGGAACATGGTGACGAATCCGTTGTCGCCGCCGGTGACGGTGAGCGCGACCTGGTACATCACACGGCCGAGCGACGCGGCGACGATCGTGCCGAAGATCATCAGCAAGATCGGCTCTAGCTGGTCGAAATTCAGCTCGTTTCGCCAATAGAGCAGAGCGAGGCAGCCCGGGATCAGAATAACATTCGCGGTGAGAAAATTGGCCGCGATCGCCGCGGATTCGTCATAAGCGCCGAACCATTTGCCGACCAGAGTGCCCCCTAAAGCCGAGGCCAATGGCACGGGAATCGCATAGAGCCAGCTGCCGTGAAGGAAGCTATCCGCCAATTTGCTGACGTTTGACGTGCCAGCGTCGCCAAGCTGGCTCCAGGCGACCGCCATCGCGCCAATGAACGCGCCGGCAAAACAGCCAAAAAAGGTCACCCGCGAAATCGGAATCGGAACTCCGGCCAGCACCAGCGCCACCAGCGCGGCCCAGAACGGCGAAAGGTTCAGGATCGCGGAGATGATGATCGGATGAGCGTTGCTGAGGCCGAAATTGTAGAGCAGGAGGCCAGTCATTCCGATGGCGAATATCACAGCGAGATAGCTGTAATTGACCGGCTTTCCAAGCAAGGCGAGGAAGTCCCGGCGACTGCCCGACCGGCTCAACAACAGCGGAAGGGACACGAGCAGGGAAACCTGGGTCAGGGCCACGAATTGCAAAGTGTTGAGATGCTTCGCGGCCGGAAACGAAAACGGCTCCTGCGTCGCATAGAGGAAGGCGGTGATCACCGAATAGAGGCTGCCGAGCTGGTAATTGATCGAGGACGCAGACTGTCGCATGCCGAGATCCCCCATCGTGCGAGGAAGCCCTCGCCTTCAGCCAAAGATTCGAAACTCGCGCCATTGGCAGCGCCTAGAGAGCGTGATCCTAGCGAAGCGGATGGCGATCGTCAGAACTCTCTCGCTCTGGGTCGGCCGCGCTTCCCATACCCGGATCAAGCATGGACATTGGGAAGGTCGGCCGGAGCGCTCTCATACGGAGGGCTCGTACCCGAAAACAGGCGTTCTCCGCGACGCACTCAGCGGACCTTGCGAGGCGGTAGAGGATCCCCGTAGGACGGCAAATCTTCGGCGGGTCAGTGGGCGGTTTGCGCCGCGATTGTCTCGAGCCGCGCGCCGACCGCTTCCAGAAGCAGTTCGTGCGCCTTTGCGGCGATGTCCTCCATGGAGGGAGAGTTGGCCAGGAGCGAACGAGCGCGGCCCACAATCTCGGCTTTGGTCGGAATGTGAGGCAGGTTGAATTCGCTGAACACGTCCCTGGCGACGAACGGGTGGGCCTGGGAAAGGCGGGCGCGGAGATCCGCCAAGCCAGTGTTTCCGAGCGCGGCGGCGACCGCAGCCGCGATACGGTCGGGATAATAGCTGTCCGCGACCAGCGCGGCGGCGCGGCTAATGACGCGGCTCCCGAGTTTGTGCCGGTTTTGCATGACCTCGGCGGTCGGCCGTTTCAAATTCCACACGAGCCCAAGGCGCTCGAGCAGCGTCAGGAGATAGAAGGTCGGGTCATATTCCCACCAGTAGAAGCCCTGGCGCGCGCTGCTCTGGTAGGCATGATGATTGTTGTGCCAGCCCTCGCCCATGGTGATGATGGCGAGCAGCCAATTGTTGCGCGAGTCGTCGCCGGTGACGTAGCGCCGCCTCCCAACGAGATGAGCAAGCGAATTGATGGAGAACGTCCCGTGATAGACGGCAACCGTGCTCCAGAAGAAGCCGACGATGAGCCCCGGCCACCCGGCGACGGCCAAACAGAGGACCGCGAGCACAAAAGCCGGGAGTTGTTCGTAACGGTGTAGCCACATCAATTCGGGATATTTGGCGAAATCCTCTATCCGATTGAGGTTCATCGTCTCCTGGCCGCGGGAGAAGATCCAGCCCACATGACTGTAGATAAAGCCGGTCTGGCGGGGCGAATGAACGTCGAGTTCGGTGTCGGAATGGAGGTGGTGGTCGCGATGGTTGGCCGCCCACCACAACACGCTCTTCTGGGAAGTTGATTGCGCGAGCGCCGCGAGAACGAACTGGAAGACCCGGCTGGTTTCATAAGCGCGGTGGGAGAAATAGCGATGATAGCCCGCCCCAATAGCGAAGATCCTCAGCCAATAAAGGCCAATGCCAATCGCGACCGCTTCCACAGTAACGCCCGTCCAGATCGCCGCGAAGCAAACCAAATGCACGATGATGAACGGTATTGTCGAGGGATAGACAATGTCGGTCGCCGAGTCCCGGTCCATGGACGGCTCCTGGCTTGAACGGGGGTCGTGGCTCATGGGAACGAACTGCCTGACGCCGCGCGAAGGGTCGGCCTGCCTAGTTTAGACGCAAACAATATACTCGCTACGTGTCGGGGCGACAATATATGCAAGCCGCCGCGACCCCGAAGCTTGAGGGGCTCACCGGCGCTAATTGATCACTCGCAAGATGCGATTCGAAGGATCGACGAGCACGCGGTGGCCGTTGACGAAGGCACTCCCCATCCCGCCGGGTCGAGGCATGACCTGCACATCCTCCGGCACCACCTGCCCCGGCGTAACCGCACCCGTGTAGCCTGCTGGATGGCCCACGGAAGTGGGTGCGGAATAGCCCCGAGCCGCAGCGGAAGGGCTTGGCTGCGTCGGAGCGGCGCCGAGATCTGCGCCGACCTTGCCACCCACCGGTCCATCCTGCTGCGCATAACCCAGGGATGGGATCGCCAGGACGGCTGCAATGAGGGCGATGTGTGAAACGCGCATCAAGACCTCCTCGTGAAGACACAGACAACCTGCCGGTCGACCAACGGTTCCGACCCTCTGGTCAAGATAGCACGGACAAGCGCGAGATTAACCCTCGGCTGAGGTCGAATTGCGGCCGAAAGATCTTAGGGTCGCCGAAAGCGGAATATCCCAGTCCGCTTGATCTCGGAATCCTCCAGTTCGCGCGTCACCGGCACCGAGTATTCGATCACGCAGTCCAGGCGGTCAAGCGGAAGGTAGGATCGGCGCGGGTCGCCGATGAGCACGGTCGCTCCGCGGCGCGCAAGCGCCGCCAACCAATCCATCGCGGCGTCGGCGAAGTCCTTCTCGTAGGCGATATCGCCGGCCAGCACGACCTCCCAGTTCTCGTCGGCGCCGACCAGGTCTTCGAGGCGTGACCGGATGGCGACGTCGTTCAAGGCCGCGTTGGCCTCGATCGCGGCGATTGCGAAGGCGTCGATATCGGAGGCTGTAATCTCCGCCGCGCCGGCCTTTGCCGCCGCGATCGCGACGAGCCCCGAGCCCGAGGCGAAATCGAGGACCCGCTTGTCCTTGACCAACACCGAATGGTCGAGGGCGTAGCGCGCAAGCGCCTGGCCGCCCGCCCAGGCGAAAGCCCAGAAGGGCGGGGGCAGACCCATCGCGCCGAGTTCCTCCTCGGTCTTCTTCCAGATCGGCACGGCCTCATCGGCCAGTCGGAGCCTGATCTCAGGCGTCAGCGGAGGCGAGATGAGCCGGGTGTTCGCAAGGACAAAATCGCGCTTCTCGTTCATGAAAGTTTGATCGACGCCGCTTCAACCGTACCGCCAATCGTTAACCTCGCGCCAACGGCTAGCCGCACTCCATGGGCAGCCGACGGAGACGGCCAGCAGCCGCGTCTACGGCGGGAACGTCCGAAGCGCGAAATGCGCCGGCGAGTGCGCCATTCACCCGTTGGGCTTAGGCGCCGGCTCGGCCTGAGCGGGCGGCGCTGCCTGCTCCTTGGCTTTTTCATTGGCCATGTGATGGCCGACGATACAGCCCCCAATCGCGCCCATCACCCCGTGATGGCCGGCGTAATGGCCCGCGACCCCGCCTACAACTGCGCCCTTGATACAGCCCTTGGCCTCGGCTGGCGCAGGCGCCGCGGCTGACGCTAGCGCCAGAGCAATGGCGGCAAACATTGCATATTTCATGATCGGTTTCCGTTGTTGCGGGCTTGAGCCCTGGTCGCGAACTTGGGCCTGGATTTGGTTCCCGCTCGAACCCTTGGCAAGGGGGCTCGGCCACGCATTTTGCTTTGCTCAACGCCCTTGCGCCGCCCATAAACATTGCAATTCGGCACGTCCGCGCCTATAGAACGCTTTTCCTCTCAAGTTTGATCCTTTGAGGCTACGTTTGCCGGCGGAACCGGCGAGCGCGCGCGAAGCGATCATCAAGGAGCTTATCGTTCATGAGCGACGCGCCGTTGATGCCGAAGGCGACCGCCGTGTGGCTGGTCGAAAACACCTCCCTCACCTTCGATCAGATCGCGGAGTTCTGCAAACTGCACCCTCTTGAGGTGAAGGGAATCGCCGACGGCGAGGTGGCGACGGGCATCAAGGGCTATGATCCGATCTCGACCGGCCAGCTCACGCGCGAGGAAATCGCCGCTGGCGAGCAGGATTCCAACCGCCGCCTGCATCTTTCGACCTCGAAGGTGCGCACGCCCGAGTTCAAGAAACCGCGCGGCGCGCGCTACACGCCATTGTCGCGCAGGCACGACCGCCCGAACGCGGTTTTATGGCTGTTGCGCAACCATCCCGAGCTCAAGGACGCGCAGATCATGCGGCTCGTGGGCACGACCAAGCATACGCTTTCCGCCATCCGCGAGCGCACCCATTGGAACTCGGCCAACCTTCAGCCGATGGACCCGGTGACGCTGGGCTTGTGCTCGCAGATCGACCTCGACTTCGAGGTCAATCGCGCCGCCAAGGAACGGCCCAAGGTGGAAGATGATCGCAGCCAGACGCTCGTCTCGGCGGAGATCACCACCGCGCGGCCCACCTCCGCTCCTGCGAGTCAGCTCGAGGTGTTTGGCGTTCCAACCCCAAAGGCCAAGCCGACCGAGGAGCGTATCGACGTCAATTCAGTGTTCGGCAAGCTGAAGGAGAAAGCGCCCGAAGGCGAATAGGCAGCCGGTCTTTCTCTCGCTCCCCCGCGAGCCTGCCCTCCGGCGGCAAAGCAAGGGCCTTCGGGCCGCGCGGCGATGAAACGAGGGGGGTCGTTGTGCTACGCGCCTCTGTGGTTAGAATAGCGTACGCCGCACGGTGTTTGCCCTCGGATCGTGGGTTGCGCGGCGGGCGGACTTGACCATGTGGCGGCGGCTTTGTGAGGGTGGCCTCATCCGGACCCGGCAAGGGAAGATGACGCCGCCGGCGGAATCGGCCGACGCGCGTGAGGCCATTCGCGCGGCTCAGATTGACGCATTGTTCCGGGCGGGCCCGCTCGGCGTGGGCTCGGCCGCGGTCGCTTCTGTCGTTCTCCTCGCGATCCTGCACCGCCTCGGATCTGTAGACGCAAAAATCGGATCCGCTTGGAGCGCCTTCGTCGTTATCTGCGCGCTCTCGCACATCCTGCTCGGGCGCTCCTACTGGCGCTCTCGGGCGCAGACCGATCAATGGCGCAAGTGGGCGCTCTGGTTCAGCGTCATCAGCTTTGCCGAGGGAGTGGCCTGGGGTTGGGCCCCGATAGGACTTGCGACAGGCGATCGCTTCGAGGTGCAGCTTGTTGTCGTCGTTGTGACGGCAGCGGTCGCGGAGGGGGCGATCGTCGCATTTGGTTCGTATTTGCCAGCGTTCTACGCCCTGTTCGTTCCGGCGACACTGCCCTATGCGCTGGTCAGCGCCGTCGCTCCAAATCCCGTCGAGCGCCTGACGAGCCTGCTGATGCTCGTCTTCATAGTTGCGTTCGGCGCATTGGGGTACACGACGAACCGCTCGTTCAAGCAGATCGTGGGCCTGAGAATTCGCACCCAGGCCTTGGCCCTCGACTTACAACAGCAAAAAGACATTGCTGAGCGGGAGCGGAAGATCGCCGAGGAGGCGAACCGGGCGAAATCGTCCTTCCTCGCGGCGGCGAGTCACGATCTGCGCCAGCCCGTCCACGCGCTCGGAATGTTTGTCGGGGCTCTGCGCGGCGTTGCGATGGCGCCAGAGGGACGTCGGATCATCGAGCAGATCGAAGCGTCGACCGCGGCGATGGACGGCCTCTTTTCGGCGCTTCTCGACATTTCAAAGCTCGACGCAGGAGTCGTCACCGTCGAGAGACAGGCGTTTCCCATCGGTCCGGTGCTCGAGCGCCTTTGCCAGGACCACCGGGAAGAAGCGAAGGCCAAGGGCGTCGCCCTCGTCTGGAAGCGATGCAGCGCGATCGTTTGGACCGACCCGGTGCTGGCCGAGCGGGTCCTGCGCAACCTCGTGTCGAATGCGGTGCGCTACACCTATCGCGGCCGGATCGTAATCGGCGCCCGACGCCGGGGCGCCGCGGTCGCGGTGCAGGTGATCGACACTGGACGCGGCATTCCGCTCGACGAGCAGAAGCGTGTGTTTCAAGAGTATTATCAGCTTGGCAATCCTCACCGAGATTCGACCAAGGGACTCGGACTTGGCCTCGCGATCGTCCGGCGATTGACCTCTCTCCTTGATTGCGGACTGACGCTGCGCTCTGAGCCGGGGCGGGGCTCGTGCTTCGAGGTGACGCTCCCGCTCGCCGAATCTCAATCGCCGGTCGCTGAGCAAGGGCTGACGATCGCATCCGCCGCTGCGGCGAAGGGGCTCGTGGTCGTCATCGACGACGAGCCCGCAATTCGTGACGCGACGCTCAGTCTCTTGACGGGATGGGGGTACGACGTCGTCGCGTGCGGCGGCGGCGACGAAGCCATCTCGCGTCTCTCGGCCGGCCCGGCGAGACCCTCGCTGATCCTGTGCGACTATCGCCTGCGCGAGGGCGAGAACGGCCTCGTCGTCATCAAACGCATCCGTGCGGAATACGACGAGGCGATACCCGCGATCCTGATCACCGGCGACACAGCGCCTGATCGTCTGACGGAAGCCAAGGCCAGCGGCCTCCTGCTCATGCACAAGCCGGTGCCCAACGGCAAGCTGCGGGCGGCGATCGGCAATTTGATTCTGAGCGCGAAGCCGAGCCGTTCGGTCGAGGCGGGTCTTTCAGTGGTGGAATAAGACCCATCTCTTCGGCGAGCAAACGGAGGTCGTTTACTCAGCAGCCCTTGCGTGGACCGCCGGGTTGTTCGGGTGCGTCGTCCAGTTTGCCGGTGGACGTTCGTAGTCGAGACCGGTGCGCGGATCGACGCCATGGGTCTTGTGAACCAGGGTGATGCAATTCTCGACTGGGCAGACCAGCGTGCAGAGATTGCAGCCGACGCATTCGGCCTCATTGACCACGAACTGGCGCTTGCCGTTGATGCGGGCGAAGATGGCTTGATGCGAGGTGTCCTCGCAGACGATGTGGCAGCGCCCACACTGAATGCAGAGCTTCTGATCGATCTCGGCCTTCGCCACATAGTTGAGATTGAGATATTGCCAGTCGGTGAGCGAGGGAACCGCGCGGCCGCGGAAGTGCTCGATCGTCGCGTAGCCTTTCGAATCCATATAATTCGATAGCCCCGTCACCATCTCTTGGACCACCTTGAAGCCGTAAGTCATCGCAGCGGTGCAGACCTGCACGGTGCCAGAGCCGACCGCGATGAATTCCGCCGCATCGCGCCAGGTGGTGATGCCGCCGATGGCCGAGATCGGCAAGCCGGCGCAGTCGGAATCGCGGGCGATCTCCGACACCATTGACAGCGCGATCGGCTTCACGGCGGGGCCGCACATGCCTCCGTGGGTGCCCTTGCCGTCGATGACGACGTCCGGCGTCATGTGGTCGAGATCGATATTCATGATCGAGTTGATCGTGTTGATGAGCGACACCGCGTCGGCGCCCCCTTCTTCGCCGCGCGCGCAGGCTGGCGGATGTCGGTGATGTTCGGCGTGAGCTTCACGATGACCGGCATGCGGGTATGCGCCTTGCACCAGCGCGCAACCATCTCGACATATTCCGGCACCTGCCCGACAGCCGAGCCCATGCCGCGCTCCGACATGCCATGCGGACAGCCGAAATTGAGCTCGACGCCGTCGCACTCGGTTTCCTCGACGCGGGCGAGAATATCCTCCCAGGACTTCTCGTCGCAGGGAACCATCAGCGACACGATGAGCGCGCGGTCCGGCCAGGCGCGCTTGACCTCCTTGATTTCCCGCAAGTTGATTTCAAGGTCGCGGTCGGTGATGAGCTCGATGTTGTTCATGGCGAGGAGGCGTCGGTCGGGCCCATGGATCGCGCCATAGCGCGCGCCGGACACGTTGACGACCGGCGGCCCCGCTTCGCCCAGCGTCTTCCATACGACGCCGCCCCAGCCGGCGCGGAACGCGCGCTCGACATTGACCTTCCGATCGGTCGGAGGGGCGGAGGCGAGCCAGAACGGATTGGGCGATTTCACGCCGAGGAAATTGGTGCGCAGATCGGCCATAGGACTCTCGCTTTCAGGCGCGCGAAGCGCCAAGCACGGCCGCGATCGAGCGCGCCGCCTGCTTGCCGTCCTCGACGGCGCTCACCGTGAGATCTTGCCCGCCATAGACGCAATCCCCGCCGGCCCAGACGCCGTCGAGCGTCGTGCGGCGCTCGGGGTCGACGACAATGCGGCCGTCCTTGACCTCGATCGGCGCCCCATCGAGCGCTTCCGGCGCGCCTCGCTGTCCGATGGCGAGAAACAGCATGTCGGCGTCGAGGCGAAAGACGGAGCTGGCCGGACCTGGCGCGGCCTCGCCGCCATTGCCGCTCTCGAACACGACGCCGCTCAGCGTGTCGCCGCGACCCTCGAGCGCCACCGGCCGCGCCCAATAGCGGATGACGACGCCGTTCGTTTGCGCGAGTTCCTGTTCGTAAGCGCTCGCCTTCATTTGTTCCGGCCCGCGCCGGTAGACCATGGTCACGGTCTCCGCGCCGAGCTTCTTTGACTGCACGGCGACGTCGACGGCCGTCATTCCCCCGCCAATCACCACCACCCGGCGCCCGACCGGCAATTTGGAAAGATCCTTGGCTTGCCGAAGTTTGGCGATGTAGTCGACCGCGTCGATCACGTTTTCGAGTTCAGTCTCTTTCGGCAGTCCTAGCTTGTTCGTCGCGCCCAGGCCCGCGCCTAGAAACACGGCGTCGTAGTCCCGCCGCAGGTCTTCGAGCTTAACGTCGCGGCCGAGCGCCTTGCCGCGCTTGATTTCGATGCCGCCAATCGAGAGGATGAAGTCGACTTCCCGCGCGGCGAAATCGTCGACGGTCTTGTAGGCGGCGATGCCATATTCGTTGAGCCCGCCCGCTTTCTCGCGCGGCTCGAAGATGATGCTATCGACGCCGGCTAGGCTGAGTTCGTGCGCGCAAGCCAAGCCGGCTGGCCCAGCGCCTATGATCGCCACACGCTTTCCAGTGGGCGCGCCGCGCGCGTAGGGGGATTTCCCGCTCCCGATCGTGGGGTCCGTCGCATAGCGCTGCAAACGGCCGATCACCACTGGCTTCATCTCCGCCATCTCGCGGACGCAGGCTTCCTCGCACAGCGTTTCGGTCGGGCAGACCCGGGCGCACATGCCGCCCATGATGTTGGAATCAAAAATCGTCGTCGCCGCGCCCGACCGGTTGCCGGCGGCGATTTGGCGGATGAACAGCGGAATGTCGATCGAGGTCGGGCAAGCCTGCTGGCAGGGAGGATCGAAGCAGAAATAGCAGCGCTCCGCCTCGACTCTCGCCTCATGCTGGGTCAGCATGGGATGGAGATCGCCGAAATTGCCTTTCAGCGTCGCCTCATCCAGGCGTCCCAGGCGGACATCCGATGCGCCCGGCGGGCTGGCGGCGATCGTCATGGGCGAAACCCCAAAGCCTTGGACAGTTCATTCCTGACCGTTTGGTCAAGTGTTTTGCCACGCGCAACTTTTGTCAAGCAGGATCTCGGCCGCTTAATAGCTGCGGAGACGACTGACGTTGACAATACGTGATATGTTCCCATCTGCCGATCGGATGCGGATAACAAAAAAGTTGAAGCTTAAATTGGATTGCTGCGGTGCAACAAATCTGCTAGTAACGGCGGCTCCAACGAGCCAGTCAGGATTCAGAGGGGCCCATGTCAGCCACCTGGAAGACGAAGTGGGGGGTTCGCCGAGTGAGGCGCGACACTCCCACAATCGAAGAGGCGTTGATCGCGGCGGAAAGCTTCGCCAACGATCCGGGGCAGCGCGCGGAAATCGCCGCGTCGCTCATGGGCGTGCCGGTCGATGAGGTGAAGGCGCTGGCGGTCAAACAGGCCGCGAAGACGCGGGGCCGGGCGAGCCTGGTCACGGGCCGCACCCGCGCGGTCGTCGTCGAGTACAAGCGGCCGCGCATAGGTCACGGGCCGATGTCGTTCGCCAGCAAGCGCTAACGCGCGAGGGCGTAACGGAATCGGCGAGCGGCTTCAGAGGTTCGCGAGCCTGGCCGCCGACGGCCGACTGGTGCGATATTGGCTACGCGCCGCCACGTCGGTCGAAATGATGGCGATCGCGATCAAGGTCAGGGTCGTCATCTCCGCGAAATCCACATTGAGGAAGGCAAGCGCCACAACAGCCGAGAAGGCCGCGGCCATATAGGGCGCGAGTCGAGCCGGCGCATGGATAAGGGACCGGAACGCAAGCCAGGCTCCTGAAGCCGCGAGGACTGCGCCGACAATTCCAAGCTCATACCAGACCGTGAACGCGAGGGCGCGTGGAGTCTGAGCCGGCAAGATCCGATCTTGAACGCCGTGGCTCACCGTCGCAAACCCATGGCCGGTGATCAGCCTTAGCTTATCGTGAGTAAAAATGTCCGCGGCCACCGACAACGACGGATAGGGCGCCGGCAAGGACAGAGTCGCGTGTGGAAGATCCAGGCGGCGACGGTCGGCGCGAGCGCCGGGATGAGCGGCGACAACAGAATGAGCGCCGCCGCGCCCCAGCTAAGCTCGCGCGCAGTGCGTGACAAATCCGAGATCGAGAACGACAGCGCCAGGTAGCCGGCGAATAGCGCGACCGTGAGCGGCGAGTAACTCGCAATGTAGGCGAAGCAAAGGGCGATGATCAAAAGGAGGCGCGCAAGTCCGTTGCGTCCGCGCGCCGCGAGTCCGCCGATCGCCGGAAACAAGAGCACCGCGATCGCGACCGCTCCCGCTGCAAGCCGACCATCGTCCGGCGCTCCCGCGAGCGTCTCCGCGAGAGCGCGTGCGATCAGAGCCCCGATCCCGACCATCACCCCGATTGGAAACAGGTAGAGATCGGTCGCCGCCGCGTTCTCGCGCGGCGCGGCGACCGCCAACATCGTGGCCGCCAGCAAGACGGCCAGCTTGAGTAGATGTTGGCCAGCCGGCACCGGATAGGGCGTCCACAGAACCGAGACCGCCGCCCAAGCCAATCCCGCCAGCAACGCGAGAAACGCCGGAACGTAAAACGGCCGGCTGAAACGCCTGAAAAACCCCGGCTCCGCGTCGAGCGCCGAGGCGATCAGAACGAGACCCACGCCAATCGAGAACATCACGTAGAGGCCAAGCGGGTGAAGCACGACCCCGACCGGCGCACCGACGGCTAGCACAAGATAGCCGATACGCGAGAAAAACCGCGACGCGTCCGCGGCGTCGTCGCGATCGGCGTCCCTCAAGCTTCTCCTGTCCGCGATGATCGCCATAACTCCAGGGCCCGGTGCGCGCCGCTCTCAATTCCGCGCCGCCATTGAGGGCTTATACGACCTCGATAGCGAGGCGCCTGTGTGCCCCGCGCAACACCTTCGGTCAATTTCCCATTTCTTGCGAGGTCGCCACAAAGACTGGCGATGATTGACGGCGAGCGCGCCGTCGTGCGACGGACGGCCGCGACGGATTGAAGGTGGCGATCAGGGCGAAGGCGACGACGTGAGCGGCAATTCCATCGTCGCCGCCGCGCGGACCGAATCGGGCTTGCGACGCCCTGTGTGGCTCGGCGTTTACGCCTGCGCGGCCTCGGTTGCGCTCTTCGCCATGCAGGCGCTGGCCGCCGGGCGGCTCGAGCTCACGTTCGACGAAGCCTATTACACGCTTTGGTCGCGCTCCCTTTCGTTCGGATACCTCGACCATCCCCCGATGGTCGCTCTCCTCATCCGGGCCTCGACGACGCTGTTCGGCGGTTCGGAATTCGGAGTGCGGGCGCTTTCTCTCCTCGTCGTCGGCGCGCTGCCCGCTTTGATTGCTTTCATCGCCTGGCGGCTGTTCGGCTCGGCTGAGAAGGCGGCGCTTGCGGCGCTGATGTGGGTCGCCATGCCGCTGGTCTCAATCGGGGGGGTGTTCGTCACTCCCGACGCGCCGGTGGTCGTGTTTTGGACGCTTGGGCTTGCCGCCCTGGTCGAGCTCTGGCGCACCGGTCAAAGGCGTTGGTCGATTGCGCTGGGCGTAGCTCTTGGCCTGGCGCTGCAATCGAAGTTCACCGCCGCCTTTTTCGTAGCCGGAGTCGGGTTCGCCCTGGTCGCGGCGCCCTCGCTGCGCCGCTGGCTGTTTTCGCCAGCTTTGTATGCCGGCCTCGCCGTGGCGCTCGTGATTTTCGCGCCGTTCGTCGTCTGGAACGCCGAACACGGCTGGGCGACCTTCGCCAAGCAACTCGGCCGGACACCGCCGCACGGGTTCACGCCCTATTATCTGGCCGAATTCCTCATCGCGCAGATCGGGCTCATAAATCCGCTGGTGGTCGCAGCGCTGGTCCCCGCTGTTCGCGCTATACCCTGGCGGACGCGGCCGCTAGTCCGGTCGCGCGACGAAGCCCGCCGCATTCTCGCCTGCACGATCGCGCCCGCGGCGGTTTATTTCCTTTTGCATTCGCTCCACGACCGCGTGCAGGGCAATTGGCTTGCGCCACTCTATCCGGCGGTTGCTATCCTTGTCGCCGATTGGGTCGCGGAGATTCGCTGGGCAGGCAGCGCAGGCTTCGCCAGCGCGATCGCGAAGGCTGCTCAATGGGGGCGCCCGTTGGTCTTGTCATCGCCGCGCTGACCTTCGCGGAGGCGATCACCAGCGCTGTCCCGCTGGGGCCCACCAGTCCGCTCGCGCGCCTGGAGGGCTATCGCGAGTTGGCGCGCAATCTCGACGCCAAGGCGCGCGCCGAGCACGCGCCTTATGTGCTGACCCAGGGCTACGCGCTCACTTCGCTAATGACCTATTACGGCGATCCGGCAGTTCCCGTCGTTCAGACAGAGCAGCGGATGCGCTGGATATTCGAGTCTCAGCCGAGCCAGTCGCTGTTCGCGGCCCCAGGGCTCGCGCTCGGCGAGCCGGGCGGCCATTTCGACCTCTTAATGAAGATGCGTTTTCACGAAGTCGAGCCGGCCGGCCTCTTGCAGCGGCGTGAGCCCGGCGGAGCGCTTGAAACTTATGAGCTCTACCGGGTCGCCGATCCCTACGCCCCAGTGCTCGACCCGGTCTGCGAGCGCGGCGACATCAATCTTCAACGGCAATGCGCCCGGTGAGCGAAGCCGCAATGGGTCTCCAATCAACCGACCCTGAGAAGGATGATGCCCGCGAGAATGACGAGCGCGGCGGTCGCCCGTTGCGCATGGAAAGGTTCACCTAGCGCTACGACGCCGATGATCGCCGCGAATACCACCGAGGTCTCGCGAAGTGCTGCCACGGAGGCGATCGGGGCGCGGGTCATCGCCCAGATGACAATCGCATAGCCGAGAAAGGCGGCGACGCCGCCGATGAACCCGCGCCGCCAATCGTGCGTGAAACCAGTGGCTAGGGTGCGCCCGCGAAGACAAAGGAGGATGGGCAAATAGGCGAGCGCGGTCAGCGCGTCCGCCCATGAATTGTAGGCGAAGGCGAAAGCCGCGCCCGCTCCCGAAATCCGCGCGCCCTCCCCGTCGATCACCGAATAGATCGCGATGACGGCTGAATTGGCGAGCGCGACCACGATCGTCGAGCGATCGATACGCCCATGCGCAAGACCGCTCGCGCCCATCGCCAGCACGCCCGCGACGAGCGCGGCTATTCCGAAGCTGGCGATCGGCCCCGGCGCTTCGCCTAACGTGGCAAGCGCGATGACGCCCGCGATCAAGGGCGCAAGCCCGCGCATCATCGGATAGGCGACCGAGAGATCGGCGCTGCGATAGAGTCGTCCGACCAGCAGAAAATAGACGATATGGATGATGGCCGAAGCCACGATGAAGGGCAGGGCCGCGCTCGCCGGCCGCGGCAGAACGAGAGCGGCCAGGAAAGCGACCACGCCGCACCAGATCGCAACGACCGCCGACGAGAGGAACTTGTCACTCGCGCTCTTGACGAGCGAGTTCCACAACGCATGAAGCGCCGCCGCACCCAAGACGGCGGCCAAGACGCCGGACGTGAGGTGGGCGGAATCGGTCATAAGAGAGTCACACTGGCGGATTCGCTTCAAGTCGTCGAGGCGCATGGCGATCCTGCCAACCTGCAGCGGCTCGCGCAGGGGGTGCGTGAGACCGTTCGCGCGAGTCGGGGAACGCACCGAGGAAGGTGTGAGAGGGGCAGCCATTGCATTACCTGGCCAATCTCCTTACCTATTAGAGAGTAAGGAACGGCAGGAGGACGCGGTGAGCGTCAAGCAAGCAGAACGCGATTTCGGCGAAGCGACCGTCACTAGTAAAGGCCAGATCACGGTGCCGAACGACTTGCGCAAGGCGCTCGACATCGCCGCTGGAGACCGCCTGCGGTTCGTCCGGGCGCCGGACGGGTCGATCCAACTCGAAGCGCGTAAGCGGCGCCGGATCGTCGACATCGCTCGCGCGAATGCGTTTCGGGTTGGTGAAGCGGGTCTCGACCTCGACAAGGCGATCGACGGAGCCATTACGATCGCGATGGAGGAACGTGAACGAAGAAGCCACGACGGATGATCGGCCTCGACACCAACGTTCTGCTGCGGCTGTTTGTCGAGGACGACGCCGGGCAGACCGAACGTGCGCGCCGCCACGTCGGCGCTGCGGCAGCGGACGAGACTTGCGTCGTCAACTCCGTGGTGCTCGCCGAGTTCGCGTGGACGCTAGCGAAGAAAATGAAGCGGAACCGCACTGAGGTCGCACATCTAATCGAGGAAGTCCTGTCGGCCAACGATCTGCTCATTCCTGATCGCCGAGCCGTGGAGCGCGCAATTGTCGCTTACAGCTCGGGCAAGGCCGATTTTCCGGACTATTTCCTGGCGGAGATCAACCGCGAACTCGGCTGCGCATCGACCGCAACCTTTGATAGGGCCGCCCTCAATTCCTCGTCCTTCTCCTCAGTGCCGTGGGTCTCATTACGCCACGGCCCTCCCGACGCCGAGGAGCGAGGTTCGGGGCGGTCCGGCGATAGCCAGTCGCAACGCGCGGAAGCCCTCTCGCAAGGAAGCGCCTCAGCTCCTCCGGCCTGCGATCAGCTTCAGCCACGGCGCCACATGAAAGGCGCTCATGAGCAGGTACATCGGGACCATTCCGCTCATGAGCGAGCCATGTGCCGAGCATATCAACTCGCCGCCGCCAAGAGCCGCGGTCAAGAGCGCCATCATCACGAAGGTCGGCGCAGCCGCGAGGCCTAGCCACTCGGCCGCGACGCGAGCAATTCCCGCGCCGCCGGCGACGCGGCTCCCGCCGCTGATCGAGATCCCGCTCACGGGCTTCCGCCGGCTTCCTTGTTTCGGAACGCCGCTTCTCCGGCGGCCGACACCTTGTCCCATTGCGGGTTCACCGACTTCTCGGCTTCGTAATTGTCGTGCCAGTTCCACCATTTGTAGGGCGGCGTCTGCGGATAGCCGTCCGGCAAATCTTCCCACGTCTCCTGACGTCCGAGCGGGGTGGCGTCGAGATAGTTCCACACGGTGCCCATCGCTTCATCGCCCCGGTTGTTGATGAAATAAGTGCGATAGATCTTGTCGCCGTCGCGGAAGAAGACGTTGTGGCCGTGCCATTCGTCGACGCCGAAGTCGGCGTCGAAACTGTCAGTGATGGTGTACCACGGCATTTTCCAGCCCATCCGCTCCTTGAGCCGCGCGATATCCTCCTGCGGCGCGCGCGAGGCGTAGACCAGCGTCGTGCCGCGCTGGTTCAGATGGATGAGGTTCGACACCTGATCTGCGCCCATCGAGCAGCCGCGGCAGGCATGATCGGGCCAACCGAACACGCCGGGCTCGAAAAAGGCGCGATAGACGATCAGCTGACGGCGGCCTTCGAACAGGTCGAGCAGGCTCGCCTTGCCGTTCGGCCCGATGAACTCATAGGCCTTGTCGACCGCCATCCACGGCATCCGCCGACGCTCGGCGGCGAGAGCGTCATGGGCGCGCATGGTAGCCTTCTCTTTCGTGAGCAGCTGCTCATGCGCGGCGTCCCAGTCCTGTCGTGAGACGATTGGTGGAATGTGCATTGCTAACCTCCTGCTTGCTGAATGGATAAATGCGCGGGAGCGCCGTATTCGTCGTGGCGAAGCCACCAAACGCCGTTTTCGTTGCGCCCCTTGGGCGCGCGATCGAGCCATTGATAGGCGCCCCACAATCCGTCGAGGCCGCGCGAGTAGGTGGAATAGGCGTGGTAGACGGCGCCCTCTTCCATCGCGAACGCGCTCATGCCTGGTCGATCGCGCATGAAAGTCCGTCCGTCGGTTCCGCAAGAGGCTGCAAACCGGGCGACCCCCTCCGGGACCTGCGCCGCAGTCAGTGGGTGGTCGCCTCGGCGATAATTGTACTCAACGCCTCCTGCGCGCTGCTGTTCCTCGGTGATCGAGACGTTGAAATCGAAGTTGAAGTCGTCACCGAACGAGGACGCCCAGGGAAAGGTCCATCCCATCCGCCGTTTGTACTCCTGCAGTTTCGCGAGCGGCGCGCGGGAGACGGCCCAAAGCGCGACATCGTGGTTCGCAAGATGTGCGGCGAAGCCATTGAAGCCGTCGGCGATCATCGAGCAGGACGGGCAGCCAGCCTTGTAATCGGGCCCGAACATGAAGTGGTAGACGAGGAGTTGCGAGCGGCCGCCGAAGAGGTCTTTCAGCGTCGCCGCTCCCTCATCGGTGTCGAACCGATAGGTCTTGTCGACGCGGACACACGGCAGTTCCTGACGTCGCTTGGCGACTTCGTCACTGAGGCGGGTGAGTTCTTTTTCCTGGGCAAGCAGCGCGGTCCGGGCGCTCAGCCATTCATCGCGCGAAACGACTTGATTGTGCATGTGGTAGTCTCCTGCTGGGACGCCTCGAGGGGCGCCTGAACGCCACTGGATCAGAACAAAGGAGCGCCGATGTTCGGAAGGAACAGTCCCTTGTCATGCCCGCGAACGCGGGCATCCAGACGGGCTGTCCCGAAGCTCTGGGCCCCCGCTTTCGCGGGGGTGACAAAACTCTCTGAATCCCCCTCTTTTCCAGCGCTCCTCAGCCCGGGATGCGCCGGTCGTATTCGGCTCTCAGGCGACTGAACCGGTCCCAGAACGGCTCCGTCTCCTCGTCCGCCAGGCGGGCCGCCAGCATATCGAGATGCGCGTGCCAGCCGGTGCTGACCCCGACCATCATGCCCCGGGTTGGCAAGCGGCGGTGGACCACGGTCAAGAGCACCTTCTCGCCTCTCGGCTCCAGCACCATCGAAACGTCACTATCTTCCTTTCCCCAGGTGAAGACGAGTTTGCGCGGTGGATCGACCTCGACGATCCGGCTCTCCATCCGATGCTCCTCGCCGAAGCCCTCCGGCCGCTCGCCTGGCGGGTCGGTGAGCTCGCTGTTGCGCCAGACAAGCTCGAACGGCGCGCCCGCCTTCAATTCCATGTCGCCGGACGCCAACCATTTACGGCGCAGATCGCTGTCGGTGAGATAGGCCCAGACACGCTCGACAGGTCCTGGCAGCATGCGCTGGATGGTCAGCGTGGACGGCTCGCTGAGCGCGCCATAGGCGTCGATTTTTGCGCGGTCGTTCATCTCTCGTCTCCTTGTTCGTTGGTCTTCAATTTCTGTTCGTCCTCCTCGCGGAGGAGGCGATCGAGGATGTCGAGGCGCGCCGTCCAGAAGCGCTCGTAGAAACTCAGCCATTCATGCGCGGTCTCGAGCGGCCCCGGATCGAGGCGGCACATGTGGGCGCGACCGCGTATTTCGCGTTGGATCAGTCCGGCGCTTTCAAGCACCTTGATGTGCTTCGAAGCCGCCGCGAGCGACATGGCGAAGGGCTGCGCAAGCTGGCCGACCGTTCGCTCGCCCGATGTGAGTTCGAAAAGCATGCGACGGCGCGTCGAATCGCTCAGCGCATGAAAGACGGGACCAAGTTCCGGAGACTGAAGCTCAACCATAGGGTTGAATGTACGATGGCGCTTTTAGAATGTCAACCACTTGGTTGAATTAAATCGCGAGCTCCGCGCGTTCTCAAGGAGCGGGGCCGTATCGAAAGTCGGAGGACATTTGCTTGCTTAATGCAGAAGTACTGGCCTATGATATGTGGTTATGACGAACCGCCGCCGGACGCGGTTGCCCACGACAAGCCGCTTGGAGAGGCTTTGGAGAGGCTCCTCACCCGCGATAAACAACCCCTGCGTGTCGAAAGGCGGTCGCCGAAAATTTTTATTTTGTTTACCTGTAACCCTTTGAAAAGGCCAGATTCGGAAAAGAAAATAAAAGGAAACGAAAGCTTTTTTTCTTTTATTTCCTTTCACGGGCTTTCATTTCTTCCGGCGAATTCTTGCCCAGGTTGTATCTCGGCTCCAGCCTTGAGCGGCGTCGATAATAACACTTACAGTTAGTAATTATCACGTCGTCCCAACGGCGGCGCGGGTGAGCGCCACGAACCCTGCGACGTCGACCTCCTCCGCCCGCATGGTCGGCTCGAGCCCGGCCGCGGCGATGAGCGCGGCAAGGTCGAGCCCGCGCGCGGCGGCGAAGCCCTTCAGCGACTGGCGCAGCATCTTCCGTCGCTGGCCGAAGGCCGCCTGGACGAGTGCCGACAGCGTCGCTCGGTCGCATGGGCTGGGGTTCGCGCGGGGAACGAACTCGACCACGCTCGAGGTAACTTTCGGCGATGGCGTGAAGGCCGCGGGCGGGACGTCGAAGAGGATGCGCGCTTGCCCTCGCCATCCCGCCAGCACCGCGAGGCGCCCGTAATCCGCACGGTTCGCAGGGGTGGCGACGATGCGCAGGGCCACCTCGCGCTGGAACATGAGGGTCAGCCGCTCATAGAACGGCGGCCACGGCTCGGCCTCGAGCCATCGGGTCAGAAGCGCGGTCGCGATGTTGTAGGGCAGGTTGGCGACAATGCGAATCGGCATGGGCCCGGCCTTCTCGATCAGCGCCTCGGGCACCATGCTGAGCGCGTCGCCTTCGATGATCTCAAGCCGTCCGGGCCAATGCGCGGCGATCTCGGCGAGCGCGCCGAGCGCTCGCGCGTCGCGCTCGATGGCGATCACCTTCCCGGCGCCCTCGGAGAGAAGCGCGCGCGTAAGCCCCCCAGGGCCGGGGCCAACCTCGATCACGGCGACGCCAGCGAGCGGGCCTGCGGCGCGGGCGATCTTCCGGGTAAGGTTGAGATCGAACAGGAAGTTCTGGCCGAGCGCCTTGCGGGCGTTAAGCCCATACTCCGCGACCACCTCCCGCAGCGGCGGCAAGCCGTCCGCAGCGAGGCTCATCGCGTCAATCGATCGGCGAGCTTGAGCGCCGCGATAAGGCTCGCCGGATTGGCGAGCCCTTGTCCTGCAATGTCGAACGCCGTGCCATGATCGGGAGACGTGCGCACGAACGGCAGACCGAGCGTGACATTGACGCCTTCGTCGAAGGCGAGGGTCTTGACGGGAATCAGGCCCTGGTCGTGATACATCGTGAGCGCCACGTCGTAGCGCGCCCGCGCCTTTGGATGGAACATCGTGTCGGCGGGGAGCGGCCCGACGACGTCGATTCCCTCCGCCTTAAGCGCCTCGATCGCGGGCTTTATGATCGTGATCTCCTCCCGGCCCATCGCCCCGCCCTCACCCGCATGGGGATTGAGGCCGGCGACGGCCAGCCGGGGCCGCAACACGCGGAAGCGGGCGCTGAGGTCGCGAGCGACGATGCGGGCGGTTCTGACGATGAGCTCGGCCGTCAGCGCCCTCGGCGCTTCGGCGAGCGGGATATGAATGGTGACCGGGACGACCTTGAGCGTCTCCGACCAGATCATCATCACCGGGAAGGCGGGCGCGCCCCATCCTTCCGCCAGCGCGCCGAGATATTCGGTGTGGCCAGGGTATTTGAACCCGGCCTGATAGAGCGTGGCCTTGGCGATGGGGTTGGTCACCACCGCGCGCGCCTCGCCGTGGCGGACCGCTTCGACTGCGCGCTCGATCGATTCGAGGGTCGCCGCGGCATTGGCGGCGCTGGGGTGGCCGGGGGCGTCTTCAGCCGGGTTTCTCAAGGGGACGACCGGCAGGCCGTTCGCGAACGCGGCTCGAGCCCCCGCCGGATCGATCTCGATGATCGGGGCGTTGACGCCAGCGCGCTTTGCTGCGGCGGCCAGGACGCCGGGCGCCGCGAAGAGCATGAAAGGCGCGCTCGGCGTTCGGTGGACCCACGCGGCCAGCGCCAGCTCCGGGCCGATCCCCGCGGGGTCACCCATCGTCATCGCCAGCGGCGAGCTATCGCTGGCCATGCTTGAGCTCCAAGGGCGGCAACGCCTGGACAACGGCGCGTTCAGAGGCCGACGTTCGTCCTCACATCGCCGAGCGTGCGCAGCACGAGTTGGATCATCAACGTCTGATTGCGCGTCGCCGGGTTCACGACGACCACACCGGTTGGGAATGTGCTGTAGGCGCCCGGCTGGCTGACGCTAGACGAATACCTGAAGGTGAGCGTCGTGCATTCGTCCTTGTAGCCGAGGCCGAACGAATAGCCGATCGGATTGAAGATCGGGGTGGTCTGTCCCAGCGTGTCGTAATAGTGACGCGACAGATCGACCACGAGCGTTCCGTCGACCGACCAGCAACTCAGGAAACTGTAGCCGACACTCCCGGTGAGGCCTTCGCGTGGGAATTCGAATCCCAACGCCGGCTGGGCAGCGTAGAGCGCGTAATCGATAGTTCCACTGATGCCGGCGTAGCTTGCCTTGGCAATTCCGTCGAAGCGCGCGAGTTGCAGCGTCGAGCTGTCGAATTGCTGCTTGCTCATAAGCGTGATGGGAGAGGAGAAAGGCTGCAGCGTCTCGCCGAACACGAAGTTCGAGTACTTCTTGTCCAGGCCGGATTCGAGCCCGGTGTTGGTGGGATCATAGAGGGTGTAGGAATTCTGTCCGGCGACCTGGATCAACTCGCCGCCAATGAAGTTGGCATGGCCTCCGTTGGCGAAGTCGGCCGTGTATTGGAACCCGTAATTGAGCCGTGTGCCGCCCTCGACCCGATCATACCCAGAGAATTTGTCCCAGGCGAACAGGTTAGTGTCGTCGAAAACAAGGCTCTGTGAATCTTCGTTGGGCTGGATTCTCGGCATGATCTCGCTCGGCCGCGCGACAAGCTGGGCGATGGGCGTAATCGTCTGCGTCCCCCAGGACGATGAGGACGTGAACGGAAAGCGGTATTCGAGGCCGGCGCCGGCCATGGCGCGCGCGAAGGCGCCCTGATTGGAGTCGGAAAAGAACGCGGCCTGGTTCGAATTGGCGACTGTGCTCGTTCCGAGCGCGCTGGCGTACGTGATTGATCCGGTTTCATTGAGTTCGGTTGCCTCGCCGTCGAGGCGACCGAACAGAAACGGTTTCCACACTTCCCCGATCGGATCGATGTAGCCGCGCTGCCACGAGACCTGTCCAGACGCGCGCGTGTAATTGCCAGCGATGCCGCGCAACAGGCATTTGCCCGGGACATACGTATTGACGAGCGTATTTCCAATCCGCGTCTCGCAGACGTTATACAGGTGAAACGCGTTGTCGAAGGTTTGAAGGCCGGTCGACTGGAATGCGGCGTTCGTCTGGTTGATGTTGGCGACGTTAGCGTCGACCGTCAACTCGCCTCCGAGTCCGTTGGTGCGGTCGGCGGGAACGTCGATCACCCGGTTGTAGTCCAAGACCGGCGCGACCGCGGTCGGCAGGGTACGATTGTCGTCGTTCGCCGTCGTGCCCTCGAAATGATAGGCGCTGAGGTCGAAGAAGCTCTGCCCCGCTTGGCCGCGCAGATAGACCGTCGAGATGACGTCCTGGAAGTAGAAATTGTCGAAGTTGATCCCTTGAAGCCGGTAGTCGTTGAGGAAGAACTTGTCGCTCATCCACGTGCCGTTCCACCCAAACTGCCACATGTCGTTGAGGAAAAAGTTCCCATTGCTTTCGATCGCGCCGCGCAGGCGGGTATCTCCGGCGCCGTATGGAAAAACCGGGAACGCTCCGGGCTGGGCTTGGTCGATCCCGATCGCACGGATGCTGTACATGCCGTTCGACAATCGCTGGCGCCAGTCGACTTCTCCCAACAATCCCTGCTTCGAGAGAAAGGTTGGCGTGAGAGTCAGATCGTAGTTCGGTGCCAGATCGATGAAATACGGGAGGCTAAAGCCATAGCCGAGGTCGCCTCCGGAAACGAGAGCCGGCGCCAAGAGGCCCGTCTTCTTATTAACTGTTGCGTCAGGAGAGGAGAAATAGGGCATATAGAAGACGGGAAAGCCCCAGAACTGAAGCTGCGCGTTCTCGTAGTAGATCGTGTGCGTTGTTTGGTTCTCGATGATCTTGGTCGCCTTCACCTGCCAGAATGGCGGCCGTTCCGGGTGGTCCTTGCACGGTTCGCAGGCCGTATAAGCCCCTTTCTCGAGCACCGTAACATCGCCATTCGAACGTTCGACTCGCGGCGAACTGAAGCGCGTCTTGTCGGCCGTCAGGACCTGCACGCTGTCGATGAAACCGTCACGAAAATCGTCACTGAGCGCGAACCGGCTTCCGTAGACGACGTTGCCATGCTCATCCGTCATCTTGGCGTGACCTTCCGCGTAGACGCGCTTGCTGGCGCGGTCGTAGGTTACGCGGTCGGCCTGAAGCACCCGGCCTTGATAGAAAAGCTGAACCGAGCCCACAGCCGAAACGGTGTTCTTATCCTTGTCGTAGACGAGTTCATCCGCGTCGATGACCAGCTTGTCCTGCGGCTTGGCTTGCGCCGACTGAGCCGGGGGAGGCGTTTGAGCGACGGCGCGTCCAGGGAACAATAGCGTCGAGCCCACAACCGCAACGATTGCGAGCGACAGCGCGATTCTCGCGGCCTGCATGCGGCCGGGAATGAACTCAAAGGAAGAGCTGACGGCGAAACCCATCAACCATCCTCTTGTTGCAGCAGCACATACACGCCAAACATGCAACCGACGATTCCGGGCGACCACCCCGCTACGGAAGCGCTGAGGAAGCCCGCTCCGCCGAGATCGCTAACCACTTTGGTTGCGACATAAAGCACGAACCCCGCTACGACGCCACCGGAAACCATATATTCGATCCCGCCCATTCGGAAGAATCTTAACGAAAAGCATGCGGCCACCAGCACCATGGACGCCAGCATCAGCGGGCGCGCCAGAAGCTCCTGATATTTCAAGAGATAGGCGGTTGGATCCAATCCCGCTCGCGCAGTCTGCTCAGCAAGGGCCGGCAGCCGCCAGAATGATACGGTTTCAGGCGCGACAAAAGCCTGGGCGACCTCCCTGCGATCGAGATTCGTCGCCAACAGGTAGGTCGAAACTCGGAGAGCTTCGAAACCCGGATCTACCACCACGACATCGTGCAACACCCAATAACCTTCGCGTAACTCCCCGGAGGCCGCCTCCAGTCGTTCGACGAAATTGCCCTTATCGTCGAAGTTGAAGATCTCGATCCCCTTGAACCCCACTCCGTCCCCATTCCTTCCGGAGGCGCGAATAATCGCTTGGCCATCGACGCTTTTCTGTCGAATCCACATTCCTATCGAGCCCATGGCCGGGCCGCCGAACACATTGCTCTCGATCTGGTCCGATTTCTCTTTCATCCATGTCGATGCTGGATTGTAAGCGATGACCGAGAGCACACCGATGAGAACGATCACCGCGAGTGGCGGCATGAGGAGTTGCCAGACGGATAATCCTGCCGCGCGGGCTACGACCAGCTCCATTTTGCGCGACAAGTTCAGGAACGCGATCATCGACCCGAACAGAACCGCGAACGGCAACGCCTGTTCAGCGACAGTAGGCGTCCGCAGGAACGATAGGCCAGCCATCAGGATCCCGGTCGCACGCTTGGAGTCGCCCGAGCGCCTAAGCAACTCCACCAGGTCGACGGCGTAGATCAAGACGAAGACGACCATAAACGCGGCGATTACTGTGCGAGCAAAACGGCCCGCAAGGTAGAATGACAGGGTCCGGCCGATCACGCCGTGACCTTTGAGCGAGACCGGACGAGCGCCAGAATGCTCCGCCGAAAGATCAGCGCCAAAGCGCCTAGACAAGCGGCGACTGGAACCGTCCAGACGAAAACAGCCGCGGATGGCGCGCCTACGGCGAGAGTGGTGGCTGCAATCCCGAGCATACGCACGCCAGCAAACGCGAGAACCGCTCCCGTAATCGCGACGCTTCGCCCCTGCCGGGTGGTGCGCGCCTCTCCGAGGGCCGCAAAGGCAATGAGACCGCCAGCGACGGCGTAGAGCGGGCTGGCCAGGCGGTCGAGCAGTTCACTGCGAATATGGCCGGATAGGACTGGATCCGCCCGATCCTTGGGATCCGGGGTCATCAACTGCGCGGTGGACCGTTCGCGCGGCCTTTTCATCGCGCCAACCGCGTGCATGAACTGCGACAAGTCGATGGTGTAGTCATCGAAAGTCACCATCGCTGAGTTGCCTGGTGACTGTGGTCGCAACAAGACGCCCTTGGACAGCTGAAGATAACTCGCCCCGTCTCGATCGACCGCTTTTCCAGCTTCCGCGATATACGTTGTGATGCGCGCCGGATCACGTAAGTCCTGCATAAACACTCCGTGAAGAGCTCCGTCAGGCGTCCGCTCCCGAAAGTGAAATATGAACCCTGCTTCCAGTGGGGAGAAAGCGCCCGGGCGGGCGAAGTTGGCGATGAAGTCGGCGTGAACAAAGGCCGTTAGCGTGTCGATCGCGCCAAAACTCCAAGGCTGAACCTGGATGTAGAGGAAGCCCACGACCGCAAATACAGCCGCTGAGAGGAGTGTGATCGGGCGCAGCAGCCGAGCCGGCGACATGCCCGAAGCGGCCATGACGACGAGTTCGCTGTCGCCATTGAGCTTATTGAGCGTGTAAAGAACGCCGGCAAACAGCGCCACGGGCGCGATAAAGGCCACGAGCGAGGGGAGCGCCAGCGCGGTGATCCAAAGAAATAACAGAATAGTCTGGCCCTTGCTGGTGATCAGATCGATCTGCCGCAGGGCCTGAGTCACCCAGACGACGCCGGTCAGAACCACCAGGCCGGAGACGCAGGCTGTCGTCGCCGTCCTGAAGAGATAGCGCTCAATTTTGATCATCGCCGCCGTATCGCATTGACAGTGAGCGAGCTCCGCGTCAGGGCATGCCCCTCCGCCCGCTGCGCTTGCCCGACGCGCCGTTCCGTTGCAAGGCGACCTGCTCCTTATCCGCGTGACGTCTTAACCGACTGAATATGTCGCGCAATCGCGGCGGCTTATTGACGAGCGCGGCAAACCCCCTGATATGTCGGCGTCCGCCAGCGACGCCGCGTCGGTTGGTCTGAAGTCCTTAAATCCGAGCATAGGATAGGCGTTGGGTATGAGCGGAGCCATTAAGATCTCCTTTGGACCCCTGTCCCCGGCGCCGAAAGGCAGCGCGACCGTGATTTTTGTCGGGGCCGACATGAAGCCTGCCGCGGCCGTAACCGCCCAGTTCGGCGATCTCGAGCCCCTGATCCGAGCTGCGGCTAGGGCGTCCAATTTTCGCGCCCGTCCGCGCTCGGCGCTCGACATTCTGGTCCCCGCCGGGATCGACGCTTCTCGCTTGGTGGTTATCGGCGTTGGACCCGTCAAGGACAGCGCGCCGGTCGATTTCATCACGCTTGGCGGATTCACTTTCGGCAAGGTGACTGGCGCGAAGCGCGTCGAGGTCGCATTTGAGGCGCCGTTGGGAACGTGGGACGGCGCAGCGGCCGCCGATTTTGCGCTCGGCCTTCGCCTCCGCGCCTACCGATTCGATAAATACAAGACGCGCAAGAGGGAATCGGAGGACAATGGCGCCGAGGTCGCCCGATTTTCTCGTCGGCTCGAGCCATGCCGTCGCCGCGCGCGCGGCGGCTCAGGAGCGCTTCGCCGTCGCCGAAGGCGTGGAGCTGGCGCGCAATCTGGTCAATGAGCCGCCTAATGTCCTTTTTCCTATCGAATTCGCCGATCGCGCCAAAGCGCTGCAGAAGCTCGGCGTGAGCGTGGAAACGCTTGACGAGAAAGCGATGGGCAAACTGGGGATGAACGCGCTCATTGCTGTGGGGCGAGGCTCGGCCCGGGAGAGCCGGCTCGTCGCGATGCGATGGAACGGCGCGCGTTCAAAACGGACGAAGCCGATCGCGGTTGTTGGCAAGGGCGTTTGTTTCGATTCCGGCGGAATCTCGATCAAGCCCTCGGCCGGCATGGAGGATATGAAGGGCGACATGGGCGGCGCGGCCTGCGTTGTCGGCCTCATGCACGCGCTCGCCGCGCGCAAGGCGAAAGTCAACGTGGTCGGCGTCGTCGGTCTGGTTGAGAACATGCCTGACGGCGACGCGATCCGGCCCGGCGATATCATCACCTCCATGTCGGGCCAGACGATCGAGATCGTCAACACAGACGCTGAGGGCCGGCTCGTTCTGGCCGACGCCCTCTGCTACACGCTGGAGACCTACGCGCCTCGCGCGGTCATTGACCTCGCCACTCTGACCGGCGCCATCATTGTCGCGCTCGGAAATGACGCGGCTGGGCTCTTCTCCAATAATGATGAGCTCGCCCAGCGGCTTGCGGCTGCAGGAGAGGCTTCCGGCGAGAAGGTCTGGCGCATGCCTCTCGGCCCAGCTTATGACAAGATGATCGACTCCAAATTCGCGGATATGAAGAATGCCGGGGGCCGTCAGGGGGGCTCGATCACCGCCGCGCAGTTCCTGCAGCGATTCGTCAAAGAGACGCCGTGGGCGCATATCGACATCGCGGGCACGGCGATGGGGTCGCCGCCCTCGGATATCAATCAATCCTGGGGCTCGGGCTGGGGCGTGCGTCTTCTCAATAGTCTCATGGCCGACTCCTACGAAGATTAGGTTCTCATTGACGAATTGATTCGAGAATCGGGCTTGAGGGGTCAGGATGCGGATTCGGTCCACGATCTTCGCGCTTGCCGCGGCCTGGACCGCGTCGCTCGAGCCGGCGTGGGCGATCGCCGGATGTGACGCCTTTTCCAACGCGCTGCGGATCGAAGCCAGCGACATGCAGGTCGAGTTCGGGCGCGCTGTTGTCGTGTCGCGAACGCGCTCCGATTCGAACGCGTTCGACATCACCACGAGAGTGGACGTGGACGCGACCCTCTCGTGTCGGGGCGATCAGCTCCTGCGCTTCGAGGCGCGCATCAGCCAACCGGCCAATGCGCGCACGACCACGAATTTCGAGCGTTTTCAGGCAGCCGCCCTGAAGGCGGCGCTTGGCTGGGACGCAACCAAGAGCCGCAGCGTTCTGCACGGCATGAGCACGGACGCGGGTGAGTATCTCGCGGCGTCGCGCCAACGCGGCGACGTCTATGTCGCTGGCAAGACTGAAGAACACGAACCCGGCGGCGTGAGTCTCGGGCTGATCGCGAGCGGCTCCGACCGCACCTTCGTCATTGTCGGCCCAGCGGGCCAGTGACGGAGATCCGCTTTTACCATCTCGAACGGCGACGGGTCGACCAAGCCCTGCCGACTTTGCTCGAGCACGCGCTGGAGGAGGGCCGACGCGTCCTCGTGCGCGCCTCGTCGGAGGAAATGGTGGCCGCTCTCAACGAGCGGCTATGGACCTACGACGACGCGAGCTTTCTCCCGCATGGCGCGGCAGGCGACGGCGATCCGATGACCCAGCCGGTCTTTCTCACCAGCGAGATCGAGAACCCTAACGCCGCCACCATGCTCGTCAGGCTTTCCGGCGCCGATACCAGCGAGACCGACGAGGCGTTCGATCTCGTCGCCATCGTCTTCGAGGGGGGCGACGAGGCGGCGCTCGCCCATGCGCGGGCCGAATGGCGGCGGCTCAAGGACCAGGGCCGCACGATCAGCTATTGGCGCGAGGGCGACGAGGGCGACTGGGAGCGGGCGCGGTAAATTTGGATTTTCTTGGCACTTGGCCGTTGGGCTGCGAAAACCTCCTTTTATGGGGGTTGGAAAAGTTTGGATTTCCTTGGATTCTCTCGTCCGAATCTAGACTTATCAATGGGTTACACGCGATTTTCGCTGAAAAGTTTTTCCACTCGGCTCTTCCCGGAGTTCGGGGCGCCGGGGACGGGCGCCGGCGGTCGCGGCCATTCTGAGAGGCAGAATTGTTCATGGGCGCGAGCTTAACCTTATTTCCGTTTTTCGGCAACATAATTGCCGCGTTGTCGGTAGCACACGATATGTCCGGTTTAGGTAGCGCACGATCTGTCCGGTAAGTCCGGCCCCTTTTGGAGGGTCTGGGATGCGCGGGACGGAAGCCCTTCAGGGGGTGCGGATGGCGATGTTTCTGAACATTTTTAACCGCTTGCAAATCGGCGGAGCTCAATCAAAAAGAGGCGGCGGAGTTGGTGGGCGCGAGCGAGCGTACGTTCCGGCGCTGGACGCGGCGCTATGAGGAGTAGGGCGAGGCCGGGCTCTTGGACCGGAGGCTCGGCAAGGCCTCGGGCAGGCGGGTTCCGACGGACCGCGCGGAAGAGGTGGACCGCCTTTATCGCGAGCGCTACCTGGGCTTTACGGTCAAGCAATTCCACGAGCATCTCATCAACGACCATGGTTTCGGCTGGCTCAAGCTGCATCTGCAATGGGCGGGCGTGGTGGCGAAGACGCCGCGCAAGGGGATGCGTCGGAGGAAGCGCGAGCGACGGCCGCTGCCGGGCATGATGCTGCAGGACGGCTCGCGGCATGAAATCGCTCGAGGGCCAGGCTACGCCGATCGCGGGGCCTCGACCCCAACGTGGACAAGGCCCCGCCTTGCCCACAGCCCCGCAGTACAACAGAACCAGACGAGGCGGACACTCGAAGCGCTACCAAAACCAGACAACTCAATTCGCTATCGACATGCCTACGTGCTTGGAGCGACTGGCCATTCAGGTCAGGGCGTGTGAGCCCGCATACGAGGCCAACAGCAAGCGCATGGAAACAGCGATCAGGCTTGATTGGCTCGTCCTCAAGGCTATTTAAACTTGATGAAGAGAGCTAGTATTACACAGGCCAAGAACGGCTTGAGCGCGCTGATCGACGGCTTGAAGAGCGGCAAGGCGGTGTTGATTGTTGATCGGGGCCGGCCGGTCGCGCGTCTGGAGCCGATCGAAGGCGGCGAGAAAGGCGGGCAGGAAGGACGATTGTCGCGTCTCATTCGAGAGGGCGTGTTGCGGCCCCGGCGCTCGGTCGCGCCTGCGGCTGTTTTCACCTCTCCGCCCCCGGCCTCCGCAGCATCGGCTGTTGCCGCGCTCATCGACGAGCGTCGGGGCGGACGGTGAAATTTTGGGACGCTTCGGCGATTGTGCCGCTGCTCGTGGCCGAGAGCATGACGCCGCCGCTGGCGAGGCGCGATCCCGATCTACTGGTGTGGTGGGGTCGCAGGTGGAGTGCGCTTCGGCGCTCGCCCGGCTCGAGCGGAAAGTTTTGCTCGATTTGAAAGGGCCGCCCTGGCCTTTGATCGGCTGAAACGGCTGGCGAACGGATGGCACGAGATCGAACCCAGCGAGATCATTCTCGAGAACGCGATCAGGTTCCTTCGGGTTCATTCGCTAAGGGCTGCTGACGCGCTGCAGCTCGCGGCGGCTTTCATTGCGGCCGAACGGCGTCCTTCGTCGCTTGAGCTTGTCACGCTCGATGAGCGCCTCGCCGACGCCGCGCGGAGTGAAGGCTTCGAGCTGATCGACGTTTCGACGGCCTGATGCGCCGCGCCAATCGCAAGCGCAAGCAGGCGCCGCAATCTCGAACGTCCTCTCTGGCCGTGATCGCACGGCTGGAGCAAAGGCCCATCCTGTCGTAGCGTCGGGCGGATTGCAGTCAAGGGAAGCGACAAACGGGATGACGAACGGCCAAACTTACCCGCGCGATATGATCGGCTATGGGCGCACGCCTCCGTTCGCCGACTGGCCTAATCGCGCGCGCATCGCCGTGCAGTTCGTCGTCAATTACGAGGAAGGCGGCGAAAACAACATCTTGCATGGCGACGCCGCGTCAGAGGCTTTCCTGTCCGAGATCGTCGGCGCCGCGCCATGGCCCGGCATGCGCCACATGAACATGGAATCGATCTACGAATACGGCTCTCGCGCAGGCTTTTGGCGCCTGCACCGCCTGTTCACCGAGCGCTCGGTTCCCGTCACCGTCTACGCCGTGGCTATCGCGATGGCGCGGAATCATGAGGCGGTCGCCGCGATGAACGAGGCCGGCTGGGAGATCGCCACCCACGGCCTGAAATGGATCGATTATCGCGACACGCCGCCAGAAATAGAGGCGCTCCATATCGCCGAGGCGGTGCGCATTCACACTGCGGTTGCGGGCGCGCGCCCGCTCGGCTTTTACCAGGGTCGATCCTCGATCAACACTGTCCGCCTCGGCATGGAGGAGGGCGGCTTTCTCTACTGCGCCGACACCTATGCGGACGATCTTCCTTACTGGCTCGAGGGGCCGCGCGGCCCGCAGCTGATGACGCCCTATACGCTCGACGCCAACGATATGCGCTTCGCGACCCCGCAGGGCTTCAACTCGGGCGATCAGTTCTACACGTATCTCAAAGATTCGTTCGACGCGCTCTACGCCGAAGGCGATGTCGCGCCAAAGATGATGTCGATCGGTCTTCACTGCCGCCTGGTCGGGCGACCCGGCCGCGCGCTCGCGCTCGCGCGGTTCCTTGACTATGCGCTCTCTCATGATCGCGTCTGGATTCCGACCCGGCTCGACATCGCGCGACACTGGATCGCCAGGCACCCACCGCCGGGCGGCTGGAAGCCGTCTAAGTTGACCCGGACGCTATTCATCGAGCGCTTCGGTGGCGTCTACGAGCATTCGCCCTGGATCGCGGCGGCGGCGTATGACGCGGGCCTCTCGGGCGGCGCCGATACGGCGGAAGGGTTGGCGAAGGCGCTTGCCGCCGCGGCGGCGAAGGGGACCAGGGAACAGAAGCGCGCGCTGATCGAAGCCCATCCGGATTTGGCGGGCAAGCTTGCCCTCGCCAAGACACTGACCGCGGATTCGACGCGCGAGCAGACCAGCGCTGGGCTTGACCGGCTTGCGCCCGAGGAATTGCGCCAATTCGGCGAATTCAACGACGCCTATCGCGCGAAGTTCGGCTTTCCCTTCATCATGGCGGTGAAGGCCAAGAGCAAAGCCGACATCCTTGCCGCGTTCCGCAGTCGTCTCGCCAATGACGTCGACGTCGAGACGGCGACCGCGCTTGCCGAGATCGATCGGATTGCGGCGCTGAGACTCCAGGACATTCTGTCTTGAACGCGGCCGCTCGTGTCGTTCGTGGCCGCGTGCTCACGTTCACCGGCGATCCGGCTGAGATCGGCTCGCGCGCCTACTCCCACATCGACGACGGCGCCGTTCTTGTCGTAGGCGGAATGATCGAGGCGGTGGGCGAGGCCGGTGACATTCTTGCCCGCGCTCCTGGGGACGCGCTCCTCGACGATCATGCCGGCTGCCTCATCACTGCCGGTTTTATCGACGCCCACGTTCACTATTCGCAGACCCAAGTGATTGGCTCCTATGGAGCGCAGCTTCTCGACTGGCTTACCAACTATACCTTTGTCGAAGAGCAGAAATTCGCCGATCCCGCGCATTGCGCCCGCGTGGCTAGGTTCTTCCTCGATGAGCTGTTTCGGTCAGGCACCACGACGGCGCTGGTCTATTGCTCCGTGCATCCCGAGTCCGTCGACGGATTCTTCGCCGAGGCCGAAGCTCGCGGCGCGCGCATGATTGCCGGCAAGGTCATGATGGACCGCGACGCGCCGGCGGCGCTTATGGACACCGCTGAGCGGGGCTACAACGAGAGCAAGGCGCTGATCGAGCGCTGGCGCGGTCGAGGCCGGCTCGACTATGCGATTACCCCGCGCTTCGCGGTCACGTCGACTGAGGCCCAACTTGAGGCGGCAGGGGCGTTGGCGCGCGAATTTCCCGACTGCTACGTCCAGACCCACGCCAACGAAAACAAAGCGGAGATCGCGCGGGTCGCCGCGCTGTTCCCCGACGCGCAAAGCTATATCGACGTCTACGCGCGCGCCGGGCTCCTTGGGCCGCGCTCCATCATCGGCCATTGCATTCATTTGCAGGACAGCGAGGTCGTCGCGCTCGCCGAAAGCGGGTCAGTCGCCGCGTTCTGCCCGACGTCCAATCTATTCCTCGGTTCGGGCCTGTTCGATCGGGCGCGGCTGGAGCGCGGGGGTGTGCGAATCGCGCTAGCGACCGACGTTGGCGGGGGCACAAGCTATTCGATGCTGCGCACGGCGGCCGAAGGGTACAAGGTGCTGCAGCTCAATGGCCAGTCGTGGCCGGCGATTGAGGCCTTCTACCATATGACCTTGGGCAACGCTCGGGCGCTCAGTCTAGAGAACCGCATCGGCTCGGTCGAACCCGGTAAGGAGGCCGACATTATTGCGCTCGATTCACGTTCGACGCCTGCGCTCGAGCATAGGATGGAGACGGCGGGGGGAGAGCTCGAAGTGGAGCTCTTCGCCCTGCTCACGCTCGGCGATGATCGGGCCGTCCGCCAAACTTATGTCGCAGGCGAGCCGCAAAAGGCGGCGCCTTTTCTCCGCTAGCGCCGGAACCAGGCGCCCAAATGACGGGGAAGCCCTGACCGTTTCAAAGTGTCACCGGTCCGTTGTGCGAACGCCAACCGTTCATGCCTCCGGCAAAGTGTCTCACGTCTTCGCGCCCCATCCCCCGCGCCTTATTCAGCGCGTTGCGCGACCGTCCGCCGGCCTGACAAATGAGAACGACGGGCTTTCCCTGCGGGAGGTCCTTGGGGTCGTAAGACGACATCGGCATGTTGAGAGCGTTCGGAATGTGGCCTGAAGCGAATTCGTGCGGCTCGCGAACGTCCACGACCGTCCAGGCGTTGGTTCCAATCGCTTCCTCCAGATCGCCGAAACTCACGATATCCGGGTCAGAACCGGCGCCAAAACGTGAAAACATGTTCCAAGACATTCTGCCTCCAGGGCGCGCGGAGCCGCTGTGTGCGCCGCGAACTTTCCGCCTCCATATAAACTGCGATGCGCGGTTTTCGAGGTGGCCCGCCCATCGCTGCATTCTGACGGCTTCAACGGGTTCTTGCCTCCGGCAGCAGCGCGCGGTTCCTGACGAGAGTCTTATCTTTCGAAGCCTGAATTGCAGCATCAACAGATTTGTCTAAGCACGTTTTTCTTTGTGATTGGCAGAAAAGACAGGGATTATCAGTCAAATTTGCTTGACCGGCCAACCCGGAGCCGACAACCTGACGCGATGCGGATCCGTCCCTTCTCGACGCCGGGCCGTTTCTGGCGCGGGAACCTTCACGCCCATTCGAGCCTCTCGGACGGCGCGTTGAACCCTGTGGACGTCGTCGAGGCCTATAAGCGGGCCGGCTATGATTTCCTGCAGGTGTCTGATCATTTTCTGGGTCGTTTCGATTGGCCAATAGCCGACACTCGTAAGCTGCGTTCGATCGACTTCACCACCCTTATCGGCGCCGAGGTTCACGCCATGAGCACGAGCGCGGGAGAATATTGGCACATTATCGCAACGGGACTCCCGTTCGATTTTCCTCGCGCCGCGCCGGACGAGACCGCGCCCGAGCTGGCGAAGCGAGCGCGGGAGGCGGGCGCCTTCGTCGCGATCGCCCATCCGTCCTGGTCGCAATTGACGATAGAAGACGGGCGTTCCCTCTGCGCCGCGCATGCGGTCGAAGTTTACAATCACACCTGCGCGGTCCTAACCGATCGAGGGGACGGGTTCTACCTTCTTGACCAGCTCTGCAATGAAGACCGGCGGTTGATGGCGGTCGCCGCCGACGACGCGCACTTCCACAACGGCGACCTCGACGCCTTCGGCGGCTACGTCATGGTCAAATCTGAATATCTCGAACCCGAATCCCTCCTCGACGCTTTGAAGGCCGGCGAGTTCTACTCGAAGTCAGGGCCCGCGCATTTACAACGTCGAGGTCACCAAACACGAAGTGCGGGTCGAATGCTCGCCGGTGCATACGATCGCGCTCGTGACCAGCGCTTCGTCGGCGCTGAGCAGGGTCGGACGCGGGCTCACTCAGGCGACAATCGAATTCGCCGAAGTCGCGAAATGGGCCTGGCGTGACCCCCCACAGTTGAAATGGTTCCGGATCGTCGCCATTGACGGCCCACGGCGGCGCGCCTGGACCAACCCGATTTGGATTGACGCCTTGAATTGACTCGAGGCTGCCGAGCCGGCCTTTGCGCCTTTCGCCGTTGCGCGCTCTCTTGCGCCGCGAAGCTCCCGCCCATACATCCTGCGTTCGCCCTAAGGAACGAGGATTGAGCGCCCATGACTGACGAAACCGCCCGCTCGCCCGTGTGGCATGCGACGACCATCTTGATGGTGCGCAAAGGCGGAAAGGTCGTCATCGGCGGCGATGGACAGGTCAGCATGGGCCAGACCGTCGTCAAATCCAATGCCCGCAAGGTTCGTCGCCTCGCCAAGGGGGACGTCATCGCAGGCTTCGCCGGCGCGACCGCCGACGCCTTCACTTTGTTCGAACGGCTTGAGGCCAAGCTCGAGCAATATCCCGGCCAGCTCGCGCGCGCTTGCGTCGAACTGGCCAAGGACTGGCGCACTGATCGTTACTTGCGCCGCCTGGAGGCGATGCTCATCGTCGCCGACAAGAGCACGGGCTTCACCCTATCAGGCTCAGGCGACGTGCTGGAGCCCGAGGAGGACGAGTTCGGCTCGGCGACCGCGATCGGCTCGGGCGGCAATTACGCGCTCGCCGCCGCCCGCGCTCTGATGCCGATGCAACTCGATGCTGACGAAATCGTGCGCCGCTCGATGCGCATCGCGGGCGAGATCTGCGTCTACACCAATTTCAACCTGATCGTCGAAAGCCTCTGAGCCTCATGTCGGATCTCTCGCCTCGCGAAATCGTCTCTGAGCTCGACCGCTATATCGTCGGTCAGGCCGACGCCAAGCGCGCCGTCGCCATCGCTTTGCGCAACCGATGGCGTCGGTTGCGGCTGACCTCGCCAATGCGCGAGGAGGTGATGCCGAAGAACATCCTGATGATCGGGCCGACTGGCTGCGGGAAGACCGAGATTGCGCGCCGCCTCGCCAAGCTTGCCGGAGCGCCGTTTCTCAAGGTCGAGGCGACGAAGTTCACCGAGGTCGGTTATGTCGGGCGCGACGTCGAGCAGATCATCCGTGATCTGGTCGAGATTTCCATCGCCCTGGTCAAGAGCCGCAAGCGCAAGGATATCGAAGCCAAGGCGGAGCTTGAGGCGGAGGAGCGGGTGCTTGATGCGCTGGTCGGCTCGACCTCATCCCCAGGCACCCGCGATGCGTTTCGCCGCAAGCTTCGCGCGGGCGAACTCAACGACAAAGAGATCGAGGTCGAATTGCCGCAGAGCGGCTCCGGCATGCCAATGTTCGAGCTGCCGAACATGCCCGGAGCTTCGATTGGTGCGATCAATCTCGGCGACATTTTTGGCAAGAGCCAGCGCACGAAGGCAAAACGGATGAAGGTCGAGGAGGCGCACGAGCCGCTGGTGGCGGCTGAGGCCGAGAAACTGCTCGATCAGGACGCGGTTGTTCGCGACGCGGTGGCCGAGGTTGAGAGCAACGGCATCGTCTTCCTTGACGAGATCGACAAGATCTGCGCCCGCGAAAACCGCGGGGCGCCGACGTCTCGCGCGAGGGCGTGCAGCGCGACCTTTTGCCGCTGATCGAAGGCACGACGGTCGCCACCAAGCACGGCGCGGTCAAGACGGATCACATCCTGTTCGTGGCTTCTGGCGCCTTCCACATCGCCAAGCCCTCGGACCTCTTGCCGGAGCTACAGGGTCGTTTGCCGATCCGGGTCGAGCTCAAGTCGCTGACCGAGGACGACTTCAAGCGCATTCTGACCGACACCGAGGCGAGCCTGATCAAGCAATATGTGGCGCTGATGCAAACCGAAGGCCTCGACCTCGAGTTTACCGATGATTCGGTGGCAGCGATCGCCCGCATCGCCGCCAAGGTCAACGGATCGGTCGAGAATATTGGCGCGCGCCGACTGCAGACGGTGATGGAGCGCGTGCTTGACGACGTGAGCTTCACCGCCGCCGACCGGAACGGCGAAAAGGTTCGCATCGACGCGGATTTCGTCGAGCGCCATATCGGCGACCTCGCGGCCAACGCGGACCTGAGCCGGTTCATCTTGTGAGGATGCTTTCGGGCGACGTCTCGGTGATGCCCACCGCGCCTGATTGATCCTCGCCGTCCCGGAGGCTCGAGCGGCCCGGCGGATTGGGTTTTGGCGAATCCATTTCGAGCCTTTTCAATGGTTTGCGGCGCTATTTGCGAGTCGCTTTCCTCTGCCTGACGGACCGCCAGCGTCTCCTTGCGGGGCTTCGTCTTCGGCCCATTCTGCGGTTCCGCCGACGGTCAGAACCACCGGCCGCTGACAGCCGACATCCCGACCCTTGACCCACGGTGGCTAATACTTATTTCTGAAAAACAACAATGGCCGGCCGTAATTCCGTCAAGGCATTGTCAAATTCTTTTTCTCCTGATTGCGCGTCCGCGGGCCTCTCGCCACCCCGTAGATCCCCGACGTTCTCATCGGCCGCGATGACGTCGAGAAGACGTGGGCCGATCACGGCTCGCTTGAACGGACACGGAGAAAGACCGAAGAGGAAGCCAACTCATAAATTGAGGACCTCGCACATGACGACCTCCCTCGTTCTGACCTTCGTCGGCGACGACAGGCCGGGGCTCGTCAACGCGGTTTCGGAGAAGGTTGCCGACTTCGGCGGGACCTGGCTTGAAAGCCGCTCGGTGCGGCTCGCCGGCAAATTTGCCGGCGTGGTGCTGGTTCGGATTCCAGACGAAAACTTCATCGCGCTCGAGTTCAGCTCTGGCGAAGCTCGCGCCGTCAGGCCTACGCGTCTCGGTCGAGCGCGGCGTAGTGGCGGAGGCCCTAAAATCGGCGCGCTTGGTCAGGCTGGAGATCATTGGCAAAGAGCGGCCTGGGATCGTGCGCGATGTGACGCAGGCGCTCACCCGCCTCGGCGTCAACATTGAAGAGTTTACCAGCGGTCTCGAAGGCGAACCGTTCACTGGCGTCGAGATGTTTCGAGCGACCGCCCGCCTCAGCGTCCCCGACGGCCTCGAACTTGAGGAATTGCGTAGGGCTATCGAGCGGCTTGCCGCCGAGATCATGGTTGATCTTAACGTGGGCGATGGCGAACCGGCCGTCTGATCGGCAGCGTTCCGCACTTGCGCGGCCCCGCCCCCGTTGCCATAAGGGCGGCCTTCCCCCAACCTCAAGCGAAAACAATGGCGAAGTTTCCCGAGCGCGTGTTTTCCGGCGTTCAGCCGACAGGCAATCTACACCTCGGCAATTATCTCGGCGCGATCAAGCGCTTCGTTGAGATGCAGAAGACGCATCCATGCATCTATTGCGTCGTCGATCTGCATGCGATGACGATGCCCCACGAGCCGGAGCAGCTTGCCCGCACGACGCGCGAGGTGACTGCCGCGTTCCTTGCCTGCGGCATCGACCCGAAAGCCAATATCGTGTTCAACCAGAGCCGGGTCGGCGAGCATGCAGAACTGACATGGGTGTTCGACTGCGTGGCGCGGCTCGGCTGGCTCAACCGAATGACGCAGTTCAAGGAGAAAGCCGGCAAGGACCGAGAGAACGCGTCGATCGGGCTCTACAACTATCCGGTGCTGATGGCCGCTGACATTCTCGTCTATCGCGCGACTCACGTTCCGGTCGGTGATGATCAGAAGCAGCATTTGGAGCTGGCGCGCGACATCGCCCAGAAGTTCAATAATGATTTCAGCGCACCGATCGCCGCTCACGGTCACGGCGACGCCTATTTTCCCTTGCCAGAACCGCTGATCCAGGGGCCGGCCACCAGGGTCATGAGCCTCCGCGATGGCGCGAAGAAAATGTCGAAGTCCGACACCTCGGAGAACGCTTACATCGCGCTCACCGATGATGCGGACACAATCGCGCAGAAGATTCGCCGGGCCAAAACCGACCCCGAGCCGCTGCCGATCGAGGTCGAGGGCCTCGCGCGACGCCCGGAAGCCGACAATCTGGTTGGGATCTTCGCCGCCTTGAACGACGAGACAAAGGCCGATGTGCTCAAACGTTTCGGCGGCAGCCAGTTCTCTACCTTCAAGACCGCGCTGGCCGACCTTACGATCGACAAACTCGCTCCCATTCGCGGCGAGATGCTGCGCCTTGCCGCCGATCCGGCCTATACGAACAAGGTCCTGGCGGATGGGGCAGAGAAGGCCCGCGCCATCGCGCGTCCGAATATGGACGCGATCAAGGACATCCTTGGGCTCGTGCGATAACCCCCGAGCATAACAAATTTAAACAAAATGGATCCGCCGCCAGCGGCGTAAGGCCATAACTGGCACATTTTGCCGTTCATCGCCCTCATCACCACGAGGGCTAGCGCCGGGGTCAATCAACTCCTTCGCGCCTCGCTCCTCCATGGTTAACGACTTTGCGGCAAACATTTCGTAATCCTGGTGTGGGCCTGATTCGGACCTTCTTGGCGGAGGGAAAGGGTCAGCCGACCACCTGGCCGACCCAGATCATCGGCGTCGGACTCTCGAGGAGGCCATTCGTTGCGGGGGTTGAGCGGAGGAAAGCGCTCCGGAATCGGCGGACGGGCGCGACGGCTCGACTGGCCGGTCGCCGTCCGGTTGCCCGCCGGTTTGGCGCTTTCCCTGCTTGCGGTCCCGCTCGCTTGTGCGCAGAATCTCTCACAGTCCCTGGCGGCGCCGGCTCGGCTGGCGTTCGACATGGCCTCTGTCCAGGCCAATGTTGTCGGGCTCGTCATCCTGTCGCTGATGCTGCTGGCGACAATCATCGCGGTCCTTCATCTGGTTGGCCGCCGGATATGGACCCGCCGAGTTCTCGAGCTCGAGACGGAGCTCGCGCGAACCAACGGCAAACTCGACCGTGCGGCGCTGATGTTGCGCGGTGAGCCGCAAATCCTAATCTCCTGGGATCGTCCCGACGCGGAACCGACGATCGAGGGCGACTTCGCGCTCGTCGCCGATTCTCCGCTGTCGTCGCGCGTGCTCGCCTTTGGCTCGTGGCTCAACACTGCCCAGGCGGCCAAGATCGAACAGGCGACGGAGCGATTGCTCACCCGCGGCGAAGCCTTCGCCGCCGCCGTGGTCAGCTTGCGCGGCCGCCATCTCGAGCTCGACGGGCGCCCGGTATCCGGCAGCGCAATCATGCGCATCCGCGACGTCTCAGGCGAGCGTCTTCAGTTGGCGCAATTACGCGATTCGTTCGCTGAAGCCGAGGGCGCCCTGGACGGCTTGCGCCGCGCGCTCGAAACTGCGGAAATGCCGGCATGGACCCGCGACGCAATGGGCAGGACCGTCTGGTGCAACGCGGCCTACGCGCATGCCGTTGACGCCCCTGACGCGGCGGCGGCGATCGACGGCGGCGGCGAAATATTCGATTCCACAGTGCGCCGCGAAGCGACAGCGGCGCTCAAGGAGTCAGGCGCGTGGAAGCGCCGGGCATCGGCGGTCGTCGCCGGTGAGCGCAGAACCTTCGACGCCGTCGAGGCAGTCACGCAGGTTGGTTCCGCAGGCGTCGCTCGCGACGTTTCTGAAATCGTGGCGCTGAAAGCGGAAATGGAGCGCAATGACGACGATTATTCGCGTATGATCGATCGGCTGTCGACGGCGGTTGCGATCTTCGACAAGTCCAAGCGGCTGACGCTGTACAACGCGGCCTACCGGCAGATTTGGTCGCTGGAGCCGGCTTTTCTCGACCAAGGGCCCAGCGACGGCGAGATCCTTGATCGGCTGCGCGCCAAGCGGCAATTGCCCGAACAGGTGGACTTCCGCGCATGGAAAGCGCAGCAATTAAACGCTTACCAGGCGATCGAGCCCAGCGAATCCGTGTGGTATCTGCCGGACGGCCGGGCGCTGCGCGTCGTCATGAGCCCCAATCCGAAAGGCGGCGTCACATATCTCTATGACGATGCAACGCAGAGCTATGCGCTCGCTTCCCAAGTCACCGCGCTCACCAATGTGCAGGGCGAGACGCTCGACGCGCTCAAGGAAGGGGTGGCGACGTTCGGCGCGGACGGACGCATGAAGCTGTTCAACCCGGCCTTCGCGGAGCTTTGGCGATTCGATCCGGCCGCGTTGCGTGATCGTCCGCACATCGATGAGATCGCGCGAGCCTGCAAACCGCTGTGCGGCGCTCCGGGGCTGTTCGACGAGCTGAGGACAGCGATTGTCGATCTTCCCGAGCACCGCAAGAGCCGGACAGCGAGGATCGAGCGAACGGACGGGTTGATCCTTGATTGCGCCGCCTTGCCCTTGCCGGACGGGGCGACGCTCATGACGTCGCTCGACGTGACTGCGGGCGTCAACATCGAGCGGGCGCTGACGGAGCGCAACCAAGCGCTGATAGCGGCGGAAAAGCTACGCAACGATTTCGTCAATCACGTTTCCTATGAACTGCGCACGCCGCTCACCAACATTATCGGCTTTACCCAGCTGCTTGCGGGCGGAGGTGTTGGCCCGCTCAATCCGAAGCAGGTCGAATATGCGGGGTTCATTACCGATTCGTCGCATGCGCTGCTCGCCATCATCGACGACATTCTCGATCTAGCCTCGATGGACGCCGGGGCCCTGGAGCTCAAGCTCGAGGATGTTGACGTCGCCGAGGCGATGAAGGCTGCGGCGGCGGGCGTGCAGGATCGCTTGAGCGAGGCGGCGATCGAATTGCGCATCGTCATGACCGACGGAGTGGGATCGCTGCACGCCGATGGCCGACGGGTGCGTCAGGTCTTGTTCAATCTTCTCTCCAACGCGATCAACTATTCGGAGGCGGGCCAGACGGTGACGCTGGCTGCGATGCGGCGTGGGCCGGAGATCGTGTTCAAGGTCAGCGATCGCGGCCGCGGCATTCCTCCCGAGATGATCGACCGCGTATTCGAGCGATTCGAGACTTTTCCCAACGGCTCGCGACATCGCGGACCGGGCCTCGGCCTATCGATCGTGAGAGCAATGGTCGAATTGCATGAGGGACGAGTCCTGATCGACACGGCGCCTCGCGAGGGTACGACGGTCACCTGCATCTTTCCCGATCGACCCAATGGCGTCGTCGTCGCCGGGCCCGCAAGCCGCAGCGCAGCCCAAGACGCAAGCCGTCCAGTAGAGGATATGAACGGTCTCGCCGGCGTGAGGGAAGAAGAGGGCGTTTGGAGCTTCGAGGCGCCGGACGAGGCGGCGACTTTGACCATCGCCGCATCGCAGGCGGCGTGGCTCGAGCCTGGCGACTTCGTTGCTCTGACTGGCGATCTCGGCGCGGGCAAAACGGCTTTCGCCCGTGGTCTTCTTCGGGCGCTCGCCGAAGCGCCGGAACTCGAGGCGCCGAGCCCGACCTTCACCCTGATGCAAGTTTATGAGGCTCCGCGCGGGCCGGTGGTCCACGCCGATTTCTATCGGCTGCGGGGCCCGACCGAGCTCGCCAATCTCGGCTGGGACGAGGCGATAGCCGGCGCCATAACGATCGTCGAGTGGCCGGAGAAGATCACGCAGGCGCTCCCCGCCGACCGGCTTGAGGTCAGCATTCGGTTCGAAGCCAAGCGCGGTTCCGATTTTCGCCTGGTGACTTTGCGTGGATTCGGCGCGATCCGCTCGCGCTTGTCGCTGGCTCTTGGCGTGGCGAGGCTACTTGACGGCTCCGGTTGGAGCGAGGCAAGCCGCGAGTTTCTGCAAGGCGACGCATCCGTTCGGGCCTATGAGCGGCTGACCAAGCCGACTGGCGAGACCGCGATATTGATGATTTCTCCACCTCGCCCGGACGGTCCTATTCTGCGCTTTGGCAAGCCCTACGCGGCGATCGCCAAGTTGTCGCCGGACATGCGCGCTTTCATCGCCATGGACGAGGGATTGCGCGCTCTCGGTTACTCGGCGCCGGCCATCATCGCCTACAGGGTTGACGAAGGGCTGGCGCTGATCGAGGACTTCGGCTCAGCGACCATCGCTGAAAACGGCGTCCCGGACGGCGCGCGCTATGCGCCGGCGATCGCTCTCCTGGCCGATCTGCATGGACGCGACTTGCCACCGATCTTATCGGTCGGCGATGAATCCTACGAACCGCCGGTCTATGATGTCGAAGCGATGCTGGTTGAGGTCGAGCTGGCGCTCGACTGGTACGCGCCCACGGTCGCTCGGCTCCCCCCGTCGGGGGCGCGCATGCAGTTCCTGGCGATGTGGCGCGAGTTGCTTCAACCGATCCTTGATCGGCCCACGACCTGGACGCTGCGCGACTATCATTCTCCCAACCTGCATTGGCTGGCGGACCGTCAGGGGCTTGAGCGGATCGGGCTTATCGACTTTCAGGACGCGGTGATCGGGCCGCCTGCATACGACGTCGCTTCGCTGTTGCAGGACGCGCGCGTCGACGTGCCGGAGGATCTCGAGATGCGTCTGGCCGCCTTGTACATGCGGCGCAGAACTGCGGCTGACCCGGGCTTCGACGCACAGACGTTCGCCGCCGCCTACGCCGCGATGGGCGCCCAGCGCGCGACAAAGATCCTCGGCCTGTTCGCTCGAACTCGACAAACGCGATCACAAGCCTGAGTACCTCCGCCACCTGCCGCGGATCGAGCGCTATCTCGCACGCAATCTCGCCCATCCGTTGCTTAAGCCGCTAGCAGTCTGGTATCAGAATCATCTGCCGCGGGCGCTCGGCCCACTGCCGGTCAATGCCGACCCTGAAGACTGATCGCTGAGGCCTGATGAGCCTGCCCGTTCCCAAGACGGCCATGGTGTTCGCCGCCGGATTGGGGATGCGCATGCGGCCGATCACCGAGACGCTGCCCAAACCGCTTATCGAGGTTCATGGCCGCACGCTGATCGACTATTGCCTCGATCGCCTGGCCGAGAACGGCGTCAAGCGGGCGATTGTCAACGTGCACTGGCTTGCCGATCAGATCGAGGTGCATTTAACCAGGCGCCGCGCGCCGAAGGTTCTCATCTCGGACGAACGGGCCAAGTTGCTCGATCAGGGCGGGGGCATCAAGCGCGCGCTACCATTGATCGGCGACGACCCGTTCCTGATCTGCAACACCGACGCATTCTGGATCGAGGGCCCGCGTTCAAACATTGCCCGCCTGGCCCGTAGCTTCGATCCAGAGACGATGGACATCCTCCTGTTGGTCGCGGCCGGCGCCGGAGCGGTCGGCGTCGATTGGCCCGGCGATTTCGTGATGACCCATGACGGACGGCTTCAGCCGCGTGAGCCCCGTCATGTCGCGCCCTTCGTCTACACCGGCGTTGGGATCGTCAAGCCGCAACTGTTCGCGAGCGAGACGGCGGAAGTTTTTCGCCTCGCGCCCTTCTTTCACGCTGCGGCGGCGAAGGGTCGGCTCTACGGCGTTCGCCTCGATGGCCTTTGGGTGCATGTCGGGCGGCCGGAGAGCGTCGCCGAGGCGGAAACGGCCATAGACCGCTCGATCCTGTGAGGGGTAGGGCCTTCCATTTCCTAAATCATCAGAATCGTCTTATGCGGTCGAGCGCTATACGGCCCGGGGTCACAGGGCTTGTGAGGGTTTGAGAGCATGAAACTGCCGAACCAGATCGGCCCCATCCACTTCGTCGGCATTGGCGGCATCGGCATGTCTGGCATCGCCGAGGTGCTTCTCAACCTTGGCCATCAGGTCCAGGGGTCGGACCTTAGCGACAACGCCAGCGTCAAACGCCTGCGCGAGCAAGGCGCGACCATCTCTATCGGCCACGACAAGGCTAACCTTGGCGTCGCCGCGGTCGTCGTCGTTTCGTCCGCGGTCAAGCGGGACAATCCCGAGGTCGTCGCGGCGCGCTCGCGACGCATCCCCGTGGTCCGCCGCGCCGAGATGCTCGCCGAGCTCATGCGGCTCAAGCAATGCGTGGCAGTGTCCGGAACGCATGGTAAGACGACGACGACTTCGCTCGTGGCTACGCTGCTCGACGCCGCCGGCCTTGATCCGACGGTGATCAATGGCGGCATCATCAACGCCTACGACACGAATGCGCGCCTTGGGGCAGGCGATTGGATGGTGGTCGAGGCCGACGAAAGCGACGGCACGTTCCTTAAGCTCCCCGCCGACATCGCCGTCGTCACGAACATCGATCCCGAGCACCTCGACCACTTCAAGACCTTTGATGCGATTAAGGACGCGTTCCTGGCGCTGGTCGGGAACCTCCCCTTCTACGGCTTCTCCGTCATGTGCATCGATCATCCGACCGTACAGGAGCTGGTCGGCCGGATCGAAGACCGCCGAATTCTGACCTACGGCGAAAACCCGCAGGCCGACGTGCGGCTGATGGACGTCAGCCTGACCGGCGGCGTCACTCGATTTTCGGTTCTGATCCGCGACCGGGCGACAGGGCGCGCGACCTTCATCGATGATCTCGCGCTGCCCATGCCTGGCCGGCACAACGCGCTCAACGCCACCGCGGCGATCGCCGTCGCGCACGAACTCGGCGCGCCGGTGGATGTGATCCGCAAGGCGATCGCTGGGTTTGGCGGCGTCCGCCGGCGCTTCACTCGCACAGGTGAATGGAAGGGCGTCTCCATCTTTGACGACTATGGCCACCATCCGGTCGAAATCGCCGCAGTGCTAAGAGCCGCGCGAGCGGCGACCGAGGCTAAGGTGATCGCAGTCGTGCAGCCGCATCGCTTCACCCGCCTCGCGTCGCTGTTCGACGCATTCGCCACCTGCTTCAACGACGCCGACACTGTCATCGTCGCCGACGTCTATCCGGCCGGCGAACCGCCGATCGAAGGCGCCGACAAGGCGGCGCTCGCCACAGCCATCGCCGCGCACGGCCATCGCCACGCGCTGATGCTGCCTTCGCCCGAGAAGTTGGCGCCTATGGTGCGCTCACTGGCAAAGCCGGGTGACTATGTCATTTGCCTCGGCGCCGGATCGATCACCCAATGGGCCTATGCGCTGCCCGGCGAACTCGCCGCGCTCGACACGGCCTGACGGTCGCCGATGCCCCGCCTCGTCGACGAAGTGATGGCACGGGCTCCGAAGCTCCGCGGGCGGCTCGTCGCCGATGCGCCGATTGCGGAGGCGACGTGGTTTCGGGTCGGGGGTCCGGCCGAGGCCCTGTTTTCTCCCGCCGATGGGGACGATCTCGCCTATGTCCTGTCCGCCTTGCCGCGCGAGGTTCAGGTCACGACGATTGGCCTCGGCTCCAATCTTATCGTTCGCAACGGCGGAATACCCGGCCTCGCCATAAGGCTTGGCGGCCGCGCATTTGGCTCGGTCGAAATCATGGAAGGCTTCCGCATCGCTGTCGGAGCGGCGACGCCGGACCAGTACGTGGCGAAGGCCGCCGCGATAGCGGGCGTCGACGGCTTAGCGTTCCTGCGTGGGGTGCCCGGCGCAATCGGCGGCGCTTTGATCATGAACGCGGGCGCGCATGGCGGCGAGGTCAAGGACGCGCTCATCGAAGCCCGCGGGATCGACCGGACAGGCGCTGGTCATGTCTTTTCGAATGCGGAGATGGGTTTCTCGTATCGCCACAGCTTGGCGCCGGACGACGTCGTGTTCATCGGCGCAACGTTTCAGGGCCGCCCCGGCGAGCCCAAAGCGATCGAAGCCGAGATGGAGCGGATCACTCGCGCGCGCGAAACGTCCCAACCGATCCGCGAGAAGACCGGCGGCTCGACGTTCAAGAACCCGCCGGGCATGAAGGCATGGGAATTGATCGACAAGGCCGGATGCCGCGGCTTGCAGCTTGGCGGTGCCCAAGTGTCCACCATGCACTGCAACTTTCTCATCAATCTTGGGACCGCGACCGCGGCTGATCTCGAGGCTCTCGGCGAGGAGGTGCGCCGCCGGGTGCTGGAGACGAGCGGCGTCCCGCTCGATTGGGAAATCAAGCGCATCGGCGTCGCTCTTGGGTCTGCTTCTTAGATCCGTCTGAAGGTTGAACCGACCCTATCCCGTCCGCGGCGAGGCCTTGGCGAAGGGCACACAGAGCAGGGCGCCAAAGGTCAAGACGGCGATCATGATCCAGGCCTCGTTGATGGCCTGAACCAACGCCGCCTTTTTGACAAGCGATTGCACCATCGTGAGCGCCGGGCCCTCGAGCGGGCCAGTCGGGCGGTTCATGAACATGTCGAGGGGTATGCCGACAAACTTCGCGACGCCAACGTCGCCCGCCTGCAACCTCTCAGTCAATGCTGTCCCAAGCGCAGGCGAGCGGGTGTAGATCACGGTGTCGATCATCGCGAGCCCTATGGCGCCGCCGAGATTTCGCATGAGATTGAACAGGCCGCTCGCGTCAGGCACGCGGCTCGCCGCCAGATGTCCAAGCGCTAGCCGAGTGGGCGGAAGCAAACAAAACATGATTGCGAGTCCGCGAATGACCTGCGGCCAAAACATCGTGTCAAAATCGGTCTCCGGAGTCTGCAGTCCGCTCAAGCCCAGGCCCACCCCAAACACCGCGAATCCAAGGAACGTCAGGAGCCGCGCGTTGACCCGCTGTTCGAGCGCAACAGCGATCGGCGCCGTCAAGAGCTGCGTCACGCCCGTAACCAGCATGGTCTTACCGATCTCCAGAGCGTTATGGCCTCTGACGAAGGCTAGAAAAATCGGCATGAGATAAACAGAGCCGAACAGGCCGATCCCCAGCACGAAGCTGAGAACACAACCGATCGCGAAGCTTCGGTCGGCGAAAGTCCTGAGCGCCACGATCGGGCGAGGCGCCTCGAGCGTGCGCCTGACAAAGCCGACTGAGCTTAAAAAGGTCATCGCCAACAGACCCATTACGAGGCCTGAGATCCAGCCTCGCGTCGGCGCTTCCTTGAGCGCTATCTCCAGCGCCGCAAGCGCAATCGCCAACAGGAGTAACGACAGCCCATCGAGTGTGCGGGCCTCGCTCAATCGCATAGGCTCTTTTGGCAACAGGAACCCTGCGAAACCCGCCGAAACAATCCCAGGCGCGACATTGACCAAGAACAGCCAGTGCCAGGAATAAGTCTCGGTAATCCAACCGCCGACAATGGGTCCAACGGTCGGCGCTAGCACCGCCAGCACGCCGGCGAATGTCGTCGCGGCGCCCTGTCGCGCTAACGGGAATAGGAGGAACACCGCCGAAAAGACGCTCGGGATCAACGTGCCCCCGGAAAAGCCCTGCAAAACCCGCCAAGCGATCAGGACGGAGAAATGCTCGCTCGCCGCGCACCCCACCGAAGCCAGCGTAAAGATGAAAATGGACAGTACGAACAACCAGCACATGCTGAGCAAGCGCGTGAGCAAGCCAGTCAGCGGGATCGCGACAACTTCCGCGATGAGATAGGCGGTTTGCACCCAGCTCATCTGGTCGGGGGGGATATCCAGCGCGCTCTGGATCGTCGGCAATGAGGTCGCCACGACTTGCACGTCGAGGATCGCCATGAACATGCCGACGCACATCATCGCAAAGCCGATCGACGTCGAGACTGACACGGCGACGGAGGCGTTGCGCTCAGGCGCGTTCGACATGGCGTGATGCGTGCAGGGCGAGGTTCTCAGCGCGGATCCGGACCGATAGCAGGATCGCATTCGCCGCGGAGAAGATCAAAGCAAGCCAAGGCAGGCCGAGGCAAAGGGGTAGGGCGGCGATCTCTCCGACAACGACGAGGTAGTTCGGGTGCGAGAGAAAGCGGTAAGGGCCATTCGTCGCCAGCGGGGCGCCCGGAAGGAGGATGATGCGCGTGGTCCAACGAGGACCAAGCGTCATGAGAACCCAAACGCGCAGAACCTGGAGCGATAGAAAGATCGCAAGCCAGATCGGGGCAACCGCCCGTGCCGCGCCGAAGATCCACAGGCTGCCCAGCCACAGGGCGTGCATCAGCACAATTGCCGGATAGTGCTCGGGAGCAACCTCGACGGCGCCCTGCGCGAGCAGGGCCGCCGTATTGCGACGCGCGAGATAAAGTTCGGCGAGTCGTTCCGCGGTCACCACTCCGAGAAGGAGGGCGGCAAGGGTCACGCGGCTCTCTTCAGCGAAACGCAACTCGAGGTGAAACCAGGCCCCATCGCAGTAAGCAATGTGCGCGAAGGCATGCCGTCGCGCATGATGCGCTCCAGCACGAAGAGCACAGTCGGGGCCGACATGTTGCCGTACTCCGCCAGGACGGCGCGTTCATGGTCGAGAGAGCCCTGCTCGAGCGACAATGCGAGTTCGAGCGCCGCGATGACCTTCGAGCCGCCTGGATGACAGGCGAAACGATCGACATCTTCGACAACCAATCCTCCGCGGGCCAAAATACCGGCAATGGCTGGCGCGATATGCTGTTGCGTGAATGGCGGGATATCCCGGTCAAAGATCACGCCGAAGCCTTGCGGATCGATTTTCCAACCCATGATGTCGAGCGTGTCAGGCCAGGTATGCTGACCGCTCATCTCAACCGCGGCGGCGCCGCCTTCGTAGGCTCTAAGCACGCAAGCGGCCGCGCCATCGCCGAACAACGCCGTTGCGACGACGTTTGCCTTGGTCAGTTCGTCGAGCCGGAAGGCGAGAGTGCAAACCTCGACCGCGACGAGCAAGACAATGCTGCCTGGGCGCGAGCAGGCGAGGCGGGATGCGATGGAGAAGCCGGAGACGCCGCCGGCGCAGCCAAGTCCGAAGACGGGAACCCGCTCGACATCAGGGCGAAACCCCAAACGCCCGGCTACCCGCGCTTCGAGACTAGGCGTCGCGATCCCGGTCGATGAGATCGTGACGATGGTGTCGACCTCGGAGGCGTCAAGTTCGGCGGCGTCGAGAGCGCGTTTCGCCGCCTCGACAAAGAGTTGGCATGCTCCGTCAAGATAGGCGCTCGTGCGCTCCGGCCAGCCCACCGGGGTAAGATACCAATCGATTGGGCGCACCGCGTGCCGCTGGCGAATTCCCGAGCTTTTGAAAACTCGCGCAACGCGCTCGAAATCGTCGTAGCGTCCGGCAAAACTCTTGTTTGCGGCCGCCGCGACGTCGGACTGCCTCAAGACGTAAGGCGGGACCGCAGTCGCCAGCGAAACAAGCTTGGCGGACTGGCTCATAGAGACTCCAATTGTGACCTCCCGCCGCGGCGCGTACAACCAAAACAACGGCGGTCTCTGATTTATTCGTGGCGAATGTCCGGCTAATCGAAGGAACCACTTCTTCCTCGACTTGAGTTCCGCTCAAAATATCGTGAGGCAAACAAGGCGAATATCATCGTGGCTCACGGTGTTACGCTCTAACGTATTTGGGGCCTTGAGTTAAGCCATCTTCATCAGATCACGCTGCCGGAAATCAAATGAGCTCTTGGCTCCGGCGAACGTGAGCAGGCGCGAGCAGCGACTGTTTGTCGGCGGCGGGTCGATCAATCCAGTTCGTCGCGCGCCAACCACGTCCGCTTAATCGAGCTGTGAGCTGCGTCACGGCGCCGTGCGGCGCCAACGGCTACTGCACCCTCGAGCGAGATGCCGTTCCTCGTCCCGTAGGCATGAGCCAAGACGCTTCACTAGCTTTGCCTTCAGTTCAATCCTGCGGCGCTTGCCCATTCAAGAGGAGACAGCTCAAGAGGAGATCGTGACATGACCCGTTTCGAGACGCCGGCCCAGTTTGACGATCGCTATCCCTATGCGCCCGCGACGCCCCGTGCGCCAACCATTAGAACTATCGCTCTATTGGCCGTTTTGGTGGCCTATGCCGCGGGATTCATAATCCTCTACCCCATTGCCGCAGGCAGCGTGGCGAGGAGCGTCACCGAAGGCAACGACCCAACGCTATTGCAGTTCGTCGGACCTTGATAGCTTCGCGTGCGCCCGCACGGATGAATAGGGTGGGCCAACGCTAGCTGTCTGCTCCAGGCGGTCTGTGTAGGCGTGCTCAATTCCGTGAGGGTCGGTGACCACGTGCTCTCCGCCTTCGCCGCAATGAATCCATTGCGGACCGATCGGCGCCTTGCCGTGGCCGCCCGGAATATCAAGCATGTAGGTCGGCGTCGCGAGCCCGGAGAGACGGGCGCGCATGAGCCGCATCAGTTCCTGCCCCCTGGCGATCGGCACCCGCCAGTGCGAAGTGCCGGGGGCAAGATCGCCGTGATGCAGGTAATAAGGCTTCACTCCCGCTTCTACGAAGGCGCGCATCAGCTCGATGAGCGTTTCCGGATCGTCGTTGACGCCCTTCAGGAGAACGCTCTGACTGACTAGCATTGCTCCCGCAGCCGCTAGGCGGCGACAGGCGGAGCGGGCATTGTCCGTCAGTTCGCGCGGATGGTTGGCGTGCACCGCCACTACCGTCGTCTTGCCTTCGGCCATCAGAGCGCGCGCTACCGCCCTTGTCACCCGCTCCGGAGCGGCGACGGGGAGGCGCGTGTGCCAGCGCAGCACCTTGACGTGGTCGATCGCCGCAAGCGCCTCGGTCACTTCGGCGATCCGGCGCGGCGAAAGGGTCAAGGGATCGCCGCCAGTCAGGATCACCTCCCAGATGCCTGGGCGTTCGCGCACGTACTCGACCGCGGCGGCGAAGTCGGCGGCGCTCAGCGTCCCCGAGCCGGGCCCGACACGCTCGCGCCGAAAGCAGAATCGGCAATAGACCGCGCAAACCGCAACCAGCTTGATCAAGACCCGGTCGGGGTAACGATGCACGAGCCCCTTGACCGGGCTCATGGCGTCGTCGCCGATCGGGTCGTCTCGCTCCGCGGGGTCGCGAATGAGCTCTCGCGCGTCGGGCACAAACTGACGCGCGATCGGGTCTAAGGGATCGCTTGGGTCGATGAGGTCGGCCAGCGCCGGCGTAAGCCCGACCGCATAGCGCTCGGCGACCGCTTCAAGCTCCTCGAGCCGTTCCCGCTCGACCAGCCCCGCCTCGACGAGATTGTCTGGCGTAGTCAGGCGGCGCAGTTGACGTCCTGAAGTCATTCGGCCTTCGCATTACGAGGTACGCGCGCTTTCCCACGCGGCGCGCCGCGGGTCGCTGCGACGCGCCAGTTAATGGAACGGAGGCAGCCTCGCAAGGCGCGGAGACCGAGGGCGCCGGCAAGCGCTCGCTCATGGCTTCCCAACCAGGTCGAGCGCCTCAGGCGAAAAACTTGAGCGACGACCAGGCCGTTCGGCAAATTCTAGGACCAGAAAGTCTCCGCTTTCGTCCGTTCAGAGCTTAAAAGCGCTCATGAACAGATATTGACGTAGCTATATCCCAAATAGTTGCCGACAGCGTCGTACACAGGCCTGTAGGTCCAGCAACCGTCGGAGCCTCCCCACCACGCGCCCGCGACGACTGCGGGACCCCACCAACCATTGATCCAGACGCCATTGCGGAAGAAACCGCGGTGGAAGAAAACGCGCCGGCCGGCGAAGCCGGGATGGAAGCCTGCGAAGCCAGGCCGGAATCCGGGCCGGAATCCGCCGAAACCGGGATGAAATCCGCCAAACCCGGGGCGAAAGCTACCGACGCCTCCATGAAAGCCACCGAAGCCTCCATGGAATCCGCCAAAGGCAGAGGATGGACTGGTCAGGCAAAGCGTCATCACCGAAGCGATAAGCGCCGTGATGGTCGCCTTCGAAATGGATCTACGCATAGTTCGCCTCCGCAATCCGCGCCGAGAGAGACGGTATCGTCCTGCTCAAGCGGACGCCTGCGTGGGCGCGGCTTACAGGAACACCCGGCAGAGGCGCTTTCTTCGATCACGATCTCATGATGGGCAGTCTGCGCAAGTCAGATGAGCTGGCGCGAACATCAACTCAAAGCGCAATCGCATTGACGGGGGCGCGATTCTGCCGTCGGCAGTCTCGCTCGAAGCGCCGTGATCGTCGTCGGGTCGTCCTTCACGAACTCGATGGACATTAGATTGGTGTTGTTGAAGATCATCTCGCCGACGCGCTAACGTCAGCTCATCGAAGAATACCTTCTTGGCCGGCCCAAGCCGGGGCGCCATCTCGCCGACTGAAATACGCTAGAGAGAGCCATGCCGAACGATCGCAACCCGCATTGGGTCTATACCCAGACCGTCAAGATGTTCGCCGCGCCCGCCTCCCCCCGTTTGAGGATGAAGCCGAGCTCGAGCGGCATTGGGGGCGGGTCTGGGGGATCGACAACGATGTCGGACAGATCCGCAGCGTTCTCGTGCACCGGCCCGGACCCGAAATGGCGGTGGTCGATCCCGCCAAGCGTATCCCCGAGATCGGCTCGTTCGGCGATGCCGATGAGGGGTGGTACTTCCAGAGTGAGACGCCGCCCGACGTGCCGGCAATGCAGGCGGAGCACGATGCAATGGTGGCGGCTCTGAAGGCTGCCGGCGTCGAAGTCTTTCACGCGGAAGGCGTCGAGGGCGGGCGGCTGAAATCCTGCTACACTCGTGACCCGTTCATCATGGTCAAGGGCGGCGCCATCGTCTGCCGCATGGGCGCCCGCATCCGTCGCGGCGAGGAGCTCGCGACCACTCGGACCCTCGCCAAAATTGGTGTGCCGATTCTGCGCACCATCTCAGGCACAGGCGTCATGGAGGGCGGAAGCTTCGCCTGGATCAACAGCACGACGGCTGCGATCGGCGTCGGCGTGCGCGTCAACCGCGACGGCGCGCTTCAGGTCGCCGAGGTTCTCAAGCGACAGAGCGTCGAGCTCCTGATCGTTGAGCTCACGGGCTATGACATCCATCTCGACGTCGCCTTCCTAATGGTCGACAAGGATCTGGCTTTGGTGAACCCGTTCGGCCTGCCCTTCTCCTTCATGGAGGAACTGAAGGCGCGGGGTGTCCACCTCGTCGAGATCGATCCGGCGGACGATCCCTGGATCAACAACTCGTTAGCCACCGCGCCTGGACGACTGTTGATGCCCGAGGGCGCCAGCAACCGTACGCTCGACGCGCTTGGTCGGCATGGCGTGACTTGGACGACCATACCTTACGCCGCGATGCACAAGAATGGCGGCGGCATCCACTGCTCGACAACGCCGCTGCGGCGGGACAGGGTCTAAGGTCTCTTGAGCATCGGAGGGCGAGGTGACCGATCTACCCAAGCGGGCGCAAGTTGTCATTGTCGGTGGAGGGATCGTCGGCTGCAGCGTCGCATATCACCTGACGCTGCGCGGCTGCACCGACGTTCTGCTTCTCGAACGAAAGCAGCTCACCTGCGGAACGACGTGGCATGCCGCGGGGCTGGTCGGGCAGCTTCGCGCCACCCGTAACCTGACGAGGCTCGCGCAGTATACGACCGAACTCTACACAACACTTGAAAAGGAGACCGGCCAGTCGACGGGCTTCCGTCAGATCGGTTCGCTTGCCGTCGCCACAAGCGATGGCCGGATGGAGGAATTGAAGCGCGGCGCCTCCATGGCGCGCTCATTTGGCCTGCAAGTCGATGTTGTCAGCGCGGAACGCGCGCTCGCTATGTGGCCGTTTCTCAACGCCGCCGATCTCCTAGGCGCGGTGCATCTGCCCAGAGACGGCCAGACCAATCCGATCGACACAACACAGGCGCTGGCGAAGGGCGCACGGAGCCGCGGCGCGCGGATCATCGAAGGCGCCAAGGTTGATGAGATCGTCGTCGAAAACGGCAGGGCCGTCGGCGTGCGGGGGGCATTTGGCGATATTCAAGCGGACGTCATCGTGAACTGCGCCGGCATGTGGGCGCGTGAACTCGGGGCGAAGGCTGGGGTCGCGTTACCCCTGCACGCGGCGGAACACTTCTACATCGTCACGGAGGCGATCCCGGAGCTGCCGCGCCACCTTCCCGTGCTGCGCGACGCCGACAGGTGCGCGTATTTCAAAGAGGACGCCGGGAAGCTTCTTGTCGGATGGTTCGAGCCTGTCGCTAAGCCCTGGGGAATGAATGGCATCCCCGAGAGCTTCTCGTTCGATCAGCTGCCGGAAGATCTCGAACACATCGAACCTCTGCTCGAGGCAGCGGTCCACCGCGTTCCGGCGCTCGGCAAGGCGGGGATCCAGCTCTTCTTCAATGGACCCGAGAGCTTCACCCCGGACGACCGTTACCTGCTCGGCGAGACGCCGGAAGTTCGCAACCTGTTTGTGGCTGCGGGATTCAACTCGATCGGCATACAGTCTGCCGGGGGCGCCGGGAAGGTGCTGTCCGACTGGATCGTGGACGAACATCCGCCCATGGATCTGTGGGATGTCGACGTCCGCCGGATGATGCCGTTCCAGCGGAACCGCGCCTATCTGCGCGATCGCACGGTGGAGACCCTAGGCCTGCTCTACGCCATGCACTGGCCATTTCGACAGCTGGAATCGGCGCGCGGCGCGCGGCGCTCCGCGCTGCATGATCGGCTCAAGGCGGCTGGCGCCTGTTTTGGCGAGGCCGCCGGCTGGGAACGCCCGAACTGGTACGCGCCGGATGGAGAGACGCCGCAATACAGATATAGCTACGGCCGGCAGAACTGGTTTCCATTTTCCGCGGACGAACATCGCGCGGTTCGCGAGACCGTCGGCTTGTTCGACCAATCGTCATTCGCCAAATTTGTCGTCGAGGGTCCGGACGCGGAGAAGGTCCTCAACCGGATCTCAGCAAACGATGTCGCGGTTCCGGTCGGCAGGATCGTTTACACCCAGTGGCTTAACGAACGCGGCGGCATAGAAGCGGATCTGACCGTCACAAGAGAGGCCGACGATCGCTATCTTGTCGTGACGTCGGCGACTTCACAGACACGCGATCTCGCCTGGCTGAAGCGCAACATTCCGGCGGATGCGCGGGTTGCTGCTTATGATGTCACGTCCGGCCATGCCGTTCTCGGCGTCATGGGGCCGCGCGCCCGCGGCCTGCTGCAGCCGCTGACCGACGCCGATCTGTCGAACAAGGCTTTTCCGTTCGCCACGTCGCAGATCATCGATCTCGGCTACGCTCGTGTGAGAGCAAGCCGCATTACTTACGTGGGCGAGCTCGGTTGGGAGCTTTACATACCGACTGAGTTCACCCAGGGCGTCTATGACGTGATCAGCGAAGCCGGGGCGCCGCTCGGTCTCAAGCTCGCCGGCTATCACGCCATGAATTCCCTTCGCATCGAGAAGGGCTATCGTCACTGGGGCCACGACATCACGGACGAGGACACGCCGCTCGAAGCTGGCCTGGGCTTTGCGGTCGCGATCGATAAGCCTGGGGGCTTTATCGGCCGCGAGGCTTTGCTTCGTCAGAAAGAGCGAGGACTGACCCGCCAACTCGTACAATTCGTCATGCAGGACGCCGAGCCGCTGCTTTATCACAACGAACCGATCCTTCGCGATGGCGAGATCGTTGGGCGCATTACGTCAGGCATGTTCGGCCACACGATCGGTCGCGCGATTGGTCTCGGCTATGTCGAAAACGGCGGCGACCTTGTGACGCCGGAACTCATCCGGGGCAGTCAGTTCGAGATCGAAGTGGCGGGCGCGAGGTTCCGCGCCAAGGCTTCGCTCAAGCCGGTCTATGACCCCGAAAATCTCCGAGTGAAGGACGTCGAGGGCCGAACGCTTGAGCGCGTCGCCTAGACGCAGTTAGACAAAATATGGCCGACCCTGTCGAAGCGGAAAGAATCAGGCTGCCCCGCAGTCTTTATGCCGAGACGGCGCGGGAGCCCGTCGCGACGCCTCCGCTCCGCGGCGACAAACGCGTCGGCGTCGTCGTGGTCGGCGGCGGCTTCACGGGCTTGTCCACGGCTCTACACCTCGCGCAGCGTGGCGCCGATGTAACGGTTTTGGAGGCTCGGGAACCTGGCTGGGGCGCGTCAGGCCGTAACGGCGGCCAAGTCAATCCGGGGCTCAAGCATGAACCCGAGGCGATAGAACGCCATTTCGGCCGCGATTTGGGACGGCGGATGGTCACCCTCGCCGGCGGCGCCCCGGACCGGGTGTTCGCTCTCGTCCGAGAACTTCAGATCCGATGTGAGGCAAACCAAGGGGGCACGATTCGCGCAGCCTTCTCGAAGGGTTCGGCCAACTTTCTTCAGCAGGCCACAGCGGCATGGAAGGATCGCGGAGCGCCGGTTGAATTGCTGGAGGGCGACGCAATCGCTCGGGCGACCGGCACGGACCGTTACCTTTGTGGCGCGCTCGACCGGCGGGGCGGCTCGCTCAATCCCCTTGGCTATGCTCGCGGTCTGGCCGACGCTGCGGTTCGCGCAGGCGCCGTCATTCACGGGGGGACGAGCGCGGCCGCCGTGGAGCGGCGAGGCGCTTCCTGGGCGGTTGTGACGCCGGGAGGGACCGTCACCGCCGACTGGCTGGTCCTTGCTACGAATGGCTATTCAGACGAGCTCTGGCCGGGCCTTCGGCGGACGATTGTTCCCGTCTATAGTGGGATCGTGGCGACCGAGCCGCTCGCGGAAAACACCGCCAAGCGCATCTTGCCGATGGGGACCGTCCTCTACGAGCACGAGGACATTACGGTCTACTACCGGCTCGACGTCTCCAACAGGCTCTTGATGGGCGGGCGGAGCCGCCTGCGGACGCTCGAAAGTCCTAATGATTTCAGCGACCTGATCGCCTACGCGAAGCGGCTGTGGCCCTTTATAGGCAATCCCCATTGGGCGCATGGCTGGAACGGCCAACTGGCGCTCACCTTGGACCACTACCCGCATCTCTATGAGCCGGCGCACAACGTGATCGCCTGCCTTGGCTACAACGGCCGCGGCGTCGCGATGGCAACCGCAGTGGGCGCCGAAATCGCCCGCCGTATAACCGGAACGCCCGCGGCGGAGCTTGATATGCCGGTGAGGTCGGCTCTGGAGCCAATTCGGCTGCACCGGTTTTGGCCAATCGGCGTGACGGCGAGACTTGCCTACGGTCGCCTCGTGAGGGCCATTGGCGTGTAGCTTCAGGGGCGGACGCCGCTGAACGCGAGTAGAGGCTTCTCCAAATCGCCACAGGGTCACTTCATGGAGAGGTCAACAGAATTTGATGTCGCACTGCAGCAATCAGCGTCTATATCTTGGGTGGCGTTGACAGCCCCCGACCCAGGGCGATGGCGATTCGCCGTCAACCTGGAGCGACATAATGGGCGCAACGATTTAATGACAGGTCAGGCTTGATGACAGCCGTCGTTCGGTTAGCTCTCGCGCGTCCCTACACCTTCGTCGTCATGGCGATTCTGGTGATGATTTTTGGCGTGCTGTCGGCCGTCCGGACCCCGACCGACATTTTTCCCAATATCGGCATCCCGGTCATATCGGTCGTCTGGAACTATACCGGCCTATCGCCCGATGACATGGCCGGCCGGATCGTTGCTCCCTACGAACGGGTTCTTTCCACCACGGTCAACGACGTTGAACACATCGAGTTGCAGTCGTTTCCCGGCATGGGCGTGGTCAAGATCTTCTTCCAGCCGAATGTCGACATCAACGCCGCCCAGGCCCAGGTCACGTCGATTTCGCAAACCATCCTGAAGCAGCTTCCCTCGGGAGCCACGCCGCCGATCATTCTGGCCTACAACGCCTCGAGCGTCCCGATCATCCAGTTGGCTTTGTCCAGCGACTCGCTTTCCCAGGTCGAGTTGGCAGATCTCGCGCTGAACTTCATTCGGCCGCAGCTCACCACAGTCGCGGGCGCCCAGCTTCCCTATCCTTACGGCGGGGCGACGCGCCAAGTGCAAATTGACCTCGATCAGAATGCGCTGCGCGCCCACAACCTCTCGGCGGTCGATGTCGGCCACGGGCTCGCCCTACAAAACCAGATCAATCCGGTCGGCACGGAGAAAATCGGGCCGTACGAATTCACCGTCGATCTCAATGATTCGCCTAAGGCCGTGGCGGACTTCAACAACCTTCCGGTCGAGGTCGTGAACGGCGCAGTCGTGTTCATGCACGACGTCGCCTACGTCCACGACGGTTCGCCGCCGCAGACCAATGTCGTTCAGCTCGATGGGCACAAAGGCGTCCTGATGTCCATTCTCAAGATTGGCTCGGCCTCCACGCTCGACGTCATCTCGGGCATCAAGGCTCGCCTCCCGGCAATCGAAGCCACACTCCCTCCCGGCGTCAACCTCAAGTTCGTCGGGGACCAGTCCGACTTCGTCAAATCTTCCGTCGCCGCCGTGGTGCGTGAGGGAGTGGTTGCCGCGACGCTTACCGGGTTCATGATTCTCGTCTTTCTCGGCAGCTGGCGATCCACCCTCATCATCACGGTTTCGATACCGCTTGCGGTCCTGAGTTCCTTGACCGCGCTTTCTCTGCTCGGTCAGACCATCAATGTCATGACGCTTGGCGGCCTCGCTCTTGCCGTCGGCATCCTGGTCGACGATGCGACTGTCACGATCGAGAACATCAACCGCCACATGGAGCATGGCGAGGATATTTTGACCGCCATCACCACCGGCGCAAACGAAATCATGCCGCCCGCGACGATCGCTCTGTTCTGCATCTGCATCGCCTTCGTGCCTCTACTCGCGCTCGGCGGAGTGGCGGGCTACCTCTTCCGTCCGCTGGCGATGGCGGTCGTCTTCGCGATGATCGCCTCCTACATTCTCACCTACACGCTAGTGCCTACGATGGCGCATTTCCTGCTCAAGAATCAGCATCAACACGCCACCGGCGGCGAGGCGAGCGAGCCGCGCCGTCCCGGATTCTTTGGCCGCTTCCAGCAGGGGTTCGAGTATTATTTCGAACGGTTTCGGCAAGGCTATTTGGGAATCTTGCGATTGGCGCTTCAGCGTCGTTTGGCGTTCGCCGGCGGCTTCGTCTGTTTCGCCTTGCTGTCTCTCGGCCTCGCCCCGTTTCTGGGGCAGGAGTTCTTTCCTTCGGTCGATTCCGGAGCAATCAAGATCCACTTAAGAGCGCAGACAGGAACGCGAATCGAGGAAACGACGCGGCTGACTGATCAGGTCGAACAGAAAGTTCGTTCGATCATTCCGCCCGACCGGCTGGCGAGCATCGTGAACAACATCGGCTTGCCGGTGAGCGGCATCAATCTCTCGTACCAGAACACCGGGACAATCGGCGTCTTCGACGCCGACATGCTCATAAGCATGCGCGAGGGGCCGATCTCGACCGACGCTTATGTGAAGACGCTGCGTGAGCAACTCCCTAAAGCCTTCCCAGGCGTGACATTCTCTTTCCTTCCGGCGGATATGGTGAGCCAGATTCTCAACTTCGGCTCGCCGGCGCCGATCGACGTCCAGATCGCCGGCAATGATCTGAACGCGAGCCGCGCGTTCGCCAACAAGCTCTTGGCCAAGATTCGTCATGTTCCCGGAATCGCCGATCCACGCATTCAGGAAGCGTTCCAGGACCCAGCGCTTAAGGTCGACTTCAATCGCGAATTCGCCGGCGTCGTCGGGTTGACGGAGAACGACGCCTCGACCAGCCTTCAGACGACACTCTCCGGCAGCACCCAGACCGCTCCGACCTATTGGTTGAGTCCGAACGGCGTCTCTTACGCGGTTTCGGTCCAAACGCCGCAATACGGCATCGACACGCTCGGAGACCTCAAATACGTGCCGTTGAGGACCGACAATTCGACCCAGTTGCTCGGGGGTCTCGCGACCTTTTCGCCTGAGCCGCTCGACGCCATTGCCTCGCACTATGACATCCGCAGCGTTGTCGACATCGATGCGGGGACGCAGGATCGGGATCTTGGCGGCGTCGCCGCGGATGTTCAGAAGATCGTCGACGACGCGCGCGCCGAACTGCCCAAGGGATCGACCGTCACGATACGGGGTCAGGTGGCGACGATGTCGAGCGCGTATTTTCAATTGATGATCGGCTTGGCCTTCTCCGCCGTGCTGATCTATCTTCTGATCGTCGTCAATTTTCAGTCCTGGCTCGACCCGTTCGTAATCATCACGGCGCTTCCGGCGGCATTGGCCGGAATCGTGTGGCTGCTGTTCCTCACGCATACGAGCCTGTCCGTTCCCGCCCTGACTGGAGCGATTATGTGCATGGGCGTGGCGACGGCGAACAGTATCCTCGTCGTCAGCTTCGCGCGCGAACAGCTCGCGGAGGGAAAAAGCCCTGTCGAGGCCGCTCTCGAGGCTGGCGCCACGCGGTTCAGGCCGGTCTTGATGACCGCCCTCGCCATGATCATCGGCATGGCGCCGATGGCCATTGAGGCGGGGGAAAATTCGCCTTTGGGACGAGCCGTGATCGGCGGTCTCACGTTCGCGACATTCGCAACGCTTCTGTTCGTGCCGACTGTGTTCTCGATCGCGCACCGAGCCAATCCGAATAAATCCAAAGCCCAAGACAAAGCCAGACCGGCGGCGCCCCTTGTCGGGCTGCCCTCCCATGCCTGATCCGGAGTCCTCATGTCCTCTGAATCCACCGCTGTTCCACCCAAACCCAAAGCGCGCCGGGTGCTGCTTGTTGTCTCTATCCTTGCGATCGGGGCCGCCGGCCTCGCGGCCTCGGGCATCATGGATCGCGCCAAGAGCACGCAAGAAGTCGCGGCCTGGACCGACGCTCAGACCATTCCCACGGTGCGCGTCGTGCGGCCCGAGCACGGAGCTCAAGAACAGGAGCTTGTTCTTCCGGGCAATGTCGCCGCTTTCAACACCGGCTCGCTTTTTGCCCGCGCCAGCGGCTACATCACGGCCTGGCACAAGGACATCGGCGCCCACGTGAAGAAGGATGAGATCCTGGCGACGATCTCGGCCCCGGATCTCGATCAACAGCTGGAACAGGCGAAGGCGCAACTCGTCCAGTTGCAGGCCGCGGTTCAACAAGCGCAGGCCACGGCGGATCTCGGCAAGGTGACCGACCAGCGGACGTCGCAGTTGGTCGTTCAGGGCTGGCAAAGCAAGCAGCAAGGCGATACCGACCGCTTGAACGCGGCGTCCCAACTGGCCGCTGTGTCGGTCGCCAAGGCGAATGTGGTGGCGCAGCAGGCGGCGGTCAGCCGGCTTGAGGAACTGACCAGCTTCGAACAGATCAAGGCGCCGTTCGACGGCGTCGTGACTGCGCGCAACGTCGATATTGGCGACCTGGTCAACGCAGGCGGCAACACGGGACGGGCCTTGTTCCAAGTCGCCGACATCCACCGCGTGCGCATTTACGTGAACGCGCCACAAGCCTTCCTTGGCGACCTTGCCCCGGGCATTAAGGCGACGTTGCATTTGCCCGGCCAGAAGGAGACTTTTGAGGCTGAGCTTGCGTCAACATCGAACGCGCTGGCGGAGAACTCTCGTACAGCTCTCATCGAGCTGCAGGCGGACAACGGTGACGGCAAGCTCTGGCCCGGCGCCTTCGCCGAGGTTCACTTCCACCTCCCCGCCGACCCGAATACGCTGTCGGTTCCACTAACCGCTCTCGTCTTCGGCGCCCAAGGCATGCAGGTCGCCGCGCTCGACGGCGAAGACAAGGTGGTCCTCAAGCCGGTCACCGTCGGTCGCAATCTCGGAAATCGAGTGCAGGTCGAGGCCGGCCTCTCGCCCTCGGACCGGCTTGTCGACAACCCGCTCGAGTTGACCGAGACCGGCGACAAAGTGAATGTCGCCAATCCGGACCCGAACATGATCGCACGCGACGCTAAAGCGGCGCCGAACAAGCCGCCGAGCCTGTAAACGACCGGCAGGCAAGTTGCACGACCCGATGAGCCGCCCGCGATGTCTCTAGGCCGCGCGGCCGCCGGAGGTCTTGGTCACTGGTCGGGCGGAGGATTGTCGCATTTGGCGTGCGCGCGCTTGACTTCCGCAAGACTATGGAAGGTTTGGGAGGCGATGTGCGCGCAATAGTCGTCCAGCGAACCGTTCTCCTCAGATGGAGCGCCTGCGTCGGGCGGTCCCTGAGAGTCGGGAGGATCATTCGGCCCTGGAACGACAGGCGAATGCTCGAACAGACCGGGAGGGTACCCGCTATCCGCTGCGAGCGTGGTGCCCGCGGCCAGCGCAATGACGAACGCGAGGATTAAGCTCTTCATGGGCACGACAGATGGCATTGCGTTGCGCGGACGGCAACAGGAGAGAGCGCGATGGCCCGCCCGCTATTCCTGGCGAGAAACCCCCTGATCGCTTCGGCGGACATCTCGTAAGGCTGATCTTCGAAGGTGGCCTGAGCTTGACAGGGCCATTCGCGAAGGTCAGGGCGCTGCGATGACCTCCGTCCTGTTCACGCTTGGCACGCGCGGTTCGCCTTTGGCGCTCATCCAGGCGAACGAGGCGCGTCGTCGCCTGGCTGAGCGCCAAGACTGGGAGATCGAGCGGATCGCGCTCAAGGTCATCCGCACGACCGGCGACGCGATCCAGGACCGCCCGCTCGCCGAAGCCGGCGGCAAGGGCCTGTTCACCAGGGAAATCGACGCCGCGCTCCTCGCCGGCGCGATCGACGCCGCGGCGCACTCGGCCAAGGATTTGCCCTCGATCATGCCCGATGGCGTTGTCATCGCGGCCTATCTGCCCCGCGAAGACGTGCGCGACGCGCTCATCTCGGCGTTGGCCGACAGAATCGAGGAGCTGCCGCTCGAGGCGACCTTCGGCGCCGCCTCGCTGCGCCGTCAGGCCCAAGCGCTGAGCCTTCGCCCTGACCTCAAGCCCGTGCTCCTGCGCGGCAATGTCGAGACGAGGCTGCGCAAGGCCGAGTCGGGCGAGGTCGGCGCGACGCTTCTGGCGCTCGCCGGCTTAAATCGGCTTGGTCTTAGCAACCGGGCGCGCGCCATCCTCGACGTCGACATGTTCCTGCCCGCTCCCGGCCAGGGCGCGATCGCCATCACCGCACGGCGCGACAACGCGAGGGTGCTTGAGGCGCTGAACGCCATTTCGGACAGCGAGACCGCGGGGGCGCTGACCGCCGAGCGGGCCTTCCTCGCCGAACTCGAGGGCTCCTGTCGTACCCCGATCGCGGGCCTCGCCCGCCTCGATGGCGGAAGGCTGAGATTGAGGGGCGAAGTGCTGCGCACCGACGGCTCCGAGCGCTTCGACATTGCTGTGGAGGGCGCGGCCGCCGAGGCCGAGCGGCTCGGGCGCGACGCCGGGCGCCAGTTGGCGGGCCGCCTGCCCGAAGGCGTCCTCGTCAAGGGCGGGTGAGCGGCCGTCCGAGCCAACTGGCCGACGGGGTGTTGAGCACCGTCCGGGCCGGTCCGCCGCCATGAACAACCACCCCCGTTTGGGAACCGTATTCGAAATCTCCCCCCCCCCCGCGCCAGACGGCAAGAAAGATGGCGTCGCGTGACAGTCGCCCGTTCGGTGATAGAGTGCGGCCAAGGCGCCTTCGGTTGAGGCCAAGCGGCCGGTGCGACATTCGCTTCCGGCGCTCGCGGCCCCGCCTTGCCCATTGCGGAAATCCGCGCGATTTTAAGAGCGCGAGAACATCGAACGCGAGGATGACGGCCATGGCCAACGAGAAGATGATGACGCAGATGTCGAGCAAGCCCGGCTTCATCGCCGCGCTCGACCAGAGCGGCGGATCGACCCCTGGCGCGTTGCGGCTCTATGGGATTCCGGACACCGAGTACAAAGGCGACGACGCCAAGATGTTCGGGCTCGTGCACGAGATGCGCGTGCGCATCATCACCGCGCCCTCCTTCACCGGCGAGAAGGTGATCGCCGCGATCCTGTTCGAACGCACCATGGACGGCGAGGCGAAGGGCAAGCCGGTCCCGACCTATCTCTGGGAAGAGCGCGGCGTCGTTCCGATTGTCAAGGTCGACAAGGGGCTGGCCGAGGAGAAGGATGGCGTCAGCCTCATGAAGCCGATCCCGGACCTCGACAAGCTCCTAGGCAGGGCTGCGAAGCTCGGCGTCTTCGGCACCAAGATGCGCTCGGTCATCAACCTCGCGTCCAAAACCGGCATCGCCGCCATCGCCAAGCAGCAGTTCGAATTCGGTGAGCAGATCGCGAGCCAAGGGCTCATCCCCATCCTCGAGCCGGAAGTGTCGATCAAGAGCCCCGGCAAAGCAGGCGCCGAGCGAATCCTGCTCGACGAATTGACCAAGGGGCTCGACGCCTTGCCCGCCGGACGGAAGGTGATGTTCAAGGTGACGCTTCCCGAAACGCCAGACCTCTATGCGCCGTTGATCAAGGACAAACGGGTCGTGCGGGTGGTCGCGCTCTCGGGCGGCTATACGCGGGATGACGCCTGCGAGCGTCTCGCCGAAAACCACGGCATGATCGCAAGCTTCTCGCGGGCGCTCGCCGAGGGTCTCAAGCGTTCGATGTCCGATGCCGAGTTCGACGAGGAGCTCGGTGACGCCATCGACGAGATTTATGAGGCCTCGACGGTCAAGGTCTGAGCCGGGGTCCGCCTGAGGCGGATCGGCCGCCGTCCAAGCGAAGTCAGGTCTGGTTCGTGCTTGACGGATCAACACCAGACGATGATCTGCTGCGTGAGTTCGCTCTATGCCTGGGCGCGGGGCCGCCGCGATCTGACCGGGCGAACTCTTGGCGATCGCCCTCGGCCTGCTCCTGAGTGTCCCTCCAGCGGCTTGCCGCCGCGACAGGCTCGATTGGTCGCGCGCGGACTGTGGGCCATCGTCTCACGGACCTTGAATCGTTACTGGGCGGGTGGCGGGTGGGTTCGCTTGAGCGGGCGCGGAGCGCGCCTACGAATGTTGAGGGACACATACGGATCGCGAGTTGTTCGTCGGATAAGGGGAACTGCGGATGGGTTCAGCGACCGACATCGTCTTTCTGTTCGACGTCGACAACACGCTCCTCGACAACGATCGTTTCCGTCAGGACCTCCGGCAACGGGTTCAAGCCGTCCACGGGGATCGCGCGTCAACGCGTTACTGGGAAATCATGGACGAACTCTGGGACCAACTGGGATACATGGACTATCTCGGGGCGCTCGAGCGCCTGAGGCTTGAAGACCCGTACGATTTCGCGATCTTCCGCACCGCCAACTGGATCCTGGACTATCCATTCGCCGAACGCCTGTATCCGCACGCGCTCGACGCGGTGAATCATGTCCGGCAGTGGGGATCGCCCGTCATCCTGTCCGACGGCGACGCCATCTTTCAGCCGCGCAAGATCCTGCGATCGGGCTTATGGGAGGCGTTCGACGGCAACGTGCTGATCTACGTCCATAAGGAGAAGGAGCTCAAGGACGTGGCGCGGCGCCTTCCTGCCGCTCACTACGCGCTCATCGACGACAAGTCGCGCATTCTCGCCGCGGTCAAGGCCGTCTGGGGCGATCGCGTCACCACCATTTTTCCCAAGCAAGGCCATTATGCCCTTGAAGAGCCGCCGCGTGACGGAGCGTCGGTCGACATGACGATCGCGACCATCGGCGATTTGCTCGGGCATGATCTGTCGAGGTTGAAACCATGAGCCGCAGGTCGAGCGGGACGGATCGTTAGCCGACTTCGGCAACCGAAGAAGCTTGAGCCGCTTCATTCGCAGCTTGCCGCGACCAAGGCCGGCCGCGAGCCGTCATTTTCAAAACGGGGGGCGCGAGAGCGGCGGGAGGTGGACCGCTCTCGCGCCCGCCCCGAACGCACGAAGACGTGAGAGGGCTTCCCTGGCGGATGGACGCGCTTGTTCGCGGGTGGGACAGCGAGACGCGCCCAAAGGAGGCCAATCAGGCTTCTTCGGCGTCGTCTTCGGTCTGGCCATCCTCTTCGAGGATACGCTCGGCGATCAGGCCCGAATTCTCTCGAATGGCGCGCTCAATTCTGTCAGCCATTTCCGGATTGCCTTTCAAGAACGCTTTGGCGTTTTCCCGGCCCTGGCCGAGCCGCACGCTGTCGAAGGAAAACCAGGCGCCTGACTTCTCCACCACGCCGGCCTTGGCGCCGAGGTCGATCAGTTCGCCCACCTTGGACACCCCTTCGCCATACATGATGTCGAACTCAACCTGCTTGAACGGCGGCGCGACCTTATTCTTGACCACCTTGACCCGCGTCTGGTTGCCGACCACCTGCTCGCGCTCCTTGATCGCGCCGATGCGGCGAATGTCGAGGCGGACGGAAGCGTAAAATTTGAGCGCATTGCCGCCCGTCGTCGTCTCGGGCGAGCCATACATGACGCCGATCTTCATGCGGATCTGATTGATGAAGATCACCATGGTGTTGGAGCGCGAAATCGAGGCGGTGAGCTTGCGCAGCGCCTGGCTCATCAGCCGCGCCTGCAATCCCGGCTGCGAGTCGCCCATTTCGCCCTCGATCTCGGCCCTCGGCGTCAGCGCCGCGACCGAATCGATGACCAGCACGTCCACCGCGCCCGATCGCACCAGCGTGTCGGTGATTTCAAGCGCCTGCTCGCCAGTGTCGGGTTGGGAAATGAGGAGATCGTTGAGGTTGACGCCAAGCTTGCGCGCATAGATGGGATCAAGCGCATGTTCGGCGTCGACGAAGGCGCAAATACCGCCCTTTTTCTGCGCTTCCGCGATTACATGCAGCGTCAACGTCGTCTTGCCGGAGGATTCGGGGCCATAAATCTCGATGACCCGGCCGCGCGGCAGGCCGCCGACGCCAAGCGCGATGTCGAGTCCAAGCGACCCCGTCGGCACCGTCTCGACCTCGAGCGCCTTCTGCTTGCCGAGGCGCATGATCGAGCCCTTGCCGAACGCCCGTTCGATCTGCGACAGAGCGGCGTCGAGCGCCTTGGTCTTGTCCACGCTGGTCCCTTCCACGAGGCGAAGATTGGGTTGTGTCATAACCATGGTCCTTCTCTCACGGGCAGCGTCTGATCCGCAATCGCGGTTTGCGCGTCCCCCCGGATGGCGGAAGTATGTGCACGGTTTGTTCTCATTCGCAAGTTCTTTTTTTGTTCTTGCCCGATCAGGTTTAATTTTTGCTGACTGCGGCGTCGATATTCGAATTACTCCAAAAGGCGCGACTAATCGCGGGCTGATGATCACGGTTTTGTTGGCAAAAGAGAAATTCTGGCAAGCTCCGCGATAAGGAATGCTCAAAATGGCGCGATCGAGGGACGGCGAAGAGAGCTTCCTTTTACGCCAGGACGGTCCTGACAAAATTGGGGATGGTCCGGGGCGGACGTTGCAAACGCGCAACCGGGTATTGTCCCCACCCGTTCGCGGCTACAATTCAATTTGCGACTGTTGGTTCTCGCAGGTTCTATCGTCGGCTTGCGCCCCGTCCAAATGCGGCTCGATGCGACGGTTGGGCCTTCTAGGAATTGTCGCCTCGGAGTTCATCGCGGCGGACAGGTGGGCTCGGCTGAAGGAGCGCCCAATCCGGCATCCCGATCAACGAGCGTGCGGACCCGAGCCGAGCGCCTCAAAGCCTGTCTAATTCCCGATGAGTGTCCGCCAAAAAAGGCAGAATTCAACCGACCTTGACAGGGCGTCACAGTTTACGCCAATTCGACTCGAAGGACTTCGGCGGCCCATGCCAGGACTGCGCACCCGCCGGGCGGCCTTTTGGAAGTGTCCGGCTGAGGGATGAACAAGAACGCCGCCGATCCCGCTCAACCTTATCGGGGCCTGATCGCGGGCTATACCGACGCGATCCGCCAAAGCGATTTCAAGGCCAATATCGCGATCCTCTTCGTCGCCTTCATGATGGGTCCGGTCCTCGGCAACTACCCGAGGTTTCCTCACTATTTGCCGATCCCTTTCGTCATGCTGCCGTTCCTCGTCGTCTACATATGTCTGCTGGCGGTGCTTATTCCTCGCTATCCCAAGCGCGGCGCCAAGCACTTCATTGTTGCGCGCGACGCCACGGTCGCTGATTTCGCCAATGTGGTGGAGGCGGACGACGAACTCGAGCAGCTGAAGCTGCGTTGCTCGGTTCTTTCGGAGTTGCTGTGGTGGAAAACCTTTTACATTCGCATCAGTTTTTTTGTCGCTATGGCGAGCATCATCGCGAGCATCTTCTTGCTCATTTATGTTTGGTATTTTTAGGCGTCGCCTGCGGCCTCGCCAGCGGCATGGACCTGGCCGGAAGCGTCGCGCCGTTCATCCTGCGCGGCGTCTCGCTCTTGGGCGTCGACAGCGTCCACTGCCCGACCGAGCGGCGGCTCGAAGCCTGGGGGCGCCTGGCGCTCGACCTCGACCGCCTGAAGCTCGCCTCGATGACCGAGACCATCCCCTTGGCTGAGGTCTTCGACGCCGGCGCCAGGATCCTCAAGGGCGAGACCCGGGGGCGGCTGGTAGTGATGGTCCCGTAAGCGAGAGCCCGGAGGGCTTTCGGATACAACCTCAGACACGAATTCGATTCCAATAAATGCGAGCAAACGCGCTTAAACGCTAGGTAAATGCGCCTAAACGCTAGTAAAAGAGCTAGCGTTTACTAGCGTTTATTTTTCAGAATCTAGCCTTTTCAATGGGTTACGGCCGATTCAGATGGAAGAATTCGCCCCGAACTCCGGACGCCCGCTCTGGTTGTAAGGGCTCCCACACGGCCTCTGCCTGTCGAATTGTCGAAGGTCACCGAGCTTGCGACGGTCGGGTCTGTCATGGTCGCGATGATAGCCGTCGGTTCTTCTTTGCGCAAGAAAATGTCAATAATTCTGGAATTCTGTTGGCGACTCAGTCTCGCGTGGGGTTCATAGGTCTGGAAAGTCTCGCGGGCTTCCATTCTTGTCGATTCGCAACCGTGCGGCCCGCAGCGCGTTAGAACTGAATCCTCGGAGAGCCGATCATCCCCCGTAAGCCAAAGAGACGACGCGCGAAGCCGGCAGTCCGCATCCAGTACGGCGCATTGCCCTATCGGTTCACGCCAATGGCGGCGCTTGAAATCCTCATCCTGACGACGCGACAAACGCGGCGTTGGATTCTCCCCAAGGGTTGGCCGATCAAGCGGCTGACGCCCTCGAAGTCGGCCGCGCGTGAGGCGTTCGAGGAGGCGGGCGTCAGAGGAAAGATCGGCGCACGGGCGATCGGTGTTTTCAGATACAAAAAGACGGCCGGAGAGAACGGCGCCGAGCCAGACTACGAGGTCAAGATTTTCCCCCTGCTCGTGCGAAGGCAAAGCGCGACCTGGCCGGAATTCGGGCAGCGCGTGGTTCAGTGGGTCGATCCGGAGAAAGCGATCTCGCTCATCCGGGAGCCGGAGCTGAAGACGATGATCGAGAAGTTCGCTAAGCGCGCGGCAGCCGCGGCGGCCAGCAAGGTCATTTACTGACGGGGTGCGCGGCGCCATCGGTCGAGCGAGAGCGGCGCAGGCTTAAGTGCTTCTTCCGATGTCGGCGATTCGGCAGCGAACCGGCGCGCTCTCCTCGAAGTAGCAGACCGCGCAGATGCGGTGATAGCCATCAGCAATAACGAGAGGAAGCCCGCTCGCCAGATCGCCGCGCACGAGGAGAACGGGCGCGAGCGGCTTACCTTTCTGAATGCGTTTGAGATCCTCGCTCACGTGCGCCTCGTCGCTAGGCAGGATCGGGAGCTGAGCCGCGCGCAAGATATCCTTCGCCGCGTGTTCAATGGGCTTGGATCCGCGCAGGCTTTTGACAAGCGCGTGAGCTTTCCGATCGGAAGACAGAAGTGAAAGATATTTGAATGCGGCGTCGAAATCCGCATCTTCTTCTTTCTCGCTCCACTTCAGTTTTGACTTGCTCACCGGTCGCCCGCTCCCGTTTCCGCGCCTTCCCCAAAGGATGCAGTCTAGCTCTTCCAGTCATACGGCGACACTTGCTTTTCGTGCGGCACGCGCTCGGCGCCGAAATGAAGTCCGGCGCGCGACCCGACGAACCTGTCCGAAAGCATCTCTCGCGATTGTGAACGCGCGGGCTCCAGCAGGCGCCCTTACCTTTGCGGCGGGTGTGCGAAGCCGAGCCCGCGAATCGTCAGACGGAGACAAGCCGTGGCTCAAGTAACCATCCTTTCCGGGCCGATCGGAGCGGGCAAAACAGCGGTCTCGAAAGAGCTGATCGCCCTCTCGACAGGTCCGCTCGCCTATATCGAGGGCGACCAATTCTGGCCATTCCTGGTCAGGCGAGCGGAGGGCGACCGGCGCGAAGACTTCCGCGCCATCATGCGCGCCATGACCTCGGCCGCCGGATCGTTCACCCGCACCGGCTACGATGTGTTGCTCGACTTCTCCATTCCCCCGCCTTTCCTGCCCAGCGCGCAGAAGATCCTGCGGGATGCTCCGCTCGACTATGTCGTGTTGCGCCCGCCGCTCGAAATCTGCGAGGCGCGCGCCCGCGAGCGCGCGAAGGAAAAGATCGCCAACTACGATCGCGGTTTCTACGCGCTCTTCGCTGCCGACCCACGGCATGTCGTGGGGCCCGAGAGGCACGAGAGTCCGAAAGCCATCGCAGAGATCATCTTCGAGGGTTTGAAAGCGGGCCGCTTCCGCGTCGCGGCATCAACCTGATCGTCTTTCACGGATTGATCTGAACCTTGGCGAGATAGTGCTCGACCGCATCCACGGACGGGGCGGGCAAGGCGAGAGCCACATAGGTGTCGGGACGGATGAGATAGAACGCGTTTTCCCTCAAGCCCGCGTGACGCATCTCCTCCGTCCATGCATAGGTTTCAAGCGGGATGCGGCGCCCTTCGGCCCATCGCTTCACATAGTCATCGGCCTTTCCATAGACATGGATCTGCCAGCCGATGCGCTTGAGCGCCTTATAATTGTCGCTGTCGCCCATCTTCACCCAGGGAAGTCGGTCTCCGCCGTGAACGGGGCCGGCGTGGCCTTCATCCAGGCCCTTGCCGCGATAGTTCAAGGTGATCTGGGAGATGGTGCGGAAGATATAGTCGCGCGCCGCCTCGAACCTGACCATCTGGGGCAGGACAATCGGCGCGACGCGAGTGCGGATAATCTCAGCGAGATGCCCTTCCGCGGCGGCGACATTGAAGAAGCGGTCGGTCGTTTGCACCAGGCGCAAAGCGAATGCGCGCCGCTCGGCTTCGTACGTGTCGAGCAACGCGTCCTTCGCGCGGCCGGCCAGGACGGCCTCAAGCTTCCAGGCCAGGTTGATGGCGTCGCCGATACCGGTGTTCATCCCCTGCCCGCCCACGGGCGTATGGATATGCGCCGCATCGCCCAAGACGAAGGCTCGACCCTTGCGGAATCGGTCGGTCACCCGATGATGCACGCGATAGACCGAGAACCAGTTCAACTTGTCGACCTTGAGCTTGAGATTGCGGCCTGCTCGATCGCTGATGTCGTCGAAGGTGAGCTGGTCGACGTCCTTGCCCGGCGCGGGCTTGATCGACCCGATCAGACGGACGCGGCCCTCGTGCGCCAGCGGGAAGATGGCGAGAAAGTCGGTGTCGTCGAGATCGACATTGAGATCCCCGTTGAAGGCCAAGCCTTCGCCAACGACGTCAGCGACGTAGAAGATCTGCGGATAAGTCCCGCCCGGAAAGCCCGTTCCCATGATTTCGCGGACTTTCGACTTCGCGCCGTCGCAGCCGGCTATGAAAGCGGCGGTCACCAGACTTTCTCCGCCGTCGGGCCTACGCAGCCGGGCGCTGATATGGCCGCCTTCCTCGGCATATCCGAGAAATTCGGTCGACCGCTCCACCTGCACGCCGAAATCGTGCAGGCGTTGGGTCAATAGCCGTTCATGCTCGTCCTGCGGGAAGATGTGCAGGAAGCCATAGGGCGTGAGATCCGAGGCGATCTCTTCGAACGGTACCCGCGCCGCCTCCCGGCCGCCGAGCCATAAGCGGGCGCCTGGCACCGTGTAGCCGCCGGACACAGGCTCGGCAAGATCGAGTTGCTCGTAGAGTTCGAGCGTTCGGGCATGGACCGCCAACGCGCGTGACGTTGTTCCGGGTTCAGCCGTCTCGTCAATGATTCGAACCGGGACGCCCTGTTTCGTCAGCCAAAGGGCGAGAACCAGTCCGGTCGGGCCTGCGCCGACGATCAATACGCTCGGATCCGCCATGGGTTGGCACTCCGAAAGAGACGAAACAGGGGCGCTGTCCCGAGTGACCGGCCGTTCCCCTACAACGCTTGGCTGGCCGAAAAAGGGCCAACGGCGGCAAAACAATTGTGTGTGACGGCCTCTCGCGAGCGCTGAGATCTGCTGCCCTCAACGAGCGGTCCGGCTTGGCCACGGCTCACGGCGTTAGCCCGCGCCGATCCGCATCTCCAGCGCCTCGTACAGCGCGTTGCGGGCGGCGAAAGTCTGTTCGAGCGCGGCGACGCTGACCCGCTCGGCGCCCTTGGCCAGGAGCCAGCCGGCAAGCTCCGCCACTTTGTCGCGCGCGCAATGCAGCGCGACGAAGCCGTGGGGATCGACGTCCTCTCCGGTCGCCGAGATCGCGCCGAAGCGCTCGGCTGCCGTCTCGACGATCCCATGCGCCGGACTTGGCAGCCGCGCCCGGATTTCGCGCGATTTCCGCGCTTCCTCGCTCGCCGCGATCCGGGCGAGAATGGCGCGCGCGGCCTGCCTCGCATTCGCGCCCCACGGCGCGGTGAGCGAGGCGATCAGCGTCGCCTGCGAGCGCAGAATCGTTCCATCTTCGAGGGGCTTCAGCGCATTGGCGGCGAGCGTCGCGCCGGTCGTGGTGATGTCGACGATGAGCTCCGCCGCGCCGGATGCGGGAGCCCCTTCGGTTGCGCCGAGACTTTCGACAATGCGGTAGTCGGCGACGCCATGCTCAGCAAAGAAGCGGCGGGTGAGATTGACGTACTTCGTCGCGACGCGCATGCGCTCGCCCCGCTTGGCGCGATAGGCCGACGCGACATCGTCGAGATCGGCCATGGTGCGCACATCGATCCACGCTTTTGGCGCCGCGACGACGACATTGGCGTGGCCGAAGCCGAGCGGGCTCAAAAGCTCGAAGCGCGACTCGACGTCGGGCGCCTTCTCGCGCAGCAGGTCCTCGCCGGCGACGCCGAAATGCGCGGCTCCAGCGGCGAGCTGGCCGACGATCTCGGCCGACGAAATATAGGCGACTTCGACGCCCGGCAGCCCGGCGATCGCGCCGCGATAGTCGCGCGCGCCGCGGCCCTGCACGAGTTCGAGCCCGGCGCGAGCAAAGAAGGCCGCAGCGGCCTCCTGCAGTCGGCCCTTGGAGGGGATCGCGAGGACGAATGGCCCCTCGGCGCCATTCCCGGCAGCCATCAGCGCTCTCCCCCGTTCACGAGCCGGTCGAGATTGATCGCGGCGCCGACAGCGGGAATGTCCTCGTTGGCGCCGAGACGGCGCGCGAGCCCATCGTAACGTCCGCCGGCGAGCACGGTTTTGGCGCCTGAGACATGAGGATCGTGGGCTTCGAACACGAACCCGGTGTAATAGTCGAAATCGCGCACGAAGGCGGCGCTGAACCGAGTCGCCTCGATCGCGACGCCGCGCGCGGCGATGAAGCCGTTGCGGCGCTCGAACGCTTCCAGCGCCGCGTTCAAATTCAGGCCGGCGGAATGGGCCAGGCGACGAAGCTCGACCGCCGCCTGGTCGGGGTCTCCCGATACGCCTAAGAATGCGTCCAGCGCCGCGCGCTTCTCCGCTTCGATCGGCGGCCCAGACCTGAGTGACGCCTGCTCCAGAAAGCGGTCCGCGATTTCGCCTGCCGTGCGCCCGCCGACCGCATCGATGCCGGCGATCGCCAGCAGATCCTCAACCAAGGCCTTGGCGCCGGCGTGATCGGCGCTCTCCAGGGCCGCCAGCACGCCCGGCTGGGCGAGCGCGCTCTGGCTCGGGCGCATGAAAATGGCGTCGAGGCTGAGCCCTCGGGCGACGCCGCGGCGCAGACGCCTCCGCCAGGCCTCGGGAATTTTGAGCGAATCGAGCATGGCGTCGAACAGGCCCGCGTCGCCGAGCCGCGCCGCGAGCGCTCCACCCCCGGCCGCCGTCGCCGCTTCCATGGCGAGTGAGAACACTTCGGCGTCAGCCGCCTCGGCGTCCAGGCGCCCGAAGCTCTCGAGCCCGGTCTGGGTCTGCTCGCCGCCTTGGGCCCCGCGAGCGCGAAAGACCGGACCGAGATAGGAATATTCAGCAATTTTGCCGGCCTTGTCCGAACCGAGATAGGCGCGACAGACGGGAATCGTATATTCGGGCCTGAGGCAAAGCTCTTCGCCCGCGGCGTCCGCGGTGAGGAATAGGCGCCGGCGGACCTCTTCGCCCGACATGTCGAGAAAAATCGCCGCCGGATGCAGGACCGGCGGCTCGGTGCGCTCGAAACCGGCCGCAAGCAGACAATCGAGCGCGCGTTCCCCCGCGCTCCGTCGCGCCTGAGCGGCCGGGTCGCCGCTTCGCGGCGCTTGGCCGGCGGAATCGACGAAAATCGTTTCGGTCACCAGATGGCCCTCATGGGTCTTGGTCCCCTTTAACAAAGCTGCACGGGACGCGCAGCCCCTAACCTTGCCCAAGGTGAACGCTTCCGTCAGCGCCCGGGTTGCCGCCGCAGCCCGGCCATGGTCGGATGACAAAGGAGGCGCCGTCGAATCATGCCTGGAGCCGTCTAGCCTGTGACGAAGCCTGCGTCCGCATTGCGCCTCCTGCGCTGGATTGTTCTCGCCTTGGCCCTGTTCGCGCTCGGCCGCGCCAGCGCGCAGGAGACCCATCGGCTCGACCTCGACCAGACGCGGGCGACGCTGACCGCCACTGAAACAGCGCTTCGGGACAAGAGCCTCGACGATTCGGGGCTGCAGACCCTGCGAACGCAGAGCGACGCGCTCGCCCTCGCCTTGCAGGGCGCGATCGCCGAGCTGACCCCTCGCCTTGCGGATTCGGCGAAGCGCCTTGAGGAGCTCACGCCTAAATCGGGCCAGCCTGCGCCGACGACGGACGTCGCCGCCAAGGACCTCGAGAAGGAGAAGCAGAGGCACGACAGGCTTGACGCCAACCTGCGCGCCGCGCGGGCCATGCTCTTGGAAGCCAATGACATCAGCACGCGCATCAGCGCTGCACGGCGTCAATTGTTCGCGCAACGGACATTCGCCCGATCGTCCAGCATTCTCAATCCGCAACTGTGGATCGCTGTCCGGCGCGAGCTCCCGGTAGACGCCGAGGTGGTCCGTAATCTCACCGACAACTGGCTCGGCGCCGTCAACGAACGGCCGCTGCTCGCCAAGATCGGCATGGCCGCGATCCTGATCGCCCTCGCGCTGGCCGCTGCCCCACTTGGCTGGATCGCGCGCCGATTTATCTACCGGGATCTGGGCGAGAAGACGCCAAGTCGATTGCGCCGCGCGCTCGCCGCCGCCTGGGCTTTTGTGATCTTCGCCGTTCTGCCGCTCGCTGGCCTCGGCGTGCTGGCGGGGGCGCTCGAACTCGTTCGATCTCACCGATCCGAGCATGCAGGGGGTCATCGACGCAGCGGTCGAGGCGGCGCGCGTCTTGATCGCCGTCAATGCGCTTGGCCGCGGCATGCTCGCGCCCGAGCGTCCGCCCTGGAGGCTCGTTCCGGTCAGCGATCGGACGGCAGGGATCATCTATCGCCTCGCGATGACGCTTGCGGTGATCTGGGCTGTCGAGCGGTTGATCGAGCCTATGGCCGACGCCGCCGCCTCGCTCAACATCGCGGTCGCCACACGCGGCGCCGGCGCGGTCATCGCAGCGATCGCGATCGCCTATGCGCTGCGTGGGCTCGGGGCGCGGCCGACCGGCGCGCAAGGATCGCCGCAGAACGAAGCTTGGGCGCCCTTGAGAACGCTCGGGTGGGCGGCCGCGTTGATCATTTTCCTGGCCGCCGTGACCGGCTACGTCGCATTCGCCACGTTCCTCCTCAATCAGGCGATTTACCTCAGCGTTCTCGGCAGCGCGCTCTACATTGCCGATATCATCGCCCAGGACGGGATCGAAGCCGTCTTGAAGCCGGATGCGCCAATTGGCGGGCGTCTCGTGGCGATGGCGGGCCTGCGCCGCAACGCGCTCGCGCAGATCTCCGTGATCCTTCAAGGCATCGCCCGTGTGGTGGTGCTTGTGGTTGCGGTCGCGGCGGTGCTGAAGCCCTGGGGCGTGCAGTCGCAGGACATGTTCGGCGCGCTGCGCTCGGCCTATTTCGGCTTCTCGATCGGCGGCGTCACCCTCTCGTTGTCGTCGATCATCGGCGCGGCGATCGTCTTCGCCGTCGCGATTTTTCTAACCCGGTTGATCCAGAACTGGCTGAGCTCGCGATTCCTGCCACAGACGCGTCTGGACGCCGGCGCCAGCAACTCGGTCCGGACGATTTTTGGCTATATCGGCGTCATCGTCGCGGCGCTGATGGCCAGCGCGCAAATCGGCCTCGACCTGCAGAAAATCGCCTTGATCGCCGGCGGCTTGTCGGTCGGCATCGGCTTCGGACTGCAGACGATCGCCAACAATTTCGTCTCCGGCCTCATCCTGTTGTGGGAGCGCACGATCCGCGTCGGTGACTGGGTGGTGGTGGGATCGGACCAGGGGTTCGTCCGTGCGATCAACGCCCGCGCCACCGAAATCGAGACCTTCGACCGAGGCAGCTTGATCGTGCCCAACTCGAATTTCGTCAGCGGCGTCGTGAAGAACTGGGTCCACAACGATCGGGTCGGACGCATCGTCGTCTCGATCAACATCACCTACGAAAGCGATGTTGATGAGGTGCGCGATCTCATGATCTCCGCGGCCAAGGCGCAGGAACAGGTGCTCGCCATTCCCGCCCCTTCGGTGCTGTTCGCCGAGTTCGGCGACTGGTCGATCAAGTTCAATCTGATCTGCTTCGTCGAGGACATCGAGCGGGCGGAGCGGACGCGAAGCGACATCCATTTCGAGATCTTAGGCCGAATGCGGGAGGCGGGCCTGCGCATCGCCTATCCCGCCCCGCCGCCGGCGGACGTGCCCTCGAGATTCGAGCCTGAGCCGAAGCCGGCCCCGCCGCCTCAGGCGCAGCGGAAATAGGCCGGGAGCCATCCAGAAACCTCGCTCTGAGGCGCCGCGAAGCGGCCTCGAAGAACGCTCCAGAGAAATGGCAAGAGGACGCTCGCTCTATCCGATGCCAACTGGGCCATCCTTCGAGACGACCGCTTCGCGGCCTCCTCAGGATGAAGTCCGAAATCGTCATCCTCCCGCTCCTCACCCGACCCGTCCCGCCTCCCAGCCAATGATCGCCTGCTTGCGCGCGAGGCCCCAGTGATAGCCGGTGAGCGCTCCCGAGCGCCCCAGCACACGATGACAGGGCACGACGAACGAGATCGGATTCTTCCCCACGGCGGCGCCGACGGCGCGCGCGGCCGTCGGCTTGCCGATCTTACAAGCGATGTCCGAATAGGTGGTCGCGCGGCCCAAGGGCACCGCGAGCAACGTCTCCCAAACCCGCACCTCGAAATCCGTGCCGATCAGCACGACGCGCAAAGGCGCGTCGGACCTCCAGAGGGAGGGATCGAAGGCACGGCTTGCATAAGGGGCGGTCAAGCGCTCGTCCTCTGTGAGACGCGCTCGCGGCCAACGCCGCGCCATGTCGGCCCGCGCGACCTCGCGATTGCCGTCGTCGACGAACCCGAGGCCCGCCATGCCGCGGGGCGCTGCGACCACGATCGCCTCGCCGAACGGCGAGGGATGGAAGCCGTAAGCGAGCGTGAGATCGTCGCGGCGATAGTCGCCAGGCGTCAGCGCCTCGTGAGCGACGAACAAGTCATGCAGCCGGCTCGGGCCGGAAAGGCCGACGTCATAGGCCGCGTCCAGCACGCTCGCCGAGGAGCGGAGGAGTTCACGCGCCCGCTCGATGGTGCAAGCCTGCAGGAACGCCTTTGGCGTCAAGCCCGCCCAGCGCTTGAAGACATGCTGGAAGTGCGAAGGCGAAAGGCCGACATGGCTAGCGACCGCCTCGACAGACGGCTGATCGCGATAGCGCTTGGAGATGAACTCGATCGCGCGCTTGACGGTGGCGTAATCCGCGTCGGCAGCTGGAGCAGTGGGTATGTCGAGCATGGACGGTCCTGTGGAGCCTGCGCCCGCTTCATAAGCCGCGCCGGATCGAACATGCATACGCGTTCCTGCGATGCGGGCGCCACCCGAAAACGACGATCGCGCGCCTCTACTCGCGCGCCTCGTCGAGCCATCCGGTCGGCAAGCCGTCGATGCTCACCATGTTCTTCTCCCGCCGGTAAGCTTCGAGACCCCCTTCGCCCTTGGCGTACGACCAATTGTCGAGCGAGGGGCGCTCGCCGCGATAATCGAACAGCGGCGTTCCGTAGCCGCAGGAGGTCTGCACCAGGTCGACGTGGAGGCGGACGATCTGGCGCGCGCCGGTTGGCTCGACGCCGCCGAAGGCGCTCCGAAGCAGGGCGCCATAGGCCGACCCGCCCCGGCGCAGAACCTCGCCGCGACCGTAGAGACGGAGGATGTTCGGCGGCCCGTCGAAGGCGCAGAACATGATTGTGAGCCGGCCGTCCGCCTTGACATGGGCGGCGGTCTCGTTGCCGCTGCCGGTGCGGTCGAGATAGGCGACGGTGCGTTCATCGATGATCGCGAACGCGTCCGCCCCGCGCGGCGAGATGTTCACCCGCGCGTTCGGCGCCGCGGAAGCGGCGAAGAAGATGCGCTGCCGGCCGATGAACTCGCGGTGACTGGCGTCAATGTGCGGAAACTGTTTGGCCATGGCTAAAGGCTTCTTGCTCCTGCCGCAGTTCGGCTCACGCTATTGCGGTCATTTGGATCGAACTCGCTGCCAATCTCCGTCGCTCTTCGAATCCAGTCTGAGCCAAAGTACTGAAAGGTCGAGAAGGAACGATAAACAGCTTCGCGTTGAGTTGTGAAGGCGTTTATGACGTCGTCGACGTCGGCGATCTGAGCAACGGCGCCTGCAGTTTGTGGCCCCCAAATTCCATCGACGCCGATTTCGAGGGCGAATTGGAGAATTTCAGTCGCCTGTCCCGCTCCCATGTTCACCGATGAGTCGAAGAAGGACAGGTCCAAACCAATGGGCAGCTGCGGACAGCGCGGCTCCCAGTAATCATCGAGGTAGATGGCCTGGCCTTCGGATTGCGCTATCTGCCTTACATCTTGCTCGGACTCATGAAGAGAATTGCGATAGGCGTCATATTCGTTTTGGGTTATCCCGCACATTGTCGCCCCTCCGGGATCGTGGGGATCATCAGAAAAATTCGCGGGGTTGCTCCAGTCGTTTGGGTAAGGACATTCCTGGGCCAGCGTGTAGGGCAGGCAAACCAGGAACCTTGACGGGGGCGGCGTGACAACCTTCGCTTGAGGCGACGCCCAAGAAGGCGTTTTGAAAGGCATGGTCTTATACTTCTCTCTTTGTCGCGCTGACCTCGGGCGGGTTTCTTCGCCGTGTCCAGATCTCTCCTAGCAGAACGTCGCCAGCGAACGTCAAGCAGCCGATGGCGGATGAGAGCGCGAATCGACGATGGCGTCCCAGCCCCATTTGAGCAGTGGCAGCGCATCGGCGGCGAAAGCGCAAAAGTCGTCAACGAGCGCAACGGAGACGACCGCGGCCTCGGCGACCGGACGGACGCAGACCATGCTCTTCAGCCGCATGGCGGAGGCGATCTCAGGATCGTCGATCGCCTCGAAGCCGCGCGGGGCGCGTTTGAGCGAATCTTCCGCCGACAAAGAGAGGCCCGCCTTCTTGAGCTTCGCCGTCATCGCCTTGAACAGCTTGGGACTGCGCGCCGCTGCCCCGCGTAGGCGCGCAAGCTGATCGGATTGAGGCTGGTGGAAGCCGGCGGCGAAGAAACACTCTTCGGGCGACAGGTGGAAATAGAGCAGCCCTGCGCCGTCCTTGCCGCCGGAGCGGGTCAGCACGGCGCCGGCATGCGTCTTGTAGGGGTCCTTGTTGGCGGAGAACCGGACGTCGCGATGGATTCGGAACAACGAAGACTTGCGATCGCCCTTGATCGGGATTTTCGCTTTTCGCAGACGCTCTGCCACATCCTCGATGAGGTCGCCTATCGGGCCTTTGACCGCGCTTTCATAAGTCTCGCGGTTGGCCTCGAACCATTCCCGGCTCTGGTGGAACTCGAGCGCCTTGAAGAACGGCAGCGCCTTCGGACCAAAGCCTACGAACCCCATTTATCGCCAGGCCCCTAAACGGTCACCGGCATGGACTTCATGCCGACCAATCCGAACACCCGGCGATAGCGCTCGACTTCGTCTGGGCGCCCCATGACCTTGTTGGGGTTGTCGGAGAGCTTGACCGCCGGTCGTCCATCCGCCTCCACAACCTTGCAGACGAGCGAAATCGGCTTGAGTTGGCCGTCGACCCCGGCCGGGGCGCAGCCAATGAAATCATTGGTCAAGTTCGTGCCCCAGCCGAATGACAAATTGACCTGGCCGCGCAGCATGCGCACCGATTCTTCGATCGAATCGACGTCCATCGCGTCAGACAGGACGACGAGCTTCTCCCGCGGGTCGCGGCCTCGCGCCTTCCACCAGGCGATCAGCTCTCGCGCTGCGGGGACCGGGGGCTTCGAGTCCGGCCGCGCGCCCTTCCAGTCCGCCACCCAGTCGGGCGCATGGGTGAGGAACGATGTCGTGCCGAAACAGTCCGGGAGTACGACGAGCAGGTTGCCCCCGTACATTTTCGCCCAGTCTTTCAGCACCGTGTAGGGCGCCTCGAACAAAGCCTCGTCGTCCTCGGCGAGCGCCGCATAGACCATAGGCAGTTCGTGGGCGTTGGTGCCGATCGCCTCGAGCCCCGTATCCATCGCGTGCTTGACGTTGGAAGTGCCGATGAAACTTGCGCCCAGGCCCTCCTGCATCGCCTCGACGCACCAGCGATGCCAGAGGAAGCCATGGCGTCGGCGGGTGCCGAAATCCGACAGCTTGACCGGTCCGTCCTCCTCAAGCTCGAGGATCCGCAGCCGCTCGACTTTCGACCATAACTTGGCCTTGGCGCGCGCGTAGAGCACGTCGAGATCGAAGCGGCTCATGCGCCGCATCGCGGCGCGGGCCCTCAGCTCGCTGATGATGGCGAGGGCGGGAATCTCCCACATCGTCGTCCCGGTCCAGGGGCCGGAAAAGCTGAGCTCGTACTGCCCGTCGCGCTTCGTCAGTTCGTATTCGGGCAATTGAAACGTCGCCAGCCACTCCATGAACTCGGGCTCGAAAATATGGCGCGTTCCATAAAAAGTGTTGCCCGCGAGCCAGATCAGTTCGTTCTTGGCGAGCCGCAAGGTGCGCGCATGATCGAGCTGGTCGGTGAGCTCCTTCTCGTCCACAATATCGGCGAGTCTCACCGACGTCGTCCGATTGATCAGCTGGAAGGTCACCTGACGCTTCGGATGCATCTTCCAGATCATCTGGAGCATCAAAAGCTTGTAGAAGTCCGTATCGAGCAGCGTGCGGATGGCTGGATCGATGCGAAACGTATGATTATAGACGCGGGTTGCGATATCCGTGGCCATTGTGCGAGTTTAAGGAGGCTAAGCCTGAGCGACAAGAGCGCGGCGCCCCCCGATTGGGCCGAGGATCGATGAACGGATGAATATGACGGCGGCCCCCTCAGGCCCGAAAACCCAGCCCCGCGTCGGGCTCTTCGTCACCTGCCTCGTCGACATCATCCGGCCGAGTGTCGGCTTCGCGGCGGTCAAACTGCTCGAGGACGCCGGCTGCAAGGTTATCGTGCCGAGCCAAACCTGCTGCGGTCAGCCGGCGTACAATTCCGGCGACCGCGAAAGCGCAAAGAGGCTCGCGCGGCAGGCGATCGACGCGTTCGAGGATTGCGACTATGTCGTCGCGCCGAGCGGCTCATGCGGCGGCATGCTGATCAAGCACTATCCCGATCTTTTCGCGGGCGAGCCGGAGCTCGCGCAGCGGGCCGAGCTTTTCGCTGAAAAGACGCACGAACTGATCAGCTTCCTGGTCGACGTGATGGGCGTGAAGAAGGTCGCGGCGCGCTATGACGGAACCGTCGCCTATCACAACTCCTGCGCCGGACTGCGCGAGCTCGGGGTCAAGACGCAACCACGCCGGCTCCTCGCCGGGGTCGAGGGCCTGACGCTGGTCGAACTGAAAGATGCAGAGGTTTGCTGCGGCTTCGGCGGCCTGTTCGCCACCAAATACGGGGAACTCTCGAACGCGATCGTCGCGCGCAAAGCTGACGACATCCGCAGCGTTGAACCCGATACGGTGCTTGCGGGGGATCTCGGGTGCCTGATGAACATGGCCGGCAAGCTTCAGCGCGACGGATCGCCGATCAAGGCGCGCCATGTCGCCGAAATTCTGGCCGGGATGGCGGACGGCCCGGCGATTGGCGAAGGCAAGCCCGAGGCTGCGCGATGACCGTGGTCGCGACCTCGTCCAAATTCAAGGAAAACGCGCACGAGGCGCTGAACGACGCGCGGTTGCAGACCGCGATGTCTTTTTCGCGCAATTTCGTCGCCAGGCGCGCCGCCTCGGCTGCTCGTCTCCCCGAATTCGAGGCGCTGCGCGACAGCTGCCGCGCGATCAAGGACCACACCCTCGCGCACCTCGACCTTTATCTCGAAGCCTATGAGGCCAAGGTCCGCGCCAGCGGCGGCGAAGTCCACTATGCGCAGGACGCCGACGAAGCGCGCAAGATCATCGTCGATCTTTGTAAGTCGATGGACGCGAAAAGCGTCACCAAAGGCAAGTCGATGATCGCCGAGGAAATCGGCCTGAACCATGCGCTCGAGGCGGCGGGGATCGAGCCCGTCGAAACGGACCTCGGCGAATACATCATTCAATTGCGCGGCGAGACCCCCTCGCACATCCTCGCGCCGGCGATCCATCTCCTGGCGAAGGATGTCGAGCAGGAATTCCGCAAGGCGCATCGCGATCTGCCGCCCGACCGCAGTCTCGCAGAGCCGGAGCAATTGGTGGCGGAGGCGCGCCAAGTGTTGCGCGCCAAGTTCCTCGCGGCCGATGTCGGCATCACGGGGGCGAACTTCCTCATCGCCGAGACCGGAACGTCGATCATCGTCACCAACGAAGGCAACGGCGATCTCACGCAAACCCTGCCCGAGGCCCACATCGTCATCGCGTCGATCGAAAAGATCGTGCCGACGCTCGAGGACGCCGCGCAGCTTATGCGCGTGCTGGCGCGTTCAGCGACCGGCCAGGACGCCTCGGTCTATACGACGCTATCGACCGGGCCGCGCCGTCCGGGCGATCCCGATGGACCAAGGGCCTATCATGTCGTGATTCTCGACAACGGCCGCTCGGCGATGCTGGGCGGCGAGTTCGAGGACATGTTGCGGTGCATACGTTGCGGCGCCTGCATGAACCATTGCCCGGTCTACCAAGCGGTCGGTGGTCATGCTTATGGCTGGGTCTATCCGGGGCCGATGGGCGCAGTGCTGACGCCCTCGCTCATCGGCGTCGCCGAGGGCGGCCAGTTGCCCAACGCCTCGACCTTCTGCGGCCGCTGCGAAGAGGTGTGCCCAGTCCGCATTCCATTGCCGGGCATGATGCGGCACTGGCGCGAGCGCGAGTTCGAGCGCAGCCTCTCGCCTGCGCCGATGCGCTACGGCCTACGCTTCTGGGCGTTCTTCGCCACCCGCCCGGCGCTCTACCAGATGGCGACTGGCCTTGCCGCGCGCGCCATGCATCTCGCCGCCCGACACAAGGGCCGCTTCGCATGGGCGCCCCTGGCCGGCGGCTGGACGCGTTATCGCGATCTCCCCGCGCCGGAGGGGGCCACGTTCCAGAGTCAATGGCGAGCGCGGAGCGGAGCCGTTCGATGAGCTCCCGCGCGGCGGTGTTCGCCAGCATTCGGCGCTCGCTTGGCGTGACCGGCGACGAAGCGACGCGCCGGTTCGAGGTCGAAACGCGCTTAAAGCAGGCGCCGCCCGGAATCGTGCCGAAGCGCGGTCAGGGCGACGTCACGGCCCGGCTGGCAACATTCAAGGCGGAGGCGGAACGGTCCCAGGCGAGCGTTGCTGAGATCGCCGGCTGGGCGGAAACCCCGGCGGAAATCGCGCGTTTCCTGCGCGAGAACAATTGTCCGGCGACGCTACGCATGGGCGACGACCCGCGTCTGGCCGGAATGCCATGGAGCGGAACCTCCCTCGACATTTCATACGGCCCTTCCGATGGCGCGGACCTCAACGCCGTGTCAGCCGCCTTTGCGGGGATCGCCGAGACCGGAACGCTGGCGCTCGTCTCTGGGCCCGACAATCCGACGACCCTCAATTTTCTGCCCGACAACCATATCGTGCTGCTGCCGCGGGAGGCGATCGAGGCCGATTACGAGAGCGTGTTCGCCAAGCTGCGCGGGATTTATGGCAAGGGCGGCGCACCGCGAACGATCAATTTGATCACCGGCCCGTCGCGATCGGCGGATATCGAGCAGACGCTGCTCTTAGGCGCTCACGGGCCTCGACGGCTGCATATCGTCGTCGTCGGCTGAGGATCGATAGCAGCCGGCGCGTAGGCCCACAAAAAATTCACCATCTTCCGGGGCTTTATTGCAATGCAAAAATTTTATTCGCATTTGCAACAACTCGCCACAGTCATGTCATGGTTTGCGCTTAACCCTCCGTCACTGGCCTCGTTTGGACTTGGGGGTTACATGTCCATCAGTTCAGCCAATCCACGACGTATCGCGATCGCCGCCGGGTGCGGCGCGCTCGCGATCGGGTTGCCCTACGGGGCGGCCGCTTATGCATCTCCTGAATCGTCGGCGTGGGCGCTCATGGCGCTTTGCGTCTGCGGGCTCGGCGTCGCCGGTTTCCGGCGCGGCCGCAACAACCGGCTTTCAACGGACATCGAGTGAAAGCCGTTGGGCGCTTCGGGCGCTCGTAAAAGGCCGCCTTTCGGGGCGGCCTTTGCATTTCTGGCCCAAGCGGCGTAATTGGCCAAAACATCGAGCGCTCGCGCCGCGGCGACGAATTAGTAACCTTAATGTGCATAGTGAATCGTTTCGGGGCGCTCGTGAAACGCGTCTCTTCTGTGTTGGGTCCTGTCGCATGAAGCTGCGGGTTTTATTTGCGGGGGCGCTCATCGGGCTGCCTCTCCTGGTCTCGGGCGCGCTGGCGCAGACCCCGGCAAGTCCGCCTGCGGTCACGACACCCCCAGCGCCGTCAACCATAGCGGCGAGTCCGCCCGCCGTCACGACGCCGCCAGCGCCGCCCGTATCGATCCCGGCGAATCAGCCTTCTGCGACGACCAGTGCGGCGCCATCGTCCAATCTCGCGAATCAGCCGGCGCCGAGTGGAGGCCTCGTAAGCCCGTTCATGCCGATGCCCGGCGCGCCGCCGACCACCGGAGCTGATTCGACGCCAAACACTTCCAACACTTCCCCGCCTACGGCCGCGCCTCCTGCGGCTCAGGCGGCAGCGCCGCCAAAGCCGAAGAAGGTCGCGCCGCCTGCACCGCCGCGCGAGACTGCGCTCAGCGAGGATCCGCAACCGACGCTTCAGCCCGACACTTTCTTCGCTACCGCCAAGGCCTCCGAGCGCTACTCGACGATTGTGGACGCAGGCGGGTGGCCGACCGACATCGCCGCCATCGGCCCGGGAACGAAGGGGCCCGCCGTTGTAAAATTGCGCAAGCGCCTGGCGATCGAGGGCTACCTTGACGCTGGCGAGGCAAGCGGACTTGCTTGGGATAAGGCGCTCACGGCGGGTGTGAAGCGATTCCAGGAGCATATGGGGCTGCGCCAGACCGGAATTGTGTCCGGCGCGACGCTGAAAGCGATCAATGTTCCAGCGAGGGAGCGCTTCAACGAGCTCGCTTCCAGCGCCAATCGTCTTGCCGGGCTCAATTTCTCTTTCGAGGACCGCTATGTGGTGGTCAACCTGCCATCGACCTCGGTCGAAGCGGTCGAGAATGGCCGGGTCGTCCACCATTACGTAGCGATCGTCGGCGGTCCGGAGCATCCCTCGCCCGAGATTTCCGCGCACATCCAGGTCGTGAACCTCAACCCGACGTGGACCGTTCCGATATCGATCATCAAGAAGGAAATCATTCCCCGGATGCAGCGCGACCCGGGCTACCTGACGCGCGCGAAAATCAGGATTTTTGACGGCTCGGGTAAGGAGATCAATCCGAAGTCGGTGAACTGGAGCACGGAGCGGGCGGCCAATTACACGCTCAGGCAAGATTTCGGGCGCGGGCAATTCTCTCGGCTCGATCCGCATCGGCATGCCTAACAAGCTCGCCGTCTACATGCACGACACGCCGTCCAAGGGGCTATTCGGCGCCGATTACCGGTTCCTCAGCCATGGCTGTGTCCGGGTGCAAGGCGTCTATGACTATGCCGCGTGGCTGTTGGAAGGGACGGGCGGGGGACCGGCCGGCGGCTGGGACAAGGAGGCGCTGCAGGCCAAGATCAAGGAAGGCGCGCGTTACGACATCAACCTCGCCAAGGCGGTGCCGGTGATCTGGGTCTACCTGACCGGCTGGTCGAACGGCGACGGCCCCGCAAATTTCCGCGACGACGTCTACAATATCGACAATGTGGGCGAAGCGCAGGTGAGCGCCCAAGCCGCGCCGGTCAGGTAAAATCCGGTCAGCGGCCTTCAGGCGGGATCGCCGCGGTCTCGCGAACGAATTGGGCGATGTCCTCGCGGCTGTAAGACAGGCCCACTCGCTTCGTCGACGCAGGCCGCTTGGCGAGCGACAGCCCAGGCCGCCATTCCCGCTCTGGCCGGATCGGCCGGGGCATGAAGCCGCCGCCACAATTCGGGCAGACGTTGCTCAAATGCCGCTCGACGCAATCGGCGCAGAAGGTGCATTCGTAACTGCAGATGCGCGCGTCCGTCGCGTCGGGCGCCAAGTCCTTGTCGCAATATTCGCAATTCGGCCGAAGTTCGAGCGCCATGTTTTCCCCCAAGACGCCAGCCGCGAGCGTGGACCTGATGCGCGTCGAACGCAACCTCACACAGCCAACTATGTCTCAAGCTTCCCGGCCATTACAGAATCGCGTCGACCCGTTCGGCGAACTCCGCGCGACGCCTGAGCGCGGCGGGCTCATGGGCAATCGTGGCGGCCGGCTGCATCGTGACGACCAGACTTTGGGCCGGAGCCGCTGGAAGAACAAGCACTGGCTGATCTGCGTGTGCGAGTTCAAGGATCGTCATCGCGACGTTTGGGGCAGGTACTACACGGAACTCTTCTTCCTCGACGAGCCGACAGCGCTCGCCGCCGGCCATCGGCCCTGCTTCGAGTGCCGCAGGCCCGCGGCGAAAGCCTTTATCGCCGCTTTTCCGGGCGCCCCGAGCTGCGTGGAGGCGATGGACGAAGCGCTCCATCGCGAGCGGGTGGAGAACCGGCTGAAACGCCTATGGCGGGCGCGTCTCGGCGACCTGCCGGACGGGGCGATGATCGCGCGCGATCGCAGCGCTCACGCCGTGCGCTCGGGCGAGCTTTTGCCCTGGAGCTTCGCCGGCTACGGCGCGCCAAGCCCGCTCGAGCCCGACGCCATCGTTGATGTCTTGACTCCGCCCTCGACGGTCGCCGCGCTCAAGGGCGGATTTAAGCCGCTCTGGCCCGAGGCGCTCAAGCCCGGACGTTGACCGGTTCGCGCCTGTGGTCTACTCCGCCTTCGCTTAGCAAAAAATGGTTTCCGAGGTGGAGATCGATGATGCGCGCTTTGCTCGTCGCCGTGGCGCTCCTGGCGGCGTCCGTCCCGCCGGCGATCGCCGGCGAACTGACCGGAATATGGATGCGAGACGACGGCTCCGCCAAGCTTCGCTTCTCCGCATGCGGAGGCGGGATGATGTGCGGCTTTCTGGCCTGGAAGAAAGACGCGGGCGGCGCCGCCAAGATCGGCCAACGACTGTTTTCCGACATGAAGCCGAGCGGGGAAGATTCTTGGGCCGGAGCAGCGTTCAATCCTGAAGACGGTAAGCGCTACGCGGCAAAGCTGACAGTCTCAGGCGATCATCTGGTTACGGCCGGTTGCGTGCTCGGCGGGCTCATCTGCAAGTCGTTCGATTGGACCCGGAGTCGGGCCCGTGCCCCGTGAGGGACACAGCCCAACCCGCAGAGTTGAGCATAAGGCCGCGTCGCGCTTAAGACGCACACACAAACGCTTGGCGCCCCGGTCTAAATGTGGTGACGATCAGGCCGAGGCCGAAGAGCCCTTACGCGAGGTCCGATAGCCGGCGAAGCCGAGGGCCGCGAAGCCGAGCAGCATCATCCCCCAGGTCGAGGGTTCAGGCACAGAGTTGAGGGTCAACGTGATAAAGTAACTTTGGTCCCCGAACGACAAGCCTTGCGCATTAAACTCTATCGAGTTTGGGGTGAAGCTAACGTTCGCCGCTGTAAGCCCCGGCAAATTCGTCGACAGAGTGAATCCGCTTATACCAGAACCGAAGTCCAAGTTTGCGTACTGAACTCCGTTGAATGCCGCGGAGTTGTAGGACGAGCCCGCGTCTTCCGCTAGCGTCAAAGTATTCGCGCCGACAGTGAAAGTCGCGTTCTCAACGAAAGCAGAGCATACGCCCGCGCCGCCCGAAGAACAGGGCAGCACCGTCGGATCCGTCACAACATCGAGGACCGACGACCCGAAGACCGTTCCCGCCGAGGGGAAAATGTAGTTGAGGGTTACGTTGGTGCCTACAAGGGTGGCGGCGTTCGCCGAGACGGCGCCCGCCAAAGCAAAAGCCACAAATCCCGCTAATGTTGCGCGCATGACTTTGTCCTCAATTTATTTCTGGCGTATTGGAACGCCGATATAAAGAATATCACTAGGTTAACACCCGTCAAGCGATTGTTCGCATAACCGCAACTCTCGAATAATGGCAATGCTCATTCAGTGTTCGCCCCGGCCGCGCAGAAACGCCTCGAAGGCGCTGAGCGTCGCGGCCGAGACGTAATGCTCGATGCCCTCGGCGTCGGCCTCCGCCGCCTCGCGCGGCGCGCCGACCGCGATGAGGAGGTCGACCACCAGCCGGTGGCGATCGCGCGCGCTTTTCGCCATCGCCGCGCCGGCCTCGGTCAGGAAGATCCCGCGATAGGGCCTAGCTCGCGCCAGGCCCTCGCGCTTGAGGCGGGCGATGGTCTTGCTGGCGGTCGGATGAGCGACGCCCATGCGCCGCGCGATGTCGGTCGTGCGCGCCTCGCCATTGGCCGCGATCAGGTCCGCGATCAGTTCGGTATAGTCCTCGAGCAGCGAGGTTGAGCGAGCTGACCGCGCCTTCAAGAATCGGTCGGCTTGCGCGGGCTCGGCCGCCAACCCGGCGGACGCCGACGGCGGCTCTTTGCCGCGCTTCGTGGTCGCCAAATCGCCCTCGCCTGCCCCGCCACACCCGGTTTCGCCCCTCGTTTCATTGTGCAGCCTTGGCTGCAAAATGCAACCGCAGTTCGGCGTCACGCGCTTTATTCAGCCTTTGCGCTCATTTGCAGCCTATTGACTATGACGTAGCTGAGGGTACATTATGCAGGTGGGGCGGCAAACGCCGAGGATCAGGCGATGAGCGACGTAGTCGCGCGTGTAGACTTGGGCGCGCCAATGGGGATGACGGATCGGACGGTCGAGGGCATTCGCAACGCCCTGGCCGGCAAGAGGACTTGGCGCAGCCCCTTCTTGTTCGCAGGCCCCGCGGTCGTCGCCTCGATCGCCTATATGGACCCCGGCAATTTCGCCACCAACATCCAGGCCGGGTCGAAATACGGCTACGCGCTCCTCTGGGTGGTGCTCATGGCCAGCGTCGCGGCGATGCTGTTCCAGGCGTTGTCCGCGAAGCTTGGCGTCGTCACCGGGCGCAATCTGGCCGAACTATGCCGCCAGCATTTTCCGCAACCGGTGGTGTGGGCTTTATGGATCGTCAGCGAAGTTGCGGCGATGGCGACCGACCTCGCCGAATTCCTTGGCGGCGCGATTGGTCTTTCGCTCTTGCTGCATATCCCGCTCATGGCCGGCATGGTTGTGACCGCGGTGATCACCTACGGCATCCTAATGTCCGAAAGCCGAGGGTTTCGCCCGACCGAACTCATCATCGGTTCGCTCGTTGCGGCGATCGCGCTTTGCTATCTCGTGGAGATGGTCCTCGCCCCCGTCGATTGGGCGGCGGCTGGACTCGGCAGCGTGGTTCCGCGATTGCCGGACGCCGGCGCGGTGACGCTCGCCGTCGGCATTGTCGGGGCGACGATCATGCCGCACGCGATCTTCCTGCATTCGGGCTTGACGCAGAACCGGGCGCCGGGTCGCAACGACCGCGAGCGGCGACTCATATTGCGATATTCCAACATCGAGGTCGTCGTCGCCCTCGGGCTCGCGGGCCTCGTCAATCTGGCGATGGTCATCATGGCGGCTAGCGCTTTTCACGCTGGGCATAGCGACGTCGCCGAGATCGAGACCGCCTACAGGACGCTGACGCCGCTGCTCGGGCCCGCCGCCGCGGGCGTGTTTTTGACGGCGCTGCTCGCCTCGGGGCTGTCGAGCTCCGCGGTCGGCACCATGGCTGGCCAGATGATCATGCAGGGCTTCGTCGGCTTTCGCATTCCGGTCATCGTGCGCCGGCTGGTGACCATGATCCCCGCCTTTGTCGTCGTATGGCTCGGCGTCAATTCAACCCATGCGCTCGTCATGAGCCAGGTGGTGCTCAGCATCGCCCTGCCCGCTCCGGTCATCGCGCTCATCATATTCACGGGCCGCGAGGACATCATGGGCGCTTTCGCCAACAGCCGCCTGACCAACGCCGCGGCGTATCTAGGAGCGTTAGTGATCCTGACCTTGAACGCTGTCCTTTTGCTTCAGGCGTACGGGGTCGCGATTCCGGGGTTGCCGAGCGGCTGAGGGCTTCGAACCAGGATCGTCAATCGCGAGCGTAAGCGAAGCGACCCAGGAGCCCTCGGGCGCCCTGCGCCCCTAGATCGCCGCTTCTCTCGTCGCGATGGCGGTGGCGATCTACGATTGTTTCGAGCAGAGCCAACGATCAGTGAATGGCCTTAGCGCCGAGATGCCTGAGCTTGTCCGGATTGCGCATCACATAGATGCCGGCGATCCGGCCGTCCTGGATCTCGAGCGCGGTGGTTTGCACGCCGTCAAACTCGGTGGTGACGAAGCCGGGCAAGCCGTTGATGAAACCGTAACGCATGGCTCTCGGCGCTCTCCCCGCTGCGACATGCGCGATCGCAGTCTGAAACTGCATGACGTCGTCGATCCCGATAAGCGGCCGCTTCGCCGCGGGCCGCTTGCCGCCGCCGTCGGAATAGAGGATGACGTCCGCGGTCAGAAGCGAGCGGAGTTTACCCATGTCGCCGCTGCGTGTCGCCGAGTAGAACGCCGCGGCGATTTCGAGGCCGCGCTCCTTGGGCATGGGAAAGCGCGGACGCGTGGCGCGTACGTGCGCACGCGCGCGACTGGCAAGCTGGCGGCAGGTCGCCGGTTCGCGGCCAATCGTTTCGGCCAGTTCGTCGAAGCCGACGCCGAACACATCGTGCAGCAGGAAGGCGGCGCGCTCGAGCGGCGACAACCGCTCGAGCGCCATCATCAGCGGCAGCGTGACGTCGTCGATCTCGTCCTCATCAGGCTCGACCAAGGGCTCCGGCAGCCACGGCCCGATATAGGTTTCACGTCGCCGCCGCGCCGACTTCAACTGGTCGAGGCAGAGGCGTGTTACGACGCGGCGCAAATAGGCTTCCGGCTCCAGAACGGCGGCGCGATCGGCGTCGAGCCAGCGCAAGAACGCGTCCTGCACCACATCCTCCGCATCCGCGACCGATCCGAGCATGCGATAGGCAATGCGGATCAATCGCGGGCGCAGCGGATCAAAGCTTAAAGCGGCGGCGTCGCCTGACGTCGTCATCAGGCCGCGCGGCGCTGCTCGATCGGATGGACAGCGCGGAAGCCCACCTGGATCCGGTTCCAGCCGTTGATCGTAACAATCAAGAGAGTGAGTTTCACCTGCTCCTCTTCGCTGAACTGCGCCTTGAGCGCCTCATAGACGTCGTCGGGAGCGCGGGTCTCGGCCACCAAAGTCAGGGCTTCGGTCCAGGCCAGCGCCGCGCGTTCCCGCTCGCTATAGAGCGGCGAGTCGCGCCAGGCGTCGAGCAGGTAGAGGCGCTGCTCCGTTTCCCCTCGTTTACGCGCGTCGGCCGTATGCATGTCGAGGCAAAAGGCGCAGCCGTTGATCTGGGAGGCCCGGGTCACCACGAGATCCATCAGGCTCGCTTCCAGACCGTTCTGCTTAAGGCCCTGGCTGAAATCGAGCCATGACTTCATAGGCCCCGGCGCGGCGGCGAAGGCGTTCAATCTTGGGGTCATCATCATCTCCTCATCAATGGGGGTTCGCAGGACATGACGAGATGGACGCGCGTCTTGTGACACGTGGACAAGGAAATTTGTAACGCTCAAACTCTCCCCTCGGACCTCGTCCTAAGGGGCGCCGAAGGCGCGTCTCGAAGGACGTTCGAGACGGCGCGATCGTTCCACCATCCGGATCATCCTTCGAGACGCCGTGTGCTCCACACGGCCCTCAGGATGAGGTCGGTGGATCAACCCGGCAATCGCCCTTCGCGCCCAGCTTGCCGCGCAACACCTGATTTTCGGCTTCGAGCGCCTCAAGCCGCGCCCGGATAGGCGCGAGCGCAGGGGCAAGCTCGGCCTGGCTAAATCGCGGCGTGATATGTTGCGGACAGTTCCAGTCGAACGCCACGAGATGGATGACGAGCCCGCGCTCGACCCTCGCCCGGTAGCCGGGCAGCGCAAGCTTTGCCGCCAGCTCCGCATCGGCGCAGAGGTCCTTCGCCTCGACATGCGCGTAGACCTTGAGGCGGCGTCGGTTGGGATAGTCCATCAGGAAAAGCGCCGCACGGTCATCGGCGGCAAGATTGCCGGTGCTGATGTATTGCCGGTTGCCCCGGAAGTCTGGGATCGCGAGTGTCTTCTCGTCGAGCACGCGGATGAAGCCGGGCGGCCCTCCCCGGTGCTGCATATAGGGCCAGCCGCTCTCCGATACGGTCGCCACATAGACGCTGTCGCGCTCGGCGATGAACGCCGCTTCTCCTCCGGTAAAGCGGTCGGACGAACGGTCGCCCTCGAAGTGCGCCCAGAAGTCGCCGCTGCCATTGGCCTCTTGGGCAGCCCGAACGCTCGGGGTCGAGGCGAGGTCCAGATAATCGTAAGCCATTCCGGCGCTCCAACAGGAGAAAACAGGCCGACGACATTCAGGTTGTCAGCCTAAGCGTCGGACATATAGGCATTCCACACACAGCAATAATATTGTATATCTGAGATAATTTCTTTCAGATTGTGGAAGCGAAATGGATCGGCTCGCAGCCATGTCGCTGTTGGTCACGGTTGCGGAGGCCGGCAGTCTCTCAGCCGCGAGCCGCAAGCTCGGCGTGCCGCTGCCGACGGTCAGCCGCAAGATTTCCGATCTTGAAGCGCATCTGAACACGCGCCTTTTGACCCGCTCGACCCGGAAGCTTGCTCTTACGGATTCAGGCGCGGCCTATGTCGCCGCAGCCAAACGCATCCTCGACGAGGTGAGCGAGGCCGAGCGGGTGGCGTCCGGGGAACAAGCCGCGCCGCGAGGCGAACTCGTGATCACTGCGCCTTTGGCTTTCGGCCGGCTGCATCTCCTGCCGGTCATCACCGAATTTCTGACCCAATGGCCCGAGATCGACGTCCGGCTGGTCCTCGCCGACCGCAACCTCCACCTGATCGACGATCATGTGGACATCGCAGTGCGCATCGGCGCGCTGGCGGACAGCGCATTGGTTTCAACCCGGGTTGGCGCGGTGCGTCGTGTTGTTTGCGGCAGTCCGGCCTATTTTGCCGCCCATGGCGCGCCGCAGAGGCCGGAGGATCTCGCCGCGCTGAGCGCCGTGACGTTTGGCCAGGTTGCGGCTTCGGAGCATTGGAGCTTCCGCGATCCCAAGTCGAAGCGCGAAAAGCGCATCGTCATGCACTCTCGTCTCTCCGTCAACACAGCCGAAGCGGCGATCGACGGGGCGGCCGGCGGCCTCGGCGTCACACGCGTTTTGTCCTATCAGGTGGCGCAAGCGGTCTTGGACGGCCGAATTCAGATTGTCCTTAGCCAGTACGAACCAGCGCCCTCGCCGGTCAGCCTCGTCCACGCTGGTCAGGGATTGATGCCGCTCAAGGTGCGCATGCTCTTGGATTTTACCGCGCCTCGGCTGCGGGCGCGGCTTGCGACTGCCTCCGACTGAAGTCGTCCTACTGCGCCGCCTGGATGTTGGGGAAGGCGATCTCGATCAGCGTGCCTTGCTCGCGCCGGCTCTTGATCGAAAACTCGGCCTTGTTGGCTTCGACCAGCGCCTTGGTCAGCGGCAGGCCCAGACCCGCCCCGCCCTTGGCTCCGGTCTTGCCAACCTGGCTGAAGGGGGTGAGGGCAAGCCCGACCTCGTTCTCATTCATGCCGACGCCAGTGTCGCGTACGCGAATCACCGCCTGCCCCGCAGCGTCGACCGCCGTCGAGACGATCACCTGTCCGCCCGGCTCGTTGAACTTCACCGCGTTCGACATCAGGTTCAGCATGATCTGCTTGAGCGAGCGCTCGTCGACCATCACGCGGGGCAGGCGATCGTGGAGCGAGACTCGCATGATGACGCGCTCGCGCGCGGCTTGCGGCTGCATCAGCGACACGCACTCGCGAATGACGCTATTGGCGTCGACGGAGGCGAAAGCGAGTTCGAGCTTGCCCGCCTCGATCTTGCTCAAATCGAGCAGGTCGTCGGCAAGGCTCATCACGTGGAGGCCGGACGCGTGGATGTCCTTGAGATAGTCCTTGTAACGCTCGTTGCCGACCGGACCGAAACGCTCTTCCATCATCACTTCGGCAAAGCCAAGGATGGCGTGCAAGGGCGTCCGGATCTCGTGACTGACCTGGGCGAGAAAATCCGTCTTGGCGGCGCTGGCGGCTTCGGCGGCCTCGCGAGCCGCAATGAGGCGGCGTTCTGTGTCGCGCTCGCGGCTGAGGTCGCGCAAGAGGGCGCAAAACTGCGGCGCCTCGCTCGGGCCGATGCGCGCCAGTGTCAGCGCCAAGGGGATCGAGGCGCCGTCGCGATCGCGTCCGACGACCTGGAGCGGCCGAAACGCTTCGGCTTCGCCGCCGCCCTGGCTCAAGCTTTCGAGCCTTGCAGTCGCCTCTGGATGGCTTTGCGGCGCGAGCAGCATCAAGAGACTTTCGCCCGCGATCTCATTTTGATGGTAGCCGAACAGGCGTTCAGCGGGTGCGTTCAGCGACAGGATGCGGCCCGCCAAATCGAGGGTGACGGCGCCGTCGCTCGCCCGATCGAGCATCGCCTGAAGGTCGCCATTCGCCAAACCGCCGTGGCTCGCCGCCTCGCCCCCGGCTGCGCGCATTCTCGCCCTAAGTTCCGCCTCCAGCGAGCGGCGGAGCGCGATCAGCGTCGCCGGCGCACCGTCCCAGCCGATCACTTGCGCGTGGCCGTCTACAGACAAGACTTGGCCGTCCGCCCTGACGATCGCGACCGCGTCGACGTCTTCGGCCGCAATGGATCGCGGATCGCGATCGCGGAACATCCTCGAGAGCGCATTCGCCGCCTGGAACTCTGCGAAATCGCGATAGCCAGCAAGCTCGAGCAATGTCCGATTGGCGTAGAGAGCCCGGCCGTCGCGGGCGACCAGGGCGCCGACCGGAAGACGGTCCAGAACCGCGCTCGCGTTGCGCCGAACCCCGTCATCGTCGGCGCCGCGCGTCGCCGCCCCATCGCCTTGCCGATCCGCCGGCTGCTCGGCGCGGCTGTCAGCGCTAGGTTCGCAGCGGGTGTCCGCCGCCGCCCATTCGTCCGAGAGGTCGTCGCGCGAAGCCGGCGTGCGGCCGACCAGAGCGCGGGCAATCTCCCGGAATGCGTCGCGCTCGCTCCGACTCAGCTCCACGCTCTCGGTGGAAAAGTTTTGCGCTGATTCGCGAGCCAGCGCGTCAAGCGCGCCCGGGCGGATCGGAACGATGTTGGATGAGACGGCCGGCGTCGGGTGGCGAAGGACGTAGATCGCCGCGGTCCGCTCGGGCAGTGGTGGCGAAGGCTCGGTCGCCGTGGAACTCTCCGTAGGATCGGCTTCCTCGCTTTGCTCTACGTGCGCGACGGAATCGCTCGCCTCGGCGAGGCTGGGAGCGGACTCGGCTCCATCCGCTTTGAGCGAAGCGTCGAAGGGCTGCACATCATGAGCGTCGAGTGTCGCAGGCTCGAGCTCAAGTTCGACCCGCGCCCCCGCGCTTTCAGCCGCCTGAACCTCGAATTGAAGCTCGGCCGCGCGCCGCGACGACTCGGATTCGACCGCTTCGGGACGCGTCGGTTGATCGTTATCGGCAACCTCTGCCGATACTTCGCTCAAGGACACAGCGACGGCCTCGATCTCCTCGCCCAAGACGCCGAAACCGCGGTAGCCCAGAAACTCGCGATGGCGGCCGAACACCGGCGCGGCGGACAATGCGATCCGCCGGCGTCGATCAAGCCCAGGGAGGGGCCATTCTAGAACGATGTGGGCGAAGGTTTGGCGCTCGCCGAGCACGCGGGTCAGTTCGTCGCCGCGATCCAACCCGACGCGGTGGATTAGAGCCTCAATGGGTTCGCCCCGATCGGGCGCGTGGGCGCCGACCGCTGCGACAAGCACGGGATGCGACTCGCCAAAGCGGCCTTCCTCGTCAAGGGTCCATAGAAAGCGCGAATTCGGAGGCGCCGCGCTTTCCGGATGCGGCGACAACTTATCGTCTAAACCCGACGCCGGCATCTCTTCCGACCGCAAAGCTTCGCGATCTGGACCAGGCGCGGACGGCTCGTCGGACGCGATGCCCAGAGCCGGAATCGACGCCAGAACCCAAGTCGCGTCTCCCGGCCCGGCGATGCGGATGCAGTGCAAGTTGAGGCTAACCGGGCGCTTGTCGAGAACAACACGCATCGGCTCGAGACGCGGCGGTCCGCCAACGGGAAGCGTCGCAGCCAGGCGCCGCAGGCGCCGCGCCAACGGCCCCTCGCCCCCCATCAGCCGCGCTTCGAGCGCCTCGCAGTCCTTGGCGCCAAACAGAGCGAGCATCGCCGGGCTCGCGTTCACGAGGAAGCCCGCCGGAAAGAGGAGCGCAAGCCGCGCGTTGCCTTTGAGCCATTCTTGCGGCGCGTCATGTCCGAGCGCCGCAGCGGCTCGCTCACGCGAAAGCGGCGGGGAGTCGGCGGCGGACGATGGCGGCGAGTGGGTCAAGTCGGCGCTCGTGAGTGGACATCGGATCGGCGCAGTCACACGGCCGACAATTCGGGCTTTATCGTTAGCGAAAGCTTAACGCGGCCGTAGAATTTGCGCCACGGGGGCGACGACTCTCATTGTTTTCAGGGTTAAAATTCTCGCGGCGGCAAAAATGTTGCACTGCAGCAAAAAATCGGCTATGTTAGGTCAAAGAGCGGATGCCAACTCCTGGCGGACGCCGAAAGGGAAGAGCATGGCCAATTCGCCGTTCGAGGTTCCAAACGAGATGCGTGACTTCGCCGAGCGCAGCGTCGAGCAGGCGCGCAAGGCCTTCGAGGGCTTTCTCACCGTCGCGCAGCGCGCAACCGGCGCCGCGGGCGAATTGTCCAAAGCGCCCGAGGGCGGCGCAAAGTCGGTCAGCGCGCACGTGCTGTCCTATACCGAACGCAACGTCAACGCGGCATTCGATCTGGCTCAAAAGCTGGTTAAGGCTAAAGACCCGCAGGAGGCTCTGGCCCTTCAGAGCGAGTATCTGAAGACCCAGCTCGCCGTGTTGCAGGAGCAGGCCAAGGAGTTCGGCTCGGTCCTGCAAAAGAGCATCACGCCCGGTTCAAACTGAGGAGCGGCGTCCCGCCGCCGCCCGGCGTCAGATCACAATCGTCAACATCAACATCGAGGTTATTTATGGCGAACGCACGCAAGAAAAGCCCTGCTCTCAAAAGGAGCTCTGTTCTCAAGTCGGTTTCCGCTTTGGCGCCGGTGGAGGTCGAAGCCCGGCCTGTAAGCGCCGCCGCGCCGCTCAAGGCCGAACTTTCCGTCGCATCGGCGGCGGAGATTCAACAGAGCGTGCGCAGCGCGCTTGAAAAGGGCGTGGTCGAGTCGCGCGCGGTTTTCACCAAGGCCAAGATCGCTACCGATGAAACGTTAAGCGCATTTGAGGTGAGCTTCGCGGCCGCCAAAGACAGCGCGCTCGCGATCCACGCCAAGGCCTTCGAAGCGCTGCGCGCCAACGCGGACGCCGGTTTCGATTTCCTGAAGGCCGTGTCCGCTGTGAAGTCGCTCCCCGATCTCGCTACGCTCCAGACCGAGTTCGCCCGCAAGCAGTTTGAAACGATCGCCAGTCAGACCAAGGATTTCAGCGCGCTGGCCCAGAAGGCGATGGCGGACGCCGTCGAACCGATCAAGGGCCAAGTGGCGAAGTCGTTCAGGGTCGCTGTCTGACCTCGATTCGCTTTTGGCGGAGCGGTCCTCCCACGCTCAGCCAATGACGCCGTCCGCCGTTGCGGGCGGCGTTCGTTTGTTCCGGCTCGCAAGCGAACCCAAACCTTGCGCCGGTTGGGCTTTGTCACTAGTTTCCGGCCAAATCGGTCAGGCCGCCATAGCTCAGTTGGTTAGAGCGCTAGATTGTGGATCTAGAGGTCCCCTGTTCAAGCCAGGGTGGCGGTACCATCAAAAAATCAGCGTTTAGGTGCGAGCGGCTACGCGGTGACGATGGGCATGAGCTCGGCGCCCCCGAGCCTCGACTTGAGCCATGATGCTGGTCGGGTTCGCAGGGCTTGGCGCTGCTGGCTATCGGGCGAATCGGAGCTCGGCCCCGGTCGCATAAAAACGGTGGCATAGCCGTCCAGCTTCAGGCCTCGCGAGGCGGATGATCACATCGCCGCACATCTCAGGCTGGACGTCAGGTGTTAAGGGGTTTTGGGGTCGATTGCTGGCTGACCACTCCCTCTCTCCGTCTCAGGCGTTTTAGGCCGAGCCTTCGAGTTCGTCACAGTCACGCTGTCGGAGCGGCAGAGGTTGACCAAGACTTGCCCGAAATGACCGCCGGATGGATCGTAAGCGGCGCGGCGGACCCAGCAGTTAGTGGGAAAGATCATGGGCGGAATTTCCGCGCCTACGGGATCGGGGACATAGCCACCGCCGCTAAAGCCGCCGCTGCTGGTGGCATTTCGCGTGGCGCCGCCGCTGCCGGCATTTCGCGCGCCGTCGCTGCTATAGCCAGAGCCATAGCCCGGGCCATCGCCATAGCCATAACCATAGTCGTAATCGTAACCCCCGCAGTCGAAATTGAAGCCGCAATTGTAACCGTAGGCGTAGCCAAGAAGGAGATCAGGCGCACGACCGCCTCTATGGTGGCGAGGGAAGAGGCCGCCATGAAAGCCGCCGCCGTGGAAACCTCGCCCGTGAAAGCCGGCGAAGCGGCTTTCGCCATAGGCGGGAGCGGCGAGCAGGATCATCAGAAACACGAGGCGAAACCCTAACATTTATAGTCTCCTTCGCCTTGACCTCCAGCGCCGTGCACAACGCGCCTGACCAAAGCCACCCTCCTCGCGTCGACACGCTCCAGCGCTCGAAGCGCGCCACTTGCGCTCTGCCGTCCGGGAAAGGGGAGCGACCAAGGAAGTCAGGAACGCCCCGGCACTGAAATCGCAATGTCCTCGCCCGAAAATGCCGGCGCCCGGCACGTGGTTCCGAAAAAATTCCAGTGATACGACCGCAGCCGCAGACGATCTCTTCTTCCCGACACGCTTTCATGACCGGGCACCTGGACCCTCGGCGCCCTCGCCTTGTGGAGCGCTCGAGAGCCAGGGATCTCTACGTTAACCTCTTCTGGCTATCGGGGTAACCAAGCTTCTAAACAACTCATTAAAAGGCGCTGCGTTAACGTCCCCAACCTACACGCTAAGGGAGGACGCAGATGGGTTGGGTTGCCGCACTCGTCACCATCCCCGCGATCGCCATGCTGGGCGTTACCTTTTGGCGCATGGAAGGCGACAAGGGATGGCGCGATCAGGCCGAAGGCTTGCGGGAGCGACTGGAGCAAGAAGGACTTCCCCGGTGGCCGCCGACCACGGGCTCGCGATGGCGAGCAGCCGAGCGTGCTGATGGATGACGTAGCAGGCTGAGGCGCAGCCGCGAGGGCTAGTCCAACAGCGAACGCCACCAATTCCTCCGACATTTCTCTTGACAAAATCAGAAATTTGTCGTAAGAATTCAGACTAGCGGAATCTCTGTCGCGCTCACCGGTTGACGGGCGGGAAGACGAGAAATCGCGGTTGTTTGAACCGTTGATCCACAACCTGACGCGAGGCAAGGCGAAAGGCCAATTTCTCTATTTTTCTCGCTCGTAACTAATTGAAAAGTCTCCAATTCGTCGAAGTAAACGCTAGTAAATGGAAGCTAATTTACTAGCGTTTAGGCCCGTCTAGCCTCATTTTGCTAGCGCTTATGCGGAAAAATTCCCGCTTTGGTTGCATCCCCCGCTTTCCGTAGCCGCGACGTACAGGTTGCGCGCGCCCCGCTTAGGCCTGGAAAATCAGAAGAATATAGGCCGCGAACAGCAAGAGGTGAACGACGCCTTGGAGCATATTGGTTCGGCCGCTCGTAAAGGTGATCATGCTGACCCCCAGAGTGAGGATGAGGAGCGGAAGGTCGGTATGCTCGAGGCCGAGGACGGTCGGGCGCTCGATAAGGTGATTGATGACGAGCACTGCAGGGATCGTCAGCCCGATCGTCGCCAGCACGGAACCCAAGGAAATGTTGACTGCGCGCTGCATCTGATTGTCGAGCGCGGCCTTCACCGCTCCGATCGACTCGGGCGTCGCCACCAGGAGCGCAATAAAGATCCCCCCGAGCGGCGCTGGCGCGTGCAAAGTCTCAAGCAGATAGTCGATCGGCGGCCCGAATTGCTCGACGAGATAGACGACTGCCGCCATGTAGGCGGCCAGCATCACAATCGAGAACCAGATGGGCGCCTCGGCCCCCTCCGCCTCCGTGGCCGTATGGCCCACGTCCTCGAAATAGCCGTGATACCGCCCGGTCTGCAGAACGAGAAAGAGCAGGTAGAGGGCGAGCGATAAAATCACCAGGACGAATTGCTGCTCGACCGAATAGATCGGGCCCGGAGTCGTCTGCGTGAAGTCCGGCATGATGAGGGCGAAGGTCGCGAGAGGCAGGAGGACGCTGAGAAAAGCGTTGGCGCCCTGCAGATTGAACGTCTGCTCTCGATGCTTGACGCCGCCGATCAGCAGCGTGACCCCCACCATGCCGTTCATGATGATCATGATGACGGCGAGCAGCGTATCGCGCATCAGAGTCGGATTGGGGCCGCCATGCCGCACGACCGCCGAGATTGCGACGACCTCGATCGATGTGATCGTGAGTGTCAGCAATAGCGTCCCGTAGGGCTCGCCCAGATGCCTCGCGAGGCTTTCCGCATGGCGGACAACCGACAGGGACGAGAAGAGCACCACCGCGAAGAGCCAGAGCAGTATCGCTGTCAGGATCAGCGGGTCGTTGAGGCGCGAGAAAATCCGGTCCTCGAACAGAGCGAACGCCGCTACGGACGCTATGCTGACAAGTAAGAACCATTCGGCGCCGACGAGCGAAGCTAAGCCGCGGCGCGCCGGCGTTTCCGAAGCGGGTGCAAAAACGTCCTTATGCGTCACGCGGGATTCGCTCTCCGGAAGAGTCTTGGCTTCAAGTCTAACGGGGATGGCCGTTACCGCCTATGGGCAACTCGGGGTGGGAAGCAAGCCGAACTCGACTCCAAGGGTCCGTTAAGCTGGTTGGGCGCCTGCATTGGATCGAGGCAGCCCGTCGCCGCAGATCATCTGACGCCTTGGATCGCTGACAACCTCTTGCTCAGGTGCGGTCACGTTGCTTTTCGCCAGGACATGCCAGCAAGGACGTTCGCCGGAGGCGATGCGGCTGCGGCTTGGAGGCTAAGCGATCGGTCAGATCGCGACGGATCCAGCCCTCCTCGACATATGTGCCAGTTGCAAATCGATCTCTTATTAGGTCAAGCAGGAACAATAACCCAGTCAGCCGGGTTACGTCGTCTTGGACCATGGCATTGGTGATGGTTTGATGGAATTAACATCCGCGGTAGGAAAATCTCCTCTTAAAACGTCAGTAGCGTTATTAGAGATCAATAAAGTCACTTCTCAGTTGTATTTAACCAGAGACGATATTCAAATTATCGATACGGGCGATAAGAAGCGCCTTCAAACCAGATGGACCCTGTTGTCGATTTGTTTTTCACAAACGTTCTTGTATAAATGGCGCTGCCAGCCGGTGGTCTGTTACTCGACTCAGCCTTATTGGGTCGAATCAATCCTGTCTAACGGTTAGGCCAGTCATGGCCCTGCTTCAGCCAGTAGACCGCATAGATCGCGGGTCTCAATCCGCCCGGTTGAAGAGGAGAATCTCTTCAGTATTGAGGCCGCGTCATAAAATGGATTTCTTGTTCAGCTTGCCCCCCAGGTTTCGTCTTCTGGACGTCGGTTGTGGGTCAAACTCCCCCTATCTGGTAAAGTCGGTTTTCCCCGACTGCACCTATACCGGGATCGACGTCGGCGATTACGGGCAGACTGAACCTAACCTCGCAGATCGCTATGTCCTTGTGGAGCCCAGTCAATTTTCTGAGGGCATCCTCGCGATCGGCGAGCAATTTGACGCAATCACTTCCTCGCATAACCTAGAGCATTGTGATGATAGGGATGCAACACTCGAGGCAATGATAGCGGTGCTGAAGAATGGCGGCCATTTGTATTTGTCGTTTCCTAGCGAAGCGAGCGCAACCTTTCCGAGCCGTTCGGGATGCCTGAACTATTATGACGATCCAACCCACAAAGCGACCCCCCCAGACTTTGACGCGATAATCGCACTGCTCTCCCGAAAGGGGTTTTCGATCCTCTATAGCGCCAAACGGTATCGAGCGCCGGTTTTTTGGACAATCGGTCTTGTCTCAGAGGCAATGTCTAGACGTCGAGGCCGGATGCGGGGAACCTGGGAATATTACGGATTTGAATCGATCATCTGGGCGCAAAAAGATCCCCCGGAAAGAAGGCCTCACCCGACAATTTGACCCGGCGTTGTGAACGATCATCATCCTGTCACCAACGGATAAGTTGGCGTGCTCAACGCCGACCGCCCGTCACCGCCTCGCGCTCGCACAAGGTCGCGATGGGTTCGTTTCGCCAAAACGAGAAGTCCGTTAATACGCCAAGAGTTAATACAAGAGTCTTTAGTATATCCCGCTCAACCTGCGTGTTATTCAATCATCGACAAACATTTTCGAAGGTCGCGTTAAGCTTCGCTCGGTCTAAAGTCGCGAGGCATCGAAATTGCGGATCGCGGCCTTGCGTCTCGACAAGCCGCGTCGCTCGTACCGGTCAAGCGCGGCAAGCTCCGAAATCTTTTGAATTAAGATAATCGCAAGCTTTTCTTTGGCTTTTATAGCGTTATCTGTTGATTTGATTTAGACTAGGCCTTTGCCCTGGAGCGATTCGATGAAGGGCGAGGATTTTTCGGCTTGGCTATCGGCGAATTTCGGGGATGAGCGAGGCGCAGCGGGCGGAGGCAGTGGCGGCGCTGGAGAAGGCCGCCGCCGGCGCTGGGCGTTCGACGAAGACAAGGGGCAGTCGGCGCGGGGACGCGCTTGGAACGGCGGGCGTCGAGCGCGTCGCGGCTCAGGGCTGTCCCCATTGCGCGGGCCGCGAGGTCGTCGGTTGGGGCCGCTCGGACGGGCTTTTGCGGTTCCGCTGCAAGAGTTGCGGGCGCACCTTCAACGCGCTGACCAAGACGCCGATGGCGCATCTGCGCAAGAAGGAGAAGTGGCTTGATCACGCGCGTGCGATGATCGAGGGCAAGAGCCTGGCGAAGACCGCGGCGCTCTGCGGCGTCCATCCGACGACGGCCTTCCGCTGGCGCCACCGGTTTCTGCGCGCCCCGGCAAGCGACAAGCCCCGAGGCCTAAGAGGAATCGTCGAAGCGGACGAAACCTTCATTCTCGAATCCTTCAAGGGCCGCCGGTCCGATCTGCCGCGCAAGGCTTAGCAAACGCGGCGGAAGGGCCAGGCATCCGGGCCTTCACCACGACAACATTCCCATCCTTGTCGCCCGCGACCGGAAGGGCGCGACCTTCGACGCGGTCCTGCCTCAGGTCGACGGCGTTTCGGTGAGTCTCGCCCTCGCCGGAATCGTCACGCCGGTCAATCACCTGATCGGCGACGGCGGCAAGGCGATCGCCACTTTCGCCCGCAGAGCCGGGATTCCCTTCCACGCCGTGCCGGCGCCGGGGAAGCCGACACCCGCAGCGCCGCACCTGCACATCAACAACGTCAACGCTTATCACGGCCGTCTTAAGCAGTGGCTCAACCGCTTCAACGGCGTCGCCACCAAGAACCTGCCCAACTATCTCGGCTGGCGACGCGCCCTCGAGGCCTGGGGGGACAAACTCGAACCGCCAAGCTGGATCAAAGGCGCTATCGGCAACCGCCCTTATCAACAGATAACGCTAAGAGCCTTTCCTGCTCGCCTGGCAGCAAAGCGCGGAGGCGATTCCGGCAACATGGCCCAGGACGTTGCTGACCGCCGAAGGGTGGTCAGCAACCACCGAAAAGCGGCTTGAGTTATGCATAGCGGCTCTCTGAAATTACCTGCTGAAAGGAACAACGGCAGAACGAATTAGATTTGGCTAGACGGCTCTGCAGATAATCCGAAGTCCGAATTGCTTGATTGACCGAAGGGTGGCCTATCAAAGCCCGCGAATGAATCAAATAGTTATAATGGCCGACCGCGGTCCGCGCCCGCTTTTCCAGGCAAAGCTGTGCTTTCGTGGCCTTCCAGGGGGTAGTACCCGACTTACTTCAAGGCGCGTGGACACTTGGCCTTAAAAAGCAGAAATTGAACCCGCCTCGGCGCGCCCTTTCTTTTACGTTCCGCGATGCGGAGTGAGGTCTGCGGGCTTACGACGAGCAGGTCGCGGTGGGCGTCCGGATTTGTCTCCCCATTTATGCCTGCTTGGCGTCGTCATGCCGTCGCGCGATAGACTGAGCCGCGCGCGCTGCCCCGCGCCACTCTCCCAGGCGCGGGGCTCATGTCCTTTCTGCCCTGCCCGGTACATTCCGGGGCGAACGTACTCGCAGTGGTCTCGGCGAGTGCGGCCATTCGGCGAGCTGCATTTTCCCGATCAGCGACCATCGCCGGACCGTTGTCCTGGCCGTGTCGGTCTGAGCGCGTGATGTCCAAAGCGACGCGAACTGAAGCGCCCACTTCGCTTGGGACAGTCAAAAAAGTTTCGCGCATGCTAGGGCCCATGCGCCAATAGGTGGGACGGGGAAGAGCATGCGAAGCGGTCGGAGGGTGGATTGTTCGGATGGTTCCGCAGTCGCCGCAAGACAAGACGACCTGTTGACGAGACGACTCGCCGGCTGGTGAAGTCGATCGATGTTATCGAAACGCCGCCCGATCCCGATTCCCATAGGAGAGCTTGTCCGCGTCGTAGTGAGCCGGACCCGCGCCTGTGGGGCGACGCTCGGTCCCGTCAGACACTTGCGCGCCGCACGCGTTTAAATCGTCGAGGATAGCGAGTGAGCCCCAACCAATGCCGACAGGCACGCGACATTTTGAAATGGACGCCAGGCGAGCTTGCAGAGGCCGCCGACGTAACGCCCTTGGTTATTGCCGCGTTCGAGGAAGGTCGGGAAGTACCACCGGTCGATGAGGCCGCAATTCGCGCGGCGTTGGAAGCCGTAGGAATTAGCTTTTCGTTCGAGATCGCGAATGGTCGCGCTCAGCCAGCGGGGGTCACCTATTCGCCTCGCGATCGAAATGAAGGCCATTAGTTTGTTTCGCAAAATACTCCGCTAGGCGGAAAATTCAGTTGTGCTACTCTTCGATCGGTTTGTTTTCGTCGGCTGGCCCTCGGCCGAGGCTTTCGTTTGCCCGCGCATTCAAACATTTTGGCCACCGTGTGATCTCGCCACACTTTGCATTTGCTCGGCGTTTCGCTCTCCGTCATGCTCAGTTGAAGAGCCATCACATGAGGTGTCTTTTCGCTGTCGCGCAATTTGCAGAGAAGCGGCAGATAGTTGAGTGCGCGCGCCTTCACTCTTTCTCGCATCGCTCGCACTTAGGCCTTTCTCGCAGCGGCTGATGAGCGGGCTTCCGCCCTTTTCATCTCCAGGGGGCCGGCTCGCCGTTCTGAGGTGGTTGGATAGCCTTCGACCTTTGAGACGGACATGGGCACAGAAATCGCGAATGGACCAAGAGGTGATGGCAGGCAGGAAGGTGGATTGATCCCAAGCTCCAGGATTGTTTCCGCAAGTAAGCGCGCGCGATCAGAGAAAACATCGGCGCCTCCGGGCCCCATTGCGGGTTGGAAGCGTGAGCCGCAACGTCGCGGGTTAACTTGGCTGTCCAGAGGTAGGGCGATGATGCGCAGCCCCTAAGCGCACGCCGCCAGTGAAACAGCGGTTGGGCTGCCTTTGCCTGGGTCGCATCCCGGCCGATCTCCGCACTCGCGTTGCGCGTCCGCCTCAGTCATTGGGCCGGCACGGGCAAGAGTACTGTCAATTCTTGAGCGGAATAACGTCCGGTTGCCAAGCTTTACACCAGTCGCGGCCCGCGTATAGCCGGCCCATCGCTCAAAAAGAAAGGCCGCCCGAAAGCGGCCTCCCCAATCTTAAGGTTTCACGAAGTTACGCGATCGCGATAGAGGTCTTGCGGCGCTGACGGAACGCGGCGAAGCCGAGGCCCGCAAAGCCGAGAACCAACATCGCCCAGGTCGACGGCTCGGGCACGCCGGTGGTGACGACAACGTTGTCAATCAGGTTGCCCTGCTGATCCGAGGGGCCCAGATCGGTAAACGACAACTTGCCGGACACGTTGGTGAAGAACAGGGTCGTCAACGTGTAGCCCTGGTCGTTCGGAGGCGTCAGGCTAAACGATTGGCTGCCGATGCTGATTACGGTCGTCTCGGGCGGTGCCCCACGCTCGTTGCCGGCAAACTCGAACTGAACCGTGTAGCTGCCCGTAGACAGGGACGTTATGGATTGCAACTCCCCGGCCGGGGAGTTGCCAGACCCGGTGGTTCCATCGAGATCAACCGAGTTGCCCAGGAACACCAGGTCCGGGAAGCCGTCGCTTGCGCTCACGAGATCAATAGACGGGAGGCCCGCAACGTTGCCCGGCTGCGGGATCGATTGGAACACGCTGTCGCCGGGCCAGTTGAGCGTCGGAGTATCGGCATCGAAATTATCCGAAAACACCACGCCCGCGTTCGCGCTAGGCGCGCCCGCAAGGATCGCGGCGGCCAGCAAGCCCGGCGCAAGAACGCCAATAAATTTCATAGAACTCCCCTTTTCCAGATTAAGGACGGTGAACATCACCACCGCGATTACGTGCTTCAGCGACCATTGTCAACCATGCGCGTAGCGCAATCGAATTCGATCTGAACAACTCGGACATTTTCGTAGGTCACGTTAATTTTCGCTTTGGCGCTTGCGTGCTGGCGAGCGTTCGAGCCGCGTCAAATTTGCGGATCGCGGCTTTGCGTCTTGACAAAGCGCGTCGCTCGTACCGATCGAGCGTGGCAAGCTCCGAAATCTTTTCGCTTAAGATGGCCGCAAGCTTTTCTTCGCTCTCGGGAGGCATGGGGGTAAATAGCTCCTTGAGCTTATGGACTTCGATCTTATGGGCTTCGACAGGCAGGACGCGGAAACGAGCGCCGAGAGCCAGATGCAAGCCCCAAAGCTGTAGTCTGCGGATGTGCCGCGGCACGAAGTAGGGGTTGACCAAGAACTGTGTAATCAAAAGTCTACGACGGTTCCGCACGCGGTTGAGGTCAAATTGGGCTTCGGCGATCCGCCGCGCCCCTTCCATGGTCTCGGCGTCCGCGTAGCGGCCGGAGATCCTGCGCGCCATCGCCTCGATCTCCGGCGCGAGCAAAGGGTCCGAGCGAACTGGAACATTCAAGCCATGTCGAAATGCATTTTGCGCCGCGCGAGCCTTTCCCGCCGCAGTCTTGGGCCCAGTGCTCGATTTCGCGTTGGCGCGATTGGCGCGCTGTTGGCGGCCGCTGGTCAAGACGGCGCTGCTCCGCCGACTTCTCCAGTGTCGACGTCACGGAATTCCGCATCCTGAACTTCATCGATCGCGTGTCGCACCGCGGCGCCGAGAGCTGCGCGGTGGCGCTCGATCTCCCGCAGAGCGTTGTTGCGGCGGGCTTCCAAACTTGCAAGCAGCCGGTCGAAACGCTCATATGGGTCGATCTTGCGCTCTAGCGTCTCGGCCATCACGTCTTCCATCGTCAGTTGCGCCTTCTGAAGCGCGCCGGCGACTTCTTTCTGTGCAGCTTTCCTTTCGGCCGCCCAGTTGGCGGCAAGCTTCCAGGCATACTCGTTCTCGTAACCAAGTCGGCACATCACTTGGTAAATGCTGCTGCTAATCGCGCCCCTCAAAAGCCCGGCCTTCAATCGGCGCAGCCGAAGAACCTCCCAGGATAAATCGATGACGTCGCGCGTCAGAAGGTCTTCGATCGCATCCTTTGGATGTGCGGCTTTGACGATCGCAAGTGCAAATTCAGCGTAGTCGGCTTCTTGCTCGCCGGGCAGCAGGGGCGTAGGTGCGATAGAAACCACTCGGTTAACAACGGCGCTGACAGGCGAAAGGTGATCACTGACGCATGGGAGGTCAGTAGGTTTAACGTTCTGCATGGGTTCCCCGGAATTGCAAAAGCCCGTGAGAACAATATAGGAACGAACCACATTTAGGCAAGATCGATCCGCAGATATCCCCAAAAGAGCATGCGGGGCGTATTGCGCTATTCAGCGCGGTGGCAGGACGCCGGGTCAGCGCGATTTCTCCTTTCAATAAACGGATCGAAGGCCCCGACGGATGGGCGCCTTCCTCATCCTCAGGCCATCGAAATGGGCAGCCCGTTCGTGATCGGCCATGACGGGAGGCGCGGTCGTCGCTTCCCAATCTTCTGGCCCGAGACCGCTGCTCGCCGAACAGCGCCATGAAGAAAGCGGGAAAGCCAGACGGCTCCTACCGCTGGCTGGATGGAGCGACGCGATGCGCCTCGGACAAATGGGGCCCAGGGCGGTCAGTCGAAATTATTGATTGATGAACGGATTAGCCGAGCGGTGGACCCATCGAATAGCCGCGACCCGACCAAGCGGACAAGGTGTGGTGCGACGCTGAAATCGGCACGGCGGCGTCAGCCCTCAAGCGGCGTCGGGATGGAGCGCCCGCGCCGCCATCTCCGGCTCGCGCTCAATGACGGTCAGGTAGGCACGTACCGCGGGGGGCGGCATGGTCCGTGCGATCTCGTACTGGCGAATCGCGCTTAGCGGGATGCCGTATCGCTCGGCAAAGCCCTCCTGGGTGAGGCCGAGGCGGTTCCGCAAACGCCTGATCCTCCGCCCCATGTGGGCACGGTCCAGCGCCGCACGGTCGACCGGAAAATCTTCAGGGTCGCCCGGGTCGGCCTCAAGCAAGATACTGCTTTTCTTCGCCATCGTTGCTTCTCCTGACCGAAATGAAACGCACCGTATCGCCATGACGGACATGCACCGCCGTCCAGAACTTTCCATCGACCATCCCGATCACCTTGTAACGATCCTCGCCATCCTCTTCGCGGAACGTCGGGATCAGAAGGTAATCGGCGTCCTCGAAGACGCGCGCGCCAAAGGAGAGTGAGACACCATGCTTGCCGCGGTTGGCATCGTCTTTCTCAGGGTCGAATTCGAACCGCATGCGCGAAGATATGTAAATTACATAGTCCCGTCAAGCGGCGATGAGGGGGCGGACCAACGCGCTGATCATTAGAACGGGGACGAGCCGTGCTCATCGGGCTCTGGAAGGAAAAAGCGCGGCGAGGCCGAGCCAGAGGATTTGAGCGGTAATCTCATAGTCCGCTCGGCGGCGCAACCGAGGCGCGATCCGGCGCGATTCTCGGTCGGCCCCCCCTTCCTTCGTCACCTCCGGCTTGAGTAATCGCACACCGTTATCCGCGAGAAACTCGATGCCTCCATTCCGGAAAGCACTTTCGATTTGCTCAAGGGAATCTTGGTTTCCCGCGTACCGCCCCACCTCGATGTTGTGATGGTGTTCCTGTGTAGCCCCGTCGCTTCTGCGAGGTCTCGAACAGTCCAATTTAGCGCGGCGCGCGCCATTCTCACTTGTGCGCTTGTCACAGGCATTTAAATGTGCCATTGTCACTTGTGCCGACGTCACAGGCACGGGTATTGGCAGATAGAGGAGAAGTCATGGGAATTGGCTTAAGCATGTTACCACGGTGCACTCGATAAATCCGAACCGCTGTCGTTTCTCGGCGGCTCGGATGCGCGGATCATTGTGAGCAGGGACGAGGCGGCGCGCGATCCAATTGTGGACCAACGATTACACCCGTGTTCCCGCCGCCAAATCGCCAACGGCGCAGGCTCAGTTCCTGCGGCCCATCCGGGGCAAGTACTCGCGAGCTAGCCACAAACAACGGCAGGCCGCTGCAAAATCAGCGACCTTCATGACTGGTATTCGGGGGTTCATGAAAGCGTACGCCATTCTGTGGCAGAAATTCTACGCCCGCTTTTCGGAACACACTTTCCATCAAGGCAATCGACTCCTGGATTTCCGCGTGGCGACCCATCTCGATATTCGTAATCGTGTTTCGATGAAGACCGGTCGCTTTAGCCAGGTCCCGAACCGTCCAATTCAGCGCAGCACGCGCCATCCGAATTTGTGCACTTCACAGGCACGAAGTGTGCCACTGTCACATGTGACAAAGTCACAGCCATGATCACCACGTCGCCGAATCAACGGGGGATCCAGTGAACTTCAAATCATCTGAACCTATCACAACTGGCCGATCGCAAGAACCAAACCGCCGGCAATTCCTCGGCGGCTCGGATGCGCGGATCATCATGAGCCCCGACGAGTCGGCGCTGATCCGGCTCTGGAAGGAAAAGCGCGGGGAAACCGAGCCAGAGGATCTGAGCGACAACCTTATCGTCCAACTGGGCGTCGCCACCGAGCCTCTGAACCGGACTTGGTACGAGCGCAATGCTGGGCGGGCCGTAACGGACGTTCAGCGCTGGGTTCGGCACCCTGTCCATCGGTACTTGGCGGCGACCCTGGACGGGTTCGTCAACGATCTCGACGCCGTATTCGAGGCCAAGTTCATGCTGCCTTGGTCGTTCTCGGAAGAAGCGGCTGCCGAAAAGCATATGGCTCAGCTCCAGCACAACATGTGGGTGACCAACGCCCGGTCGGCGGCGCTTTCGATCATCACCGGCGGGGGCAAATGGGTCGAGATGACCATACCAGCCGACGCCCTCTATCAGCACTTTCTTGTCACGGCCGAGCGTCGGTTCTGGCGGTGCGTTCAGACCGGAGAGACGCCACGGCCCTATGGCGTCGAGCCGCCGCGGCCGCGGATCGAAGCGGTTCGCATTGTCG
>CAWIKX010000003.1:0-134331 GCA_963836695.1 uncultured Alphaproteobacteria bacterium
GGCATCGTCGGAGCCGGACAGGTCTGCGCCACCGCAGCTTATTCCATGATGATGCGCCGTGTCGGCTCGGAGATCGTGCTTGTCGATCGCAACGCGGATCTGGCGGTTGCGCAGGCGCGCGACATCTGGACGCTACGCCTTTTGCCGACCGGTTCGGTTTTCTCGCGCGGGCGAGTTCGCCGATCTTGATGGCGCGCGTCTGGTCGTGCTTGCTGCGGGGACTAACCAGAGGCCGGGGGAGAGCCGGCTGGATCTGCTGTCGCGCAACGCCTATCGAGACTGCTGCGGCTGGGTCGGCGGCGGGCCGGCAATCTGATCCTTCTGGTGGCGACCAATCCCGTCGACGTGATGACCCAGATTGTCACGGCAATCGCGGGGCGGCGCGGTGTTGTGCCGGAACGCATAATCGGGTCGGGCACCATCCTGGACTCGGCGCGGTTCCGCACGCTGCTGGCAGCACATCTGGGCATCAGCCCAACATACATCGATGCGCGCAGTGCTCGGCGAACATGGCGACAGCGAGGTGTTGCACTGGTCCCTCGCGGCGGCCGGCAACCTATCGGTGGCGGAAGTCGCCCGCCAGATGGGGAGGTATTTGACCCAGCCCGATCGAAGCCGCATTGACACCGGGGTGCGCCGCGCCGTACGTTACCACCACTCGAAGGAAAAGGTAAAACCCGGATCGGGTCTGAAATTGCCGGTCTTGCCCGCATCGCGCAGGCTATTGAGGAGGACGAGCGGGCGTTGCTCGACCTGCTCCATGTTGACGCCGGAGTGTGAGGGCGTGCGGGATGTTGCCCTTTCCCTGCCACGGGTGCTCGGCGCGGCTGGGGTCGTGAAGACCTTCACGCCAGATCTCGACACTGGCGAGCGCGCGGCGCCGTAAGCGTAGCGCCGAAGGACTGAAGGAGGCGGCAGAAGGGGTGCGCTTGTAAAATCGCGAGGTCAGCCGTTTTAGACGCATGAACACGTGCTCAATAGGCGCAAGTCGCAGATGAAACTTAACACTATCGGCTAGACCTGCGACGAGCTCTTCGATCTGCGGACGCCGCGCCCGGAGCGTCCATGGCTCCAAGAGCGCACCGATCGATATGCCGCAAATGCTCGCTGACTTTTGGTTCCTATCCCCCGCCGCTTGCATAGATCAAAACCAGTCCCCGGAGGGGCATGGCTGACTGGGCGGCAGGGGGACGGAGTGCAGCAGTACTCGGAAGATCGAGAAGCTTACCGGCGGTGGCCGAGGCCGACGCCGAGGATACCGGCTCTGCGGCGGAGAGCGCCAACCGTGCGCTTCATCACCTTCGAAACCTTGGTGACGGGCGTCCGGGCCTTCGAATGCGCCTTCAGCGTGCGCACGTCTTCTTTCGTCCATGGCTTGATGACACGACGTGCCGTCTTCGCCTTCACAGTCCTGGCGGACTTCGTGCCCTTAACAGTCTTATTCAAAGCTCTAGGCATTATTTCAGGTACTCCATTTGAACGCCGCGCAAATAGGTATGCGATGTGGCGGCAAAAAGGCCGGCTCTTTGACGTACTCAATTCCAAGTGACAATTGGTACGTGATAGTGCTGCCACCGGTCGAAGAGGAAATCCGTTGCCGCAAGGAGGAAATTGCGCGCTGGAGGGTGTAAGAAATTCGCGTCTGAGCTCGCGCTTTGTTGGCGGCCCGATTAGCGAAACGCGTACGAATTGGCGCTGCTTCGGAGGGCCGCGATGTACATGCCGAATTTCCTCGACGGTTTCGACCGCCTCGTCGCCTTCGACGCGGAGACGACTGGCAAGCGTACCCCTGACGCCGAGTTCATTCGCAAGCAGCCTTTTGCCTGGAGAGCCCCTGGCATCATCATCGAAGTCGGTTTCGTGGAAATGCTGCGCGAAGGCGAGGGCTGGCGCAAGGGCGAGACGTGGAGCTCCAGGGTCAACCCGGATGGGCCGATCGACCCCGAGGCCATCAAGATCCACAGGATTCGGCCCGCCGATCTCAAGAACGCTCCACGGTTCCCGACGATCCTGCCGAAAGTGAAAGACTTCGTTGGAGAATCGCCGATCGTCGCCCACGCTTACAAGAACGAGCGAGATTTCCTCGACTATGAGTTCGCCCGGGCCAAGGTGATTCAGTGGGGCGAGAGCGCCTACGCTGAAGAGCGCTACATTTGCACGCAGGTCCTGTTCGCACAGCTTTTCCCTGGCGCCAGTAAGTCGCTTACCTCAATGTGCGATCGGCTGGTGCTCGACAGCAGCGAAAGAGACGACCGGCACGGCGCATTGCTTGACGCCGACATGACTGCCGATGCGCTCATACTGATGGAGCACCAACTCAAGCACGGTGAGACCGGCGCGCCGAGATCATGGACCTTGACCTGATAGCCGTGACGGCATCCTCAACAAGCGCCATTCAGCCAACGCGGCCCAGATCGGGCGGTAGACCACCTGCGCGGCATCCGCGGAGTGGCGCGCGAAGAGAGAACAGGCGATCCTAGCGCCCTCATGAAGCCACCGCCGGAATCATCGACTCAGGAAGTGCTCGCCGGCCTCGTCGAGCGGGTCACCTTCCACAACGCCGAGAACGGCTTCTGCGTTCTCAGGGCGAAGGCGCGCGGCCATCGCGATCTGGTGACCGTCGTCGGCCATGCCGCCATCATCTCCGCCGGCGAGTGGATCACCGCATCAGGCGAATGGATCAATGATCGCGCCCACGGTCAGCAGTTCAAGGCGCGGTTTCTCAAGACCTCGGCGCCGAGTTCGATCGACGGGATCGAGAAATATCTGGGCTCCGGGATGATCCGGGGCATCGGGCCGGTCTACGCCAAGAAGATGGTCAAGGCCTTCGGGGAGAAGGTCTTCGACATCATCGAGGCCGAGCCCGATCGGCTTCGCGAGGTCACGGGCATCGGCGCGGTTCGGGCCAAGCGGATCACGGACGCCTGGGCCGAGCAGAAGATCGTCCGGGAGATCATGGTCTTCCTGCACAGCAATGGGGTCGGAACCGCCCGGGCGGTTCGCATCTTCAAGACCTACGGCGCGGACGCCGTGCAGGTCATGACCGAGAACCCCTATCGGCTTGCCCGGGATATCCGAGGCATTGGCTTCAAGAGCGCCGACGCGATCGCAATGAAGCTCGGCATCGAAAAGACCGCCATGATCCGACTGCGCGCCGGGATATCCTACGCGCTGACCGAGGCGATGGACGAGGGTCATTGCGGACTGCCGACGGATCAATTGATCCCGCTCGCCGAGGAACTGCTCGAAGCGCCAAGGGAGTTGATCCTGACTGCCCTCGAGCTCGAACGATCCGAGGGCGCCGTGATCGCCGACAAGGTCGGCGACACCGCCTGCATTTTCCTGGCGGGCCTCTACAGGGCGGAGCAAGCGATCGCCGATCGGCTGATCCGCATCGTGAACGGCAGGCTGCCCTGGCCATGGATTGACGAAGAGAAGGCCCTGCCCTGGGTCGAAAAGCGCAGCGGTCTGCAGCTTGCCGACAGTCAGAGGGCGGCGATCCGCCTGGCGCTGATGGCGAAGGCGCTGGTGATCACCGGCGGGCCGGGTGTCGGCAAGACGACGATCGTCAATTCGATCCTCAAGATTCTCGCGGCCAAAGGCGTGCGATTGTTGCTCTGCGCCCCGACTGGCCGCGCGGCCAAGCGCATGACCGAAGCGACGGGCGTCGAGGCCAAGACGATCCACCGGCTCCTGGAGGTCGATCCCAAGAGCGGCGGGTTCAAACGCAACGCTGACAATCCCCTCGATTGCGATCTGCTCGTGGTCGACGAGGCCTCGATGGTCGACGTCATGCTGATGCAGGCGCTCGTGAAAGCGATCCCGGACGACGCGGCGCTGCTGATCGTCGGCGATATCGACCAACTGCCCTCCGTCGGACCTGGGCAGGTGCTGGCCGACATCATCGGCTCGGGCGCTGTGCCCGTGGTGCGACTGACCGAGGTGTTCCGGCAAGCCGCCGCGAGCCGGATCATCATCAACGCCCATCGCATCAATCAGGGCGCGATGCCCGATCTCAGCGCGCCTGCCGGCGACAGCGACTTCTACTTCGTTCCTGCCGAGGATCCCGAGACCGCCGTTCAACGCATCGTGGAGTTGGTGAAGACCCGCATCCCCAAACGTTTCGGCTTGAACTCCATCCGCGATATCCAGGTGCTCTGCCCGATGAACCGCGGCGGCGTTGGCGCGCGTTCGCTCAACATCGAATTGCAGGCGGCGTTGAACCCCGCCGGCGAACGCAAGGTCGAGCGTTTCGGCTGGACCTTTGCGCCCGGCGACAAGGTCATGCAGATCGAGAATGACTACGACAAGGAAGTCTACAACGGCGACATCGGCTACATCGACGACGTCGATCCCGAGGCGGGCGAACTCGTGGCGAGCTTCGACGGGCGGTCGGTGACCTACGGCTTCGGCGAACTTGACACGTTGGTTCCCGCCTATGCCGCCACCATCCACAAGAGCCAGGGCTCCGAATATCCCGCCGTGGTCATCCCGGTCCTGACCCAGCACTACGCCATGCTGCAGCGAAATCTCCTCTACACCGGCGTGACGCGTGGCAAGAGGCTTGTGGTTCTCGTCGGCCAGAAGAAGGCCATCGCGATCGCGGTTCGCAACGTTTCGGGGCGGCGACGCTGGTCGAAGCTTGACGAGTGGCTTCGACTTAGCGCGCCCTCTCGATCGTCGAATTCATTGAAGGTTGATTGAAGGGCGGTGAGAACAAAATTCGTTCAACCACCAGAAGTTCGTCGCCGGCTTGGCCCTACGCCGCTTTTGCTTGCGACGAGTTGGCGCTCTCCATGGCTCTGAGATACAGATCGAGCAGGGAGTCCTGTTCGTCGCGCTCGTCCTTGTCCTGCTTGCGTAGGCGCAAGATTTCCTTGAGGACTTTCACGTCGAAGCCCTCGCCCTTGGCCTCTGCGAAGACTTCCTTCTTGCCCTCATTCAGCGCCTTGATCTCTTCGTCGATGTGTTCAACGCGCTCGATAAACGAGCAAATGCGATCGCCCGGGATTCCTGCCGTGTTGGTCATGCGTGCTCCCTCTCCAAGAGACACACACGTATTCGGCGAAAGTAACCGAGGGGTTAACCCACAAGCGTCATGACATGACTTCCACGCTATGCGATACAGCCCGCCCTTTCGATTCTCGAGGAAGCCTGAATGAACCCGTCCGATGGCGATTTGGTTCGGCTGTTCAGAGTTTGGAGACGTTCACGACTGAAAGCTAAATCCAAGCAGGAATGAACCGGTCAGACGTGAGAACGATTTTGGAGACGTCCCTTTATCGGCCGGTCAAGGTCTTCCTCGAAGGGCTCGGCTTTGTCGTCAAGGGCGAGGTTCGAGACTGCGATCTGGTCGCGTTGAAGGGAGACAATCTCCCTGTCGTCGTGATCTGCGAACTCAAGCTGACCTTCAATCTCGAGCTCATCTTGCAAGGGGTCGACCGGGCGACCGCTAGCGACGAAGTTTGGCTGGCCGCTCGCCTCTCGTCGCGCGGGAGGGGGCGTGAGAGCGACGCCAGGTTTCGCAACCTTTGTAGAATGCTCGGTTTCGGGTTGCTCGGGGTACTGCCGAATGGCCAGGTTGAGATCCTGGTGAGTTCGTCTGCACCGATGCCGCGGAAAAACATCCTCAGATTGCCCGAAAGCCAAGGCCACCAGCGTCTATGATCGCTGCAAGGCCGTGTACGGAAAAGACAGCCGCTGCAGCTCGTCGATAGCCTATGACGACAGGGAATGCGATGACGAAGGAGGAACTCGATGACGGCGGTCTCAAGCGGCGGCGACGCGCCAGCGAAAGGCCGCGCATGACGCCGCGCAACATCTCCATCATCACCGGCGTGGCCATGCTCGCCATGCAGGCCGCCTTCCTCATCGTCCTGCAACTTCATCCTTCACTAGCTGGGCGCATGACAACGCACGAAGCCTGAAGCTAGAGGAAAGACCTATGGTGGACGAGAGACCACGATTAACCGCATCGGAAATCGAGGAGGAACTGCTCGCCGAGTTGCAGAAGTTGCCCACGCTGCATGATACTCAATCCGTAATGATTCGCCCCTACAGCGGCCCGAAGAGTTGGACATGGGAGCTGGACAGAATCGAACCGGAAGTGGGACCTGAGCAGAGCAAGTTCGCCGACGTGACGCATGTCGTCGCTCTGTTGCAGCAACAATACGATCTCGATCTGAGTCCGCCGCCGCCAGCCTGAGGATGACAAAGCGGCGAAGCGAAGCGCACGTCGAAAACCAACGAAACCAGCAGGAGGAAACAATGCAGCCAATGACGCTCGCAAATATGCGCGAAAACGGCGTGCGCTCCGTCATCGCATCGTGCGCCAATTGCGGCCGCGCCGCCGACGTCAACGTCGATCTGCTGCCGGAGACCCTGACAGTCCCAGAGACCGGCAAACGCCTGCGCTGCAGCCAATGCGGCGGCAAGACCATCTCAACCCGCCCCGCTTGGCATACGAGCCCACGGCAGGGCGTTCCAGACTATCGGCGCGAACGGCCGCCGATCTCCTAGGCCAGCGACGGCCATAGGACAGCATCGAGCCGTCCTGACGGCTTCCTCAGCCACTGTCTCCCGCCAGCCGGGGGAGGAGAGATGTGAAGAGCCGTGAGGAACAGCTGACCTGGGCAAAGCAGCGCGCGCTCATCTGCGTGGATATGGGCAGGTTCTCGGACGCTGTGGCGGGCTTGCGCGCCGACCTCGATGAGAACCCCCTGACCAAAGATGTCATGTCCAGCGAGCACGCAATGCGCGGATACAGAGCGGCGATAGACGCGGCCCTCGGCCGAGGTTCGCAAGCGCTGACCGAGTGGATCGAGGGCTTCGGGTAACGCATCGTACGAGGCTCTCACCCCTCAGCCGCGATCCGAATAATCACGTCGCTGTCAGCTCTCCCCCGGCCCGCGACGCGGCTTGCAATCTCGCGCGAGCGCCGTCTGCCGCCCGCTCCTCCTTCCGTGGGGGTTGGGAACAAAGAACGGGCGGCAAGGACGCGCGGCTGGCTTGCGGCGGCATAGTCTCCCCCGCGCGCCCTGCGTCATCGCTGCGTAACTCCCACGCAATCTCATGACGACGCCATCGGATATGCGCCGCGACCAGCGGCCTCGCTTGCTCTTTAAGCCAATCTTCTGCGCTTTCGGGCCTTCCTCGGCCCTCTCCCCATTTGTGAGGACTAGCGTGGTCATGCCGCTCGCGCGATAGTTGCGCCAAGCGCGCTTGCCCCGCGCCTGCCTCCCAAGGCGCGGGGCTACATATCCTCGGAGAACTCGCGACCGGGATCACGCCCCCGGCCCTGAGAAGCTCGATTGCGTTGTCGCGGCCGAGTCGGGACCGGCGGCTAGGGCGGTTGGCCAAATGCGACGACGAGGCCTCAGCGGGGCCTGTAGGGTCTACTAGCGCATTCCTGTTGTGGTTACCGAAGGTGTCATTGACGAGGTGAGGTCCGGAGCGCGGCGTTGGCTTTGTCCGGTCAATGTCCGGTTCCATCAAAACGCCGCCTTTCGATTGTATATACCAAGCTTTTGAGATTATTTGGTATTTTATGGCACAACGCAGCGGCTTGCCGAGGTTTCCTAAACCTGGGGTCAGAGGTTCAAGTCCTCTCCGGGACGCCAAAACAGAGAAGCTTAGCATAAGCACTCACGCGGCCTTCTGGTCGGAGGTATGCCGACAACAAGGTTCACCCGACTGAGAGCCGCTCCATCGGCGGCATGTCGAGCCTCACCGCCACGCCCTTGAGTTCCAGAGACGCCGGCGGGTACAAGCGCATCACCAGCGGATCATGGCCCGGCACGATGTGGTCCGGGCTTGGCGCGATGGCTCTCAGCCGCTCGTAGCCCTCAAGCGTGTCGCCGACATGGAAGGTCGTGGTGAATGGCCGTCCACTTTCCATGTGCTCGTAATAGTGCGTCACGTCCGACGCTAGCACGAGCCAACCTCGCTCGGTGTGGACGCTGACAAACTGTAATCCCGCGGAGTGCCCGCCTGCCAGATGGAGCCGCAGGCCAGGCGCGAGTTCCGTATCGCCGTTGTGAAAGACAACTCGGCCCTTGTAGTTTAGCCGGACCATCCCGACCACATCCTCGACCTCGAACGCGTGCGACAGGAATTGGTGCCGCATGTACTTTCCGGTCGCGAAAGCAAGCTCCGTCTCCTGAAGATGAAAGCGCGCCTTGGGAAACCGATCGAAGTTGCCCACGTGATCGTAGTGAAGATGGGTGATGATGACATCCTCGACGTCCGCGGCGCTGACGCCGAGGAGCTCGAGCGCATCGACTGGATTGCGCAAATAGGTACGCTTGCGCTGGGCGGAGACTTCTTCGGTGAAGCCGCAGTCGATGACGAAGCGGCGCTCGTCGCTGACCGCAAGCCAACAGAAGTAATCCATGGGCATCGGCCCGTCATGCGGGTCGCCGCCGACGAAATTATCCTGCCGGCGTCCCTCGCGGGTCGCGTAGCGCAGCGCGAAGACCTTATAGCGCGGAAGCCCCTTGTCGTCGGTCATGGCTCCCGGCCTTTATCGCTCGCGTCGAACCACTGTCAGGCGCGTCTGGAGGCTACCTACGCCGCGCCGGCTTTGGCGACCGGCGCCAAAGCGAGCTGCATCAAGGCGCCCACGTCCTTGCTGCGATCGAGGTGGTCGACTGCGGCTTCAAGCGCTTTGGCCGCGTCCGCGCCGACCGCTTTTGAGGCGGCGGCGCGGAATCGGCGGCGGATCAGGTCGAGATCCGCGGGGATCACGTCCTGAAGGCGATGCGAGAGGACGCGCCCGTCCTTGAGGCGGACCGTTACCTCTGCTCCCTGCTTTAAGGGGAAAGCGGCCGTAAACTCATCGCCCGACTTGACCGTCACTTTCGCCGCCAACGCGAGCAGCGCCGGATCATCGAGCTTGAGATAACTCGTTTCGTCGACCGAGCCGCGCATGAGCGCGCTCGCGACCGCGTAATGAATGCTCATCTTCGCCTGGAGGACCCGCGCGAAGGGGCCGGGATAGTCGCAGCCGGGATAGGCCTTGGCGGCGCGTGAGGCGCGCACCTCGACGGAAACGATCTCTGCAGGATCGAAGCTCTTGTCCTTGGCCAGCGCTACTGCGGCGAGGCAGGGCGTCTGGGCAAAATTGCAGACCGGGACCGGCTTGAAGAAGACTGACATGATCTCGAGCTCGCCATCGAACAGGCGGACGTCGGGCGCCTTATGGTCGGGCCGATAGGCGGTCAGCAATCCCGCTTCTCCGTCGAGCGCCTTCTCCGAACCGTACGCCCCGAGCGCGGCGAGCTGAGCGGCGGTCAGACCGTTGCGGGCCGCGATCCCGGCTTCGAAGAACATCTCGTCCGCGCCGGTGTGCGGCCATTGGTTCTGCCCGCCGACGAAGTTCGCCGCAAGCGAAAGCGCGCTCGCCGTCGCAGCCTCGTCGAGACCGAGCAATTTGCTGCAGGCGGCGGCCGCGGCAAGCGGTCCGGTGAATCCAGTCGGCCGGAAGGTGCGGGCGAATTCGGGCGTGACGATCGCCCGGCCGATGCGGCCGCCGACCTCATATCCGACGATTGCCGCGGTGGCGAAACTGCGCCCGTCGACGCGCCGCGCTTGCGCAAGCGCGAGCAGAGGCGGCAGAACGACGATGCCAAGATGGCTGACGCTGCCGGTGTGCATGTCCTCGCGCACGAGCCCATGTCCTGCGACGCTGTTGGCGAAGACGGCGTCGGCTGCAGGAGCGTTGACGCTTGTTCCTATGATCGAGCAGGGACCCGCGCCGACCGTGGCCAGCGCCTGGGCCTGACGGGCCCAAGGCAGCCCATGCGCCTCGAACGCGCAGGCCAGGAAGTCGAGCAGGCAGATCCTCAGCTTTTCCCGAGCGGCTGGGGAAATGTCGCCGTCCCGCTCGGTTGCGATCGCGGACGCCATGCGGACGGATAGCGGAGCGGCGCTGCGTGTCACAGGCGCTTCGGCTAGGGCGACGGAACTCGACATGGAGACCTCCCAGGTCTTGGTTTTCGCTTGAACTGCTGTTGATCAGCAGGCCTACATACGCAAATTGCGCGCGACCTTCGCCTCGGAATGGGTTCTATCCTCGTGCTGATGGCCGCCGCGAAGAATGGCCTGAACTTCGTCGCGAATGAGGCGGGCGACAAGACGGGTCGCGACGCTCATGGGCCGCTGAGTAGAGGTCGCGAGCAAAAGCTCTCGCATCAACGTCGGATCGGTCAGCGACCAGCTCCGAATGCGCCCAGCGTTCAAGAGATGCTTCACCGCGCCTTCCGACAATACAGTGTAGCCCAGGCCGCGCTCCACGAGGCTCAGCGTCGACGGCATAGCGTCGACCTCGAACACGACATTGGCGACGGCTCCGAGCTTTTCAAGCTCGTTGTCGATGAGAACACGCAAGCCATGCGGCCGCGCCGGCAAAATGACGGGAATATCGGCAAGCCGCTTGGTCGGGGCGCGGTCGCCTCCAAGCCCAGCCGGATCGTCGACCGCGCCCAAAAGGATGAGTTCGTCCGTCAGCAACGGCTCGGTCTGGAGCGTCGACAGGCGTGGCGCTTGATAGACGACGCCGATATCCACCCTGCCGGTGGAGAGCCATTCGGCGACGTGGCCGCTAAAGCCTTCGGCGACATGGAGAAGGATACCCGGAAAGGCTTCGCGGCAGCGCACGACGAGCGGACCTGTCAGCATCCAGCCGATCGAGGGCGGCATCGCGATAGCGACGCGGCCTTTCGGCTCCGCCTTGAGCGAACCGATTTCGGAGCGGGCCTTCCCAACGAGGCCAACGACGCTGCGCGCATAGGTCTCGAGCACCTTGCCGGCCTCGGACACGACCACTCCCCGCCCGTTGCGATAGAGGAGTTCCACCCCAAGCTCCGACTCCAGCAGCTTGATTTGCCGGCTCAAGATCGGCTGGGCGACCGACAGACGGATGGCCGCCTTGGAGAAGCTCCCTGATTCTGCGACTCCCAGAAAGTAGTCGAGTTGCTTTAATTCCATCGAACAGGGTTTCGAACCGGCGGCGCCCGGGGCGCGAGCGCCAGATCGGACGAAACTAGCAAGCACAATCTTGCTCCGCAATGCGCCGCTGCCGCTACCGCTGAACGAAGGGGTTCGCGACCTCGCCGATCGTATCGATCCAGACGCTCTTTTCCTGGAGATATTCGCGGATCGCAGTCAGGCCGCTCTCACGCCCGATGCCGGAACGCTTGTAGCCGCCGAAGGGCGAAAGGTAGCTTATCGCGCGATAGGTGTTGATCCAGACCGTGCCCGCCTCGAGCCGTTCGGACATTTTGAAAGCGGTTCCGATATTTTGCGTCCAGACGCCGGCCGCGAGGCCATACTGGGTATTGTTGGCGATCTCGATCGCCTCCTCCTCGTCATCGAAAGTGATAATCGAGAGAACCGGCCCGAACACTTCCTCCTGCGCGATGCGCATGTCGGGCTTGACGCCGGTGAAAACGGTCGGCTCCACGAACCACCCGTTGCCGCACTCGGGGCGGGTGGCTTTAGCCCCACCGAGAACGCAAGAGGCGCCCTCGCCTTTGGCGACCTCGATATAGTCGAGCACCTTCTTGTATTGCGGCCGGGTCGTTACCGGTCCGACTTGAGTCGTGTCGAGCAGCGGGTCGCCCATGCGTGCGGTTTCACCCAGCGCGACGAGCTTGTCGACGAACTCGTTGTGGATCGAACGATGAATGAGGGCGCGGGAGCCGGCGATGCAAGTCTGCCCGGTGGCGGCGAAGATGCCCGAGACAACGCCCTTGACGGCGTTGTCGAGGGCTGCGTCCTTGAACACGATATTGGCGGATTTGCCGCCGAGCTCGAGCGTGACCGGCTTGATGGACTTTGCCGCCAGCTCGTAGACGCCTTGCCCGGTCCGGTCGCCTCCCGTGAACGCGATCTTCGCCACGTGCGGATGCGAGACAAGACGCTCGCCGATCTCGGCGCCAAATCCGGTCACGATATTCACGACGCCAGGGGGAAAACCGGCTTTCTCGAACAGGCGCCCAAATTCGAGCGCCGACACCGACGAGAATTCCGAGGGCTTCCACACCACCGTATTGCCGGCGGCCAAGGCCGGCGCGAGCTTCCACGCGGCCAGCATCAGCGGCGAATTCCATGGCGTGATCGCCGCTACGACCCCGAGCGGCTCTTCGCGGGTGAAGTTGATCATGCCAGGCTTGTCGATCGGGATGACTCGCCCTTCGATCTTGTCTGCAAGGCCGCCGAAATAGTTGAACCACTGCGGTATGTAGCGCAGCTGCGTCCGCATCTCGGTGATCAGCTTGCCGTTGTCGCGCGTCTCGATCTCCGCCAACGCGTCGGCCTCTGCGGCGATCAGATCAGCGAGCTTGCGCAAAAGCGCCCCGCGAGCCGAGGCGCTGATCTTGGCCCATGACGGTGCGCGGAAGGCCTTGAGCGCGGCTTCCACGGCGCGGTCGACGTCGGCCGCCTTAGCTCGCGGAATAAAGGCCCAGGCCGCCCCCAGATAGGGATTTTCTGTTTCGAATGTTTCCCTGGCCTCGGCGTCGACCCAGTCGCCGCCGATCAACATTTGATAGCGCTTCATGAGGCCATCTCCGAAGCCTGAGCTTTGATCGTCAGGCGCTCTTCTCGACTTCGGCGAACGCCTCGCGCGCCACCCGGAACGAATCGACGCCGGCGGGAATGCCTGCGTAGATCGCCACCTGCAGGAGAACTTCGCGGATTTCGGCTTTGGTGACGCCATTCTTCAGCGCGCCTTTGACATGCATCTTAAGCTCATGCGGACGGTTGAGGCAGCTCAGCATTGCAAGATTGAGCATGCTGCGCGTCTTGTGAGGCAGACCCTCGCGTCCCCAGACGGCGCCCCAGCAATATTCGGTCGTCAGCTCCTGCATCGGCATGTTGAAGTCGTCCGCTGAAGCCAGCGACTTCTCGACAAATTCGGCGCCGAGCACTTTCTTGCGGATCGCAAGGCCGCGGTCGAACATTTCCTTGTTCATCTCACTTCTCCAATGTCTTCAAAGCTCGATAGCAGCGGGTGAACCCCGGCCTCGCGAGCGCTAGCTCAGCCCCTGACCTCGACGCCGGCCCACTCCTCCACGACGCGGATGATCGAGGTGAAGTCCGACGTCGGTCCAAACTTGGCGTTTGTCACGGCGAGCATCTGGCGCACCGCCGCGCCGGCCACCATCGGCACGCCAAGATTCTCCGCTTCGTCGACGCAGAGGCGAACGTCCTTGTAGGAGAGTCCGGTTGCAAAGCCGAAATCGAAGGTGCCCGGCAGGATCGATTTGGGAAACTTGTCCTGCGTCGCGCTATTGCGACCGCTGCCGGCGTTGATGATCTCGAGCATGATCTTCGGATCGATGCCGGCTTTGACCCCCATCACCAGCGCTTCGGAGGAAACGACCAACGCGGCCGCGGCGAGCAGATTGTTGCCGAGCTTTGCGACCTGAGCGAGGCCGGCTTTCTCGCCAACGAAGAAGACCTTGCCAAAGTTCTTGAGCAACGGCTCGACGATCTCAAACGACGCGCGTGGCCCGGACGCCATCACTGCGAGCGTCCCGTTCTTGGCGCCGGCGACCCCGCCTGACACCGGCGCGTCGATCCATCCGACGCCAAAAGGCTCCAGACCCTTCGATACGCGCGTCGCCATGCCGGGTCCGCTGGTTGACAGATCGACCACGGTTTTGACGCGCGAGCCCTTCTCGACGCCGCCGAGGACAACCTTCTCGACGATGTCAGGCGTAGGCAAGCTCACAAACGCAAGATCAACGGAATCGAAGACATCCTTGGACGAGGAGGCGACCGTCGCGCCTGCGTTCTTCTGAGGCGTCGACGCATCCGGGTTCGTGTCGAAGACCACCAGATCAAAGCCGGCGCTGATCAGTCGCAGGCTCATCGGGCCACCCATTCGCCCAAGTCCGATAAAACCGATTTTTGGCGTCGCCATCCCGCGTGATCCTTGCGCGAACTATGCTCGGGTGAACTGCCCGACCCTTGTCATTGACGGCAAAGCCTAGCCCACTCGCCTATGGACCCGCACCGCCAACCTCGACATAACAGAAATATCCCGCTTGCAGCATGGAGGGTCGTCTCGCCCGGCGGCGCGACAACTTTCGTCACGCGACGCGGCTCGTCTCGCCATCGGCGAGAGCAAGCTCCACGACGTGCAAGCCTGCCGCCGTCGCGCGCGAAGGAAAGACGCTTTTCAGCCGATCCTCGTGCACCGGGATAACGCGCTTGTGATCGCCGCCAACGGCTTTCAACATTTCTGCGCTCGTGAACATGAGGTTCGACTGGCTGCCCACCGCCAGGCCGATCGGCACCAGCTGAGGATCGTTCTTATCGAGGCCGGTGAGGTTGTCGTAGGTGTAGATGAGGTCGCCCGCCAGGATGAAGGCGTCGGCGCTCTCGCGCGCGCCGTCATTGCGCACGGTCACGTACATCGAGCCATAGGTGTGGGTGTCCGCCGCGAGATGGAGGTCGATGCCGGGCAAGACGTCCTCGAGGTCCCCGTCGACCGCGATCATGCGGCCCTCCCGAGCCAGCCGCGTCGCCTTGACGATATCGGCTGGGTCCGCTGCGCCGACAAGAAAGCGAAATTCGGGTCCAAGCGTCAGCGCCCACACCCACTTATCGATTTCGCGCTTCTGGATATAGAACTTGGCGTTCGGGAAGAGGTCGAGGCCGCCCATGTGATCGAAATGGGCGTGGGTGATCAGAACGGTCGTGACGTCCGTGGGCTTAACGCCGCATTCCGCGAGAACTTCCGAGGCTGGATGCCAGTTCGTCACGCCATAAAGATCGGCGAGATACTTGCCGTATTCCTTGTGGTCGTAGCCGGTGTCAACGAGGATCACCTGACCCTGCCCTTTGATCAGCACATAAGCGTAGGGAAGGTTGCGGATGCCGACATATTGCGGACCGTAGAGCATGACGCTCTGCGGGAACTTGTTCACCGCGGCATAGTCGAGCACCCAGATCGAATATTTGCCCATGTCCGCTCCTCGCCTCTCCGTCGTCATTCTACCCGGCGAAACCCGCTTCGAAAGCGCCGCCGACGTGCGTCGCACAGCATGCCTGCCTGAAATCGACCGCTTCAAATCCAGGCGTGGTCCGTCCCACCGCGCGTAGGTGCCGCTCGGCTTCCTCAACAAAGTGGAAGAGGGCGTCTCCGTCGCGATCGGTCGTGGAAGAGGCCGCGGCGAGCGCGCTCTCCAATGCGGAAAGCGCGGCGACCAAGTGGCTTCGATGGTGGGTCGCGCCTGCCGGCGAGCGCAGACTGCTGAGGCCCTCGGCCGCTTCGCGAATGCGTCCGCGAGCGGCTTCAACGGGCTCGTAGTCGACAATCACGCGGGAGCCGGCCAGCGTCCGCTTCAACAGGAAGCCGGAGAGCTGGATTAGGCCCCGACGCAGGAGATCGTGCAGAGGCTCGGCCTCGCACATGTAGCGCGCGAGCGGGTCGGTCAGACTCAAGCGCGCCTCCCTTCTGACCTCGCGGGACCTCCGCCTCGTCTGCGCCTGCTCCCCTCACGGGGCGCCGAAAGCTCGTCCTGTTGGCACGGATCGCCCGGCTTCTTTCGACGCTAGCAACGATAACCTTCATAAGGCATTCGAACCCGACGGATAACAGTTATAGCGATTTTGGGCAGCCAGCTCGTTTCCCTTCGCCGATGGTGGTGGCAAAATACACGGATAGACCAAAGACCCCATAGTCTCTGACTGGGAGGAGACGACGATGACCAATCCGACGGACAAGAGCGACAAGCAGACGCCCGGCGTTTATAGACGACGCGTCGGCGACGCGATGGTCACAACCATCAATGACGGCTTCCTCGATATCCCTTTCGAGATTTTGAGAGGCGCCGAACTCGAACACCTGAAAGGGCTGATGCGAGATGCATTCCGCCACGGGCCGCCGCGCCTGACTGTGAACGCATTCGTCATCCAGACCGACCACAACACAATTCTCGTGGATTCAGGCGGCGGCTCCTCCACCGTCTATTCCATGGGCCGGCTCCCGCAGAATTTGCGCGCGGCGGGCTTCAAACCCGACGACTTCGACACGGTGCTCGTGACCCATATTCATCCGGACCATACGAGCGGCCTCCTGGACACGGAGGGGAAGCCGGCCTTCCCGCGCGCCGAAGTGGTCGTTCACGAGGACGAGATCGCTTTCTGGTCGGACAAGAGCCTTCGCGACGGCCGGTCTGCCGCGGCGACGCCCTATCTCGATTCCGCCGATCGGGTCCTCGAAGCCTATCGCGAGAGATTCCGTCCGAGCCGCGCAGGAACCGTTGTTCCCGGCGTGACGCAACTGCCGCTTCCCGGCCACACCCCCGGCCACAGCGGCTATCGTCTCGATTCCGCAGGCGAGTCGCTCGTTATGTGGGGAGACACGGTCCACGTGCCGGAAATTCAGATACCCCGGCCCGAAGTCACGAGCGAGTTTGACATCAACGAACCGCTGGCCGCCGAGAACCGCTTCAAGATTTTCGATTATGTGGCGAAGGAGGGCCACCTCGTGACGGGGGGGCATTTGCATCTGCCCGGCTTCGCCCATGTGATCCCGAATGGGCAGGGATATCAGCTCGTGCCCGAAGCCTGGATGGTCGAGATCTAGTCACGCGCGACGGCTAGACCTTCCATCGCCCAACAGGCCCCCTCGTCTACCCCTGCCTCGAGGCGAAGCGCGAGCGACGTTTCCGCCCGCGCTTTAGAATCTCAGTCCTTGACCTCGACCCACTGCTTGCTGGCGGCGTCATATTTGACGAGCGTCAGCTGGTCCGCGTTGATCGTGATGTGATTCTTCTCCGAGAAACTGAGATCGCCGGTGATCCCCTTGAAGTTCTTGACTGAGTTGAACCCCTTCTGCAGGTCCGCAGGCTTCGTCGACTTCGCGTCTTTGACCACCTGCGCCAACATCGTGATGCTGTCGTAGCTCGTTTCGGCGAAGGGCGTCGCGTCGACATTGAACTTCTTCTTATATTCCTCGCGGAATGCCGTGAGCTCAGGGCTCGGATGAAGATCAGAGGTGAGAACCGCGCTGATCGTGCCGTCGGCGAGGTCCCCCGCCAGCTTCGAGAAGGTGTCGTCGGCGTTGGTCTCGTCATTGCCGAAGACGGTGGCCTTGTAGCCGGCCGAATGCAGGTCCTGCACGAAGGCCGCCTGGTCCTGAGGCGTCAGCCACGCGTCGATGCATTTGATGCCCGCCGCCTTGGCGGCGTTGACCTCGGGCATGAGGCCGGTGGTCGCGCCGGTCGACCAGTTCTCAGTGATCGCGTGGTCAATGCCGATCTTCTTGCCGGCTTTGTCGTAGGCAAGCTGGATGCCGTAGAGCCCGCCCTGACCATAAGTCGACGGGTCATGCAGAACGGCGAGGCCGTCGGGGCAGTGCTTCAGTGCATATTCGCCGATCTTCTCGCCCCAAGCGAAGGTATTGAGTCCGAAATCGAACACCCAGGGGTTCGGGGGACCGTTCGGCCCTTCGGTGTTGACGGTGAGGCCGCCGTCGTCGACGACGCCGATGGTCGGGAACTTGTGCCGCATTGCAAGTTGCGCTGTGACCGGGCCCGTATCCGGAGACCCGGCGATTGCGATCGCGCCAGCGGCGATGAGCTTCTCGTACAATTGCCCCGAGACCGTGGCGGACGCGTCGTCATTATGCGGATCGAGCTTGAACTGGCGGCCGAGGACGCCGCCCGAGGCGTTGACCTTGTCGACCGCCATCTGTGCGCCATTGACGGTCGCGACCCCTGTCGACCCGTAGGCGCCAGTCGTTCCCGCAATGAGGCCGATGAGATATTCCTGCTCGGCGGCGCGAGCCGAAGTCTGTGCGGTTAACGCGGTTGTGGCGGCAAGCGTCGCCCAAATGATCGCTCTCATGGTCTAGTTCCTCCCTTGAACGTGGACGGTCTGCTTCGGCGCGAAAACACCCGATACAGCCGTGCGTCAGCCCCGCGTTTCCTCGCGCAGATCGGGGGTGTTGTCAAAGCAACGCCAACTGGAAAAACGAGCGTCTCCGCGTTGTCCCTCGCCGAGCGCCCGTGCGCGATGAACGGGGCTATGACCCGCGACGCGCCAAACTCTGTGTGCCCCACGACGCTCTGCAAGGCCCGGTAAAGACTATGATATCGGGTTGCAAATGAGGCGACGTCACCGAAGCTCGCCCTGACGCAGCCGCGCCAATGAAGCGTACGTTCCCCCAAAGTCGCGCATCCAGTCAGCGCGTTTTTGGAACCGCACATACCTGTTATGTCAGACCAATTCATTGCTGCGGCGGTCAGGTAACAGCTAGCTGCTTTGCGCCCGACGGGCGACTCGCCGGCCCCGGGAAACGTGATAGGGTTTGCGCCGCGCCTTCGGGGCTGAAGCCTGTCGTTATCCCGACCGCGTCCGGCGAAGCGCCGTGAGAAGCGGGCCGGTGGTTATGGTTTTGCGGGACGCCAAGGAATAGACAGTGCTTCAGTTCTTGGTGAGCGGCGTCGCCATTGGGGCCGTCTACGGGCTCATCGGAATGGCGCTGGCCATCACCTTCTACGTCACCCGCATCATCAACTTCGCTCAAGGGCAGATGATGATGGCGACGGTCATGGTAACCGCGGAAGTCTCCGCCGCCGGCTATCCGACATGGTTCGCTGCGCTCCTTGGCCTGGCCTGCGCCTGTATCCTCGGGGTCCTTTCCTATCTCATCGCTGTTCGCCCAATCCTGGCGCTCAACCGCTTCAGTTTTGGCTGGCTGGTCAGCACGCTGGGCTTTGCGGTGATTGTCGAGAATGCGGCCGCATATATCTGGGGCCCGACATCGCAGCACTTTCCGGAAATGTTCAGGGCGACCAGCTTCGACATTTTCGGCGCCGTGTTGACTGGCCAGCAGTTGCTCGCGGTCGTGACCGCCGCGGTCTTGACCGTGGGTTTCGAGCTCGTGCGTCGCGGCACTCTGTTCGGCAAGATCGGAATGGCCACGGCCGCCGATCCGGAGATGGCGACCGCCGTCGGCGTCAACACGACTGTGGTCGCGATCATCGCCTTCGCCGCCTCGGCGTTCTACGCAGGCGTTGCCGGCCTTCTGATCGGACCGACAACCTTCGCCAACCCCTATCTTGGGGACACATTCGGCACGTTCGGTTTCATCGCGATGATGATTGGCGGGGGAACCGAAAAACCCATCGCGGCGATGTTCGGCGGCCTCATTCTCGGCGTCTGCGCCGAGGGTGCGAACGCCATGATCAATTCGCAGGCTTCCGACTGGTTTCCTTTCATTATCCTTGTCGTCGTCCTGATCGTTTCGCCGCGCGGTTTGTTCAGTTCGGCAAATCTGTTCCGCTTGCGCCCGCGCGCCGTCGTGTCGGCGGGAGCCTAAGGGAGTCGTGGAGACGGAGCGCATAGAGGCGCCGCCCGCGGCCTCCGCTCTGGCCGGCACGGGATTCAAACCTCGGCTGAGAACAATCGGCGTAGTCTTGTTTATCGCCGCCTATGTCGCGGCGACCGCGCTCGTCGCGCATTCGGACCTCGGCGTTGAGAGCCTCGTGCTGGTCGCGGCGGTGTTCGGCATCCTCGCCATCAGCCTTGATCTTGTCGCCGGCATGCTGGGCCTCTACTCGCTGGGCCAGGGCGGCTTCTTCGCCATTGGCGCCTATTTCACGACGATTGTCGTGAACAATCTCGGTTGGAACATCGTCCTCGTCCTTCTGATCGTACTCGCGGTCGCTGGCCTTATCGGGCTCGCGGTCGGGGCGATGTCGCTCAGGGTCAGCGGGCTCTATTTCGCGATCACCACCTTCATTTTCACCCTCGTGCTGACCGTCCTCGCGACCGACCTCAAGATCACCGGCGGGTTGCAGGGGTTGCTCGGCCCCGCATTTCCGGACTTTCCCGAGAGCCTCCAGGGGCTGGGAACGCCTGTCGCTTGGTGCGTGATGCTCGCTCTGCTCGTCTGCATCGGCTTCGCTTGGAATATTCGCCGTTCGCCGCTCTATCCGGTGCTCCTGTCCATTCGTGACGCCGAGCGTTTCGCGGAGGCGGCGGGCGCGCGCACGTCGCTCATCAAGATCGGCCTGTTTGGAGTTTCCGCGGCGATGGCTGGCGGCGCCGGATGGCTGTTCTCGTTTCTCGGCGTCGTTTCGCCGGGCCAATTTGATTGGTCGGTGTCGCTCAACATTCTCGTCATGGTGCTGATCGGCGGCATCAATACGACGCTGGGGCCGGTGATCGGCGCAACCTTCGTCTCGATGTTTCCGGCGCTGGTAAACATCAACCCTTGGCTGCAGGAAATCGTCTATGGCGCGCTCTCGATTCTAGCGGTGACCTTGCTGCCGGGCGGCGTGATGAGTCTCTTGAGGCGCGTCGCCGCGCTTGGGGAAGGCGCGGCGCCGGAGCCCGCCGGCACAGCCTTCGATCGTTCAGAAGCGCTGGTCGAAGCGAACCTCTTCCGGAAGTTCGTCGGGGGAAGCGCAGGCGCTTCGCAAGCAGACCTCTCTGAGGTGGAATACGCCGTCGAGTGCCGGGGCATCCAGTTTAGTTATGGGACCGGCCTCATGGTGCTGCGCAATGTCGACCTCAAGGTGAAGCGAGGCGACATTCACGGGCTCATCGGGCCGAATGGATCGGGCAAAAGCACGCTGGCCAATGTGATCGCCGGGCGTCTGCAGCCGCTCGCCGGCGAGACGCTCATCAAGGGGGTGCGTGTCGATGGCGCTTCGCCCAGCAAGCGCGCCAAGCTCGGCATGCGCAGGACGTTTCAGGCAGCCGAGCTCGTGCGCGAATTGACGCCGATCCAAAACGTGATGGTTGGCCTATTCAACCTCAAGCCTCGGATTATTCAGCGAGCCGCGATCTGGCCGTTTCTGCCGTCTGGCCGGCGCGACCTCGCCTGGATGGAAGGGCGATCGCACGAGGCCCTTGAGATGGTCGGCGCGGGTGCGTGGGTCGGACGGCTCGTCGGCGACGTTCCGCACGGCGTCGAGCAATTGACGCAGCTAGCCTCCGTCTGTGTCGCGGGTCCTGACATCATCATCCTTGACGAGCCGGCGACGGGTCTGTCCGCGCGCGAAGTCGATCATCTCGCCCAGATCCTCACCCATCTCAAGGGCCACGGCGTGACGATGATCATTATCGAGCACCAGACGCGGTTCCTGTTTCCTCTCTGCGATCGGGTGACCGTGCTCAATGCCGGCGAAGTGATCCTCACCGGGACGGCGGAGGAAGTCCGTGCGCATCCGGTCGTCCGGCAAGTTTATTTGGGCGAGTGAGGGCTCAATCCATGATGAACCAGCAAAGCCCGGCGCTCGACGTGACTGCGCTTTCCGCAGGTTATGGCCGCTTCGACGTGGTGCACGACATTGCGCTCAAAGTCGGCGCAGGCGAGGCCGTCGCGCTCCTTGGTCCCAACGGCGCCGGCAAGACGACTGTGCTCAAGGCGATCATGGGCTTGGTCAATCAGCGCCGTGGCTCTATCCGGGTGGCCGGCGAAGATGTTTCAGCCTTTCCAGCACATCGCGTGGCGCGCGGCTTCGCCGCGATTGCGCCCGAGGGACGGCGCCTTTTCCTCGACCAAACCGTCGAGGACAATCTCTTGCTCGGGGGCTTGCATCTCCGCCGCGACCGCGAACGTCTCCAGGCTTTGTTGAAATCCGTCTACGATCTGTTCCCGGTCCTTTATGAGTACCGTCGACGGCTCTCGTCCTACCTCAGCGGGGGCGAACAGCAGATGGTTGCGATCGGGCGCATGTTAATGAGTAATCCGAAGGTGATGCTGCTCGACGAGCCGTCCGTGGCGCTCTCGCCCGTCGCTGTCGGCGTCATGGTCGATGCATTGCTCAAATTACGAAAGCGCGGCGCGTCGCTCCTGCTGGTCGAACAGCGCATCGACGTCGCGGTGCGGGTTTGCGACCGCCTTTACGTGATGACTCACGGCGCCATCGTCGATGAAATGACGCCCGACGACGTGCGTAACGAAGGCCTGTCGATCATCAACAAATATCTTGGCTGACCGACCGGCCCTGAGTGCTTTGAAAACCACCGCGCTGGCGTTGCGCCTCGTTAGCCGCTGTACCGGACTGCGACGCCTAAAGCCGGGGGCCCCGCGCAAGGGAGTCTGCGCGGGGCCTGACGGCGCTTCGTTGGCGGGAAACGGGCGCTCGTCCCGTTCACAACTTCGTGATCTGAGTTTTTGTTTCGCAGGCGAAATAGGAAAATACCGCACCGTCTGTTTTACGCCGGCTCCATCCCGTGGCGCCGTTTTGCGTCGTCTGTTTTGGCGGACGCTAGATAGGCGACGAACGCGCGGGCCCCCTCGACGTCGCTCGATGTCGCCGAAACGCCTGCGGAGAACATTGTCACTGCCTGAATTTCCGGCGGCAAGGGTCCTGCAACCTCGACACCCGGTTGGCCGATAAGCTCGCTGAGTTGCTGAAAGCCAAGATCGGCTTCGCCATTCGCAACCAAGCTGGTGACGGGCACGCCTGGCGGCGCGATGAGCACGCGTCCCGGCGGCATACCCCACTTTTCGCACAGCGCCTTCAGATGGTCGCCGCTTGGGCCGGTCGAATAGCAGATCTTTCGAGCGCCCCACATCGCCTGCTTGATCGCCTCTTCATCCGCGACGCTGGGCAGGGCTGAACCCGCCCGGATCGCAATGCCGATCTCCGATCGCGCGAAGTCCCTCGTATCGCCGTACGCGAGACGGCCTTCCGCCTCCAAGGCGCGCATGACTTTTGAGGCCAGGACGACGATGTCCGTCGCCTCGCCGGCCCGCACCAGCTTTGCCGCCTCGACCCCGCCCATCGAAAGGATTTCGACCCGCACCTCCGTCTGCGCCTCGTAGGCTTGGGCCAAGTCCGTCAGAATATGCCGGGCAGCCATCGAAGAGAGGCCGGCGAGCCGCCGCTCGCTCATGCGCTTCGCCGAGGCCGAACATCGATGGGCATGACGGCCGTTCGGAATGCACTCTTCATTTATGGCAGATCCTTCCTAGTGGTCAAAATCTGACGCTTGGCGCGCTTGCTCAGCCATCATGCAGACATGAGACCGAAACCGATCGGAGCGGACGCGTGAGAAGCCGGTTCCGCAGATCACGGAGACCACACTCAGTCCCAGGAATTGGCATTCTTTGGGAAGCCGGGGCGCTGAGCCCGTACGACGCAGAAGCGCTGGTCGGTCGGCGCCTGCATCACCACCCAGCGCTCCAGGCGATTTACCACCTTTGCGCCCAGCTTCTCCAGGCGAGCCACTTCGGCGGGGATGTCGTCGGTCTCGATGTCCAGATGGACGCGGCTCTCGTGGTCCACGAGCTGGACCTCCACAATAGGCTCGTCGGGTGGTGTCTCCAGCATGCGATAATTTCCGCGGCTGCTCGGATGGTCTTTGTCAACGGGGCGGCCCAGCGCTTGGCTCCAGAAGCGGGCTGCCTCGTCCACATTGGAGGTCTTACAGTCGATCAACACGGCGCATAGACGGGAACGGTGCATCTCAGTCATCTCACGCGACTAGTTGAAAGTCATAACCAGAAAATTCGAAAGATGACACCTCCCCGAGACTAGCCGCGGTTCTGTTGAACCGGATGGATGTGGCCTACCAGCCTTGGGCGCCATCTGTCAGATTTGATTCATTGGATCGCAGCGGACAAGTTCAGAGGTGATGGATACTAGCCGGGGCGTGCTCGCCGCAAACGCCGGCCAGCCGGCGGGATTACGAATACGCAGGCTGGCGCCCCCGCCGATCAACCCGTATTGAAATGCGCGCCGCTTTTCCGGCGCTCACGCGCCGAGCGACCCTATGTCGGATTCAACAATAAGTTCGGGCTCGATCGCCTTTCTCGGCTTCGGCGAGGCGGCGCAAGCCTTCCTCGCCGGCTGGCGCACAAAAGGAGACTTTAAGGCCCGCATTTGCGCCTACGACATTAAGACCGACTCGAACAATTCGGAAGTGCGGACTGCGAAGCGAGCCGACTATGCGGCCGCGAAGGTGCTCGGCGCTTCGACCGCTGCCGAGGCCGTAACTGGCGCCGAGGCGGTGTTCTCCGTCGTCACCCCCGATCAGGCGCATGAAGCCGCGATCGCGGCTCTGCCGGGCCTCGCCAAAGGGGCGTTCCTCTTCGACTGCGATTCCTGCGCGCCGCAAACCAAATTGCGCACGGCGCAAGAGGTCGAGGCCGCGGGCGGACGTTATGTCGATGTCGCGGTGATGGCGCCGGTCCATCCCCGCCTGCACCGGACGCCGCTCCTGATCAGCGGCCCGCATGTCGAAGCGGCTAGCGCGGCTCTTGCGTCTCTCGGCATGTCGGCGAGGATTCACGAGGGTCCGGTCGGCGCCGCTTCGGCAGTCAAGATGATCCGATCCGTCATGATGAAAGGGCTCGAGGCGCTGGTCTGCGAATGCGTGCTCTCCGGACGAAAAGCTGGCGTCATCGAGACCGTGCTCGATTCGCTTGACGAGACCTACCCCGGTTTCGACTGGAAGAAGCGCTCAGCCTATATGCTGGAACGGGTCATGACCCACGGGCTTAGGCGGTCGGCGGAAATGCGCGAAGTTGCGCTGACGGTGGATCTGCTTGGTCTCAAGGGCGAGATGTCGCGCGCTTGCGCCGGCTGGGAGCAGACGATCGGCGAACTCGGTTTGCGGACGAATGCGGATGAGGCGGAGGACTATCGCGTTTTGGCGGACCGGATTCTGGCCGCGCTCGATCCGCCGCCTGCGCGCGCTGACTAGCCCCGCCATCGCATCGAGCAGAGAACTGGTCGGACGCTCACGGAGCGCGCATGCGTCGGCTCTCATCGGGGTTCCTCAATAGGGCTCGCCAGAGATCTGGGGTGGGCGCTGTATCTCTTTGGAGCTCCAAAACTTTCCTGTATGTCCGATACCGCTGACTTAAAACTTCTGCGGCGTTGCGTTGCAAGGCCGGGAGCCCTCAGCTAAATCCTGATGGGGCTTCGAGCTTATCCATGGCGACCGATCTCATCCGCTACGACCTTCTGGTGCAGGACGCGCTGCGTTCCGTGGTGCGCAAAGTCCTCGCTGACACGGCGCGCAACGGGCTCCTTGGCGATCACCATTTCAATATCGCGTTCAAGACCCAGGCGCGGGGCGTGGTCGCGCCGGCGGTGGTCAGACAGCGCTTCCCCGATGAAATGTCGATCATTCTTCAACACGAGTTCTGGGACCTCGTCGTCACCCAGGACGCGTTTGAGGTCAGTCTGAACTTCTCCCGCAAGCCGGAGCGGTTGATTGTGCCGTTCGATTCGATCACTGGCTTTACCGACCCGTCTGTTCCATTCGGATTCAAACTCGAGCCGCGCGTGTCAGAGCCGGCCAGCCAGGCGCCGGCCGCGGAGGAGGAAAAAGCGACGACCCGGCCCCCGGCCCCAGCCAAGCCCGCGCCGGTCAAGCCCCCCGCAAAGCCTGCCTCCGCCCCGAAGTCCGCTCGAGATGCGGAAAAGCCTACCGAGTCTGGCGGTGAAACGAAGGTCGTCTCGATCGACGCCTTCCGCAAAAAGTAAGCGGGTTTCCTTGGCTGACATCGTCAATCTGCGTCGAGCGCGAAAGTTAAAGGAGCGCGAGCGTCAGCAAGCGGAAGCCGCTCAAAATCGCGCGGCCTTTGGCCGCTCGAACGCCGAAAAGCGTCTCTCCGAGAGCGAGCGAGCGCTCGCCGAGGCCCACCTCGACGGCCGCCGCCTCGCAAAACCCGATGATGACTGAGAACCCCGACGCGCGCGTCATCAAGCGCTCGCTCGTTATCGCCGGACATCGAACGAGCGTTTCCCTCGAGGATGCGTTTTGGCGACGGCTCCGGCGCATCGCGGCCGAACGTGGCCTCTCCCTCAATCGTCTCGCCGCGATGGTCGACGCCTCGCGCGGCGGCGCCAATCTTTCATCGGCCATCCGGGTGTTCGTGCTCGAGGTCGAAGCCGTAAAACCGTCCTGCCCGGAGGGAGTCGGGGTTACTTATCCCAATCAGTAGAGCTTGCCTGGCTCGGGGTCGGCTTGTGTCGGGCGCGCCTTGGGCCGGGGCGGGGGTCTCGGGGCTGCGGGGCCGGGGTTATTGGCGCCGACCTCGTCGCTTCTCGGCGCGTGCGCGGCCCCGAACGGCGCCGTTGGCGTTTGCCCGGCCTCGCCGTCCTTCACCCCGCCCGCTCCGTCCGCTGCTCTCTTCGTCGCCGCGTCGGCTTCGGCCGCTTTTTCCGCTTCCTCAAGCGAGCGCAATCGGTCGGCTTGCCCTTTCAGCCGCGCTTGTTCGGTTTCCCAGTCCTCAACCTCTCGCTGCCTTTGATCCATGAACCGCTCGCCCTTGAGACGCCTGTTGAAGAAGGCGCGCTCGCGGATGTCCGCTTCCATCGTGGAAATGCGGTCGCTCTCTCGCGCGATCGCCTGAGCGGCCAGCGCCGCGGAAAGAGTGCTGACGTCGACCTGCCGTTTCGGCGCATCCAGCGCATTGTCGAGCGTCACCGCCGCGCTGGGCGGCGGTCCCGACCAGAACTTCAAATCGCTGGCCGATGAACTGAGCGCAAAGCGCGCCTGGGTCGCTAGCGTGCGCAGATCGAGATCCGCGCTCAACGTCTCACCGCCTTGTCCATCGGTGATCTTGATCGGGCCAATCTTCATGACCCCTGCGCTGAGCGAGAGGGGCGCCGATCCGTCGGGGATCGCAAGCGGCGCGCGGTTGAGCTCGTTGCCGAAGGCGAAGGCGATGTTGGTCTCATCCAATGGGGCGTCAGGGGTCTGCGACTTCGCGACCACGCGATCGAGAGCGGTGGGATCGCTCCGCGCGAGCGCCGCGCCGGCGAATGTCACTGTCCCCGAGCCGGCGAGTCCGTTAATCAGCGCGGCGGGGCTTCGTCCAGTCGAAGCGAAGTCAAGCGCCGCGCCGATCCGGCCTGAGAATCCGGGTCGGTCGAACACGACCGAGTCCAGGGCCAGGCCGCCGGTCAGCGTTGCGTTGTCCCCATCGCGACGCAGGGTCGCGCGGCCGGAGGCCGAACCTCCGGCGATTTTCATCGCGAAATCGTCAAGATCGAGCCGGCCCTTATCAAAACGAAGCGTCGTCGCGAAGTCCCGCGCTGTGAGGGCCTCAGCCAAGTCTAGAGTTCCGACTCGGAGCTTTATCGCGGCGGATGGCGGGCGAAGCGGCGCCGGCGCGAACTTCACGTCCGACCAGCGCCCTCCCGTCCGCCCCGGCTGCGGCGGTCCAAGCGCAAGCGCCAGAGCGCCGCTCAGCGGCATGCGTTCGATCGATAACTGGCCCTCGATCTCCGCTGGCGCTGGCGCTGGCGACTTCCCAGGCGCCGCCCCCGAACCGACCGCTTCCTCCGCGCGAGCAACATCGGCGCTCGCTTGAGTCGATAGCTCAAGTGGCTTGACCGGCTGAAAGGTGAGATCGCCGCTCGCCTTGACCCCGGCGATCGCCGCTTGAAGCCGGGAGAGACTCCACCGATCGCCGCGCAAGGTCGCGTCGAACCCGATGTCAGCGGGACCGATCGCGCCGCCATTGGCTGGCGCCAGGCCAAGAGCGAGGGCAAGCGGGGCGAGGTTCGGCGATTTCGCCTTGGCGGAGCCAAACAGCTTCGCGTCGTCGCTTCCCGCCGCAGGCAGGAAGCGGCCCCGCCACGTCAGCTCCGCTCCGGCAAGCTGCGAGGTCGCATCGACGTCGTAGCCCTTCTCCCACGCTCCGCTCGCATTGACCGAGATGCGGGCGTGGCCGCCTCCCGACGTTGGCGTATGCACGCCAAGCTGGCGTAACAGCGCGCCGGAGTTTGGCGAATCGAGGCTGACGGTCAGAGCGCGCCCGGGCTCATTCGGCCGCGGGTCGAGCGTAACCGAGAACTGCGTTTCACCCGCCGAACCATTGGCCCGTAGCGAATCGATGGCCGGAACTCCGTTACCGTCGGCCGCCCCGCCATGAGCGCCGAAGGTCAGCGCCGCCGGCGACAGCTCGGCCGCTCGCTCGACCAGCGTCCCGCTCCAGGCCCCCGGCGCTACGCGCGAAACCAGCGCGGCGAAATCGTGCAGTCGGTCGGCTCGCAAATGACCCGTCGCCGCCGTGGAGTCGGGGCCGGTCGCGCCCTCGACATCGAAAGAGGCCCCGTCCAGACCGGCCACGCTCAGCCGTTTGAGCGCAACATTCGGGCCGGTCTTGGTCACATTCAGGGCAAACGAGCCGCTATCGATCTGCGCTTCGCCAACTCGGGCGATGTGCAGCGAACCGGCTCTCAGCGAAAGCGAGAGGTCGAGATCGCCGATCAGATTCGCGGTCGTGAGGTTCGGCAGCCCGTCGACGTCGAGCGAATCGCTGGAGAGATCCACATCGAGGCGACCAGGCTGACCGCCGCCAGACCCCTTGAAGGCCACGGCGCCCGTCAGCATCGAGCGGTCCAGCGCCAGTTTGAGGTTGCGCCCTGAAAATCCAGCCCGCGAGCCTTCCACAGCGCCCGACAACGATACGCTGCGATAAGGCAGCGCGTTAGCGAAGGCGGCGATTTTGGTCACGCTGGCCGGCGCCCCCAGTGTCGCCCAATCGCGTAGGAGGGAAAAATCCGCGCTCGTGACGGCCAGGTTCCCGCGGAATCTAGCCTCGGCGCCGGTCTCCAGGTCTCCGTCCGCCCGCAAGCGGCTTTGTCCTGGAAGGCCAAGGTTGAAAGTGAGACTGAGCGGCGCGCCCGGCGCCGTCTTCAGCGTCGCGCTGCAGTCGGAGAGCGTCTGCGCCCCGAGGATGATCGGCTGGGCGGAGATCTGGGCGTTGATCGCCGCCTCGCTCTCACGGCCCTTAAGCGCCGCCGATACAATGCGGGTGATCAGCGCCACCGCGCGCGCGGGCGCGACCCCATCCTCGCCCTTGCGGCGCAGGAGCGAATCGACGTTGACCTGTTTGGCTTTCAAAGCCACGCTGATCTGGGCGGGCGAGCCGAAAACGAGTTTGGCGTCGCCCGCCGCCCTGATCCCTCGTTCCTCTGGCCCCAGCCGAAACTCCGCCTGGCGAAGGCTGGCCTGAGCCCGATCGACTGTCATGGGCCCTGCAATCCGCCAAGGAGTCGGCCCATCGTCCCCGGGCGCTGTCCCCGTCAACGTCGTTACGCCGGCGAACCGAAGGCCGCCAATCCCGCCGCCCGGATCCCCCTGCAGCGCGCCATCGAATTCGGCGCCAGGCCAAGTTGGACCTGGGTCGACCGAGAGGCGAAGGGGCGTCCCGTCCGGTCCGGGTTTTTCCGAGGCGAGCCTGAAAACGACAGGAGCATTGTCCGGGCCGGAAAATTGGCCGTTGAGACGCGCGGGTCCGTCGAGCGAGGGCGCGGTCGCGTCGATCTCGAGCCCGGAAAACTCAGTTTCGGGGGCGCCGACGATCTTTACTCGCCCATCCTGCACGCTCAGCCGGTCAAACCCGGTCGCGTGGAGACCCGCCATCCGCAGCGGCGGCAGCTGGAGCGCGCCGTCAGACCCGCGCGTGAGGATCAGGACAGGCTTCTCGAGACGAATGTCGGAGAACCGGAGTTGTCCGCTCGGAAGCCTGAGCAGCTCGAGCTCCAGTCGCGCCGAGGCGAAGGACAGCCTCGCCCCGTCCTGGCCCGGCGCGCTGACCTCGCCTTCGCCCAGCGCGAGGTAAGGCGTCGGTAAGAGCCTGAGTTCGACCGGCCCCGCCAGAGAGACATTCGCCCCCGTGATTGCGCTGAGTCGCGCCTCGATCTCACCGCGCTGCGAAGACCAGTCGATGAAATACGGCGCGACCAGCGCGATCGACATCACGGCGACAAGCGCGACCGCGATGATGGTCAGGATAGTGCGCACGGGGAAATAACTTCCATTCCGCTTGGACGAACTGTCGCAAGAACGATTCGGCGACCATCGCGGTTCAAAATGCCGCGAAAGTATGACCTTGACAACAAAAGCGGCTCTCGCGGCTCATGCGAACGCCTGGATCTATGGCAAACTGAAGCGCAGCGGGTCTCCCGGGAGCGGTAGATAGCTAATATCCTTAGCGACCGCCTCATAGCCCCTTGGGTCGATTTCGCGAGTGGTTGACGGCGTTAGGTTAAGGCCCGACATTGAGCGGCAAGGCGCAAGGGCCGCGCCAAAGCGCCCTTCTGGCGCGCTGTCATCCGGGAGGCGATCCCCATGGACCTTCGACTGACCGAGGACGAGCTCGCGTTTCGCGCCGAAGTGCGCGCCTTCGTGCGGGACAATCTGCCCGCCTCGATCCGTGAGAAGACGGTTGCCGGGAAGCGCCTTTCCAAAGACGACTATGTCCGCTGGACGCGCATCCTCGCGGCCAAGGGCTGGGGAGCCCCGCATTGGCCTCAGGAGTGGGGCGGTCCGGGATGGAGCCCGGTACAACTATCGATCTTTCTAGATGAGACCCAGCGCGGCAACGCGCCCGAATTGGTCGCGTTCGGCGTCAACATGGTGGGCCCGGTGATCTACACCTTTGGCTCGAGAGCGCAGAAGCAGCGATTCCTGCCGCGCATCATCGACCTCCGTGACTGGTGGTGCCAGGGCTTCTCGGAGCCCGGCGCGGGCTCTGATCTTGCGAGCTTACGGACAAGCGCCAGGAACGACGCGGACGGCTGGGTGATCTCAGGGCAGAAGACCTGGACCACATTGGCCCAATACGCCGACTGGATTTTCGTTCTCGCGCGCACCAATGCGCAGGCGAAAAAGCAGGAGGGCATTTCGTTCTTCCTTGTCGACATGAAGACCCCCGGCATCACGGTGAAGCCGATCCAGACGATCGACGGCGGTCATGAGGTCAACGAGGTGTTTTTCGACGACGTGCGCGTTCCGGCCGACGCGCTTGTCGGCGAGGAGAACCGGGGCTGGGACTATGCCAAGTTCCTCCTCGCCAATGAGCGCAACGGCATCGCACGCGTCGGGGTGTCAAAGGCCCGTCTCGACCGGGTCCGCCAGCTCGCCTCGATCCCGGTTTATGGCTCCGGCCCGAAGATCGAGGATCCGTTCTTCCGCGCCAAGCTCGCCGAGGTTGAAGTGGAGCTGAAAGCGCTCGAAATGACGCAGATGCGCGTGATCTCCAACCGCCAGAGTGCTGGCAAGCCCGATCCCGCGTCCTCGGTGCTCAAAATCAAGGGTTCGGAGATCCAGCAGGCGACCACTGATCTCCTGATGGAGGTCGTTGGACCTTACGCGCTGCCCTATCGAGACCCGGACGACATGGGCAACGAGCCTCCGGCGGGTCCGGACTGGGCTGCGCCGCTCGCGCCGATTTATTTCAACAACCGCAAGGTTTCGATCTATGGCGGATCGAACGAGATCCAGCGCGGCATCATCGCCAAGGCGATATTGGGGCTCTAAGGCAGATGGACTTCGAGCTCAGCCCCGAACAGGCGCTTCTGCGCGACAATGTCGCGCGACTGATGAAGGACCGTTACGGGTTCGAGGCCCGCAAGACCTATCAAGCCGGCCCGCAGGCCTGGAGCAAAGCCCTATGGGGCGACTACGCCGAGATGGGCCTGCTTGGCGCGCCCTTCGCCGAAGCTGACGGCGGCTTCGGCGGCGGCGCCGTCGAGACGATGATCGTGATGGAGCAATTCGGCAAGGCGCTGGCGCTCGAGCCTTACCTTCAAACTGTCGTCCTGTGCGGCGCCCTGTTGAAGCATCAGGCGAGCGACAAGCAACGCGCCGAACTGATCGGCGCGATCGCGGCGGGGAGCTTAAGGTTGAGCTTCGCCCATATGGAGAAGCAATCGGGCTTCGATCTCCACGACGTCGCTCTGACGGCGGTCAAGGACGGCGACAACTTCGTGCTGAGCGGGGAGAAAACGCTGGTCAGCCACGGCGACAGCGCGGATAAATTTATCGTTTCAGGCCGCGTGAACGGCGAGCGCCGCGATCGCGACGGGATCGGCCTCTTCCTTGTTAACGCTGACGCTCCCGGCGTGACCAGGCGCGGCTATCCGACCCAGGACGGGCAGCGGGCGGCCGAGGTCAGCTTCGCCGATGTTCGCGTCTCGCCCGGCGACATTCTCGGGGTGCCGGGCAGCGGCCTGCCAGCGATCGAACGGGCGGTTGACGAGACCATCGCCGCGCTTGCCGCGGAGGCTGTCGGCGCGATGTCAGAGGCGCTGACCATGACGGTCGACTACCTCAAGACCCGCAAGCAGTTCGGGGTCGCGATCGGTTCGTTCCAGGCACTCCAGCATCGCGCCTCCGACATGATCGTCGCGCTCGAACAGGCGCGCAGCATGATGTATCTAGCAGCGATGGCGGCGGACGAAGAGGACGCAGGCGAGCGGGCCAAGATCATGTCGGCGGTGAAAGCCCAAATCGGCCGCTCGGCCAAATTCATCGGCCAGCAGGCGGTGCAAATGCATGGCGGGATCGCGATGACCTACGAGTACAAAGTCGGCCACCTGTTCAAGCGCCTGACGATGATCGATTCGGCTTTTGGCGACGCGGACGTTCACATACGGCGCTTGGCCGAGCGCGACAGCCTGTTCGCCTGAGCCTTGCCGAGCGTGGCCCGCACGATCCTCGTCACCGGCTTCGAGCCCTTCGGCGGCGAGACGGTCAACGCTTCGTGGGAAGCGACGAAACAACTCGAGGGCTGGCGGGTCGGCGACTTAACCGCGATCGCGCATCTGCTGCCCTGCTCCTACGAAGCCTCGGTCAAGAAACTCATCCACGCGATCGAGTCGCTTCGGCCGGATGGGCTTCTGATGACCGGTCAGGCTGCTCGTCGGGCCGTCGTCTGCGTCGAGCGGTTCGCGCATAATTTTGATGACGCCGCTGCGCCGGACAACGATGGCGACCTGCGCAGGGCGATCAGGATCTCCCGCGCCGCGCCCGAATGGCTAGAGGCGAGGGCGCCGGCCAGCGTCATAGCGACAGCCATCAAGCAGGCGGGAATTCCCGCGCGGCTGTCGAGGACCGCCGGAGCGTTCGTCTGCAACCACCTCTATTTTGGAGCGCTCCAATATCTCGATGGCAAAGGTTCGCCGATCCCGGCCGTCTTCGTGCATTTGCCGGTGACGCCTGAGCAAGCGCCGACCGGCGCGAGCGCGAAGCGGATGACGCCGGCGAGCGCAGCGGACGCGCTTCGTATCGCGGCGTCGGTGATGATGGACCCACCGACGTCGGCTGCAGCGGCGTGAGTCGTGGGCTCTACCTTGGCGTCGACGGCGGCGCCACTCGTTCCAGGTCTCGATTGCGCGATGCGGACGGAAAGCTGCTCGCCGAGGCGACTGGATCAGCGGCCAATATTCATGTCGATTTCGATGCCGCGGCGGCCGCCTTGCGAGCGCTTGTCGATGCAACCCTGACACGCGCCGGGCTCAATCAAGCCGACGGCGGTTCGATCGCTGTGGGCCTGGGGCTGGCCGGATTCAAAGGCGAGACCGACCAGACGCGAGTCGCGGCGGCGTTACCCGGGTTCTTGCGCGTCCGGGCCGGAAACGATGCGACCACCGCCTGCGTCGGGGCCCATGCGGGCGCGGATGGCGGACTCATAATCGCCGGCACCGGCTCGGCGGCGATCGCTCGCGTTCGGAACAAGGAGACCATCATCGGCGGGCGCGGTTTCGCCCTCGGCGACGACGGGTCGGGCTCGCATATCGGTCTTGATGCGATGCGCGCCGCGATGCGCGCTTATGATCGGATCGGCCCAGCCAGCGCGTTGACTGGCGATCTCGTCGGCCACTTCAACAATGATCCAATCGCGATGATGAACTGGGCGCGCGAAGCCAAGCCCGGAGATTTTGGCGCCTTGGCGCCGCGAGTGTTTGAACACGCGGCTCGGCATGATTCGATCGCGCTCGAGATCGTTCGAACTGCGGCGCGCGCCATTGGGGTGCTCACGCACGGCGTTGTCGCGCTTGGCGCCGAGCGGGTCGCGATGGTTGGCGGCGTGGGCGAAGCTCTGCGACCCTATTTCGAAGCCGATATCGCCGGGTGGCTCAAACCCCCTTTGTACGATCCAACCGATGGGGCGATCCTGTTCGTCGGCGGCGCCGTGGCGCCGCAAAGGGAAGCCGCGCCATGAAGGTTCTCTACGGGGCGCGCATCTTCGACGGCGAACGGCTGCACGACGATCGCGCGCTCGTTATTGAAGGGGCTTCGATCCAGGCGCTCACGCGCTTCGAAGATCGCCCGCGCGAGGGCGAGCAAGTGGATCTCGGCGGGGGGATTCTCAGCCCCGGCTTCATCGATTGGCAGATCAATGGCGGCGGCGGCGTGCTGTTCAACGCCAATCCGACCGTCGAGGGGATCGCGGCGATCGCCGCCGCGCATCGCAGCGCCGGCGTGACCGCGTTCCTGCCGACGGTCGTAACCGACGCGCCGGGCGTGCTTGCCGAGGCGCTCATCGCTGCCGGAGAAGCGCGCCAACGCGTCCCTGGCGCGCTCGGAATCCATGTCGAAGGGCCGTTCATCGACATGAAGCGCAAGGGTGTGCATCCGCCGGAGTTCATTCGACCGATGCTGGAGCAAGACGCCGACGCCCTCATCGGCGCGCACGCGGGCGTTATGGTCGTGACGCTTGCGCCCGCGTCGGTCAGTTTGGAGTTCGTCAGGCGCTTGGCGAACGCTGGAATTATCGTCAGCCTCGGCCATTCGGACGCAAGCGCGGAGGAAGCGCACGCAGTCTTCGACGCAGGCGCGAGCGCCGCCACCCACCTTTACAACGCGATGAGCCAACTTTCGTCGCGCGCGCCGGGCGTGGTCGGCGCGACGCTTTCCGATCCGCGCATCATCTGCGGCCTGATCGCCGATGGCGAGCACGCCCATGCCCTCGCCTATCGCGTTGCTTTGGCCGCCAAGGGACCGCGAGGCGTTGCGCTCGTGTCCGACGCCATGCCGCCCGCCGCCGGAGGCCCGGACGTCTTTGAGCTGCAAGGTCGCCGGATGACCCGGGTCGGCAATAAGCTCATCGCCGAGGACGGAACGCTCGCGGGCGCCGCGATCACCATGCGCGACGCCGTCGACTATGTCGTCAACGTGCTGAACATCCCGCTCGCCGATGCGCTGATGATGGCGACCTTAACCCCGGCGCGACTTCTGCGCGTCGACGACCAGATCGGCCAACTCAAGCCCGGTCATCGCGCCGATCTCGTGCACCTGACCGATGACCTTCAGGTGGCCGAGGTGTGGACGGGCGGGCGCCGGTTAAGCGAGGTCCAGGCGGCGGCGTGAGATTCGTTTTGCGGACTCGAGAGGTCGTGCCGCTTCAGCGAAAGCGCCGTCTAGGGTTGGGCGAAATCAACAACCCAATGTATTTTATTGCTAAAACCAGAAACAAGCGCTAGGGTCATGAAGTTGGATGGGTCGGGCCCCGCCTCGGCGAGAGCTGAGCGTCGGAACGCCGTTGCTCGGCTGTTTGACTTGTTTGGAATGCAACCCACAACGCGATATGGAAGGGACCACTGAATTTTTCATTTTTTTAGGCAGTAACCCTTTGAAAAGTCTAGATTCGTAAAAATTATTGAAAACAAATGAAAGCTTTTTTGTTTTCATTTGCTTTCGCGGGCTTTGCCTTTATTTAGCGCAATTTCCCGCCCAGGTTGTATACTAGGCGTTTCGTCGGGTCGTCACACCCTGAGCGGCATCAGCACATAGAGCGCCGGCGCGCCCTCGCGATCCTGGATGAGGGTCGGGGAACCTGGATCGGCCAGGCGGATCAAGGCTGTGTCGGACGACAACTGGCCGACGATGTCGAGAAGATAGCGGGCGTTGAAGCCGATATCGATCGGCGCGGAATCGTAGTCGGCCTCGATCTCCTCGCTGGCTGAGCCCGAGTCAGGATTGTTGACCGACAGCGTCATCTTGCCGTCGGCGATCGCGAGCTTGATCGCGCGCCCGCGCTCGGAGGAAAGGGTCGACACCCGGTCGACCGCCCTTTCGAACGGCTCCTTGTCGACGACGAGGCGCTTATCGTTGCCGGTCGGAATGACGCGCGCATAATCGGGAAAGGTGCCGTCGATCAGTTTCGTAGTAAGCACCACATCGCCGAACTGAAAACGCGCCTTGGCGGTGGAAATCTCGATCGTCACGTCCTGGCTCACGTCTTCGATCAGCTTCTGCACCTCGTTGACCGCCTTGCGCGGCACAATGATGCCTGGAATGCCGGCCGATCCTTCCGGCGCCGGCGTCTCGACGCGGGCCAGGCGATGGCCGTCGGTCGCAACCGCCCGCAGCATCGGCGCGCCGCCGACGTCGACGGTGTGAAGGTAGATGCCGTTCAGATAATACCGCGTCTCCTCGGTCGAAATCGCGAATTGGGTGTTCTCGATCAGGCGCTTGAGCTCACCCGCCGGCAGCACGAACCGGTGCGAGAATTCGCCCGAGGTGAGATCGGGAAAGTCAGAGGCGGGCAGGGCCTGCAAGGTGAACCGCGACCGGCCGGCGCGCAGCACGAGCTGGCCCGTGTCGCCGGTCGTCTCCAGGCTCGCCTGCGCTCCCTCCGGGAGTTTGCGCACGATGTCGTAGATCACGTGCGCCGGCGCCGTCGTCGCGCCTTCCTGGGCGACATCCGCGGGCGCCGACTCGGAGGCCTCGAGATCGAGATCGGTGCTCTTCAGCGCCAATTTGCCGCCAGCCGCCTCGATCAGCACATTGGCGAGGATCGGAATGGTGTTGCGCCGCTCGACAATGCGATGGACGTGCCCAAGCGCTTTGAGCAGGACCGAACGCTCGATCGTGACCTTCATCGCATGAAATCCTGAGCTATCCTGACGTCTGAGCGCGCCACAAGGGGGGCGGACCTTGCCAAGGGGCGTGGGCGAGCGCAAGGGCGGGAAGACGGATCGAGCCGTGTGTCCTCAAGGATTTTCCCGGCCTCGTCAATTCCGGCGTAAGCTTTACCGGCCCTTAAACCGCGGGCCTTACGCTCCTGGACCCGGCGGGGCGTGTTTCGCCCGAGCTCCTTGATCGAGGAGACGCCGCGAGCGGGATCAGCGATGTTCGGCCGAGGCGGCAAGAAAACCCGAACGCGGATCGAGCCGCGCCTCGACTGGCGCGGCGGCGGCGCCGGAGGCGATCTTCGCGCCGATCCTGCCGACCGACCGCCGACCAGTCGCAAAAGAAAGAGCGCTCCCTCGCGATCCGCCTCGAGCGCGAAACGCAAACGGCGCCGTTCGCTCGTCGGCCACCTCGTCTATTGGGGCTTGGTTCTTTCGGTTTGGGGCGGGATCTTCCTCGCCGGGCTTTTCGCCTATTACGCGAGCCAGCTGCCCCCGATCGATCAGCTCGCCGTCCCCAAGCGACCGCCCAACATCGCCATCCTCTCCGACGACGGCTCGCTTATCGCCAATCGCGGCGACACGGGCGGGCCCGCGGTCAGGCTCATCGATCTGCCGCCCTATCTGCCCAAGGCCTTCGTAGCCATCGAGGACAAGCGATTCTACGACCATAACGGCGTCGACCCGATTGGCATGTCGCGTGCGCTTCTGCGCGACATAGCGGGCGGCGGCGGGATCGAGGGCGGCTCGACGCTGACCCAGCAGCTCGCCAAGAATTTGTTCCTGACCCAGGAGCGGACCCTGTCACGCAAAATCCAGGAGGCGATCCTGGCGTTCTGGCTCGAGCGCCGCTATTCGAAGGATCAGATCCTCGAGCTCTATCTCAATCGGGTCTATTTCGGCTCGGGCGCCTATGGGGTCGAAGCGGCAGCGCAAAAATATTTCGGCAAGAGCGCGCGGTTCGTGACCCTTTCGGAAGCTGCGGTGCTGGCCGGGCTCATGAAGTCGCCGAGCAAGCTTGCGCCCAATCGCAACCTTAAAGGAGCCAATGAGCGCGCGGCGCAGGTCATCACTGCGATGGCCGAACAAGGTCATATCACCGAGGCGCAGGCCAAGCTTGCGCTCGCCAATCCGGCTGAAGTCAAGCACGATAAAAGCGCTGGCTCGATCAACTATGCCGCCGACTACGTGATGGATGCGCTCAACAATACGATCGGCGCCATCGACGAGGACATCGTGGTGACGACCACAATCAATCTCAAGATGCAGGCCGAGGCGGAGCGGGCGCTCACGGACGAACTCAACGCCAAGGGCGCCAAGTTCGGCGTCGAGCAGGGCGCGCTGGTCGCTCTCGATCCGAGCGGCGCGGTCAAGGCGATGGTCGGCGGCCGCAACTATGCCGACAGCCAGTTCAATCGCGCCGTCGCAGCCAAGCGGCAGCCCGGCTCCTCGTTCAAGCCATTCGTCTATCTTGCCGCCCTGGAGAAGGGCCTTACGCCCGACACCGTGCGCGATGACGCGCCGATAACGGTCAAAGGCTGGAGCCCGGAAAATTACTCGCGTGAATATTTCGGGCCTGTGACGCTCACCAAGGCGCTAGCGCTCTCTCTGAACACCGTCGCCGTGCGGCTCGGTCTGGAAGTGGGGCCGAAGGCGGTGGTCGCGGTCGCACACCGGCTGGGTATCAATTCCGATCTCGACCCTGTCCCCTCGATCGCGCTTGGCTCTTCTGACGTGACGCCGCTCGAGATGGTTTCCGCCTATGCGGCTTTCGCCAATGGCGGCTTCGGCGTCCAGCCGCATGTGATCGCGCGCGTGCGCACGGCGAACGGCAAGCAGCTCTACGCCCGGCGCAACGCGAATTTCGGCCGCGTGATCGAGCCGCAATATGTCGCGATGATGAATCAGATGATGCAGGAGACGTTGCTCACCGGAACCGCCCGCAAGGCTGAGCTGCCGGGCTGGCAGGCCGCCGGCAAAACCGGAACCAGCCAGGATTGGCGCGACGCCTGGTTTCTTGGCTACACGAGCTATCTGGTCGCCGGAGTCTGGCTCGGCAATGATGACTCTTCGCCGACCAAGAAGGTGTCCGGCGGCAATCTGCCGGTCGAAATCTGGAGCCGGTTCATGAGGGCCGCGCACGAGGGCGTGCCAGTCGCCGCCTTGCCGCTCGCGACCTGGCGCGGCGCCGAAGCGCAGAGCGTGGACGCTTCGCCAACGCCTCCGCTCAATCTCACTGGCTCCCAGATTGGTACGGGCGGACGAGGGGGACGCCCGCCGCCGCCCGCGCCGCCGCCCGACAGTTTTGTCCCGCAGGCGAGAGTTGCCGGTCCCCGCGGAGCCTCCGGAGGCGGTGGAGACGAGTTGTTGCCGCCTGCCGAGATCCCGAATGGCGGCCGCAGTCAGCAGGCGCACGCCAAAGGGCTGCTCGACAGATTGTTCGGAACGCCGTAAGGCGCGATGCGGTCATTGCTTCGACGGGGCGAGGGCGCCAATCTCAATCTCGCGCTGGTTAAAGGAGCGGTGGGATCCATGCTGAAGCGTCTCGTCGCCGCCGTGATCTTGCTCGCGCTTGGCTTTTGCGGTTGCGGCGCCCACGCCGAAACCCTGCCGCTTCCGAACAATCTCACTGGATTCAGCACTCGCGACGGTGAGGTCTATTTCGCCGAGAGCGGCGCGCGGGAGGCCTATTTCCCGCTTGCGGACAATTTCGTAACGCAGAAGACCCAGACCTATTGTGGCGTGGCCAGCATGGTCATGGTCTTGAACGCGCTTGGCGTCCCGGCGCCGGCTACTCCCGAATATGCGCCTTACCGAACTTTCACCCAGGACAATCTGCTGACCGGTCGAACGGACGCCATTCTGCCACGCGAGACGATAGCGCTGCAGGGCATGACGGTCGATCAACTCGGCGGGATTCTCGCCACCCAGCCGGTTCATGCGGAAGTCCATCACGCGTCGGACAGCTCGGTTGACGAGTTCCGCAAGCTGGCCAGCGCCTATCTTGGCGAGCCTGGGCACTTCGTGATCGTCAACTATTATCGCAAGGCGATGGGCGAGGAAATCGGCGGCCATATATCGCCGCTCGCCGCCTATGACTCGAAGGCCGATCGCTTCCTCGTCCTCGACGTCGCGCGCTACAAATATCCGCCCGTCTGGGTGAAAACGGCCGACATGTTCGCGGCGATGAACACCCCGGACTCAGTCAATGATAACAAGAGCCGCGGCTTCGTGCTGGTGACGGCGGCGACCGCGCAATAGCGGCGTTCGGCAAGAGGCGGGCGCTGGGCGGCGCGGCCATCGCTCCTGCTGTGAGAGACCCCTCTTCGGCATTACGATGCGACATCTTTAACGTCGGGGAGCTTCCGCCCCGCCCGGCTGATTGCGATCTCGACTGGAGAGGCGCCTTCGAGGTGAGTGCGGCTGACGATTCGGGTTCGCGGATCCGACATCGCGACACAACTCGGGATGAGACCCTCCCGGTTCTCAATTATGGGGCGGTTTGGAATATGCACGGCGTAACATGCACCGCCGCAAGCACCAGATTGACCTGCCTGAACGCCTGCGGACACGGGGTTCCGCTTATCCAGGGCGTTGCAGCAGGTCATTAGCAGACGCGGGGCATCTTCTTTGATCTCTGTTGGACCATCATCTCATGGGGCGGCGCAGCGAGCACTGGGCTAACCGCCTCCCATGGCCGCTGTAGGATGCCGGGAAAGGTGGAGCAGAGCTGCCCCGGCGGGGAGATTAACGCGGCGGCTCGCGATCGAACGACGGCATGCCATCCGGGATCATATGGAAGGGCTGCTTGTCGAGCGTATAGATCGCCATCTTTGGACCGCCATAGAGGCTCGGATCGTCGAGCGTTCCGACCTTCAGGATCACCAGAGGCAGATCCGGCCGACGGGTGGTGAGATGCGTTCCGCAATTTGCGCAGAACTCGCGCGTCACCGGAGAATCGAGATCGCTGCGGGTGAAGGTCTTCGGCGTGCCCCTCACATAACGGAAGCCTTCGGGCGGCATCAGCATGAACATATTTGGCGCGCCGCCGCTGATGTATTGGCATTCGCGACAGTGGCATTGCGCCTTGAGCCGCGGCTTGCCCTCGGCTGCATAGCGCACTTGTCCACAATAGCATCCGCCCTCGAACGTCATTCGTTATCCTTTTAACTTCGGACTCATTGCATCTGAGGCTAATGCTTTCCCGGCTCGCCCGCCAATGCGATAGGATGATGCCCGAGGTTAGCGCTCCCCATGCCGATTCGCCGACTCGATCCCTTGACCATCGACCGCATCGCCGCGGGCGAGGTGATCGAGCGGCCGGCCGCGGCGATCAAGGAGCTCGTCGAGAACGCGCTCGACGCTCGCGCGAAATCGATCGAGGTCACGATCGAAGCCGGCGGGCGCAGGCTGATCCGGGTCGTCGACGACGGGCATGGGCTCGACGAAGCCGACCTCGCGCTCAGCGTGGAACGGCACGCAACGTCGAAACTCATCGACGGCGATCTCATGCAGATCATGACTTTCGGCTTCCGCGGCGAGGCGCTGCCGTCGATCGCCTCGGTGTCGCGGCTCGAGATCCGCACCCGTAAGGCCGGTTCGCCGCACGGCCTCAGGCTTCTGGTCGAGGACGGGATCAAAGCCGCGATCGAGCCTTGCGCCTGCGCGACTGGCGCGCGGGTCGAGGCGCGCGATCTGTTCGCCGCTACGCCCGCCAGGCTCAAGTTCCTCAAGTCCGACCGGGCGGAGGCTTTGGCCGCGGCGGATACGGTCAAACGGCTAGCGATGGCTGCGCCGGAGGTTCGGTTTTCCTTCGCGACCGATATTGGCTCGCCCTTCGACTGGCCGGCCGCGGGCGCGGGCGAGGAAGGCTTCGCGGAGCGGCTTCGCCAGGCGCTCGGCGACGACTTCAGCGCCAATTCGGTCGCGCTCGACGCGCGGCGCGAGGGCTTGCGGCTCTTCGGCCGGGCGGGCTTGCCGACCTACAGCCGGCCGAACGCCTCGCAGCAGTTCCTGTTCGTCAATGGGCGCGCGGTGCGCGACAAGACGCTCGCCGGCGCGCTCAGGGGCGCCTATCTCGATTTCCTCCCCCCCGACCGGCATGCGGTTGCGGCTTTGTTCGTCGAATGCGTTTCGGCCGAGGTCGACGTCAATGTCCACCCTGCAAAAGCCGAAGTGCGGTTTCGCGACGCGGGCGCTGTCCGCAGCCTCATCGTCGGGGCGATCAAGCAGCGCCTGAACGAGGCGCTGCATCGGGCCTCGACCACCGGCGGCTCCGCCACCATTCTCGCCATGCGCCCCCCGCAACAATACCGCGGCGCCTCCTATTCTCCGCGCTGGGACTGGCGCGCCTCGCCCGCCGCGCCGCGGCTTGCGGAGCCCGCCCAGGCGAGATTCGCCGAACTTGCGCCCTCGGCGCCTACGCCGGCGGCCGTCGCCAGCGAGCGCGACCTCGCCGCCCCGCTTGGCGCGGCGCGAGCGCAAGTGCACGAGAATTACATCATCGCTCAGACACGCGACGGGGTCGTCATCGTCGACCAGCACGCGGCGCATGAACGCATCGTCTATGAGCGGCTCAAGCGCGAACGCGATGAGGGCGGGGTCGAGCGGCAGATGCTGCTCACGCCGCTCATCATCGATCTCGATTCCGAGGCGGCGGCGCTGATCGACGCGCATGCGGAGGAGCTGGCTGGCCTCGGCCTCGTCGTCGAGGGTTTTGGCCCCGGCGCGGTCATGGTGCGCGAAGCCCCGGCCGCGATCGCGCAAGGCGATCTGGCTGGCCTCATCCGCGACCTTGCCGCCGATCTTGCGGGGGAGGACGGCGCTCAGACCTTGGCGCGGCGTCTCGATCAGCGGCTTGCGACCTTCGCCTGCCATCATTCGGTGCGCTCAGGCCGGTCGCTCAAGCCCGAGGAGATGAACGCGCTCCTGCGCACGATGGAGGCGACGCCGGGCGGGGGCCAATGCAACCACGGCCGCCCGACTTATGTCGAACTCAAGCTCACCGACATCGAGCGGCTGTTCGGGCGGCGATAATCAGCCGCATCGACGTCTTGCATCAATTCTTGGAGGAAAGCGTTGGAAGCGTCTATTGTAACCAAGGCCGAGGTGTTTTGCCGGGACCGATGGAGATGCCGTTGGTGCGGGACACCGGTGTTCTTACCACGGTCAGTACGGTTGTTGGACTTCGAGTTGGAGTTCCTTGGCGCTTCCGAGCGATACTATCACGCGAATTGGGAGAGATCGAAATCGCCTCTACTCGATGCGCTTGGAGCAATCGCCTGCCAGGTAGGGCCGGATTTCTCCGACGTGCCCGATGACTTCGCCACCTCGTGCAATCGGTGTTTCATAGGAGGTAGGACGGCAAGTAAGTCGGGACCGATAAGCGAAGATAAGACGTGGGATGGATTTGCCGCTGTTTTCACCGTTCTTGCGAAGCGTTACAAATCCAAACTCACCATTGATGATCGAGGCTGGGTCAAGGCGCTGAGTTAACGAACGTAGCGAAGCAACAGCGCGGAGGGCCTTGCTTCAAAGCTGCGCCTCGATCGCCGCCTTGTCGACCACCGACCAGACCTCTGCGATCCTTTCGTCGCGGAAACGATAGAAGACGTTCTCAGTGAAGACGACCCGCCTGCCGTTGACCCGCAGCCCGAGAAAAAGGCCCTTCGGCCGGCAGTCGAACCGGAGCCGGCTCGCGACATGGGGCGGGTCGCAGATCAAAAGCTCGACGTTGAACTGAAGGTCCGGGATCTCCTCGAAATCGCGTTCGAGCATGGCGCGATAGCCCGCGAGGCCGAACGGCCGTCCGTTGTGGCGCGCGTCGTCGGCGACGAAGCGATGCAGATTCGACCAGTCCTGTCGGTTCAGGCAGGCGATATAGGCCCGGTAGAGGTCAGAGAGGCTTGTTTCGGTCATTGTGATCGTCTCTGGCTTTACACGGACGCCCGCCATCGGACGCGTCGAGGCGCCGTGCAATCAAGCCGGCTCGCCCGCGCGTTTCCCTGCTTACGCGTCGGCTAAAGCGGCACGGGCCTTGAGCATATCCGAGGAAGAAGCCGTCGAGCGCGAGGAGCGCGGGCTCGACGATCATGCCCGTCTTCCGGTCAAGACGGTCTATCAGATCGTGCGGCAGGAGGGCCAGGAGCAGATGGAGCGGCCCGCCGTCTCGCTCTGGTGGTCCGGATTCGCCGGCGGCCTCTCGATCAGCTTTTCCCTGCTCGGCCAGGCGCTCTCATGCGCACCTCCCCGACGCGTCCTGGCGCCCGCTCGTCGCGAGCTTCAGAAAGCCCGCCGAAATCCCGCGCACCAGCATTTCGAGCGAGCCGTGGCCAAGCGTATGCATGCTGACGTCCAACGTCGTCTTGCTGCGCAGGTGATGAACGAGATGTGAGGGAGGCTCGGGACGGGCGAAGCCCTGATCGTTGGCTGTTTGGAGGGGCGAAGCCGGATCAAGGCTGCTTTGATATTTCCCATAGAGAGAATTAAGACCCGCATATTTACGAAAATCTGAATCCATGCTACAAGTTATTCATCGCCCGATCGAGCCCCTCTACCGCGGCGGGCTCGATGCGTTTTATGCATTTCACTATTATGGAAGGATAAGAGAATTTTTTTCATTTTTTCGCTCATAACCCATTGAAAAGTCTGGATTCGAAAAAGTTTTTGAAAGAAAATGAAAACGTCCCGGCTTTCATTTCCATGAATTTTCCTTTCTTTTTCTTTCATCTAATCATGCATATGACGCATGGCCGGCGGGCGCCGGAGGCCGGCGCTGGTGGGCGACGGCATCGGGACGGCGCTCTTCGCAGCGTCCCCAGTCGAACGAAATCTGAGGCGCGTCGGCGCTTGAGATCGGCGCGTCTCGAGGCTAAAGGCGAAGCGTCTCCCTAAGACCGAAAGACAGCCCTTGAGCGAAGCCGAACCCAAGGTCGACGAGGCGCTCGCCGTCTCGCATGGTCTCAAGCCCGACGAATATGCGCGTCTCGTCGCGCTGATCGGCCGGACCCCGACTTTCACCGAGCTCGGCATCGTTTCGGCGATGTGGAACGAGCATTGTTCCTACAAGTCGTCGCGCCTCCACTTGCGCAAGCTGCCGACAAAGGGCCCGCATGTTGTCTATGGGCCCGGCGAGAACGCGGGCGTGATCGACATCGGCGATGGCGACGTCTGCGTGTTCAAGATGGAAAGCCACAACCATCCCTCTTTCATCGAGCCCTATCAGGGGGCGGCGACCGGGGTGGGCGGCATTTTGCGAGACGTCTTCACCATGGGTGCAAGGCCCGTCGCGGCGCTCAACTTTTTGCGCTTCGGCGCGCCTGAACATCCGAAGACGCGGCGTCTGGTGGCGGGCGTGGTGGCGGGAATCGGCGGTTATGGCAATTCGTTCGGCGTGCCGACCGTCGGCGGCTCGACCGGCTTCCACCGAGGCTACGACGGCAACATCCTGGTCAACGCGATGGCGGTCGGCGTCGCCAGGCGGGACGCGATCTTCACTTCGGCGGCGACCGGAATCGGCAATCCGATCGTCTATCTCGGCTCGAAAACCGGGCGCGACGGCATCCACGGCGCGAGCATGGCCTCGGCCGCCTTCGAGGCGGACGCGGAAGAGAAGCGCCCGACCGTGCAGGTCGGCGATCCCTTCGCCGAGAAGCTGCTGCTCGAAGCCTGCCTCGAACTCATGGCCTCGGGGGCGGTGATCGCGATCCAGGACATGGGCGCGGCGGGGCTCACGTCCTCGGCGGCCGAGATGGGGGCCAAGGGCGATCTCGGCATCGACCTCGACCTCGACCGGGTCCCGTGCCGTGAGACGGGCATGAGCGCTTACGAGATGATGCTGTCCGAGAGCCAGGAGCGCATGCTGATGGTGCTCAAGCCGGAAAAGGAGCCCGAGGCCGAGGCGATCTTCATGAAATGGGGCCTCGACTTCGCCATCATAGGCAAGACCACAGACACGCGCCGCTTCGTCGTCAGGCGAAGCGGCGAGGTCAAGGCCGACCTGCCGATCAAGGAACTCGGCGACCAGGCGCCCCTCTATGACCGGCCATGGATCCGGAACCCGCTCCTTCCCGTTCTCGACGCCGCATCGATCATGGCCCCAATGCCGACCGATGCGGCGCTGCTCAAGCTTCTCGCCTCGCCCGATCTGTGCTCGAAGCGCTGGATCTACGAGCAGTACGACACGCTGATCCTCGGCAATACGGTTCAGGGACCCGGCGGCGACGCGGCAGTGGTTCGGCTTGGCGACGGGCCCAAGGGCCTCGCGCTCACGACCGACTGCACCGAACGCTATTGCTTCGCCGATCCGCGCGAAGGCGGCAAACAGGCTGTCGCCGAAGCGTGGCGCAACTTGATTGCGGTGGGCGCGCGGCCGCTAGCGCTCACGGACAATCTCAATTTTGGCAATCCGGAGCGGCCCGAGGCCATGGGCGAACTGGTCGGCTGCATCGAGGGCGTCGGGGAAGCGGCGCGGGCGCTCGACTTTCCCGTCGTCTCCGGCAATGTCTCGCTCTACAACGAGACGATGGGCTCAGGCATTCCTCCGACGCCCGCAATCGGCTGCGTCGGCGTCATCGACGACGTGGCGAAGGCGATGAGCCTTGCTTTCAAAGCGGCGGACGAGGATATCTGGCTCGCCGGCGGGTCGCCGAACTGGCTCGGCTGTTCCGCTTGGCTCGCGACGGTCGCAGGCCGCGAAGAAGGCGCGCCGCCGCCTGTCGATCTCGCAGCCGAGCGGCGCAACGGAGAATTCCTCCTATCCCTCATTCGAGACAGAAGGGTCAACGCGGTCCACGATCTCTCGGACGGTGGCCTCGCGGTCGCGCTGGCCGAGATGGCGATGGCGGGGGGCGTCGGCGCAAGCGTCGAGGCGCAAGGCCCAGACCATGCGTTCTTCTTCGGTGAGGATCAGGGCCGCTACGTTCTGACCGCGCCGCCTGCCGAAAGCGCTGCTCTCGCCGAAGAGGCGAAGCGCCTCAATGTTCCGCTCTTGCGCATCGGCGCCACGGGAGGAGAGACATTGAAGCTCGGCCACGCGGCGCCCCTCGCCCTTGCGCGCTTAAGCGAAGCCTATGAAACTTGGCTTCCGGACTATATGAGCCATCCTTGAGGGGGTGAAAACATGATTCCGTTCATCATCGTCAAAACCGTCAAGGGCTTCGCCTATATTAGGCCGGAGCGCGTGGTCGCCATCAATGCGGCGGACGCGGAAGACTGCATGATCCTCATGACCGACGGGGTCACCATCGCCGCCGCCGAACCTGCTGAGGATATTGTGGCGCGGCTCGAAACCGAGGCCCACGAGGAAGACTCGGCGGCCGAAGTCATCAAGGAGCGTAACGCCCATGGCCATGTCGCAAACCGAGATTGAAACGATGATCCGCGAGGCGTTTCCGGACGCGCGGGTCGAGGTGAAGGATCTAGCCGGCGACGGCAACCATTATGCCGCGACCGTCGTTTCCGCCGCGTTCAAGGGGAAGAACCGCGTCCGTCAGCACCAGATGGTCTATGAGGCGCTGAAAGGACGCATGGGCGGCGAACTGCACGCGCTTGCGCTCACGACGTCGGAGAGCTGAGGGACGCGCCCCCGGGCGCCGGTCGACCGGCCCGACAACGAAGGGGTGATTTGTGGCCCTCCGGAAATCCGTCTCGTCAGATTACGGGATGATGGCGATGCCGCGTCCGGGCGCCGCGCTGCCGCCCTGAATCTTCAAGGGCAAGAACGCGAAGAGCGCCCCGCGCGGCGGCAGCTGATTCAGGTTGGCGAGCAGCTCGACGTAAATCATGCCGCGGCCCAGACCCCAAACATGCGGCGGGACGCCGTCGTGCGAGGACCCGACCGAAGCGCCGTCAAGTCCGATTGTCTTGATACCGCGGCTGAATAGCAGCTCGAGTGTCGGAACGCCCGGCGATGGCCAGCCCGGCCCGGACTTGAGCACGACCGAATCCATGGCGTACTTGCTGCCTTCTGGCCCACGCACATAGTGCTTGTCCCAGTCCGACCGGAACAGGACGATCTCGCCCGGCTGGAGCCGGCCGTGTTTGGCTTCCCATTCGGTGATGTGCTTCGGGGCGATCTCTGGGCTGACCCCAGGTCCCCCGGTGTCGGTCAGAGCGGTCACATCGATCACAGCGGCCGCGCCGATCAGATCGGTCAGGGCGAGCTGTTCGACGGTGACCTTGCCAATCTCCGCCGCGTTGGGAAGACCCGAACCGGGCGGCGGGATGAAGTGCGCTGGGGCGTCCACGTGGGTGCCCGCATGTTCGTCGACGGTCAAGACGGCGGTGTGATACGGGCCGCGAGAACCAGATAGCGGCTGGCCGGGCGCTGCCTGATCCTTGAAGTAGTTGAACAGTTTGCGCTGGAACGGCATGTGGGTCGGCCAGCTGCCAGGTAAATCCTCGGCAAGCGGCACGGACAGGTCAACGACCTTGCCGGATTTTACCAGGCCGAGCAACGCGGCCAGCGCGGAAGCATCACTCGCCATGGCTTGGCTCATCCATCGAGTTCAGTCGAGCGACGCCCGACGGGGCCGGAGCGCCCGATCGTTGCTTTAGCCGCTCATTCGGCCGGGGTTTGAAGCTTTTAGAGGCGAAGCGCAACGGCATTCAGCACGAGCGTTGGCTTCCCGAATACCGACGTCCCTGGGAGCGACTGTCCAGTTACGCACCCTCGGGCTTCTGGATCGACGCCGGGTCCATCCACATGATCTCCCAGACGTTGCCGTCGGGATCCTCGACGCTGCGGCCGAACATGAACCCATGGTCCTGCGGCGGATTGGGATCGGCGCGGCCTCCGGCGCTGCTCGACCGTTCCAGGGTCGCGTTGACGTCGTCGCGGCTGTCAGCGCTGAGCGCGATGAGCGCTTGACTCTCGCGCCGCGCGTCGCCGATCGGACGCTTGGTGAACTGGCGATAGTGCTCGTGGGTCAAGAGCATGACGACGATCGTGTCCGAAAGCATCATGCAGGACGACTGATCCCCCGAGAATTGCGGGTTCAACTTGCCGCCGAGCGCCACGTAGAACGCGGTTGACGCTTTGAGGTCGCGCACCGGCAGGTTGACGAAAATCATTTTGGCCATAACCATTCCCCTTTTCCGCAAGCGCGAAGTCTGATAATTTTACTCGCCGTTGAGTGAGTAAATGCAATATCTCTTGATGTCAAGAGACTTTATATCGAGATAGCTCGGGATGGATCGCGCCGACCTTGCCGTTGAACAATGGGCCCGCGAGCGACCCGATTTGCGCACGCTGCCGATGTCGCTTTTCGGCCGCTTGAGCGAGGCCGCCGAGCGGGTAATGCGCGAGCACATAAATCCTCTGTTCGCCAAAGCTGGCTTGCAGGCGGGCGAATTTGACGTGCTCGCGACGCTGCGCCGCTCGGGCGAACCCTATACGCTCTCGCCCACGCAGCTTTACGAAGCCACAATGATTTCCTCTGGCGGCATGACCGACCGGCTCGATCGGCTGGAGCGCGCCGGGCTCGTGGTGCGCCGCCCCGACCCCAACGACCGCCGCGGCAAACTGATCGTACTCACTGACAGAGGCAAGCGCCTGATCGACGAGGCGATCGGCCGCCATGTTGCCAACGAGGAGCGGCTTTTGCTGTCTCTGACCCAGGCCGAGCAGGAAGCGCTGAGCGCCCTCCTCAAGAAGCTGATCGCCGGGCTCTAGGGTTGCGGCCGCGATCCGAACGCGGGGTTTCGGCTGAACTCGCCATTGCGCGCGTCTCGATGATTTAACGTCCACTCTGTGCTAACTTCAAAAGCCGGAGCGCGACTTAATGAGCGAGACCCGGAAGCTCGCGGCGATTCTGGTGTCCGACGTCGCAGGCTACAGCCGGCTCGCCGGGGCGGATGAAGATCGCACGCTGGCGCGGCTCCGAACGCTACGCAGCGACCTGATCGACCCCATCATCTCCGTGCACCACGGGCGCATCGTCAAGCGCACGGGCGACGGCTCGATCATCGAGTTCCGCAGCGTTGTCGACGCGGTGCGCTGTGCGGTCGAAGTCCAGACCGCTATGATCGAGCGCAACGCCGACGTGCCGTCCGAGAAGCGCATCGAGTTTCGGATAGGCGTTCATCTCGGCGACGTGGTCGAGGAGAGCGACGGCGACCTCATGGGCGACGGCGTCAACATCGCCGCGCGGCTCGAAGCATCGCGAAGCCGGGCGCGATCTGTCCGTCTGAGGACGCCTACCGCCAAGTGAAAGGTCGGCTCGATCTGAAGGTGAGCGACCTTGGCTTGACCCAACTCAAGAACATCGCCGAGCCAGTGAGGGTCTATACGCTGGAAGTCGGCGCGCAGGCCCATGCGAAGTTCGCGACGCCCAGCGGGACGGCTGGACCCTCTGCGGCGCGCGCGCCGAGGAAGCGCTCAGGGTTGGTGCTGTCGGCTTTTGCAATCGCCCTCTTGCTTGCCGCGGGCGCCGCCGCCTGGCATTTCGTCGGTGCCAACCGATCGGCGCCCATCGCATCGACGCCGTCGGCCGAAGCCGCGCATCTCTCCATCGTTGTGCTGCCGTTCATCAACCTTTCCGGCGACCCATCGCAAGACTATTTCGCCGACGGTATTACGGAGAATCTCACCACCGACCTATCTCGTCTCAGCGGATCCTTCGTCGTCGCGCGCAACACCGCCTTTGCCTTCAAGGGCAAGAATGCCGACGCCAGGGAGATCGGCAAGGAGCTGGGCGTCCGTTACGTGCTGGAAGGTTCGGTACAACGTGACCAGACCCGCGTCCGGGTCAACGCCCAACTCATCGACGCCGAGACTGGCGGTCATCTCTGGGCGGAGCGTTTCGAGAAACCTCTCGCCGATCTGTTTGATCTGCAAGACGAGATCGTTGCCAGCCTCGCCAGCCAATTGCGCGCCGAGTTGATCACCAACGAGGCTCGACGCGCGGAGCGGACGCCAAATCCTGATTCGATGGATCTCTATTTTCAGGGAATGGCGTGGTTCAACAAGGGGCGAAATCCCGTCGATATCGCCCGCGCGCGTGGTTTCTTCGAGCATGCATTGGCGCTTGATCCCGAAAATCTCGACGCAGTCGTCGGAAGGGCGTGTGCTGATGCTCAGGCGGCGACCGGCTATTACGTGGACGACAGGGCCGAACGCCTCGGCTCAGTTGAGGCGAACCTGAATCGAGTGCTGTCACAGTCGCCAAACAACGCGCGGGCGCACTACTGTCTGGGCAGGGTCGAGGTGATGACCAAGCGCGGGGCCCAAGGCATTGCGGAAAGTGAGCGCGCGCTAGCGTTGAATCCGAATTTGGCTTCGGCGCACGCGCTGATCGGTCTCGCAAAATTGTTTGACGGTCATCCCGAGGAAACTGAGAGCCATGAACTTGAAGCGTTGCGCGTCAGTCCTTACGATACGGAAGCCGATGTTTGGGTAGCCTATATCGCCCTCGCCAAGCGGTATCTCGGCGATTATGAGGGGGCGCTCAGCTTGTATCGTCGCGCGGAGGAACTGACCCCAAACTATCAAACCGGACGTTTCAATACGGCTGCTGATCTAGTGGAGTTGGGGCGACTCGATGAAGCGCGGGCCGAAGCCCAAGCTGGGCTTGCCCTCAATCCCGGGTTCAATCTCCGGCGCTATCGAGACGGCGCTCAAAGCGACAATCCAGTTTTCTTGAAAGGGCGCGAGCGGATCATCGAGGACATGCGAAAGGCCGGGGTGCCGGAGGGGTGAGCCTTCCGACTACGATCCACCTTCCGGCCAGATACCTGCGCGGACCACTTCACCGACGACCAAGGAAAGAGCGCTTTATGAAAGTCCTGATGGTTCTGACTTCTCACGACCAGCTCGGCAATACGGGTCGCAAAACCGGCTTCTGGCTGGAGGAGCTCGCCGCGCCCTACTACGTTTTCAAGGATGCTGGCGCCCAGATCACCCTCGCATCGCCGAAGGGCGGTCGCCCGCCGCTCGATCCAAAAAGCAACGAGCCGGACTTCCAGACGGATATCACGCGGCGGTTCGAAAAGGACGCCGCAGCCAACTCTGAGCTGGACAAGACGTTGCGCCTCGATAGCGTCAAGCAGGATGACTACGACACTGTCTTCTATCCCGGCGGCCATGGGCCAATGTGGGACGTCGCCGAGGACAAGAACTCGATCAAGCTGTTGGAATCCTTTGTCGGCGCCGGCAAGACATTCGCGGTGGTCTGCCACTCAACCGGAGCGCTGCACCGCGTCAAGACGCCGGACGGCAAGTTCCTTGTCGAGGGCAAGACGGTGACCGGATTCACCAACGGCGAGGAAGACGCGGTACAATTGACGAAGGTGGTGCCCTTCCTTGTCGAGGACGAAATGATGAAACTCGGCGCCACGTTTTCCAAAGTCAAGGACTGGGGCGTTCACACAGTCGCCGATGGCCAGCTGATCACCGGCCAGAACCCGGCCTCGTCTGGACCTGCCGCGAGACTTCTCATCGACACGCTGAACAAGAAGGCGAAATAGTCAGGCCCGCTGGATCCGTTGCGCGGACTCGCCGCGCGCCGGCGAGGCCCGATAGGCCGCAAAGCCGAGCACCATCATGGCCCAAGTCGAGAGCTCGGGAACTGCGGTATCCGCTGTCTCCGTCAGGGAACCGGAAGTGAGGCTCCATTCGAGGGCGCCACTTTGCGAGCGAACATTGGTATTGGTCGACAACGAGCCGCCCGTGTAGCCTATCAAAGAGCCCGCCGTCGGGGTGGAAAAGATCAAAGCCGTTTCGGACGTAAAGACCCGGGCGGTTGAAATCTCAAGATCAGTGAGGCCCGAACTGGTATGTAGCGCCAGTGGAGCAGTAAAAGGACCCGCGCTAGGGGAGAAACCCGTCGCGGTGACAATCGCTGAGACGACAACCCCTGTCGCGTTGTTTATAACAATCCCGCCCCCGAGAACGCATCCTGCCGGTGCGCACAACTCCGGGGGAGGCAGGTGTGGCAGCGAAACCGGAGACAGCGTTCCCGACACCTGGAGAGTAGCGATATCAGCGTGGGCCGTCGCCTCACCCATGCCGACAATCGCGGCGAAGACCATGCCGGCGCAAAGCAGTTCCGCTCTTTTCATTGTCCGCCCCGCTAAAGCGTTTCGACCTCGAGGGCATCACCTCGTCTGCGCAATGTCAACCGGCTAAAACGAGTGGATTGCGAGCCCAAGGCGCCGCGCGTCTTCTGAGACAGCTTGGTCATTGCTGTGCGTGGTGATCAGGCGGTAGCGGCCGGGAGCGTCGCCGAAGCCGGTCGCGGAGAGGATTGTCGGGGTCGTGAATTCGGCCTGGCCGCCTTCGGTCTTCCAGATGCGCTCGTGCGCCGAATTGCCACGATAGAAGCCGCCTGGCGTCCATATCTTATCGTTGAAGCCTTGGAACTCGTCCGCGCAAGTCTCGGCGATGCAATCGCGGATGCGGGAATAGTCGCCGACCCAATCGTCCCATCTCGCCTTCGGATTGGCGGGTAGCGCCACTTTGGCGATTTCCGCGACGATGGCGACCTCGGATTTGAGATGCGAGAGCATCAGACGGTCAGATTGAATCGCTAGGGATTCCGGCGGGGAGGAGAATGGGATTCACTTCCGGATTGGAGGTGATTTGCGATGCCGAAGCCCTATTCGCTGGATCTTCGCGAGCGTGTGGTGAGATATGTTGAGGCTGGGCGTTCACGGTGTGCGGCGGCGGCCCATTTCAGAGTGTCGCCCTCCTTTGTCATCGATTTGATGACGGCTTTTCGCGAGCGCGGGTCGGTTACGCCCAAGGTGCTCGGCGGCTTGCGACACAGCAAGCTCGATCCGCATCGCGTCTTCATCTTGCGCCGCGTGGCGGAGAAGGACGACATCAGCATGCCGGAGCTGGCCGGTGAACTCCATGCCGCCAGCGGAGCGAAAGCCGACCCCGCCTCGCTGTCGCGCTGGCTGATCCGCAACGGCCTGAGCTTTAAAAAAAGCCTTCAGGCGAGCCGAATGCGATCGGCCCGACGTGCGCCAGGCGCGCGAGGCGTGGAAGGCTGAACGACAGCCTAAGATGCGGACCGAGCCGCATAGGCTGGTGTTCATCGATGAAACGGGAACCATCCTTCGACAGGCTCAGGACAAAGATGACCCGAGCGCGCGACGCTGCGAGAGGGGCGAGCGCCTTCGCTCCAAGGTCCCCTTTGGCCATTGGAAGACCCAGACTTTCGTCGCCGGGCTGCGCTGCGGCGCCCTGACCGCGCCGTGGGTCATCGACGCGCCGATGGATCGGGCGATCTTCGAGACCTACGTGCGCACCCAGCTAGTCCCAACGCTGCAAGAAGGCGACATCGTCATCTTGGACAATCTGCCCGCCCACAAAAGCCCGACCGCCGAGCAAGCCATCCGCGAGCGGGCGCTTGGCTCATGTTTCTGCCGCTCTAGAGCCCCGACCTTAATCCAATCGAAATGGCCTTCGCCAAACTCAAGGCGCATCTGCGCGCCATGGCCATGCGCACCATCGACGAACTCTGGAAAGCCATCCGGCAAATCTGCGATCTCTTCACCCCAGAAGAATGTGCAAACTACTTCAAAGCCGCAGGATATGGATTTAAATGACCGTCCGGTGCTACCGCCCGATCGCCCCAATGACGGAATTGCGTTGGTGTCAATTCGAGAATGTGTCGCAGTCTTTGATGTCGCCGCTCTTCAGGCCCGTGGTCAGCCACTTCTGGCGTTGCGCTGAGGAGCCGTGGGTGAAGCTGTCAGGGACTGCATAGCCACGGGTGGCCGTCTGCAGCCGATCGTCGCCGATTGCTTGCGCCGTCGCCAGCGCCCTCTCGACGTCGCCTGGCTGGAGGATCTTCCATTTGTCGTTCGCATGGTTCGCCCATACGCCGGCGAGGCAATCGGCCTGCAGCTCAACCCGCACCGAAACGGCGTTGGCCTGGGTCTGGCTCACCCGCTGCTTATAATTGTCGGCCTTATCGAGAATGCCCAGCAGGTCCTGCACGTGATGGCCAATCTCGTGCGCCACGACATAGGAATAGGCGAATTCGCCGCCGCCGCCGTATTTGTTCTTCATATCGCGAAAGAACGACGTGTCGAGGTAAACTTTCTTGTCGATCGGGCAGTAGAACGGCCCCATCGCCGCCTGCGCGCCGCCGCATCCCGACCGGGTCGCCCCGTCATAGATGACGAGCGGCGCCGGCTGGTATTTGATCCCCGCCTGCGCCGGCAGCACTTCGGCCCAGACCGCTTCGGTCCCGCCAACGACCTTGGAAAGAAAAGCGCGCATCGGGTCGTTCGAGTCAGGCGGGGCGCTTTGTGGCGGCGCGCTCTGTTGCCCGACCCCAATCATTTCGGCCCCGCTGATGAGCACCTGCGGCGAAATGCCGGTGAAATAGCTGATGGCGAAGATGACAACGATCGCGCCGAGGCCGAGCCCGCCGGCCCCCACCGCTCCGCCGCGCTGCCCGCGCCGATCCTCGATATTCGAGGAAGACGGCATATTGTCGTATTCCATGACTAAACTCCGAACAAAGCCGGTTAACGTATTTTAACGATCCTATCAGACAAAGCGTTGACGGAGTAGCGGCTCCCCGCTCCGACGCGCCGCAAGGCTTTATTTAGGTTTTTGCCAGACAATGTCTGGAATTTCGCTCGCAAAGGCTGGGCGCCCATGCCGCCGACTTATTCCCTCGTCGTGCCGATCTTCAACGAGGAGGCGGTGATCCCGGTCCTGCTCAAGCGCCTCGACGCTTTGCTCGAAGCGTTCGACGCCGAGGCCGAGGTGATTGTCGTCGACGACGGCTCGAGCGATACCAGCGCGATCGTCATCGAGGCCAAAGCGCGCGCCGACAAGCGCTACCGGCTGATCAAGCTGTCGCGCAATTTCGGCCATCAAATCGCAATCACAGTCGGGCTCGATTGCGCCGCCGGCGGCGCGATCATCGTGATGGACGCAGATCTGCAGGACCCGCCCGAGGTCGTCTTGGAGATGATCGCCAAATGGAGGGAGGGCTACGACGTCGTCTCAGCCGAGCGCGCCTCTCGTCACGGCGAAAGCCGTTTCAAGCGGGCGACGGCGCATCTGTTCTACCGCCTCATCGGGCGGCTTAGCGACGCCCCGCCGCCCCGTAATTCAGGCGATTTCCGGCTGGTTGATCGCCGAGCGCTCGACTGCTTTCTCGCCATGCCCGAGCGCGACCGGTTCGTGCGCGGCATGTTCGCCTGGATCGGCTTCCGCCAGGCGACGGTGACCTTCGACCGCCCGCCTCGCGCCGCGGGGACGACCAAATATTCGCTGCGAAAGATGATCGGGCTTGCGGCGAACGGCGTCATTTCGTTCTCCGACGCCCCGCTTCGCCTTGCGCTTTGGGCCGGCGCTGCGGTGTCGGCGCTCGCCTTCGTCTATGGGTTGAGCGTGATCGTCCGGTGGGCGCTCAGTGACCCGAGCCTCGAGCGCGGCTGGAGCTCGACCATCGTGATAATAGCCGCGCTTGGCGGCGCGAACATGCTGATGACCGGCGTCGTCGGGCTTTATGTCGGGCGCATCTATTCCGAGGCGAAGGGCCGGCCGCTCTATGTCGTCGAGCGCGCAGTCGGATTTGAGGACGCGCCCACTGCCGCGCGGCGGCCTGCGGCGACTGTGAACTAGAACGGGGGACCGGTCTTGCGCCGATGGATGGGCGGGCCGCCTGGCGCAGTTTTGTAAGATCGCATTGCCAGCGCGCGCATTTTGCGCTTTACCCCAGCGGCGCCCCAAACGGGCCGGTAGCTCAATGGTTAGAGCCGGCCGCTCATAACGGTCTGGTTGCAGGTTCGAGTCCTGCCCGGCCCACCAAGCAAACTATCGGGATGTGACGCTTGCGGGCACGTCGGCACCGGTCGGCGGCGTCGTGCAAATATTGGACGTTCCGTGAAGATGGCCAACGGATCAAATGGACCCGGAACGGTCATTCGAGATCAATAGCTGGACACGCGCGTTCAATAAGCAGACCATTGATCCCTCGTCGGTCGGATACGATCGTCGATGTCGGGGCTTGGCTCCGCGGCCTTGGTCTCGGTCAATATGAGACCACCTTTCGCGACAGCGAAATCGATGCTTAACTTTTGCCTGGTCTCACAGACGGCGACCTCGATCAGCTTGGCGTGCCATTGGGGCGCCGCAAGCGTCTCCTCGAGGCGATCGCCGCTCTTGGGATCCGGAGATCGCCAAGCCGTCGAGTTCGAGCGTCGTCCGATCACCGTAATGTTCTACCACCTCGTCGGCTTGACAAGTCCCGCCTCACGGCTCGACGTCGAAGACTGGCGCGATCTCGTCAACACCGATCTCGACGAGGCTTCAGCGGCTTTGAGCGGTCTCGGAGGCCATGTGTTGGAAGCTCGGCGACGGGCTGCGGCGCCTTGCCTGGACAAGGCGCGTGTTAGGTACGCAGTGAACGGGCGAATATATCAAGCGCCACCGAACCTACGATGATGCAGCCCTTGGCCAGCAGCTGGTAGTTTGTCGCGATCGCGAGCGAGTTCGAAAATGTTAGCGAGTACGGCGAGCACTAGGAGCCCGATGAGCGTGCGCCACATCGCGCCCTCACCACCAAGAAGCGAGGTACCCCCGATCACCACCACTGCGATTGTGTCGAGCGGCACATTAGCGCCCATATCGGCTTGGCCGACGCCCAGTCGCGAAGCAATGATCATTCCTCCTACGCCTGCGCACACGGCTGTCAGAACGTACGTGCTGGCCCGCAAAAGATCGACACGCATCCCAGATAGGCGCGCCGCCTCGTTGTTGCCGCCAATAGCATAAATCGATTGTCCATATGTGGACTTGGCTAAGATGAATCCGCCAGCCAACATGACCAAGGCCACCAGCCAGATCGAGATCGGCACACCGATCCAGGCCCCGGTTCCCAAATTCTGAAATGCAGGATCGTCCGGCGTGATCGGCGCTGAGTGCGAGTAAATGTAAGCGATGCCGCCAAACGCCGATCCCGTGCCGAGCGTCGCGACGAACGGGTTAACCTTGAGCTTCGTAACAATAAACCCATTAATGGCGCCGCACGCCCCGCTGACCAGGACCACCGCCAGCGCTGCGCCCCACAGGCCGATTGGGTCGGTCATGCTGGCGTAGACGCACGCTCCAAGCGCAAACACAGCACCGACCGAAAGATCGAAGCCGCCACCAATCATTACGAAGGTCATGCCGACCGCGACGATGCCGATAGGCGCGTTCTGGCTGAAGATGTTGGTGATGTTCGACAGCGAAACCAAGCGCGGATAGGCGATAGACCCCCCGATCACGAGAATAATGAATGCCCAAACCATGCCGAACTGGGCGATGAAGCTCACGATCCGCCGTCGCTCGACGCTCAGGTTAGCTCGCCCTTCGAGGGTCTCCGGTTGTGTTGCGGATGTATTCACTCCCTACTCACCTCGAAAGCAGCATGAAGGATGTCCTCGACTTTGACCGGCGCGACACTATGGTCGAGGTGGGCGACGACGCGACCGCCCGCCATTACCATGACGCGGTCGCAGGTCGTCACGACCTCTTCGAGTTCTGATGATACAACGATGACGCCGACGCCGGAATCCGCCATCTGTCGAAGTGTGGCCAAGATTTCAGCCTTGGCGCCGATATCGATCCCGCGAGTGGGCTCATCGACCAAGAGCAATCGGGGCGGACAATAGCCCCACTTCGACAGCAACACCTTCTGCTGATTGCCGCCGGACAAATTACGCACGGTCGCCGACAGGCGCTTCGGATCGAAACCAAACCTCGCCGCAACCTCGCCCGACCTTTTCGCCATTTCGCGGGCAGACAGGATGCCGAAATGGGACACCAGACGATAATTGGTCATTGTGATATTGCTGGTCGCCGACATTTGCAGAACAAGCCCTTGCGACTTGCGGTCTTCGGGCACAAGCGCGATGCCGGCGCGCAGCGCGTGGTGGGGCGTTTTCGGCCATGCGGTCGACTGACCGTCGATCAACATCTTGCCCGTGCTATGAGGTTCCAGCCCCGCCAACGCACGGAGCAGTGAGGTCCGCCCCGAACCTACCAGTCCACCGAGGCCGACAATCTCACCTGGCTGAACGACTATGTCGATCTCATTGAGGATTCCCGGGATCGAGACACGCTTGGCCTCAAGAACCGGCGCTTTGCCCTTGTTCCGGCCCTGAGGCCGCGGCGCGGGTTGAGTTTGGAGCTCGCGCCCGATCATGGCGCGGACCATCTCGCGCTTCGACCATTGCTCTCGTGGAGCGGAGGCGGCCACCCTACCGTCGCGGAATACCGTCACGAGGTCCGCGATTTCGAGCACCTCCTCGAGCTTGTGGCTGACAAACATCATGCTCACGCCATGCCCTTTGAGATCGCGCATGATGCGGAGCAGCCCATCGCACTCTGGAGGAGCGAGCGACGCCGTCGGCTCATCGAACAACAACAGTCGGGCGCCCGACCGGATCCCGCGCATGATCTCAAGCATCTGCTGATCAGCAATCGCCAGTCGGCCCGCTGGGACGTCCGGGGGAATCGAAACGCCAAGGCGTTCGCACAGCCGAAGATACTCCTCGCGCATCTGACGCTTGGCCGCCAAACCGAAGCGCGAGATGGTCTGGCCGAGGAAGACATTTGCTTGGGTCGACATGGCCGGCACGATCGTCAATTCCTGATAGATCGCCGCCACCCCCAGCTGGTGCGCGACACGCGGCGAGCCGAAACTGTGGGGGCGCCCGAAGATCGATACCTGTCCCTCGGTCGGTGCGACGCGACCCGCAATGATACCTAGAAAGGTCGATTTGCCGGCGCCGTTAGCACCGATCAGGGCGTGAATCTTCTGTGCCTCTGAGCGCACTTCCACGCCTCGCAGCGCGAGCGCCCCGCCGAAGCGCATAACAACATTCTTCGCGTCCACGGCCAGCAAGTGGTCCCCCGGCAAGGGGGCGTCCGTTGCTGCTGGACTGCTGCTATCGATCGCTGGGGGAGCCATCAGTCGAGGCGGCAGCCATTAATACTCTGCCTGATGCTCCGCGATGTTCGCCTTGGTCACGAAGATGCTGGGCAGCGGGATGAACCGGGCCGGCGTCTTGCCGTTCCAGGCGTCGAACATCAATTCCACGGTCAGCTTGAGCTCAGTGTAAGGAACATATGTCTTGGTGGCCGCGAGGTCCCCGTTCTTTACCGCCTGATACGCCCAGGTTGACCCACCGGCATCATAAACCTTCACCTTGCCCGCCATGCCGGCCTGCTTAACGGCCTGCACGGAGCCGCGGGTGATTTCCGAGTAGTTGCCGAACAGGATGGTGGTGTCAGGGTTCGCCTGCAGGAGCGGCAGGGTCTTCTGGTTGCCGTCGACCACCGTGTAGTTGGTGCGCGTCACAGAAAGAATCTTGAACTCGGGATGCTTCGCCTGGATCGCCTTGACCGCGCAGTCTGTCGCCAGCGAGTTGGCGTTGAGATCGGGGCCGGTCAGGACCAGCACCTTCTGTGGCCCGGGATTTTCTTTGGCCATAAACTCGAAATAGTCGGTGAAGGCCGAGCAGCTTTGCGCGCCGCCGATGTAATTGAGAGTCCCCGGCGCCCACAGCTCATCGCCTTCGTTGAGCGCGCGACCGCAGAGGGCCTGATTGTAGACGGACACCATGATGCCTTTAGAAGGGGCGTCTTCAGTCATGATCTTGCACATCTGCACGCCGTCAAGCACGCCGCCGACGATGCCGTTGTACTTGCCGCTCGAGAGGACGTTCTGCGCTTGATTGTACTGAGTGCTCGTCGTCCAGTTCGGGTCGAAGAAGTCTACTGAGCCGCCCAGCTTCTCGGCTGTCTCCTTTGCCGATTTGATGTTGGCCTGCATATAGGTGTTGTTCGATCCGGCACCGAGGAAAGCGATTCTGAGCGGATCGCACCCCCCCATGATCGACTTACCCTCGCCGAGGTCGATCTTGTGTTTGTCACAGGCGGCCGCCCGGTTCACGCTGGCGCCCAAGGCGATCAGCAGCAACGCGGCGATCCCGGCCCATGAAAGGAAGGCCACCCGCCCCCGGTCGCTTCCTACCATGTTAATATCTCCCTTGGCCACGAATGTGGCGCGAACCTTATTGCCGCCGGGTCCGGCCCGACGTCGAGCTTGGGCTCTGGTTGATTCTATCACGCAAAACGTTGGACACTCAATAAGGCGATTGCTACTCTTGGATCCAAGGGGTCTCGGAGAGTCTATCGAACCTGAACGAGCGCAGCGTGGCTCGCGGCGTGCCGCAGTTCTTCACAGAAGTCGCGACGATGCCGCGACCACTAGCCATCGCGATCCCGTAGGTCCATGCCCCGCATGATGCTAAGAGGATGGAACGTTCATGAGCGTCAAGAAAAAGAATGTGAAGGTCGCGCTGACCTTCGACTTCGACACTTGTTGCGTTTGGATCGGCACCCTCGGAGCCACCTCGCCCAGTATGATTTCGCGCGGCGAATTCGGTCCTAAGGCGTGCCGCCGCATTCTTGAGATGCTCGATCGGTTTGGCGTTCAAAGCACATTCTTTGTGCCCGGCCATTCGGCGCTCGCCTTTCCCGAGCCGACCCGGATGATCAAGGCGGCGGGTCATGAGATCGGCCATCACGGCTGGGTCCACGAAAATCCGCTAACGCTGTCGCCCGAGCAGGAACGTGAGGTGATGGAGAAGGGTCTCGACGCACTCGACAAGATCGTCAAGGTGCGCCCCACCGGATATCGTTCGCCCGCTTGGGACAACAGTCCCATGACCGTGCCGCTGCTGCTCGAATATGGTTTCGAGTACGAGAGCAGCCTGATGGGCAGCGACTATGAGCCTTATTGGTGCCGCGTCGGCGACGAGTTCTCGACCACCGAGGAGTATCGGTGGGGACGACCGGTCGACCTCGTCGAGGTTCCGGTCGCTTGGCATCTCGATGATTGGCCCTCGTTCGAATACGTTTGGACCAAGTCAGGCAGTGTCCTGCAAGGCAACGCGCCTCCTTCCTCGGTAGAGGAGATTTGGAAAGGCGAATTCGACTATCTCTACCACCACATAGGCGAGGGCATTCTTACGGTGACCATGCACCCGCAGGTGATCGGGCGCGGCCATCGCTTCCTGTTTCTCGAACGGTTCGTCCAGTACATGGCGGGCCATCCAGGAGTCAGTTTCACCACAATCGGCGAATACGTTCGGGACTGGCGAAAGGGCAAGAAGCCCGAGCTCCCCGCAGACGCCGGTCCGGCGCGATCGAAGGCATGGAAGCAGCCTGAACCGCGCCGTCAGCCGATCAAGAAAAGCAAATAGCAAATTCTTGAAGAGCCAGCATCCGTTTGTCCCGATACTGGGTCGAGGAGAATTCAACGCCATGGAGGAATCGAATGGCGCGGCAGGCTGACAAGGACGTCCAGATAGCGCTTACTTTCGACTTCGACGCGTGCTGCGCCTGGATTGGCAGCATGGGCGCCACCTCCCCCAGCATGATTTCGCGCGGCGAATTTGGTCCGATCGCCTTGCGCCGCATCCTTCCGATGCTCGATCGTTATGGCATCAAGTCAACCTTCTTCATCCCCGGCCATTCGGTGCTGGCTCATCCCGAACCCAGCAAAGCGATCAAGGCGGCGGGCCACGAAATCGGCCATCACGGCTGGGTCCACGAAAATCCGGTGACGCTGACGCCCGAGCGAGAACGAGAGGTGATGGAGAAGGGTCTCCAGGTTCTCCACCAAGTTCTAGCCGTGCGGCCGGTGGGCTATCGTTCGCCGGCTTGGGACAATAGCCCGGTGACAGTCCCGCTGCTGCTCGAATACGGTTTCGAGTACGAAAGTAGCCTGATGGGCGGAGACTACGAGCCCTATTGGTGCCGCGTCGGCGACGAATGGTCGACCACCGAGGAATATCGTTGGGGCCGCCCCGTCGACTTAGTCGAGGCGCCGGTTGCTTGGCACCTCGATGACTTTCCTGTCTTTGAACACGCCGTGACCAAGGGCGGCAGCATTCTGCAGGGCAACGCGCCCCCTAGCGCGGTCGAGGAGGTTTGGCGCAGCGAGTTCGACTATCTCTACGAGCGCGTGGGTCGCGGTCTGCTCACGGTGACGATGCATCCGCAGGTCATCGGGCGCGGCCATCGCATCGTGATGCTCGAGCGATTTATCCGCCATGTGTCTTCGTGTCCTGGTGTGTCATTCACGACCCTGGTCGACTATGTACGCGAGTGGCGTCGGGGCAAGAAGCCGGAGCTGCCAACTGACGCCGGCGAGGCGCGCTCGAAGGCATGGGACTTGCCAGCGCCGCAGCCGCAGCGTCGATCCCAGCCACATATGCAAACGACGAAGTAGCGCCCCATTTCGCCCGAGAACGCAGAAGCTGCACGAGCCATGAACGATTTGCCCGGACGCCCTCAAGTGAAGAGTGAGCGACTAATTATCGCGGGGCTGCGGGACGAGATCGACATCTGTGTTGACCGCTGGGGCGTACCGCATATTCGCGCAGGCAATCTTGACGACCTGTTCTTTGGGCAGGGATTCAATGCGGCTCGCGACCGGATGTGGCAGATCGACCTTGCGCGCAAGCGCGGGCTCGGCCTACTCGCTGCTGATTTCGGCCCGGGGTTTCTGGCGCAGGACCGCGCCGCGCGGCTGTTTCTCTATCGAGGCGACATGGAAGCCGAGTGGGCCGCGTATGGACCCGACGCGAAACAGATCTGTACCTGCTTCGCGCAAGGCATCAACGCCTACATCGATTTGATCGCGCATGAACCCTCACGCCTGCCACCGGAATTCGTGGAACTCGGATCCAAGCCAGACAAATGGCGGCCAGAAGACGTAGTGCGGATTCGCACCCATGCCAGACTGCGCAACGCGACCTCCGAGGTGTTGCGGGCCCGGGTCTTGGCCACAGCGGACCTCGAATCCGACCTCCTGCGCCAGAACCTCGAGCCTCGCATCAATCCTCACATAGATGACGGGCTCGATCTTCGCTCGATCCCTCCTGCGCTGCTTGACGTCTACAACCTCGCCACCGTGCCAGTGTTCTTTAGCCGCGAGAGGTTGGCCGCAAAGCTCGAAGACGCCACGGCCTGGTCTACGGTCAACCTCGCCGGTGAGGTTTTGTTGGAGGAGGCGGCGCATGCCTCGAACAATTGGACCATCTCGCCTAGCCACACAGCGACGGGTCGCCCGATCCTAGCTAACGATCCGCATCGGAACCATGCCGCGCCGTCCTTACGCTATCTCGTGCACCTCACCGCGCCCAACTTCGACGCGATCGGGGCCGGTGAGGCGCTCTATCCTGGCATCATGACCGGCCACAACGGGGAGGCGGCGTTCGGTCTCACTTTGTTTTTCGGACATGACCAGGAAGACGTATATGTCTACGAGATTAGGCCAGGACAACCCGATGAATACCGATACCAGGGGGCGTGGGAGAAGATGGAGGTCGTCGAAGACGTCTTCGCGGTGAAAGGGGCGTCCGACCAGAAATTGAAATTGAGATTCACGCGTCATGGGCCGGTGGTCCATGACGAGCCGGAAGCCAATCGCGCCTATGCCATCCGAACAGTCATCAGCGAGCCGGGGACCACGCCTTACGGCGCTTGCTTGATCTCTATGCGCACGCGCAGCTTCGAGGACTTCCGGAAAGCCATGCGCAAATGGGGCATGCCGGCCGTCAACCAGGTCTATGCCGACAAAGGCGGTACGGTCGGCTGGGTGTCCGCTGGCTTCAACCCGGTGCGTCCGAATTGGGATGGACTTCTGCCGGCGCCAGGCGATGGACGTTACGAATGGAGCGGATTCATCGATGCCGATCATCTACCTTGGGTGCGTGATCCAGAATGTGGTTACGTTGCCACCGCCAATGAGATGAATTGGCCGGCTGATTGGCCGCATCTCAAGAATCGGATTCCAGCTTTCGAATGGCATGAAGGCTCGCGCGCCAGGCGCATCAAACAGGTGTTGGGTGTGCAGGCGAAACATTCGGTCGCAGACTCGCAATCGCTTCAGACGGACGTCGTTTCGACCCCGGCCACTCGCATAAAGGCGCTTGTGGGCAAGCTGACTGGCGGCGACGCCGATACGCGACGCGCGGTCGCTATCCTACGCGCCTGGGACGGCAGGGTCGGCGCTGAGAGCGGCCCTGCCGCCCTATTTGAGCTGTGGTGGTCAAGCCACCTTAAACCTGCGCTTATCGCCAAATTCGTCGCCGACCAGAGCACGCGGCCCCTGGTCGCCCCTGGCGATCCTGAGTTGATGCTCCCAGCGCTCGAACACCCAGGGCCGAATTTCGGCGCCGATCCAACCGCGACGCGGGATCGCCTGCTGCTTGATACCCTCGCAGCCGCTTACCGCGACACCGTTTCCCGCCTAGGGCCGGACGTCGGGCAGTGGGCGTGGGGCCGCATCCACCATGGCTATTTTGCGCATGCCCTGACCCCGGTGACCGATACGACGGCCCCCCGGTACGATGTTGGCCCCTTGTCCATGGGCGGCAGCGACTCCACGCCGATGGCCGCGTTCTATCGCACTAGCGACTTCCGAGTGATGATGGGCGCATCGGTGCGTATTGTTGTCGATGTCGGAGAGTGGGACAACAGCGTGTGCATGAACGCGCCTGGCCAATCGGGTGATCCTCGTTCGTCTCACTACGCCGATTTGGCGCCGCTGTGGGCGAAGGGCGAATACTTCCCGCTGGTATACAGCCGCGCGGCTGTTGACGAAGCGACGGAAATACGCATCGAGCTCCGTCCACACGCGAAATAGGATATGGCCGAATTGCCGACAACCTATCGCGGGCGATTTCCTATCACTCCGACTGGGGGCTGGGTCGGACAGCGCGTGCGCATCATCCAGCATAACCTGTCCGTCGGACGCTCTGAGACGTGTGGAGGAGAGATGAAGCTGAGGGCGTGCAAGTCGGATGCATTTACAGTCAGACGGCCCTTCCCCACGATGCGGCGGTGGGCTCCCGGCGTGATTGAATTGCCTCTCGAAAGTGGTGAGCGTCCAGAGCTCGCGCCCTAGACGCACCCATTCGGCCGATCCGGTGGTTTGCTATCTGAAGCGGTTTACATGAAACGCGCCTTGCCTACCCCGATCCCCGTCATCGTCGTTACCGGCTTCCTGGGTAGCGGGAAGACGACGCTCCTGCAACGCCTACTGGTCAGTCCAGAGGCAAGGGCCACTGCTGTTCTCATCAATGAGATTGGCGAGATTGGACTCGATCATCTGTTCGTTAGTCCGGTCAGCGGGCCGGCATCCGTGCTGGCGGATGGATGCGCCTGTTGCACACTTCGCGCCGACCTCGAGCAAGGACTAGTCGACTTGCTCGAGCATGAACGGCGGGCCTTTGATCGTATCGTGATCGAGACAACTGGACTCGCCGACCCGACGCCGATCGCCGATCTCGTGGTGAATCACCCGCGACTGCGCGGGCGGCTCCGCTACGCCGGCACTGTGACGACGATCGACGCAGTACATGGTTGGTTCCAGCTCGATCGTCACCCTGAGTTTGTTCGGCAGGCGGCCATGGCCGACCGGCTCGTCGTGACGAAGGGAGACATCGCTGGCAAGGCAGAGGTCTCGCGACTCGTCAAACGCCTGAAGTCGCTGAACGGTCTAGCGCTGGTTCTCAACGCGCAAGCCGCAGATTTCGATCTGGCCTCGCTGCTTGCCGGCGGACTGGCCGACCCACCGACTCGATTGGCTGAGATGAAGAGCTGGCTTCGCGCGATAGAAGACCGGCCATCGGAGCGCCACGATCGCGGCGAGCACGGGAGTCACGCTCACGACGGACTGCACGACCCTCATGTGCATACTTTCTCTGTCCGCGCCGCCGCGCCGATCGACTGGCCAACGTTGGCGATGTGGCTCAACAGCCTGGTGCGCCGCTACGGATCGAAGATCCTGCGTATCAAGGGCTTGCTCAATATCGCTGGCGCGACGAGACCAGTCGTGTTGCACGGTATCCAGCATGTTATCCATCCACCTACGAAGCTTGATGCTTGGCCGGACGGCGACGTGTCCTCGCGGATCGTCTTCGTTGTGCAGGGCATCGATCCACGCCCGATCCAGGCGTCGCTTAAGGGCCTGCTTGAGCGCCGGCGGGTCTCGCGCAGCGACGCTGCCGCCCCGTCGCCCTGATCGCTATCGCGCCCGCTCCCTTCCTCAGCGGCGGTTTGGCGAAATCAGCGCCTCGATCGCGGCGGCGATTGCGAACAAACTCTTGTCCGCACCGCTTGCCCCTTGCAACATCAGCCCGACTGGCATTTCGCCCGGCGCATGACAGGGCACGGATATGGCGCATACATCGAGGAAATTGGCGACGCGCGTGTTCTGAAGCAACAGCGTATTGATCCGCATGTATTCGGTATCATCGCCGATCGCATCGATACGCGGCGCAACAATCGGGATCGTCGGCATGATCAGCGCATCGAGGGCGGCGGTCTTGGCCGCGATCGAATCGATCATCGCTTGGCGCGCGCGGAAGAGATCGAGGTAGTCGGGAGCGGGAAAATCTCGACCGCGCATAATCAGCTTTAGGATGCGCGGGTCGTATTGCGCGGCTTGTTTCGCAATGTATGGGCGATGCCAGGTGAAATACTCTGGCGCGGAGAAGCCGCCCTTTCCGTTGATTGCCGGCAAATCGCCGAGCTCGTGCAGATCGACGTCGGCCACAGAGGCCCCGGCATCCGAGATCGTTTTGATGGCTCGCTCAACGGCCTTCGCGATTGGCGCATCGAGCGCTTCAAGCGCGGTGGACCGCGAGATGCCAAGGCGCAGTCCTTTGATCGGCCGAGGGCGAATCGGTGCGACGCAATCGCCCGCTAAAATCGCATCGGCGATCGACGCGCACTCAACGCTCGCGGCGAGCGACCCGATCGAATCAAGGCTCGGCGCCATGGAATTGGCGCCCTCAATGGGAATCCTGCCGCGCGTCGGTTTGTATCCGACGATGCCGTTGATCGCCGCCGGGATACGGCACGATCCGCCCGAGTCGGAGCCGAGCGCCATATAGGCCATGCCGTCGCTGATCGAGATGGCGCCGCCCGAAGTGGAACCACCGGGAATGCGCCGGTTGAGGCGATCCCATGCCGCAGCCGGAGTTCCATTGCGTGCGTTGAGGCCGATCGCTCCATAAGCGAATTCGGTCATGTTCGTGCGGCCGATCGGAATGAAGCCAGCGCCGCGCAGACGTTCTACGACAATGGCGTCCCGCTTCGCCGGGGAGGCATCGGCCATCACCGCGGAGGCGAACGTGGTGACTGAGCCAGCGACGTCGAACAGATCCTTGATCGAGACCGGAATGCCCGCCCATTCCGGCAACGAAGCGCCATCCTTACGCATCGTGTCTACCCAATCTGCGGTCGCTCGGGCCGCTTTGTCGTAGACAACAACGAAAGACGCTCCGCCTTCCCCCTTGGGGTCGGCGATCCGAGCCAGGCACTCCTCGATCAATTCGCGGCTGGTGAGGCGGCCGATAGCGAGCTCAGTGGCGATTTGGCGTAAAGTCGGCATTCCCATCGGCTCCGTCAGTAGAGATTTCCTGCTACCGCAAACGCGGAACGTCGTCGCGCCCGTCATCCTGCGCCCGGCAATATTCGAGGGTGGCGCCGACCAAGCGGGGTCCGTACTCCTGAGATCGGTCCACGGCCTTCGCGAACCGGGACATAGTCTCGCCGGCAAACCCACACACCTCGGCTTGTTGCCGCGTCACGCGGATTCGAGGATCCTGCCGCGAAGTCGGTTCTCCGCTACGCCGTACTGACCTTGAGATAGGTATGAAGGCGGCGGGGTTTTGCAGCGGCTCCATTCTCTTTTTGCAATAGATAAGGGCGGCTCGAATGATGACCGAGACTGGGCGCGACCTCAAGGGCTACGGACGCCGGCGGCCGTTCGCCGATTGGCCGGGCGGCTCTCGGGTCGCCGTCAGTTTTGTCCTCAATTACGAAGAGGGCGGCGAGCGCAACGTCGCCGACGGCGACCCGCACGCTGAAAATTATCTAGTGCCAGACGTTGTTGGACTGCAGCCCATTCCAGGCCGTCGGCGCAACGTCGAAGACATGTTTGAATACGGCAGCCGCGCCGGCTTCTGGCGCGTAATGCGGCTATTCGAGGAGCGGCGCCTGAATTTCACCTCCTGGGCGATCGGCTCGCGCTGAAACGCAATCCCGAGGCCGGGCAGGCAATGGCGGAAGCTGGTCATGAGGTCGCGAGCCACTCTTGGCGCTGGATCGACTATCGCGGCATGCCGGAGGCCGAGGAGCGCGAGCACATTCGCATGAGCGTCGCTGCAATCCAAGAAATATGCGGCGCGTCGCCACTCGGCTGGTACACCGGCCGCTACAGCGACAACACTCGTCGGCTAGTGATGGAGGAAACGGAGACGATTTACAACTCCGACGCCTACAACGATGACCTTCCGTATTGGGGAAGGGTCATCGGCAAGCCTCGTCTGATCGTGCCCTATGCGCTCGATACCAATGACTTCAAATTCGCGATGTCACCAGGCTGGATGTCCGGGGACGATTTCTTCATCTACCTTCGCGCGGCGTTCGATCAGCTCTACCGCGAAGGGGAGCACGAGCCAATAATGATGTCGGTCGGAGTGCACGCAAGGCTGATCGGTCGACCCGGCCGTGCAGACGCGCTGGCGCGATTTTTGGACTACATCCAGCACCACGATAAGGTCTGGATTTGCCGCCGGGTCGAGGTCGCACGGCATTGGATAATGAAACATCCCTGCGCGGCACCATGAGTGCTTGCTTGCAGCGCACGAAAGTTTGGGTCTAACGTTCATAAAGGCCATCTTCCCCGAAAGCTTCACGCCAGTGTTGAGAATGGGGTCGCCGAGACGGCGGGCGTCGACAGAAATAGCCTGGGCGCGGAGGCGACACGACCGATGATCATCTCCCAGCTCGACACAGCAACCCTTGTCCTGACTGGCTGGGAGAGGATTGGCGCACAAATCCGCGGGCCTCAGCTTGCGGAGACAGAGCTCCGAGTATGAGAGATCCAGAAGGCGGTTTGGCTGCAGTCTTTGCGCATATCGACGAGAATCGAGACCGCTTTGTCGAGCGACTGATGGACTATGTCCGCCATCCCAGCATCAGTGCGCAGAACAAAGGCATCCACGAAGTGGCAGCTTTACTTGTCGACATGCTGACGGGTCTCAGCCTCAAAGCGGAGGCAATCCCGACAAGAGGACACCCGATGGTGCTCGGCCGGTCGGCTCCCGTCCACGGCACACGCACGATCTTGCTATATGGTCACTACGACGTGCAGCCGCCGGACCCACTTGATGCCTGGATCAGCCCGCCGTTCGAGCCGACTATCCGCAACGGGCGGATCTATGCTCGCGGGATCGGTGACAACAAGGGCCAACATTTTGCCCAGTTGCTCGCGATCGAATCCTTGCTGACGGTGACGGGCGCCTTACCCTGCAACGTCATCGTGCTGCTGGAAGGGGAGGAGGAAGTCGGTAGCCCTCACATCGCCGAGTTCGTCGCAGAGCACCGCGACCTGCTGTTGGCTGATCTGGTAGTCACTTCCGACGGCCCTTTGCACGAATCGGGTCGCCCCGTCATCATGTTCGGGGTCAGGGGTATGGCTGCATTCGAATTGCGCGCAAGGACCGCCTGTCGCGATGCCCATTCTGGGAATTTCGGTGGCGTCATGCCGAATGCGGTTTGGAAGCTCGTCCATCTTTTGGCCACAATGAAAAATGCCGCTGGCCAAATCACGATCGAGGGTCTTTGCGACCAAATCATCCAGCCGACCGACCAGGAGCGCGCCGCCGCCGCTGAGCTTCCAGTCAATCTTGATCTAATCAAGAAGGAGCTCTGTTTAAGGGAGTTCGACGCGCCACCTGATCGTTCCTATCACGATCGGCTGATGTTTCACCCGACGCTCACTATCAACGGCTTGCATGGCGGTTATGGAGGGGAAGGGACCAAGACTGTGCTGCCGTCCGAAGCTTTCGCCAAGTGCGATATCCGACTCGTCGAGGCGATGACGCCGGAGCACGTACACAAGAAGGTTGCCGCGCACGTCGCCCGATATGCGCCCGACGTCGAATACATCCCGCTTGGAGGCATGCTGCCCTCCAAGACGGCTTTCGATAGCCCGTTTGCGGACGTCTTGAAGGAGGCGATCGTCGCTGCACGTGGGGTTGAACCTTTGCTTTATCCGGCGATGGGCGGGAGCCTGCCGGACTATGCCTTCACGAAGATCCTTGGCGTCCCTTCCTTCGTGGTCCCCTATGCCAACGCTGACGAAGCCAATCACGCTCCCAACGAAAATCTCGAAGTGGATTTGTTCATCGCCGGCGTCCGAACAGGGGCGGCGGTCCTGTGGCGACTCGGTTGCTTTTCCTCCTCTCTATCCTGAGCCTCGCGACTATCTGTCGGACGCAAACCTTTGATTCTGATTGCTAGGCCACACGAAGCTTGAAAGCACGGTTCGCTACCCTGGCATAGAAGTCGAAGATGCCTTGCAGTTGGCGGAGCAAACAGAGATGTGAGTTTGTCCAGTTGAGCCGGATTAGAACAATTGGCAAGGTATGATCAGGCTCTTGTAGGCGCAGGCGGCAGTTCCGCGCAAAGAGCGGCATCGACCGTCACGGGCTCGCGGACGTATCACTGTGCAGTGAAGCCGCCGTCGATGGGGAGAGCAACGCCAGTCACAAAACTGGATTCGTCGCTGGCTAGGAAGACGACTCCGGCCGCCACCTCATCGGGCGTGCCCATACGGCCCATGGGCGTCAAGTCCAGGGTTCCAGCGACACGCTCAGGTTCGAGGCCGCGGACCATTTCAGTACCGATCAACCCGGGATGGACCGAGTTCACTCGGATGCCCTCTCGCGCGTAGGTGATCGCCGCGTCGCGACTCATGCCCATCACCGCCGCCTTACTCGCGTGATAAGCGATCTGGCCCTGGCTACCCACCATACCCCAGATCGAGGCGATGTTGACGATGGAGCCGCCGCGCCCACGCATCATGCGCGTGGCCGCACGCATACCCAACATCACGCCCGTCTGGTTGACGGCGATGATGCGATCCCAGTCCTCTAACGCCACCTCGTGCACTGCCGCCGTGCCGGAGGTGACCCCAGCAGCGTTCACCAAGATGTCGAGATAGCCTGGCTTGCGCCTCAACTGCGCTTCGACATCATCCCAATGCGAAGGGTGAGAGACATCCATCACCATGTACTCGATTGAGTCGCCAACAAATCCGGGCCGCTCGACGATGACGTCTGCGGCGAGAACGATCGCGCCCTCGCGCGCCAGCGCTTGAGCGATCGCGAATCCTATGCCGCGATGCGCGCCTGTAACAACGGCCATTTTGTTCTTTAGACGCATCTCAGCCTCCTCTCATGACTTTCGTCACGTGCGCTAGCGCCAGGCGTTCTGATCCTGCGCGCGCGTTTTGGGGCGCCATGGACCCAACTCGCTCAGCTTTCCTACGTAGTCCTGTAGCAACACGGACGCTGCGCGTGGGCGCTCGTCGAGGAAGCGCATGACCCACCGCCCTCGCGCATTTGCAGCGAGGGCGGGCAAGATTGAAATGGGACGTCAAGACAGGTTCCCCAACGTTATGTCCGCTCGGGTTGATACTGGAGGCTAGCGCGCAGGGGTGACCCTTTTTGGTGGTTAGACACGTGTTGACCTGATCCGGGCCGACCATCGGCTCAACGCAAAGCTCGGCGGCGGTATTGCGGCCGCGACGAGCATCATGCGCGATGTCATGTGATCGGAGGCTCGCGCCCGAGATCAGCGGCAAGCGTCGCAGTACGCTCCCCCACGCTTAACGCGTCACGCTCACGCATCTAGCAAGTCGGCGATCTTGTGGTCAACGAAGTCAACGTCGGACGGATTAGCGGTCGCCCCAGCGACGTGGCCCCAGATAGAGGGTATTGCGAAGCACTGGGCGTCAGGCATTTCGGCCACTTCGAGCTCGTTGTCAGCAGGCGGGAAATAGAGATCGGTCTCGCTCGGCATGACGTACGCCTTGGCCCGGATCCCCTGCAGCGCCTTCTTAAAATCACCGCGATAGAGATCGTTGGAGGAGATGTCGCCGTGCTGCCAAGTCCATAGCATGGCGAGCAGATTGTTCGCATCCTTGGACAGGAAAAGCCCCTCCCAGAACGCAACCATGAAATCCTCAAGCGAAGAAAAACCGAGCGTCTTAAGATCGAGCTCGGCGCGGTAGAAGGCTTGAGAAAAGGCCCATCCGGCATAGACCCGGCCGAATGCGCGCAGTCCTTTGTTGGGTTTCTCCTTGTACCAGCCCTCGTTCCATTGCGCGTCCGCTGTAAGCGCCGCCTTCAGCCCGCCAAGGAACACGTAGTTGTGCCGCGAGCAGCGGGCCGCCCCACAGTAGGGCGCGATGCGCTCGACCTCGTCGGGATAGAGCGCGCCCCAGTGATAAGTCTGAATGGCTCCCATGGAGAAGCCGGTGACCAGCTTGACTCGGGAAACACCGAACTTCTCTGCGACCAGCCGGTGCTGCGCCACCACGTTGTCGTAGATGGTGACTTGGGGAAAGCGGGGACCTCCATAAGGCTCGGGCGTGTTGCTGGGCGAGGAGGAGAATCCGCTTCCGAATAGACTAGGGACGATGATAAAATACTTTTCCGGATCGAGCGCCATGCCGGGCTTGATGCGGGGCTCGTATTCGGCATAATCGCCTCCAAAGGCAGTGGGATAGACGACAACATTGTCGCGAGCCTGATTGAGGGCGCCGTGAGTTTTGTAGGCTAGCTGTGCGCTGCGGAGAGTTGCTCCTGACTGCAGAACGAAATCGCCAAGTTCGAATATTTCGTGATCGCGCGACATTGTTTCCTGCCAATCCTTTTCAGCCGCCTAACGGCGAGCTTGTTTGCATTAGATACACATCATGCCGCCATCGACGACGAAGGTTGCGCCCGTGACGTAGGACGCCTCGTCGGAGGCGAGGAAGCAGGCGACCGCCGCCACCTCTTCGGGCCGACCCACGCGGCCTAGCGGCACGCGAGCAGCGAGCCACGCCTTCCCTGCCTCGGGATTGTCCATGATGCGCAGCATCGAAGTGTCGATGACCCCCGGCGCGACTACGTTGACGCGTACGCCCTTGCGGGCCCACTCCGCTGCCATGCCCCGCGTAAGTCCAAGGAGGCCAGCCTTGCTAGCGCCGTACGAAAGCGCGGCGTCGCCGGTTCCGGAGCGAAAAGCCCCGACTGAGGAGATGTTGACGATCGCCATGCCACGCGTCGCCCCGAGTTCGTCACGCCCCGCTACCGCTGCCTGCGCGACGAAGAAGGATGCTCGGAGATTGATTTCCTGGTTGACGTCCCAGGCCTCCTCGTCCATCTGCAACGCAGGCGCTAGTGCATAAACGCCGGCGGCTTGGATGACGATCTCGGCGGCGCCCCCAAGCAGCCGTAGCGCCTCCGCCACCGCCCTCCTAGCCGTCATAGGTTCGCGCAGATCAGCCTTGACGAGGCGCAGCGCCCGCGTTTCGCCAGCTTTGTCGAACGCGCGGTCGATGGCAACGACCTCGGCGCCCTCGTTGAGCAGGCGCTCGACGATCGCCGCCCCGATCCCTCGCGCCGCGCCGGTAACGATCGCCCGCCGGCCCGGGAAGCGTGTCATCGAGCGCTCTCCTTCGCCTTGAGGCTGGCGACGGCCCTGTAGCTTCCCGGCCACGCTATTTGATTCATGGCGCTTCCTCCATGTCTGTGCCGGTTTCGGCATACGCGAGTGATGGCGCCTCTGTGCGGCCACGCCATCCAGGGGGCCATCCTGAGCGCCATAGCGAGGAGATTCCGGCTGGCAAGAAGCGCAGCGTGAGCACGATGAGGACTGCGATGATCATGTAGCGGACGACGCCGAGCGCGGCGATCTGCTCCGCGCCCACCGTCAGCACGACCGCCGCGATGACCGGGCCATAGATCGAAGCGGCGCCGCCGACCAGCACCATGCTGAGCAGCAGGGTGGTCAGCGAGAAGGAAAACACATCCGGCGCCGCGACGATGAGGTAATGGGCGTAGACTCCCCCAGCAAGGCTGGTGAAGACGCTGCTCGCTACAATCGCGAGGACCCGTTGCCGCACGGCGGGAATGCCGCGGCTGACGGCGTAGTCCTCGAAGTCGCGCAACGCGATCAGGCTAAGGCCGAAATCCGAAGTGACCAGCCAGCGGAGGAACAGGGTGGATAGAATCAGAAGCGCCTCCGCCGTGTAGAAGTAGGCCTCGGGATGGTTGCCGAAAACGTAGCCGCCAATGGCAAGGTCGGGCAGGCCCACTAGGCCGACAGGACCTCCGGTGATTTCCTTTTGGCTGTTGACCAGCGCGACGCAGAGCTGGGTCAGGGCGAAGGTCACCAGCGCAACATAGATGCCGCGCTGCCGCAACGCCAGGATCGCGGTCAGGCCGCTCAGCACAGCTACGACCACCACGGCGAGGAGCAGGTCCCACCAGACGGGCACGCCGAGCTTTATCGTTGCGATGGCGGAGACATAGGCGGCGACGCCGAAGAAGGCGACATGCGCGAAATTGAAGATGCCGGAATAGCCGAGGGTAAGGTCCCAATTCGATGCGACCACCGCGTATAGTAGCGACAGGATCGCCAGGTTCTGCGCAACGCTGCCGGCGAAGATCTGCGGCGCGACCAAGGCTGCCGCAGCCGCAGCCCCAAGCGCCAAGAGACGGAAGCTTGGGCGCTTCATGCCGCCTGCCCCATCAGACCGGTGGGCCGCACGGTCAGGATCACGATAAGAACTATGAACAGCACCACGGGTGTCCAGTAGATGCCGATGTAGAAAGAACTGAACGCTTCGATCATCCCCACGACATAAGCGCCAACAATCGTGCCCGTGAGACTGCCGAGCCCCCCGAACACCACAACGATAAACGCGCGAAGCAGCGGGTCGGTGCCCATGCTTGGGATCAGGTTGAACAGGCCGCCTAACATGATGCCGGAGACGCCGGCGAGCACCGCGCTGGCGGCGAAGGTGACGAGGTAGATTCGCTCGACCCCGATGCCTGCTAAACGCGCCGCGTCAGGATTCTGCGCGACGGCGCGCACCGCGAGGCCAGTCTTGTTGTGCGTTAGCAGCAGCGCGAGTCCGCCGAGCAAAGCTGGTGCAAGCAGGATCGCGAGCAGGTCCTGATACTGGATGGCGCTGCCCGCGATATGGATGGTGCCGACGACAATCTGGTCGAGCACTTTAAGCCGTCCGCCATAGATGGTGAGGAAGAGGTTTTCGATGAAGATGCCGCCGGCGATCGTCGTCATAATGACGGAAAGCTCTGCCCCCGGTTTGCCGATCCATGGCCGCACGAGGAGCAAATAGAGGATGACGCCAGCGATCGCCATGAATATGACCGAGGCGACGACGCCAGCGGCGATGCCGGCGCCCAACGCCGAGGACGAAGCCACCGTCCACGCGATATAGGCGCCCATCATCAGAAGCGCGCCGTGGGCGAAATTAAACACGCCGAGTGAGCCCCACACCAGCGACAGCCCTGACGCCACGAGGGCGTAGAGCGATCCCGACACCAATCCGCTAATAATGACCGGACCCATCAGGCGGGGCTCCCAAAATAGCGCTTGAGCACCTCCTGATGGCGGACCTCGCTGCGGTCAGTCACCTCAAGCGTCACTCGGCCCTGCTCGATGAGGTACAAGCGCGAGCACAGGCCAAAAAGCATCTCGATGTCTTGATCGACGGCGATGAGGCCGACCCCGGTCTCGGCGATGGCGTGGATGGCCTGAGCGAGTTCAGAGCGAATCCGTGGCGCTAAGCCCAGCGTCGGCTCGTCCAGTATCAACAGCCGCGGACTACCCATTAAACCAACGCCAATGGCGGCCATCTGGCGCTCGCCGCCGCTAAGCGTATTACAGCGCTGCGAGCGGCGCTCGGCTAAACGTGGAAAGATCGTCAACACCTTGTCGAGGCTGTTGCGCCGTTGGCCCCAGGCGCGTCCGACATATGCTCCGAGCGTGAGCGCCTCGAGAACCGTCATGCGCGGGAACAGGGCGCTGCCTTGCGGCACGTGGATGACGCCCTCCTCCACCATGCCGGACGACGAAGCACCTGTGAGGTCCCTGTCGCCGAAGCGAATCGCGCCGCCCCGCCGGTCAATCAGGCCTGAGATAGCGCGCAGCAATGTCGTCTTGCCGTGCCCGTTGGGACCGAACAAACCTACCCGGTCGCCCTTCGGCACTTCGAACGAGACGCCATGCACCACCTCGATGCGGCCGTAGCCGGCGACCAGACTGTCAACCCGGAAGCGCATCGATCGCCGCCTTTCCCTGCCCGCCCAGGTAAGCCTCGATGACCTGTTTATTGCGCGCAATCTCCGCCGGGGGCCCCTCGACCAACTTGCGTCCGAACTCCATCACCATGACGCGCTGCGAGACGCTGAACAGCAGAGGCAACACATGCTCGACCAGGACGATTGCAACGCCCTCGTCACGTAGCCGAAGGATCAGGCGTTGAACGTCGCCGCGCTCGGCGGCGTTGAGGCCAGACGCGGGTTCGTCGAGCATCAGGAGCTTAGGGCGGTTGACTACCGCCGAGGCCAACATCAGCCGCTTCGTCGCGTAGACCGTAAGCGAAGCGGCCTTCCTCCTGCTATCGCCCGCCAGATCGAACAGGGCGAGCGCGTCATCGACCGCACGGGTGCGCGCCGCGCCATGCAGCCGCCCGCCGAAGGTGGCCGCCAGGCGGACATTCTGCGCTACTGTGAGATTGGGAAACGCGGCCTCCTTCTGAAAGGTTCGCGCCAAGCCGAGTCTGAAGATGCGATACGGAACCATCGCCTCGATGCGCGCGCCGTCAAAGGTGACGCGTCCCCGATCTGCCGCGAAGGGAATGCCGCTGATCAGGTTGAACAGGGTCGTCTTGCCGGCACCGTTGGGACCGGCGATGCCAAGAATCTCCCCGGCGCTGACCTGGAAGGAGACATCATCGACCGCAGCCAACGCGCCAAACGATTTGCTGACGCCTTCGACCTTAAGAAGTGGTTCAGCGGACAAGATCCAGCCCACTCCATCCAGGGCACCACTCGCAGCGTCGCCCCTCCCGCTTGTTGCTGGATGGGCGCGTCGGTCGTCTTTTATTTTGACGTCATCCAGTACGGCGTCTGGAACTTGGCGTCAGCAACGTTGTCGGGGCTTATGATATGGTTCTGCCCGTTCTCGCCTACCTGATAGAACAACGTCGGCATGAACTCGTCGCCATGCATCGCGAGGTGCGTTGTCTGGTCGAACTTCATGCGGCCCGCAGGCGTATCGACGTCAATTGAGCCGATACACTTACCGATGGCCAAACGGTCGGCCGGATCGTTGCCCTTATTGATGCACAAGGCATAGAGCAGCACGTCGGTATAGCCGGCGATAGAGAAATAGCCGCCCGGCCCGTAGCGCTTCTCGTACTCGGCCTTGATCGCTTGGGTGTCGGGCCGCGAATCGATCGCTCCACCCAACATGTTGTAAATCACACCAGCGGCCTTGTCGTGCACCAGCTTGTCGAATTCGGGGATCGACGGCGCGTATTGGAGGAACAGCACGGAGTTGGTCGGTTGCTCGATAAACTGGTTAAAAAAAGTAGCATCTCCGCCTGGCGACCACTCGGTGTTAACGATTACGCCGGGTTTGGCCGCCTGTATGTGCGCGAGCTGGGTCCGCCAATCGGTTACCGACTGGAACGGCACCTTTTCGCGGCCAACGATCTTCCACCCGAGTTTAGTGAAGGTGTCAGCCAGACCGTCGGCAATGGTGGTTCCATAGGGGTCGTCGGAGCCGATGATGTAGACGGTCTTGCTCGGAACTTTGAGCGAGCCTGCGGCAATTAGCTTATCGAGCAGCGGGGGCAGGTCGGTGTTGTAGCCGTCATAGGACGGAACGCGCGACCAGACCGTGGGGAAGGCGGAGGGATCGGGCGAGATGATATCCCGCGTCGAGGCTGATCCTGCCGAGAGCAGATAAACCATCTTCGCTTGCGCCATGAGCTTTTCCTCGAAATTCGAGGTACTGGCGTAGGGAGTCATGATGAAGTTCAGGTCGGGCTCAGCATTCAGCCGGCGGAAGCCAGTGACGACAGCGTCGTTGCGCTGACCCTCGGTGTCGGCCTCAACGAATTCGAACTTGTATCGGGCGCCTGGGCCACATACCCCGCCAGCAGCGGCGAGATCCTCGCCCGCCATCTTGGCCGCGTTCACCATGTCATTCGTATCGGCGGCGAGCGGCCCGGTTAGCGCCGCAAGGATCCCGATCTTCACGGTCTTGACATTGCTCGTCGAGCAAGTGGTTAAGGACTTCACCGTCGGCGCCGCCTCCATATCGGCCTTCGCCATGGTAGCGGCGCAAAGTCCAGCCACAAGCGCGCCGACCCCGACCCCCAGGTTGCGGTATGACGTCTTCCTTGACAATCGCCTTTCAATTCGTGCGGTCATCGTACTTTCTCCCTCTCTGAGAATACGCTGACAAAGTCCCGCCAGAGACGTGCGGAGCGCTGCGTTCCTCTTCGGGTACGCAAGGCGCATGCCAGTCTGAGGACTTTCCTTGTGTTTGAACTGGCGCCATCCTCCGGCTCAGCCTGACTCTTGTCAGCGCCGCCGCCTGCGCGCGCGGGACGAGCGTATCGAGCTCGATATATTCGTCCCACGTGTGAGCAACTCCCGTCGACAGGACCCGTTCCGCAAAGCATAGTGGCGCCGACGTTGGCGGCGAAACCGGAATCGGCGCAGCAGCCAGTGTGCTCGGAGCCGACGTCGAAGCCAAGATCGCCCGTGGCCCCGCGGTAACATTCGAACACGCCGGTCAATTCGGTCGTCGCGAGAAGGGGGAGGAACTCGCCGGTGATCTCCAGCGTGGCTGAGGCGCCGGGGCCCGGTTGCGCGCGACGAGGTCCTCGAACTTGTTGAGCGCGTCCCGGCGATCACGCAGCGTGTTGTAACTTAAGTCGATGCCGCCCCCGGCGTCGGGAGTGGTCGCATTTACCGACTGGCCGCCGCTGACCAATCCCGCGTTCGGGGTCACGTCGCGCCTGATATCGGTGATCGCGTCCATCGCGAAGATCCTGTGCGCGAGTTCGCTAATCGCGCTCACGCCCGCTGTGAAGTCGACGCCGGCATGAGCCGACCTGCCCTTGATGCGAAAGCGCAGGAAAGTACCGCTCTTCCGTTCGCTCACGACATTGCCGGAGACGCGGCCGAGCCGCCTCGCCCTTTCCGAAGATCGTGGTGCCATGTCCCAGCAACAACACGGACGTGCGCTCGACCGCGACGCGACCGGTGAGCTTCGCCTTGAGAATGTGTCGCGTGCGATTATGTCAGTCTCGACACTACGCCCTGCGAGGAATTGGCGGAAGCGCTTTCCAACGGCGTCCACTCCCGCCTTGTCGCCACTGCCGCCGTCGATGTTTGCGACCTCGGCGAGCAGGGCGATCATTGCGTCACGCTGGTAAGCCAGCCAGTCGCACAGCCGTCGCTCAAGCGGGGTAAGCGCTTCGGCAGAGAACGATTCGCCGGAAGGTATCTGACGCACGATGCCTTTCCTCAAACCGCGAGTCGCATTCCGCCCGAGCCGCTTTGGCTGAGCGAGCGCGCGACTTCGACTACCAGCGGGCCAAAGCGCTCCTCGTAGGCTTCCGGGGCCCATTTGTTGGTGCTGCTGGCGATATGCACCGCCGCCAGCGGTCGTCCTTCTGCATCGACGACGGCGCCAGCGATGGTGATCTCGCCGACCGTGTTCTCGCCTATGACCATCGCATAGCCGCGTTTCCTCGCCTCGTCGACCTTGGCGCAGATGCGTTCCGGGTCAATGATCGTGTCGCCCGTCATTGCGGTCAAGTCCGACTTCGCAATCACGGCCTTCATCTCGTCGCGCGGAAGCTGGGCGAGCATGATGCGCCCGCTCGAGGAGCAGAAAGTCGGCATCCGCCGGCCGATGAGAGTCTGGAAATAGAGATGCTCGCGCTTGCCGTGCAAGCGTATCGCGTAGACCAGCGTTGTCTCGTCATAGAGGCTAAGGTTGGTTCGCTCTCCGCTATCCTTACGCAATTGCAGCAGCATCGGCGTAGCCGCCACCACAAGCGGATGAGTGCGTAGGAAGTGGAAACTAAGATCGAGACATTTCTTGCCGAGCGCGAAGCGGCCAGTCTTGGCGGATTTCTCAAGATAGCCCAGCTGAACCAAGGTGTGGACGTGACGCTGGGCGGCCGCCTTATCCAATCCGGACAGTGTGACAATCTCGCTGAGCCCAAGATACTGTTCGCCGCGACCGAACGCCTCGAGGACCTTCATGGCCTTCTCGAGGGACTGGACAAACAGCGTTGACCTCGCCCCCTCCATGACGTCGTGCCCCATTCCCGGTACACGGGATAGGTTACGCCCCAACTCTTTGCATTGCAATACAATACTTAGAATTGCAAAGCGATACTCAGCAGGAGAAAGACGGCGTTTTGGCCTGCGCTTCGACCGATGGCCTTTGCTAGTGAATGGGCAAGCTTTTCGCGCCGCTAGCCGGCCTCGTCGATCCAAGGCTGTCACCACCGGTCCTGCACGAATTCGAGGCCGCGTTGGCACTCAAGCCGGAGGCGCGGCAGCAACTCGACGTCGCGCGCAAACTCATCGCCGAATGCGGCTATCATCACCGCGACAAGGAACTCGCCAAACTCGAGCCCGTCATCGCCGCTTCCGCCGCGTCGCCGACCTGCCGCCCCGGGTTTAAGCAAGGCTGGGGTCCCATATCCGCCTGAGCAAGGGTCTAAAACGACGGGACCGCAAGACCTCGCGCGGAATCCCCTCGCGAGGGCCGGCAACAAAAGGCCTAGAGTCGCTAGTCTAGCGGCAGGACGAGGCCAAACGCCGCCCCCTTTAGGGCGCTAGCGACGTTCGCCTCCGCTTCGGCGTAGCTTTTGTCGTCGACGATTGAACAAGGACCGGAAACAAGGCCTCGGGCGTCTATTGTTGCGCCGGGCAAGGGCGTTACCCACCGAAATCCAACGTCTCCACGAGGAGACGAAAGCTTGGGCATGGTCCGCAAGGGAGCGCCCGCCGTAAGAAACACCGAAATTATGAGGCCATCAGCCACAAACGAAAACACTTTTCGACCGCTCAGAATGCGCCCGCTACCTTCGTTATTGAGATAGCATCGCTGCCCGGAACCTCCGACCGGGTACGGCATCTGATTGCGGAAGTCGGGGATCCCACCCTGCGGTTGGATCGCCGTGACAACGTGCGCGGATCTCCTCTGTGAACGCAAACGGCTTTCTGGTTGGGTCAACGATGGCAGGTGGAGCGGTCCGGCTCCGATTGAGCCCGGCCGGCTTGCCGATGACAGACGATTGTGGTCGTCAAAGTTTGACGAGGCAGCCCTTCCCTTTCAATTGACGCGACTGGCTGTCTATTTCTTGCGCAAAAGGCGATGGATCCCTCTCCATTCAGCGCTGAAACTGGGTCGCGGCAAATACAATTGAGTATTCTTCCCCATTCTCTACCTGCGCCGATTTATCTCGCAGCGCGCCCGGGTAAACACCAGCGCATTGAGTTCACTAAAACGGCAAACTGACGGGTTAGCATTATGGCCCTGGATGGTTGAATATGTTTTCGTAATAGCTTATCGGATGCAAGCGCTGAAAGACGTAGATTTGAGCCACACCGTCTGCACTGGACTTCAGCCAGGACGTGGGAAGCACTACGAGTTCTCGACTGTGGTCCTTACCGTTGCAAAGGCAGACTTGTTCATCTTCCGGCGGGGGCGATGAAGGGCTGGAACTGGACAGGTGATTATTTCGATTGGCTAGGAAGCCTGAGCAATACCGAGCGTTCATTTTCACGAGGATGACCTCTACCAGGCTAACTGGGTAGTTAGCTACGATATGAGGTACCTGACAATCTAAACAGTGGGCCTACGCGCTCCAGCTGAGTTGCAGTGATAATGACGAAGATTTTGACGTGGGTCGATTACATTCCGTTTTTCGTGTGGCCGCCCAGGTCCCGTTTGTGCGGAAAGAATTGACCGAAATTGGCCTTTCTTTGCCCCGACCTGCTCTTACTGGCCCATGCCAACGAATCCCAAGCGCTTATGATTAGCGAACTGGAACTGGAACTCGGACTTGGAAGCCTTCAGTCTTGCAGCATGCCGACATCTTCCTGCATGCGCATCCAGACTGTGGATTTTTATTATACGACAAGAATGTATGGGTTCGGCGTATGTTATTCAAGTCGCTTACGATATATTTGGAACTTCCGACCCAATAATTTCTCCTGGGTCGGGGGCTACAGTTCGGATCTATGGCAATATAACGTCGCCACGCATATACTTGAGTGCCTAAAAATTAAAGTATTACATTTTTGGCTGCTCTCATCGACGAGGACTCTTCATTGTAAGGATTATCTGCTGTTCAGCCAGTTACAAAAATTATTACCGATATTCACTAAAAATATTATTATTATTATGCGCTGAGGCTGAATGGCTTAAAGGATTATGTCGACTGTCCTTGCTCCATCATGTACATGAAACAAGATGGAGTTCCTGGCTAGGGGTCTTAACAATACATTTCCGGTAGTCATCGAGGTCCGCCGGGCCGAAGACGGTATTCTGACCTGGGAAGCTACGCCTGGCGAATACTATCATAGCTTCACCGGGGAGCTTGGAGGACTGCGGCGCCGCCTTCGTCTCCACCATCACACGCCGCCGAGCCCGACGGGGAACCGTCCATTCCGTAGACGATTGCAGAGCGCAATCACACCGCTACATCAACGCATACAACGCGCCCAAAGCGATCTTCGAAAAACTCGCTCCTGCATCTTCGGTCTGAGACACGGCTCTAGCTCATCAAGAAGTGGTCAGGCCTGCGGCGACTGACCGCGGGTCCAGCAGCATGCGTCGATCCGTCGCCGCTTTCCTAGAAAGACGCCTGCCCTTCCATCGCGACGGGCGCGCCTTGCGCCTGCGCCCAGAGCTTTGCGCCGTCTTGCGAGGCCTTGGCGGAAAGGGCGAACGGAGCGCCGTCAAAAAGAGGCGAGCGAGCGCGATAGGCGAAGCGCGTGAGCTTGGCGCCGGGCTTCCACCGCAAGAGGGTGTCGAGAAGCATCGTCGCGATCAACGGCCCATGAACGACGAGTCCCAGATATCCCTCCGCGCCCGTCGCATAGTCGCGGTCATAGTGGATGCGGTGCCCGTTGAACGTAAGCGCCGAATAGCGAAACAGTTCGACCGATCCCAGCGCGACGCAGCGGCGAAAGTCGTAGCCCTCGGCAGAAGCCGAGGCGCCGTCGGCCGCTGGAGGCGCTCGCGATCCGGATGCACCCCGATAGACGATGTCCTGCTCTTCGCGAATTGCGAGCCGACCCTCGACGGATATTTCATGACGCACGACCACGAAAGTCATCGGGCCGGACGAGCCGCTCTTGTCGGCGATATCAACGATCGTCGACCGGCGCGTCATCTCTGCGCCGAGTGGAATCGGAGACAGAAAGTCGACGCGCCCGCCGGCCCACATGCGGCGGGGCAGGGCGATCGGCGGCAGGAAGCCGCCGCGCGCGGGGTGGCCATCAGGGCCGAGATCCGATTCCCGAGCCTCCGTCAGGAAATAGAGCCAGTGGCCGAGCGGCGCCACCTCGCCCGGCGCCCAAGGCCACGCCTCGTAATCGAGCAGCGCGGCAAGACGCCGCATCGGCCCGGGCTCGGCGACATCCTGCGCCTCCTCGCTGCGTCCGATCCACTGGCGAAGCTCACTCATCGTCAGCTCTCGCTCGCGAATTCGCGGCGAATCCTTTCGCTGTGTTCGCCGATTGCGGGAGAGGGCCCGAGCGCGACCGGATAGCGGTCGAAAATCTGCGGCGGCGCCGGAACGCTGACGGGGCCGCTTGGCGTATCGACCTCCGCGCGCCGCAACTGGACATGGCGAGCGAATTCGCCGACCGTATTGTAGCGGCCAAAAGCGATGTTGGCGGTCCGGAGGGCCTCGGCCATCTGAGCCGCGTCGAAGCGCGACAGGGCCTTCCCCATCTCCTCGTCGAGCGCCGCCCGGTTGGCGGTCCTGCGGCTGTTGCTCGAGAAGCGCGGATCATCGATCATGTCCGGCCGGGCCAACACCCCGCGGCAAAGGCTCGCCCATTCGGCCGCCGTCTGAATCGCGATAATGAAGGGAGTTCCGTCTCCGGCTGCATAGGCGCCGTAGGGCGCAATGGTCGCATGATTGAGGCCGATGCGCTTGGGCTCGCGGCCCGAATATTCGCGGTGGATCAGGGGCACCGCCATCCAGTCCGCAATCGAATCGAAGAGCGAGACGGAAATCTGGCCGCCTTCGCCGGTGCGCTCCCGGGCGTAGAGCGCCTGCAGGATCGCCGCGTGGGCGTTCATGCCGCAGCCGATGTCCGCGACGGAGACGCCGACGCGGCCAGGCGAATCCGCGCCCGCCCGTGACCGAGGCGAGACCCGTCTCGCACTGAATGAGAAAGTCGTAAGCCTTCATCTCGGCGTAAGGGCCGCTTTCGCCATAGCCGGTGATGTCGCAGACGATCAGGCGCGGATTCTCGGCGAGGAGGGCCTTCGCGCCGAAACCGGCCCGCTCGGCCGCGCCAGGAGCGAGATTCTGCACGAAGACGTCCGCCCTTTTCAGCATCCGCTTCAGAAGCGCGGAATCGTCCGCTTGCTTGATGTCGAGCACGAGCGACTGCTTGCCGCGATTGAGCCACACGAAATAGGCGCTCTCGCCATGCGCGACCTCATCATACTTTCGCGCAAGATCGCCGCTCTCCCGCTCGATCTTTATGACCCTCGCGCCAGCGTCGGCGAGCCGCGAAGTGCAAAAGGGCGCCGCGACCGCCTGTTCGAGCGCGACGACCAGAACGCCGTCGAGCGCGCCGGGCATCAGTAGGATCTCGGCAGGTCGAGAACATGCGTTCCGACATGGGCGAGGATGAGATTGGTCGAGATCGGCGCCACCTGATAAAGCCGCGTCTCGCGAAACTTGCGCTCGATGTCGAACTCCTCGGCGAAGCCGAAGCCGCCGTGCGTCTGGACGCACATGTCCGCCGCCTTCCAGCTGGCTTCCGAGGCCAGGAGCTTGGCGATGTTGGCTTCCGTTCCGCAGGGCTCGCCGGCCTCAAACATTCGCGCCGCCTTGTCCACCATATGCGCGGCCGTATCGACCTCGATCCAGGAGCGGGCGATCGGGAACTGGACGCCCTGATTCTGCCCGATCGGCCGGCCGAACACCTCGCGGGTTCTGGCGTAACCGGCCGCTCGCTCGACGAAGAACCGCCCGTCGCCGATGCATTCCGAGGCGATGAGAATGCGCTCGGCGTTCATCCCGTCGAGGATATACCGGAAGCCCTTGTTCTCCTCGCCGATGCGGTTCTCGACGGGCACCGCCATATTGTCGAAGAAGAGTTCGGTCGTCGCGTGGTTGAGCATGGTGCGAATGGGCCGGATGGTGAGGCCATTTCCTATCGCCTCGCGCATGTCGACCAGCAGCACCGTCATGCCTTCGGTCGTCTTCTTCGATTCCTCGCGCGGCGTCGTCCGGCACAGGAGAAGCATCAGGTCGGAATGTTCGGCGCGGCTGATCCAGATCTTCTGGCCGTTGACGATGTAGCGGTCGCCCTCCCGCCGCGCGAAGGTGCGGATGCGCGTCGTATCGGTGCCGCTGGTCGGCTCCGTGACGCCGAACGCCTGCAGGCGGAGTTCGCCTGAGGCGATCTTCGGCAGATATCTGGCCTTTTGCTCGGGGCTGCCGTGCCTCAGCACCGCGCCCATCGTGTACATTTGCGCATGGCATGCGGCGCCGTTGCAGCCAGCGCGATGGACTTCTTCGAGGATCGCCGTCGCGGCGCGCAGACCCAGTCCCGACCCGCCATATTCCTCGGGAATCAGGACCGAGAGAAAACCCTCCTTCGTCAGACGTTCGACAAAAGCGGTCGGATAGGCGCGCTCGCGGTCGAGCGCGCGCCAGTAATCGCCCGGAAAATCGCGGCAGAGCTTGGCGACCGCGTCGCGAATCTCGGCATGGTCGGCCGCCGCGCTCGTGGTCACTCCCGATTGTCTCCTTGTCGCCGGCTCATGCGGGCGCAGTTTCCGCGCTTGTGTTAAAGGCGCGCCGCAAATTGCCGCCAGAAGCAAAACGGCGCTATCGGTTATGCACGATTGGGCATAACCTCCTCTACGACCCCATGGATCTCAAACGCCTGCGCTATTTTGTCTGTGTGAGCGAACTGGGAAGCTTCACGCTTGCTGCGCGTCACCTCGGGGTCGCGCAGCCGGCCCTCAGCCGGCACATTCGGCAACTCGAGGCGGAATGCGGCTCGCCGCTTCTTCGGCGCAACGGCCGAGGCGCGGAGCTGACCGAGGTCGGGCGCACCCTGCTGGAACATGGCCGCTCGCTGCTGGAGCAGGTCGGCCGGCTCGAGGCGGGCCTCAGGGCGGCTAAGGGCGCTCCGGTCGGGGCGGTCAATCTGGGCCTGCCGCCCTCGGTCTGCATGATTCTGGTCGAACCGCTGTTTCATCGCCTTCGCCGCGACTTTCCCGGCGTGCGACTGCATGTCAGCGAGGGCTTCAGCGGCGATGTGAAAGACTGGCTGGTCGGCGGCCGCCTGGACGTGGGCGTCCTCTATAGCCCGAGCCGGAACGCGAATCCCGTGGGTCAGCTCCTCCTCGTCGAGGACCTTTTTCTCTGCTGCGCGCCGTCGGCGCTCGACGCGGCGCGGCCCGAGGCGACACTCGCCGAGGCGGTCCGCTTGCCGCTCATCCTGCCCGGACGGCCACACGGGCTGAGGATCCTGGTTGACAGCGCTTGCGCCGAGACCGGACTTGAGCCCGACGTGGTGCTGGAGCTTGATTCGATGGCGACGATCAAGACCCTCGTGAGGGAGGGGCACGCCGCGACGATCCTGCCCTTCTGCGGCGTCTATCGCGAGGTCGCGGCCGGCGCTATCGTCGCCTGCCGCATCGTCTCCCCCTCGCTGACGCGCACGCTGGTCGTGGGGGAGACCGTGCGGCGGCCAAAGACGCCGGCGACCGTCGCGGTGGTGCAGTGCCTGCGCGAGGAGGTGCGGCGACTTGTGGCGCTCGGCTTATGGACGGGCCCGGGACCGAACGAGAATGATATAGCTGATAGGCCGATATAGCGGCTAACGTCGAATTGCCGGCGCCCGCTACTCTGCACCCAATCTGCGGGTCGCGCGGGATTTCACGACGACAGGCGTGACAAGCGAAAAGACTTCGAAAAAGACACCGAGGAGGACGACCGGGTGAAAAGTTTCCAGCTGACGGCTTTCGGCGATCCCTTGGAGGAAGCCGACCTGCCTGACCCGAAGCCCACCGGCCACGAGGTCGTGGTTGCGGTCAAGGCTGCCGGCGTTTGCCATTCGGACCTTCATATCTGGGAAGGAGGCTACGATCTCGGCGGCGGGAAGCGCCTGCGCCTCGCCGACCGGGGCATCGCTCTGCCGCTCACGCTCGGCCACGAGACGGCCGGGGAAATCGTCTCGGTCGGCCCGGAGGTGAAGGACCGCAAGGTCGGTGAGATGGTGCTGATCTATCCCTGGATCGGGTGCGGCGTCTGCCGCGTCTGCCGCGCCGGGTCCGAAAACCTGTGCATGAAGCCGCGCTGCCTCGGGGTTCATTGCGATGGAGGCTACTCGGATCAGATCGTCGTCCCGAACTCGAAATACCTGCTGCCGCTCGACGGGCTCGATCCCGTGGCGGTCGCGCCCTACGCCTGCTCGGGCGTGACAACCTATTCGGCGCTGAAGAAGCTCGGTTCGGTGATCAAGGAGGAGCCGGTGCTGATCGTCGGCGCCGGCGGGCTTGGGCTGATGGCCCTCAGCATTTTGAAGGCGATGGGGGGCAAGGGCGCCATCGTGGTGGATATCGACGCCAAGCGGCGCGCGGCGGCGCTCGAGGGAGGCGCCCTCGCCGCGATCGACGGCTCGGCCCCGGACGCGCTGGCGCAAATCCAGTCGGCGCTCGGCGGCCTTGGCTGGGCGGGGATCGACCTTGTCGGCAGCCCCGCGACCGCGGCGCTTGTTTTCGACTCGCTCGCCAAGGGCGGCAAGATGATCATGGTCGGCCTGTTCGGCGGCGCCGCGCCCTGGTCCCTGCCTCTCATCCCGATCAAGGCGACGACCATCGAGGGCAGCTACACCGGCAATCTGGCCGAGACGCGCGAACTTCTCGACCTTGTCCGCGCCGGCGGCGCGCCCAGCATACCGATCCGGACGCGCCCGCTCAGCGACGCGACCGCCGCGCTCGAAGACCTGAAGGCCGGCCGCGTCGTGGGCCGTGTCGTCCTGACGCCCTGACCGAATGTCGCGACAAGAGGAACCGTTGTGATGCAAAAGCTCTTTATCGGCGGCAAGTGGACAGAGGCGAAATCTGGAGCGTCGCTGCCGGTCGTCGACCCGTCGACTGGCGAGACCTATGAGGATTGACGCGATCGCGCGGCGCCGCGCCCGACATCGACGCCGCCGTGAAGGCCGCGCGCGACCGCCTATGACGGCCCTTGGGGCGAGATGACGGCGACAGACCGCGGCCGGCTTCTCATGAAAATGTCCGGCCTCATCGTCTCGCGCGCGGAGGAACTCGCGCAGGCCGAGTCCCGCGACACCGGCAAGCCAATCGGTCAGGCGCGTGCGGACATCACGCTTTCGGCCCGCTACTTCGAATATTATGGCGGCGCCGCGGACAAGCTGCATGGCCAGATCGTTCCTTTCATGAGCGGCTTCCATGCGCAGGTGACGCGCGAGCCCTATGGGGTGGTCGCCTGCATTCTGCCATGGAACTACCCCGCGCAAATGTTCGGCCGCTCGCTCGCGCCCGCACTTGCCGCTGGCAACGCGGTCGTCCTGAAGCCGGCGGAGGACGCCTGCATGTCGCCGCTGCTCTTGTCGGCGATCGCCGAGGAAGCAGGAATCCCGGCGGGCGCAATCAATGTCGTGACGGGCCTCGGGCACGAAGCGGGCGCCGCCCTGATCGCGCATGACGGTGTCGACATGATCACCTTCACCGGCTCGCCCGAGGTGGGGACGATCGTGCAGAAGGCCGCCGCGGACCACCATATCAAATGCACGCTGGAGCTCGGCGGCAAGTCGCCGCATATCGTCTTCGCGGATGCGGACCGCAAGAAGGCGATCCCGACCATCGCGCGCGCCATCACCCAGAACGGCGGCCAGACCTGCTCGGCCGGCAGCCGCCTCTTGGTGGAGCGGAAGATCTATGACGACTTCGTCGGCGAAGTCGCCGAGGCTTTCTCCAACGTGCGCGTCGGCGCCCCGGCCATGAATCTCGACCTCGGGCCGATGATCAGCGCCAAGCAGCGCGATAGGGTCAACGGCTTTGTCGATACGGCGCGCAAGTCAGGCATTCCGGTGATCGCGGAAGGCAAGCTCGCCAACGATCTTCCGAGCGGCGGCTTCTATGTGACGCCGACGCTGTTCGGTCCCGTCCCGCGCGCCAACACGCTGGCGCGCGACGAAGTGTTTGGACCCGTGCTGTCCGTGTTGCCCTTCGAGGACGAGGCGGACGCCATCAAACTCGCCAACGCGACGGACTATGGCCTCGTCGCGGCAGTCTGGACGCGCGATGGATCGCGCCAGACCCGCCTCGCCAAAGCGGTCCGCAGCGGTCAGGTCTTCATCAACTGCTATGGCGCGGGCGGCGGCGTGGAACTGCCCTTCGGCGGGATGAAAAAGAGCGGGCACGGCCGTGAGAAGGGCTTTCTGGCGCTGGAAGAGTTCAGCGTCGTCAAGACCGTGGTGCAGAGCTACGCGGAATAGGCGCGTCCCCGCGAAGGGGCCGATCCCGCGGGGCGGCCTCTACTCGTAATGCCCTTCGCCTTGCGTCGCCTTGCGGACGGAGGCGAACTGCTCGATGTCGTGGCCGAACCAGACCGCCGCGCCTGTGTCGGCCGCGAGCGCCTGGATCCTCCGCACCGTGCGCATGATGCCGAGCGAATCGTAGCTGATGCCCGGCTGCCTGGCCTTCGGCCCATAATTCTCGGCGGTGTAGCAGGCGTCCGAGCACAGGATGACGCCCTGCTGACTTCGCAGACTGACCAAAAGGCCGAGCATGCCGCGCGCATGACCGGGGCCGAAATTGAGCAGACGCACGCCTTCGACAATATTCTGGTCCGGCTCGTCGCGGGCGATTTCCCGCCAGCTCAACTGCGCCTTGATGATCGCCTCGAGATCCTTCAACGCATAGGGCGAGCCGTGGTCCTGTAGCGCGTACTGTCTGAAGGCACCTGCAAACTCGTCCTCATGCACGATGATCTTGGACTTGCGGAAATATTCGACGCAGCCCGCATGGTCGCAATGCAAATGTGAGAGGACGACGTAATCGACGTCGTCCGGACCAACGCCCATCATGTCGAGCCGCGCGGGGAGCTGACACTCCTCGCCACCGATATGCGGAAAGAGTTCCTGCAACCCGTCGACAGGCCAGCGTCCGTTCGGTCCGTCCCAGTTCGGATTGCAGCCTGTGTCGAACAGGATATTTCCGTCCGCATGCTCGATATAATAGGCGGAAACCGGAATATCGATGACCTGGCCGCGCGGGTTCGGAGTCCGCGCCGTCGCCACGGTCGTGTTGGCGACCATGAAGTTCTTGTCGAGCCGAAGCTTGCCGAGATCGAGGACATGAAGCTTCAGCTTCGCGCTCGTCCCGACATTGATGGTGCGGCGCGCCGTGTCAGAAAGGAGGGAGCCTGCCGTTGACGGCGCGGACGCCGGGGCGGGCCGCTCCCACCGGCTCGAACGCTCGAGACCGACCGCGAAGGCTCGGCTCCAGAAGATCGCCGCCGCCATTGCCAAACTCGAAAATCTTCATGCCGGTTTCCTCTCTGCGGCCCTTTGCGAGGCCGGCGATTCCTCTCACTATATCCGTTGCGTCCCCAAGCCCAACGGCGCGCGACCGCTCTCACACGTCTCTCTCATGCGATCGCGGCTATGCGCACGTGCTCCCTTGTGTCGCGTGCGTCAGCGACGATCATGTTGACGAGATCGCGTGCGAAGCTGGGGAGCATGTCCAGGCTGCGGAGGCATATCTTGAGATCTCGCAACGCCCATTTGTCGGTGAGACGCACGAGGTGGATGTCGCTGGCCTTCGCCTGCCGGCGGGCGGCGGATTCCGGAAGGACGCCAATGCCGACGTTCGCCTGAACAAGGCGGCACATCAACTCGAAATTGCCGACCTGGATGCGCATCTTGATGCGCCGGTTGACCCCGTTGGCGGCCTCGACCAGGAAAGAGTGGATCGCGCTCGCCTCAGGCAGGCAAACGTGATCGAACTGCAGGGTTTCTTCGTAACTCACTTCCGCGAGTTCAGCGAGGGCGTGCCCGCGCGCGCAGACGAGAATGAGCCGGTCCTCGCGGTAAGGCAGCACTTCGAGCCCTTCCGTCCGCACGTTGCCGGCGACGATTCCGACATCCGCCACACCGTCTGTCACGGCGCGCACGATGTTGGGGCTCAGGCGCTCGCGCAGATCGACATTGACATTGCGATGGCTGGAGAGAAAGCGCGATAGCACCGCGGGCAGAAACTCGGTGATCGCCGTCGTGTTGGCGAAGAGGCGCACATGCCCCTTCACGCCCTGCGCATATTCCTGAAGGTCGGAGCAGAGACGCTCCATCTGCCGCTGTAGGTCGAGGGCGTGCTGCAGCATCACCTGCCCGGGCGGCGTGAGCGTAACCCCGTTGCTTGCACGGTAGAGGAGCTTCGTCCCCAACGATTCTTCTAGGTTCTTGATGCGCGTGCTCGCCGCGGGAAGCGACAGGTGGACCCGCTCGGCGCCGCGGGTCAGGCTGTTCTCCTGGGCAATGCAAATAAAAAGCCGAAGGTCCGCGAAATCAAAATGGGTGAGCACCCAATCCCCTCCCTGCCTGTTCTGGCGCGCTTAAGCCCGGCTTTGCATATTTGAAATTGATACAGCGCCACATAAAGATCAAGCATGTTCGCCACAAAGACCAGACTTTTGGCGAAGCCAGTGAACAATCTCGACCGAGCTCGAGAGTGGTTGGGGAGGGTTGACGTGCGCGCGGATGTCGCTGCGCAGGCCCCGCTCGCGACGCTGTTTGACCTGCTTCAGCTTGGGCCCGCGCCGCAGGAGGGTGACGAACTTCCCCCCCTCGCTCATTCGCTCTACTTTCACGCGTGGGGCCGGATGTCGGAAACGACCGAGAGCGGCGATTTTCTGGATCCGGCCTTGCCCCCGATCGAACTGCCGCGGCGGCTTTGCGTGGAGCGCAATATCCGCTTTCATCGCCGGATCCGCGTGGGCGATCCAATTTGGCGCTTCGCCCATATCGTCGACGCCGCCGAGCGCGCCGGCGAGGCGGGGCCGCTCGTCACGCTGCGCCTGCGCCATGACATTGCTGATTCCGAAGGGGTTGCAATCTCCGAGGACCGGCGCGTTCTTTATATGGCGCGGGGAGAGCCGCTTCCGGTCCGGCCGTTTCTCGCCATGCGCAGTCCTGCGGTCTGGCTGCGCGAATACCGCGCCGATCCGCGCGCTCTGTTCAGCTATTCGGCGCTCACGCGCGACAAGAGCCGCGTCCATTACGATCGGCCTTTCGCAACCTTTGTCGAGGGCCACCCGGGCCTTGTCGTGCAGACCGACCTGGCCGCCACGCTGCTCCTCGATCTCTTGCGCGAGCACGCGCCGAACGCGCGCTTCATCCAATGCGAATTGCATACGAGGCGCTGGCTCCACGATACAGGACCGCTGCGCCTTTTCGGGCGCCCGCGCGGAACAGGCGCCGCCGACCTATGGGCGGAGGACGCCCAGGGCCGCCTCGCCATTGAGACAGTGGTGACTTTCGAGAACGATCCCTTGGAGACGTCCCCTCGGCCAGCAGCGGGAAACGCCGCGTCGCCCGCCCCCGCCAACTCATCCTGAACGCGAGGACATGAAAGCCATGCCGCCCTTTCCTGAACAGGTTCTCGCGCAATTCGCGGCCAGCCTCGCCTATGAGGCGATACCGCCCGCGGTCGTCGGGCGCTGCGAAGAGCTGATGCTCGACTGGTTCGGCTCGGCGCTTGCAGGCAAGGGCATGCGCCCCGTCGAAATCATCGAGAAATTCGCAGGCGCGATGGGGCCCGCGTCTGGTCCCTCGGAGGTGATCGTCAGCCGGCGGACCACGTCTCCCTTGTTTGCCGCCATGGTCAACGCGGCGGCGTCGCATGTCGCGGAGCAGGACGACGTGCACAACGGCGCGGTCTTTCATCCCGCCGCCGTGGTGTTTCCGCCCGCGCTCGCCGTTGCCCAGGCGATCGGCGCTTCGGGGCGCGAGCTTCTGGCCGCAAGCGTAGCCGGTTACGAGGTCGGGATCCGGATTGGAGAATATCTCGGCCAGGCGCATTACAAGGTGTTTCATACGACCGGCACCGCGGGCTCGCTCGCGGCGGCGGCGGCGGCCGGACGCCTGCTCGGGCTCTCGCCGGGCCAGATGCTCGACGCCTTCGGCTCGGCCGGGACACAGGCCGCGGGCTTGTGGGAATTTCTGCGGGACGCGGCGGATTCGAAGCCCCTTCACACCGCTCACGCGGCCTCGACAGGGCTGGCCTCCGCCTATCTGGCGAGGGAGGGCTTCACAGGCGCGAAGCGAATCCTGACCGGAGCACAAGCCATGGCGGCCGGCATGGCTAAGGACGCCGACCCGGCTCGGCTCGTCGACCGGCTTGGCGAGCGATGGGCGCTCGCGGAGACGTCGTTCAAATTCCACGCTTCCTGCCGTCACACCCATCCCGCAGCGGACGCGCTCATGCAGGTCATGCGGGAAGGCCGACTTAAGCCGGCGGATGTGGCCCATGTTACCGCGCGCGTCCATCAGGCGGCGATCGACGTACTTGGTTCGGTGACCAACCCCCAGACGGTCCATCAGGCGAAGTTCTCCATGGGATCCGTGCTCGCCCTGGCCGCGACGCGCGAGAGCGCCGGAATGTTCGACTTCGAGCGCTTCTTCGCGGTGCCCGAGACAAAGGATTTCGCGCAAAAAGTGACGATGGCCTTCGATCCCGAAGTGCAGGCGGCCTATCCGGAACGCTGGATCGGCAAGGTCGAAGTCGAGACGGTCGATGGACGCAGGCTTGCGGGACGTGTGGACGAACCCAAGGGCGACCCCGGAAACACGCTGTCGCGCACCGAACTCGAAGCCAAAGCGCGAGGGCTGGCGGAATTCTCCCATTCGGCCACTCCGGAGGAAATGAGCCGTTGGTTTCTCTTGTTCTTCGGGCTCAGCGGAGCGAACCATGCGCCGCGGTTTTTCGGCTGAGCCGCGGGCTCGCGCGCGTTAAGCTGAGGCGAAGGGCGCCTTCAGGATAAACAAATGGAAAGGAGGGAAGGGTCGGCTTACGTTTTGTGATAGGAGAAAAGGGTTCCGGGTATGATAGGAGTGGCGGCAGCCGGAGGCTTGTCGGCCTCCGCCCGTCTCTAAGAAAGACCGTCCATAGCGGCAAGCTTTGGGACGGCGTCGTGTACAGGGAGGAAAGTGATGGATCTTATCAAGAGAGTAGGCCGCGGGACAGCGCTCTTGGCTGTCTGCGCCGGCTTCGTCGGTTTCGCCAATATGGTTCGCGCCGAAGGGCTCGACGAGATTCCGAAGGACATTCAGGACAAGCTCTACAACAAGGACCAGATCGACCCGCAGCAGCCCGTCGGTCCGAGCGCCTACAGAGATTTCAAGCCGAAGAAGGGACCGCCCTGGACGATCGGCTACGCCAGTTCCTACGCTGGCAACACCTGGCGCGCCAACGCTCTCGAGCACCTCGAGAAGGACATCGTGCCCAAATGGAAGAAGCTCGGTCTCGTCAAGGACCTGATCGTCACGCAGTCCAATCTCAAGGATGCGACGCAAATCCAGCAGATGCGGCAGCTCGTGGACCGCGGAGTCGACGCGCTCATCATCTGCTGCTCAAATCCAACAGCGCTCAACGAGACGGTCAAATACGCCTATGACAAGGGCGTGCCCGTCTTTTCCATGACCGGTTATGTCACCTCGCCTTATGTCGTGAATTCGTCGACCAATTTCGTCGTCACCGGCAAGGCGGAGGGCGACTGGATGGTGAACGAGCTGAACAAGAAGGGAAATGTGCTCGTCGTCGAAGGCATTCCCGGCACGAGCACCTCGGATTCCCTCGATCGCGGCATCAAGACTGGCCTTGCCTCAAGCTCCGACATCAAGATCGTCGGCGACGTCGCCGGGATGTGGACCGACCAGGTTGCGCAGGCCGAGGTTCAGAAGTGGCTCGCCAACCACCCCGGCGAGCTCGACGGGGTCGTCGTGCAATCGGCGGCGGAACTCGGCGTCCTTCGCGCGCTGGAACAGTCCGGGCGCAAGATGCCACCTGTCGCGATCGGCGGCGAGGAAGGCGCGCTCTGCTACTGGCGCAAGAATCCGAAGTTCGTGAGTGCGGCGGTCCAGGGCTGGCCGCCCGGTGACGAGATGGAGCTCATGTGGAATGTCATGATGCGCACGATGCAGGGCCAAGGTCCCAAGATGCAGTCGATCCTCGTCTCGCCGACGATCCTCAGCTATGACGACGTCGCCAAGGCGCTCCCGGAGAACTGCAACGAGAACTCCGACAAATGGTTCAATGTCGGTCTCGAAAAATGGGGCGGCAAGGATCTCGATTCCTTCTTCCTGCGTCCGGCTGATCCGGCGGCCTACAAGAAGCAGTGAATGCTCGAGGCGCGCGGCGCGCCGTTGGGTCGCCGCCGCGCGCCCCGAGCCTTTTATAGGGGAACACCGTGCGGCGAAGCGTCGCGGCGGTGACAAGTTTGGGAATGCGTCCGGTGCCGGCATTCGGCCTCAGCCTTGTTCCCGGCGAAAGCCGCTGCTGGCCCTCTCGGGGTTGCGACGGATGGTTGACGCGGCCCTCGTCACGGGGCGGCCTCGCAAGGGTGCCGAAGAGAGCGCATCGGCCGCTCCCTTCGGATCGCACGGCGTTTCGCTCGTCGGCATCCGAAAGTCTTTCGACGTCACGCGCGCGCTTGACGGCGCCTCGTTTAGCGCACGGCTCGGCGAGATCCATGCGATCTTCGGCGGCAACGGCAGCGGCAAGAGCACACTTGCAAAGGTGATTTCCGGCGTGCTGCCGATCGACGCCGGGCAAGTCAACATTCTCGGCCACACGCCGAACTCCCCCCATGACGCCCGTGCGATCGGCGTTGCGACCGTCTTTCAGGAAGTGCTTGTCGCCGACGAAAGCTCCGTGCTCGACAACCTCTATCTTGGAGCCGACAGGCTCTGGTCGAGCGTGCTGACCCGCACCGAGAAAGTAAGAGCCGCAACCAAGCTCATGACCGAGCTCACCGGGCTCGATCTCGACCTCGATATGATGGCCGGCCAGCTGCCGCTCAATCTCAAGGCGTGGATCACGATCGCGCGCGCCCTCCTCGCTAAGCCGAAAGTCCTCATTCTCGACGAATCTTCCGCCGCCCTGGACCTCGATTCGACCGAACGGTTGTTCGCAAAAATCCGCGAATTGCGCGACGCGGGCTCCTGCGTTCTGATTGTAACCCACCGTATTGCGGAGATGACGCGCATCGCCGATCGCGTGACCGTGCTGCGTGACGGGCGCGATGTCGGTGTCCTCGAAAAGGGCGACATCACCGAGGCTAATCTTCTTCGCCTCATAGCCAGCAACGCGGAGCGCCCGTCTAAGCCCGTCGCCCCGGCTGAAGACGCCCTGCGGCGCAGCGTCGTCATGAAAGCCGACGTGATGAAGATCTGGCCGCGCAGCCGCGAGATCGACTTCCGGCTCCATCATGGCGAGATCCTCGGGGTAGCTGGACTCGACGGTCACGGGCAGGCCGACTTTGTGCGAGTGCTTGCGGGCGTGCAGCGCGCGGCCGCATCCGGGCCGACCGTCATCGGCGAGCACGGCGGCTTCCACCCTATCAATTCGCTCGCCGACGCCTCACGCCACAAGGTCGCTTACGTTTCCGGCGACCGGAAACGCGAGGGCATCTTCGCCAACCTCAGCATATTCGAAAACATGCTCGCCCCGCTCTATCGGGCCAAGTCGCGAGGGGGAAAGTTGGCCCTCATCGACTGGATGGCGCTCAACGGCTCGTTCGAATGGGAGCGCGAGAAACTATCGATCCGCCTGGGCGACCGGGCCGACAAGATCACCTCGCTCAGCGGCGGAAACCAGCAGAAGGTGCTGATCGGCCGCGCGTTCGCGCTGAGCCCCAACATCCTCATCCTGAACGACCCGGCGCGGGGCGTGGACATCGCCGCCAAAACCGACCTCTATGCCCATCTGCGGGACTTTGCCGCGACCGGCAAGTCGGTTGTCTACATGTCGAGCGAGATCGAGGAACTGATCGGCTTCTGCTCGCGGGTGTTGGTCTTCCGCAATGGTCACGTCTTTGCCGAACTAACGGGCGACGATATCAACAGCGACAGCATTCTGGCCGCGATGTTCGGTCAGCATCTTGTTTCGCGCCGCGCGCCCGGGGAACCCGCGACGCGCCGCGGAGAGTCGGAAATTGCGCCCACGGCGGAGTCGCAGCCGCGCCCGGCTGCCTGGCCAGCCCCAAAGGCGCGGCCGCCTCTCGCGCCATTTTCCTTGCGGTCCCCCGCCTTCACCGACGGCGGCCTCATTCCGGACCGCTACGCGGAGGCGAACAACGTCTCGCCGCCCCTCGCCTGGGATTCGCCGCCTGAAGGCGCACGGAGCTTCGCGCTCACGGTTACGGATCCGGACATCCCGCCGGATCTCGGGTTCCCCCGCGCCTTCGCTCACTGGCTCGTCGCCGATCTTCCCGCGGACTGCCGCGAACTCCCCGGAGGCGCCAGCCGCTCGGGCGCGATGCCCCATGAGGCGCGGGAATTCGCCAGCGATTTCGTGACGTTCCGCATTCCGGGCTACGGGCGCGGCTATGGCGGCCCATGGCCGCCCGACGACGCTCATCGCTACGTCTTCACGCTCTACGCGCTGAAGACCGAGCGGATCGAACTCGACGATTCCGCCGATTACGTGGAGTTCGTCCGCGCTGTCCTTCCGTCTTCGATCACGACCGCGACGCTCGTTGGGCTTTACGGCCCGGCGAAGGCGCCGCTCCCCAAACCAGCGTGAGACGATGAGGTTTCGCGCATGACGCACTCGAAATGAAAAGAGCGAAGGGATGACACGCTATTCCACGCTGACGGAATTCGACGCCGACTGGATTGTCGCCTGGGCGAAACGGGTCAACGAAGACCGTGTGCTCAAGGTAGTTGGCCGCTTCTTCACGGCCAATTTCGTTATCGGCGTCGACGACAGGGATTTCTACGTCCAGGTTCGCAACGGCAAGATCGATATGGTTGCCGACGAGCTGAACGCAAACCTAATGGGATGGCACTTCGCGCTGCGCGCTCCCGCGAGTTCCTGGAGCAAGTTCGTCGAGCCCGTGCCTCCACCCATGTACAACGACATCTGGGCGATGGCGCATCCGCTGCATGGCAAACTCAAGATCGAAGGCGACACAAAGGTCTTCTGGCAAAACCTCCGCGCCCTGACCTGGATGCTCGCCAAGATGCGCCCGAACTGATCCCGCCAATTCCTTCCGTCAGAGGCCGACTGCAAATGGCAAAGACCGATCCAATCGTTGGGCGCTACGTGTACGTCCCTTATGCGGGCAATGAGTATCGCGTCTACTATGAGGAGAACGGGCAGGGCGTTCCGCTCGTCTGTCTCCACACGGCGGGTACGGACGGCCGCGAATATCGGCATCAGCTTTGCGATCCCGACATCACCAAGAACTTTCGCGTGATCGCCTTCGACCTGCCGCGGCATGGCAAATCGATTCCTCCAAAGAATTTCTACAAGGAGGAGGAAGAGTACAAGCTGACCTCAAAATTCTATTCCGAGTTCATCATGGCGTTCTGCGAGACGCTGGAACTCGAAAAGCCGATCATCATGGGCAGTTCGATGGGCGGCAACATCTGCCTGCCGCTGGCGCTCAACTATGAGAACGAACTGACGGCGCTTATCGCCATTGAGGCCTGCGATCATTCTCCGGGCTGGTGGATCGACCCGCTGCATCATCCCCACATCCACGGTGGCGAGGTCTGCGCGACCGCGACCTTCGGCCTCATGGCGCCGCAGAGCCCGGAGGACTATCGCTGGGAGACATGGTGGTACTACGCCCAGGGCGGCCCCGGCATTTTCAAAGGCGACCTCTACTTCTACAGTATTGATCACGATTTCCGCGACCTCTGCCGCAAGATCTCGGGACGGATCCCGATGATCCTGATGACCGGCGTCTACGACTTCGCCTGCACGCCGGAGATGACCGAACAGACGGCGGACAAGATCCGCAACGCCGAATGCATCATCATGAAGGAAATCGGGCATTTCCCGATGTGCGAGAACCCGGAGGCATTCAAGAAATACCTGATGCCGGTGCTCGACCGGTTGCTTGACTACGCGCGCGACCGCAGACCCTCCAGCATCTCCGACCGCAGTCCCCGGCGCGACGAAGCGCCTGTCCGCGCCGCGTCCCGCCGGTGGTAGCGCGTAGCGCAAGGCCCAAGATGGCCGGCCCGGCAGGATGAGCAGCGCCGTCTCCACCGCGCGCGGAACGTCCTACAACACGTTCCTGCTGGTCCCGATCCTGCTATTCTTCGGGCTGATGACGGTCGCGGTCCTGCGCAGTCCGAGCCTCGTGACAAGCTCGGGCATCGGCAGCGCGGAGATCGTCGTCGCGCCGCTGATCCTGTCCACCTATGCGCTAATGGCGACGGCCCTGGCCGGGCGCGCCACGGTCGATCTGTCGATCGGGCCGCTCATCGGCTTCATCAACGTGACGATGATCCAACTTCACGCCGCCGGGATCATCTCGTCTCCGATCGCGGTTTTTGCTTATTCGCTCTTCGCCGGCGTCCTCTATCAGATCGTTTTCGGCCTCATCGTGATCTGGGTGCGGGTGCAGCCGATCATCGTCTCTCTTAGCGGCTATCTGGCCCTGTCAGGCATCAACCTCGTCATCCTGCCTCGGCCCGGCGGCTCAGCGCCAGAATGGATGTCGGGCTGGGGATCGGGGACGACCATCTTTTCCCCGTCCATCATCATGGTGGCGGTCGCGACCCTCAGCTGGCTCATCTTTTCCGCGACGCCCTTTTACGGCCACTTGCGCCTCATGGGCTCGGACGAACGCGCGGCCTATACGAGCGGGGTCAGGATCGGCGTCGTGCGCATCGGGGCGCATGTCGTCTGCGGACTGTTCGCCGGACTCGCCTCCCTGTCGTTTACGGGCCTCATCAGTTCGGGCGACCCCACCCAGGGCACGACCTATACGCTCATTTCCGTCACCGCCCTTGTGCTTGGCGGCACGAGCCTGGCTGGCGGGCGGGCGACGGTGTTTGGCTCGCTTCTCGGGGCGCTCAATCTTTTCCTCATCGGCTACGTCCTCTCGACTTTCGACTTCGGGGCTGTACAGGGCTTTGTCACAGACCTTTGCTACGGCCTCATCCTTGTCCTGTCGCTGCTCATGACGGTCGCGCTGCCCTATCTGCAGCGCTGGCTGCGCAATGTTTCGCCGTTCCTCGTGTTCGTTGTGCTCGGGCTGCTGTTCATCGGAGTCGCGCTCCACGCGACGTACGACTATACGGCGCTCTCGCCCCACGCTGGGGCGCCGCCCGCGCCCGCCGCCGATCAGTCGACCGGCAATCAGGACGACGGGGCCGCGCCTCAGCGGCCGCCAATGAATCCGGAAATCTTCGCGCCGGTCCTCGAGCAGGTCCCGCAGGGACCGGACTTTGCCCGCACTCTTCTCTCGACCCGGACGTCGCAGCTTGCCGTGCTACTGCTTGCGATCGTCATCGCGCTCAGGCTGCTTGTCTGGCAGGCGAGCCAGCGTCGGCTCACCCCCCTCCTCTACGCCGCAGTCGGCGTTGGCGGGGCGCTCGGCGTGTGGCTTCTGATGAACACGACGGCCCTCGTGGCCAGGCTCGGACACTGAGCCCGCGATGGCCGAGAATCCTCTGTTCGCTCCCCTCACGACCCCGGTGGTCCGGCCTCTGCGATGGATCGGTCTTGCGCTTGCCGCGCTGATCGCCGCCATCGGCGCGGGGTTCGGCTTCGCCCAGCATGCGCCGACGCAATATGTGATCTTCACGACCGCGGGAACCTTCACGCTGGCGCTCTGGCTCTGGAACGGCATCTTCGTTCGCTGGATCGCCGAATCGGCGCTGCTCAGTCGCGCCGCCGCGGAACGCTCTGGACGTCAGACGTCGGCGCGCGCGGCGCTGCGCGGTTTCGCCTCCGGCAACAAGGGCGTGCTGGCCGGTCTCGCGATCCTTATCTTCGGCTTCATCGTCCTTTCGCTGACGCTGACCGGCTTTCTGACCTGGATCAACCTCTTTACCGCCCTCTTCCTCGCCGCCTCCCTGGTCTTCACCACCATCGCGAGCCGCGCCTTCGGCGACAACCGCAGCGCCTTCATCGGCCTCATGGTGCTCGGCACAATTTTCGTCGTCGCCTCGCTGCATGTGGAGGGCTTCCTTTCGGGGGCCAACATCAAGTCCATGCTGGTTTTCGCCGCCTTCCTGGGCCTGGCCACCGTCGGGCAGACCCTGGTCGCGGTGCTCGGCGGCCTCGACCTCTCGATCCCGTTCCTGATCGGCTCGTCGAATGTCGGGCTGCTCTATCTGATCGGCCTTGGAATTCCCTCGCCGATCGCCGTCATTCTCGTCCTGGTCGCCGGCGCAGCGATCGGCTTTCTCAATGGGCTCTTGAGCTTTCCTCTGCAAGGGCAAGCGTTGATCGTGACGCTTGGCGTCGGCTTCGCGACCTCCGGCCTCACCCAGATTCTGACGAGCATAGGGTCTTCCTATGCGGGCAATGTGTACGGACAGGTCCCGGCATGGCTCAGCAATCTGGCCGCCATGAACGGCGTGACATTCGGCATCGCGATCCCTCCGGTGATCTTCGTCTGGATCGCCATCGCCATCGCCTTGATTTTCGGCCTCAAGAACACGGTCTACGGCCGCTACCTGTACGCGCTCGGTGGCAACCGGACGTCTGCGCAGCGCATCCAAATCTCGGAGCGGCGCTATTGGTATGGCGTCTTTACGATCTCCGGCTTCTCCTCGACGCTGACCGGGTCGCTGCTTCTGGGGTGGAGCGGCGGCGGCTTCATCGGGGTCGGAGACCCCTACCTCTTCATGACGCTGGCCGCGGTCGTCATCGGCGGAACGTCCCTGCTCGGCGGACACGGGGGCTACGGTTTCACTGTGATTGGCGTTCTGGTGCTTCAGGTGCTGACCGCTTTCCTGGTCGGCATCGGTCTCAAGTTCGAGTGGCAGCAATTCATCTACGGTCTTCTGATTCTGCCGATGGTCGCGCTCTACGCGCGCTCGCCGCATATCCGGACACAAATCTAGGGGACAGCTCCGTGACGAATGAAACGGCGACGACAAGGCCGCCGCAAACAAAGCTCCACGCGGAAGGCGGCCGTCCATGAACGCCTCGCCTCTCCTTCCGCTTGACGTGGCCAGCGCGACCTTTCTTCTGATGACCGCCGCGATGGCGGCGACGACCGTGCTGTTGTTGACTTCCGGACGCTGGGTGTCGCCGCGCTGGCGCGTGCCGGTCGCCCTGTCGAGCCTCGTGCCGCTGGTCGGCGTTCTGCACTACGGACTTGCGAGCCTCGTCTGGCTGCAGGCGCACGATATGCCGGTCGTGTTCCGCTACGCCGACTGGATGATCGCGGTCCCTGTACAGGTGCTGACGCTCTATTTCTTCATTCAGACCGTTTCCAGCACGCCGACTGGCCTCTTCTGGAGGCTGCTGATCGCTTCCGTCGCGATGGTTCTGGCGCGCTATATGGGTGAAACGGATCTGCTCTACCCTACTCTGGGCTTCCTGATCGGGCTCCTTCTGTGGCTCTATCTCTTGGGCGAGTTTTATTTCGGCCGCATGGCCGAAATAGCCGCGCAGAGCGCAAGCGATCCAGTGCGGATCGGCTTCTTCTGGCTGCGCCTTATCGTGACGATAGGCTGGGCGCTCTATCCGCTTAGCTTTCTCATCGTCCGCCTCGGCAATGGCGCGGACGTGGCGAAAATGTCGGTCATCTACAATCTGTCCGATTTGATCAACCAGATCGCCTTCGTGCTGGCGGTGCTCGCCGCCGCGATCAACGATTCGGCGCATTCGCGCTGAGTTTGGTTTTGGGTGGAGGAATGTCGCCATGAACGGCGCTGATATTATCGCCATCATAATTCTCGCGACGATTGTCATCGCCATCGTCGTCTACCTTCTCCACTGGCTTTATCGCCATTCCTCGAAGGACCTCTCCTTCGTGCGAACCGGATTTGGCGGCGAGAAAGTGGTGATGGGCGGCGGCGCGCTGGTATTGCCGATCGTCCACGACGTCACCGAAGTGAGCATGAATACTTTGCGCATCGAGGTGCGGAGAGCAGGGGAACGCTCGCTCATCACCCGCAACCGGATGCGGATCGAGGTCATCGTCGAATTCTTTCTTCGAGTCATTCCGACCGCCGAGGCCGTCGCGACCGCCGCGCGCACGCTCGGCACCCGCACGCTCGACCCCGAGAGTCTCCGCGATCTCGTCCAGGGCCGGTTCGTCGATGCGATGGGCGCCATCGCCGCCCAGATGACGATGGAGGAGATCCACGAGCATCGCGCCGATTACATCCGCGCAGTGCGTGCGCTCGTCGCCGAATCGCTGACCGCGAACGGTCTCGAACTTGAAACCGCTTCGCTCACCAGCATCGACCAGACCGACATCAAGCTGTTCAACCCGACCAACGCCTTTGACGCCGAGGGCATGACGCGGCTTACAGAAGAAATCGAAACCCGGAAGAAGAAGCGCAACGACATCGAGCAGGATTCGATCATCGCGATCCGAGTTAAGAATCTCGAAGCGGAGCAGCAGGCCCTGGCGATCGAACGGGAAAGCGAATATGCCCGGCTCGATCAAGAGCGCGAGATTGCCGTGCGCCGCGCGCAACAGCGCGCCGAAGTCGCGGGGGAGAAGGCCAGACGCGAGCGTGAGATCGAGGAATCGCAGATATTTGCCAAGGAGGCCGTCGAGCGCGCCCGGATCCGCCATGAGCTCGCGATCAACGCCGAGAACATCGCGCGGGAGCAGGAAGTCGAGCGGCTCGAAATCCAGCGTAAGCAGACTCTGGAGATGGAGGAGCAGAACCGGATCGTCACCATCGCCGTCAACGAAGCCGAGAACCGCACCAAGCTCACTGAGGAGACCGAGGCGCGGAAGCGACGCCGCAACGACGTCGAGCAGGAGACGCTCGTCTCGGTGCAGACCAAAAATCTCGAAAGCGAGCTTCGCGTGCTTGCGATTCGCAAGCAGAGCGAGTTCGCCCGCTTCGAGCAGGAGCGCGATATCGAGCAGCGTCGTGCGCTTCAGCGCGCAGAGGTGGCCTTCGAGAAGCTTGAACGCGAGCGAGAGGTCGACGAAGCGACCCTGCGCGCCAAAGAGGCGATCGAGCGCGCGAGGGTCCGCACCGACCTTGCGGTCGAGATCGAGCAGATCGCGCGGGCGCAGGAGACCGAGCGGCTCGAGATCGAGCGGCAGGGCGCGGTCGAGATTGCAGAGCAGGAGCGACTCATCGCGCTTGCAGAGAAGGAGCGGGAAAAGGCGCTGACGCTGATCGCGACGGAGAACGCCCGAACCCAGCTTGCCGAGGCTCAGGAAGCTGTAATCACTGCACGCGAGCGCGAGATCGCCGAGCGGCGCAAGCGCATCGACCTCATCGACGCCGAGCAGCAGGCGGAGCGCAACGCCATCAAGATCACGTCGCACGCGGAAGCCGAGAAGCGCGCGGCGATCGAGCGCGCGGAGGCCGATCGCGTGACCGCGGAGGGAACGCGTCATCGCTTCGATGCGGAAGCGGAAGGGCAGCGTAAGCTCAACGAAGCGGAGAACATGCGCTCCGACGCTTCGCGGCGCACCGCGCTCAACCGCAAGCTTTTCGAGAACCTGCCGGCCATCATACGCGAAAGCGTCAAGCCCATGGAGAGGATCGAGTCGATCAAGATCCTGCAAGTCGAGGGGCTGCCTGGGTTCAGCAACGGGTCCGGCGGCGCACCGGGCGCGAATGGGGGGGGCGGCGAGGGCGGGGGCGGCCGCCCGGGCAATCTCGCCGAGAGCGTCGTCAACGCCGCGATGCGCTACCGCTCGCAGATTCCCTTCGTCGACAATCTGCTCAAGGAGGTCGGCATGACGCCCAGCAATCTGAGCGACCTCAGCGATCTCAGCGTGCGGCTCGAAAAGCCGCCCGCGAAGAAGTAGCGGCGCGGCTGCCGGAGCAATAAATCAGTGATCCCGGCGCAAGGTTCGCGACTGATCGTTTGTCGCACCGGAGCGAAGAGCCGCCCGCAATGCGAGACGGCGGCCGCCATTTTGGGAAACGCGCCCGGCGCAATTAAGACGGCCAATACCCGAATACAGGGCGAGAGGGCGTCCTCATGACCTCCGCCGACGCCGAGGAGCACCGCCTCGCCGTCATGACGGCCTGGGCCTTTTTTGGCGCCTTCGGAGTTTGCTTGATCCTCAGCGGTTTCGCCGAGCAATCGCCGGTCGCCGGCCTCTCCGGGTTCGCGACGATCATCCTGGGTTTCATCGCCCATGTGATCGTCAACCGGATTTACAGCGCAGGCTTCAGCCAGCCGCAGGTGGCGCTCGGGCTTGGCGGCTTCACTGTCGGCGCGCTGTGTCTCATCGCGAGCGTACTCTTCAACCCCGGTTTCGGAGAGACGGATATCGCCATCGGGCTTGTGGGATTCACCGCCCTCGCCTCTGCTTTCGTCATCTATATCATTGTCAATTACGGCGTCCGCGGCTCCTATCAGATGGTCTACCGGCTCCACGGCATGGAGAGGCGGCAGCGATGAGCGCGCGGCTCGGCTGGCTGTTCGTCTTCGTTGCTCTCTACGCGACCTATTGCATCTTCTGGGGGGTCAACTCCGCCCGCGGCCGGCGGGGATCGCTGGATTATTTTCTTGCCGGCCGAAGTCTTCCGTTCTGGGTCTTCGCGGCAAGCGCGACCACGATCTCTTTCACCGGATGGATGGTTATCGGGCTGCCTGCCAGCATTTTCCGCGACGGCTTCCAGGCGTCCGCGCTTGCGCTGGGAGCGATCGTCATTCCGCTCGGTGGCGCGCTCGTCATATCGCGGCAATGGATTCTCAGCCGACGCTTCGGCTTCATAACTCCGGTCGAGATGTATGCGGACTATTTCGGTGGTCCTCTCATTCGGCCGATCCTTCTCCTCATCGCCCTCCTTTTCGCTATCCCGTTCCTTGGTTTGCAACTCGCTGCGACCGGCTATCTGATCGAGGTGCTATCGGCCGGAACGATCCCCTGGGCTCTGGCCATGTGGGCGCTTGGCGCGCTCGTTTTCGCCTATGTGGCGCTCGGAGGCCTCCGGGCTGCGAGTTTCGTGGGCGTGCTGCAAGCGCTGATGCTGGGGGCGACGATCGTCGCCGCCGGGATCGTCGCCTGGGTGGAGCTTGGAGGCTTCGGCGCTTTCGTCGGTCTCATCGCCAAGCTCGGCGCATCCAAGGCGGGCGACTGGGGCGCGGCGCAAAACGGCTACAACGCCTATTTCGCCACGCCTGGCGTGGTGCAATTCGTTGCGGGTTTCGGCAGGGGCGACCCGGTCGGCGGCGTCTGGACGACTTCGATGGTCTTTTCGACCGTTCTGTCGCTTATGGGATTCCAGCTTGCTCCCGCCTTCGCCGTCCTCGCTTTCTCCACCCGCGATGCGCGCGGCTTCGCGCCGCAGCAGGTCTGGCTCGCCGGAGCCACGGTCGGGTTCGGGCTCGTGTTCTTTTCTGTCATCGCCGGCGTTGGCGCGCTGCTTCTCGGCGCCTCTCCATCCCCCCAGGCGGCGGCGCTTGCCGTGGGCCACGACCTCCCGGCGCTTCAAACAGGACGCGAGGTCGGGCTGCTCGCGTACTATCTCGGTTCGCTCGCGAGCCGTGCGCCTTGGTTCCTTGGCCTTCTCGCCGTCGCCGCCACCGCAGCGACGCAGGCGACGGTCGCGCTCTACGCGTCCGCGACCGGCACGATGTTCGCCCGCGACTTCTACGTTCGCTACCTGCGGCCGGAGGCCTCGGATAGCGACCAGAAGCTGTTCGGGCGCATCGGCGTTGGCTTCACGATCCTGTTCGCGCTGATCGGCGCGACTTACGCGCCGCGGGCGCAGGCCCTGTTCGGCGCGCTGGCGCTACCCTTCGCACTGCAGCTCTTGCCCGCGGCGCTCGCTCTCACCTGGCTCAGATGGCTGACGCCGCAGGCGGTTCTGTCGGGCCTCGTCGCGGGGCTGACGCTCGTCTTCTTCACCGAGCAGCTCGGGCTCACGCTCGCCGGTTTCTTCACTGTCGACGTACCGTGGGGCCGCTGGCCATGGACAATCCACTCGGCCGTCTGGGGGCTGTTCTTCAATGTGGCCGTCTGCCTGCTCTTCTCGCTGTTGACTCAGAAGCGGTCGCGCCGGGAGCGCCGGATGCAGTACCACGACTATCTCGCGGAGGCCGCGCCGCAGGCCCCGAACGCCCGTGTGTGGAAGCCGATCGCCTGGATCGCGGCGCTGTCCTGGATCTTCTTCGCCATCGGGCCGGGGCAGATGTTCGGCGTCGATCTGTTTGGCGCTCCGAACGCTGGTCCGGATGCGTGGCTATTCGGCATCCCGTCGATCTGGGCATGGCAGATCATGGGGTGGGCGCTTGGCGTTCTCCTGCTGTGGCTGCTCGCCTACCGCCTTTCCATGTCGCAACCGCCTCCCCGGCCGATCGAGCCGGAAGCCGAAGCGATCCGACGCTTGCAATAAGGGACACTCGTAGGACCCTTAGAACAATGCAGAAGCTTCCTGCGCCCCACTCTTACCTAAACGATTGATGTCATTGGCCTGCAGTGCTCCTGCCCGGTAAATCACTATTTTTCTATGGTAGGCGAACAATTGCTCCACGAGGGGCAATCGAGGGGCGCGAAGTCGAGGCTAAACGGCAACCACTGCGCCGGATTCGAGCGACTGGCGCGCCGCCTCGGCGCACAGAACGGCGAGCCTCGCCTGCGCCGCCGTGCCGGCATTGGGCATGCGTCCGTTCCTGACGCAATCGACAAAATAGGATGCCTGGTTTTCGTAGGCGTCGCCAGGCGCAGCGGCCAAGGCGTAGGATTTGCCGGGTTCATAAACGACGAGAGAGTTGGCGCCCCCCATCTCGACACTGACACCGCCGGCGCGGAACATGAACTCAACAACGCCACTCTCACACAGAACCTTCAACGCGGCCGTGAACGGATAGCCTTCGGGCATGAACTCGCTGCCTTCGATAAAGCCTTCGGAGTCGCCGTAGTCGACCGTAGCATGGATGTTGTTCCATAGTCCTGGCTTCAACTCACGCCCACGAGCATAGACCGATCTCGGCGCGCCAAAGATCCAGTTGAGGACGTCGAAGTCGTGGACGCAGAGGTCAAGCACCGCGCCCCCGCTCCAAGCCGGATTGAGGAACCAGTCGTTCCAGCCGGGCAATTGGGATAACCGTGTCGCCACGGCAGATAGCGGCTTTCCGATTTTGCCGCTCTGTACGAAGTCGACGAGGGAAACATAGTCGCCCCAAAAGCGGAGGACATGGGCGACAAGGAGGAGCTTGCCGCTTTCCTTCTGCGCGGCGATCATGCCGTCGCAGCCGGCGGCGGTGAGCGCAAACGGCTTCTCCAGGAGCACGTGTTTCCCCGCCTTGAGCGCGGCGATCGTGTACTCGGCGTGGAGGTGGGTCGGCAGCGTGTTGCTGATGGCGTCGATCGAGGGGTCATCGATAATCGCCAGATTGTCAGTGGTGGCGCGACCTCCGACTTCGTTCGCGAGCAACTCCGCCTTCTCGATGTGGAGCGAGGAGATCGCCGCCACCTCGACGCCCCTCATCTTGGCGTAGGCGCGCGCATGCGTCCCGCCCATGAAACCGGAGCCGAGGATACCCACCCTCATGACAATCCGCCTATCGAGCTTTTAGGACAGACCGAGCGACGCGAGCTTCTCGTGCGAAGCCCGCATCGCGCGGTTGACTTCCGCGAGCGGCGGCCAAGGGTCGCCGTGGAACTCGATCTCCACGCTGAGCGGACCATTAAAACCGCCCCGCTCCAGGGTGTCGAGTGCCCTTTTGAAATCGATGTGGCCCTCGCCGATCGCAGGAAAATCCCAGACACGACCTTCGCCGCGCTTGTCCTTCAAATGGCAATGGACCAACTTCGGCAGCGCGATCTTCAGATCGGCAACGGGATCGACCCCACCGTAGAACTCGGCGTTTGCGGTGTCGTAGTTGATAAGGACGTTCTTGCGGTTGATGCGCTTAAGGACCGAGAGGGCCGCCACGGCCGACTTTGTTATCTCGCCGTGGATCTCGATGCCGAGCAGAATGTCGCGCCCCGCGGCGTAGTCTGCCAGCTCATGGATATTGCCCATGAACGCTTCTTCGTCTTCGCTCTCGCTGTAGTGACCGCCGATGGCGGTGTTCATGATCTCGATGCCCATACGCTCGCACAGATCGACTGCTTTGAGACCATCCTTCAGCCCGTCCTTGGTGGTTAGGTCGGAATGGCCGCTGAGGCTTAAGGACATCAGTCCGAGCTTGTTCATCATGCGCTGTATGCGGCCGAGCGTCCTGGCGTCGCCTTCCAGCGGGACGTGCTCGGTCCAGCCGCGCACCGCACTTAACTCGACGAATTTGTATCCTGCGGCTGCGATGCCTTCGAGCGCCTCTTCCAGGCTGTAGGTGTGGTAGCTGTTGGAATGCCCGCCCAGCCGGTTCCTCAACGCCATGCGACCCTCTGTCTTTCGACCGAAAGCGCATTCTCAGGTTCGCGAGTCCTACTTGTCAATCGCGAGAAGCGGTCATTTGGCGGTGTGAAGGGGCTTTGATCCAGGGCCACGAACCACGAGCCGAGAGCAACACTCCACCAACTGCCTCCCGCAAGGCTCATCCTCCGGCGCCGTATCCCCTCGACAACACGCTCCGTTTCGACCATTTTCGCTTCGGTGAGTGTGTCGGCGGGCGCGATCAATCGCCCCTTGTAAAGCCTAATTCGGACTGGGAAGGATTTGCAGACCGCTAACACGATTTTGGACAGTGACGGCGGGGCCCTGGGACAGAACTTTGCCGACTAGTCAATCGATATCGACACACTGGTAGGAGGTGAAATGGAGGACAAACAGACGCCCGAGTGGATGGGAAAGAACCGCAAGCTCACGCCCGCCGAGGTCAAAGAATTCTTGGCCGAGGCGGTAGTCGCGCGGATCGCCACCATCGACGAGAACGGCGTGCCTTACGTGACCCCGGTGTGGCAGGAATGGGACGGGGAAGCTTTTTGGATTGTCCCCCGCGAGCGCGCGGCCTGGATTGGCCACATCAAGAAAAATCCGAACGTCGGCATTTCGTGCGCGGAGGATAGCGGGACCTATAAGCGCATCACCGCGCAGGGAAAGGCTGAGATCGCCTTCGGCCCGGCTCCGATGCAGGGTCAGTGTCTCGCCGTCGCTAACCGCATGGCAGTGCGTTTTCTCGGCGAACACGGGCCGGAATATCTGGTGCCGACCTATGACCGGCCGCGCTACCTGATCAAGATCGTCCCCACGAAGATGCTCACCTGGGATGGCGTCGAGTGGGCCAGGAAATATACCGAGAAATGAGCATTCGCCGGCGAAGCTTATGGATGAAAGTGCGCTTACTGGACAGTACACCCTGCTGATCGGGCTAAACGCAGACGGACCGGCCTGTTGGCCCGAGGGTGGTACGTGAGCGATTTGTGAGCAGCGTTGGTCAAAAATCCTTGCCCGCTCGCACGCTTTCGTGGTCGTTACGGTTAGTGATCCAGCGGTACGGCGTCTACTGCTCGCTGGCGCTTCTGCTTCTCATTGCGCTCGTCATCCGGCCGGAAGTGTACCATCCGGAGTCGCTCTTCCTGATTCTCCGCTCGGCCTCGCAACTTGGCATGGTCGCCCTTGGCCAGACATTGGTCATGCTTGTCGCTGGCCTCGATCTGTCGGTCACCGGCTTGCTCGTGTTGACGTCTGTCGTGATTGCTCAAGTGGCAGCCGGCCAGGACAGCCGGATCTTGCCGGGGCTCGTTATTGCGCTTGGCTTCGGCGCATTGATCGGGCTCGCAAATGGGCTCCTGATCACCAAGCGCAACGTCCCCCCGTTCGTCGCGACGCTCGGCACGCTAGTGCTCATCCGCGGCGCGCAGAGCGCTTACACCCAGGGCGTTCCGAGCGGCCAGGTGCCAGACGGGCTGAAAGTGCTCAATCAGTCGCTCGGACCGCTGCCGATCTCGTTTGTCATCTGGATCGCTTTCACCGCGCTGTTGACGTTCGTCCTGTATGCGACGCCATTTGGTCGACGGATCTACGCTATCGGCAGCAACCGCGAGGCGGCTCGGCTGTCGGGCATTGCAGTCGACCGTCATCTGGTGGCCGTCTACGTCATCTGCAGTCTTTTGGTTGTGGGCTCCGGCATCATCCTGAGCGGCTACGTCGGCTACGTCGATCGCTATCTTGGTCGCGGCTTCGACCTTGACTCAATTGCCGCGGCGGTCGTCGGCGGAGTCGCTTTTTCTGGGGGCCGGGGCAGCGTCGTCGCGGCAATGGCCGGCGTGCTGCTGGTGGTGTTTCTCAGTAGCCTGCTGCTGATCATCGGCATGGGTGTACAGGCTCAATTGATCGTCAAGGGCCTAGTCGTCATCGGCGCGGTCGCGCTGTACAGTCTCGCGGAACGCCGACCATGAGCTTTAGACGAAGCGACGCGTATGGGCCGTGAACCTACCATAGGAGGAGGAAACCCGATGAAACAGACAGCCGCGTTATCTGCGCTACTGATGACTCTGAGCGGAGCGATCGCCCACGCCGAAGAGGCGGCCCCGACTCTGCAGAAATACACTCAGGCTGAACTGGACGCGAGCCCCTATCTCAAGAGCGTCGTCACCCGTGAAGGAACGATGGCCGACACCTCGAAGTTCAGGAAGAGCGGGCCCTACAAGATCGCGCTCGCCGCGCAAGGGCCGACCAACTCTTGGGCCGCATTGTTCGATCAAGAAGCGCGCTACCATGTCGATCAGCTTGGCAAAGGCAAGGTGTCCGAACTGCTCTACGCCAGCGCTGACGGGAACGCCGACAAACAGGTGCCGGAAGTCGAAGACCTGCTGAGCCAGAGCCCCGACGCGTTGATCCTGGTGCCGATGGGCCGCGCAGCGCTCGCCGCCTCCGTTGACCGCGCCGCCGTGCAAGGCGTTCCAGTGGTGCTGTGCGCCAGCGGCGTCGATGGCGACAGCTACGTGACCGAAGTCGGCACCAACCTATATGACCTCGGGGCCCGTGCGGCGAACTGGCTGTCCGACCAGCTTGACGGCTCCGGCAATATCCTCGTCATGGACGGCATCCCCGGCGTCGACACCGCTGAAATTGCTAAGGCCGGCGCGGGGGCCGGTTGGAAGGACAAACCGGGCATCAAGATTCTGGACGAGCAGTACGGCCAGTGGTCGACCAGCGAAGCCAAGAAGGTGGCTGAGCAGTGGATCGCCAAATACGGTAAGACCATTCAGGGCATCTGGTCCGACGGCGGCCAGATGTCGCAGGGCATTGTCGAAGCCTTCCAGGAAGCCAAGCTCCCGGTTCCACCGCTCGCCAGCGCCGACTACAGCAACGGGCTCCTGCGCGAGGTCAAGGACGGTCACATTGCTTTCTCCGCCGGACAGTACCCCAACGCAATGGTGATCCTGTGCATTGACACGGCCCTCAAGATTCTCAATGGCGAGTCGGTGCCTCGCTTCATCGACTTCCGGAGCGCGATGGAGAAGACACAAGACGTCACCGCGTCGAATATCGACACCTTCTTCAATCCTAAGTGGAGCGACGATGTCTTCCCGCCGATCTTCCTCCCCAACTCGAAGATGGTGGAACTCAAGTATATGATCAAGTAGCGAGTTCAGATCGCGCGGGGGATGCGGCGTCAACACGCCCCCCGCGCTTCTTGGAAAACTCCTCTTACTGACCTGCGCAGCCTAACCGCAGACCATGATGCACGCTCCGATCCTTGAAATGCGAACCATCTCGAAGGCGTTCGGTGGCGTCCAAGCCCTAAGCGACGTCTCGTTTTCGTGCCGCAAAGGCAAAGTTCACGCGTTGCTTGGCGAGAATGGAGCCGGCAAGTCGACACTGATCAAGATTTCTGGCCGGAGCCTACCGGGCCGACAGCGGCGAGATCATTTTCAAGGGGCGACGTCACGCCGGATTCAGTGCGCGCGGGGCGATGGCTACGGGCATCAGCATCATTTATCAGGAATTGAATCTCATTCGGTACATGACCGTCGCCGAGAATATTTTCCTCGGCCGCGAGCCGCGCAACCGGCTCGGCGTCATAAACACACATCGAATGGCGAAAGAAACCGCAGACCTGCTTGATCAGCTCGACGTCCGGCTATCTCCGTCCGCATACGTTGGCGATCTAACGGTCGCCGTCCAGCAGATGGTCGAGGTCGCCAAGGCTCTGTCGCAAAACGCCGACCTGATCGTCATGGACGAGCCTTCGGCGATTCTGGCTGGTCAGGAACTCGAGAGCCTCTTCGCCACCATCCGCTCGCTGGTCGAACGGGGCGTGACGGTTGTTTACATCTCCCACCGACTGAACGAGATCTTCGAGATCGCCGACGATGTCACCGTCTTGAAGGACGGCCGGGTTGTCGACGCACGGCCGATCAGCGAGGTCACCCGCCCCCAGCTGATTCAAATGATGGTGGGCCGCTCGCTTGAAGAAATTTTCCCGCGTGCAACTCGCCCGCGCGGCGCGCCAGTGCTGACAGCTGCAAATGTCACAACGGAACAACTCCCCCACCCCGTCAGCCTCGCGCTTTACGAGGGCGAAATTCTTGGCCTGGCCGGAATGGTTGGCTCAGGTCGAACCGAAGTGGCGCGGGCGCTGTTCGGCGCGGACGCGGTCCGCTCCGGCAAAATCATACTTAAAGATACGCTGCTTCAACCGCGCAGTCCGAAAGAAGCGGTCGAGGCTGGGCTTGCACTGGTGCCGGAAGACCGCAAAACTCAGGGGCTGTTCCTTGAACAATCGATTCGCAGCAACATTACGCTATCGAGCCTGAACAAGCTGACGCGCTTCGGGGTGATCCAGCGCGGTCGGGAAACCGAGACGATTGAGCGCGCGCGGCGTGAATTGTCGATCGCGATGGCGTCGCCGGAACTCGAGGCGCAGTATCTCAGCGGCGGCAATCAGCAGAAAGTAGTCCTGGCGAAGTGGCTGCAAACGTCGCCGTCGGTCATTATTTTCGACGAGCCGACGCGCGGAGTCGATGTCGGGGCCAAGTTCGAGATTTACCGGCTCATGCGCCAACTTGCGGAGCGCGGGGTCGGCATTCTGATGATCTCGTCAGACCTGGTGGAAATCCTCGTTATGAGCGACCGCATTCTGGTCATGAACGAGCGCGAGATTGTCGCCGACCTCGCCCGCGACCAGGCCAGTGAGGAACGGATTATAGAACTGGCGACGACGGGCAGGCCGGCGGAAAGCATGCTGGGGTGAGCGCGGTTACATCGTCCCCGTCCAAAGGCGGCGGCGTGCGCGTTCCGCCTGGCGTGCGCCGGTACGCCTCGTTGCTGATTGTCTACGGCTTGATTCTGGCCTTGGGCGTTTATGCGTCGTTGTTGTCGCCAAATTTCATGACCGAGCGCAACATCTTCAACGTTCTGCGCACCGCCTCCTTTCTCGGAACGGTCGCGATTGGGCAAACCTTCGTTATTATCAGCGGAGGCATCGATCTCTCGGTCGGCTCGGTCATCAAGCTCGCGGTGCTGATGTCGGCCATCCTCATGGACGGCAAGCCGGAGAACGTCGCTGTCGCAGTCGCCGCCACGCTGGCGATGGGCGCGGTCGTCGGCCTGATCAACGGTCTCCTGATTGCGAAACTGCGGATCGCGCCGTTCATCGTCACCCTTGGCGCCTACAGTATCTTGCGTGGGATCGCCTATACGGTCACGACAAAGCCGGTCGGCAGGGCCGCGCGTGGCTTCCTGCGCCTGTACGATCTCAAGGTTGGGCCGGCGCCGCTGCTGGTGATTTTTCTGGCGCTGCTGCTTTTGGCTGGGATTTTCGTGCTGCGGCGGATGACTTTTGGCCGCTACGTCTATGCCATTGGCGGTAACGAACAGGTCGCGCGGCTGTCCGGTATCCGCGTCGATCGGGTCAAGATCGGCGTCTACGTTCTGTGCAGCACTCTGGCCGCGCTGACCGGCTTACTCTATCTCGGCCGCTCTGGAGTCGGCGACCCAGTCACCGGCGAAGGCGCCGAGCTTCAGGCGATTACGGCTGTGATTCTTGGTGGGACGAGTCTGTTCGGGGGCCAGGGGGGGCTGATCGGCACGCTTGGCGGCGTGCTGCTCATGGGCCTTACCAATAACGTGCTGGTCATTCTCAACGTCAGCTCGTGGTATCAGGAATTGATACAAGGGCTCGTCATCGTCGGCGCGGTCGCGCTCTACAAGCAAAAGCGACGGTAAACGAACGTTCGCACGGAAGGTGTTTAGGCGGCTCTCTCGGTTGTCACTGGCCGCATCCGCCCCTTTTTCCCGATTTCGGCGGGAAGGCTATGTCAGCGGGCGCTCTCTGCAAATGCGATAGGCGCCGCTCCAAGGCCGCGTTCGTTCAACCGCTGCCGCAGCGGCGAGTACGTCGCTGTCGGCGTAGCGCCGGCCGATCAACTGCACGCCGACTGGAAGGCCGTTGCTTAGGCCCCCTGGCACCGAAGCCGACGGGTGGCCGCTGAAGTTCGTGAGATAGGTCAGGCACCAGCCGATGAGTGGGTCAACTTCGACGCCCTCGACGTGAGTAGGACCTTGGGTGTCGCCGTTGGCCGCGTTGTCGACCGGCATGGCGGCAACCGTGGGGCAAACGAGGATTTCGTGCGTCGCAAGGACGCCTTGGATCGCGTCGTAGACTTCGCTCCGGATCGCCTGATCGCGCGCGAGATCCACCGCCGAGAGCGTCCGAAAGGCGTCGATTCGCTCGAGATAAGCCGGCGGGAAGTCATCTCGGTGTTGCCCCATGAGATCGATGCCAAAGGCCTTCATGCCCTCGAGGGCGCCGACGTTGAGCGGCGTCATGAGCCTCGTCCACGCGTCACTCAATTCGCGTTGGTCGCGCTTAAGTCCAAGCCGCACTTCCTCCACCTCGGCGCCCATGTCGGCGAAACAGCGCACGGCTTCATCGACGGTCTTGCGGACGGCCGGATCGATCGGAAAGACGTCGAGATCGGGGCTGTAGGCAATTTTCCAGCCCTTGATCGAACGGCGCGTCGCGGCGAGAAAATCCTCGTTCGTCTCGATGGCGAAAGGATCGCGTGAGTCATAGCCGGCAATGGCGTTCAGCACGAGCGCGGCGTCCTCAACCGTCCGCGCAATCGGGCCCTCAAACACGAACGGCGTGTCAGCCGCAAAAGCGTTCGGCCGCATTACGACAGGCACCCGGCCGAAGGACGGCTTGAAGCCAACCACATTGCACCAGGCGGATGGAATACGAATCGAGCCGCCAGCGTCGGTCCCTTCCGCGAACGGGACGAGGCCGTCTGCGACCGCGGCGGCGCTGCCGCCGGATGAACCGCCCGTGTTCTTGGCGAGATTGAAGGGATTGCGTGTCGGACCGAAGAGGTAGTTGTCGCAAGTTCCACGCAGGCCCATCGTTGGGCTGTTGGTCTTGCCGAGCAGAATGGCGCCGGCCTTCTCGATCCGCTCGGCGAAGACGCAATGCCACTGCGCGACACAATCCTTCATTGCGCGCACCCCGCCGAAGGTGAAGGGCCAGCCCGGCTTGAAGTCGAACAGGTCCTTGATGGCCGTAGGGACCCCATGCAGGGGGCCCAACGCTGCGCTCGACATCACCGCGGCTTCCGCCTTTCTTGCCTCGCGGCGCGCATCGCCGAACCCCTCGAAGATGAACGCGTTGAGGCTAGGATTTCGCCGCTCGATGCGAGCGATGCAAGCGTCGACGACTTCGACGGGAGAGAGACGCCGCCTGCGAATGCGTTCTGCGATCTCGGCCGCGCCCATATAGGCGAGTTCGTCGCCGCTCATCACTTTTCCTCCCGAGTTAACAATTGGATTGTCAGCACTTATGATGTGACTTCTGCAGTCCGTAAATCGGCGTAGGCAGCCCCTCCATGCGTGCCTTGATCTGAAGCGCGAGCACGAGCGAATAGTGGCGCGACAGGTGAAGGTTGCCACCGTGAAACCAAAGGCCGGGCTGCTGGGTTGGCTTCCACATGTTTCGTGGCTCGCCCTCCCATGGGCCCGGGTCGCCTGGAACGCCGGAGCCGAGCCCCCAGCACTTGCCGACGTTGTCCGCAACTTCCTCCGAAATGATGGGCGCCACCGCGCGGTTCATCGATTGGAATCCGGTCGCCATAACGATGAGATCCGCGGGCAACTCCGAGCCGTCCGTAAGCTCGACAAAGCGCTCGTCGACGCGGCGGATCTCGACGCTGCTTTTGACGCCGATGTGCCCCTTCGCGATGAGATCCGAGGCGCCGACATCGATGTAATAGCCCGAGCCGGTGCGGAACGCCTTCATCATGAGGCCGGATTCGTCCTCGCCGAAGTCGAGCTGAAAGCCGGACTTTACGAGGCGATCATAGAAGGCCGCGTCTCGGCGGCGCACTTCCTTATAAACGGCAATCTGGCCCCGCGGCATGAGACGGAAGGGCGTCGCAGCGAAGGCGAGATCGGCGTTGTCGGTCGTAATTCCGTTCTTAAGTGCGCTCTCCGAATAGAGCGGCTCGAAGCCCAGCTCCATCAGCGTCTCCGAGCGAACGACGGTTGTCGGCGACCGCTGCAGCATTGTGACGCGCGCGCCGTACTCCCACAAGTCCGCAGCGATGTCGTGGGCGGAGCTGTTGGCGCCGATGACAATGCAGTCTTTGTCCTCATAAGGAGCGCCGGTCTTGTATCCGCTTGAGTGGAAAAGCTGTCCCTGGAAATTCTCTAGGCCCGGCAACGAAATAACGTTGGGCGGCCCGTATGCGCCAGTGGCGAACACGAGCTGTTTTGGCTTCAATGTGACGCGTACCCCGTCGCGTGAAACCTCGACCGTCCACTCTCGTTTGTCAGGGTCGTAAGCGGCGTGGACGGCCTCCGAGGAGCTCCAATAGTTCAGCTCCATCACCCTAGTGTACATCTCGAGCCAATCGCCGAGCTTATCCTTCGGCGTGAATATCGGCCAGTTCTCTGGGAAGGGGATGTACGGCAGATGGTCGTACCAGACCGGATCGTGCAGCACGAGGGAACGGTAGCGGTCTCGCCAAGAATCCCCGGCGTGCGAGTTCTTCTCCAGAATAATGGTCGGGACATTGAGCTGCTTCAGCCGCGCCCCAAGCATGATGCCGCCCTGTCCACCGCCGATCACGACGCAGTAGGGATGCCTCCCTTTCCCGAGCGCCCCGTCTTCCGCGCGCTTCGTCTCTAGCCGAGTCTTCTCCCGGCGATAGACGCCATGATCAACTCCCATCGGCCGCAACGGGCCTTTGCGCTCCTCGAAGCCCTTGAGCTCCTCGATCGCGGTTAGCAGCGTCCAGGCGCGGCCGTCCCTCAGCCGAAGGATGGACCGCCCGCGAGCCAACTTCGTCTCGAACTTTACCCATGCTTCGAGAACTTCGCCCGCAACGGTCGGTCTGCCCTCGACGCGCCAGGCCGTTGGACCGACCGAGTGGAGCTGGGCGGCGAGCATCGCCTCGATCTCGTCGCGGCCCTCGAGTGTCTTGACGTTCCAGGTGAAGGCTGCGAGGTCGCGCCAGAAGCACTCGTCGCCAAAGAGCGCAGCCGCGCGGGCGGGATCGCGTGCGTCGAGCGCCTCGCTGAACGCCGCGACCCAACGGTGAGGCTCATCGGCAGAGTACGGACTGATCATTCCTCATTCCTGCGGCTGCGGCGACATGAGGGGCGTCGGGTCCGAGGACGGCGATGGAATTGCGATGCCGATATTGGCGAGCGCGTAGCGCACACGCCTCAGGGCTTCGCGTGATCGCGCTCCCATTTCCGAGGCGACGCTCGTCGCGATCGTATCCACCACCGCCATATGCGCGTAGCGCGAAGCGGTCGGCATGAGAGCGTTCGCATGTTCCGGTATGACGACGGTAATGACCACCTCGGCCGCGGCCGCGAGCGGCGTGTTCGGCCGCGTAAGCGCGATGGTCGTGGCTCCGTACGATCTGGCGATCTCGACGGCGCCGATCACCGCCTTGGATCGGCCGCTATTCGAGACCGCAAAGGCGACATCCTTCGGCCGAAGCGTCGCCGCCGACATACGCTGCTGGTGGCCGTCGGCATAGGCGCAGACTGGCAGTCCAAGCCGAAAGAATCTCAGTTTGGCGTCCTCCGCGATGCTCGCTGATCCACCGCCCTGCCCATAGATATCGAGCCGGTTACACTGGGCGATCGCCGCGATCGCGTGCTTAACAGCCACTGTGTCAAGCTTCTCGAGACAATCACGAATCGCGTTCGACGCTCGTAGCATCACGACCTGGGCCACTTGTCCCACGTCATCGTCGAAGACGCGGTCGGTCCGCAGATAAACCGCGGCGACCGTTAGCGTCGTCGCCAAAAGAACCTTGAATTCGCTGAAGGAGGTGCAGCTGACCGAGCGGCAGAAGCGCGTGACGCTGGGCTGGCTGACGCCTGCGCGCTCGGCGAGGTCGCTAATCGTCATGCGCGTGGTCGCCTCATAATCGGCCGCTACCGCGGCGGCCACTCGCCGCTTTGCTGCCGAGAGGTCTCCTTCGACGCGCTGGATCCTCGATATGAGGTCGATCGGCGCGAACGGCGAGCGCTGGACGCGGGCGCCGCCGATCTGTCGCGTGGGCGAAACTCTCGCCGCCCGGTCTGGACCCGCGCCCATCCCGCCCTCCTGTGTCGGCGCCTGGAAATGCCGCTCTCGCAGCGCTGTAATTGAATTACATGAGAACATTTGGAAGACAAGGGACGCCGTCCGGATGATTGCGATTGGCGGGACGAGCGAACACAAAAGCGCCTTCTCGGTGGGGTTTTCCGAAAAGACGGGGGATTCCGCAGAAAAAAGGCGCGTCTACTTGGCTCTTTAGCGAGCGCCAAGTTTCCCCTTGCGCCATCCGAGATTGTGTAACATCTTTTCATAAAGTCAGAGGGCCGGCGGCAATCGGCTCGGGTCATGGGAGCAAAACGCCGCATCCGACCTTGCCCGGGTGGATGGCGCTCTCGTCGGAGGAGGAGCACCGATGGTCAACAGCGCTGCCAGTGCTCAGCCGAAAATGCTGGTTGAGAACGCAACCAAATTCTACGCCACTAAGTCCGGCTCGGTGCACGCGCTCGAAGACGTGTCGCTCGAGGTCCGCGAAGGCGAATTCCTATGCATTCTAGGGCCCTCGGGCTGCGGCAAGACGACCCTCTTGTGGTCGATGGGAGGTCTGCATGATCTGACGTCGGGCCGGATTCGGCTTGGCGCGGAAATCATCACCCAACCGCATCCTGAGATCGCGATGATCTTTCAGGACGCCAATCTCTTGCCTTGGCGCAATCTGCTCAAGAACGTGGCGTTCCCGTTCGAATTGAAGCGCCGCCGGCCCGACATGGAGCGGATCGAGCATCTGCTCGAACGGGTCAATCTCAAGGGCTTCGAACACAAGTTCCCGCGCGAACTCTCGGGCGGCATGCAACAGCGCGTGTCTATCGTGAGAAGCCTCGCAGTTAATCCGTCCGTGCTGTTGATGGACGAACCTTTCGGAGCGCTCGACGCGTTCACCCGCGACGAAATGAATATCCTCATTCAAGAAATTTGGATGGAGACGGGGAAGACGATCGCCTTCGTCACCCATTCGATTGCTGAAGCGATCTTCCTTGCGGACCGTGTCGTGGTGATGTCGGCGAGGCCGGGACGCATATCCGCCGTGTATGATATCGACCTTCCGCGGCCGCGGAAGGTCGATATTCAGACGGAGCCCGATTTCATCGCCCGAGTGCTCGAAATCAAGGCCAGGATCGACCGAGGCCGGACAAGCGCTCCCGGGCTTGAGGTCGCCTGAACGATCGGAGATAGGCGTGGACAAGGTCTTGGGCGACCAGATTCCCGAATTCAACCGGAAGGCGGCGCCCGCAAACGAGCCCGGCCTCTCCGGGCTCAGGTCGCTAGGCCTAGGCGAATCCCGCACGCACTTGGAGACGGCAATCATAGTCCTGGTTGCCGTGATCATCATCGGCGGCGCCGAACTCCTGCTGCGGGCCTTCGACGTGCCGCAATACATCATGCCGAAACCGAGCCAGATCGTCTGGGCGCTTTATACCGAATGGCCGTTTCTCTGGCCGCATCTTCTTGTGACACTCTATGAGCTGTTCGCCGGCTTTGCTATCGGCGGGGCGATCGGATTCGTGCTGGCCGCGGTCATCACTCAGTTCCCCTTGGTTGAAAAGATTGTAACCCCCTACATCCTGCTTCTGGTCACGACGCCGATGTTGGCGCTAGTGCCGCTGCTCATCCTTCGCTTCGGCTTCGGCAGCGAGCCGCGCATCATCGCCGTGGCGCTTGCGAGCGGCCCCATGGTGATGATCAACGCGGCGACCGGCTTCCGCCGGGTCGATCTTGCCAAGATCGCGCTTGCGCGCTCGTTCGGCGCAAACACGTTGCAGATCTTCACCAAAATCCGCATACCCATGGCCATGCCGATGATCATTGTTGGCTTGATGGTCGGATCCATTTTCGGGTTACTCACTGCGATCGGCGCAGAGATGGTCGGTGGGGCCGAAGGCCTGGGCAATCGGCTGACCTACTATTCGGCTCTGATCCGGATGCCGCAGTTCTTTGCAGTCATTCTTATTCTCGCGGTGATCGGCATCTCCATCTATGTTTTCTTCTACTGGCTCGGAAAGAGATGGGTCAGTTGGGAGGCGTGAGCGCGTCGCACAAGGTTGGGGCAATCAAGAGAAACGACTGAAGGGAGAGCAGAATGCCAACGAATGATGGAACGGGTCCGGCGATCGATCGCCGACGTCTTTTAACCCTCACGGCGGGCGGAGTGACCGCGACAGCACTGTTTGGAGTCGGAGGCGCGAGGCGCGCCTTCGCAGCCGATAACACCGTGCGATGGGTGTCGCCGCGCGGCACAATCGAGGTGCTCGACGACTATCCTTATTGGGTCGCGAAGAAATACGGCTATTTCGGCGATATCCAGACGACCCTCGAGCCGGGCCCGTCGGACGCGACCGCGTGCGTCAAGCTCGTTGATCAGAATCAGGCGGATATGGGGTATCCATCTCCCGGCGTGTTTTCGCTCGGGCTCGAACAGGGCATTCCCATTGTCTCCGTCTTTCACATGGGCGGCTCTGATGTGTTCGACTTTGCCTTCCGGAAGGGAGAAAAACCGAAGGACCTGAAGGATCTCGAAGGCAAAACGATTCTCTTGGGCAGCGCCGGCTGGCAGTCGATTAGCGACCCGATGCTTTACGCCGCCGGCGTCGACATCAAAAAGGTGAAGTACGTCGAGGCCGGCTGGCCAACGTGGGGGACTGCGCTGAAGGCCGGCAAGGGAGACTCGGCGCTGTGCTGGGAAGGCCTGCGCGCCCAATGGAAAGGTCAGGGGCTCGACTTCGACTACTTTCTCGGTAAGAACTTCTCGAAGCTGCCCGCGAACAGCTTCATCATCCGCAAGGCGGATTTCGAGGATCCAGCGAAGAGGCAGCTCTACGGCCGCTATCTCCAGGGCTGGGCAGCGGGCCTCGAGTTCGGGAAGCAAAACCCGCGCGCAGCGACCGAAATTGTCATGGCGCAGTTCCCAGGCCTCGCGTCTCAGATGAACCCGACGGTTGCGACCGAGTCGATGATGCAACTCGGCAGCGTCTTCGCCGGGCGCATGGACGAGCGCAAGAAGTGGGGTTATCACCTGCCGTCGAGCTGGGAGCTCTTCTTCGCAACCGCCCTAAAGATTGGGCAGATCACTCACCCGATCAAGTTCGAGGACGTCTGCAAGAACGACCTCATTGACGAAGCCAATTCTTTCGACAAGGCCAAGGTCCAGGCGGACGCGGCAGGGTTTGCGATCGCCCCCGACTATCAGTCGATCGACCTCGAGGCGATCCAAAAGGCGCTTTAATCGCCGGGCGCGGAGCGCGGGTTTCGGCCCGCCCTCGCGCTTGATCATAAGATCGAACGCTGCGGGAGAGCGCTCAATGTTCGTCTTTGACCATGTCGGCCTCACGACGACGGAGCCTCAGCCGGACGAGAACTGGGTCGAGCAGAGCCGCTGCTGGGTCACGAGCCCACGCAATCACCCGGAACATATCGAATTCCTGCGCTATGCGCCGGACACGACCGTGCCGGAGGCCGTGCGAGCCAATCCTCACGTGGCCTATCGCGTCGACTCGATTGAAGCGCATATCGAAGAGCTGGAAATCCTCATTCCGCCTTTCGTCGTCGGCGATTTCGTCCGTGTCGTCTTCGTTCGTAAGCACGGAATGGTGTTCGAATATATGCAGTATCTCCGCGACTCGTGGTTCGACGCCTAACGGACGCGACCGGAAGCGATCGCAACGCGTGGCTAACCGAGCATTCTCAGGAGGGGCCCTTGGACCGGATTCGCATTGCGGTGATCGGACTCGGATGGTTCGGGGAGATCCATTGTGACGCGATTGTTGGTGTTCCGAATCTGGAACTTGCCGCGCTCTGCACGCGCACGCCGGAGCGGCTCAAGGCTATGGCGGCCAAGTTCGGCGTGAAGAAAACGACGCCCGATTATCGCGACCTACTCGCCGATCCCGATATCGACGCGGTGTCGATCGTCACCATGTGGGATCAGCATACCGAGCCCGCAGTCGCCGCTCTCGAAGCCGGCAAGCACGTCTTCCTCGAGAAGCCGATGGCGTCGACTGTTGAGGATTGCCGCAAAATCATGGCCGCCGCCACGCGGTCAAAGGGGATTCTGCAGATCGGCCACATCTGCCGCTTCAACCCGCGCTACCGCACGGCCAAGCAAGCGATCGCCGAGGGCAAAATTGGCAAGATCGTCGCGATGAGCTCGCGCCGCAATATTCCCGCCGCTTGGACGCCGGCGATCCTGAACAAGATCGGCCCGATTGTGGGCGACGCGATCCACGACACCGACCTGATGCTCTGGTTTACCGGTGATCGGATCGTTAGCGCCTATGCGCAGACGGTTGACGTCCGCGGCCTGAAGTTTCCTGACATCGGACAAACGATGTACCGCTTCGCCGGCGGCGCGACGGCAACCTTGGAGACGGTCTGGTGCATGCCCGAGAAGACGCCGTTCGATATTGACGAGCGCATGTCGATAATCGGCGATGCCGGCATCATTCATATCCAGGACACGTTTCCGAACCTCGGCATTGTGTCCAGTGACAAGCTGCACAGCCCGGACACCACCTATTGGCCTATGTTTGACGGGATGCGCGGGGGCGCGTTGCGAGAAGAGTTTTCGTATTTCGCCTCATGCGCGCTGAAAGGAGAAGCGCCAGCGATCGGAAGGCCGGAAGACGCCGCCGCCGCGCTCGAGGCGACGCTCGCCGCTGAGGAATCGGCGCGAACCGGCGAGGTGGTCCGTATCAAGAGGTAGAGGCGCGTCGAGGGAGAGAGAGATGGCCAAGAGAGTGCTAGTCGTCGGGCTTGGCAATATGGGGATGAGCCACGCCCTCGCTTATACGCGCATTCCGGGATTCGAAGTTGCCGGCGTATGCGAGCGCCGAATCGGCGACCGGAAGATGCCACCAGAACTCGGCAAGGCGAAGAAGTTCGACAACTTCGAGAGGGCGCTCGCCGAGCTAAAACCTGACGTCGTCTCGATTAACACGTTGCCTGACACGCATGCCGACTTCGCCATCAAGGCGATGGAGACGGGCGCAGATGTGTTCGTCGAGAAGCCGCTCGCCGACAACGTCGCTAACGCCGAGAAGGTCGTCGCCACTGCTCAACGCACGAAGCGCAAGCTTGTGGTTGGCTATATCCTTCGTCAGCATCCGTCCTGGATCAAGTTCATCGAGATTGCGCGCCAACTCGGCTCTCCTCTCGTGTTCCGGATGAATCTCAATCAGCAGTCGAACGGCGAGACTTGGGCCTGGCACAAGCGATTGATGGACAGCTTTCCGCCGATCGTCGATTGCGGGGTGCACTATGTCGACGTGATGTGTCAGATGACGAAGGCGAAGCCGACCAAGGTTCACGCTATCGGCGCTAGGCTGACCGACGAAGTGCCGGTCAACAACTACGGCATGCTACAGGTCGTCTTCGAAGACGGGTCGGTGGGATGGTACGAAGCCGGCTGGGGACCGATGATGAGCGAGACTGCGTTTTTCGTCAAAGACGTGGTTGGGCCAAAAGGTTCGGTCTCGATCGTGATGGCTGAGACCGCGGGCGCGGTGAAGTCGGATGACATCAACGCCCACACCAAGACGAACCAGATCCTTTGGCATCATACCGATATGTCAAAGCCAGACCAGCGGATCGACGTGAGCGACGAGCCTGATCACAACGCGCTGTGCGAGCGAGAGCAGCGCTATCTGCTCAAGGCGATCGACGAGGACATTGACCTCACTGATCATATGAACGACGCTGTGAAAAGCCTCAAGATCGTCATCGCGGCTGATGAGTCGATCCATACCGGGCAGGTTGTCCCTCTCTAGACTCCATTCTCGTTGCTCGATCTTGTCCTCCGTCGGACGAGGCGCCGGGAGAAGAAGACAGTCAGGCGCTTGAGGACCTGCGCACCACGGCTACGGAGTTCTGGATCAAGGGTCGGTTCCGAGGCGTCATACGTGCGCTAGCTAGGAGAAGCGTGCCTCCGCCGCGATTTCCACGCATCCCAATCTTGTGACTCAATCCGGCCTCTGTGCGCTCAAGCACGCCCCCGCCGACGGCCAGCAGGCGCTCAAAGCCGCGCAGGCGATAGGAGGCCGTGGAAATGGAGGGTCGCGAGGTCGAGGTTATCGCAGCCGACTAGAGAGGCGACTGCCGCCGGGCCGCCAAGAGTGAAGAAGTAGAGGCGCTTGGTCGGGAAGCGGCCTACGACGTTCTTGGGTGACCCGCCGCAACGGCCTCAAGGCATCCATCGGGCAAGGATCGCTTGGCGTTCGCCTGAAAGATTGAGCAGGTTCAGCCATTGATTGACGTAAGCCGCGAAAAGAGGATCGCGCGGCATCCAGTAGGCGAGCTCCGAATGGTCGAACGGCGCGTCCGGATGGACTGGGCAAAGCACGCCTGGATGCAGTTTCGCCTGCACTCTCGTTTCCACCGCATCAGTTATCATCAGATCCGCTTTGCCTCAACCAGCGTGTCGAAGATCGTGGCGTTGTCGCTCCATTGGATGATCGTTGCTTTCTCAAGATGAGCCCGGTCGAAACGCTCGTTGGTTCCTCCCGGATTAACGATCACGTGTACGCCGGGCTGATCGATCTCCGCGATCGTTTCATATTTCGGTTCGTCGCCGCAACGGGTGATCGGGGTCTTGCCGCTTGAAAAGACAGGGTTGGAGAACAATCCTATTTTCTGGCTGTCGAGTGTGATGGTGACCCCACCCATCGCGATGTCGAAGCCGTTCGTCTCCAGATCTGATTTGAGAGTCGACCAACTCGTCTTCACAATTTCCAGCCTCACGCCGAGCGATTGCGCAAGGCTCACCGCCATGTCCACGTCAATGCCTTCGACCTTGCCGGAAGCGTCAGCGAACGAGAACGGCCGGTAGTCCTCGGTCAGACCAACGCGAAGAATTCCCTCTCCTGCGATTGCGTCGAGGCGCGTGGGTGTCTCGGCCTGGGCGGGACAAACGAGGGCGCCCAGGAGCAGGTAGGCGGAAAGGCCAGAAGCAAATCGGGCGGGGCGCTGAAGTGCAAAGATCATAGGAATGGTGGCCCGCCACAACGGGGACGGCTGAGGTTGCAGCATCTGACGGCTAGTCTCAATTGCTGACGCGTGAGGAGGCTCTCTCGGCGTTCACAGCCGCCAACGCGACAACGTTACGGTGACATGGCCGACAGATATAGGGCGTTAGGGAACCGAAGGGCTCGTCAAGTCTCCTAAAGCGCCCGGAATCTTGCTTTCCACCCGATAATCCAGAACCGTCACCGAAGACACAAATGGCTGGACCCAGTTCGCAAAGGCTGCGTGATCGGGATGCACAAGGTAAGCGTCACGCGCCCGAGCGTTGGCGAAAGTGAGCAGGAAAACGTGGCTATGCCCATGATCAAGGCCTTCTGGGCTTGAGTTTTCGCCCCATTCGAAATCCTCTATGCCCGGGACCAGCGCTTTCAGCTCCGCGAATCGGCGAATAACTTCAGCGATCGCTACTGGGCTATGAGCCTTTCCGAATCCGAAAAGGACTACATGGCGCAGTTTCATTGAGGGGTGCCTCTCCATCGATGTTCCTAACGTGGGACCTGACGTCTATTGCGGGTTGTTGTATTTTGAGGCGGCCGATTCGAAACTCCGCAAATCATCACTTCGAGATGTAGGCAGTGTGATCTCGCGCACAACTTGACTTGCTCCGCGTGCCTAGTCTCGGACACTTGACTGTGAGATTTCGAGCCATGTAGCTTCGGCATAGTGGGGTCCGCTCTGCGACGTAAAGGCTGGCGCGCGCTAAGAAGATGCGTTTAGGTCCCTCTCCCTCTTTTTCCGTCTTATCAGACAGGCTGCAATGATTTCGGCGCCCGGCGTATCCGATCTTCTGAATCTGAGTGGCAAGGTCGCGCTTGTTACTGGGGCGTCAGCCGGAATCGGAAGAGGCGTTGCGTCGCGTCTCTCCGACGCGGGAGCCGCCGTCGCCGTGCATTATCGAAGCGGGAAAGAAGGTGCGGACGCGCTCGCTTCGACGCTTCGGAGCAAGGGTCGCAAGAGCCTTTCCGTCCATGCTGAACTCAGCGACTCGCAATCGGTCGAACGCGCAATCGGAACAATAGCGGACGAGCTCGGCGCCATCGATATCCTCGTCAACAACGCCGCGCGACAAACGCATGCTGGCTTCGAGGAAATGAGCATCGAGGAATGGCGCGTCATGATGGCGACGAATCTCGAGGGCGTGTTCATCGTTACAAAGGCGGTTGTCGCAGGTATGGTCGCGCGCAGATCAGGCGGCGCAATTGTCAATATCGCCTCGATCGAGGGGCTCCAGCCAGCGCCGACCCATGGACACTACGCAGTCTCCAAGGCAGGGCTCATCATGTTCACCCGCGCGGGCGCCCTGCAATATGGAAAGCACGGGATCCGCGTCAACGCCGTCTCCCCGGGAGTCATCCGTCGAGATGGCATTGAGGAGGCCTGGCCGGAAGGCGTTGCGCGCTGGATGAAGGCCGCCCCTCTTGGGCGCATGGGAGAAGACGAGGACGTGGCCGACGCCGTCCTTTTCCTGGCTTCGCCTGCCTCGCGGTGGATCACCGGCGCCAATCTTGTGGTGGACGGCGGGGTCACCTCCACGCCGGCTTTTTAGGAGGACGGATGTCGGCGTTATCGGAAAAGGCTCTCGACGGTCGCGTGGTGGTGGTGACCGGCGCCGCGCGCGGCATCGGCGCAGGCATCGCTGAAGCGGCGCTCATTGCGGGGGCTCGCGTAGCCCTGCTCGACCGCGACGACGCAGCGGCTCGCGAAGCCGCGCAGCGGCTTGACGCATCGGGCAAGCGCACCATCGGCGTCGGCGCCGACGTCACCGATCAGGGGTCGTTGGCCAAGGCAACAGCGGTTGCCACGCGCCTGGGCGCCGTCAGTGGCTGGGTGAACAACGCTGGCATCGTGCAGATGATCGCAGCTAGCGACCTCGCGCCCGAAGCGTGGCGCCGCGAATTCGAGGTCAACGTCGGTGGCGTAGTGAACGGTGCGCGGGCTGCGCGGCTGGCCTTCGCAGGCAAAGGGGGAGCGATCGTCAACATCGCCTCCAACGCCGGTAAGGTCGGATTTCCCAATATGGCGGCCTACAACGCCTCGAAGGCCGCCGTCATCAACCTGACGCGTTCGCTCGCCCGCGAATGGGCGCCGGAGCGCATCAACGTCAATGCGGTGTGTCCGGGCAGTGTCGCGACCCCGATGTTGCGCGAAGTCGCGGACCAGATCGCGAAGGACACCGGCCGCAGCAGCGACGAGCTTTTCGCCGGCATGGTCCCCGCACAGCTCGGCCGTCACGTCGAGCCAATTGAGATCGGCCGGGTCGTTGTCTTCTTGCTCACGGAGGCTGCGGAGATCATCCGCGGCCAGTCGATCAATCTCGATGGAGGCGACACGCCCTATTGAGGTCACCCCCGATTGGCGCCAGGCGGCAACCAATCGCCGATGTATCGGTTGAACCCGATGTCGCTGAGCGTCGCGCGCCGGTGAATTTCCGTCATATAAGGCTCGAGCGCGCGGTTGCGCTCCTCGACTTCGCGGTGTTGCGCGAGATAGGGTCGCGTGACTTCCCTCACTTCCCGCAGGATCTCGTCCTCGTTGACCTGCGTAAGTTTGTTGTCCCGCACGACGACCGTTCCATTGACCATGACGAGTTCGAGCGACGACCCATTTTCCGCATAGACGAGATGTTTGCGGACGTCGTTCATCGGCGTGAAGGCGATTGTGTCGGTACGGAGCATGATAAGATCGGCGCGCTTGCCGACCTCCAGCGATCCTGTCTCCTTTTCAAGCATCGCGCTATAGGCGCCGCCGATGGTAGCGGCGCGAAGGATGTCCGCAGCAGTGAGCCAGCGTGAAGGATCCGGTCCCGTAGCACTGTGCAGCAGAGCCGCGAGGCGCATGACGTCGAAGATGCGCAGAGTATCGTTGCTCGACGCGCCGTCTGTCCCGAGTGCAATCGTCACGCCCGCGTCCATTAGGCGCCGTGCTGGCGCTACGCCCGACCCGAGCTTCAGGTTCGAGACCGCGTTATGGGCAACTGAGCAGCCGGCTTCGCCCATGAGCCTCATTTCCGCATCGGAGACCCAGACCGAATGCGCGATAGCGACGTTGCGGCTGAGGAGGCCATGATCGTTGAGGTAGCGAATGAGTGACACACCAAATATCTCGGACCCTGTGACCGCCTGGGTCTTGGTCTCCAGCACATGCGTATGGAAGGGGACCGCATATGCCTTCGCCAGCGCGGCACAAGCTTCGAGAAGGTCCGTGGTGCAGCGCTGTGGCGCTGAGGGCGAGATCATGTAGCGGAGGCGCCCGGCGCGTCCGTGGAAGGTCGAGAAGACTTTTCTGCAATAGTCGGCATAGACGGCTCCCGTCACTCTCTCGCCGGCGTCGAGAGCCCGCTGCAATTCAGGCGGCACGATCTCGCGTGCGAAGGGCAACGCGTCCAGGGGCGCAATGTTGATGATGGAATTCGAGACATTGGCCCGAATTCCGACCGTCTCGTAGGCTGAGAAGACGGCGCCAATCCGTTCCAACGAAAGCGTGGGGGGATCGAAGAAGTCGTCGCATATCGTAGTGACGCCGCTCTTCAGCGACTCAATCGCAACCAGCATCGACCTCAAAGTGATCAGCCGCTCCGAGATCTCAGGACCCATAAGCAGCGGGTAGGCGTACAGGAGCCAAACCTCGAGCGGCATCCGCTCATAGCGACCCTTGAAGAATTGCTCGCTCGAGTGGAGATGCGCGTTGACGAGGCCTGGCATGATGAGCCTGTTCCGGCCGTTTAGCACCGTCGCATCGCGAATCTCGCCGAGATCGGCGCCGATCGCCGCGATGTGGTCGTCCTCAATCAGAAGGTCTCCCTCGAACGGCTCCTCACCGTGCGGGCCGCCCATGGCAAGGATTTGCGCCTTGCGGAAAAGCGTTTTCATCGCACCGCCTTGGTCAAGCGAGCTTTCCGGGCGCGCCGCCCTCGCGCCACGCGTAAAGCTCCCAGACCTCGTCATCCGGCCCGGCGAAATAGCAGCAATAGGCGTTCCACGGATAATCCTTGGGCGGCGCCTGAAACGGCACGCCCTTGCCGGCGAGCTCCGAATAGCAGGCGTCGAGTTCGTCCGCCGAGGGAAGCTTCACGGCAATGCAGGCTTTGTGTGCGCCGGCTCCCCGTATGTTCGAGATCCCGATATGGCGACTAATGTGATCGATCTCCCACAGTGCGAGCGTCAGCCCCGCGCCGCTAAAATCTGCAAACCCCTCGGCCCGGTGCAGAAGCCGAAAGCCAAGCTTGTCAGCATAGAAATGGATCGAACGCTCGACATCGGCGCACAGGATGCAGACGTCGCTGATCGCGTGCCGCTGGGCAAATTCCATTTCTGTCCTCAATAGTCGCGCAATTCGCCGAACTCGCTCGTCCGAGTTCCACCGCGCACGCGCGCGCTGACCCAGACCCCGATGACGGTCGCAATGTAGGGCAGGGCAAGCAGCAGGTCGTTCGGCACGCGGTCGCCGAACAGAAGCTGCGCGCGTATGCCAATCGCGCCGACGATTGAGAAGAAGAGGGCGGCCGCGGCCGAGGCAACCGGGTGTCCCCCGCCGAAAATCACGGCGGAGAACGCCATGAAACCGCGCCCGGCGGTCATGCCATAGGCGAAGATCGTGAGACTTCCGAGCGCCAACTCCGTGCCGCCGAGCGCGCAAAGAACGCCACCTGCGCAAAGTGCGATCAGACGCATTGTCGACGGGTTGATGCCAACGGAGCGAGCGGCGAAAGGATGCTCGCCGCAAGCCGCGAGTTGGAGGCCGAAGCGGGTGCGCCGCAACACAACCCACATAAGAAAGACCACAAGCGGCATCACCGCCACGAGAATGGAGAGCACGCCGAAAGGGCCGAATGCCGGCCCCAATCTCGGGAGGCCATAGGGCGCGTTCACTGTCGCCTGGGTGCCGTAGATCGCTTGAACAGCGAGATCGGTCCCCCCGAGGCCAAGTCCGGTAAGCCCGAGGCCGGCGATGATGGGATTGGCGCGGAGCTTCTCCACAACGAACCAGAGAAGAGCTGACGCGAGCACGCAAACAACGATCGCGAGGCCGAACCCGAAGAGCAGCGAGCCGGTCTGCACAAAGCCCAGCACGGATGCGCAGCATCCGATGATCATCAGACCTTCGAGGCCAAGATTCCACACCCCCGCGCGCTGGGCGAGCACACCGGCCATCGTCACATAGACGAGCGGCGTCCCATATCGGAGGGTAGCGACAAGGAACTCTTCCATCAGGCGCCTCGCGTGGCGCGTCGCCGCGGCAGAAGCCACGCCAGTCCAGGCGCGGCTCGAGCGGTGATGAAGAGCGCGATCGCCGCGTTGATGATGTCGATCGCGGCGGCGGGAAGGCCAGCCAGCACAGGCAGATAGAGGCTCGCCGCGGCAAGTCCGCCGAAGAACAGCGAGACGATGGCGGCGCCCGTAACCGAAAGCCCCGCGACGAGCGCAATCAAGATCGCAGTGAAGCCGTGCGTCGGCAGAAAGCCGCTGACGAGCCTGCCATTGGGACCCAGCACCTCGACAACGCCGGCAAGACCGGCAAGAGCCCCTGAGATCGCAAAGGCTGCGAGACCGAATTGCGACATCCGAGCGCCTTGCCAGACGACCATCGTAGGATTTCGCCCCGCCAGGCCGCAAAGAACGCCAAAAGCGGTGCGATTGACGAGAACCCAGGTGAGGACGCCCACCGCAACGGCGACGCCGACGATGGCTGGCGACAAGCCAACCTCGGAGCTGATCCGGTAGGCTTCAGCGACGGGCCGACTCGCCATAACCTGGCCGGTCCCCGACGGGTCCTTCAAAATTCCGCCCGTCACATAAATGAGAATGAGCGAAGCGATGAAGTTGCCCATCAGCGTGGTGATCACTTCGTCTGCGCCCGACGCCACGCGGAGATAACCAGGCCAAACCGCCCAGAGCGCGCCGCACACGATCGCCATTACGAAGGCCAGCGGCACGACGAGGGCTGCAGGATAACCGTTGAGGAAATCAACCACGAAGGTCGCGCCGATCGCTCCGATATAGAACTGCCCTTGTGCGCCGACATTGAAATATCCACTGCGGAAGGAGACGACGACACCGCAAGCTGTGATGAACAGCGGCATCGCCCAACGTAAGCTGCCCTGCCAGGCGTTCGGGTTGAGAAACGCGCCGTCGGCGATGCTCCGGAACATCTCGATGGCGGAATAGCCGGCGAATTGGAAGATGACGCCGCACAGGGCGAGCGCAAGGAAGACGAAGGCGAGCGCTCGACCGACTGCCGCGAGGTTTCCCCGCATCTCAACGCGCTCCAGTCATGGCTGCGCCGACCTCGCTAAGGCGGAACGGCGGCCGAAATTCAGCGGCGACGCGGCCGGACAGCATCACAACGAGCCGATCGCTGATGTCGAAAAGCTCGTCGAGATCGGATGAAATCAGCAATACGCCGCATCCCCGCGCCGTCGCATCGCGCAACGACTTCCACACGAATGCAGTCGCGCCGACGTCAAGACCGCGTGTCGGTTGCGCGGCGATGACAAGCTTCGCGTCATCGTCGACCTCACGCGAAAGGATTAGCTTTTGCGCGTTGCCGCCCGAGAGGGAGCCCGCCGTCTGGAGGGTGGTGGAATAACGGACATCCCAACGCTTCAATGCCCTGTCGCACTCAGTGCGAAATCGCGTTGGCGAAATGAGTCTCAGTGCAGAACCCCGCAGAAGCTGGCGTGCGGACCAGTTCTCCCAAAGGGAGCTGGAAAGGCTCAGGCCTTCACTGTTGCGCTCGAAAGGAATAACCCGCAATCCGCGCGCCCGCCGCTCTCTTGTGGACAGGCCGGCCACGTCTTGGTCACCCAGACGAATGCGGCCTAACTCGATGTCGACGAGCCCAGCGAGCGCGCGC
>CAWIKX010000004.1:0-35705 GCA_963836695.1 uncultured Alphaproteobacteria bacterium
CACCAAGTGTCCTTCCGGCCGAGGGAAAGTTGCAAACACCGTCGGCAAGTCGAAATGGTTGCTCAGCCTCGCCCTGGCCCGCGATCGGAGCCCGGCCGATCAAGGAAATCGTCGTGTCCCGGCAGAACCCCACCTAACTCTCTTCTCCGCGCGGCTTCTTCAGCAGCACGCAATCCATGATCCAGCCATTCGCTGAACGCGCGGCGGACCTGAGCTTTTCGATCTCATCAACAATGTCCTTGAGCTTGCCCGAGACCAGAATCTCTCCGGCATTCCGACATAGGCGCCCCAATAAGCTTCAAGTTCGCCGTCAGCGCTGCGCAGCGCCTTGTCGGCGTTCAGCAGAACCATGACGCTGTCGACGTTGTTGGGGGAAACTCTCAGCCAGTTCCCTGCCATTCGTTATCAGGACGGCCCGGCCAATCGCGTTGGTCGGGACGCGGTGTTGCGCCGCCAGCGCCTGAATGCTGCTGATCCCCGGGATGACGTCATAATCGAGTTCGAAACCGCCCTTCGCCCGGAGATGCCCAAAGAATCCTGAGCGTACTGTCGTAGAGCGTCGGATCGCCCCAGACGAGAAATGCGCCAATGTCAGATTCGCCGAGTTCCTTGGCAATCAGCCGACCAAAAGTTTCGCTGATATCTGCGTGCCATTCCGATACCGCTCCTTCGTAATCGTCGCTCTCTCGACGTCGGGAGGGGACCTGATACTCAACCGTTCGAAATGGCCGATCACGAACGTACCGGTCGATGATCAGGCGGCGGACGCGGCTGAGATCGGCTTTCTCGGTTCCCTTGTCGGGGATGAAGAAGACATCGACTTTATTCAGCGCGTTGATCGCCTGGATGGTGATGAAATCCGGATTCCCTGCACCGATGCCGATGATCATGACTTTGCGTTTCATCGCCAGAGAGCCTCACAATTCCGACCGAGTTCAGCATCCGTCCGCGGCAGTCCCGCTATCGGCGAAGTCGTAGGCTTGCCGCCATTGTGACAAGCATGGCGACGATCCATATCGCGCAAGCAACTGACGGAGGGCCACCCTTATCACGCCCCTCGCGAATCTGCCCCGAGGCGCGATTAACGACCCAGGTCGATCCCCGAGGGTGACGCTGTCGGACACCCGCCGCTTTAGGTCCAGAAGCTCTGGGTCGCCGAACGCGGTGAGAAGCCTCTGGAACTGGTCGTATTCGGCGCGGTCAAACGGCTTGGTCGTCCCCAGCCCGTTTTTCTGCGGATGCGCGGGATAGAGATGAAGGCAGGGCGTCCAATCCCCGGGAATGGGAACGGTCGCTGGATGCGTGCGTCCGGTGCTAAGCAGCTTCGGCAAAAGATGGGTATGTGGCCCGTCGCGGTTTTGCCGCCGGCTGTGGGGATCGGTTGATAGACTTCCGCTCGCCGGGCAAGCATAAGGGGGCTTCCCGTGAACTGCAATTGCGGTATCGCGCCGGGACTGGTAACGCTCAGGGTCGCTGAAGAGCCGACTGCTAAGCCAAATTCGGGCGGGCCCTGATCTCGCGGGGAGCCAGAATGCCGGATATCGCCAAACGCCGACGATTTCTGCTGTTTCTGATCAAGCCTTCGCACTACGACGATGACGGCTATGTTATTCAGTGGATGCGCTCGGCGCTGCCGTCCAATTCGCTGGCCTGCCTCTATGGAATTGCTAACGACGCCGCCGAGAATGGCGCGTTGGGCGACAACGTCGACATCGAGATTTTTGCCCTCGACGAGACCAACACCCGCATCCGGCCCGACCGTATCGCCAGCCAGATCAAGGAAGCTGGCGGCGGCCTCGTCGGCTTCGCGGGCGTACAGTCCAACCAGTTCCCGCGAGTCATGGACCTCGCACGCCCGTTGCGTGCGGCGGGCATACCCGTATGCATCGGCGGATTCCACGTCTCCGGCTGCCTCGCCATGCTGCCCGAGACGCCGGAGTCGCTGAAGGAGGCGCTTGACCTCGGCATATCCTTGTTTGCGGGCGAGGCGGAGGGCCAATTTACGGACGTGCTGCGCGACGCCGCCCGCGGCGAGATGAAGCCGATCTACAATTACCTCAATGACCTGCCGGGTCTTGAGGGCGCGACGGCGCCGATGCTGCCGCGCGAGCGCGTCAACCGTACGATAGGCATGATCGCCAGCTTCGATGCCGGGCGCGGCTGTCCATTTCTATGTTCGTTCTGCACCATCATCAACGTGCAGGGCCGAAAGTCGCGGTATCGCACGGCAGACGACATCGAGACGTTGGTTCGCGCCAATCATGCCAATGGCATCCGCTATTACTTCATCACCGACGACAACCTCGCCCGCAACCGGAACTGGGAGTCGATCTTCGACCGCCTGATTGCGCTTCGTCAGGAGGGTCTCAACTCGCGGTTCGTGATCCAGGTCGATACGGCATGCCACAAGATCCCGCGCTTCGTCGAAAAGGCGATGGCGGCCGGCGTCAAGCGGGTGTTCATCGGACTTGAGAACATCAATCCCGATAGTCTCAGCGGCGCCAAGAAGAAGCAGAACCACATCAGCGATTATCGAGAGATGCTTCAGGCTTGGCGCAAGGCGCGCGCCATCACCTACTGCGGATATATCATCGGCTTCCCGAACGACACGCCAGAATCGATCGTCCGCGACATCGAGGTCATCCAGCGCGAGCTACCCCTCGACATTCTGCAATTCTCGTGCCTGACCCCGCTGCCCGGCAGCGAGGATCACGCCAAGGCGGTGAAGGCTGGCGTCGACATCGACGCCGACCTCAACAAGTTCGACCTTGAGCACGTGGTCTGCGACCATCCGAAGATGACCCGGCAACAATGGCAGGAAGCGTATTGGTCGGCCTGGAGCACCTACTACACTGACGACCACATGAAGACCGTCATCCGCCGGGCCGCCGCCGGTGGCGCGCGCGTCGACGCCGTCTGCTTCCTCATGGTGACATTCTGGGCGAGCAGTCAGCTCTACAACATCTACCCGCTCCAGGCAGGACTCGTGCGTCGCAAAGTACGGACCGACCGACGGCCCGGAATGCCTATCGAGAATGCGCTGATTTTCTACCCGCGGTACGCCTGGGAGACAGTCTCGATCTTCGCTCGCGCCGCCGGCAAGCTCTGGAAGCTTTGGCGTTTCGCGCGCAGCGTCCAGCGCGACCCAAATGCAAAAGCTTACAGCGACGCGGCATTGGCAGGCGCGACATCCGACAGTTCGCTTGAGATGTTCCAGCTCTCCGAATCGGCCCGGAAGGCTGGCGAAAAGGCGAGACGAATCGACGAGCAAAAGCAGCTTGCGCCTGCTCCGGCTCAGTTCGAGGCGGTGAAATAGGGGTTTCGCAGAGCCGGCATCCTTGCACCGCGCTATCCGTGGGCGCGTAGGTCAGCAATCAAGGCTGCCGCGCGCAGATCGTCTATCACTTCCGAGGTCGTGGTTCGGTTTCTGGGACCAGAGCTAAGAGAAGCCGGAGCCATCCTGCTCGAGTTCTTTTGTCTTTCTGGCGCCGCGAGATCTGCCCCCTCACGTAGCGACGGCGGCTTAAGAACACAGGCGTGCGTGGCGCCATTTAGATCGATCCGAATCCAACTTGACGACCCTGGCGGATATGTCCTTATGGGCATATGGCGCGCGAATGATCGGCCTCTTTGCAGACCGATTTCGGTGTCTGGGAAACGCTGCCATTGCCCAGCAGAGGTAATAACCAAGGAGATTGATCGTGAACCGTCGTGAATTCATTTGGACGAGCGGGGCCGCTGTCACGGCCGTGCTGGCCGGTACGCCGGCTTTCGCCGAAGGCAAGCCGATCAAGATTGGCTACAACGTCGCGACGCTCGCCAACCCGTTCTTCCAGGGCATGACCAAGGGCGTCGTCGACGCGTCGTCCAAAACGCCCGGCGTGACCTTGCTCAACACCAACGCGAATGGCGACGCCAACACGCAATCGACGATGGTGGTCGACCTGATCAACCAGGGCGTCGACGCGCTGATCCTCAATCCGATTAACGCCAACGCGATCGTGCCCGTCGTTCAGCAGGCCCAGAAAAAGGGGATTCCGGTCTTTACGCTCGATCGCGGCGCCTCATGCGGGCCGTGCCAGGTCAATTTCCTCGAGACCGATAATGTCGCGCTGGGCCGCGAGGGCGCGCAGTACATCATCGACAAGCTCAAGGCTCGCTACGGCAAGATCCAGGGCAACGTGGTCGACCTCGTCGGTCTCATCGGAACGACCGCCGGTGACGACCGCGACAAAGGCTTCCTCGAAGTCTTCAATAAGGCCGCGGCGGAAAATCCGGGACTGAAACTGATCGCGCGCCAGGAGGGTCAGTTCGATCAGGAGAAGTCGTTCAATCTGATGAGTCAGATCATGGCGGCGAATCCGCAAATCGACGCGGTCTTCAACGGCAATGACGACAACGCCGTCGGAGCCTTGCGCGCCATCCGGCAGGCTAGCAAAAACGTGCCGATGAATGATCCCAAGCACATCATCATAGTTGGCATTGATGGGACCGAACAGGCGCTGACCGCGATCCGCAAGGGCGACATGGACGCAACGCTGTCTCAGAATCCGCTGACAATGGCGAGCCAGTCGGTCAAATACGTGAATCAATACTTCAACGGCGACAAGTCGACGATCCCCCAGCACGAGTTTTGGCCGCACATCCTGTTGACCAAGGAGAACATCGACAGGCCCGAGGTGAAGGCCTATGGCCTCTGGGCCGACGAAGTGACCAAAGGCTGAGCTCGAGGGCGGCGGAATCACGCGGTGCCGCATCTCCTCGAAATGGACCGCGTCTCCAAGGCGTTTCTCGGCGTGCCGGTTCTGAACCAAGTGTCGCTCGCGCTCGATGAGGGCGAGGTGCTCGGTGTCGTCGGCGAGAACGGCGCCGGCAAGTCGACGCTGATGAAAATATTGGCCGGTATCCATCAGCCCGGTGAGGGGACGATCAAGCTGGGGAGCGAGGTCTTCGCTCCCCATAAGCCCCGCGACGCCTTGGATGCGGGGATCATCGTTGTCCATCAGGAGCTGAGCCAGTTTCCGGATCAGACAGTCGCTGAAAATATCTTCGCCGGCGGATTGCCGCGCACGGCCGCCGGAACCGTCCGTCACGGTGAACTCATGCGCCAGGCGCGCGGCGTGCTTGATCAGGTCGGTCTCGACATTGCGCCGTCGACGCGCATTCGCAACCTGTCGCTCGCCCAACGCCAATTGGTCGAGATCGGGCGCGCGCTTTCCCGTCGCGCGCGCGTCATCGTTCTCGACGAGCCGACCGCGACGCTCACCACTCACGAAGTTCAGATTCTGTTTGCGACCGTCGCCCGGCTGAAGAAGACGGGGGTCGGCATTATTTTTATCAGTCACCACCTCGAGGAAGTGTTTGAGATTTGCGACCGCATTACTGTGATGCGTGACGGCGTGAGCGTCGAGACCAGACCCGTTCAAGATTGGGCGGAGGAGTCGCTCGTGCGCGCCATGGTCAACAGGCCGATCAGCAGCTTTTTCCCGAAGCAGAATATCAAGCTTGGCCCTTCGCTGCTCGAAGTTAAAGGCCTGTCCTCGGGGGACCGCTTCGCCGATGTGTCGTTCGACGTCCGGGCGGGCGAAATCTATGGCATAGCAGGGCTTGTCGGCGCAGGGCGCACCGAGATTCTGAAGACAATCTTTGGCGCGCTGCCAATGACCAGCGGCCGCATTCGCGTCGAGGGCAAGGACCACGTGCCGCATTCTCCACGTCGCTCGCTCCGGGACGGGATGGTGCTGACGCCGGAAGACCGAAAGGCTGAAGGGTTGATCCTGCCGTTCTCCATTCGCCAGAATATTGCGCTTTCGACTCTCAAGGCCATGTCGCGCTGGGGCGTTCTCTCGTCGCGGGCCATACAGCGGTTGGCCAGCGCGTCGATCGAGAGTCTGCGCATCCGCGCGACTTCAGCCAGCCAAGAAGTTCGACGCCTCTCGGGGGGCAATCAGCAGAAAGTTGTCCTTGCGCGCGCCATCAGCGCTTCACCGCGGGTGTTCCTGCTCGACGAGCCGACGCGCGGCGTCGACGTCGGAGCGAAGGTCGAAGTCTACAATTTGATCGGCCAATTGGCCGCCAAGGGAGCGGCTGTCGTGATCGTTTCGTCCGATCTTCTCGAGCTCCTGGGTCTTTGCGACCGCATTGGCGTGATGCGAGCCGGCCGGATGGCGGGCGAGGTCGATCGGGTCGATTTCAGCCAGGACCGTCTCATGTCTCTAGCAGCCGTCGGCTAAGCTTATGTCGACCGATGAAAGGGCGCAGGCGCCCGTTACCCGCGCAACCGTGAAAGGGCCGCGTTTCGGCGATTTCAGCGAGATCGCCATCGTTGTCGTCTTCCTGGCGATCGTCCTCTATCTGTCGCTCTCCACCTCCACCTTCCTGTCAGCGCCGAACATCATGGCGATCTTGGTGGCGACCTCGCTGATCGCGGTCGTCGCCTGCGGACAGACCTTCGTCATCATCACCGGCGGGATCGACCTTTCTTCCGGCTCTGTCGTGGCGCTCTCCGGGGTCATTACGGGTCTCGTACTGCATTTGGGCGTGCCCATATGGGCCTCGATCGGCGTCGGCATCTTGGTCGGACTTGCCTGCGGCCTGTTCAACGGCCTCTCTATCACCTACCTCAACATGAACCCGTTCATCGTCACGCTGGCGATGATGTCGATGGCGCGCGGCCTCGCCTTCATCGTGACCAACGGTCAGACAATCTTCGGCTTCGACGACACCTTCGATTCGATCGGCGGCGGCGTGTGGACAATTCCCGGTATCGGCAGGGCGCCGGTCGCTGGCGTCATTTCACTGGCGGCGCTCGCTATCGGCGCTTTCGTCTTGAAGAAGACCGTGTTCGGCAGCGAGGTCTACTCAGTCGGGGGAAACCGCGAAGCGGCGGTGATCGCGGGCATTCCCGTCCGGCGCACCCAGATCCTCGTCTATATGATCTCAGGCGCTTTAGCGGGCCTCGGCGGCGTCATCCTGACGGGCCGGCTCAACTCCGCGCAGCCGATCGCCGCGACGGGCCTCGAGTTGAACGCGATCGCAGCCGTCGTCATTGGCGGAGCCTCGCTCTTCGGAGGCCGCGGCTCCATGCTCGGCACCATTCTGGGCGTGCTTCTCATCGGCGTGATCAACAATGGGCTCACGCTTCACAATGTCGAGCCGTTCTGGGTTCAGTTCATTCAGGGCGCGGTGATTTTCCTCGCCGTCCTGTTCGACTCGCTGAACCAGAAGCGCCGGGGCGCGTGAGCGCTAACGGCGGTTCACCGACACCGCGAGAATTATGATCGCGCCCTTGATGACTTCCTGGATGCTGGTCGAGAGCCCCATGACCAGAAGGCCGAAGCCGAGGATGCCGATGAAGATCGCGCCGACCACCGAGCCGATAATCGAACCGTAGCCTCCAAAAAGGCTCGTTCCGCCGATAATCACCGCCGCGATCACGTCGAGCTCGAGCCCCGCGCCGAGGCTCGGGTTGCCAGCGGTCGAGCGTGCGGCGAGCATCATGCCCGCGAGCGACGCCGTGACGCCGGAGATGATGAAGGCGGCGATCTTCGTCTCGTCCGTCCTGACGCCTGAGAACCGCGCCGCGATCGGATTGCCGCCGGTCGCGAAGACCCTGCGGCCGAACGGCATCTGGTGCAGGAGATAATATCCGAGCGCCGTCAAGACGAGCGTCCACAAGATAGGCGCTTGTATGCCAATGAACGAGCCGTTCCAGAAGACAGCCGAAAACGCATCGTCGAGAATTGGGACGGATCTCGTGTCGGTGACTGTCAGCGCGAGGCCAGAGAAGATCGACAGCATGCCGAGAGTGACTAGGAACGATGGAATTCGGACCTTGGTGACAAGAAGGCCGGAGGCGGCCCCAATAAGGGCGCCCATGGCGAGCACGATCAAAGGCGTAACGAAGGTCGGAATCTCGCGCTCGTAGAGGATGGCGGTCACCATGCTTCCGAAGCTCGCAAGCGATCCGACCGAAAGATCGATCTCGCCGCAGACGATGACGAAGGTCATGCCGATCGCCATCACGGATACGATCGCGGTGATGCGCAGCACCGCGCTCGCCGTCGTCAGCGACGCGAAATGGGGAGCAAAAATGATGAAATAGAGGGTGATGAGGGCGAAGATGCCGTAAGTGATGTGATCTCGGGCGAAATTGGCGAGACCGCTCCTGCCCGTATGCCCGACGGGCGTGGTCATGCCGCTTTTTCCTCATTGTGCAGTTCAGCCTGTCGGGCGGCGTCAGTCTGGAGAAGCGCCCGAAGGGACGCTTCGTCGTCGATCCTTTCGAGGCCGCGCGTGATGCGGCCTTCGGCCATCACCAGGATCCGGTCGCAAAGCTCGATCAGCTCTTCAAGCTCCGATGAGATCAAGAGAACCCCTACGCCTTGCGCGGCCATTTGCTTGATCAGCTTACGCATGTCGCGCTTGGCGTTGATGTCGACGCCGGATGTCGGCTCGTCGAGGATAAGCAATTTTGGATTTGTCGCGAGCCACTTGGCGAAGACCACCTTCTGTTGGTTCCCACCCGACAGCTCCTGCGCGGCTTGCGACGGCCCCCGACAAAGGAGGCTCAGGTCGGTGCGGTAGCGCGCGAAAAGCGAGGCGATCCGCTGCGTCGCCATCGGTCCGAAACCGCGCGCATAGGACAGGTTGTCGAGATTGGTCAGCGCGAAATTCTCCGAGAGCGATCGGATGGCGACGAGGCCCTCGAGTCTTCGGTCCTCCGGGACAAAGCCGATCTTGGCCGCAACGGCGCTCGAGACGCTGCCGGTTTGCACCGTTCGGCCCGCAACCGAGATTGCGCCGGCGGCGTCGGGGACGAGGCCGAAAATCGCCTTGGCCAGGGTGGAGCGTCCGCTGCCGACCAGACCCGCGAGGCCGACGATCTCCTGCGGCAGAATCTCAAAAGAGATGTCTGAGAGTTTACGCGCGGTCCTGAGCCCGGAGACGGAGAGGACGGGCGCGTCCGACTTGGCGGCGGCGCGCTGTTGAACCGGCACGTTCTCGACGGGCGTCGATTTACCCTGACCCTCCGGCGACCGTGACATCAGCGACGCGATATGAGCGATCGAGGTCTCGCTCGGCAGGAGGGGCCCGATGAGGCGCCCATCCTTGACGATAGAGATGCGGTCCGACAGACGCAGCACGTCCGCCATGCGATGGCTGATGTAGACAATGCCGATGCCGGAGGCTTTGAGCTGGTCGACGGTCGCAAATAACGTTTCCTCCTCGCGCACCGTCAGAGATGAGGTTGGCTCGTCCATGACGAGGAGCTTCGCGCCGCGTGACAACGCCTTCAGGATCTCCAGCATTTGGCGCTGCGCGAAGCCGAGATCGCCAACACGCGCGGAGGCGCGTAAGTTGAAAGCGTAGCGATCGATGAGCGCCTGGGCGTCGGTGACCATACGTTTCGTGTCGACTCGCCATCCGAACGCGCGCGGCTCGCGCAGGATGAAGAGATTCTCCGCCACCGTGCGGTTCGGCAGGACGCTGAGTTCCTGAAAGATCATCGCAATGCCGCGGTCGAGCCGCTCGCGCAGGGACAGCGCCGTGACGTCCTCGCCATCGAGAACGATGCGGCCGCCGTCTGCCGCATAGACCCCGATGAGCACCTTCATCAGGGTCGATTTGCCGGCGCCGTTCTCGCCGAGCAACGCGTGCGCCTCGCCCGCGTTGACCACGAAATTGACGTCGATCAGAACTTGATTCTCGCCAAACGACTTCTCGATGCGCTCCATCGATACAGCGACGCGCGGCGCTTGCGACGCGGAGCTAGGCAAGGGCGCCTCTTGGTTCTGATTTGGCCCGGCAGGCCGTGACTTGCCGGGCCTTGAACGTCAGAAGCACTTGTCGGCGCAGAGCTTGATGAGCGAAGCGGGCGGATCTTCCTTGGTGACCTGCTTCAGCGCGCTCAAAAGGTTGATCTTCTTCACCCGAAGCGTCGGCACCGAGACATAGGGAGGCGCCTCCTTGCCGAGCAACGCCAGCGCCGCGACCTTGGCCTCCGCGACCCCCTGATCGTAAGGCTGCTGCGCCCCAACCGCGAGGAACTCGCCGCGCGCCACATTGACCGCGCTGTCGGCTGCGAGATCGTTCGTCGTGATGATGACGTCACGCCCCAGCGTCTTGGCGGCGGCGACCGCTTGCTGGGCCGGCGTGTCCCATGCCACGAACAGGCCTTTCAGGTTCGGATTGGCGGTGAGCATGCTCGTCGCCACCTCATAGGCCTTTTCGGGCGAGGTGAAGGTGCCCACCCCGACGACCTTGATGTCCGGATATTGCGCGAAGGCCTTGAGCGCTCCGACTTTCCGCGCCGCGACTGAATAATAAAAGTCGTAGACGAGGGTGAGAATGCCCACCTCGCCCTTGCCGCCGATCGCCTTGGCGAGTTCGTCAGCGGCGAAGAAGGCGTTCTTTTCATTGTCGGCCGCGACGACGGAGACATAGTCCTTGCCGGGGGCCATGCCGACCGGGACGTTGTCGAGGAAGACGAGCTTGATGCCGGCGGCCCCCGCCTTCTTATAAGCTTCCGCCTCCGACTTGGGGTCGATCGGAATGGAGAAGATCACGTTGGGCTTGCGCGCGATCATCTGCTCGAGGTCGCTGATCTGCTGACCGACGTTGAATTTCGCGTCCGTGGCGCCGATGACTTCGACGCCGTAGTCCTTCAGCGTGTTCGTGATCCCCGCGACCTGGAGATGCGGCCAGCCTGCGTCCATCGTGTGCATGACGAGACCGGCCGTGTATTTGCCCGCCTTGAGTTTGGCGATGTCGTCGTCAGACAATTTCAGCGTGTCCGCCGACACTGCCGGCGCGCCATTCGGGAACCCCGGCACGACCTGACCGGTCGGCGACAAGGGCAGGGGCTCCATCAGTTGCTTGGCCTCGGGCGGAATGTTGTCCGGCCACTTGTAATCCGCCGCGGACGCTCCGATAGGCGCCGCGGCAAGCAGCGCGAACGTCAAGGCCGTCGTCATTACTCTTGTCAACATAAACTCCTCCCATGCGCGCCCCGCGTGAAGCGGGGCGTCCGTTGCTGCGACAATCTTAAGGGTCCATCGCGCGTGCAGCGCCACGCGATTTCGATTGATCCTAGCCGCCATCAAAAAGCGTTAGGCGTAATTGTTGTAGAGCGTCTTTTTGTGCATGAAGCCCTCGATGCCGTGCTGGCCATCCTCACCGCCGAGGCCGCTCTTGCGGAAGCCGGTATGGAAGCCGTGCGGGCTCTCCCCAGACGGGCGGTTGACGTAGATTTCGCCGAATTCAAGCTCGTTTACGGCGCGCATGATCTTGCGATTGTCGCGGCTGAAGAGATAGGCCGAGAGGCCGTAGTCGGAATCGTTGGCGTAGGCGAGCGCCTGATCGAAGTCGTCGACCGCCATTGCCGCGATCAGCGGGCCGAAGGTCTCCTGCTGCATGATGTCGAGGTCATTCGACTTGACCGAGAAGATGGTCGGGAAAAACCAATGGCCGCGTTCGAACCCGGCGCCTTGCGCCTTGCCCTCGATGAGCGGCGTCGCCTTCTGCTCGATCGCCTTGGCCTTCATCGCCTCGAGCTTGCTCACTTCGACGGCGCTGATGCGCGGACCGACCTGCACGTCGCTCGTGGGATCGCCGACCTTGAGTTTTTTGACCTTGGCCAAGAACTTGTCGAGGAATTCGTCGTGGATTGTCTTGTGCAGGTACATGCGGTCGTTGCAGGTGCACACGGAGCCGCCGAAGAAGAACTTCGACGCCACAGCCGCATCGACGGCCTTGTCGATATCGGCGTCGTCCATGACGATGAAGGGCGCCTTGCCGCCAAGCTCGAGGCGGATCGGCTTGATGCGCTCGGCGCCGAGCGCGTAGATCTCGCCGCCCGCGCGCACGCTGCCAGTCATCGAGATGAGATCGGTGCCATTGTGGGACACGAGATGCGCGCCAACCGTTCGGCCGTCGCCAACGACGATATTGATAACGCCCTCAGGTATGCCGGCGCGCCGGCTGAGCTCGCCGAGCACCAGCGTGGTCAACGGCGTCAGCTCGTGCGGCTTGACGACAATGGTGTTGCCCGTCACTAGGGCCGGGCCGACCTTGCGGGCGAATAGCGCGGCGGGGAAGTTCCAGGCGGTGATGCCGGCAACCACCCCGTAGGGCACGCGCTGAATCCAGATCTGTTCGTCGCGGCCTTCGCCAGGCAGGATCTCGCCTTGGAGTCTTCGCGCGCTCTCGGCGGCGTAGCGCAGCAAAAGGGCGGCGAAATTCGCGTCGATGCGCGATTCCGGCAGGAGCTTCCCGCCTTCGGCGGTGAGAAGCGCAGCCAGTGTCTCGTTGTTCTCGTCGATCAGATTGGCGAGCTTCTGCAGAAGCGCGCCGCGCTCCATCGGGGTACGCTGGCTCCACTCGGGCTGGGCCTTGCGGGCCGCCGCGACCGCGCGATCCGCGTCCTCGATCGTGGAGGAAGGCACGGCGGCGACGATGCTCTCATCCTTCGGATTGGCGATCTCACGCCGATCGCGGCTGGTGGAATTGACCCAACGGCCGCCGATATAGATCTGGCCTTCGCCGATGCCGAAGTCGCGCATGGTCTGGATGGTCATTGCAGATCTCCTCTGTGTATCCGGTTCGCGCTCATTTGATGATGCCGATCTTCTCGCGGTCAATGGTGATGAACACCGAGAGCACGAGCACGAGGCCCTTCACGATATTCTGGAAATAGGGATCGAGCCCGATAATGTTCATTCCGTTCGAGAGTATGGTGATGATGAGCGCGCCGAGGATCGTGCCCTGGATGCTCCCGACGCCGCCGGTCAACGGCGTGCCACCGACGACGACGGCGGCTATCGCGTCGAGCTCGAGTTCCTCGCCGAGTTGGGCGGTTGCAGCCATGGCGCGGGCGCCCTGAAGCAGCCCGGCCATGCCGTAGAGCAGGCCGGAGAGCACGAAGATCAGGATCTTGACCCGGTCGACCCGGATACCGCTCAAATGCGCAATGCGCTCACCACCCCCGACCGCTCGGACCTCGCGGCCGAATACGGTCAGGTTCAACATGAAGGCCGCGACGCCGATCAAGACCACGGCAATCCGCACCGAATTGGGAATTCCGGCCGTGCGACCGGAATAAGCGTCGAGAAATGCTTCGTTCTCGATAGAGACAGGCGCGCCGCGGGTGAAATAGAGCACGACGCCGCGATAGACGACCATTGCGCCCAGGGTAACAATGAAGGAGGGGACCTTGCCCTTCGCAACGATCAATCCGTTGATCAGGCCGCATACGACGCCGATCGCGCAGGCCGGAAGGATAGCCAGAACCCCGATACTCCCCGACGTTTTCGCGGCAAACAGCGCGGCGATCGCGACGATGGCGCCGACCGAAAGATCGATGGAGCCGGCGATAACGACGAAGGTCATACCCAGCGCCGCGACAAGCAGCACGACGGCCTGCTGGGCGACAATCATGAGATTGTTGAACTGAAGAAAGCGCGACGAGGTGAGCGAGAAGGCGAGCGCAAGCGCGACAAGGAGAAGGATCGGGAAGAAGCGGCGAACGCCGTCACGTCCGAAAAAGCCCGTGCTCTTCGGCTGTTCGGCGTCGAGATGAAGCTTGGCGGACGTCGTGGCCCTCTCCCTCATGTCATGTGCCGAATGATTGCGTCCTCGGACGCGGAGGCGGGGTCCTCGATGCTCGCGACGATTTCTCCGGCGCGCATGATCAAAATGCGATCGCTAAGCCCGATCAGCTCATTGAGATCCTCGCTCGCAATGAGAATGCCGAGACCTCGGTCGGCGGCCTCGCGCAACGATCGGTAGATCTCGGCCCTCGCCCCGACATCCACGCCGCGGGTCGGATTGTTGAGCAGGAGCACGCGAGGATCGACCGCGAGGCACTTGCCAAGCACCACTTTCTGCAAATTTCCTCCGCTCAGCGCGCCCGTCCGAGTCTGCGGTCCTCTGGTTTTGATCGATAGCCGCCGGATGAGCGCGCCCGAAAGTTTCTTCGCTTGCGCATAGTCAAAGAGCGGCCCGCGCCGCGGCTCGCGCGCCATCATGAGATTGTCGAGCACGCTCGCGCCGACGATCAGCCCCTCGCCCGTTCTGTCCCCAGGCAGATAGGCGACGCCCTTGGCCCAGGCTTCGGCGGGAATGCGCGGGCGGAACGGCGCGCCGCTGAGCCTCATCTCGCCGGAACGCAGCGGCTTAACTCCAGCGGCGATTTCCAGAATGCGCTGACCGCCCGCTTCCTTGAGCCCAGCGATCCCGACAATCTCACCGCCGCCAAGCGTGACCGAGCTTGGTTTCAGGCGCGCATCCGCGATGTCTTCGAAGTGCATGAGATTGTCGGAAGACGCACGCGCCGCGTGCGGCGGAAAGAGGCCCTTCGACAGGTCACGCCCCACCATGAGGCTCTGGATCTGCTCACGGCTGAGCCCGCTGGCCTCGAAGTCGCCGACCTTGAGCCCATCCTTGAGGATCGTCAGCGCATCGGCCACGGCGCCGACCTCGGCGAGATGGTGCGAGACGAAAGCAACAACGAGGCCTTGCCGCTTGAGCGCCCGCATCGCTTCGAGAACGATGTCGACCTCGTGGTGATTGAGGAACGCGGTCGACTCATCGAAGAGCACTGCCTTCGGCGACGCCGACAGCGCGCGTGCGACCTCGATGCATTTCCACTGCCCGAGATCGAGAGTGGACAGCGGTTGGGAGACAGAAATCTCAGCGGAGAAGCTGTCTAGCAGCGCCTGGGCGGCGCGATTTAGCGCGCTGCTCCTCAAGAGCCCAAGGCTCCGGAAGCCCGCAAGCCGCCCCGCGAAAATGTTCTCCGCAACCGTCAGCGAGGGATTGATGGTCACCTCTTGAAAGACGAGCCCGACGCCGCGCCTCGTCGCATCCGTCACGGATCTCGGCGCATAGGGCTGGCCGTCAACAACCATGCGGCCCGAATCCGGCCGCTCGGCGCCGGCGAGGATTTTGAGGAGCGTCGACTTGCCGGCGCCGTTCTCGCCGACGAACGCATGGACCTTGCCCGGATCGAGCGCGATCGACACGTCCGACAACGCGCGCGTGTTGCCGAAGCTCTTCGATAGGTCCTCAGCGACGATCCTCACCGACGTTCCTGCCTAGGCCGTCCGCGCGTGCGAGCCAAGCGGACTTGGTCACGCACGCGCGGGGAGGTTCACTTGGAGTACTTGAGTTCGAACGAAGCCGGCGCGGCGTTCGGGGTATAGACGCGCGAGTGCGCCTTGAAATCATAAGGCGGCACGCCGCGGGGAAAGTCCGCCTCGAACTGGGCGATGCGATCCTTGGTCAGGGGCAGAAGCTTGAGCTTCACGTTGTCCTGATCCTTGGGCACCGGCTTGCCCTGGATTTGGTCGTAGAGCATGACGAGCGCGAATCCGCCCTGGAGCCAGTGGCCGCCGATGTCGAAGAGCAGTCGCCGTTCTTCACGGCCTCGACGTTCTCCGGGTTCAGGTCCATGGCGACGACGACGACGTCCTTGCCAGGCTTCTTCCCGGCGTTCTTGAGCGCGGTCATCACGCCGGTCGCCGTGCCGCCGTTCGCCGCCCATACGCCCTTGATGTCGGGATGGCCCTGATAGAGCGATTCAAACACGGTCTGCGAAGTGTCCCGGACGAAATTGCCGTCCACCTCGCCGGCCACGACGACCTCCGGATGCGCCTTTAGCGCGTCTTCGAGCCCCTTGCGCCGATCAATGGCGACAGACGTGCCCGCCGTGCCGTTGACCACGCCGATGACTTTCTTGCCGTCGGCGTCCGCAGGTATGGCGGCGAACAAGGCTTCGGCCATCTGGCGCCCCGCGTTCTCGTCGCTTGGTCCGACAAACGCCCAATAGTTGGGGAAGCGTTCGGACTGGGGCGAGAAATCCGGATAGCTATCGGTCAGAATGACCGGAATGTTGGCGTCCTTGGCGAGGGTCAAGCCGCGAGCGGCGGTCGCCCAGTAGGGGGTGAAGATGATGCCATCGGCGGGTCTGGCGACGAGATCCTCCAGCGACTTCACCATCTGATCGGGCTTGTTGTCGGCGTTGAGCACGATCAGATCGACGCCGAGCTCGTTGGCGCCCTTCTTCATGAAGTCGATGTAGTTGTTCCAGAACTGCGCGTCGAGCGTCGGCACGACGACGCCGATGGTTGGCTTATCCTTCGACGCCAGCGCGGGCCCCGCCGCGAGCAGGAAGGGCGCGGCGAGCGCCAGGACTGCATTGCGTATCCTTTTCGAAATCACGCGTTCCTCCTCTTCAAGTCCGCCGCGCCTGGGGAGGGCGCCGACCTGTTTCGATCTCTCGCGCGCCAAGCCCGCGCCCCTTTAAGCCCCTACTGTTTGGCGCGAGCGCGCCAGCGCGACGGCGAGGTCGATCGCCTCGATGAGGCTGGTCTCGCTCGCAATTCCGCGGCCCGCTATGTCGAAGGCCGTGCCGTGGTCGACCGACGTGCGGATGATAGGAAGGCCGAGCGTCACATTGACGCCGCTCAAGGCCTCCCACCGGCCAGTCTTGCTATCGACGGAGAAGCCGAGCAGCTTGACCGGGATGTGTCCCTGGTCGTGATACATCGCAACCACGGCGTCGAACTGCTCGGCGCGCAGTTTCACGAAGACGGTGTCGCCGGGGACTGGTCCGTGCACGTCGTATCCTTGCTCGCGCAGACGCTTGATCGTCGGCTCGACGACATCGATGTCCTGCCGTCCGAACAGGCCGCCTTCGCCGGCATGGGGATTGAGCGCCGCGATGGCGATCCGGCGGCGCGGAACGTGCAGCGCCTTCAGCGCCTCGTCGGTGAGCGCAACGACACGGGCAATCCGTTCCGGCGTCACACGTTTAGGCACGTCTTCGAGCGCGGTGTGGGTGGTGATGTGGCTGACCCGCATATTGCCGTGAACCAGCAGCATCACGCTGTCGCGGGCATGGGTAAGATCGGCGAGCAGTTCCGTGTGGCCGCTATAGTGGTGGCCCGCGAAGTTGAGCGCTTCCTTGCTGATGGGACCTGTGCAGATGGCGTCAGCTACGCCGTCGAGCGCAAGACGCACGGCGGTTGCGATCGCGTCATAGGCGATCCGGCCGCCCTCCGCCGTCGACTGGCCGGTCGGGACGGGAACGCGGGCCGCGTCAATGTCGAGGAAACCGATGGGAGGCAGGTCGGCGTCGGGCTTAGCGGTGGAGACCGGCGTCGCGGGATCGTCCAGGCCAAGCTGCTTCAGCGCTTTTTGGTGGGCCGAGCGCGCGCCGATGAGGAGAAGGGAGAGCTTTTTATCGGCGACGCGATCACGCAGGGCGTGAGCCGCCCGCGCCATGATCTCCGGGCCGATACCGGCCGGATCGCCCGATGTCACCGCTATCCTGGGACCGGTCAATTTTCCCCCTTCGTTGTCGCTTTGACCCTAGCGCATCGATTAAGCCATGAAAAGTCAAAGAACGTCATTATCTTTCATTCTATGTTACCGAAGGACCGCTTTCGCGCTGCTAGGCTCCGCTAGGCTTGACAAGGAGCGGTAACTTTCATTTTCTTTCAGAATCGGGCGCCGACGCAGGCGAGGGATCTACGCTTCGGACTGGAAGGAGTTCGTTTCAAGAGCGCGGTCCGCCAGATAGCCTCGGCGCGATCATGCTCATCATGCTAGCGATCCACCTATGTACGAATCTCTCAGCCTGACAGAAAAGCCCATGGCCTCGACACGCCGCCCTGAGCTCATTCCCGCGCAACGCCGGGCCTTCATGCTGGAGCACATCCGCAAGCGCGGAGCCGCCTCGATCCAGGAATTGTCGGAGGCGATCGGTATTTCGCTATCGACGGTGCGCCGCGACCTCGAGCACCTGGAGGCGCGCGGCTATCTCGAGCGCTCGCATGGCGGCGCGCTGATTCAGAAGCAGCTTCAATCGACCTTCGAGCCCGAGGCGGCGATCACGGCCGAATTTGACCGGCCGGAAAAGGAATCGATCGGCCTCGCGGCGGCTCAGACGCTGCATTCCGGCGAGAGCGTCATCTTCGACAGCAGCTCCACCGTTTTCGCGGCCGCTCGCGCTGCGGTTGAGCGCGACATTGCGCTGACCGCGGTGACCAACGACCTTGGCGTCGGCCAGGCTTTGTCGGCCTCGAGCCGGATTCGGGTCATCTGTCTCGGCGGCACGGTGCGGCCGGAATCGCTAACCGTCCTTGGCGAGCCGGGCGAGAGTTTCCTCAGCAATCTGAGAGTCGATGTTGCATTCATCGGGACGCATGCGATCAGCGGCTCAGCGGCGACGGAGACGTCGCTGGAGGCTGCGGCGATGAAGCGAGCGATGATCTCGGCTGCGCGCAGGATCGTTCTTCTTGCTGACGCTTCCAAGTTCGGCGCGGCTGCTTTCTGCAAAATCTGCGAGCTGACCGCGGTCCACGAACTGATCACCGACGACCGCGCTGATCCTGCCGAGATCGCGCGCGTGCGGGATCTCGGCCTCGAGGTGAAGGTCGTTTCGTCGAAGGGCAGGGCGGCGCAAGCGGTCGCATGACGACTTTACGCTTGATCGCCGACGATCTCACGGGAGCACTCGACACCGCGGCTCAGTTCACCGGCGCCATCGGCTCGTTGCCGGTTCTGCTAGATCAGACAATTACAGCGCCCGACCGCTCCTTTGCCCTGGATCTCTCCTGCCGTGATGGCGATGAAAAGACCGCGGTCGGATGCACGCGCGACAGCCTGCATTGTTATGCGAATGCGGATCTCGCGTTCAAGAAGATCGACAGTCTCTTACGCGGGCATTGGGCCGCCGAGCTTGCGGAGATCGTCAAGTCCCGCATGTTCCGCCGGATCGTGCTCGCGCCCGCCGTTCCCGCTCAGAGCCGGCTCACTCGAGGCGGCCTTCAGATGCTGGCGCAATCGTCCTGCGACCCCGTACTGGTCAAGGACATCGCGTCCGAGCTTGAGCGTCATGGCGTTTCGTCTCGCGGCGTCGACTGCGAAGTGGTCGTGCTCGACGCGGAAAGGGACACCGACCTCGACGCCATTGTGAAGCGCTTCGGCAACGAACCCGCGACGCTCTGGTGCGGCGCGGCGGGCCTCGCGAGGGCTCTCGCGCGCGAGCCGGCCCGCGCTGCGCAACCTCTAAATCAACCGCATCTGGTGATTGTCGGCTCGCGTCACCCGGTGACCCTTCGCCAGCTGGAAGTCTTCGGCGCGGCGCGGCCGGACTGCCTGGCGCCCATGGCGGACGAACCAGGTTTCGTCGACCGCGTCCGGACCACGCTTGAGGTATTCGGATGCTGCGTTGTCCTGCCCGCCTTGCCGTCGGGCCTGACCGAGTCGGAGGCGGCGGAGCGCATCGCCCGCGGCGTGGAGCGGCTTGCCGGCCAGCTCCCGCCGCTCGGCGGACTGACGGTGATCGGCGGGGAGACATTCGCCGGCCTTTGTCGCGTCCTGAAAGCGACCCGGCTTCGCGTGGAGGGTGAATTTCTCCATGGCGTTCCCTTTTCCCGCATGGAGTCCGGCCTCTGGTCAGGAACGTTCTGCGCTTCCAAGTCCGGCGCCTTCGGCGAGCCGGACTGGCTGCTCGAGCATCTCTGCTAGCTGCTACTGGCAGGATGCGTTACGCGCGGCGATCTCCGGCGCGGATGTAATCATCGTTGACCTTTTCTATCCCAGGGAGTAGCCCAAGATCGGGCCGATAATTTTGTGCCAATCTTCCGGTGGCGGAGGGGCGCAATGAGCGAGAGCCGAAAGCTCGCGGCGATCCTGGTTGCGGATGTCGTCGGATACAGTCGGCTTGCCGGCGCCGACGAGGATCGAACCCTCGCGCGTCTCCGAGGCCTTCGCAGTGACCTGATCGACCCGGCCATCGCCGCTCATCACGGCCGTACTGTCAAACGCACTGGCGACGGCAGCATCATCGAGTTCCGCAGTGTCGTGGACGCGGTCCGCTGCGCGATCGAGGTTCAAAACGGCCTCATCGAGCGCAACGCCGGCTTGCCGGACGACCGGCGAATCGAATTCCGGGTCGGGATTCACGTCGGCGACGTCGTCGAGGAGAGCGACGGCGACCTCATGGGCGACGGCGTCAATATCGCCGCGCGGCTTGAGGGGATCGCCGCGCCTGGCGCGATTTGTCTTTCGGAGGACGCTTATCGGCAGGTGAGCGGCAGGCTCGAGATGGAGGTCACCGATCTCGGCCCGACCCAACTCAAGAACATCGACCGGCCGATCCGAGCCTATTCGCTGCAGGTCGGGGTCCCTGCAAAGCCGAAGCCAGCGGAGCCCGTGACGCCCGCAGCTCCCGCGCCGCAGACGAGGCGTTCCGGGCTCGCGCCGCTCGCCGCCGCCCTCGGGGCGTTGCTCATCGTGATCGCGGCCGGCGCGTGGTGGTTCCTCAATGCGAACCGTCTCGCAAGCGTCGCTGCGAAGACGCCCGCCGAGGCCGCGCGGCTTTCGATCGTCGTGCTGCCCTTCGCCAATCTCTCGGGCGATCCGGGGCAGGACTACCTCGTCGACGCCCTGACCGACGCCCTGACCACCAGTCTCGCGCGTATCTACGGGACTTTCGTCATCGCCCGCAACACCGCCATGACCTTCAAGAGCAAGCCGGTCGACGCCAAGGCGATCGGCAAGGATCTGGGCGTGCGCTATGTCCTCGAAGGCTCGGTGCAGCCGAGCGGCGATCGGATGAGGGTGAATGCGCAGCTCATTGACGCCGGCAGTGGCGCGCATCTTTGGGCCGAAGAGTTCGACACGCCGCGCGCCGATCTGTTGCAGACGCAGGATGCGATCGTCGCCCATCTGGCGAACACACTCGTCTTTCAGCTCGTCCAGGCCGAGGGCGCACGCCTCAAGCACAGGCCCTCCGCCAATCGCGACGCCGAGGACCTGGCTCTCCAATGCTCCGCCGGCCAATGGAAGGCAGGATCGATCGGGAAGGAGGCGGATGCGGCCTTCGCGCTCTGCCAACAGGCGCTCGCCATCGATCCCAACAATGTCCGCGCCCTGACGGCATTGGGGATCAAGTTCTTGGTGCCGGCGGCGCTTGGCGTTTCCGGCGACCCTATGGGCGACCTCGAGCGGGCCGACAAATTGGAGGCGAAGGCGGTCGCCCTTGATCCAGATGACGCTTTGGCTCGCGACGAGGACGGCTGGGTCCTTCTGGCCCAGGGGCACGACGCGGAGGCCGGCGCCGAATTCGAGCGCGCGCGCGCCTTGGACCCCTCCAACGCAGACATCGACTTCGGCCTAGGGTGGGTCCACCTACGCCTGGGGGAATTCGACAAAAGCCTTGAATCTTTCGACAACGCGATGCGGGTGAGCCCCTACGATCGGGCGCTCGTCTATTGGTACGCCGGCGAGGGGTCGGCCAATTTCGGGCTGAAGCGTTATGACCAGGCGATTGAACAGGCTCGCCAGGCGATCGCGATCAACCCGAACTATCCCCCGTATGCGCATACGATTCTTGTGGCGGCGCTCGCCTTAACCGATCATGATGCGCAAGCGCGCGAGGCGCTGCAGCGCTACCTTGCGCTGCCCACCACCGGTCCGCTCAAGACGATCGCGGCATGGAAGGCGCACCTCGAGTCACAGCACTGGCTCCCAGCTGGGGTGAGCGAGCGGATGTACGACGGCCTGCGCAAGGCAGGAATGCCGGAAAAGTGAGCGGTCGCGATTCGAATGAGGGCGGCCCTAGATGCGTGGCAGGTCTTCCGCGTCGGGCGGTGAAGCCTATTTCACGCTCGCACCGGAAAGGAAGCTTTGGCGCGCATTCCGGCCTTGCCGTGCGACCCCCTTAGGCTCGCTTTCGCCCGAAGCGTAGACCCTATCGAGGCGATGGGCCCGAGCATAGAGCATTGCGCATTCTGGCAGCGAGGCGCTTGCTCGGTGCAGTCCGTTCTCGCTAGGCTCCGGCTTGCATGAAGAGCATCGGGTTCCTCTCGTTTGGGCACTGGACGCCCTCGCCGCAATCGCAGACGCGCTCGGGGGCGGATGCGCTCCTGCAATCGATCGACCTCGCCGTCGCGGCGGAGGCGCTTGGCGCGGACGGGGCCTATTTCCGCGTTCACCACTTCGCCCGACAGCTCGCGTCGCCTTTCCCGTTGTTGGCGGCGGTGGGCGCCAAGACCAGCCGCATCGAGATCGGCACGGCGGTCATCGACATGCGCTACGAGAACCCGCTCTACATGGCCGAGGACGCGGGGGCGGCGGACCTCATCGCGGGCGGGCGGCTGCAACTCGGAATCAGCCGCGGCTCGCCCGAGCAGGTGATCGACGGGTGGCGCCATTTCGGCTATCGCCCAGCGGAGCACGAGAGCGACGCTGACATGGGCCGGCGCCATGCGGAGGTCTTCCTTGACCTCTTGCGCGGCGAAGGCTTCGCCGCGCCCAACCCGCGGCCGATGTTCCCCAACCCGCCTGGTCTCTTGCGTCTCGAGCCCCATTCAAACGGCTTGCGCGAGCGGATCTGGTGGGGCGCCGGCTCCAACGCCACCGCCATCTGGGCGGCGAAACTCGGGGTGAACCTGCAAAGCTCGACCCTCAAGAACGACGAGACCGGAGAGCCCTTCCACGTCCAGCAGGCCGCCCAGATTCGAGCCTTCCGCGCCGCCTGGAAGGAAGCGGGACATGCGCGCGAACCTCGCGTGTCGGTCAGCCGCAGCATCTTCGCGCTTCTGAACGATCGCGATCGCGCCTACTTCGGCCGAGGCGGCGAGGAGGGAGATCAGATCGGCTTTATCGACGAACGGACACGCGCGATCTTCGGCCGCAGCTACGCCGCCGAGCCCGACCTTCTCGTCGATGAACTGAGAAGAGACGAGGCCATCGCGGAGGCCGACACCCTCCTTCTGACCGTGCCGAACCAGCTTGGCGTCGCCTACAATGCGCATGTCATCGAGGCGATCCTGACCCATGTCGCCCCGGCGCTCGGCTGGCGCTGAGCGAGCCGGCCGGTGTTCACCAACCGGATGGCGCTCCCGTCGATCCGTTAAGAACGCGCCGGCAAAGGCGGGTGCGAACAGCCAGAATATTCCGCGAAATCGCTTGACAAAATCAGAAATATTCGCTATTCATTTTGCCTGAAGCAATCTCATTCCGCTCGCTGATAGTCGGGCGAAAAGGCGTGGCTGTTTGAAATGGCGATCCACAACCTGCCGCGCGAGACAATGCGAAAAGGCGATTTTTCCTAATTTCTTTGCTCGTAACCCATTGAAAAGCCTCGATTCGTAAAAATAAACGCTAGTAAACGCTAGCAAATTTACTAGCGTTTAGGCGCGTTTAGCCTCGTTTTGCTAGCGCTTATGCACACCGAATTCCCGCTTTGGTTGTATCCGCGAGCTTAGGCTGACCTCAAGTTTCTCGCGCCGGCAGCAGGGTGCGCAGGCGCTCAGCCGCGGCGGTAAGGTGCGCGCGCATGGCTTGTCCCGCAGCGTCCATTTCGCCTGTGGCGACGCCATCCGCGATTGCGCGGTGCTCGGCGATGGTGCGCCCCTTGGTGTCGGGGATGTAATAGGTCTTGGGATACCAGATCCGGACAATCGACTGGATGGTCGAGCCGACGGTCTCGAAGATCGGGTTCCGGGCGGCGTGAGCAATCGCCAGATGGAAACGCGTATCGCTCTCCATGAACGCGTTGTGATCCATGGGCTCGGCCCGCATCTCCTCGATCGCGTCATGGAGTTGCGTAACGAGATCATCCGTCCTGTTGGCGGCGGCGCGGCGCGCGCATTCCACCTCGATCAAAACGCGAACGTCGACGAAGTCATCGAGATTGCCCTCACTGAGCAGAAGCCCCCAGCGAAAGCCGCCGGAGAGAAGCTCCGACGTCGGCTCCCGGACAAAGGAGCCTTCGCCGGCGCGCGCCTCGAGGACGCCGAGCACCACGAGGCTTTTCACCGCCTCCCGGATCGTCGATCGCCCGACCTGGAATCGGATCGCCAACTCCTTCTCGGAAGGGATGAGATCGCCGGGCTTCCAGACCCTCTTCATGATCAGGTCGGTCAGCGCCTTCACGATCTCCTGCGGGAGCGTCGCGCGGCTAACAGGCCTGATGAGCGTTCCAGCATCACTCATGAGCGGATTGCGCCCCAAACCCACGGCTCGTCAGCTTCCAAGGCCCATCGCGGCTTGCTCGTGTTTCGGGACGCTTCCCCGCACGTTGCCGTAAACGCGCGTCAACGGCGCCGGCGTCTCGACGGTTTGAACCTTCATCTCATCCTCCCGGCAGCCGGCTTGACAGCCGTTGTTCGTTAACGTCACAATATCAGATATTCAGAATAACAAAAGCGGGAGCGAGATGTTTAAGCAGGCGTTGGATCGCCGGGCCGAGCAGGACAGGCCAATCCAGGTCGGCTTTGTCGGGGCGGGCCGCATGGGGACGGGCGCGATCTGCCAGATCGGCCTCATGAAGGGCATCCGCAACGCGATCATCGCGGACATCAGCACCGAGCGGGTCGTTCGGGCGTTCGAGCTTTGCGGGCATCGGCGCGAGGATGTCGTGGTCACCAACTCGGCTGGCGCCGCGGCGGACGCCATTCGAAGCGGTAAGCCTGTGGCGGCTCAGGACGCGGAGATCCTTGCGGACCTTCCAATCGACGTTGTCGTTGAAGCGACCGGCAATCCGGACATCGGCGCCCGCGTAGCGATGCGGTCGATCATGGCGCGCAAACACATCGTGATGCTCAACGTCGAGACGGACGTGGTCGTAGGTCCCATCTTGTACAAAATGGCTCAAGCCGCTGGCGTCGTTTACACGGTGTCTTCCGGCGATGAGCCAGGTCTGATCGCCGAATATTATGACCGGTACGCTGGCCTCGGCTTCGAGGTCGTCGCTGTCGGCAAGGCGCCGTCCAGCATCGGGCAGTTCGATCGGTATGCGACGCCCGACAGCGTCGCGGAGGACGCGAAGCGTCTCGGCGTCAATCCGCACTTCCTCGTCACCTTCCGCGACGCCACCAAGACCATGATTGAGATGGCTTGCATCTCGAACTATACCGGCCTCATCCCCGACATTCGCGGTATGCACGGACCGGTTGCCGGTGTGAACGAGATCCCCAAGCTTTTCCGGCCGAAGAGCGAGGGCGGCATCCTCAACCATCGAGGCGTGGTCGACTACGCCCGCCCGCTGAAGCGTCCCGATGGCTCGATTGATTTCGACCGCAGTGTGACGCCGGGCGTGTTCCTCTGCGTTTACACCGACCATCCTCAGATCCGCGAGGATCTCAACTATCTCGACGTCACGGGGTCGGATGGCTACTACAACATGTATACGCCCTATCACCTTGTGACGAATGAGATCCCACTGTCTGTCGTTAACGCGGTCGAGTTCGGGCATCCGACGATCGTGCCGAAACTTGGCCTGGTCACGGAAGTGTTTGGCGCCGCCAAGCGACCGCTGAAAGCGGGCGAAGCCATTGATGGCGCAGGCGGCTCTTCCGTCTACGCGTTGAATGACCTCTACGAGACGTCGAAAGCCGAAAACGTTGTTCCGCTCGGGCTTTTGACGGGCGCGAAGTTGCGTCGCGACATTCCGACCGACAAAGCCATCACCTACGATATGGTCGATATCATCGACAACACGACCCTCTATCATCTACGCGCCATGCAGGATGCCGGGGGCGCCGGCAAATTCCGGAGCGCCGCGGGGGACATGGATGGGCGGCGGGAAGAGCCGCGCAAGGTGGCGGCGGAATAGGCGCACTCTGATACGATCTCAGTCAGGGAAACGATCGAAAAGATCACAATGAGGAGGAGATGCACATGTTGAATGATCCGTGGGCGCGCATGCTTGAAGGAGGGTTCGCGCGCCGAGCGCTGGCCGGCGTCGCGCTCGGCGGCGTGGGGCTCGCGTCCAGTTACGCCTTCGCGGAGACAAGAGCTGAGCCCTATCCGGATTGGCCAGAGCCGGTCATTCAGGACAAGATGTCGGTGGACGAGGCGAAGGCAATCGTCGCCGAGCGCACCAAACCGCAGACCGAATGGAAAGGCCCAACGGACGGACCCAAGGCCCCATCAGGCGCCTTCACCATCGCCTATGTCTCGCCCGACCAGTCCTACACGCCGCATGTTCTTTGGGGCAAAGGGGTTGAGGCAGGCGCGAAAGCGCTCGGCTGGACGGTGATGACGTTCAACGGCCAGGGCACGGTGAGCGGCACATTGGCTGCAATGCAGCAGGCGCTCGCGGCAAACCCGGCCGCGATCATCACGCCGGCCGACGCCAACGCCCTGCAGAAGCCGATCAAAGACGCGGTGGCCCGCCACATTCCAGTGATCGGCATCCACGCGACGGCTTTTCCAGGCCCAAGCCCTGAACTCGGTCTCTATCAAAACATTGTCTCCAATCCAGCCGAAATCGGTGGAACCGAGGCGGCCTATGTGATTGCTCAGTCCGACGGCAAGGCCAACGACATACACATGGTCGACAACAGTTACGCCATCGCCCGCTTCAAGGCGAAGGCGACAACCACGCCGATCGCCAACTGTCCTGGCTGCAGGATGCTGGAGACCATCAACATGCCGCTCGGCGACGCTTCCGCGCGGATGAGCGCCGCTGTCTCTGGACTGCTCGCGCGATACGGCGACAGCTGGTGGATGACGACCTGCTGCGACGGTTACTATACCAACGTCGCGGCGGCTCTACGCGCCGCCGGCGCCTCAACGGACAAGATCAAGCTCGTGGGCGCTGATGCTCCGCCGTCGGCCTATGACATGATCCGCAAGGGCGGGTTCGAGGTCGCCAGCGTGCCCGAGCCGAGCTCGCTCTTTGGCTACGAAGCGATGGACGCCGTGATCCGCGCCATGGCGGGGCAGGAGCCTGCGCATTTCCTCCAGCCAGTGTTTCTTATTGTGAAAGACAATGTGGACACCGAGGGGGGCAAGAACAACGAATTCGTGCCGAGCAATAATTTCGCCTGCCACTATGAGAATATCTGGAAGGGGGAGAACAAGGCCTGCAACTAAGTTTGCCTCGAGGCGGTCATAAGGGCTGTCGAAAGTCTGCCTTATGATCGCCTGGGCGGTCCGATGGGCGCCCGTCTCCGTGGGCCGCTGGCGGCAAGCGACCGCAACTAAAAATAGGACATTCAACGAAAGGCCATGGTGACTGAGGCGCCTCCCGCGATCGAGATCAGGGGTCTCACGAAGCGCTTTCTCAGCACGCTTGCCCTGGATGGCGTGGACCTCACAATTAGCCTAGGCGAGATCCACGCCCTGGTCGGCGAGAACGGCGCCGGCAAGTCGACGCTAATCAAGATTTCTCGCCGGTCTTTATCAGCCCGATTCGGGCGAGATCCTCGTGAGTGGGTGCCCGGTCCATCCCCATTCGGAACCCGTGCCGATCGCGTTTGTCCATCAGGACCTTGGCCTGGTCGATGAATTGAGCATCGGCGAGAATGTGTCGCTGGTAGCTGGATTTCCCACCTCTGGCGGCCTTATCTCCTGGAACAAGGTTTGGCGGCAGGCCGAGCAGATCTATGGCGCCATGCAGGTCGATCCGCCGAACCCCCGCGCCCCTGTCGGTTCGCTGAGCGCCGCAGGCAAAGCCATCCTCGGCATCGTGCGAGCGCTGTCGCGCGACGCTCGCGTCGTCGTCCTCGACGAGCCGACCGCCTCGCTGCCTGGACCCGACGCGCTTCATCTGTTTGAGGTTCTGCGGCGGCTCCGAGCCTCGGGAACGAGCATCCTCTACGTGAGCCACCGTTTGAACGAATTGTTCGGTCTCGTCGATCGGGTGACGGTCCTCCGCGATGGCCAACTCGTTCGATCGAGCGACATTGGCGACGCGACGCCCAAATCCATCATACGGGACATGCTCGGCCGCGACCTCGAACTGCATTACCAATCCGTCGACAGCGTTCGCGCCGGCGCGCCTTTGCTTCAGGTGGAGAACCTTCTCACCGGCGATCAAGGGCCGCTGTCATTCGCAGTCGGGCAAGGAGAGGTCGTTGGGCTCGTAGGCCTGCGCGGCGCGGGCCACGAAGCGATCGGCCGGACGATTTTCGGCGCCCATCCGCAAACCGGTGGAGCGATCACCCTCGGCCCAGAGCTTGTGCCCGCGGGCTTGTCGATCAGCGAGCGCATCCGAAAAGGCATCGCCCTTCTGCCGGGCGACCGGCTCGGCGAGAGCGCGCTGAGCGGCATGTCGCTGCGCGAAAACCTGTTTCCAAATGCTGGCGCCGTGGCCGGCGGCGCTTTCACGCCGATCGACGGAAGGCGGGAGGCGGGCGAAGCGAACGGCATTCTCGATCAATTCGACGTGCGTCCGCGCAACTGGGCGGCGCTCATTGATTGGCTGAGCGGCGGCAATCAACAGAAGGTCTTCGTTGGCCGCTGGCTCGCGACCGGCGCGCGCCTTTTCATCATGGAAGAGCCGACCGCTGGCGTCGACATTGGCGCGAAGGGGATCATCCATCGCATGCTGCGCGACCTTGCGGCCGAGGGGGCCGGAGTTCTCGTCGTCTCGTCGGATTTCGAGGAGGTCGCCACGTTGTGCGACCGCGCCCTTGTCATCGGCCGAGGCATGATCACGGCTGACCTCGCGGGACCGGCGCTCACTGTGGAGAGCCTGCTCACGCGATCGTCTATGGCCGCTGAGCCGGCGCAAAGAAACTAGCTGGAGGAGAACATGGCGAACCCCACACTCCAGCGCAGCGCCCCGGCGCTCTCGGGCGCCCGCGCGTCAAGCGGGACAGTGTCCAATCTTCTCGCGAACTACGGGCTCTTGTTTGTCTTTCTCTTGATCATGCTCGTCTTTGGTCTCCTTCGGCCGTCGAGCTTCTTCAGCGCCACCAACCTCAACGCGATTCTCGTCAGCCAATCGGTGACGGCCATCCTGGCGCTCGCTGCGATGGTGCCCCTTGCAACCAAGCAGTTCGACCTTTCGATCGGTTACCACCTCGGCATGGCGCAGGTGCTGAGCGTCGGCCTGCAAGTCAACCAGGGGTTGGCGTGGCCCGTGGCCGCCGCGCTGATCCTGCTCGCATCCCTGCTGGTGGGCTTCGTCAACGGTCTTCTGGTGACGTTCTTCCGCATCGATTCGTTTATCGCCACCATGGGCACAGGGACGCTGCTCTATGGCGTCACCAACTGGTACACCAACGGCGAACAGATTCCGGGCATGAGCCTGCCGGACAGTTTCACGGGGCTCACTCAGATCGTCCATGGCGTTCCGCTTCCCGCCGTCTATGTCGCGATTATTGCGGTGGCGCTGTGGATCGTGACGGAGCGTCTGCCGGTCGGCCGCAACCTCTATGTCATCGGCGCCAATGTTCGCGCCGCCGAGCTCACCGGCATCAACATTCGACGGCATGTGACGGGCGCGTTCATTGTCGCTGGCTTATTGAGCAGCTTCGCTGGCGTTGTGCTCGGCAGCATTCTTCAGACCGGAACGCCGAGCGTAGGTCCCGAATACCTGCTGCCGGCATTCGCTGCGAGCCTGCTTGGCGCCACCTCGATCAAGCCAGGCCGGGTCAATGTGATCGGCACTTTGCTTTCGGTGCTCGTGCTCGCGTTTTCGTTCTCTGGGGTGCAGCAGCTTGGCGCGCCTTTCTACGTCCAATATTTCTTTAACGGCGGCATCCTGGTCGTGGCGGTCGGTCTCTCGGTCTATGCCGCCCAACGGCGCCAACGCGCCGCAACGGCCGCGAAGCCCGGGGCAGGTTGATGCGAGGAGAAGCGCATGGAGCCATTCGAAACGCTGGACAAGCGCTTCGTTCCTTACACGATCCCGATCGTGTTTCTGGAGAAGCTGCATACGAGCCTGCGCTGGGCAGAAGGCCCCGTTTATTTCGCCGACCAGCGTTGCCTGTTGTTCAGCGATCTTCCCAACAACCGGATCCTGCGCTTCGACGAGCAGACGTCGCGGGTCACCACCTTCCGCAGTGATTCGAATTTCTCCAACGGCAATACGCGCGACCGGCAAGGCCGGCTCATCACCTGCGAGCATCGCGGCCGTCGGGTGACGCGCACCGAATATGACGGGACCATCACCGTCCTCGCCGACCGCTATCAGGGCAAGCGGCTCAACGCTCCAAACGACGTGGTGGTGAAGTCGGACGACACGGTTTGGTTCACCGATCCGACCTACGGCATAAGCGCGGCCTATGAAGGCGGTAAGGCCGAGAGCGAGATCGGAAGTTGCAATGTCTATTGCCTCGACCCTCGCGACGGCTCGCTGCGGGTCGTCGTCGACGACTTCCGGCGCCCGAACGGGCTTGCCTTCTCGCCCGACGAGAAAGTTCTCTACATCGCCGATTCCGGCTTCTGGCCGAACCCCGAGTGGCCCCACCACGTCCGCGTCTTCGAGGTCGCGGACGGCAAGCTCGGCAAGAACCGCGTGCTCGCCGAAGTCTCTCCCGGCATTCCGGATGGCTTCCGCGTCGATATCGACGGCAATATATGGACGAGCGCGGGCGACGGCGTTCATTGCATCACGCCCGACGGTGATCTCATCGGCAAAATCCCTGTTCCGGAAAAGGTCGCCAATGTTTGCTTCGGCAGTCCGACGCGCGACCGGCTGTACATCTGCGGGCATACGTCGCTCTATGCGATTCACGTGAACACGCGCGGCGCGCAGGCGCCGTAAGCGCGCTTCTTTCGCTGGAGAGCATGGGAATGGTGGATGTCCGGGATTGGATGCGTCTCGATGGCCGCGTCGCCATCGTGACGGGGGCCGCCCGCGGCATTGGCCGCGAGACCGCGGAGACCCTGGCCGCGGCCGGCGCGCGCCTCGTCCTGGCGGATCTCGACAAGGAAACGGCCGAGGCCGCGGCGGCGGACATCCGCGCGCTTGGCTTTCATGCGACCGCGATCGTCGCCGACGTCGCCGACGAGGCGAGCGTCAACGCGATGGTGGAGACAACTCTTGAGCGCGAGGGTCGCCTCGACATTCTCGTCAACAATGCCGGCATTGCGATCCGGCGGCCGGCCGTCGACCTTTCGCTTGGCGATTGGGAGAAGGTTCTCGCGGTCAATCTGACCGGATCCTTCTTGTGCGCGCGCGCCGCTGCGAGCCCGATGATTTCGGCCGGAAGCGGCGGCGCGATCGTGAACGTCGCCTCGATCATGGGCCTTTCCGGCGGCGGCCTCTATCCCAACGTGTCCTATCAGGCGACCAAGGGCGCGATCGTCAACATGACGCGCGCGCTCGCGGTCGAATGGGCGCCGCACGCCATTCGCGTGAATGCGGTCGCGCCGACATACGTGCGCACCGACCTGATCGGACCCATTCTCAAGGACCCGGAGCTTGTCGCCCGCATCGAGGCGATGACCCCTTTGCGCAAGCTCGCGGAGCCAGCCGATATTGCGGCGGCGATCGCCTTCCTCGTCAGTCCCGCAGCGGCGATGATCACCGGGCATACGCTCGCGGTCGACGGCGGATTCCTCGCGCAGTAGGGCTGTGATTCATGGCGGAGCGGGCGTCCGCCTGACCTGTGTTCTCAATTGTGCGGCTTCGACCCAGAAATGGTAGGCAATCAAGGGCGCAGCGCCGCATCTCGCCCAAGCCTGTTCATTGACGTTCGCCCCAAGCTGTGCCTTTAGTTGGGGCAAATGTTGGGGCAGGTTGGAGCGGTCAGCGGTCATGGCCAAGACGCGGCAACGCAAGCAGAACCTTCTGACGGCGCGGGCGATCGCGGCGGCGAAAGAGAGGGGCCGCTATTCAGACGGGAAACGGGCTTTACCTCGTTGTTCGGGATGGCGGATCGAAGCAATGGATGTTCCTTTATCGGCGCGAAGGGAAGCTAAAGGAAATGGGCCTCGGTTCGCCCGCAAAGGGCGTGACACTGGCCATGGCGCGGGACCGCTGCAACGAAGCGCGCGCGATCTTGGCAGGCGGCCGCGATCCCCTCGAAGCCCGCAGGCAATCGGAACAGGCAATCTCAGGCATTCCCCCAGGTCGGGACGAAGCCTCTCTTGATGCTGTCGCCAAGGCGATTGACCGCTTCGAGGAACATTCCAAGTTTCGCGACTTCAAGAAGTTTCACGTCGAGCAGGTGCGCGCATTCAAGGCGCATCTGAGGACGACGCGGAACGTAAGAACTGGCGAACCTTTATCGGCTTCGACCATTTATTCGACATTCGCCGCGCTGAAGGTCTCTTTTGCATGGCTCTCCCAAGAGCAGGGCTATCGGTCGCGAATCAAGCTCGCGGACGCCGAATATTTCAATTCGCCCGACAACCTCTCGAGAGTCGCCACGGCGCGCCGATACAAGGTCTGTCCGACGCTCAAACAGATACGGGCGATGATCGAAGCCGTCCCGATGGCGACCGAAATTCAACAACGCGACCGTGCAGTGATCGCCTTCGCGCTCGTTTCAGGCGCCCGCGACCGGGCGATCGTCTCCTTCAAGTTGAAGCACATCGACATTGAGAATGAATTGATCCAACAGGATGCGCGCTACGTACGAACAAAGCGGGCGAAGACCTTCATGACTTGGTTCTTCCCAGTCGGCGAGGACACTCGCCAGGTCTTCGTCGATTGGCTCACCTTCCTGCGCGAGAAAAAAGGCTTCGGGCCGGAAGACCCACTCTTTCCGAAATCGAAGGTCGCTCCCGGCGAGGATCTCGAATTTTGCGCGGTCGGCCTTGATCGGGCGCATTGGGCAAACGCGAACCCGGTTCGAGCAATCTTTCGCGAAGCCAGCATGCTCGCCGGGTTGCCCTATTTCAATCCGCATTCGTTGCGGAGCACGCTTGTCCAATTCGCTTATGAATTGAAGCTCGACGCGGAACAGTTCAAGGCTTGGTCACAGAATCTCGGCCACGAGAATTGCCTGACGACGTTTTCTAGCTACGGCGAAATTCCTGCCGCCCGGCAAGCTGAGATCATTCGCGGCCTCGTAGGCTCAACGGACGAGGCCGACGATCAAAGCGATCTGGAGCAATTGCGAAAGCTCGCGGAAAAGTTGGCGCGGCGGGCGAAAGCAGCTTGATCCTGACCTGCCACTGAAGTTTCATCCAACGGCTCTTAGAGCCTGGGCTAGTTTTACGCCGTGGGGCGCGAGTGGAGTGACCTGCCGCTGAGATTTTCCATCATGGGGATTTAGAGTCCGGCCTTATTGAAGGACGGACAGATGAAGTGAGCACGGTTCACGGAAGATCAGATCATTGGGGTGTTGAAGGAGCACGAGGCCGGTGCGAAGACTGCGGATCTGGCGCGCAGGCATGGCGTCTCGGAAGCGACGCTTTACAACTGGAAGGCCAAGTACGGCGGCATGGATGTCTCCGAGGCCAAACGGCTGAAGCAGCTTGAGGACGAGAACGCCAAACTGAAGAAGCTTTTGGCCGAGCAGATGTTGGATGGCACCGCGCTTCGCGAGCTTCTGTCAAACTACCCCGACGTCAAGATTCTCTCGACTGAGGAAGGCAAGTGGTCGAACGACGGCGGCCGGGGCGTGATGCAGGGATTTCTGCAGCGCTTCACCCACGGCCAGATGGATTTCATCTTCACCTATTCGGACGCTGGGTCTCGGCGCGATGCAGGCGATCAAGGGCCGCGGGTCGGAGTGAACCGCTCGACGGTCGCATAGCCTCGAGGGACGGCGACGTCGCTTCATCCAGGCTATAGCCGACGACGAGGCCATGATGTCGACGGAACGCCCACCCTATTACGGCGCCTTTGCGATCCCCGAGGCCATCCAATATCTCAACGGGACGCTGGATCAGAAAGGCATCCAGTATCTCAAGCTGCGCGTCTGGCCCAATCCCAACGCGCGAACCCTGCTTGGCGCTTCTGACGCGGAGGTGAAGGCGATCCTCGCGAAGCAGATCAAATTCACGCCGGACGCGAAGCTGCCGCTCATTCCGCCGGAGACCGGCGACTATGAGCAGCTTTATTTCGACGCCTCGAAGGTCAAAGGCTACGACGATGTCCAGGCCTACCTGAAGACCGGCGAGGTTCCCAAGGACATCGTCGACCTCCAGAACACCAAGTAACTGGCTCAAACGGGCCCTGCGCCTGGCGACGATCGTTGGTCGCTAGACGTCGGGCCCGAACCCCCATCACGAGACGCGCTCGCCGCGCCCCGATGAGGGTCTCGGCGCCGGCTCCAGGCCGGAGATCGGCAAGGCGGCGGCGAGGAGGCGTTGGAGGAAATTCGCGACTGCTTTGGCCGGCTCGAACATGGTTTTCCTCGCCGCTGGCATGGGCGGCGGCACGGGCACAGGCGCTGCCCCGGTTATTGCCGCAGTGGCTCGGGAGATGGGCATCCTCACGGTCGGCGTCGTCACCAAGCCGTTCCACTTCGAGAGTGGTCGCCGCATGAGGGTCGCTGAGGCCGGTATCGTCGAACTACGCGAGGCGGTCGATACGCTGATTATCATTCTCAATCAGAACCTGTTCCGCGTCGCCGACGAGAGGACAACCTGCGCCGACGCTTTCGGGATGGCCGATCAGGTGCTTTGCTCCGGCATCTCCTGCATTACCGACCTTATGGTCAAGGAGGGGCTCGTCAATCTCGACTTCGCGGACGTGTGCGCGATCATGAGCGAAACGGGCATCGCCATGATCGGCGCCGGCGAAGCGGCGGGGGACCGCCGCGCGCATCGCGCCGCCGAAGCGGCGATCGCCAACCCACCATTCGACGATGCCTCACTGAATGGAGCCCAAGGCGTCCTGATTTCGATCACGGGCGGCAAGGATCTCACGCTGTATGAAGTGGACGAGGCCGCAAGTCGGATACGCCAGGAAGTCGACGAGGAAGCTAAAATCATCGTGGGCGCGATTATCGAGCCTGCTCTCGAGCAAGCGATGCGGGTGTCGGTTGTCGCGGCGAGCACCGATCAGTCGGCCAATCGTCTCATACACGCTCAGTCCTTCGCCAAGCCGGGTCTCCCCTCAAACCTTGCACCGGCTTCGCTGGGCCGGACCGCGGGATCGGCCGTCAACACCGTCGAGTCTCGTTCACTGGTCGCGGCGGGCACAGAGTTCGAACTCCCTCTCTAGCGCCCCTCATCCCATTTCCAGAGCCGACGGGGCGGCGTCAGAACTCTGGGCGAGGAGACGCCCTTCGATCCGCCAGCAATTCGACGGCTGTTAGACAGAGTCGCGGTCGCAGCGTCGGGTCGATGAGACGGGAACGGCACGCGGAGTTGAGATCCTTAACGGGAGCCGAGAATCCAACGGATTGCGCCATCGCGGCGACCACTCCGAGATCTCGCAAACCCCAGTTTGGATTGCGGTCGCGAAGACTCCGGTCGAATGCTTGATTGCTCGGAGCGGTAAGGATCCCTTGGCATAGGTAAGGACCGTAGAGATAGAGCGGCGCTCCTGGAGGGAGTACCGCGGCGGCCCATCTCATCAGTCCTAGCGTCGCTTCCCAAGGCGAAATGTGGACCATGTTGATGCAGATGACCCCGTCGGCCGATGCGATTGGCCAAACTGGTTCCGACACGTCTAGGGCAAGGGGCGCGTGTACATTCGCGACGCCTTCGGCGCTTGCCCAAGCGGCGACGCTCAGCCTCGCGTCCGGATCAGGATCGGAAGGCTGGAAAACGAGGTCCGGGAGATTTCTAGCAAAATGAACAATGTGCTCGCCCGAGCCGCTCGCGATCTCGAGGATGGCGCCCGTTGTCGGCAGGACATCACGAAGAACATCGAGAATGAAATCGCGATTGCGCAGCGTGGCAGGCGCATACTGGCGGTCGTCGTTCATTGTTCTCGCGGGTTATGAGCGCTACGGCGCTAAGTTATACCGAGACTCTGGAGATCATGACCGACAGGCCCAATCCCGAAGGCCGATCGACATGATCCGCCGGGGCTGGTTGATGAG
>CAWIKX010000005.1:0-191688 GCA_963836695.1 uncultured Alphaproteobacteria bacterium
AGCTCAACCATCTGCTGTCTGACAAGGCCGGCCTCGGTCACCACGCCGCCAAAGTAGATCGCGTCGGGAGCGCCAGCCTTGATCTTCGTCAACACCGTGCGAAAGTCTGTTGTTCCGACCGGCGCCGTTTCGGTCGCCACGATCGTGCCGCCGGCTTCTGTGAAAAACTTGTCGAAGGACTTCACGTTCGCAATGCCATAATCGGTCGTGTCCGAGATGATGGCGATCTTCTTGCCAACCTGCTCGGCGGCCCACTTGGCGAGCGGCGCGTTGGTGTTGGTCAGCGTGGGAGCCACGCGCGTCACCATCGGGTTGCTCTTCTCGGTGATCTTGGGGCTGATCGCGCCCCAGACGATAAACGGGATGTTGGCGCGGCTGAATATTGGGATCGTTGCCAAGGCGACGCCGCTGTTCCAGTGTCCGGTCGCAGCCACGACGTGCGGGTCGTTGGTCAGTTTTAAGGCAGCTGCGACGCCCGTCTGAGGATCGGCGGCGTCATCAAGGATCACCGGCTCGATCTTGAAAGGCAAATTCGAATGATTGGCTTGATCGATTGCGAGCTGAAAGCCGTTGCGCGCCGAAAGACCTTGCGCAGCGTCGCCGCCGGACAAGGGGCCGAGAAACCCGATCTTGACGGTGTCTTGGGCCTGGGCGCTCCAGCTCGCGAGGGCGAGCCCGGCGGCAAGCAGGGCGATGCGCTGGAAGCGTCCCAGCCGAAGAACGTTTGAACAGTCCATACGAGTCCTCCCAGGCGCCTTCTTGAACGCGTCGGCTTCCATGTCTTAACTTGAATCTCGAACCCACGCCAACCGTATGGCCCCCGAGTCGCAACACAAAAGCAAGTTGCTTCTTCGAATGCGCCTCCTCAGATTTTTCGAACCACACGGCCTCGTAAACTGGATAAGGAGCTCAAACCGAGGGTTGTGAAAAAACGATCTCATCCGGCTTCGTCCTGAAGCAGGTGAAGCCCCAATCAAACGAATAAATAGAGGGGCGCGGTGACGGAACTCATCGTCCAGCAGGTGCTTAACTGGCTCACATTGGGCAGCATCTATGCGCTCATAGCTGTGGGCTTTAGCCTGCTGTTCGGCGTGCTGAACATCATTCACTTTTCGCACGGCGATGTGTCTCTCATGTCGCCGTTCATCGCTCTAGACCTCATTCAGGCGCTCGGCGCCGCGCTCGGCGCGCCGACATCTTTGGGCGGTTTCGCCCTCGCCGCACTGCTGGCGATCATCCTGACCGGCTTGCTCGGCGTGGCGCTGGACATCCTGGTCATCCAGCGGTTTCGCAACGCGCCCGCCATGATGGCGCTGGTTGCGACCGTCGCGCTCGGCATCGTCCTTCGGGAGATCATCCGGAATGGCTTTCCCAACGGTAGCAGTCCGCACCCCTTCCCGCGGATCGTCAGCGGCAGCCTCGACGTTGGGGGTTTCGCGATCCCGACATTCGATCTCGCGGCGATGCTGACGGCCATCCTGTGCGTCGCCTTGCTGTTCTTCCTGCTCGGAAACACGCGGCTCGGCCTTCACATCAAAGCCGTGTCGCAAGATCGGGACGCGGCTCGGCTGATGGCCATTAGCCCAAGCCGGATCTTCCGTATGACATTCTTCATCGCCTCCGTGGTGGGCGCCGTCGGCGGCTTGTTCTTCTCCTCCTATGCCGGCATGGCCCGTTTCGATTTTTCGATCGAAATCGGTCTCATCGGATTCTCAGCGGCGGTGGTTGGCGGTCTTGGCTCGATGCCGGGCGCCATCATCGGCAGTCTTCTCATTGCGGGGCTCGACACCCTTGTGCAGGCCGTGGTCGCCAACGGCGCCTCCTACCGCCTTGTGTTCGTCTTCCTGCTCGTTATCGGCGTGCTGGTGTTCAGGCCATCCGGCCTCCTCGGTAAAACCGCCATCGAGAAAGTGTGATGCGCGCCTCCTCGGTTACGAGGCGCGCGGCGAACCAGGCACTGCCTGGCGTGGCTTTGGTTTTCGCGACCCAAGTTGCCGGCGCTGTCTTCCTCCGGCAGTTCCTTCTTGCCGAGGATTGGCGCCTGGTCGTCATGCTGCTCGCGATCTTCGCAGCCGCGTTGGTCGCATTCGAGCGGCGGCCGAGCCTGGAAGGAGCGATCGCGTCGGCATTCAGAGCTCACCGCCGTTTCGCGATCCTGCTCGGCGTCGCGCTTGTCGCTCTGTTTCCGTTTGCCCTGGAAAAGAACACCTATGCGCTGCATCTCTGCGTTGTCGCTCAGCTCTACGCTGTGCTCGCGCTGGCGCTGAACTTCCAGCTGGGCAGCGCCAACATCCCCAATTTCGCGACGGGCGCATCCTACGGCATCGGCGCCTACGCCTCGGCTCTCCTTGCGCTGAATTTCGACGTCAGCTTCTGGATCGCTTTGCCTGCCGCCGCAATCGTCGCCACAGTCTTTGGGTTCCTCTTAGGCGTTCCATCGATGCGGACGCGCGACAGCTACCTCGCCCTGGTGACCATCGCGTTTGGGGTGGTGATTAACCAGCTCCTGAATACCCTCGACTTCACCGGCGGCCCGAACGGCCTCGTCGGGATTCCGGCTCCGGAGATCTACGGGCACTCTTTCGCTTCCCCGCTCCTGGTTCTCGGCTACGAGCTGCCGTCGCAAGCAAACTTCTACTACCTGTCGGCGATGCTGGTGCTGGTAGCGATCCTCTTCGCCGAGCGGCTGCACAATTCCCGAGTGGGCCTCGCGTGGAACGCGTTGCGGGCGGACGAACTCGCGGCCCGATGTCAGGGGATCAACACGACGTGGTATAAGGTGCTGGCGTTTGCGGTGGACGCCTTCCTGGCCGGCTTCGCAGGCACGATCTATGCCTTCTACGTGGGCTTCATCTCTCCCGAGAATTTTACCTTCCTGGTGTCCGTCACCATCATGACCATGGTGATCGCGGGGGGCATGGACAACATCCTAGGCGTCCTCGTCGGCGCTGTTCTCCTGACTTTGCTTCCGGAGAAGCTCCGCGCCTTCTCGGACTATCGAATCCTGTTCTTTGGCGTCACTGTCATCGGCTTCCTCATGATCCGGCCGCAGGGAATTTTCCCTAAGCGCCTACGTCGGTACGAAGGTTAGCGATGGCCTCGCCCATCCTCGAAGGCGAACGCCTAACAATGCGCTTTGGCGGTCTCGTCGCCATGGCGGAGGTCAGTTTCAAACTGACGCAAGGGGAGATCCTCGGCGTCATCGGCCCCAACGGGGCCGGCAAGTCGACGCTGTTCAACATCATCAGCGGCCTCTATGTCCCCTCGTCCGGCGAGGTGCGCCTGGAGGGACAGCGCCTCAATGGGGTCCCCGTGCACACGATCGTCAAGCGCGGCGTTGCGCGCACGTTCCAGTCGAGTCGGCTATTCGGCGACTTGTCGGTGCTCGACAACGTCGTCATCGGCCGCCACACCCATACGCATTGCGGGGTGTTCGACGCGATCTTCCGCCGCGGTCACGCCAAGGAGGAACTGAAACAAGCGGCGGCCTATGCCGAGCATCTTCTAAGGAGCGTTTCGCCCAACCTGTTCGAGCAGCGTCATCGCCCCGCCGCCGAACTGCCCCAGGCGGATCGTCGCCGCCTCGAGATTGCGCGCGCGCTGGCGAGCGAACCGAAGGTGCTGCTGCTCGACGAGCCGTCCTCCGGCATGGACGACGCCGACACCGACGCCCTGATGGATGACATCCGGGCGGTCTGCGCCGAGAGGCCTGACCTTTCGCTCATGATCATCGAGCACGATATGCGTCTCGTCGCCGCTCTGCCCCATCGGGTCATGGTTCTCGACTATGGGGAGAAGCTCGCCGAAGGCGCGTTCGAGGACGTGCGTCGCATCCCTCGCGTGCAGGAAGCCTACCTCGGTCGCCGGGGAGCTGCGTCGCATGCTGAAGGTTGACGGGATCGACACCAATTACGGCGCCGTCGCCATGTTGCGGGATGTTTCGTTCGACGTGGCTGAAGGTGAGCTCGTCTGCATCCTCGGGCCGAACGGCGCAGGCAAGACGACGACGTTTCGGGCCTTGTCGGGCCTGCTTCCCCTCGCCCGCGGCCGCATCGAACTCATGGGGCTCGATCTCGCGGGGCAGCGGACCGAGAGCTTGAGCGCGCTTGGCGTTGGCTTCGTTCCCGAAGGCAGGCGGCTCTTCGCCGAGATCAGCGTCCGGGACAACATCCGTCTCGGCTTCGAGGCGCAGAAGGCGAAGGGCGCGTTCGCCGATTACCTGGAGCAGATGCTGAGCTTGTTTCCGCGTGTTCGTGAGCGCATCAACCAGCGCGCGGGCACGCTCTCGGGCGGTGAACAGACCATGGTGGCGCTGGCTCGCGCCTTGATCGGCGCGCCCCGGCTCGTCATCATGGACGAGCCGTCGCTCGGCCTGTCGCCGAAGCTGATCGACGAATATTTCGACACGGTGGCCGAGATCAACCGACGCGGAACCACGGTGCTGCTCATCGAACAGAATGCCGAGACCGCCCTTTCGATTGCGCATCGCGGCGTCATATTGGTCAAGGGCCGGGTCGTCGCCTCCGGCAAGGCCTCGGAACTGCTTAACAACGATGCGGTGAGGCATCTTTACCTATGAACACGCTCGAGCTCTTGGAAAGGCTCATTGCCTTTCCGACAGTCAGTCGCGATCCCAACCGCGAGCTGATCGAGTTCGTTCGCCAATTTCTAGCTCAGCGGAGGATTGTGTCAGTCCTGTACCCGGCCGAGGACGGCCGGAAGGCCAATCTCTTCGCCACGATCGGCCCGACGGATAAGCCCGGAATCATGTTGTCGGGACACACGGACGTCGTGCCGGTCGATGGCCAGAACTGGTCGAGAGACCCGTTTCGCATGACGTTGGCCGACGAAAAAGCCTACGGGCGTGGCGCGGCGGACATGAAGGGCTTCCTGGCCTGCGCCCTCGTGCTCGCTGACCGCGCCGCGCGGGAAAGCCTGACGACGCCGATCCATCTCGCCTTCAGCCACGACGAGGAAATCGGCTGCGTTGGAGTCCGCTCGATGATCGACGGCCTGGCGGCTCGCGCCGTCCGGCCTCGCTTCGCGATCGTCGGCGAGCCCACGTCAATGCGGATCGCTACGGGCCATAAAGGCAAGATCGGGGCGCGTGCGACCTGCTGTGGCGTCTCGGGACACTCGGCGCTCGCGCCGCGGGCGCTCAACGCCATTCATCTCGCTTGCGACTTCATCGACACCGTCCGAGAGCGCCAAACCTTGATCGAGCGCGAGGGGCTTCGCGACGATGACTACGATGTGCCGTACACCACGCTGCACGTAGGACGCATCGACGGGGGCACAGCGCTCAACATCGTTCCGAACCGCTGCACGGTCGACTTTGAGATCCGCAATATCGAGCGGGATGACGCCGGCGCGCTGCTTGACGGCCTGATGAACGATGCTGCCGCGATCGCGGGGCGTCATCGTGACGCCTTCCCAGAGGCCGGTATCGGAATCGACGTGTTCAACGAGTATCCCGGCTTGGCCACGCCAGCGGACGCAGAGGTGGTGCGTTTCGTCGGCAGCCTCGTCGTGTCCCAACACCTCTCGAAGGTTGATTTCGGAACCGAGGGGGGTCTCTTTTGGAAGCGCCTCGGTGTTCCAGTCGTCGTATGCGGGCCTGGGTCAATGGAGCAGGGACACAAGCCGGACGAGTTCATCGCGGTCGACCAGTTGGAGGCTTGTGACCGCATGATGGTGCGATTGCTGGAGCGCTGCATGTGAAGCGGCCGTGACGGAAGTCGTCGACCCAGAGTAGTCCGCGGATTGCCCGCGCTGTCGAGACAGCCAGTTAAGCCCGTGATAGAACCGTTCATCGAAGGACCTCCAAGGCAATCTCAGTGGCGCCGATCCGGTCACGGTTGATTCGGGAATGTTCAGAGCGTGCGGTACACCCTACGTCAGCTTGAATATTTCATCGCGGCTGGGGAAACTGGAAGCATCACTTTGGCGTCGGAGAGAGTTCACATCTCTCAGCCTTCGATTTCGACCGCAATCTCGCATCTTGAACGGGAGCTCGGCGTCCGGCTCTTCATTCGCCATCATGCCCAAGGCCTCTCGCTGACGCCTGTCGGGCGCAACGTGCTGTTCGAGGCGAAGAAAATCATCACGCAGGCGGATGGACTTTATGCCTGCGCGTCCGAGGCCCAGGGGCAGATCAGGGGTAGCCTGTCATTCGGCTGCATGGTGACGCTCGCACCAATGCTAGCCCCCGAACTGGCCCATTCGTTCGCAACAGCGTATCCAGCGACGCGGGTCAGGCTTGTCGAGGGCAATCAGAAAGAACTTCTTGAGGGGCTGCGCTGCTCGGAGGTCGACATCGCCCTGACCTATGATCTCCAGATTCCCGACGACATCGAATTCCACCCATTGGCGAGCCTGCCGCCGCACGTGGTTCTCAGCGAAGCTCATCCGCTCGCGCAGCATTCGGCTTTGACGCTGCAGGAGCTCGAGTCCGAGCCACTGATCCTTTTAGACCTGCCTTTGAGTCGGGAGTACTTCCTGAGCTTGTTCCTGAAGGAAGGCCTCAGCCCAAATATTATGATCCGCTCGGCCCATCAGGAAGTCATCCGCACCATGGTCGCGAACGGCCACGGTTACTCGCTGTTCAACGTGCGCCCGCGTTCCGACTATGCGCTCGACGGACGAAGAGTGGTGCGTGTGCGCCTCGCTGGGGATCATCGCCCGATGGTGGTGGGCTCCGCGACCCTGAAAGGGTTGGTTCGCACCCAACTGGTGAGAGCCTTCGAGTCACATTGCCAAGGCTCCATTTCCGACAGCTACATCTCCGGGATGGTGGCGCCCAAATACGATTTGGTAGCTGCCGGCGGCTAGGCTAGCGGCGTGATCGGGATCAGAAGCCGAAGAATTCGCGGCGCAGCGAGTTTTCATAGAGGCGCTTCCTGTAATCGACTTCCTTATGCAGCTTGTGCTCGCGAAAGTGCGCGGCTTCCCATTTGTCGAGCTCCGCGACGCTATGATTGCCGGAGGCAAGCGCCTCCTCCTCGCGGATCGCCGCCACCCATTCGTCCACGGCCGCCTTGTAGGCCGCCTGCAATTGGTCCAGTTCCTGCTGAAGATCCGGTGAAATGTCCGCCATGGGTTCCCCCCGCCGTGGCTTCGATTAGCGGCGCTTTATGAACAAAAGACGACAGTGGGCCGATCGCCACGCCGGGGAATTCACCAAAGCATCGTCCACGGCAGCGCGGTCGCCTCTGGGGAGCCGGCGGAAGGCTGGCAATCCAGAAGAATTTCGCGAAGTCCGTGCCCCTCGGGGCTACCGCGCTCGAGCAGTTCGTTCATCTTGCGGAGGCGCCGCACCAGCGTCTTCATGAATCCGACAGCGCGTTCTGGGTTTTCCTCGATCGCGGCGACGAAGTCTTGATAGGATGCGGCGAGGCATTCCGTGTCGCACGCCGCGATGACGGTCGCGGATCGCGGTCCCGGGTCGATCAGACTCATTTCGCCGAACACTTCGCCAGTCTCGAGCCTGCCTACATTCTGGGTTCTGTCGCCGTGGCCGACGGCGACGTTGACCATCCCGCTGACGATGAAGAACGCGGTGTCGCCCTCGTCGCCTTCGCGGATGATCGTGTCTCCGGCCTTGAACGCAACCTTTTGCATCGAAACGCCTCCCTGGGCCTTCGAGCCCGGCGGCCCTTCTATATCAGGTTTCCGAATGGCCAGCGGCGCAGCGGCTTGTCGTCTCCCGCCGCCCACAGCCTTCGCCTATTCCTCGAACCGCTCGCTCATGCCTGCCGACTTTACCGGCGCGATCGACGCGTCCGGCATTTGCGCCTTAAGGCCAGGGTCGCGGAAGCGGTTAACGATCGGATAGCGACGGTCGCGGCCGAAATTCTTCGGCCCCACCTTGACCCCCGGCGCCGACTGACGACGCTTATACTCGGCGAGATAGAGCAGACGCTCGATCTTGCGCACGATCTCGGGATCGTAGCCCTCGGCCACGATGTCGGCGACGCGCATCTCCTTTTCGACAAGGCCGCGCAGAACGCCATCCAGCACCGGATAGGGCGGCAACGAGTCCTCGTCCTTTTGGTTCTCGCGCAATTCCGCGCTCGGCGGCTTGACGATGATGTTGTCGGGGATCACTTCGCCATCCGGCCCGAGCGCGCCCTCAGGCTTCCAGCGATTGCGCAACGCCGAGAGACGAAAGACCTCCATCTTGTAGAGATCCTTGATCGGGTTAAAGCCGCCGTTCATGTCGCCATAGAGCGTGGCGTATCCAACCGACATTTCCGACTTGTTGCCAGTCGTCACCACCATCGCGCCGGTCTTGTTGGAGATCGCCATCAGGACCAAGCCGCGCGCGCGGCTCTGGATGTTCTCTTCGGTGATGTCGCGCGGCTTTCCGGCAAACATTTGTTTGAGCGCCCGCTCCACTCCCTCGACCGGCTCGGCGATCGGCACAAGGTCGTAGCGGATTCCGAGCGCTTTCGCGCATTCCGCAGCGTCCGAAAGCGATTCGTTCGAGGTGAAGCGGTAGGGCAGCATCACCGCATGCACGCGCGCGGGCCCGAGCGCGTCGACCGCCATCGCCGCGCATAAAGCCGAATTGACCCCGCCGGAGAGACCCAGCACGACGCCGGGAAAGCGGTTGTTCTCGACATAGTCTCGCAGCCCCGTGACGCAGGCCGCATAGTCCGCTTCGTCCCCCTCCTCGACCACTTCGCGCGGGCCTTCGACGCAGCGCCAGCCGCCGTCGTCCCGCTCCCACACGGTGCGCGCCACCATGTGTCGGAAAGCGGGCAATTGCGCGCCCAAGGTGCGGTCGGCGTTGAGCGCGAACGAGCCGCCGTCGAACACGAGCTCGTCCTGGCCGCCGACCATGTTGAGATAGATGAGCGGCAGCCCGCTTTCGACGACCCGTTCGACCGCCACGTTCTGGCGCATCATGAGCTTGTCGCGCTCATAAGGCGACGCGTTCGGCACGAGCAGAATTTCGCCGCCTGTTTCGAGAATGCACTCCACCGGATCGGGGCCCCAAATGTCCTCGCAGATTGGAACGCCGACCCGCACGCCGCGAAAGACGATCGGTCCGGGCGACGGGCCCGCGGCGAAGACCCGTTTCTCGTCGAAGACGCCGTAATTGGGCAGATCAACCTTGAAGCGCACCGCGTCGATCCGCCCGCCGTCCAGGAGCGCCGTGGCGTTATAGAGCTTGCCCTCCTCAACCCAGGGAAGGCCGACAAGAATCGCCGGGCCGCCGTCGGCGGTGTCACGCGCGAGCTCTTCGCAAGCCGCCCGGCAGGCCTCCTGGAAGGCGGGTTTCAGCACCAGATCCTCGGGCGGGTATCCCGAGAGATAAAGCTCCGGCGCCATCACGATGTCGGCGCCAAAGGCGGAGGCCTCCTTGTGAGCTTGGCGCAGACGGTCACGGTTGCCTGAGATATCCCCGACGATCGCCGGGATCTGGGCGAGCGCAATGACAAGGCGGTTGACGGAGGAGGGCATGGGGCGGATTTAGCGCGAGGGGAGAGGAGGGGGCAATGCGGGGACGTTCTTTTCGCGGGCAAGCTTAGTAAGAACGAGTGATTGAAGAGGGCAGAGTGACGACTTGGAGACAGGCGGGCTGCCGAGCTCTTCAAGGACACAAAAGAAGGTGCGAAAGCGCACTTAAGCTCATGAAACCATTGATGCGCGTAATCTTATGCGCGGCGCTTGAAGGGCCTAAACGCGTCGACGTGCTCGAGGCGCATCAGGCTTCATAGCAAGCGCGCAATCTGTCGGACGTCATCCCTCGACGTGGACCGGCGCAGTTGGTCCCTCATGAGGGAATCGTTTGGCCTCAGCCTCAGGGCGCGCGCCCAACCATGCGCGAACTTGTGCACGAATCCGGTCGAACAGGCGTTGCGTCGCGTCAGCGCAGGAATTCTTCATCCCCATCGCACGCTTCTCAACGAGCCGCCACGAGCACCAGGCGATCGCCCACGCGATCCCGCCCGAGCCGAGGACCATTGCGGCCAAGGGCATGGCGGGAAAAAAATGCGCCAGTGTCTGCTGAACGGGAAAAGCGTAGATATAAATGCCGTAGGAGTAATCGCCCCAGGCGTTGATCTTGCGGATCTTTCCGCTTGGGAGATAGGCGAGATGCAAGAGGAACGGGGCGGAGCATAACAAATAGACCGCGAAGGCGAGGCCCCGGTCGACCACCGCAGCCGCCGCGACCAGAAGCGGCAGCGCAATGAGACTCGCCCAGCTCAACGACACCTTGTCGCGCCAGAAATAGAGGGTCGCCCCCATGAAGAACATGAAGATCGCGATGTCGACGTTGTTGACCGTAACCCCTTCCGAGTAATGCTGTAGGATGGAGACGTACAGAAAAAGCGCGGCGATCGGGGCGACAATCTTCAGCGCAGGCACACGCAAGGCCGGCCGCCATGAGAAGGCGAGCCAGCCGACGGCGCAAAACATGTACATTCTCAGTTCGACGGGCAGCGTCCAGAGCGAGCCGTTGAACTCGCCTTTCAGCGGATTGGTCTCGAATACGCCCGGCAGCGCGTAGCGGATTCCGTTGAATAGTGTCATGCCGCGCCAGAAATAGGTCCAGGTCTCTTTCGAGGCGTAGTAATCCTTGGCCGGCGCCGTGGAGAGCAGCGGCGCTAGGATGAACACGGTTAAAGGCAAGCACAGCCACAAGCCGGGATAAAGCCGAAGCCCCCGAGCCCAGATAAAATGGTTGAGGTCCCCGCGCTGAAACAGACTCGCGGGGACAAGAAAGCCGCTTGTCACGAACAGCCAATCAAGGGCGAGCGGCCCGTAGTCGCGTCCGATATGGGCGAAAAGGAAGTTTGGTGTGGATGATCCGAGGCCGAGCATTGGCCCGCTGTGAGACAGCACGACTGTGAGAGCCGCCATCAACCGCAGCAGGGTGAAATTGTTATCGCGACTGCGCGCGTGTTCGGAGAGGCGCATCAAAGCTCCCGGGAGCTCCTCGGCCCTGGCCGAACTGTCCTCATTCCGCCGCCCGGACGGGTCGCGCAGGCGCGGCGAGCCGCTGCGCCTTCAAAAGATCGGCGACCATGAAGGCCATTTCGATCGCTTGCTCGGCATTGAGACGGGGATCGCAAAAGGTGTGATACCGGTCATGCAGGTCCGCCTCCGAGATGACGCGCGCTCCGCCGGTGCACTCGGTGACGTTCTTGCCGGTCATCTCGAGGTGAACCCCCCCGGCATGTGTTCCCTCTGCGCTGCAGGCGGCGAAGAAACCGCGCACTTCCTGCGCGATGCGTTCGGTTGGCCGCGTCTTGTAGCCTGACGAGGTCTTGATCGTGTTGCCGTGCATCGGATCCGAGACCCACAAGAGCTTGCGGCCTTCGCGTTTCGCCGTCCGCAGGAGCGGCGGCAGCGCGGCGTCGATCTTGTCCGCGCCGAAACGGCAGATCAGCGTCAGCCGTCCAGGCTCCTCGTCCGGATCGAGAATTTCGATCAGGCGCATGAGCTCGTCGGGCATGAGCGACGGACCGCATTTGAGGCCGATCGGGTTCTTCACGCCGCGGCAGAACTCGACGTGGGCGCCCCCGAGCTGGCGCGTCCGGTCGCCGATCCAGATCATGTGGCCCGAGGTCGCGTAATAGTCGCCCGAGGTTGAATTGAGCCGCGTCATCGCCTGCTCGTAGCCAAGCAGCAGCGCTTCGTGCGAGGTGTAGAAGTCGGTCGAGCGTAATTCCGGATGCGCCTCGGGGTCGAGGCCTACGGCGCGCATGAAGCCGAGCGTCTCGGTGATGCGGTCGGCGAGCACCTCGTAGCGCTCGGACTGCGGGCTGTCCTTCACGAATCCCAGCATCCAGCGATGGACGTTCTCGAGATTGGCGTAGCCGCCGTTGGCGAAAGCGCGCAGAAGGTTGAGCGTCGCGGCAGACTGGCGATAGGCTTCCAGTTGCCGGCGTGGGTCGGGCTCGCGCGCGGCGGCCGTGAATTCGATGTCGTTGACGATGTCGCCGCGATAGGCCGGCAAGGTGACGCCGTCCACCGTCTCGAGGTCGGAGGAGCGGGGCTTGGCGAACTGGCCAGCGACGCGGCCGACCTTTATGATGGGAGAAGCGGCGGCGAAGGTCATGACCACCGCCATCTGCAGGAAGACCCGGAAGAAATCGCGGATGTTGTCGGCCGAATGCTCGCCGAAACTCTCGGCGCAATCGCCGCCTTGGAGCAGAAACGAGTCGCCCGCCGCCGCCTTGCCCAGGGCCTGTTTCAGCTTGCGCGCTTCACCTGCAAAAACCAGCGGCGGATAACCGGCAAGCTGGCGCTCAGCCTCGGCCAGCGCCGCGCGATCGGCATAGACGGGCGCCTGCGCGATCGGTTTCGTCCGCCAGCTATCCGGAGTCCAACGTTGGTTCAACATCTTTCACAAGCCAAGGGGGCAAGAGCGGAAGAGCGCCGCTTCTTGACTGACAATGGCCCTATATACAGTGCGAGGCTTAAGGCCAATATGCCGATTTTCGAGGCGGCCCCGCATTTTATCGAAAGGGCAGGCGCTTCTCCCGGTCACACATCGGCGTATGATGTAAGAAGACTAGCCGAATCAGCGGCCAACGTCGTTTCCCGTGACCGCCGCCTTTTCCTCCATCGCCGCCCTGCTCCTGTCCGTGCTGATGTTGATCGGCGGCAATAGCCTGGTGGGCATCGCGACGCCGCTGAGAGCCCGCATCGAGGGTTTCCCCGATCTCATTGTCGGCCTGCTCGGCTCCGTCTATTTCGCCGGCATGCTGGCGGGAACGCTGGCCGCGCCCGCGATCATTCGCCGCGGCGGGCACATCAGGGCCTATGCCGCCTTCGTGTCGCTCGCAGTCGTTTCGGTGATCCTCATGCCGGTCATGCTGACCCAATGGGCCTGGCTGGCGTGTCGCGCCCTGCTCGGATTCGTGTTCGCCGGCCTTTATGCGGTGATCGAGGCCTGGATCAACGCCAAGGCGACGAACGCCAATCGCGGCGTGCTCTACGCCCTTTATCAAATCGCAAACTTCGGCGCGTCCGCGAGCGGGCAATTGGCTCTGAAGCCACTCGGAGCAACGGGCTTTTCCCCTTTCGCGGTCGCTGGCGCGCTGCTTGCGCTCGCCACCGTCCCGATGGCGATGACCAGCGTCGATCCGCCTGCCCAGCCGCGCAGCGTGCGCCCCCGTCTCCTTTGGCTCGTTCGCCGGGCGCCTCTTGCGTGTCTCGCCGTGCTGGCCGCGGGCGCGGCGAATGGCGCTTTGTTCGCGCTTGGTCCGGTTTTCGCCGTCGGGATCGGCATGGCGCCGAGAAGCGCGCCGTTGTTTACCTCTTCCATCGTGTTGGGGTCGGCGCTGGGGGTTCTGCCGATCGCCGCTATCTCCGACCGCGTCGACCGCCGGCTGGTGATCGCCGCGGTCATGATCGCAGGGGCGGCTTCCGAAACCGCCTTGAGCCGCATAGCGGCGCCCGGGGCGTGGCTGCTCATGCTTGGATTTCTGGTCGGGCTGACGACCTACTCGCTCTACACGCTCGCGGTTTCGCTCGCCAATGACGATGGCGCGCCGCAGGACCTGATCTTCATCTCGGTCGGGCTTTTGTTCATCTATTGCGTCGCCGCGATCGCCGCCCCGGCGGTCGCGTCGGTGCTCATGAAGGACTTTGGCCCGCGGATGCTTTTCATCCAGAACGCATACGTTCATCTCGCGATCGCGGCGCTCGCTCTTTGGGCGCTTTTGACCGACCCCCGGCGCAGGCAATCGCGGGCTGCGTAGCGCGTTCAACGTCTCGGTTAAACAAACTCAGGGCGGCTAGTTTCCGCTGGCCGCTGCTTTCGTATTATAGGCGGAAGAGAAGTCTTGTGGCGGAGTCGTAATCGCGAGATAGACAAGCGGCTCCTTTCCGCTGTTCTCCACTCCATGGATTTCGCCCGCTGGCGTGCGGACAATATCGCCAGCGCGAAGAACTTCGGTTTGCTGATTTTCGAGTAAGAGGGTGCCCTCTCCGCGTTCAAGAATCCAGATCTGCTCAGAGACCTTATGCGCATGGCGTTCGGAAACGGAGCCGGGCTCCATAGTGACGTACGTGATCGTCGTCTTGCTCTCTGGCGAATTCTTAGGCCAAACCAATTGTCGAGATTGAACGCCGGGATTGATCAAAACATCGGAGTTGACGACGCGCCATTTCTGTACGGCCATCAAAAATCCTCGCTAGACTTCATTGGAGCGAAAGGAAAACCCGAGAAGCTTCGAAGCCGGTCCAGCCGATGGGGCTTTGACCCCGGGGCCAACGAACCTTCAATCCTTGGCCACCGTGATATCCGGAGCCGACGGATTCTTCATCCCCACGACGTGATAGCCCGCGTCGACATGCAGAATCTCGCCGGTCACCCCGCGCGCCATGGGCGACAACATGTAAACCGCGCTCTCGCCGACCTCCTCGATGGTCACCGTGCGACGTAGGGGCGAGTTGTACTCGTTCCACCGCAAGATGTAACGGAAGTCACCGATGCCGGAGGCGGCAAGCGTCTTGATCGGGCCGGCCGAGATCGCATTGACGCGAATACCCTTCTCGCCAAGATCGGCCGCGAGGTAGCGAACGCTGGCCTCGAGCGCCGCCTTGGCGACCCCCATGACATTATAGTGCGGCATCCACTTTTCCGCCCCATAGTAGGTCAAGGTCAGCATGGAGCCGCCGCTCGTCATCAGCTTCTCCGCTCGCTGCGCGATGGCGGTGAATGAATAGCAGGAGATGGCGAGCGATTTGGTGAAGTTGTCCTCAGTCGTGTCGACATATCGACCGGTGAGCTGATCCTTGTCGGAGAAGGCGATGCAATGGACGACGAAGTCGATAGCGCCCCACAATTTTCCGGCCTCCGCGAACACCGAATCGATCGAGGCGCCGTCCGTGACATCGCAATGGCCAATGACGTGGGCGCCCAATTCCTGCGCGAGCGGCCGGACTCGCTTTTCCAGCGCCTCGCCCTGGAACGAGAACGCCAGCTCGGCTCCCGCTGCATGCGCGGCTTTGGCGATGCCCCAAGCAATCGAACGGTTGTTTGCCACGCCTAACACCACGCCGCGCATGCCCCGCATGACGCCTGCGGTCGCGCCGACAGGGACGGTTTGCTCCATCAAGGTCTCACTCGTCTTGGATGGCGGCAATTAGGCCGCGCAAGAATTGGGTTTAGCCTCGCCGAACCCGCATGGGAAGGACAAGGCTATCCTTAGCCGTCACAAAATGTGTGCGTTTGCTTGCCCGCGTGCTTGGAACCGGGGCGTCTTCAGGCTAGGATCACTACGCCACGTTAACGTTTGTTGTGGCCGATGCAAACCTTCGGTGTCCGCAGTGCCGCCGTTAAGCGACTGTCAGGCTGAACTGCGCCGATTTGGCGTAGCGCTGGCGCGCGATGACAGGCTTGTGCTTGATCATGCGTCCGCCCTGGCGCTTGTCGATCGCCTGTTCAGGCAGGCTTCGCTCGAAGCGGTGGGGGCGGGCGCTCGGGAAGACGCAGACCAAGCGCCTCGAGACGATGCGCGCGTGCGCGCCTTTGGCCAATTTGTTCGACTCCATCGCCGGCATGTTCGTCGCTTGGTCGTCGACGACGGGGAGGCGTCATGGGACGAGAGCGTGGAAAGCGCCCAGCGCAATGCGCGCTCGGGCGAGATCGGGATGGCGGCCGCGGTCCGCACGCTCCCTTTGGAGCTCAGAGAGCCGCTGTTGATCGTCGTCCTGGCCGGTTTCACCCACCAGGAAGCGGCTGCGGCGCTTGATATCTCGCTGGCGACACTGATTGGGCGGCTGACGAAGGCTCGCGAGCGGGTCGCGGCCTTGACCCGAGCGCCGATCCCCGCGGCCTCGGCCAGGGCGGTGTCGCATCTGCGCGTCGTCAAGTGATGGAGGCCTGGCGCATCGCCGACCTGCACGCGTATGTGGACGAGTGCCTCGAGCCTGACGAGCGCCTCGCGTTCGAGCATGAGATGGCTGAGGATCCGGCGCTGGCGCGCCACGCCGCGGCGTGGCGGGCACAGAACAGCGCGATCCGCTCCGCCTTCGACGGCGAGGGCGCGAAAGCCTTTTCGATCAGCCTCGTTCGCCCCCAGAACGAGCCTTTCGGCAAGGTCAGACGAGCGGCGGCGGCCGGAGGAAATCCGCCTTCTGAACTTCGGACGCAAGCATTCATCGCCCACGATCGCGGACGCCTCGCGATTTTCGTCGAAGGCCGTTGCGCCCACCGCATTTCGAGCGTGGGTCTTATGGCGCCTGGGGCTCGCGGCGCTGGCTGTCGGCCTCGCCTTCCTTTGGGTTCCGGCAGCGCCCACCATTCCCGCGACAGGACTGGCAGAGGCGAGCGTTGCGGCTTTCCAGGCGTTCAGTCGTTCGGGCGTTCAGCCAGTCGAATTCGAGACCGGCGACAGGACCGAAGCGCAAGCATGGCTGACGCCGCGCCTCACGCATCCGGTCTACCTGCCTGCGACTCCTTCCGCCGTCAGGCTCTTAGGCGCGCGAATCGCTCCATATCCTGGCGCCCCGGCGGCCTTTCTCGTCTATAAAATCCAAGAGCGGCTTGTCGGATTATTGATCCAGTCCCTGGATGCGCCTCAAACACGGGCGCCTGGGCTCGTCGCGGCGGATGGCGGCCACGCCGCGGTATGGACGTGGCGCGGTCAGGGATTTGCCTTGGCCGGCGACGCAGACGCCGCCTTGCTGCTCAGGATCGCGCAGGATTTCTTTGGGCCGTCGGACGAGGGCGCTCAGGCCGCGCCTGACCGAGGGTTATAGGGCTTTTGATCGCGCATCTTGCGCATGAGGGCGGTCAGGTCCGCATCCGGCTCGTTCGGCAGAACGACCCGAAGCGTCGCCATGAGATCGCCGGCGGCCTGGTCGGCGCCAGCGGGAAGACCTTTGCCTCGCAGTCTCAGCACGCGACCGCTATTGGAGCCCGGAGCGATTGAGACTTCGACCTCGCCGCTCAACGTCGGCGCCCTCACCTTCGCCCCCAGAATTGCTTCGTAGAGCGTGACCGGCAGGTCGAGCCTCAGGTCGCGCCCCTCCACCTTGAACAAAGGATGGGGGGCGTATCGAATGGTCACGAGAACGTCGCCCGTCGGTCCTGCGCGACGGCCCGGATGGCCCTGACCGCGCAAGCGGATCGACTTCCCTTCTTCGATGCCCGCGGGGACCGCGACGTCGAGCGTCTTTCCGGTGGGCAACGCGACGCGGACGGATCCGCCATGAGCGATCGTCGCCAGCGGAACCGCGACCGACACGCCGATGTCCTCCCCGCGGGTCGTTTGAGCCTGGCTGCGCCCGCGGGACCGGCCGGCGCCGAACAGTTCCGACAGGATATCCGGATCGATCGAACCGCTTTCGCTCGAAAACCCGCCGGCGCCGAAATCGAAGCCGAAATTGCGGAAGTCGCGGGGGCCGCCCCCCGGCTGGCCGCCAAAGCCGAAACCCTCGAATTGCGGCGCCCGTGGCTTGCCCTCTGCGTCGATCTCACCGCGATCGAAGGCTTTGCGCTTCTTGTCGTCGCCCAGGATCTCGTAGGCCGAGCCTATCTCCGCGAAGCGCTCTTTCGCTTTCGCCTCCTTGCTCTGGTCGGGGTGATATTTCTTGGCGAGCTTTCGAAACGCGGATTTGATCTCCGCCTCGCTCGCCGTCTTGGATACGCCAAGAACGTCATACGGATCACGCATTTATGAGCCCATACCTAGGCCTAAGCCTTCATGAAAAGCGCAAAAGGCCAATGTCTCTTTCGCACATTTGGTCCTTCATCCCGCGGCGCGCAAGGCCGATGAAGCAGCCGCACCGTTGGCCATCGGGCGCGCGGCGCGATAGTGTCGGTCGGCTTTCCTCTGGAGCATCGGCGCTTTGAACGAATTGAGCATCGCCGACTTTACCACGACCACGGATCCGTTCGCGTTGTTCGAGCTCTGGCTCGACGAGGCGCGGGCAACGGAAATCAACGATCCGGAGGCGATGACGCTCGCCACCGTCGATGGCGAGGGCCTGCCCAACGCGCGGATGGTCCTGTGCAAGGGGACCGATCGGCGCGGCCTCGTCTTCTACACCAACATCGAGAGCGCGAAGGGGCGCGAACTCGAAGGCCAGCCGCGAGCGGCGGCGCTCTTCCACTGGAAGTCGCTCCGCCGTCAGGCTCGGTTCCGCGGGCGCGTCGCGCCAGTGAGCGCAGCCGAGAGCGACGCCTATTTCGCTTCCCGCGCCAGGGGGAGCCAGATCGGCGCCTGGGCGAGCCAGCAGTCGCGGCCGCTCGCCGCGCGGGCCGATCTCGAAGCGGCGGTGGAGACTTACGAACGTCAGTTCGGAAGCGGCGCCGTCCCGCGGCCGGACTATTGGCGCGGCTACCGGCTCGAGCCGGTCGAGATCGAGTTCTGGCGCGATCGCCCCTCCAGGTTGCATGAGCGCGTCAGGTTCACCCGGGCGGGGCTCGAATCGGGCTGGGACAAGCGGCTCCTCTACCCGTAGGAGGCAACGGCGCTTTGAGCGAGACCTTCATGGCGGCGGAGATCGACGAGGCGGGCTCCGTCGTCCGCCGCCAATTGGCGGCCAACGCCACATTGACCGCGAAGGCGGCAGCGGAATTAAGGGCGCTGAAGCCGCCCTTCCTCGCGACCGTCGCGCGCGGCAGCTCCGATCATGCGGCGCTTTATCTCAAGCATCTCATCGAGCTCAAGCTCGGGCTTACCTGCGCTTCGCTCGGGCCGTCGATCGCTTCGCTCTATCATGCGCCGCTCAAGCTCAAGGGAGCGGTTGCGATCGCGATCTCGCAGTCGGGACGAAGCCCGGACATCCTCGCCATGCAGCGCATGGCGAAGGATCAGGGCGCTCTGTCGATCGCCTTCGTCAACGACGAAGAGTCGCCGCTCGCGCGCGAGGCGAATGCGGTTCTGCCGCTCTGCGCTGGCCTTGAGCGCTCGGTGGCGGCGACCAAGTCGATGATCGCCGCGCTCGTCGCCGGCGCGTCTCTTACGGCCCATTGGAGCGACGACGGCGAGCTACTGGCCGCGCTGACCAAGCTGCCGTCGGTCCTGGACTTCATCGTCAGCCGCGCCGCCCGCGACGGAAGCGATCGCGACGCTCGCGCAAGCTTCGTCACTGTTCGTCGTCGGACGGGGCGCCACGCATTCCATCGCCGCCGAGGCCGCGCTCAAGCTCAAGGAAACCTCGGCAATCCACGCCGAAGCCTTTTCTTCCGCCGAAGTGCTGCATGGGCCGGCCGGGATCATCAAGCCTGGATTTCCCGTTCTCGCCTTCGCGCCCGCGGACGCGGCTCGCGCGGGGTTCTTTGATGCGCTCGAGCGTCTCGCCGCGTTCGGCGCCGCGCCGCTTGTTGTCGACACCGAGCCCCACAGGAGTTGGCAGACACTCGTTGCGCTTGACGGCGGCCACCCTCTTTTGACCCCGATCGTGGCGCTGCACGCCTTCTACCGAGTCGCCGAAGCGACTGCGCGCCGGCGCGGCCGCGACCCGGACCAGCCGCCGCACCTCAAGAAAGTCACGGAGACCTTGTAAGCCTACGAGAGAGCGAGTGTGGCTTTCTCGAGAGGCGCGCGCATAGCCAACGACCATCGAAGGCCGTGACTTTAAGCGCAGCCGCGACTAGGATTAAAAGAACGCTCTGCCGATGAGGCGTCACCATGAAACGCACTCTCCTTGGGATGCTTGCCGCGACCGCGCTCTCCGCTTCCGCCGCGGCCCAGAGCGATCAGCAACCTGCCCAAAACGCCGTCCAGCCCACGCCGCCAACTCATGCCGAGCAAGTGCAGCACTGGGCGGAGGCGGCCATCGATTCCCAGCTCAAGACTATGAAGACCAGTCTCAAGCTGACCGCCGACCAGGAAAAGAACTGGGAGCCGTTTGAATCGGCGGTTAGGGACGGCGCCAAGGCGCGCGTGCTCGCTGTGCAAAAGGAGCAGGCCCCAACTTGTCGCCGATGGATCGCAACCTGGCGAAGGCGGACCGCCTGGCGGAGAGCCAAGCCAATCTTCAGAAGATGGTCGAAGCGGCCAAACCGCTATACGCAAGCCTCAACGACGCGCAGAAGCACAAGTTCATCACGCTCGGACGCATGCTCGTGCCCGAACGAGGGCAGTTCGCCAAGGAGATGCGACATCTTCATTGAGATACGCGTCCGCCATCCGTCGGCCGGCATGAAGAGGCCGTGACATTCGGGAAAAAGGGCGCTTGCGAGGGCGTCCACAACGGGCGCAGGCGCCCAACCAGTTGAGGCTCATGCAATGCCTCTCAAGCGCATGCTGAAGGCAAGCGGCGCCTTCGAACCGAAGGCGGTTGCAGTCCTCCTCGAGGCTTATGACGGCGTGGTTGGCGAACTGGGATTGCAGACAATCGAGGAAAAGGAAAAGGCGGCCAAACTCATCCTGCGACTGGCCCAAAGTCAAACCGAGCTTGATGCGGCGAAACTCCGCGATGACGCCGCCGATGTAATGCTAAACGAATGCGCGACGAACGCCCTAAAATTTGGGCGCATGGTTCCCTAACCTTGCAGAGCTGGACCGGCAGCGGCTCGCACCAATGCCCGGAAAAGGGACCCGAAAGGCGTTCCACTTTAGCCGACCAGGCGTTCCCGCGGTATCGAAAGTCGGATAACAAGGCCTTCTGGCCTCCAGTCGCGAATGATGTCTCCTCCGAGTTGCTTGGTCACAGTCGAGCCAATGAGGACATCGCCGAAACCAGAATTGTCAGTAGGCGCAACTACCCGAGGTCCGCCGCGCTCCGACCAGCTGATGAGGACATTTTCATCCTGCTGCGCGCAGTGGACTTCGACCCGCCCCGCGGTGGTTGAAAGCGCGCCGTACTTTGCGGAATTTGTCGCGAATTCGTGCAAGAGCAAAGCGAGGCTCGAGATGCTCGAGCCCGAAATCTCTATGTCGTAGCCGGTAACCGAAACTCGGCGCTCCTCCTCCACCGAATGGCGATAAGGCGCGGCGATCGCGTCGATGAGAGAGTGCAGCGTCGTTGGTCTTACCGCGTGCGGCTTGTCCCTCGAAACGTGCGACAAAGTTAATGCGTGCGCGCGAGCAAGAGCCGCGAGACGCGCGCTGGCGGCGTCAACGACCCCTTGCGCGCTGTTCGCCGAGCGGCCGCTCAGGCTCAAAACGCTGATTGCGAGGGCGAACAAGTTTTTGACGCGATGATCCATCTCCCGAAGGAGAAGTTCTTGCCGCTCCCGCGCCTGCTTGCTGTCCGTGATGTCGCGGGCGACCTTCGAAGCGCCGACGACTTCGCCCTTTTCGTTTTTGATCGGCGAAACAGTCAGAGAGATATCGACCAGGCTTCCATCCTTGCGCTTCCGAATGGTCTCGTAGTGATCGATCTTCTCACCGCGGCGAACGCGCTCGAGGATAAACGGCTCCTCGTCATTCCGATCCGCGGGGATGAGGATCGTCACCGGCCTTCCCACGGCCTCCTCCGCCGTGTAGCCAAACAGAAGCTCCGCGCCCCGGTTCCAAGTCATGATGACGCCATTGAGATCCTTGGAAAGGATCGCGTCATCTGACGATTCGACGATGGCCGCGTAGTGGGCAGTGGCGAGTTGACCACCTAGGCGCTCCCGGGCGCCGGGGTTGGGTGCTCCTGCGATAGCTGCAATCCTCCCCGTCGGGTCCTGTCCTCGGGCGCTCACGGCCTCTTCAATGGCTTTGAGTCCTTGGCGAACTATATGGGATCGATCGAGCGGCAAGTCCAATTGCCTATAGCGCAGACAGACATCGTCATCGAGATGACACGCCCACGACCTTCGGAGGTGAGTTCAACCGCGCTTCCACTCTCCGCCGGCTGGCAGGAAGGGGCGGGGGTTCAGAGTGAACAATGCGGCGTGAAGGCTCGGATACTACGCCCGAAGGCCAACGTCGGCGCGTGTCCGTCTCGACCGGTAGCCGGTAAAGCCGAGGCCCGCGAAACCGATCAGCATCATCGCCCAGGTCGAGGTCTGGGGGACCGCGCCGCCGACAGCGAAGTCGAAGCCAAAGCCGCCGGACCCGTCAGCAACGAGCGTGTAGCCGAACGTCAGGTCAATGTTGGGCCCGAAGTCGGAGCCCAGATCGATGACGTCATCGCGGAAGAAACTCTCGGCGATCGCCAGGCTTCCAAAAGTCACGTCGAGGACGTCAACGCCGTCGGCCATCGATGGTGAATTCCATCGACTGGAAGCCCTGGCCATCGGCGAAGCCGCTCACTTGATCGTCGATCAGGCCAAGCTGAGATCGCCGCCATAGCCGAAATCGAACGTCGAGCTCGCGCTGTAAGTGTTGCTCTCGCCGCCGCCATCGGTAGCATAGTTCGCGCCCAGAATCGCGGTCCCGAACACTGCGTCGCGCGGCCCCAGCAGGGCGCTTGCGACATGGCTCGCGCCGTCGACCAGACTCGTGGCGTAAGCTTTGTTCGGGAAGGGCGGTCGAGAACGCATAAGCCGTCTGGCCGGGGTTGGCGAAGGCTTGGCCCGAGCCGCCTTGCGCGATCGCATTGGTCGTCGCGGTGCCGGCGCCGGTCGGCGCGACGGCCGACGACTGAGCGCTTCACGAAGGCGTAGCGGGTGTTGGCGGTCGACTGAGCCTGTCCGCTCGATCCGATGGCGGTCGACTGCGCTTGCGCTAACGCGCCTTTTACGGTCGTGGCGTTCGACGTTGCGTTCGCGGCGCCCATGGCTCCGGCTATGTCTCTCGCGCCGCCGGCGCCACCGGTCGCGACCGCGTTGGCTACCGCCGTTCCGCCGCCAGTCGCGGACGCGTTGGCAGTCGCGGTCGCCTTGCCTCCGGCGCCGCCTTGGTCGCCGAAGGTGGCGCCGCCTGCGCCACCGATCGCGTTTGCGGAGGATGAGGCATTCCCCGTGCCGCTCGATGCTATGCTGCTGGCGTCAGCGGCGCCACCCACGCCGTCGCCGCCGCCAAAAAATTTTTCACCGCTCGCCGCCTGCGCCGCCGATCGCGCTCGACGGACGACGTCGCGTTCCCCACGCCGCTCGATCGCTATGCTACCGGCGTCAGCGGCGCCACCCACCCCGCCGGTGGCTCCGCCGCCAAGAGTATCGGCAGTAGCACCCGCTCCGCCCGTTGCTGTCGCGTTAGCTGTCGCCACACCGCTTCCGAGCGCTGTTGCGATAGCAGTCGCCATCGTCGCTCCGCCATCCCCGCCGACGATACCAACACTACCGACGCCGCCATCGCCCCCCGGTTGCAGTCGCCGTTGCCGACGCGCTTCCGGACCCCCCGAGGTTGCGATGCCAGTTGCATCGGCATCGCCCCCAGCGCCGCCCGAGCAGTCAATCGTTGCCATTTATTTCGCCGCCCGAGCCGCCTGTCGCGGAGGCCGAAACCGTCGTGTTGCCGGCTGTCGAAACGCCGGTCGCCTTGGCCTCGGCGGCGCCGCCTGCGCCGCCGGTGGAGCTGACGTTCAGAGGACGGCTCCGCCACCCGAACCACCGACCGCAGAACTCGAGACATCGACATCTCCAGCCGAACTTCCGGTTGCGTAAGATTTCCCCGATCCCCCCGAGCCACCAAAGTTTACGTCACCGACAAAAGCGTTTCCACCTGCACCGCCAGTGGCGGAGGCCGAGACGGTCACGGCGCCTTGCGTTGAGCTACCTCCCGCAACGGCCGCAGCTCCGCCTCCCGTATTGCCAGCGCCAACATTGCCACCGGAGCCACTCGGACCTCCCGCCCCACCTATCGCAATGACTGAGCTGAGTACGGGGCTGCGCCCACATTCATTGCGGAGCTTTGCCCCGTGGCGCCGCCGCCGGCGCCACCTGTGCCAGCGTTCCCGCCACCCTCGACTGGTGGCGCCAGTGCTCCCGCCAGCCGCCACCGCTTCCGCCGTAAGAGTAGGCATCTGATTCCGCCGGACCGGAGAGGATGGCCGTCGACGCCGTGGCGTTAGCAGCGCCGCCATTGCCCCCGTCGCCACCGTTGCTATGAAGCCGCACCGTGCCGCCGCCGTTGCCGCCTTGGCCGCCATTGCCGCCCGTCGCTGTGGCTTTATTCAGAGGAGCGGTGATGGGCTGCGTGCTGCCTGCGTTGGCCGGCCACCGACTCGCCGTCGCCGCCCGGCAAGCCGGGGTCGCCCGGATTGACGCCATCCTCGCCTGCCGCGCCGTTATCGCCCTGGACAGTCACGATCTCCGCGCGAACGCCGCCCGCGCTGACCATCAGCGAAGGCCAGCGACGCCACGCCGGTCATCAACGCGCTCGTCAAAACTGAACGATGAGTGGATTTCATAGCCGCCCCCCTCGCGCCGCCGCCGCCGGTTCGCGCCGTTCGAAAACATCCGGCTTCAGTTTCAACATCACAAGACCGAAGTTATCGGCCCCGATCACGTTCGTGTGACAGCCATGGAGATCTAGCGGTACAGATTTGAGCGGCGAGGCCTCGAAAAGATCGTTGGGCCGGCCGTCGGCTAGTGCGACGCCGTGTCGATTGGGCCGGCGTCCGACATCCCACGCCCACGTCGGCGGAGCCCGACAATTGGCTCTTATAGCGCTACGTGTTGGCACCAGCGGGTTTTGGGCCTCAGGAGGGCGAAACAGGTCATGAAGCGTCATGGCCGTCCCCGGACTTGATCCGGGGATCGACCCGGCCACCCACGAGTACAGCGCTTCCTCAGGATAAACGGCTGATACGAAACACGATGCTTTTGCGATCCAGATCATCGCGGCGGAGCGGCGTGGATGGCCGCGACGATCCCCGGATCAAGTCCGGGGACGGCCATGACGGCTCATGGCAGAATTCCCGAAACCAGCTGACGCTATAAAAGCCCGACAATTCCTTGACAAATCCTGAAAGAACGGCATATCATTCTGCAAATGCAAATTCCCTGGCCAACCAGAATTCGACCGGAGAAAAGGGACATGCATGCCAGAAAAAAGGGCTTGGCGCACAACCTCGGAGGCGAGTTCAGCGGGCGCCCGAATTTCCTGGTTTGAATCGACTGTAACCCATTGAAAAGACCCGATTCGGAAAAATAAACGCTAGTAAACGCTAGCAATTTTACTAGCGTTTACGTGCATTTAGCTAGCGTTTAGGCGCGTTTACGAGCAGCGAACTCGCGCACTGGTTGTCTTCGGCGTCTCGGTTCAGAGTTCGAACGACCTCCGCCCCTACTTCGGGAACGGGACGGGCTTGTCGGCGAGCGTCTGCAGATAGGCCAGGATATCGGCCCGCCTATGCGCGCTCTTTTCGCCGGGGAACGTCATCTTCGTTCCTGTGGCCAGCGCTTTCGGGTCGGTGATCCACTTGTTCAGGACGTCGTACGTCCAGTCGCCGCTCACGCCTTTGAGCGAATTGGAATAGGTGAAGCCGGGGACCGAAGCGATCTTGCGGCCAACCACGTTCCAGAGGTCCGGTCCGATTTTCGCCCCCTTGCCTTCCTGGAAGTTGTGACAAGTCTCGCACACCTTGGCGTCCTGCTCGCCTTTCTTGGGGTCGGCCTTGGCGAGCAGGGCAGGCAGCGGCTCTTCCGGCGCCGCGGGCGCGGCGGGAGTGGCGGCCTCGGGCGCGCCTGCCGGCAGGGCGAAGCCTGGAACCTTGGGAGTTCGCGGCGCGAGGACGAGATTGCTGAAGGCCGTGAGCAGCATGACGAACAACACCGCCCCCAGCGCCGTGAGGGAGACACGGTTCACATTCACGTGGTCCATGGAGCGAAGGACTTTCGTCAGCTGGAGGTGGAGTCGTGGGGCGTTTGTCTTATGGAGTTGATTAGCTGCTTTGCGCTCGCCTTGGCAACACGTATAAGCCGTCGCGTTCCAAATTTGGCTTAATCGAAACTGATGGCCAACCCCATCGTCTTCATCCCCGCGCGCATGAACGCGACCCGCCTGCCGGGAAAGCCGCTCGCCGACATTCACGGCGAGCCGATGATCGTCCATGTCTGGCGCCGCGCCAGGGAAGCGGATATCGGACCGGTCTGGGTCGCGGCCGACGATCCGCGCGTCATGGAGGCGATCGCCTCTGCCGGCGGCGAAGCGATCATGACCCGCTCCGATCACCCCTCCGGGTCTGACCGCATTTTCGAGGCGTTGGGCGCCGTCGACGCCGAGGGCGTCCATGATGTCGTGGTCAACATTCAGGGCGATCTGCCGACCATCGAACCTTACGTCGTGCGCGCCTGTCTTGCGCCGCTTGCCGAGCCCGCCGTCGACATCGCGACGCTGGCGACGCCGATCACGCGCGAGGACGAGAAGGACGATCCCAACGTCGTCAAGATTGTCGCGACCGAACTTGACCCGAAGCGCTTGAGAGCCCTCTATTTCACCCGCGCACGCGCCCCCTGGGGTGAGGGCCGCCTTTTGCACCATATCGGTCTCTACGCCTATCGCCGCGACGCGCTCCGGCGATTTGTTGGCTTACCTCCATCGCCGCTCGAGCGGCGCGAGAAACTGGAGCAATTGCGGGCTTTGGAGGCCGGCATGCGCATCGATATGGCGCTTGTCGAAACCGCGCCGCTCGGCGTTGACGCGCCGGAGGATCTGGAACGCGCGCGCACTGTGCTCGCGCTTGGGAAACATGCATGAAAACCACGCAATCGATCGCTTATCAGGGCGAACCTGGCGCCAATTCGCATATCGCCTGCGCCGACGATTTTCCCGACCTCAATCCGCTGCCTTGTGCGAGCTTCGAGGACGCTTTCGCTGCCGTACAGGACGGCGCGGCCGAACTCGCCATGATCCCGATCGAGAACTCGATCGCAGGACGGGTCGCCGACATTCATGCGCTTCTTCCCGCCTCTGGGCTTCACATTGTGGGCGAGACGTTTTTGCCGATCCACTTTCAGCTATTGGCGGTTCCAGGCGCACGCATCGAGGATTTGAAAGCCGTCTATAGCCACACTCATGCGCTTGGGCAGTGCCGAAACATCATCCGCCGCTTGAAGCTTCAACCGGTTGTCGCCGGCGACACGGCTGGCGCGGCGCGCGAGGTTGCGGAATGGGCCGACAAGAGCCGCGCCGCGCTTGCGCCGCGGCTGGCCGGTGAGATTTATGGGCTGCAAACGCTGGCGTCGAACGTCGAGGATGAAAGCCACAACACGACCCGCTTCGTCGTGTTGTCGAGGGATGAGCGCTGGATGCCGGCCGGCAAGGGGCCGGCAGTGACGACCTTCGTTTTTCGCGTCCGTAACGTGCCTGCCGCGCTCTACAAAGCGCTGGGCGGTTTCGCCACCAACAGCGTCAATATGACCAAGCTCGAGAGCTACATGGAGGGCGGCGAATTTACCGCGACGCAGTTCCTCGCGGACGTCGACGGGCACCCTGAGGACTTGTCCCTCGCGCGAGCGCTGGAGGAGCTCAAGTTCTTTTCCCGTGAAGTGCGCATTCTAGGCGTTTACCCCGCGCATACCTACCGTATCGAGGCGCATGATGATTCACCTTCGGCTTTGTAGCGCAGTCGCGTAATCGACTGCGCTACAAGACCCAGTTAGGCGGCGAAAGCGAGCTCTTTCGACTGCGGCTGCTCGATTCCGAGCTCCTCGCGGAAGGCTTTAAGAGCCGAGAGGAGGCCCTCTCCGGTGTCGAAAAGCCCCGCATAGCTCATTGTGCCACCGATCCGGCGCGGCCTGCCGATCAACTGCGGATTGCAGCCGACCGCTTTTAGAACCCGATAGATACGGGCGTCGAACACGGAAACGATCTGGGTCAAGCCAGCGATGACTGCGATTTCACCGATGCCGGCGATCAACTCGCTGAGCACAAAGTTCACGCCGTTCCGGCTGCGCTGCGGCTGGCCGTCCATGGCGAGGGCGCAAATCCTGGAGCTCTCCCAAATTGTTGCGCTTTCGATGAATTCACCCTCCCCAAGGAGGCAGGGAAAGACATCGCGGAGCATGTTTGGCCCTGTTGTCGGGAGCAATCGCAATGATCCCCAATATTCGTTCGTATTGGGGTCTACCGACACCAGATACAACGGATTGGCATCATCGAATTCATCCCGTTCGTATCCGTCCTTCACAGTAACGTCCCAACCGAGCCGTTCTGAGAAGGTGATGGCCCTGTTTCGAAACATTGCGTCCATTTCCTTTGGAAACGACGACGCTCGTGAACCTTCAATAAACTTCAACATCGTGGCATCTCCCTTGCTACGAGACCACGAATGTTAACCTTAAATTTTAACTGTCACAATTCCACATACAAGTTGAGTTGACATTCTAGGAATCACTTAAAAGACGAACCTTGGAGAGCTTTCGCGGGTATAACCCCCGTAGCAATCGCAACACCTACTGCATGCGTCAAGTTTGCACAGTTCAATTTATGTCTGGCGGTATCAAGATAGCTCTTCACGCTACCAAAAGATATGTTCAATATGTCGGAAATATCTTGGTAAGTCTTACCTCGCGCAGCCCAAATCAGGCATTGCTCTTCGCGCTTTGATAATTTGACGGGCGGACTACTTAGTTTAAGATTAACACTCGCGGCAGAATCGATCAGAACGGAGATCAATTGCAATTTTATCATATTGTTCTTTTTGAATTCTTGCCATTCCGGTTTCGCGTGATTGCTGGTATAAGAGACTAAAGAATAGACGCCCCTCCGATTCCGAACGGGGATCGACAACCCGTTGACGCCGACTCCGTGGGTCAACGCATCGGCGAAAAACGCCTGAACTGCGGGATCGTCACGGCCTAACTCGTCCCAGTCGAACGGAAGAACCGCTTTACTTCCGTACGTAATAACTGGATCAATTAGGACATACTGCTTGAGAAAGTACCGGGTCTGCCACTGAAACGAGTAGGTTACGGTTCCCGTAAGAAGGCTGGCGTCGGAACTCTTGTCGGGGGCAAAGCGCATATAAGCAATGTGACTAACGCCAATATCAAGCGCGATTGCCTTAAGCGTCTCCTCCAGATCTTGCTCGTTATAACCGAGGATTGTATCCGTAAGTCTTATCGCGGCCGATTCGATTGTGACATTTCCCATCGGCGTCAGCCATAGACGTCAAGGACGAATTTCTAGGACCCCAGCCAGGGCTTCACGGCCTTTCGCAGAGGTGGGGTTGACGCCCCGGCGGTTCGCCTTTGTGGCGCTTGACCGCTCGCACGGCCTCGTCAATTCTATGGGCATTTCAGCCCTCCCGCCTAAATTGCAGCTTAGTTCGGTCACTAATGTACCATAACCACGGCAGGGTAATCAACAAACATGTGGAGGCGGAACGAAGAACAAGCCTCACGGCCCGTAAAATGTGCGGTCCCTTCGCAAGCTATCGGGTCTCGGCAAGGATGACACCCTGGCCGCCGCGCTAGCGCAACCCGATCCGCATACTGACAGCGGACGCTGCTAGTTGAGAATCGCGCCATGACCTCGTTTCGATGGATTGAGGGCGCGCCTGGCGAAACCCTGTCCTGCGGCAAATCCTTGGAGGCGGTCGCCTATGGGCCGCCGCCGGATAAGGCGCCGACGATCGTCATGCTGCATGAGGGGCTCGGCTGCGTTGCGCTGTGGCGCGACTTTCCGCAGCGCCTTGCGGCGGCGACCGGCCATGGGGTGTTCGTCTATTCGCGGGCTGGCTACGGCCGGTCCGATCCGGTCGAACTGCCGCGTCCGCTCGATTACATGAGCCGCGAGGCTCGGGAAAGCGTGCCGGCCGTGCTCGATGCGATCGGCTTCAAGCGCGGGATCCTTCTCGGGCACAGCGACGGCGCTTCCATCGCGGCGATCTATGCCGGCGAACGGGCTGACGAGCGGGTCAGGGGGCTCATCCTGATGGCGCCGCATCTCTTCACCGAGGAGATGGGCCTAGCCTCGATCGCGGAGGCGGGCCATGCCTACGAGACCGGCGATCTCCGCGCCAAGCTCGCGAAATACCACGCCCATGTCGATTGCGCCTTTCGCGGCTGGAACGACGCCTGGCTCGACCCCGGCTTCAAGGGCTGGAACATCGAAGACAAGGTCGACCGTTGGCGCGTTCCGGCGCTCCTCGTCCAGGGCGCGGACGATCAATATGGAAGCGGGAAGCAGATCCACGCCATTGAAGCCCGCTCGCCTAGCCCCGTCGAGAGCGTCATTCTCGACGCCTGCCGCCACTCGCCGCAGTTCGACCAGCCGGAGGCGACGCTCAATGCGATCGTCCGGCTTCTGCGCCGAGGTCGGGATGTGACGTCCTAATTCAGCCGTCGGCGGCGGCGTGGACTCTCTTCCGGCTGAAAACCGGCAAATAAATGCAAATTGCTGAAAGTAAATGAAAGAAAAAGTCCTTTCATTTCCTTTCATTTCCTTTTCCAGAATCGGGCCTTTTCAATGGGTTACGGCCGATTCAAATAGAAAAATCTTGTCCTTCTTATCTATTCCCACCTCGGCGCGCTTCGCGCAGAACCGGATTTGATCCTACCTTGTTCTAAATAGCATAAAATTCTGATTTGCGCTAGACAATGTTGAAAAAGATTGGCGTCGTAGTCCGAGTTGCCGGCGAGCCCCATTGACCATCACGGCGGACTGACGTGCGTTGGCCCGCACCACCGCGCGGTGAACACAATCACACCGCGGTCGCCCGCCGGCAAAAACCGCATGCCGCCGTAGAAAAACCGCGTCGGCGCCATGGTCCTGCGAAAGAGGGGCGTGCGCGGCCTTGCATTCAGTTGCATTATCCGCGCTGGAACGAGCGAAATCCATTCAGATTCGGCTGCACGCGGGCGGATGCCATAATCAGAACGCGCCTCGCCCCGCCCTTTGCCCGACTCTCCCCGCCATGCCACATTGGGGCCACGGCCATAACGCGGGCGGACGGCGAATGGCGGACGTGAAACTCTTTCTCTCCTGCGTGTCGGACGAATTCGGCGCCTATCGCGACGCGCTGCGCAAGAGGCTGAAGCGGCTCAACGTCGAGATCGAGATCCAGGAGACCTTCAAGGCGCGCGGCGGCGACACGCTCGCTTTGCTCGAGGACTACATCAAGGTCTGTGACGTCATCATTCATTTCGTCGGCGAGATGGCCGGCTCGCCGCCGCCCGCGACCAGCGTCGACGACCTTTTGTGCCGCCAACCCGAGCTTGCGGCGCGGCTGACTGAAAAGGGCATGGACCGCGAGGCGCTCGGACGCTTGACCTATACCCAGTGGGAGGCGTGGCTGGCGATCGGCTTCAACGAGGTCGGCAAGAGAAAGAATCTTGTCATCGTCAGGCCGTCCGATGGGCTGGCGCTCAGCCCGACGTTCGCGCCAACGGACGCCTCGCGCGCTGCGCAAGCCGAGCATCTGAGCCGTCTCATGGCGATCGACCTCCATCCCGGTCCGCCATTCACCGGCGACGCCGATCTCGCCGCATATGTATTCGCCACTCCGGTCCTTGACGCCCTCGTGAGGGCCGCGGGAGCGCCGCCCAAGACCAAGCCCCGCAATCTTCCCTTTGCGTCGCTAGGCGGCTTGTTCGCAGGGCGCGATGAGGATCTTGCCGGCCTGCATAATGCGCTGCTGGGCGCGAAGGGCGCTCCCGTCGCGCTTTGCGGTCTCGGAGGGATCGGCAAGACGCGGCTTGCGATCGAATATGCGTGGTCCCGCGAGGCGGTCTATTCGGCGCTGCTGTTCGTCAGCGCGAGCGATGGCGCCGCGCTCAACGCGGGTCTAGCGGGGCTGACGGCTTTCGAGATTCTCGACCTGCCAGAGAAAGAGGCGCGCGATGACACGGCCAAGATCACCGCCGTCCAGCGCTGGCTCGAGGGCAACCCGACGTGGCTGTTGATCCTCGACAACGTCGACGACCGCGCCGCCGTTGCTGAAGTGGCGAAACTCATGCCGCGTCTCAAAGGCGGGCATGTCGTCGTCACCGCGCGGGCGTCGAATTTTCCCGCCGGAATCCGAAAGCTCGAAGTCTCCACACTCGACGAGAATGCGGCCGCGCAATTCCTACTCGACCGGACGGACGTCGACCGAAGCAAGAGCAGAGACGACACAGCGCTGGCGCGGACATTGGCCCGGGAGCTCGGCGGCCTTGGGCTCGGGCTGGAGCAGGCAGGCGCGCATATCGCGGCGGATCGCATCGGCTTCGGCCGCTATCTGAAGCTTTGGAGCGAAAGTCGGGAGAAAGCGCTCGCTTGGGCGGATGCGACAGTGACCGGCTCCGATCGGACGCTGGCCACGACCTGGGCGACATCGGTCGCACGGCTCTCGCCGGAGAGCCGGCAGCTGTTCGAACGGCTCGCCTTCCTTGCGCCTGAACCTATTCCGGAGTCGTTGCTCGATGTTGGGGTTCCGAGCCAAGCGGGACTGTTACGCATGTTGGGTCGCGTTTTCCGTCCCAAAGCACAAGGTCCGAGGACCGCGAGCGATGGCGCGACCTCCGCCTGCGCCGGCCTCTATGCCTATTCGCTAATTTCGGCCGTAACCGCGGAGGACGATCGGCCGTCGAGGTTCGTCGTTCATCGCCTCGTGCAGGATTTCGCTCGACGCGCGATGACCCGGAAGCGCCGGGCGCTGGCGCTACGTGAGGCACTAAAATGGGTCAACGCGGCCTTCGTCGGCGCTCCTGACGACGTGCGGAGCTGGCCCATCCTCGATCCGCTCGCGCCGCACGCGCTTGCGGTCGTGCGGGCAGCAGACCAGGGGGGAATTGTGAAGCCGACGGGCCGGCTGCTTAATGACCTCGGGCAACTACTGAATGCCAAGGCCGACTACGCCGGGGCCGAGCCGCTGATGCGCCGCGCGCTTGCGATCGAGGAACGGAGCTACGGCCTGAATCATCCGAACGTGGCGAGAGACCTGAGCAATCTCGCGCAGCTGCTTGGATCCACGAACCGCCTCGCCGAGGCCGAGCTGCTGGCGCGCCGTGCGCTTATGATCGACGAGAAAAGGTACGGACCAGATCATCCCAAGGTGGCGAGCCATCTCAGTAGTCTCGCAGTACTGCTGCACGATCTGAACCGTCTGGCCGAAGCCGAGCCGATGTTGAGACGCGGGCTGGTGATCGACGAACAGAGCTATGGCCGCGATCATCCCAATGTTGCGATCCGTCTCAACAATCTCGCGGCGCTCCTTGAGACCGCCAACCGCCTCCCTGAGGCCGAGCCGCTGATGCGCCGCGCGCTTATGATCGACGAGAGAAGCTACGGCCCAGATCACCCCAACGTGGCGAGCGATCTCGGCAATCTCGCAGCGCTGCTGCAAGGCCTGAACCGTCTCGGCGAGGCCGAACCGATGAAGAGACGCGCGCTGGCGATCGACGAACAGTCTTACGGACCGGACCATCCAAATGTGGCGCGGGACCTCAACAATCTCTCAACGCTGCTGCAGGCCACGAACCGCCTCGCAGAGGCCGAACCGCTGATGCGCCGTGCGCTCGCGATCTGTGAGAGAAGTCTCAGTCCAGATCATCCCGATGTGGCGACCAGCCTCGGCAACCTCGCGCAGCTGCTTCAGGCCGCAAACCGCCTCGGCGAGGCCGAACCATTAATGCGCCGCGCCTTGGCGATCGACGAGACGAGCTTTGGGCAGAATCATCCCTCCGTGGGTATCCAGGTCGGCAACCTCGCCGGCTTATTGGAGGCAAACGGGTGTCTTGCTGAGGCCGAGCCGTTCCGTCGCCGTGCGCTGGCAATTCACCAAGCCAGCCTTGGTGCAAACCATCGGTATGTGGCCACGGGCCTTAGCAACCTCGCGCAGCTGCTTCAGGCCACAAACCGCCTCGGCGAGGCCGAGCCATTAATGCGCCGCGCAATCGAGATCGACGAGAAGAGCTGCGGACCGGACCATCCAAATGTGGCGCTGGCCCTCAACAATCTCGCGCAACTGCTGCAGCTCACGAACCGCCTCACCGAAGCCGAAGCCATGATGCGGCGCGCCCTGCTGATTTTCGAGACGAGCCTGGGGCCTGACCATCCCAACGCTATAGCGGCGCGCCACAACCTCGCCGCGTTGGAGGCCGCTCTTGCCAAAGGCGGCGGGTGAGGGGAAGGCGATCGGCCACCCCCTCGCCCTGCCTGTCATTCCCGCGAAAGCGGGCATCCAGCCTTTGCAGCGGCGCTGGATTCCCGCGCCCGCGGGAATGACAAAGGACGGGAATGACAAGGGACGGGAATGACAGGACGCCGGAATGACAAGGTACCCTGGCCCGGCCCTGCGGGCTCGGCGCACCGATCGCGTGTCATGCCCGCGAAAGCGGGCATCTAGCCTTTCAGCGGCGTTGGATTCCCGCGTGCGCGGGGAATGACAGGGCGCGGGAATGACAGGGTACCCTCATCCGGCCCTGCGGGCGCGGCGCACCGATCGCATGTCATGCCCGCGAAAGCGGGCATCCAGCCTTTGCAGCGGCGCTGGATTCCCGCGCCCGCGGGAATGACAAAGGACCCTCATCCGGCCAGCTTCGCTGGCCACCCCCGGGTCTTCGCCCGGGGGCAGGCTCTTCTCCCGGAGGGAGAAGGGGAGGCGCTCGCGCGCCTTAAGACTTGGCGGCGCTGACCAGCGTCGGGTCCGGCTTGTAGAGGGCGGGGAACAGGCGCTTCAGGTTCGAGACCTTCGGCAGGTCGTTGTAGACGATGTAGGGGTAACCCGGATTCTTCGCCAGGAAATCCTGGTGATAGTCCTCGGCGCGATAGAAGGTTTTTCCTGGCTCGATCGTGGTGACGATCGGGGCCGGATAAGCATGCGCCGCATCGAGTTGCGCAATATAGGCCTTCGCCACTCGCGCCTGCTCGTCGTTCATCGGAAAGATCGCCGAGCGATATTGCGTGCCCGAGTCGGGGCCCTGGCGATTGAGCTCGGTCGGATCATGCGCGACCGAGAAATAGACCTGCAGGATTCGCCCATAGGTAATCTTGCGCGGGTCGTAGGTGATCTGCACCGATTCCGCGTGCCCCGTATTGCCCTCCGAGGTCATGTCGTAATGCGCGGTCGCCTTGTCGCCGCCGGCATAGCCGGAGACGGCGTTGGTCACGCCGGCGACATGCTGAAAGACGCCCTGCACGCCCCAGAAACAGCCCGCCAGCGATCACCGCGGTTTCAGAGGTCTTAGCCCCCGCCTGCTCATCGACCGTCGGGGTCGGCGCCACGCGCGCCTCCTCGGCGGTGGATCGGGTGACGAAAAAGGCGGCGGTGGAGAGGAGCCCGATAAAAACAAGTACGGGCAAAGAAGAGCCTCTTTTGAAGGACGAGATCATGGCCCAACTCCGTTGCTGCGAAAAGCGAATCACCAAAGAGCGCTCCGCATAAGCCGCCACTATGGCGTTCACGCGACAAGCCGACTTGCTCACGTGATCGTGTCATCAAACTTGTGGGAGCCCTCGCTCTGCTTGCGAAGTACGTTCGCGAGGGCTCCCAGTTACAGGAGGAGATCCTTAACCGAAAGTAAACGCGCTTCCCTTCAGGCCGTCGTCGCCGGCTTGAAGGCGAGCGCCAGGCCGTTCATGCAATAGCGCAAGCCGGTCGGCTTGGGCCCGTCGTCGAAAACGTGGCCGAGATGGCCGTCGCATCGATGGCAGGTCACCGCGGTGCGGGTCATGCCCCACGAGTGGTCGGCGTGCTCGTCGACCGCATGCTCCAAGGGCGCCCAGAAGCTCGGCCAGCCGGTGCCGCTGTCGAACTTGGTCGAAGACGCGAACAGGTCTGAGCCGCAGCCGGCGCAGGTAAAGGTCCCCTTTCGCTCTTCATGCAAAAGAGCGCTGGAGAACGGCCGCTCGGTCCCGTCCTTGCGCAGGATGGCGTATTGATCCGGAGTGAGCTTCGAGCGCCACTCGGCGTCGCTAAAGGCGACATGCTCTTCTCCGGCGGCTCGCGCGCCGCTCCCTTGCAGAAGACCTGCGCCGGCAATTGCGGCCAAGCTGGTCAGAGCTGTTCGACGCGTCAACATGCCTCAACCTCATCGATATTGTGGGCCTGCGGGATTCTTCCGTGCTCGCAACGCTATACGTCCGGAAAGGGGATCGGTTACAGGGGGGCCGCGAAATTCTTTGCCCCTTCCCTTGCGGGCTTGAAGCGCCCGCCCTCTCGCCAGGAGTTGACCAGGGGCGGCGGCTGCTCAAACATGGCCTTGCCTTGCTCCGAAACCCCAACCCTCACCCTCCGTCAGCGACGTTCGCCCCTCGTCCAGCAAAGGAAACACCCCATGGCCGCCATCAATTCGGTCGTCGACCTCGCGATCGAAGGGGAAATTGCGCTGGTGACGATCAACTCTCCGCCGGTGAACGCGCTTTCGCAACCCGTTCGCGAGGGCCTCAAGCGCGGCGTCGAACAGGCGGAAGCGAACGGCGCCGTCAAGGCGATCGTCATCATCTGCGACGGGCGGACGTTCATCGCCGGCGCAGACATTTCCGAATTCGGCAAGCCGCCCGCGCGGCCCCACCTTCCCGAAGCGCTCGACGCGATGGAGAACGCGTCAAAGCCGGTCATCGCCGCGATCCACGGCACGGCGCTTGGCGGCGGGTTCGAGGTTGCGCTCACGGCGCATTATCGCATCGCTGTCCCGTCGGCGAAATGTGGCTTGCCGGAGATCAAGCTCGGCATCATTCCAGGCGCTGGGGGCACGCAACGCCTGCCGCGTCTGATCGGGCCTGAGAAGGCGCTCGACGTTATTTTGTCCGGAACGCCGTTTGGCGCGCGCCAAGCGAAGGAATGGGGCATCGTGGACGAGCTTGCCGAGGAAGGCAAGCTGCGGGAGTTGGCGCTTCGTTACGCCCGGCGGCTCGTCGCCGAGAAGGCGCCCCTCAAGAAGGTGCGCAACCGGTCGGACAAGATTGAGCCGGCGCGCGGCCATCCCGAGATTTTCGAGGCGATCCGCAAAGCCAACGCGCGGAAGTTCCGCGGCTTCGAGGCCTGGGAGAGGGCGATCGAGTCGGTGAAGAACGCGGTCGACCTCCCGTTCGACGAGGGCATGGAGAGGGAGCGCGCGATTTTCCGCGAACTGGTCCAGACCACCCAGTCCAAGGCGCAGCGCTACGTCTTTTTCGCTGAGCGGCAGGCGGCCAAAGTCGCTGACATCCCCGCCGATACGCCGACGCGAAAGATCGCCAAGGTTGGCGTGATCGGCGCCGGCACGATGGGCGGCGGCATTTCCATGAATTTCCTCTCCGCCGGCATTCCCGTGACGATCGTCGAGACCTCGAAGGAAGCGCTCGACCGTGGCGTCTCGATCATGCGCCGCAACTACGAGAACACGGCAAAGAAGGGGCGCCTGACGATGGCCGAGGTCGAGGAGCGGATGGGGAGGCTTACCCCCACGCTCGACTTCAATGCGCTGGCCGACGCCGACCTCGTGATCGAGGCGGTGTTCGAGGACATGGACCTCAAGAAGAGCATTTTCGAGCGGCTCGACAAGGTGGCCAAGCCCGGCGCGATCCTCGCGTCGAACACGTCCTACCTCGACGTGGACGCCATCGCGGCGATGACGAAGCGGCCCGAGGACGTGCTCGGCACGCATTTCTTCTCGCCCGCCAACGTGATGCGGCTGCTCGAACTCGTGCGCGGCGCGAAGACTTCGAAGTCCGTGCTCGCGACGATCACCCAGCTCGCGCCGAAGATCGGGAAGGTCCCCGTCGTCGTCGGCGTCGCTCATGGCTTCGTCGGCAATCGCATGCTGGGTGAGCGCCAGCGCGAGGCGTCGAAGCTCATTTTAGAAGGGGCGGCGCCGTGGGACGTCGATCGCGTGCTGGTTGGCTTCGGCCTGCCGATGGGGCCCTTCGCGATGACCGATCTCGCCGGCCTCGATATCGGCTGGTCGGCCGCGACGTCAAAACGCGCGTCGATCCGCGACATCCTATGCGAGGAGGGGCGGCGCGGCCAGAAAACGGGCGCGGGCTTCTATGATTACGACGAAGCGCGCAACGCCAAGCTCTCCGCCCATGTCGAGGGGATCATCCGCGACTTCGCCAAGTCGAAGGGGATCGAGCAGCGCAAGGTCAGCGACGGGGAGATTCTCGAGCGGCTCGTCTATCCGATGATCAACGAGGGCGCGAAAATCCTCGAGGAGGGCAAGGCGCAACGCGCCTCCGACATCGACATCGTCTGGATCAACGGCTACGGCTGGCCAGTCTATCGCGGCGGCCCAATGTTCTACGCTGACACGGTCGGGTTGAAGACGGTGCTCGCTAAGCTCAAGGAGTATCAGGGCAAGTTCGGTGATGACTTCAAGCCGGCGGTGCTATTGGAGAAGCTGGCGGCCGAGGGCGGGACGTTTACGAAGTCGTGATGCATTTTCCCTCATCCGGCCCTTCGGGCTTCCCCCTTTTGGCGGAAGGTCGCGCCGAAGGCGCGACGGACGAGGGCGGACCAATGAGCAAACACTGGGAGACCCACCATGCGTGAAGCCGTCATCGTCTCCACCGCGCGCACGCCGATCGGCAAGGCCTATCGCGGCGCGTTCAACGACACCCAGGCCCAGACGCTGGGCGGCCATGCGATCGCGAACGCCTTGGCGCGTGCTTCCCTCGATCCTGGCGAGGTCGACGACGTGGTGATAGGCGCGGCGATGCAGCAAGGCGCGCAAGGCGGCAATGTCGCGCGGCAGGCGCTGCTGCGCGCGGGTCTTCCGACCAGCGTCGCCGGCATGTCGCTCGACCGGCAATGCGCCTCAGGCCTCATGGCGATCGCGACTGCGGCGAAAGAAATCGTTGACGACGGAATGAGCATCGCCATCGGCGGCGGCCTCGAATCCATTTCGCTGGTCCAGAACGACAAGATGAACCGGTATCGCGCTCAAGATCCCTGGCTCGTTGAGCACCGCGACGACCTCTACATGACGATGATCGAGACAGCCGAAACGGTGGCGGAGCGGTATCAGGTCACGCGACAGCGGCAGGACGAATATGCGCTGCAGTCGCAACAACGAACAGTCGCCGCGCAGGCCGCGGGGCGGTTCGACGCCGAGATCGCCCCTTTGCCCAGCGTAATGAAGGTTGTCGACAAGGCGACTGGCGCCGTCTCGGACAAGGCCGTCACTTTGAAGCAAGACGAAGGGCCGCGCGCGGACACGACGCTGCAGGGCCTCGCGACCCTGAAGCCGGTATTCGCCGATGGGCAGCGGGTGAAAACGGGCTCGTTCATCACTGCCGGCAACGCGTCGCAGCTCTCCGATGGCGCAAGCGCCTGCGTCCTCATGGAATCGAAGCTCGCGAGTTCAACGCAATCTCACGCCGCTCGGGATCTACCGCGGCATCGCCGTCGCCGGCTGCGATCCCGACGAGATGGGCATTGGCCCCGTGTTCGCCGTTCCGAAGCTGCTCAAGGCGCATGGGCTCAAGATGGACGACATCGACCTTTGGGAGCTCAACGAAGCGTTCGCTGTCCAGGTCATCTATTGCCGCGATCGACTTGGCATCGACAACGACAAGCTCAATGTCGACGGCGGAGCGATTTCGGTCGGCCATCCTTATGGTATGAGCGGGGCTCGCCTCACCGGCCACGCGCTGATCGAGGGCAAGCGACGCGGCGCGCGCTATGTCGTCGTGACGATGTGCGTCGGCGGGGGCATGGGCGCGGCCGGGCTGTTCGAAGTCGTCTGAAGCTAGAGAGCGCCTGCGTGGCCGGATCGAACCCTATGGCGCCGCTCGCGGCCTTTCGTGGGCAGAGGCCGCCGGCGCCGACATGGTTTGAGCGCACTGTCGCCATCGAGCCCGAGCGGTCGTTCGTCGCCGTCGAGGGCGCTGAGGTCGAAACCCTGGCTTGGGGCGAGCGCGGCAAGCCCGGTCTCATTTTGCTGCACGGCGGCGCGGCGCATGCCGACTGGTGGAGCTTCATCGCGCCGTTCTTCGCGCGCGAGCGGCGCGTCGTGGCGCCGTCGTTCACCGGCATGGGCCGGTCGGACTGGCGCTCGGCTTATGACTTTCGCCAGTTCATTCGCGAGGCCCGCGAAGTGGGGCGCGAGGCTGGCGCGTACGAGGCAGGGGCGCCAGTTGTCGTCGGCCACTCGTTCGGCGGACGCATCGCGGTTGGGCTCGCTCATGATTTCGGCGAGGAACTCGCCGCGGCAGTAATGGTCGATCCGCCGTTCTTCGCGCCGAAGAACGAACGAAACCCCGCTCCGCCCCGAGCGACCCCACGGGAGCATAGTGTGCGGCCGTCGCTCGAGGCGATCATCGCTCGGTTTCGCCTCGCGCCGCCGCAGGCCTGCGAAAACTTGTTCATTCTTGACTTTATCGCGCGCCGCTCGGCGCGAAAGGCTGTCGACGCGGAAGGAAACGCCGGCTGGTCATTAAGCTTCGATCCGCATTTCTGGGAGAAGTTCGGCCGGCTCGATCCGGTCGCGTTGGTCAAGGCGGTACGCGCGCCGCTTGCGGTCATTCGTGGCGGGAAGTCGCAACTCTTCCAAGCGGAGGACGCAGCCTATCTTATGAGCATCATCGCGCTCGGCTCGCCTTACATCGAGATCCCGGAAGCTGAGCACCATGTTATGATCGACCAGCCGCTTGCTTTCGTAGCGGCGCTCCGTGCGCTGCTCGCCGCGTGGCTATAACTCTCTCTCTCCCGTCGAGAGACGGGTTGGCGGGAAGCAAGGCCGCTTCAGGCTACACGGCGCCGCTTAGACGTTCTTCCTGTCGCCGCCGGGCGCGCCAAAAGCGTCAGACCCAAGGCGCGAACGATGCGCATGACGGTGCTGAATTCGGGGTTGCCGGCTTCTCCAAGCGCCTTATACAAGCTCTCACGGTTCAACCCGGCAATCTTGGCGATCTCGCCCATGCCCCGCGCGCGGGCAACGAGCCCAAGGGCGTCGCGCACAAAATCCGCATCTCCCGTTTCGAGCGCTGCCGAGATGTACGCGACCTGACGTTCCTCCGTGTCGAGATAGTCCGCGGCGTCAAATAGAGTCGTCTTTGGCATCACAATGTCTCCGCCAATATTTGTGCGAATTTGATGTCCCGCCGCTGTGTGCGCTTGTCGCCTCCGGACAACAGAATCACAAGCTGTGGTCCGCGCTGCAGATAATAAATGCGGTATCCCGGCCCGTAGGGAATTCGCATTTCCATCACTCCTGCTCCTGCGCTTCTGACGTCGCCGGGATTTCCCTGTTCCACGCGGCGAATGCGGGCGAGGACGCGCGCGACAGCGTTGGCATCGCTAAGATCGCGCAACCAGCCAGAAAACTCCTCCGTCTGACGCACCTCGATCATGAGCAGTTGATTGTAGTCTATAGGCTACAATCAGTCAAGGACCGTTTGCCACTCTACATTCGCGGGTTGGCCCAGGGCTCCATGCTTTACGGTGACGCACTGGCCGCCGCTCACTCCAGTCGCACCACCACCGCGTCCGAGGCGCCCTTGGCGTCGGTCACAGAGACGCGGGCGAAGCCTGCGCCGTCCGGTTTCCAGGCTGATTGGCGCCGGACCTCGGCTTCCCCGACCGGCTCGCCGTTTACGAACCAGGTGAAAGGCGGCGCGCCGCCAAGCGCCTTCAGAGCCAGCGGATGATCAGGGGCTCCGTCTTTGAGGCCGAGGTCGATGCGCGCGCCGTCCGGCGGGAATGCGATCTTGAGCGATGCCGTCTCCGGCCCGGCGAAGCTCTTCGACGCGTCCTGGCGCAGACGGCGTAAAGGCGGTGGGAGATCGGCCGTGATTGTCGCTCTCACGACCCCCTTGGGGACTGGGATCGGCTCGATGTTTCGTCCCAGCCGCTCGAAGGCGTCGAACAGGATCGGCGCCGCCGCCTCCCGGCCGATGAGGCCCGGCGTCGGGCCGTTGTCCGGCCGCCCGACCCAGACCGCGATGGTGGTCCGCCGATCGAAGCCGATCGCGAGCGCATCGCGGAAGCCGTAGGACGTGCCGGTCTTGAAGGCGATGCGGCCCTTGAGCGCGTTCGCTGGCGGCGGCGCGCCGCGTAGAATGTCCCAAATGTAATAAGCTGCGACCGGATCAGTCACACGGCGTTCCTCGATGGCCGGAGGCTGACCGTCAAGCCGCTCGATCAGGGGCGGCGCCTCGCCGCCGCGGGCGAAGCTGGCATAGAGCCGCGCGAGATCCGTGAGCGAGATTCCGAGCCCGCCGAGCCCGATGGCGAGCCCGATCGGCGTATCTTTCGGCAGGGCGATTTCGGCGCCCGCGCTGTGCAGCCGGGCGAGAAAAGTCGCCGGTCCGACATCGGAAAGCAGCTCGACCGCGGGAAGATTGAGCGACATCTGCAGCGCCTTGCGCGCCGTCACAGCGCCCTCGTAGCCGAGATTGAAATTCTGCGGCGCATAGGCCCCATAGCGCATCGGCCGGTCGAATAGCCGCGTTTCGGGATGAGCCTGGCCCTGCTCGAAAGCCAGAGCATAGATGAAAGGCTTGAGCGCCGAGCCTGGGGATCGCGGCGAGCGCGACATGTCGATCGCGCCATCGCGCGAGGCGTCGTCATAATCGGCCGAGCCGAACTCGAGCGCGAATTTCGCCCGTCGCATTGTCGACGACGACGATTGCCGCCGACAGTTTCGAGCCAAGCCGTTCCACGCTCTCTTTCGCTAGAACCTCGAGCTTCGCCTGCAGGCGCGCGTCGATCGAAAGCTTGATGATCTCCGCTTGCTTGTCGGCGGCGACCGCCTCTTCGGCCGCGTGCGCGGCGAGCGCAGGAAAGGGCAGGCGGGTTTGCGGGACCGGTTCGCGCTTGGCCGCCGCGGCCTCGGCGGCGCTGATCACCCCCCGCGCGGCGACGCGGTCCAGCACGCGATCCCGCGCGGCCCGCGCCGCCCTTGGCGAACGATCCGGCCTGCGCGCTTCCGGAGACTGCGGCAGCGCGACCAGCAGCGCCGCCTCCGCGACGGTCAGCCGCAGCGGTTCCTTGCCGAAATAGGCGAGCGAGGCCGCCCGCACGCCCTCAAGATTGCCCCCGAACGGAGCCAGCGTCAGATATCGATCGAGCGTTCCAGGTTTGCCGACGTCGCGCTCGATCTCGAGCGCCCGCGCCATCTGCCGGAGCTTGGCGCTGATCGTGCGCTCGGGCCGCGGCTCGATCAGCCGCGCGACCTGCATGGGCAAAGTGGAGCCGCCCGACACCACGTGGCTGCGCATCAGCCATTGCGCGCCGGCGCGAGCGAGAGCGCGAAGGTCGACACCATCGTGCTCATTAAACCGCCCATCCTCGTAGGCGATGAGCATCGAGAGATAGCGCGGATCGACCTCATGCGTGGTCGCCGGCAGCCGCCAGCGCCCATCGGGCAAGGTGAAAGGCCTTAGCAGCCGGCCGTCGCGATCGATGACGATCGTCGAGCCTTCGCGCGAGGCGGCCAGATCGAGCGGGCCGAGGCTGGCCGTGTAACGCTTCCATGCGACCGCTGCCCCGAAGCCTGCCGCTATGACGAACGCAAGCGTCGCGGCGAGCGCGATGACCATGAATTTGGGATGAGGGAGTCGCCGCCTCACTTCGCCCGCACCGTGAGTTCGCCAAAGGCGGTGCGGCCATAGCGATCGGGGTCGTACATGTCTTCGGCCGTCGCCGGCGGATAGACGTAGCGGCCGGGCGCGACGGCGCGCACGACATAGGCCATGGTGATGAAGGCCGATTGACCCTCGGCGCGATCGAACGCCGCCACGAAACGATCGTCGCGATACTCGGTATGCGTGGGTTCGACGTCCTTGCTGAGCCATGAGAAGGCTTCGATCGAGCCGCCGTCGACCAAAGCCGGATTATCGATCTCAAGGCCAGCTGGCAGCCGGTCGACGACGAGCAGCCGTGCGTAGCGCGCTTGCGCCTCGGTCACTTTCAGCGACACCACGACGCGCTCGTTCTGCGTCATGCTCTGCAGCGAGTTCGAGCTTGGTTCCGTCTAGCTTGTAGTAAGTTCGCTCGATTGCGTAGCCGTTGGATGCGGCCGGGTCTGGCTCGATCGGCGCGCCAGAAACGGAGACGACGAGCTGCGCCGGATTCTGCCCCGCATTTGCAATAACGAAGGACTGGCCGGCGAGCGTCGGCCCGCTCCAGCGGCGGTAGAGCGCGCCTTTGACCAACTCGCCGTCGACGCGGAACTGGGCGAGGCTCGCGTGTTCCGCAAGCGCCTCGGCGGCGAGGGTCATCCAGTTCATTTCCTGCGTGCTCAGATAGGAGCGCCCCGCCCTCGCCTGTCCGAGAACGGCGCCGGCGCGGGCAATCGCGTCGCCTTGAATCGCCCCACCGAGATCGGCTTCGGCGACGAGCGCGAGGATTGCCGCGGCGTCGCGCAGGCGCGAACCATAGTCGGGCCGCGACACGCCCTCGTCGCGTTCGGCGTCGAGCGCCTTGAGCGCGGCGCCGAAGGCTCCAGCGGCGCGCGCCTGGTCGCCGAGCATCGCAAGCGCCGCGGCAAGCTGGGCCTTGCCGAGCGGAGAGGTGAACGCTTCGAGCTTGGCGTCTGCGAGATAGCGCAGGTCGCCGATGACTGGCCGTCCGTTGCGAGCAAGCACGTAGAGCGCATAAGCGATTGCAGCGGAATTATCCTTGGTCGGCTCGGGCGCGTTGACGACTTCGTTGCGCAGGCGGTCGAGCGCTTGATCGAAGGCTTGTTGCGAGACGGCGAAGTTCCGCTCGCGCGCACGCGTCAGGAAGTCGGAGACGAAGGCGTCGAGCCAGACGTCGTCGTCGTTGCTGTCCGCGCTCCACATGCCGAAGGCGCCGCTCGCGCTCTGGCGGCTGAGCTCCCGCTCGATCGCCTGGTTGATCCGCCCGTCGATATCGGGGTCGACGCCGAGATGTTCGATCGAAGCCAGGCGGTTCAAGTAAAGCAGCGGCATCGCGATGCTGACGGTCTGCTCCGAACAGCCGTAGGGGTAACGTTGCAGCGCCGCCAGTAGCGCGGGAGCGTCGAGCGCGCCGAAGGGCGAGGCGGAGATCGCGATCGATCCGGTGCCGGGAATGAAGTCGTCGAGCAGGTTCCCCGAAATGGTCTGGCTCGCTCCGCCCGGCAGGGGCGTCACTGTGCGCCGATAGGACTCGGGTGCGCCTGAGGCGATGTCCAACCGGACGTGCTGGCTGAGATCGGTTTTCGGCCCCGTCAGCCGCAGGTCGAGCTCGGCTACGCCGACGCCCGCCGCGGTGATCGGCATCGCGAGCGATTGGCGCTGGCGCGGATTGAGACGCACAGTCTTCGTCATCGTGTCTGCATTCGCCGTGAGCGGTCCATGGATGTCGAGATCGAGTTTGTACTCGCCCGCATCGCCCTCGACATTGTCGATGTCGACATGCACTTCGGAGCGGTCGCCTACATTGAGGAAGCGGGGCAAAGTCGCGGCGACAACGACCGAGTCGCGCACCGTGACGTCAGCCTGCGCAGACCCGACCTTGTCCTTTGACCAGGCAACGGCGGTCAGCCGCACCGAACCATTGAACGCAGGCAGATCAAATGAGACAATCGCGTTCCCCTGATCGTCCACCTTGACGATGCCCGAGAACAGGGCAAGCGGCTCCTGCGTTGGCACATTGCCCTCAACGCCCGCGCTCTCATCGCCGCCGGTATGGATGGCGCCTGCCGCCCCCTGCATGCCATCAATCAGCATGCCCCAGAGATCGCGGATCTCGATCGGCAGCTTGCGTTGACCGAAGAAATAGCCGCCGGGGTCAGGCGTCTTGAACCCGGTCAGATTGAGAATGCCGACATCGACGGCCGAGACAGTCACCCGCGCCTCTTCGCCCGCGGAGAGGCCCGCGAGATGAATGGGCAAGGTCATCGATTGCCGTGGCCGCACGAGCGTCGGCGCATCGAGCTTGACGTCCAGCGCGTGTGAGCCGCGATCGATAGCGAACCATGCGACTCCGATTGCGCGGCCGGGCATGCGTTTCGCGCCAACATCAAGCGGGCGATGCGTGAGCGCGACAGCGTAGGCCCCCGGCCCCCAATCGCCGCCGATTGGGAACGGAACGACGTTGTCGCCGGAAACAAGATCGACGTCGATGAAGCGCTCAATTTTGTCGCCGACAAGCGCGATGGTGGCCTTGCCGGCGAAGGCTGAGGCGATGCGCAGCTTCGCCTCTTCTCCAGCGGCGTAGTTCGTTTTGTCGAGGGTCACGACGACGTTGTCGGGGGTGTCCGCGCTGGCGGTTCCCGACCAGCCGACGTCGAAGGCGACGCTCGTCTCCTCGCCGTCAAGCGTCTTGATGTCCAGCCGATGCGCGCCCCAGCCGACGCGACCGGAGAACTTGGCTGGCGCATCGGCGCCGATGTCGATCGTCCCGCTCGCTAAGCGTTTCGAAGACTTGACAGCCTCGTAGCTCCAGCGGCCGTCGGCGTTGAACCACTGATAATCGTTAGTGACCTGATAGAGCGACCAGGCCGCCCCTTTACGCGCGATCCGGGCGCCGTCCGGCGCAACGGCGATCGCCTCGAATGTCGCGACGTCGCCCGCGCTCAACGAGCCATCGAAGTCCTTTTTGACGCCAACCGTTACGCCTTTTGACCGCACAGGCAGCACGAGCGTGCGCTCGACCGTCCGTCCACCTGGCTCGCCGACGTCGACGATCAGTTTCGCTTGCAGCGGGCGCGTGCTCGCGCCTTCCGGCAACTCGACCGAAAGGTCAGCGTGGCCTTTGTCGTCGGTCTGAACCTTGTCGGAAAACTGCGTCTCGATCGTGGTGAAGTCATCGTCGGCGAGGCCGGCGACATAGCCCGGAAAGCCGGCGAGCGCTCCCCCTTCGACCGCCTGGAGTCGGATGGCGCCGGTGACGTCGAGCCCGTTCGCCGGCGCGCCATAAAGAAACCGCGCGTCGAGCGAGAATTCGACGGGCTCGCCGGGGTCAATGATCGGCTTCGCGGGATGAAGGGTGAAATCAAGCCGCTCAGGAATGTAATCCTGGAGCATGAACTCGACGCGGCCGATGCTGTCGCCCTTGGGATCGGCGTAAGCCTCGATCGACCATTTTCCAGCCGCTGAGCCCGGCAACAAAGGTATGGCGTAGGCGCGGCCGCCGAGCCCTTGGTCGGGCAGGGTCGCGCGCCGGTATTCGACGCCGTCGGGCCGCTTGACCACAAGCGTCAACGGCAGGCCGGATTTCGCCACGCCCTTCGAGTCGCGCAAGAGCGCCGTGGCGAACACGGTCTCGCCCGAGCGATAGACGCCGCGCTCGGTATACAGAAAGGCGTCAAGTCCCGTGGCCGGATCGCGGCCGGCGACGCCGCGGTCGCTCAGGTCAAACGCATTCTGCGTGAGGCTCAAGAAGTTGTAGTCGCCCGCGAGCGTAGCGATCAGGAGGCCGGGCGCCGAACCGCCCTTGCCGCGCGAGAGGCCCGGATCGAAATCGACCCGCCCGTCAGCGCCGGTCGTCTTCGAGGCCAGCACTTCGTTGTTGCGAGCGACGAGCCTCAGCTCAACTCCAGAGAGCGGCCCGGCGGAGCCCAGAGATTGCACAAGCGCATGGACGCCGTCGTCGCCGGAGATCGCGGTCAGACCGAGATCGGAGACCACCATCCACTGCGCCGCGAGTTGCACGCCCTCGTCTGCGTCCGGACTGGTCGGAGCCGCCGCGCCCTTCCAGGGTCGCGCCGTGACGATATATATGCCGGGCTCGAGCTTTCCGACCGCGTCAAGCACCGGAAAGTCTGTCACAACGTCCTCATTGAGCTGGGAGGCGACATCCATCGTCCCGCTCCAAACTTTGGCGCCGTCCTGTGAGGCGATCTCTTCCGCGCGCGACGAGTCGATGGGCTTGAGAAAATCATCTCGATTGATCGTCGCCAGCAGATTGCGGTCGCCAACCCGATAGACGTCGATCGAGACTTTCGCCGTATTGACGGTGACCAGCGGGGCGCCCTTTTGGCCCTCGCGCGGCAGCACATAGGCCTTGCCGGCGAAATGCGCCTGCGGCGAGCGGTCGCGCACATAGATCTCGTAGTCGGCGGACTTGAGGAGAGATTCGCCGACAGCCGAGGGCAGGCCCTGGCGTAGCACGATCGCGTAGCGCTCGCCGTGCTTGAGGCCTTCGACGCAGATTTGCTGGTCCTCGTTCGAAATGGCGGTGTTGGATGAGCCCGATACAGCGACATAGGGCGAAAAATCGGTCCGGCGGGCGAGCGGCTCGGAGAAGTTGAAGCACACGCGCGGCAAAGCGGATTCGTTGTCGACTTTGTAGTCGAGAATGCGGAATCCATGCTCGGCGCGCATCGCCTCGTAGGTCTTGCGCACGTCGACCAAGTCGTGGCGATCGAGAGACGCTTTCAAGGCATCGAGCGCCGGCCGCCATTGTTCATGGCGAGCGAGGAGATCAGCAAGTTCCGCGAGCGCCGCAGCCTGCGCGTCCGGCGTCGTCGAACGCTGATAGGCGGCGTACGCTGCGGTCGCGCCCTGCGTGACCATTTGGTAGCGGTCGTTCGCCTTGGCGTCGTCGGCCGCCGCGGCGATCCCCGCGTAAGCCAACCAGTTGGCCGGGTCCTTAGGGGCGACAGTGATCGCTGCGCCCGCGAGCTTCTCGGCGTCGCTAAAATTGGAAGCCATGACAGCCCTGCCGGCTTCAACCAGCAATTGCTGTGGCGTTTTGCCTTTGACCTGCGCGCCGATCGCCGCCGTCGCAATGCGAAGGGTCTCGGTCAGACGCACGGCGTCGCTCGCCATGTCCTCGCGCGCGAAGGGCTTCAACTCGGCGGCGCCGGCGCTTCCGGCAAACAGGATCAGAAGGACGGCGAGCGAGCGCAGAGCGTGAAGCATGGGCGACCCTATCAAATTTTCAGCGCGTCTTAGCGCTGTGAATTTAGCACGGTTAGAGTGCTGTCGCCTAAAGACACCCGCCGGGCGGTTCGACAAATAGGGGCAACCATCGCGCTAAGTTAGTCAGCCAGCCCCATAACGAACGCGAGCGCGATATTTAGGCGACTGAGGTCGTCGTCCTCTAAACGCCCAATCGACTGTCCTATTCGTGCTCGCCGAACCGTCACAGGTTTGTCCGCCATAATCTGCGACTGCGCCTTCAGGCCATTTGTTTCGCTCGGGTCTATCGTAATCCGAAAATCCGGCGCATCCACCGCTTCCGAGGTCATCTGACAGATCACCACCGACGTGTGGGTCGCGGGAACTGCGTCTGTCTGGACAATCACCGCCGGCCGTGGCTTCCCATAATCGCCGGACGCAGCCACGATGACGAGGTCACCGCGTCTCATTGTCTGCTTGCCGATCCGGCGCGTCGAATTCCGAAACCGCCTCGATCCAGCTCAAAGCTTGGTCTTCGCTGCCCGCGATGAGACGGGCGACCTGGCTGGCCACACGCCGGCGAACCGAGGCCAGACGGGCGTCGGGGACAATGATTCGCAGGTCACGCAAGCCTTGGCTGCGCCGTCGCTGCCGCATTTGTCTCATGCGTTCAGCCGGGGCGGGCATCGAAACTCCTTAACTCGGGAAGATCGAGTGTAACGCGTTACGGGCTTCACGACAAGAGTCTCCGAACAGAGACTCCGCGTCACTGCGCGTCGCGCCCCAGCCCTCCATCTTGATTTCGCGGTGTGACCGTCGCTTTCTAAGCGCACGATAGGGGAAACTATCGCAAAGAAGCGCCTAGTTCCATGGCGGATCTGGAGAGATCTATGAAACAAGCGCTCGGTCGCGTCGCCTTCGCCCTGGTCGTAGGGCTCGTTTCTCCGCCCGCCTTAACCCAGACTTCGCCCGCGCCTTCCGCGGAGGATCCGGCGATGGCGGCGCAGAAGGCGGCGTTCCTCGCCCTGCCCGAAGCAACGCGCAAGGCTGCGCAGGAGGCTTTGGTTTGGCTTGGGCTCTATGTCGGCGTCAACGACGGCGAGTTTGGCAAGGGCACGCACAACGCGATCCTCGCCTTCCAGGCGAACCTCAAATCGCCGGCGGATGGTGTGCTGTCGCCGCCATCGCTCAACGCGTTGCTTGCCGCGGGCCAGAAGGCGCGGAACGCCGCCGGAGTTCAGACGGTGAGCGATCCCAAAACGGGCGCCAAGATCGACGCCCCGCTCAAGCTCCTGAATGCGGGCGGAGGCGCGAGGCTCGACTTCGCTTCGAACGCCGACCCCGACCTGGGCGCGCTTTATACACGTCTCTCTGCGACTACGCCTGCGCGCAAGATTGCCTACAAGGCGATCCAGCCAGAGGCCTTCTTTGTCGTATCGGGGCAAGAGGGACCGATCAAGTTCTACACCCGCTTCGACGAGAACCCGGTGGCGAATCCGCCCATCCGCGGCTTTACCTTCGCCTATCCGGCCTCGCAGGGCGCCTATTTCGACCGGATTGCGATCGCCGTCGCCAATTCGTTCGAGCCCTTCCCGGGATCTGCCGCTCCACGCGCCGCGACTGCCACGGCGGCGTCCCCCACGCCGAGCGCAATCCCGACGCCGGCCGCTCCCGCGCCAATAGCAACCGCGCTCGTCGTCGCGCCTGGCAAGGCGTTGACCGCGCTCAAGGCGGACGACTGCCCGAATCCAACTGTCGGGGGAAAGGCCGTGCGGATCGAGCGAGCGGACGCCGCAACGGGCCTAGCGATGCTCGCCGGAGATTTCGCCTCGAACGGCGCGAGCGCCGCGCCTCGGACCGCCGGCGCAGGATCTCGTCATTCTGGGATTTTCAGGACCGCTCCTCGCGGCAAGCTCGGCCTCGTTTGCAAGCGATGGAGCGCGTCCGATCGTGACGGCTGCGCTGGACAAGAGCGCCGGCGGCGCCCCTGCGTTCGATCGAGGCGGAGCGCTCGTCGGCCTTGTCGCGCCGACCGCAGGCGAGCCCAAGCGGGTCGCCGGCGTCGCCCTCGCCGGGCCCCACGCGTTGATCACTGAGGACGCGCTTCGCCCGTTCCTGGGCGACGCCCAAGCCTCATCGGATAGCGGCGCGCCGCTCAGCGCCGGCGACATCGCCGCGCGCGAGAAGAAGGCGGTGGTCGCGGTTTTCTGCCGGAAATAGCCCGCGCTTTTAGTGCGGGATCATCCCGGGGAAGACGTACTGCTGCAGCGCTACGAGAACGCCGAGGATCAATGTCAAGATGATGCTGTGCCAGAACGTGCGCGCGAACACGACGCCTTCCTGACCGCGCAGGTCCGTCACTGACACGCCGGTCGCGATGTTCTGCGGCGAGATCATCTTGCCCATCACGCCGCCCGATGAATTGGTGGCCGCGAACAGCACCGGATTGAGATCAAGCTGCTTCGCCGCCACCACCTGAAGGTTGCCAAACAGCGCGTTGCCCGATGTGTCGCTGCCAGAAAGAGCGACCGCCACCCAGCCTAGGAAAGGCGAGAGGATGACGAACAACTTACCGACGGAGGCGACGCCAAGGCCGAGTGTGTAGGCCATTCCGGAATAGTTCATGAGGAACGCCAGCCCGACAATGAAGCAAACGGTCAGGATGGCGATCCACGCCTGTTTGAACGTCCGCGCGACGCACTGGAAAAAATCGCCGACACTGAGCTTGACCACGATCGCCGTGACGACCGCTGAGAGCAGGATCGCCGTTCCCGTGGCGAGAGGTTGGAACGTCCATACTGCGGCGTAAGGCTTGTCATTGTAGAGCGTGATCGAGATCGCCTTGTCGAGGCCCGGCCAGGGAATCGCCTGCGCGCCGATCTTGAAGATCTCGAGCGTCGTCCACAAAATAACGATCGCGGTCACGATGAGCCAGGGCAGCCAGCCTTGCCACGGACTTATGGCCGAATGCGTATGGAGGACGTTCGCTCCACCCTTCACCGCGAATTCCGAATCAGGCGCCGGCTTCCACACCTGCAGGAACAGGAGCGTAACGATCAGCGAGCCGAGCGACGCCAGCACGTCGGTCAAAGCGTAGTTGATATAATTCGAGGAAATGAACTGGCTGAGAGCGAAGGAGCCGCCAGCGACCAGAAGCACCGGCCAGAGAGCCTTGATCGAACGCATCCCGCCGTAGAGCCCCATCACGTAGAAAGGCAGCAACAACGCGATGAATGGCAATTGGCGGCCGATCATGGCGCCGAGCGTTCCGGCAGGCAGGCCCGTGACCGCGCCTAAAGTTGTCACCGGGACTCCAAGCGCGCCGAAGGCGACGGGCGCGGTGTTGAAGATCAAGGTGAACACCAGCGCTTCGAGCGCCGGGAAACCTACCAGGATGAGCAGAGACGAGGTGATCGCGACGGGCGTCCCGAAACCCGCAATGCCCTCCAGGAGGGCGCCGAAGCAGAAGCCGATCACGACCAGCACGACGCGGCGATCGTTGGGAAGGTGGTTGAGAACCCAGGCCCGAAAGGCGTCGAACCGCTTCGATTCCACCGCGATATTGTAGAGGAGAAGCGCGTTGACTACGATCCACATGACCGGCCAGAGGGCGAAGACAACACCATTGGCGACGGAATTGATCGCGAGGTTGGTAGGCAAGCTCCAGACGCCGATCGCGATGATCAGCCCGACGATCAGTCCCGCGAGCGAGGCTTGCCAAGCGGGCCGACGCAGGACGCCAAGCAGCACCAGCACAGTCGCGACGGGGAGCGCCGCGACGATAAACGAAAGCGGCAGGCTGTCCGCGACTGGCGTCAGCAATTGTTTGAACATCTCTTATCCTCCCAGCCCGTCTGTGGACGAGCCCCCGATCGTTCCCCAGCGTGCAACTCAGGCCTCGGCTGTTTTTCATAAGGCGCCGCGACGGCAAATCAAGTTTCGCTTAGCGAGATGTCCAAAGGACGCGCACTAACCGTCCAAGTCCCACTTCTCGGCGCTCGCGCCCGCGAGTTCGCGCACCCGCTGCTCGTCGGCGCCGAAGGCGTGCGCGTCACCCTCATAGACAATCCGGCCGTCGTCCAGCACGTAGGCGCGATCAGCGATCTCGACCGCCGCGCGCACGTTCTGTTCGACCAGCAAAACCGAGACGCCTTCGCGCCGCGCCGCGACGACGATCCTGAACACATCCTCGACGATCAGCGGCGCGAGGCCTTGCGAGGGCTCGTCGAGCATCAAGAGCTTCGGGTTCAAGAGCAGGGCGCGGGCGATCGACAGCATCTCCTGCTCGCCGCCCGAGAGCTGCGCGCCCTTGTTCGTCTTGCGCTCCGCAAGCCGCGGGAACGCCTCGTAGACGCGACCGACCGTCCAGGGGCCGGGCCGCTCGACTGGAACGAGCAGGTTCTCGTCGACTGTCAGATTAGCGAAGATGCGCCGCCCCTCCGGCACATAACCGACACCTGCCTCGGCGATCCGATAAGGGGGAAACGCGGTCACGTCCGCGCCGAACATCGCGACCTTGCCGGTGCGGGGGCGGGTGAGCCCGATCAGGCTGCGCAGCGTCGTCGTCTTGCCCGCCCCGTTCCGGCCAAGCAGCGCGACGATCTCACCCTCGCGCACCTCGAGGCTTACGCCATGGAGAATGTGGCTCTTGCCGTAGAAGGTATGGAGGCCCTCGGCTTTAAGCGCGATCATGCGGCGGCCTTGCCGAGATACGCCGCCTGAACTCTTTCGCTGTCGGCGATTTCCTGCGGCGCGCCTTCCGCCAGCACCCGGCCTTCGGCGAGCACCATGATGCGATCGGCGAGATTGAACACGACCCGCATGTCGTGCTCGATCAGCATGATGGTCAGCCCTTCCTGCCGATGGAGACGCCGGATGAGGCGCGCGATATCATAGGTTTCCTGATCCCCCATGCCGGCCGTCGGCTCGTCGAGCATGAGAAGGCGGGGCCTGAGCGCAAGGGACATCATGATTTCGGTCGCCCGCTGGTCACCGTGCGACAGCGCGCCGGCGCGCATGCCCGACTTGTCGGCCAGTCCGCCTAGCCCCAGGAGCTCGTCGATCCGGTTCGCTACTTTCGCGCGGATTTGTCCCGCGAGCCAAGGTCGCAAGCGGCAGCCGGCCGCGATCTCGACCGCGACACGAATGTTGTCGGCAACCGAGAGATCGGGAAAGATCTCGGTGATCTGGAAAGTGCGCGCCATCCCCCGCCGCACGCGCTCGTCAGGCGCGAGAGCTGTAATGTCCTGTCCCTCGAACCGAATTGAGCCGGCGGTCGGCGCGAAGAGACCGCTGACCAGATTGAAGAACGTCGTCTTACCCGCTCCGTTCGGACCGATGATCGCGCGCAGTTCGCCTGGCTCTATGGTCAGCGACACGCCGTCGATGGCGACCAGGCTGCCAAAGCGCTTCGAAGCGCCCGCGACCTGAAGCAGGGTCACGCCTTGGCTCCACTGCGCAGCATGCCCAAAACTCCGCGCGGAAAGAAGCGCACCACAAGCACGAACACGAGGCCGATCACCGACATCCAGTTTTCAGTGTGGCTCGAGACGTAATCCTGCAGCGCGACGAAAATCGCCGCGCCGATCAGCGGCCCCCAGAACGAGCGCATGCCGCCCAGCACCGCCATGATGACGAGATTGCCCGAAAGGTCGAAGCGCAGCGCTCGCGGATCGGTGAAGTTGTTCAGCAGGGCGTAGAGCGCGCCCGCCGCACTGACGAAGAGACACGAGATCACGAACGACAGCCACACATGGAATTCGATCGGCACGCCGAGGAACCGCGCGCGCCGTTCATTCTCCCGAATGGCGACCAGCGAGCGGCCGAAAGGTGAGTTAAGGAGCACCGCCATTGCGCCGACGCAGATCGCGAAGATCGCGAGCGCAAAGTAATAAAACGCCTTGTCGGAATGAAAAATGTCGAGCTCGGCAAAGCCAAAATTGATCGGCAGGCGGTGCCAGCCGCCGAGCCCGTCGTCGCCGCCGGTCACCGCGTTCCAGCGGAAGGCGATGAAATAGAAGACCTGGCCGAACGCGATCGTCACCATGGCGAAATAGACGCCGCGCAGCTTGATGATCAGCGCCCCGATAATCATCGCAGCGACCGTTGCGACGACCACGCCAAGTCCAATCGCCGGAATCGTGCCGGCGTCCAGATACTTGATCGCCATCGCCGTTCCGTAAGCGCCAAGTCCGAAATAGGCGGCGTGGCCGAACGAAAGAACTCCGGTGAAGCCGAGCAGGAAGTTGAGCGACATCGCGGCCAATCCCATGACCACTATGCGGGTGGCGAGCTCGGTGTAGCCGCCGATGGCGCCCATCCAGTAGGGCATGAAAAGAAGCAGCACGCACACGGCGGCGTCGAGCGCGCGGACGCGGACGACGCTCAATGCAGCCTCCCCTCTTCGCCGAGGAGGCCGCGCGGCCGGACGAGCAGAACGAGCCCCATCATCACGTAGATCACGGCCTCGGTCGCGGAGGGAAAATAGACCGCCGCCAGCCCAGAGGCGACGCCGATCATCAGGCCGCCAATCAAGGTTCCAAGCAGACTGCCGAGGCCGCCAACGATGATCGCGACGAAGCTTGGCATGATCAGGTTCGCGCCGATGGTCGGCGAGAGGCCGAGCAAGCCTGCGGCAAGCACGCCCGCCAGGCCGGCCATGTAGATCCCGATGCCAAAGTTGAGGCTGCGCAGCATCCTGACGTTCACCCCGAGCGTCGAAACCGTATCGAGATCGCGCGTGCCGGCGCGGATGCGCATGCCAAGCCGCGTGTATTTGAGGACCGCGAACAGTCCGCCGACCGCCGCCGTCACGATGATCACCATGAACACGCGATAGCCGGTGATGAAAAAGAGCTGGCTCGACAACGAGGTCATGAGCCAGCCCGGGACCTGAAACGGAACGCTCTGCGCGCCCCAGATCATGCGCGTCACGTCCTCGAAGATATAGGCGAGGCCGAAGGTCAGAAGCAGGCCGTAGAGCGGGTCTTGCCCATAGAGCGGGCGGATCAGGAGCCGCTCGACGATGAGACCGAGCACTGCGGTCAGCGGCGGCGCGACGATCAGCGCGCCCCAGAATCCGATGTAGGGGATGAGGGTGTAGGCGAGATAGGCGCCGAGCGCCAGAAACCCGCCGTGGGCGAAGTTGATCACGCCGCTCAGGTTGAGGATCAGCGACAGCCCGAGCGCCATCAGGGCGTAGAACGCCCCGACGATCAGGCCGTTGAAGACGTTGAAAAGGACGACCTGGGTCATGCGTTGTGTTGGCCGCACACGCCGCTTCTGGCGGCGGCGGCGAGCCTGCCCCCCTCTGCTCGCATAGCCGTCAGGTCGGCCAAGTCATCTTGCAGCCGCTCTCTTCGACCGAACTCGCGATGTCGGCGCCGTTGACCACATCCGTCACATGAAACAGATCATCGGCCGCGGATCCCTTCGCCTGAGCGTTCCCCACAAAAAGTGAGGCGAGCAGCTGGTTCTGGGCGGCGCGATAGAAGGCTGGATTCGGCCCGAGCGCGATTTCCGGCGGCAGATGAAAGTCCTGCAGGGCCCTGCCCATATCGACCGCCTTGAGCGAATTCGCTTTGGCGGCGGCGAGCGCGCAGGTCCAGACCGAGACATAGCCGAACCAGGTGCGGGCGGTCGGCACTCGGCCGGTCCGCTTCTTGATCGCCTCGACGAATTCGGCGACGTGCGGCACGTCTGGCTGATTCCAGTACCATTCCAGTACCCAGGTGCCGATGCGCGCTTCCGGCGGCAGGCCTTCGAGCGGCTCCATCTCCTGCTGCGCGCCGGCGAGATGCACCTTGTTTTGCAGCCCGAACTGCACCGCCTGCTTGAGCGCGTTCAGCATGTCGTCGCCCTGGACTAGGAAGACAATGACGTCTGGGTTCGCCGCCTGCGCCTTGATCAGATAGGATGAAAAGTCCACCGTGCCGAGCGGCGTCAGGTCGCCGCCCACTCTCTCGCCGCCGAGTGCGGATATGGCCTTGACCATGCCGTCCTCCAGGGTATGGCCGAACGCGTAGTCGGGCGTGATGTAGTAGAACTTCTTGCCGTATTCCTTGACCAGCGCGCTCGCGACGGCCGCCGCCTCCATCTGGGTGGTGTTGCAGACGCGGAACACGTTCCAATGGCAGCTCTTGCCCGTAACCGCGTCAGTGTGGCCGCCGGGGACGATGTGCAGGACGCCCTTTTCGTTCGACACCTGCGCCATGGCGAGGGATAGCGCCGAGTTGACGTTGCCGAGCAGGAAGTCGACCTTGTCGCCTTCGATGAGCTTGCGCGCCTTCTGCACCGCCGTGCCGGCGTCACCGCTCGACGAATCCTCGACCAGGAGTTCGACCTGTCGACCGAGGATGCCGCCCTTGGCGTTGATCTCGTCGAGCGCCATCTGACAGCCGATAAGCTCATTCTTGCCAGGGCCGGCGTAGGTTCCGGTCAGTGGATTGTCGAGGCCGATCTTGACCGCGTCGGCAGCGCGGGCGCGGATAACGAACGGACTGGCGAATTGCGCGGCGGCAAGAACCGCCCCCGATTTGACCAGCCTGCGGCGGTCGACGCCGGCGCGCCAATTGGACTTCGGCAAGCTTCTCTCCCTTGTTCGGACGATTTGTTCGGGCTCGCGCACGGCGCGACCGCCCGACGTTCCGCGGTTTGTTAACGCGCGGCACTGTGGACTTCTGCGGCTGAGGCCGTCAAGCCGGGCCGATGACCCCGCGGCACGGCGATCGGCAGGGGCTCATTGGGTAACATTACTGCACCGCGCGATCGGCGTGCTTAAGGCGGTGCGCGGTCCGGAGCCGAGAGCTGTCGCGGTTTGATCTGGCTTCGCGAAGAGCTAAATGGAAAGGCTGTCGCTATCGCCCCTTATGCCGCCGCGGCGGCTCCTCGGGACGCCCGATAACTCGCGAAGCTCAGCCCTGCAAAGCCGAGCAGCATCATGGCCCATGTCGAAGCTTCGGGGACGGCTGGGCCCGTGGAAGGAAAAGTGGCGGTCCAGAAACCCGCGGTGGGAAAGCCGGCAAAAGCCATTCCAGCATTGAGCGCGTTGAACTGATCCTTGACGGCGCCCGAAACCGGATTGTCGACGAGGATCGACAGGAAAGTGGTCGCCGCATTGATGTCGGTTCCGGCGAAGGCCTCGACCGCCAGTCCCTGGTTGTCGTCGTGAAAGATGAAAGCTCCGGTTGCGGGATCGACAAAGGCGGCGTTGTCCGACCCGATGCTGCTCGTCACGGTGCTATCGAACGATAGGCCGGGATAAGTCAGTTCGATATTTGAGATGTCGAACTGGGGAATCTCCCCGGCGAGCACATCGCTCAAGGGGACTTCGAACGTAGCCGACGATGGGGCGGAGACGTGCGTGCCAAAGCCCTCACTCGTGGTCGTCCAAGTGTACGTAACCATGGGGGCAGCCTCCGCCACAGTCCCAAACAACGCCGCCGACATCATCAGCGCGGCAATAGATATCTTCCTGTTGGCTAAAAACATAATTTCCCCGTAATTCTCCCGCGGTCGCGAGCATGCGCCGCTCTGAGGCACAGCGTAACGCTTTGCCGGCCGAGGCTACAACTAGCCAATTGGTGGGACCCGAGAGGTCAGCCGCCGAATATCACCTTACGGAAGCGGACGCTCGCAATCATGAAATAGACAACGCCGATCGCGAACATCGCCACCAGCGGCCGCCATACAAGGGTGATGTCGGCGCCGCGGAACAGCACCGCCTGAGCGAATTGCACGAAATGCGGCGTCGGGCTGATCGTCTGAATGAAATATTGCAGCCAGATAGGCATGCTCTCCATCGGCGTGGCGCTACCCGAGAGCAGCTGAGTCACAATCAGCACCGGCATGGCGAGCAGGCCGAACTGCCCCATTGTCGTGGCGAGCGTGCCGAGCATGATGCCAAGCGCCGCTACGACGAGCGCGTAGACCGCTGCGCCGAACAGGAACAGAAGCAAAGACCCATTGATCGGCGAGCCGATCCACCAGTGCACGACGAATTGGAGCGACAGCATCGCTGCAACCAGGATGACGAGACCATTGGCGATCATCTTGGCAAGCATGATCTCTGACGGCACGACCGGCATCACCAGCAGGTGCTCGACCGTGCCCTGCTCGCGTTCGCGGATCAGCGCCGCTCCGGTGAGGATGACGGTAAGCAGCGTAATCTGGTTGATGACCTGGGTCATCGCCGAGAACCACGCCGTCTTGAGGTTCGGGTTGAAGGCCGCCCGCACGACAAGATTGATCGGTTCCCCGATCGAGCCGCCGCTCCCGGAGATGAACTTCTGGATTTCGTTGGCTATCGCCGTGTTGAGATAGCCGGAGCCATTGCCGGCCTGGGCGACCGCGGTGGCGTCGACATTGATCTGAATTCCGGTTTTGCGCTGGGCCCGAACGTCGGCCTCAAAATTGGGCGGAATCTCAACCACGAACAGGAGCTTGCCCTGGTCCATCATTGGATCGAGCTCCGAAGCGGTGATGTGCACGGGGGGCTGGAACGTCGGCAGCCTCAGCGCCTCGGCGATCTGGCGCGACAGGTCTGATCCATCCTCGTCCACGATCCCGACCGAAAGATTGGTTGCTTCCGTCACCGCTCCGGTCGCCACGGTGTTGACCGAAATGCTGAAGGCGTAGACGACCAGTATCAGCATCGTCGGGTCAGCTCGGATGCTTCTCAGTTCCTTGATGACCAGATGGCCAATGTTGACGACATGGTCGAGGAAGGTCAGCGGCTTCGCTTCAGCGAGATGCGGGCCTTTGGGTGAGGGAGCTGCGGACACCTCACGCCTCCTGCTTGCGCAGCAGGGCGAGCGAAATGCCCAGGAAGACAAGCGCGATCAGCGCGATGGCGGCGATGTCGCGCCAGAGATCGACGATGCCGAGCGCCTTGGCGAAAACGCCGACCGAAACTTGCTGATACCAGGACGAGGGGAACGACAGGCCAATGATCCTCGCCCCACCCGAGAGCGAGGAGACCGGCGCCAGCATTCCGGAAAAATTGACCGCCGGCACGATCGAAAGGATTGCGGTCGCGAAAACGGCTGCGACCTGCGTTCGGGTGAAGGAGGAGATCAGAACGCCGAACCCAACGGTCGCAATGACATAAACGATCGTCCCCAGCAGAAGAACGAGGAACGGTCCCTTGGGCGGCACGCGGAAAATGAAAATCGCGATCATGAGCAGGGCAAAGAAGGCGATCATCGCCACCGCGATATAAGGAATTTGCTTGCCGATCAGGTACTCGAGTCGGGTGATCGGCGTCGAGCGGAAGTTGGCGATCGAGCCCGTCTCCTTCTCACGCACGACCGCGATCGCCGACATGATCGCCGGGATCAGACACAGGAGCAGCATGAAAATGCTGGGCACCATCGCGTTGACGCTGAGAAAGGCCTGATTGTAGCGAAAGCGGGTTTGAATATCGTCGGAGCTCCAGGCATTGGCGCTGCCGGCGCGGCGCAAACTCCGCTGCAACTCTTCGCCCTGTTTCCGGATTACGCGGGTCACGTAATTCTTCGCCGTTTCTCCGCGGAACGTCATGGCGCCGTCGACCGTCGCATCGACTTCCGGCCTGCGCTTGTTGAGCAGGTCGCGCCCGAATCCCGGCGGCACCTCGACGACAATCTGGGTGTTGCCGCTCCTCAGTCGCCGCTCCATATCTTCCGGCGCCGTGATCGGAGGTTGGACCGCGAAATAGCGCGACCCGTCGAAGCCCTGAAGCAGATCGCGGCTCTGCAGCGTCTCATCCTGGTCGAACTTCGCCGTCTGCAGGTTCTCGATGTCGAACGAGATTCCGAAGCCGAAAGCGAACATGAGAATGATGGGACCAACGAGCGCGAAAGCCAGCCGAATCGGGTCGCGTAGCAACTCGACTGTCTCGCGCCGCGCGTAGGCCCATAGCCGGCCAATCTTGAAGCGCCTCGGGCGTTCGCCCCCCTCGACCTCGGCGGCGGCCAGGGCCGGCGCCTCGGCCTTTTTCGACATGTCGATGCCCGCGGCTTCCGCGAGATAGCCGACGAAGCAGTCTTCGAGCGAGGCGCTGCCACGCTCTTTGACCAGTTCCTGCGGCGCACCGACAGCGAGGACCTTGCCGGCGTGCATGAGCGAGATGCGGTCGCAGCGGTCAGCCTCGTTCATGAAGTGGGTGGTCACGAAGATCGTCACGCCATCGTCGCGCGAGAGATCGATTAGCGTACGCCAGAACGCGTCGCGTGCAATCGGGTCGACGCCCGAAGTCGGCTCGTCGAGGATGAGGATCGAGGGTTCGTGCAGCACCGCGACGGCGAGCTGGAGGCGTTGCTTCATGCCGAGGGGCAGGCTGTCCGGCCGCGAATTAACGACGGACTTGAGGTCGTAGCGCTCGAGCAGCTCCTCAATTCGGGGGGTGATCTTCTCTTTCGGTAAATGATAGAGCTGAGCGTGGAGCTCGAGATTCTGCGCGACCGTCAATTCGCCATAGAGCGAAAAGGCCTGGGTCATGTAGCCGACGTTGCGCCGCGCCTGCATGTCGTTCGAGCCCATCGGCTCGCCAAACAGCTTGCATGTGCCGCTGCTCGCCGGCAGGAAGCCGACCAGCATTTTCATCGTCGTTGATTTGCCGCAGCCATTCGAGCCGAGAAAGCCGAAGATTTCGCCGCGAGCAATTCGGAAGCTCACATGGTCGACCGCGACGAAATCGCCGAACTGGCGCGTAAGCCCCTCCGCCTCAATCGCCGGCGTCTCATCCGCAGAGGCCACCCGCGGGCGGACAACCACCTTCTTGTGAAGAGCGCGCTTGGCCTCGGGCATCATCGCGATGAAGGCGTCGTCGAGATTGGGCTCGCCCGTTTTCGTGAGCAGTTCCTTCAGCGTCCCGGTGGCGATGATCTTGCCGTCGTCCATCGCCATCAGCCAATCGAAGCGCTCCGCTTCGTCCATATAGGCGGTGGCGACCATCACGCTCATCTGGGGGCGGCGCGCGCGAATCGTGTTGATGAGGTCCCAAAACTGGCCGCGCGATAGGGGGTCGACGCCAGTGGTCGGCTCGTCGAGGATCAGAAGATCAGGGTCGTTGATGAGCGCGCAGCAGAGGCTCAGCTTCTGCTTCATGCCGCCCGACAGCTTGCCGGCGGGACGCGCTTCGAATTTCTCCAGGCTCGTCGCCGTGAGAAGCTCGGTGATCTTGGAGCGACGCTCCGTCGCCGACAACCCGAACAATCGGCCGAAGAAATCGATGTTCTCGAAGACGGAGAGCGTCGGGTAGAGGTTGCGGCCGAGGCCCTGCGGCATATAAGCGATGCGGCCACGCATCTCGCGCAAGGTTTCCTGGTCGGCGATGCTCTTGTCGAAGACAACGACCTCGCCCGCCTGAATCTTCTTTACGCCCGCGATGAGCCCGAGCAGAGTTGACTTTCCGACGCCGTCCGGCCCGATCACGCCCACCATGATGCGGGATGGAATGTCGATGCTGACATCCGCCAGCGACACGGTCGCGCCGTATCGATGCGAGACACCCTTAACCCTCGCGATCGGCTCGCCGGTCATTTGGCATCAGGCGTTTTCGTTTCAGGCGCTTTAGCGTCGGGCTGAGCAACCGGCGCCGTCGCCTGCGGTGCTGGGGTATCCGGCGCCTTGACCTCGGGAGCATCAGGGAGCTTGATCTGAAGCTCGGCTGGCCAATCGACATTCGCCTTCGTCCGCACGAAACCCATTCCGCGGATGCCCGTCTTCACCTTTTTGTAGAAGGTTTGCAGAACTGTCGGATCGACCTGAAGCTTGATCCGGAATGTGAGCTTGGTGCGCTCGTCCTTGGTCTCGACGGTCTTCGGCGTGAACTGCGCGTCGGCGGCGACGAAGCTGACCTTTGCGGGAATGATATAATCGGGAACGGGATCGAGAATGATGCGAGCCTCGTCGCCGATCGAAAGTTTCCCGGCATCCGCTGCAGGCAAAAAGATCGTCATATAGACGTCGGTGAGGTCGAGGATGGTGACGATCGGCGCGCCAGCGGCGACGACCTCGCCGGCGCGGGCCAGCAGATATTGCACCCGCCCGTTCCGCGGCGAAACCAAGGTCAGATCGGTGATGATCGACTGGACGCGCTCGACCTCCGCCTCCGAGTTTTTGATCGCGGACTTGGCCTGATCGCGCTGCGCTGTCGCAGCCGCGACTGCCGCTGCGGCTGCGTCGAAGTTTCGCCTTCGTTGATCGAACGCTTGCTTGGTGATGAAGCCGGTCTTGATCAGCTCTTGCCCGCGAGCGAAATCGGTCTTCGAGAATTCCAACTGGCTCTGGCGCGAAGTGATCTCGGCCTCCGCCGCTGTCAGCGCATTATTCCCGCTCTGCACATTGGCCTGAGCGGCGCGCAGCTGCGCCTCGTATTCCGGCGAGGTCAGCTTCGCGATTACCTGGCCTTTCGTGACGCTGTGACCTTCATCAACGGTGACCTCGGATAGTCGCCCCGGATATTTCGAGGAGACGTCGAGCTGCGTTGCTTCAATGCGCCCGTTCGACTTGACGATGCCTTCCGGCAGCGTCTGGCCGCGCAGGCGCGCGATCAGATTCCTGAGCGGGCCTTGTGCATGCGCCAATGGAATCAACGAGACCCCGCCCTCTGGCGCCCCGCTCACCGAGAGCGCGCACGCTCCGACGCTCAACAGAAGGGCCGATACGGCGATGCGCCGACGAAAGCTCATTCTGGGTCTCCTCCGCACGCCATTTGTACCCGACCCTATCAGAAGCGGGACCCGAAATCTTTTAGCGAAGTCTTGCTCCACTCGAAACTCAACGCGACCGCGAAACCAACGCTTTTGGGCCGCCTAACTCGGTCCAGTCTCTCTGTCCTTAATATGCACAGAGGTGCATGATGTAAACATTGAAGCGGAGGAGGACATGGCTGTGGCAAAACGTCCGAACAAGGCCAGGAAGGCCGAAAGCGAGAATGTCTCGGAAGCTCAAAACCAGTTTAGCGGCAAGGACTACGACCGCGAGCTCGCGCGTCTGCATGGAGAGCTGGTTAAGCTGCAGCTCTGGGTCGTCGCCAAGGGACTGAAAGTCGTCGTCCTATTCGAGGGCCGTGACGGCGCGGGCAAGGGCGGGGTCATCAAGGCGATCACCGAGCGGGTCAGCCCACGCGTCTATCGCGTCGTCGCGCTGCCGGCGCCGACCGAGCGCGAGAAGTCTCAGATGTACGTCCAACGCTATATGCGGCATCTGCCCGCGGCAGGCGAAATCGTGATCTTCGACCGCAGCTGGTACAACCGCGCCGGCGTCGAGCGGGTGATGGAATTCTGCTCGATGGAGCAAGTCAAACGCTTTCTCGAGCTTGCGCCTGCGGTCGAGAAGGCGATCATCGAGTTCGGCATCATCCTCATCAAATATTGGCTGGAGGTAAGCGAGGAAGAGCAGACCCGCCGGCTCGAGGCGAGGATCAGCGATCCGCGCAAGGTCTGGAAGCTGTCGCCGATGGATCTCAAGTCCTACAGCCGCTGGTACGATTATTCGCGCGCCCGAGACGACATGTTCAAGGCCACCGATACCGCTTCGGCGCCATGGCATGTGGTCCGTTCCAACGACAAGCGGCGCGCCCGGCTGAACGTCATCTCCCACCTCTTGAAGCAAGTCCCATACGGCAAGTTGTCACGCGACAAACCGATTTTACCGAAGAGGCAGAAGGCGCACGGATATGTCGAGCCCGATTATCCTTACAAGCTTGTCCCAGAACTCGAATGGCCAACAAGCTAGCCGCGTCTCCGCAATTCTTCGAGGAACCTCAAGCAGCGATCTCACGCGCTCAATGCTGCTTCACCATCGCTGCACGCCCATAAAGGTATTGTGGATCGGGGTCGGATGGTCGAACCGATGGCGCGTGTACCCATAGGCCGATTGGCGACGGGCGGGCCGACCGTGAGGATAGAGCGTGAGCTGGTCATGTCGCATCGGGACTTTGTGACCTTGGGCGCTCTTGGGCTTGACGTGCGCGTGCGAGAGGGTCTCAGCGGCCGCCGAAAACAGCGGCGCACACGCCATCAAGGCAACGATCGTCAGGAGTGTCGGCGCGTGTTTCATCTTATTCCAACTCTCGATGGCGACATTCAAGCGTCACTAGCCGAGGGCGGAACGGCTGCGGCGCGAGCTTATATCAGAACACCTGCTCCCCGAGCGCGACCTCGGCGAGCGGCGACAACAGAATGATCTCGGAGCGCTCGTTCTTCGCGCCGAGAATGAGCACTTCGGACTGAAAGCCAGCGATGTTGCGCGGCGGCATGTTGACGACACAAACGACCATACGGCCGACGAGCTCCGTCTCCGAATAGCTCGTGATCTGCGCGCTCGACCATTTCCTGCCGAGCGGGCCGAAGTCGACCTCGACCTTGTAGGACGGATTGCGTGCGCGCTCGAACGGCTTGACCGCAAGAATGCGGCCAACGCGGATATCGACCTTGGCGAAGTCGTCGTAGACGATCGTTAGCTTGTCCATCAGGCCTTAAGCGCTTTCTGATGCGCTTTGACGAAGTCGCCCAGACTCTCAAAGCGAAAGTCATAACTGGGCGTTTTGGCGAGAGCCACGGTGGCGCCGGAGCCCTCCTGACCGTGGCGCCGATGAATCCAGCATGATGTGAGCCCATGCTCGTTGGCCGGCCCGTGATCATGGAACAGGCTCTCGGCGGTGTGCAGGATCTCCCCCTTCTCAATCCCGAGCGTCTTGAGCTTGGCGAGCATGTAGTCGAAATTGCGTGGAGAGGGCTTGTAGGAGCCACAATCCTCGGCGGTGTAGACGGCGTCGAAATCGACTCCGAGCTTTTCGTTGCTGAATGAAAAGCTCTCGTTATCCACGTTCGATAGGATGGCCAGTTTGTAGTGCTGCTTCAGGTATTGAAGCGAGGCGGCGGTGTCGGCGAAAGCCGGCCAGTTGCGGACCGACTGGCCGTAGGTCGCGCAGTCGCTCCAGCTGACAGCAATGCCCCATTCCTCACCGAGGCGGCGATAAACGACCGCCAGCAACTCGCGATAAAGCTTGGCCGGCGTCTGGACCTGCTGTGAGGATTCGTGGCGCGCGTGCGCTTCGAGAATTTGATCGCGCGAAAGCTTCCGTGACGCTTTGCTCGTCAGGGGCTTCAAGGCCTCGATCATGCCCGATTCCCAGTCGATCAGCGTGCCATAGCAATCGAAGGTCAGGGCCCTAAAGTCGGTGAGCTTCGTAGCCGATTTTGCGCTCGATGCTGATGAACAAGAGGATGTCATTCGAGCCAAGCCCCATATCGAGTATGACATGGAGCTTATCGGCTTTAGCGTCGCTGTCTATCCGTCCGGCGCCAAATCGTGGACGGAACCGGCCTTCCCCGCGCGGGGGCCTATCCCTCCCGCCATAACCGCCGCACAATGGTTGGAGGAGGAGCCTGACGATGCGCAAGGGGAACGCGAAGCACGAATCGGTTGAACACACGTCCAGCGCCCCGGGCTCATATCTGTCGGCCGACGAGCGGCGCGCCGCGGGCAAGGCGCTGCGCGACGCGACGCCGCGCGCCGCGCACGGCGGTTGGAGATCGCCCGAGGGTCGGCGCGATCCGGTCGAGCTTCTGCGCGAGGCTAACGAAGGCCGCATCGCCGAACTGATCCCGTTGCGCTTCTCCCGTATGGTCCAGTCGCCTTTCGCCTTCTATCGCGGCGCGGCCGCAATCATGGCGGCCGATCTGGCCTCGACGCCGACGTCCGGGCTTCGCGTGCAGGCCTGCGGCGACGCTCACCTGATGAATTTCGGCGGTTTCGCAACGCCCGAACGCAACATCTTCTTCGACATCAACGATTTCGACGAAACTCTGCCCGCCCCCTGGGAGTGGGACGTTAAGCGGCTCGCGGCCAGCATTGTCATCGCGGCTCGTCATATCGGCCTGCCCGACAGCGCGGGGGCGAAGGCGGCGACGGAGTCCGTGTGCTCCTACCGGGAGCGAATGGCGGATTATGCCTCGATGCGCGCGCTGGACGTTTGGTACGACCGCATCGACCTCGACCGCGTTCTCAAGGTCCTGCCTTCCGGAGCCGAGGTAGAACGGGTGAGGCAAAGAGTTCGAACAGGCGCGGCGGAAGAGTTTGCCTGAAAGTCTGTTCCCGAAACTGGTGGAGTATTCCGGATCCGCGCCGAGGATCAAGGACGCCCCGCCGCTGATCTTCCACCCCACCGCCGAACAGGCCCCGGGCGCCAGGACCGGATATGTCGAAGCGCTCGAAGGTTATCGGAAGTCGCTGCCCGAGCATATTCGAGTGTTGTTCGACCGGTTTCGGCTGTTCGACCTTGCGATCAAGGTCGTCGGCGTGGGCAGCGTCGGCACCTATTGCGCGCTCGGACTGTTTATGGCGGCCGATGACGATCCAATTTTCCTGCAGGTCAAGGAAGCGCGAAAGTCCGTGCTCGAGCCTTACGCCGGCAAGTCCCTGCACCAGAACCATGGCGAGCGGGTGGTGGCGGGTCAGCGTCTGATGCAGGCGGCGAGCGACATTTTCCTTGGCTGGACGCACGGAGGGATGGGCCGCGATTACTACTTCCGCCAGCTTCGCGATGCGAAAATCTCAGCGATCCCGGAAGACTGGGACCTCACGACATTGAAGGAATTCGGCAAGCTGTGCGCCTGGGCGCTTGCACGCGCCCATGCGCGATCCGGCGACCCCGCGAGGATTGCTGGCTACATGGGCTCCAACACGACGTTCGACGACGCGGTGTGCGAGTTCGCGGTTGAATATGCCGACCAGAACCTTCGCGACTACCGCAGCTTTGCCAAAGCGATCCGCGAAGGTCGAATCGAGGTTGCGTCCGAAGACTGACATGACCCTTGGCGACCCGTTCAGGTCGCGTCCGATTGCCGCCGAGAGAGACCAATGCCTTGCCGGTCTTCCTGGCGCGCCATCCTCTTGTCCTCGATGTCGAACGGCGAGGCTGCGATGACGCGGTCGAGGTGCTCGAGATAATTCCGCACCGTCTCCACCCGTTCTTGACTCGGCAGCGCATCGGCGAGGCCGACAAGCGCGGACCTCATTCGCCGCATCACTTGAACCGAATTCGAGCCGAAGTGCCGGATCTCATCGAACGCGAGGGTGAGATAGTCTTCCCAGGTCGGCGTCGGGAACACCAGCCGCAGAGCGCCGCTTTTATCGATGGCGTAGCCGGCGTCCAGTTCCGCCGCGCCGAGACGGCGCAGGAGGTCCTCGAGCTGGTCGATCGTCTGGACCGCTGTCGTCGGGTCGTTGATCGCGGGCGACAACGCCTTGATTGCGATGTCGACAAGAAGCCGGATCGGATATTTCGGGTCCTGCTCGAAGGTTCGCTCGCGCTTAAGATGGACGGCCCGCCGCAGTGGGTCCTCCGGCAGCGGAGTTCCCGAATTGTGAACATGCAGGAGAGCCGAACCCTCGACCAGCGTATCGCCGACCGCGCAGGCCATCACGATCGTCCCCTGTCCCTCCCGCGCCAGCGCGACAAGGGAATCGACGTCGAGCTTGGCGACGGTGCGCGGTTTGCCAAAATACTTCACCGTCTGGGTCACGCCGCTGAGCCGCGCCGTCCTCGCCGCGCTTTTGGCACGATGAAGGGCGGCGGACGCATCGTCCAGGCGGCGGAACATCTCGCCGATGACCGCGCGTCCCTGATCGCCAAGCAGGTGAAGCACGTTGCCGATCTGAAGGTCGCCTAGGCGCTGCATCAACCTTGAAAACAGGAGCATGCTGACAATGATCATGATCCCGACGAGCAACATCGAGAATAGCGGGACCTTTGCCGAGCCGCCGCGATCGACCCAGGCGAGCGTGAACAGCGCATAGACAAAAGTCGCCGTGAACGCGCCCAGTGCGTGGAACAGCATCCGGTCGCGCGCGAACCAGAGCACGAGCCGAGGGGAATAGGCGATCGCGCTGAATTGCACCATCACGAAAGCCATGGCGAATACGATGCCGGTCAGCGCCATCATGCCCGAAGACGCGGCCGAGAGGAGCGCCTGGGCCGAGGCCACCGACACAGCCAACGTGTAGCCTGAAAGGTAGGCCTGCTCAATTCGCGGCAGCGCGAGCCCGCCCAGCACAGCGCCGCTCACGTAGAACATCGGAATGAACCAGGGCTGCATCGCGGGCCGAGCGGTCTGTCGTGGCTTCGTTTATCGCCGATTTTCGGGCGATCCGGACAGTCTATGAGATTGATGGTGCGAAGACACAAGGACCAAGCGTTCTTGGCAAGCCGCTCCATGATCCAGCGACGTCGCTATATCGCCGCTTACGAACTTCGGCGACCGAACTTTGTCACCCTCGGGCTGTCGATGTGCTGGGCGTGAAGTCGCTCAGAAACGCTTCCGACCCAGCGCCGCAACGCCTGAGGCAACCAATAGCCGTAGCGAGTGGAACCTTGGCCGGGCGGACGCTGTCGGCGGCGACGAGAAAGACCGATCCGGACATCGGGTTCGGGGAGTTCGGGACGAAGATCGCGACCAAGCCGCCGCCCACCACGCCGGTCTGGACCGCGATCCGCCAAGCGCCGCCAAGTTGCGCGAATACAACCGGATGATCAGCCGTTTCGCCGAGGCCCATCACGCTCGCGCCTGCTTGCTTCAAATACTCGTAAGCGGGAACCTTGGACAGAACGGAATCCTCTAACCCAGCCATGATTCGCTTCGCCGGCCGGGTTCGGGCGAACAGGCCGGCGAGAAAGCACAGAATCGCAATAAGAACGATCGCCAAAACCGTTTCAGTAGTCGCCCCAGATACAAATCTATCTGGAATGATCGCGGTCATCGGCTTCAATCCACGACGTGCAAGGTCGAACGCCTTGCCCAAGATGAAGGCAAGCACCACAATCGGCGTCAGAAAGAACACGCCGCCGAGCACGGTAATCCGCAGAAAATGGGAGATCGCCTTCATCTCGTCCTCCTATTGCAGGGTTATCTCTGAGCTATTGGGATCGTATAGGCCTTTGGGTCGCGTCACGAGCCAAAGGGCTTGCGCGGACGCGCACCCATCGGGGTCGCAGAGATTGACCCGTTTCAGATTGTCGGCTTCGCCGTCCTTGGGTTCGCGGCCTGTTGTCGCTCGCGAAAAGGAGGCCTAACTATTTCTGGCGTCTGAGCGGTCAGCGCCTCTCGTTGCGTCGCCCCTATTCGACGACCTTCCAAGTCGCGTCGGGATTGTACTGGGCCATCGAGGCGCCGAGAGCGGCGGTGTTCGGCCCGAGGTCTTTTTGGTAGACGACGCCGTTCTCCCCGCAAATAAAGGTCTTGACGCCGCTGTCGCCGTAAGCGGCCGGCCAGGCGATCATGGCGTGGCCCGCCAGCATGTGGTCGTTGATGAGGTAGGAGAAGGCGCCGCCCGGCGCAGCGGTACCCTGCGCGGTGAGGATGCGGAAATAATAGCCGTCGTACGGCTCGGGCTTCTCGCCGGAACGCGCGGCCAGACCCGCGTCTTCAGCGAATCCGTCGAGCGGCGAAATATCGGCCTGATTTTCCGGCGGCCAGTAAAGGCCATCGTGGGTTCCGGGCGTCGAGATGAACCGGCGCGCATATTCACGCAGGCCGTTGTTGTCGCGGTCGAGCCGAAAATACTCGTCCTGGGCGGCGACGTAAGCCTTGCACGCCTCAATGGCGCTGAGCTCATTGTAGCCGACCCGGCGATCGGTCATTTCCTCCTTTCCCTTGGCCGCGTCGAAGCGCCAGCCTGCGTCGGTCTTGACCAGCGGCAGCGGCAAGGTCCAGCCGTTCTTGCCGACGCGTAGGATTTTCGCGCCATTCGGCCCGTCGTCGATCGCGGTCGACACGGCCGCCGCGTCGTTGAACTCCTTCAGGTTCTCGGCGTCCTCATTAGCATCGCCTGATCTGAGCAACGCCGCGCCGTCTTTGCCGAGAATGCGGTCGCCGAAGCCCGGCGACTGGGCTTTGGCGGAATCGATGAGGTCCTTCACCGCTGCATCCGGAGTCGGATAGGTCTCTTGGGCGCGCGCCGGAAGCGTCGCGGCGATCAAGACGGCCGCGGCAAAAATGCCCCCGATCCTCATTGTCATCGTCGTTGTCCTCGTCCGGTTTCTCGCCATCAATGCGCGGCCGGTTTCACGCTCGGCAAATGCGCGCCGCCGGCGATCCACTGGTCGTAGGTCTCGAAGGGCAATCCAAGTCGGTCGTAGGAAACGCGCATATAGCCGTCAGTGCCGCGCGTTACCGCTTCCGGCGCCACAGTCCGCACCTCCTGCGCCATCACCCCGACATAGGCGGTGTGGCCGCCGTTGTAGACGAAGCGATAATAGCCGAGACCGTCGTCGAGCCGCCCGAGCAGCACGATGTCATGCTTGAGGCGCATGTCGGAGCGACGCCCACCGCCGCCACGCCCGCCTCCGCCGCGTCCCCCGCCGCCGAAGCCGCCGCCACGCCCGCCACCGCCGAAGCCGCCTCCACGGCCGGCGCCGCCAACCCCGCCGCCGCGCCCGCCGCCGAAGCCGCCTCCCATTCCACCACGGCTCATTGCGCCGCGGTTGGCGAAGCCCGCGTTGGCCCCGCCCATCCTCATACCGCCCATCGCCGAGCTTCCAGGCCGGCTGATGTTCGGCCGCCCAGCAGGCCGGCCGGCGGGCCTCGTCGCTGGGCGGGCGCCGCTAGGACGTCCCGCTGGGCGTGTGGCCGGACGATTAGCGGCTTGGCCGCCGCCTGGCCGGCCTGCACCACCGATGCCGCCTGGTCCCCCGGGACGGCCCGCGCCGCCAATTCCTCCTGGCCCTCCAACGCCACCAGGACGGCCCGCGCCGCCAATTCCTCCTGGCCCTCCAACGCCGCCAGGACGGCCCGCGCCGCCAATTCCTCCTGGCCCGCCAACTCCGCCGGGGCGGCCCGCACCGCCGACGCCGCCCGGTCTTCCGGGTCGGCCCGCACCGCCGACGCCGCCCGGTCTTCCGGGTCGGCCGGCGCCGCCGGGACGATTGGCGCCGATTCCCGGCTTGCTCCCCATGCCGGGGCGATAGTCTCCGTTCGGCCGCCAGGGCTTCACGTTGTTACCGACGTTGACGTTATTCCCGACATTGATGTTGCCGTTATTGACGCCGCCATGCCAGCCTGAATAACCGGCCCAAGTTGGCGGATAAATCGCGCCCGTTCCCCAATTCCAGTAGTTGTTGTTCCACAGCGCCCCCACCGCGATGCCCGCCCCGAAGCCCAGCAAAGGCGCGATTCCGGTATATGGCTGATAGACCGCAGCCGAATCATAGGTCGGAACATAGACGGTCGACGGATCGGTCGGCTGGATGGAGATATAGCTCGCCGCAGCCTGCGGCGCGGTAGACTGAGGCGCGCCGGCCACTGGCGGCGCGCTCGCCTCCACGCGTTCGACCGTCTGCTGATCTGTCGTCTTAAGCGTCCCGGCCGCTTCTGCCTTAGACCGAAGCTCCTGGATCACTTCGGCGACGTCCTGGGGCTGGTTCACTTCGGCGTCGCCGAGATCCGTCGTCCAGTCGAGGTCGGCGCTCATCAGCTTTATGACGCCTGGAAAGCGCGCCAGCGCCTTCACCGCGGGATCCCAATTCTGATTGTCAATGCCGGAATAATCGTTTTTGGCGACGAGCGCCTTGTTCTTGTCAAGCCAGCGCTGCGCCTGGACGATCTGCACGGGATAGGCGCTCGCTGGCAGCATCTGCGCGAGCAGGGGGTCGGGATAAAGCGCGATTGGAGCAAGCAGCTTCTCGAGCTCCTCGCGGGTGAACGCGCTGTTTTCGGGCGGCTGTTCGGCCTCGCCTTCAGCTGGCGTCGCGGGGGCCGCTGGAGCTGCCGTCTCGGCTGGCGCTGGCGCCGCGGCGGGCGGGGGACTGTTTTGGGCCTCAGCAAGCAGAGGGTCGGCAGCCAGGGCTGCGGCCACCGCCAAAGCGAACAGACCATGCGCGCGCCTCGCGCCGCGCCCGATTGCACGCATCATTGGGGCGCCCTCCCGTGTCCCACTTCACACACCGCCGGCGAGCCGCTCGCACCCTTGCCAAAGGTCAAAAGCGAAATTGTCCACGCCAGATTATATCCGTTTTTGAAAATGTCATGTTGCGCTTCCCGCAAGGACGGCGTCGATGGTTGGAAGCAGATCTGTCGAGATGGATCGCTTGAGGACAAATCCATTGGCTCCCGCTTCGATCGCCGCCAATTCCGCATTTTTTTCCTCGTGGACGCTAAGAGCTATCAGATTCAGCTGTGGGAAACGGCTCCGGATTCGGCGAATTAGCCCCAGCCCATCTTTGCGTCGTAGCGAGAGGTCAACCACGGCGATAGCGACGTGGAGCTGACGTGCGCTCTCGAACAGCGAGACTTCGTCCCCAACCACCACAACCGCCTCAAATTCTGTCTCAAGAAGGCCGCGTACGCCTTCCATCAGGCCAAGGTGCCTATCTGCCAGAAGCGCACAACCTCTCTCTTTCGCGGACATCTTTTCATTTCGCGTTCGTCGCCCGGCAGCATCCTGCTCTTTCTCGAGCGGACCTTGGACCCAGAACGCGTCAGCATGACCTCGAAGATTTACTAGCTCCGCGAATGAAAATTTACGAGGCGCGCCGGCCGATCGAGGATGTAGCCGGAGGTCCAGCCGTCCCTTGCTGGGACGCCGTTCGCCGGTCATTCTCGGTCCGCATGTTGCTTGACAACGGCGCGATGTTCTCGGGTAGTGGCGCCGTTATAGTGATATTACAGACGAATACTGTCCGGGTATCCCATGGGATGGGCGCGCTGTGCGTGGGTGGCAGTTGCTCTGGTGGCTTTCGCCGCAGCGAACGCGACGGCTGCGGAGCCGAAGCGGGTGCTGTTGTTACACTCGTTCGGTTCCGATTTTGACGCAGAGGAAGCCTTCGCCGGCTATCTGCGGACGGATCTGGCTGAAGAATCTCCTTATCCGCTGGACCGCCACGAAGTGTCGCTGGAGATCGCGCGCTTTACTGACGGCGAGCGGGACGACGCCTTCGCGGGCTATCTGCGGGCCCTTTTCCCGGACCACCCTCCCGATTTGATCATTACGCTGGTAAGTCCCGCTGCGCGCTTCATCCAGCGCCACAGACGAGACCTCTTTCCCTCCAGGCCCGTCATCTTCGCCGCCCTTGACGCCAGAGCGATCAAAGACGTGACGCTCACCCCCAACGAGACGATGGTCACGCTTTCGACTGACCTAGACACAATTTTTGGAAACATCTTCCGCACGCTGCCGAACACAACGACGCTCGCAATTGTGATCGGCGATTCGCCGATCGAAAAATTCTGGGCCAAGGAATATATTCATGCGCTCCAAGCGTTTGAGGGCCGGGTCAAACCCGTTTTCATGAACGATCTATCATTCAACGAAATCCAGAAGCGCGTCGCGGCAATGCCGCCCGCCTCGGCGATCTTTTTCGGCGATCTCATCATCGACGCGCAGGGCGTTCCCCATAGCCAGGAGCAGGTTCTGACCCGGCTGCACGCGATAGCCAACGCGCCGATATTCGGACAGTACGACTATCAGCTTGGGGCCGGTATTGTTGGAGGGCCTCTGCTCGCCATCCGCACCCTGAGCCGCAAGACCGCCGAGGTCGCCGCGCAGGTCCTTCGGGGAGCCTCGCCTGGCGATATCAAGACTCCGCCACAGAAATTTGGAAAGCCGGAGTTCGATTGGCGAGAGCTGCGACGATGGGGAGTGCGGCAGGCAGACCTTCCGCCTGATAGCACGATCAGGTTCCGCGAGCCGACGCTGTGGGAGCAATACAAATGGTACATCCTCGCGGCCGCAGGCGTCTCCGTGCTTCAGGGGCTGCTAATCGTGGGTCTGCTGCTCAACCGGCTGCGGCTGCGGCGTACGCATGACCGACTGCGGACAAGCGAAGAGGGCATGAGCCTGGCGGCCCTCGCGGCCAAGCTGCGCTTCTGGGTTTGGGACATTCCGCGAGACGAGGTCCGGGCGAGCGCAAGCGACTGGAGTTCGGGGAACTGGCACTCGGCGCATCCCGTCGATTTTGATCGTTTCATTGACGTCGTCCATCCAGACGACCGCGAGTTGCTGCTCCAGGCGGTTCGGACGGCGCTCGAAGGCGATGGCGGATATGAGACAGAATATCGAGTGACGTCGCCGGATTCGACCGTGCGTTGGATCGCCGCTCGGGGGCGGATCGAATTCGATCCGAACGGCAAGCCTAGGCAGTTGCGCGCCATATCGATCGACATCACTGAACGTCGGCATGCTGAAGACGAAGCTCGCGATCTCAATGGACGCTTGATCACCGCCCACGAGGACGAGCGCGCGCGATTGGCGCATGCGCTCCACGATGACGTCACCCAACGCTTGGCTTTGCTCGCGATTGACGCGGGACAGAAGGAGAAGGGACTGGGCGATCCGGTTGCTGGCCAGGCGATGCGTTCGATACGTCACGACCTGGTCCAACTGAGTGAAGACGTGCACGCACTGTCCTATGCGCTCCATCCCGCCATTCTCGAAGACCTCGGACTGATCGAGGCGCTGAAGGCCGAGTGCGCGCGATTCGGCGCCGTAGAGGGAATTCCCACGAGTTTGAGGGCTACCGACAACGTCGACGAGCCGCCCCAAGCCCTGTCCCTGTGTCTATACAGAGTCACTCAGGAGGCGCTTCGCAATGTCGCACGCCATTCAGGCGCGAGCTTGGTCGAGGTCGAGCTCCGAGCGGTCGGCGGCGGACTTGAGCTTGCCGTGCGGGACAATGGCGTTGGTTTCGATCCAGCACGAAAACAAGGCCGGCCGAGCCTCGGGCTCGCTGGAATGAGACAGCGCCTCTCTCTAGTCGATGGTGAACTCCTCATCGAAACCGCGCCGGGCGGTGGGACGAGGATTGTCGCTCGGGCGCCATTGCTGCGAGGAGGAGCGCCGTGACTCGTCCGCGGGTGTTGCTGGCTGACGACCACCGCATGATGGCCGAAGGCCTGAAAGCGCTTCTCCCCGACGAGTTTGATCTCGTCGGGATTGTCGAGGACGGGCGGGCGATGGTTGAGGCCGCGGAAAGACTGCGGCCCGATGTAATCGTCGCCGACGTCGCCATGCCCAACCTCAACGGATTGGAGGCGTTCATCAGGTTGAGGAAATCCCACCCTGACATCAAAGTCGTCTTCTTGACGATGCATCAGAACGCAGCGTACGCGCGCCGAGCGCTGGACGCCGGCGCGTCTGGCTTCGTGGTCAAGCATTCGGCCCCCGAGGAATTGGTTGTGGCCATCCATGCAGCTTTGAAAGGGAAGACTTTCATCACACCGTCCTTGACGAAGCAGGTGGTCGAGCAGGCCGAGAGCGGCGCCAGAGGCGAGAGGGAAGGCGCGAAGTCGCTCACGTCGCGCCAGAGAGAGATTCTGCAATTGCTCGCGGAGGGGCGTTCGGCGAAGGAGATTGCAAGCGAGCTCGCAATCTCTGCGCGAACGGTTGAATTCCATAAGTACCAAATGATGGAGACGAACGGTCTTCGCAGCAGTGCTGAATTGATTCACTTCGCAATCAAGCATGGAATCGCGACGATCTGACATAACGCTCGTCGCGGCGATTCCTTGATTCCCCGCACCAACGACCCCGTAATTTTTCAGGAGGTCGCCTCGTAATTCTACGAGGTTACAGGTTGGCGTCCCTTTCGTAGCCTCGTTTCCGCTTGGACATTCAAGGTAAGCGCACCGAGCGAGCTGGCGCTCAACGCCGGAGCCTCAATCGCATGGTCCGCGGTAATAAGAGATGGGAGGGGTCTGGTGGCATGGGGGGGCGTCTGCTCATCTGTAAGCAGTGATCTGGCCCCGTGGCTCTATTCCGCGCAGTCCGAAGCTGCTGTCACCCACAAAACTTCAAACCGCTATTCGAGGGCGGACCCCGCCCTCCGCGGTCCACTCAACGAAACTTTCATCGCGGCGACCTTGAGGTGAATCAACGGCGCCAATCCAGTTCGGCAATCGTGAGTGAAAAGGAGACGGAAAGTGGGCGAAAGAATCAAAACGGAAATGATCTCGCGGCGTAAGGCGTTTTCCCTGCTTGGAGTCGGGGCGGCGTTAGGCTTTGCCCTATCGTCAGCGCTGGGGCCGTTGGAGGCCGAAGCACAGGAGGCCGCCGGGACCGCCGCCGCGCCTGCTGCGGCAGCCGGTACGCACGGCATGCAACGGCGGCAAGGGCGGCGCACTGGTCGCCATCAGCGACGGCACACGCGCCGCACGGGTCAACCCGCCCCCGCCGCAACAGCTCCGGCGCAATAGCGGTCCATCTGCTTTCGAACGCCAGGTCGCGCGATTCGACGGACCCGGAATTGGATATGCGCCCGGCGGGTCACGCAATGAGCGAGACCGCAGACGAAAAGGACAGGAGGAAGCGAAGGTACTACGTCACCGCAGAATCCACAGGAAAACGTCTTGTTATCGCCGAACTGTTGCGGCGGGGATTCGAAGCGGAGGTTGCGCGCGCCAGTCACGAGAAGCATGACATGCTTGTTCGGGTGCAGGGCTCGCGGCCGAAACCCATTCAGATCAAAACCGTGCATTCGGCGCCATGGTACGTGCGCCGAGCCAGCTTCGCTAAGCGTGCGGATCAGGTGACGGTGTACGTCCTTCTGGGAGCCGAAGCTGTGATGCCTGCTCGTTTCTTCGTGGCCAAAAACCGCGATCTGGCGACCGATGTTCGTCAGCCGCCGACCTGGAAAGCTTTCGGATTCATCGACGTCAAATCGGTGGAGAAATACGAGGATAATTGGGATCTCTTAAAGTAGGCCGATGAACGTCAAAAAACGGAAGGAAGGATCGACATGAGGACCGCATTGTACACGGTCGCGCTCGGCGCGGCGCTGCTGCTCACGGGTGTCGGAAGCGCAGGCGCGCAGGAAGGGATGTTCACCTCGGAGCGGGATTGCGCCAGCGATGTCGGTTCCCTTTGCGCGGGCGTCAAGCCGGGCGGAGGGCACGTTCTCGCCTGTCTGCAGTCCCATATCGGCGACCTCTCCGTTGGCTGTTCGACGATTCTGTCGAAGGCCATCTGGACAGCGCAACAATGCGCCGGGGACATTCATCAATTCTGCCCCACGGCCACGTTCGGGAGCGTCGGGGACTGCATGAGACCGCATCTCGGCGAGGTGAGCGGGACCTGCAAGGCAGCGATGTCGTTTATGGCCTCTCCCGCCGCCGACCGATATTGAGCTCGGCCACATCCCCTGAGGAGGACCGACGGGCAGCGCGTCACGTTCCTGTCGGTCCCTTCGGGGAATTAGCGCTTGATTCACAGGAGGTGGCGGCCCTCCTCGAAGGTAGACGTTTGTTTCAACAGAGAAAGCAAAATGGGAGGGGAGCGAAATGCTAAGAAGCAATGTAACGAGGAGCCTTACGGTGGCGGCGGTCGGATTTTTTGCGACTTACGCCGGGACGGCGCAAGAGGCGAAGAATTTGCCGGCCGACGCCACTGCCCATTTCATCTATTTTCCCACCGGCGGCTATAAATTGGATGCGAAAGATGAAGAACAAATACGCGACGTGGCTGGAATGATCCAAAGCCACCCGGACTTCGTCGCCACAATCCTTGGCAAGACCGATTCCGTTGGCTCTGTCGGATTCAACGAGCGCCTATCACAACGGCGCGCCAACGCCGTATTCGAGGCTCTCGTGTATGATCACAAAGTGTCAGAGAATCGGATATCTTTGTGCTGGACAGGCGAGCGGCTGCCCTTCACATCGACTGCCGATCAAACGCCAGAGGCGCAGAACAGGATGGCCGCGATTGTCGTGAGCAAGGCGACAGACGCACATTTCTGTGGCGGATGAGCCCTCCGGCGGTGTTTCGTCTACGAGCGCCGCAGCGCCTTACAGATAGTTACGTCACTCTTTAAGGGGAGGAATGCCCATGCGATCACGTATCGCCGTTTTTGCAAGCGGCCTAGCGTTGGGTCTGTTGATTTCTGCTCTGCCCGCCAAAGCGGCCATAACCCACACCAGCACGAACCTGAACCTGCGAGCGGGACCTGGCACCCACCATCGGGTCAAGGTCATCATTCCGGCCGGAGCGTCGATCGATATCGAAAGTTGCGGGGACACTTGGTGCTACATGGCTTGGGCCGGACATGTCGGGTACGTAAAGCATCAGTACCTGATGCACCACGTGACCGAAGAAGTCGCCCCGCTCATTCACGTGACTCATGTCCATAAGCATGGTCTGATCAACTTTTAGCGTAGCTGGGAGACAGTTTGGAGCGACGCGGAGGGAACGCCATGTCGCGCTGGTTGTGGGCTTTGCTTGGAGGCGTGATCCTCGTCGCGATCGCAGCGTTCTACTGGACGGCCAGCAACCCGACGAATATCACCCCCCCAGTTTCCTCAGTCCCAGCGACTATCACCCCCACGAGGGCTTCTGACCGTACTGCTCAGGAAGCCGCGCCCTCGCCTCCGCCCTCACCCGCGCCGCCGCCCGCGCAGGAGGCTGCAGCCCCACCCCCACCCGCTCCGACTCCGCCGCCTCCCCCTCCCGCTCCGACTGCGCCGCCCGATGCGGGACAGCAAGCCGCCTCGCGGTCGCCCGCGCCGCTCCCCGAGACGCCCTCAGCTCCGCCCGTCGCCGCCCAGGAGCCTCCACCTGCTCCCGGTCCGCTGGCCGAACCAGCCCTGCCGCCTCCCGCGCCCGGACGGGAGTCGGAGGAAGTCGCGGGCATTTACGCGCCCAAGAGCCTTGCGCAGCTGGTCGGGACCTGGGCTTATTCCGCGGCGGATTGTGAGCGGCTCTTCCAGCGACGCGGCGGCGGCTGGGCCTATCGGCAGCCCGTGGACAAGTTCGCCCAGGCCGCGATTGTCGAGTCGCCGAAGAAAATCCTTCTCCCTTCCGCCATCTGCCGGATTGAGGGCGCATCCTCAGTGGAAGGCATGCTCAAGGTAAGCGCCGATTGCGAGGACTCGATTAGCTTCACTCCCCGAAGCGTGATGATCGCGCTCCGCTCCCCAGCCGAGCTCGTCTACAGCGCTTCCGGCGATCCGGCGCTCGCGACGACGCTGAAGAAATGCGCGCCGTAAGGGGGAGATTGTCAACGTTGTGCTGCCACACCTGGTGTTGCATCGGTTGGGCAGGACACTCGCGTTCACTTGGATTATTTCGCACCACGGTAACCCCACCTGTGCACGAAGTGCACGCCCGCGAACATCATTCGCATCATCGTCACGAGTCGTCCTAGCGCGCGATCAGAGGGAAAGGCGCCGCAAATGAGCCGAGCGTGCTTGCGCGGAAAATACCCAGTCACCCGAGCCTCCCAACGGCATTTAAGCGTTAGACGCGACCTCTGCGTAAAAGCGATTGAAAGGGTTCCAACGTTAACTCTGCTGGCCCCACCCATCGCTGCCGGCTTTGCGCGATGAGCATCCTGCTAGACATGATCAGTCGTGGTTGGGCGAACTTTCTGGCGCGGCCGAGTGGATCTTTGAGTTTGCGGTTCTATGTCCAGCCGACGATGGCGAGCTTGTTGGCCCTGCGTGCCGGCATGGAGGATGCGAGGCAGGGCAGGCAGGGCTATCTGTGGGCGATACTCACGCGGCCGGAGAGGCGTCTGCAGTTGCTCCACGAGGGCTGGCGGGGAGCGATGACTCCATTCCTGCTGGCGATAGCGCTCGATTGCATCTATCAGATCATGACGGTCAGATTTGTCTATCCGCTGGAACTGCTGTTCACGGCGACCTTGCTGGCGCTCGTTCCGTACGCCTTGTTACGCGGACCGTTCAATCGCCTTGCCCGCCTTTTCTTGCCGGCGGCTCGGGCGCCTCCCGTTAGACCAACCCACGACAACACCTCTATTCATTGAGGAAACACATCAAGGAAGGGCCAACACAATGTCGAGCGAATCCAAGACGCAGGACGGATCGAAGCCGGTCGCGATGGCGATCCCCAAGGGAGGGTACTTCCAAGACAAGATCGAGCAGGGTCGTTACGGACCCATCTTTCCCAAGAGCCCGGCCTGCTACGGCTTCTCGATCCTCGCAAAAATAGTCCAAGGCCGCGAAGAGGCGTTCTACGAACATGCCAGGACGATCGAAAAGACGATCGCCGAGCTGCCCGACGCTCTTGCGGTGCTAAAATTGCATTACCTGCGTTGGTTGTTGTTCCCTATCAAAGGGGAAACCTATTTCATGTACCAAGGCATTTTCGACACCGACTTCGACAAATACACCGAGGACGCTGTCGCTTTGTTCTCCGCCACGGGCATTTCGACAGTCTTCGAGAATCTCGAAGGATTCCCAAAGGACTGGAAGACCAATCCCGCATCCTTCGTGACGTTTGTTCGCGAGCACCAATGCCCAAGCTTTCTTGAGTACGGGGAATATCCGTATGTGAGCGCCGACGAAGTCAAGAAGGCGCTGAAGCTGAAGGCCGCGTTCTCGACCGTGCTCGATCAAATGCAATGATTCCTCAGGATGGGATTGTCGCTCGAACAGCCATGATAGACCAAGCGTCGTACTATCGCGCGACTGGAGGATGATCGTGGTGGACAAACCCCCTGGAGAAATCCAAACCCTCATCGACAATCACATCAACGGGTTCAATAGCCAGAATAACGTGCTTTTTCTTAGCGTTTTTGGGGAGACAGCCATCATTATTGACGGGATCGCGCCCTATCGCTGGTCGAACCCGAACGCCCCCGCCAATTGGCTTGCTGACGTAGCAAAGTGGCGTGAGGACCTCGGAGTCTCTTACGAGCACTTATCCTACGAAATGGGGTTCTGGAACGTGGAAGGATCGGATGCATACGCCGTCATTGCCGGGACGCTCACGGTCACCATCAAGGGTCAAACCGTCGCGCGGACCGGCACCCTCGCATACACGTTTTCAAGGCATGGCGATGAGTGGAGGATCGATGCACAAGCGTGGGGGCGAACGTCGTGACGCCATCAAATCGCTAACCAGGGAAAGTCGCGATGCTCGAACTAGACGACATCCAACACCTGTTGCTAACGCGCGCGCCGGCGCTCACGGGGCGTTATGAATTTCTTTCGTTTCGTGAAGGCGCCAATGGCCGTGCGTGGCTGTCCGCAATCAAGGAGACTGTGCAATCGGCCGCCGCGATGCGGGCGACCGTCGAGAAAGACAAGCGCTGGGTGAGTGTAGCCTTCACTTGGAACGGCTTACGCGCGCTGGGTATGGATGAGCATTCGCTGTCGACATTTCCGGAGGAGTTTCAGCAGGGCATGCCGGCGCGCGCTCAGATGTTGGGCGATACCGGTGGCAACGCTCCGGCAAATTGGACCGGCGGACTTGCAAACTCTGACCTGCACGCCATTGTGATCCTCTTCGCGAGGGATGAGGCCGAACGCGTTCGCTGCGTCGACGAGCACAAGCAACTCGTGGCGGCGTGCGCGGGCGTTGAAGTGTTGTCCGTTCTCGATCTCAACGCCAATCCGCCTTTCAACTATGCGCACGACCACTTCGGGTATCGCGACCGACTCTCGCAGCCGGTCATTGAAGGCAGCGGCGAGGAACCGACACCCGGCTCTGGCTCGCCGTTGAAAGCGGGCGAATTTATTCTTGGCCATCCAGACGAATATGGAGTGACAGCCGATCGCCCGCAGCCGGAGATTCTCGCGCGGAATGGCAGCTACATGGCTTACCGACGGCTGCAAGAGCACGTTGGAGAGTTCAGGGAGTTCCTCCGCCAGCACGGCGAGACGCCCGAAGAGCAGGAGTTGATCGCGGCCAAGCTCATGGGGCGCTGGCGCAGCGGCGCGCCGCTTGTGCTCTCGCCGGACAAGGACGATCCCACGCTAGCAGCCGATCCTCAGCGGAACAACGACTTCAACTACAGGCACATGGACCCGCAAGGTTACGCGGTTCCGCTCGGCTCGCATGCGCGCCGTATGAATCCTCGGGACACGGCGGCGAACATCAACCGTCGCCGCATGATCCGGCGTGGGGCGACTTATGGACCTGCACTGCCGGACGATGCGCCCGACGATGGGGTCGAGCGCGGCATCGCCGCCTTCGTTATCTGCGGTAGTCTTATCCGCCAGTTTGAGTTCGCCCAGAATGTGTGGGCGAACGACCGGAACTTCCACGAACTCGGCAACGAGCGCGACCCGGTTATCGGCAACCAGGACGGTACGTTCGAATTCAAAATCCCAAAGCGCCCAATCCGGAAAAAAATTACCGGGTTGCCGGCCTTCACGACAGTTAAAGGCGGCGCTTACTTTTTTCTCCCGGGCCTCAAGGCGCTCGACTATCTCGCGACGTTGAACTGAAGCGGATCAACTTCCGGTCCGAGGATAGGGAAGGATGACGGACATCATCGTCGTCGGCGCTGGACCCGCAGGCGTGCTTGCGGCGCTGCGGGCTGCGGACCTCGGCGCGCGCACGACTCTCGTTACTCGCGGTGATTTTGGCGGCATGGCGGCCAACGACGGACCCGTTCCGGTGCGCACCCTGGCTCATGCCGCCCGGCTGATGCGCGAGGCCCGGCAGCTGGGTCAATATGGCGTCAGCGTGAGTGAGCCGACGCTCGATTATCCTCGACTGCTGGAGCGGGTGCGCGAAGTCGTCAACGATGCGCGCGCTCACTCCTCTTTGCGCCAGCAGATCGACGCTCTGGGAGTGACGGTCCATGAGCATGCTGGCGTTGTGCGCTTCGCCGATCAGCACACAATCGAAACCGAGGACGGACGTCGGCTTCAGGCTGAAAAGATCATCATCTGCACCGGAGGAGAAAGCCGGCGCCTTTCAGTCCCCGGTTTCGACTTGACGAACACGCACAGCGACGCTTGGGGTTTGACCTCCGTCCCAAAGTCGATGCTGGTGGTTGGCGCCGGGGCGACGGGAGTGCAGGTCGCCTCGATTTTCAATGCGTTCGGCTCGGAAGTCCAACTTTTCCAGACCGGCCCGCGCATTCTGCCGAGTGAAGATGAAGACGTGTCGGCGGCGGTTGCGGTGGCGTTCCGCGAGTCGGGAATCGTGGTCCATGAGAACTTCGGCGCAATCGATTCCTTCGAGAAGACGCCGGCGGGAGTGCGAATGATCTTCTCGAAAGAAGGCGACCGGGATAGCGCAGAAGCGACGCTTGTCGTGGTGGCGGTGGGCTGGGAGGCGAAAACTGCCGGGCTGTCCCTGGCTACGGCTGGCGTCGAGACCGATCATCGGGGATTCGTAAAGGTTGATGACTATGGCCGGACGTCGACGCCGCATATCTTCGCGGCAGGGGATGTCACCGGCCGGCTGATGCTGGTTCCGCAGGCGATACAGGACGGCTTCGCAGCGGCCACCAACGCCGTGCTGGGCCCGACAACACGGTTTAGCGACCCCGTCACTCCAATCGGCAGCTTCACGGATCCCGAGTACGCGCAGGTAGGCCCGACCGAAGCGAAGGCTCGCGAAAATGGCGACGTCGTGACTGCGGTCGTGCGCTTCAACTCTACAACGCGGACAATCATCGACGGCCGCAAAACGGGGTTTTGCAAAGTCATTGCAGATAGGAAGACGTTCAGGATCTTGGGCTGCCATGTCGTCGGCGAGCGGGCCGTCGAGATCGCTCAGGTGGCGGCTATTGCGATCGCCGCGAGGATGCGCGTTGACGAGTTGGCTCGCGTCCCGCTCTCCTTTCCGACTTACGCGGGGATTTTGGCCCGCGTCGCGGCCAGCGTAGCTCGCCAGCTCAACACAAACGCGGGTTGGCAGGCGCAACGCCCCGAGAGCGCTTGGCCTCAATTCTGAATAAGAAAAGGGCAAAGAGTGATGAGCATGCCGAGATCCGCCCGCACCTACAATCAGGATCACATTCCGCGCAAATACACGCCGGGCAAGCGACGCATAAGCATCTACTGGACGTGGAGCTATCCCTGGGAGGCGCAACGCGACCCGGGGGCGATGGAGAACCGCTTCTCGACCATGACCGAGGTTCGCAACGTCCTTTGGCCGGCCTACGAGACGCCGGAATGGAGCGCCGCGCAGTTTCTTCAGGGCATAGCAGGAACGCTCGAGCTGTTTCACCGCTCAACTCTCAGCTTCCAGAAGATCGCCGGCGAAACAACGGATCATCCGGTCGCCGTTTTCCAGCGCATTGACCAGGCCGGCTACAAGCTTCCGATCGACGAACGCATTCTCGCCGACACAGACACGCTTATGGTGTTCGGGCTCGATCACATTCTCTCCGAGCAGGAGGCGGCGCCGGAGGAAATCGCTGCGATCCGCGAATGGTTGAAGCGAGACGGCGCCTGCCTCCTGCTCGCGCCTCATCACGACGTCGGCTTCACCGACGACATGAAGCAACGCCAGATGGAATATCTGCACCATAGGGATCCGCTCGTGCCTCGACAGCAGCGGTTTGGGCAGTACACGCGATCGTTGATGAACGGACTCGGCATTCCCGTTCACAACACCTACGGCCTTCGGCCGGCGTTGGTTAAAGGCACAAACGAAATTGCTCCGCTCACGCCCTTCAACGACCTCGACAGCCTTGGCCTCTTGCGTAATGTGCCGACGCTCAACTTCCACCCGCATCTGCCGCACTATGAACTGACGGGAGGGGCAAGTTCCGTGCAAGTGCTGGCGCGGCAGCCGATCGACCTCGAACGCCCGCATCCTTTCACCGAAGCGGGCGAAAGAGAATTCAACTGCTTGCTGTGGCTTCCACCGAACGAGCAGATGGCCGGAGACATCGTTCTGGTCGATTCCACCAATTTCACCACCCTCTTTGGCGGCACGAAGAGTTTAGAGACCTTCTGGAGGAATCTCGCGGCGATGAGATAAAGCGACACGCCGTGGCGGCGGCGCCGCTCAAGCCGGTGCGAGTCTTACGCGCGCAGGGGCGGTCGCTTTTCGCTCTGGCGTTTTACTCTTCTGTCGTGGGCGCCTTGAGCTTGGCCGGCCCTGCTTTTGCCGGCTCGGATTCGCCTGACGTCCAGGGTGGGACGGGTGACGATCCAACTCGACCGTTGGGCAAGATCGAGCTTCTTGACCGCTATACCGAGGCCCCCGGTCCCGGAGTCGAGGAGGGAACGACCAAGCGGGTCGAAACGAACACCCCGTTTGCCCGCATTGACGTCCCGTTTCGGCTCATGCCGCAATGGGAGCTGAACTTCCGAACAGAGTTTCCGTTCGTGTGGACAAACGGAGTGACGCCCGAGAATCCAACCGGCGCGACTGTGTCCGGCTTCGGCAACGTGCTTGGTCAGGCGTGGATCGTGCACGACCTCGATCAACGCTGGGCTGTCGCGCTTGGCGGTCAACTGATCGCGCCCACCGCGACCAACGGCGTGGCGACGGACGCCTGGGAACAGGTCACCGGCCTCGTCGTCCGCGCCATGCTTCCGGAGATCAGTCCGGGCAGCTATTTCGCGCCGCAAGTGCGTTACGGCATTGATTTCGAAGGTAACGACGACGGCCGCTTGTTGAGGCAGTTGCGAATCGCCCCGACCCTCAACATCAATCTGCCACACAACCTGTTCTTCACGCTCTACCCGAGCCCGGACATTCGACTGAACTATGGGGCGCCGGTGTGGAACCAGACGGGCCGATTGTTTCTGCCGCTCAACTTCATGGTCGGCTGGAAGCCGACCGATCATACCGTGATCTCGGCCGAGTTCGGCATTCCGATCATCAAGGACTTTCCCGTCTACACGTTCAAGACTCAATTGAGAGTGGGCTATCTGTTTTAATTCCTGCCCCGTCGATAAGACGGTCTGAGGCGCTGTCAACTCGTCCGCGGCCGGATAGCCATGGCGCGAGGCCAAATTGCGGTGGCCAAAACTCCTTACGTGCATCGGGCCGTGCGCTCTGCAACGTCCCCTCCGAGTCGACCTACGCATTTGTAAAGGCGTCGTGTGAACGACCGCTCCTTGCGCATTTGGACGTTCGACGCCGCGACATAAGGCGGTCCATCTAAAGCGCGCCCGTTGCTCACGGGTAGCCATCAAGAATGCTCGGTTGACTGGATGAGCCGATCAGGGCGCTTTTCTTCCAGTGGTGGCGATGAGGTGGAGATTTGACGCCGAATGCGAACCCAACCCCGGCCGAATAGTCGCTTAAGTCATTGATGTTGTTGGTGGAGCCAGACGGAATCGAACCGACGACCTCTTCAATGCCATTGAAGCGCTCTCCCAACTGAGCTATGGCCCCGTTTTCCAAAATGCTGCGGCTTCGATTGGGACGGAGCCGCCTTCACTTCCGAGGGCGGCGGTATAACCGCAAACTTGCCGCGCCCACAAGGGCCGTGGCTCAAAAAAGAGCTGCCCCGCGCCGGCCCGCCTGCGGCGAGCGGCCGAATCCCCGCAACGCTCAGGTTTCCTCATCGGGCGCGATATCGCCGTCGATGAGGTTAGTGACATCGTCGTCCTCTTCCTCTTCCTCTTCGAGGAACGGATCATCCGCCGCCTCGTCGTCGGCGTCCTCCTCGACCTCGAGGTCGTCGCCCACCGGCTCGGCGGCCGCCTTCTCCTCGCTCGCCCCGACCTCGTCGAGCGAGACGACATCGACGCCGGCCGGCGTTGCAACCTCAGTGTCCTCTTCTTCTTCGGCCTTGGCGGCGGCTCGGGCTCGAGGCGCGCCCTGGAACACGGTCCCGCATTTTGGGCAGACGATCGGGTCCTTGTTGAGATCAAAGAATTTTGCGCCACAGTTCTGGCACTGATGTTTGTTTCCGAGGTCGGGCTTGGCCAAGGCGATCTGTTCCCGGTGATTGGAGGACGGAAATTCTGGGCGGGGGTTCGGTTAGTCGCCGCCCCCGGCCCTGTCAATGCGCTATATGGATCGGTGATCGACAGTTTCCAGCGCCGATGATACGAGCGCCGTCCGCCGGCGGCTCGACTATTCGCCTGATGCGAGAGAAGGTTTCAAAGTGTCCGCCCATCCTTCGCATCAATCCGCGGCCTCGCCGCTCAGCGCCAAGCGCGCGCGTCCGCTCAAAGGGCGGGTCCGGCCGCCGGGCGACAAATCGATCTCGCATCGCGCGTTTCTGCTTGGGCTCCTGACTTGCGGCGAGACCAAAGTCGAGGGGCTGCTTGAGGGCGACGATGTGCTCAGGACCGGCAAGGCTTGCCGGGCGTTGGGCGCCGTCACCGAGCGTCTTGGCCCCGGCGCCTGGCGGATTCGCGGGCCCGGGATCGGGGCGCTCTTGGCCCCGCGCGAACCGCTCGATTTCGGCAACGCCGGCACCGGCTGCCGGCTGATGATGGGCGTCGTCGGCGGCCACGGAATCACCGCGACTTTCGACGGCGACGCCTCGCTGCGCAAGCGGCCGATGCGGCGCATCCTCGATCCCTTGAGGCTCATGGGCGCTCAGGTTGTCTCCGAGGCCGACGGCGGGCGCTGTCCGATTGTGTTGAAAGGCGCCCGCGATCCGGCGCCGGTCGAATATCGCACCCCTGTCGCCTCGGCTCAGATCAAGTCGGCCGTTCTGCTCGCCGGTCTCAACGCGCCAGGCGCGACCGCGGTGATCGAGGCTGAGGCCTCGCGCGATCACACCGAGAAGATGCTCGCCTATTTCGGCGCCGAGGTCGCGGTTCAGCCTGAGGGCGAGGGGCGGCGGATCACCCTCATCGGCCGCCCGGAATTGCGCCCGACCACAGTCGTGGTCCCGGGCGATCCCTCGTCGGCGGCGTTTCCGATTGTCGCCGCCCTGATCGTTCCGAGGTCGGACATCGTTGTCGAAGGCGTGATGATGAACCCGCTCAGGACCGGGCTTCTCCAGACCCTGAAGGAGATGGGCGCGCATATCGAGACGCTCGACCAGCGGCTTGAGGGCGGCGAGGAGGTGGCCGACTTGAGGGTGCGCCACGGCACGCTTCGCGGCGTCGACGTTCCGGCCTCCCGCGCGCCCTCGATGATCGACGAATATCCGATCCTGGCGGTCGCCGCGTCGTTTGCCTCCGGCGCGACGCGGATGCGGGGGCTTCATGAGCTGCGCGTTAAGGAAAGCGATCGTCTCGCCGCGGTCGCCGCTGGGCTCAAGGCCGCCGGCGTCGACTGCGCCATTGAGGGCGATGATCTGATTGTCGAAGGCGGGCGGCCGCGTGGCGGGGGCATGGCGGCGACCCATATGGATCACCGGATCGCGATGAGCTTCCTGGTCATGGGGCTCGCGACCCTTGAGCCGATGGCGGTCGACGACGTCGCGATGATCGCGACTTCATTCCCGGACTTCCGCCCGGCGATGGAGCGCCTCGGCGCGCAGTTTAACTAAAGTATATTGTCGTTATGACGGGTCCGTCTGCCGCTTGCGACGTGGCCCGGTCTGATCCGGTTTGGATTTTCTTGGCCAGTCGCCCTTTCACCGCGGAAACGCCCTTTCAGGAGGGTTGGGAAAGCTTGGATTTCCTTGGATTCCTTCGTCCGAAATGAGCCTTTTCAATGGGTTACACGGGATTTTCCGCGGAAAAATTTCGCGCGCCCTTTTCCGCGTGGGAAGCCGGGGAGCACTTGGGCTGGGCCGTACGGAAGGCGGGACTGGTCATGGGGCTAAGCTTAGGCCGACCTCCGGTTTTCCGCAAGAAATTGTCGACTCAGAAATTGTCCCCGCGGTTCGCGTTTGGGTGCCGCGTCCCCCGCCTGGAGTGATCGGTCAATGTGCCGGGCATTGGCGAACCACACCAAAACGCTTGGTTCGCGACAGGCGATGTCTCAAACGGGCGGAAAGCGAACAAGGCACGACCGACCGGGGCCGGTCTCGACGAATTGTGTTGAAAAACTCTGCTTGATCGCGGCGCCAGTCGCTGATTCTCTTCTCTTTGGAGCAGGAGATTGGCCGATGATGGGCGAGCGTCGCGTGATGCAGGAGGCGCTGTTCTACGGCTTCAGCCTCGAGCGGCACGTCCCCGATGGTCATCTGCTGCGCAAGATCGACCGGTTCGTCGACTTGTCCGAGGTTCGAGCGCATCTGGGCCCCTACTATAGCGAGGTCGGGCGTCCCTCGATTGATCCCGAGCTGATGATCCGGATGCTGATCGTCGGCTACGGCTTCGGCATTCGCTCTGAGCGGCGGCTGTGCGAGGAGGTCCATCTCAATCTGGCCTATCGCTGGTTCTGTCGATTAGGGCTCGATGGCGACGTCCCGGATCATTCGACGTTTTCCAAGAACCGCCACGGCCGCTTTCGCGAGAGCGATCTTCTGCGCAAGCTCTTCGAGACCGTGGTGGCGCGCTGCATGAAAGAAGGGGTCGTCGGGGGTGAGGCTTTCGCAGTCGACGCCAGCATTATCGTGGCGGACGCGCATCGACGGCGGGGTGTCGCCAAGGTCGAAGATTTAGTTCCGAGTTCGAGCCGCGCAGTCGCAGAATATCTGTCGGTCCTTGATGATGCGGCCTTTAGCGGGGCGACGCCCGTCGAGCCAAAGGTGATCTCCCCAACCGATCCGGCCGCCCGCTACACCGCTTCGGCCAACTCTGTCGCCGGTTATGCCTATTCCGACAACTACCTCATCGACCTTAAGCATGCAGTGATCATGGACGTCGAGGCGACGACGACCGTTCGCCAGGCCGAAGTCGGCGCGGCCAAGACGATGCTCGACCGCACGGCGGAACAGTTCGAAGTCGCTCCGTCGCGCCTGGTCGCCGATGCGGGTTACGGCTCGGCCGAGATGATTGGGTGGCTGGTGGACGAGCGCGGGATCGAGCCGCATGTGAAACTGATGGATAAGTCCGAGCGCACGGACGGAACCTTCTCCCGCAGCGACTTCGCCTTCGATCCAGAGGGCAACCTCTATGTCTGTCCCGCCGGCAAAGAGCTAAAGAAATATCATCGCTCATTCCCCAAGCCACGCGACGGAGTGACCAAAGACGGCACGATGATCTACTTCGCGCGCAAGCACGACTGCGACGCCTGCGCGCTTAAACCTAGGTGCTGCTCAAACGTTCCTGCACGCAAGATCGCGCGCTCCATTCATGAAGCCGCTCGCGACAAGGCCCGTGCGATCGCAAAGACTGAGGCCTACGCCGTCTCATGTCGCGAACGAAAGAAGGTCGAGATGCTCTTCGCTCATCTGAAGCGCATCCTCAGGCTGGGTCGATTGCGCCTCCGAGGTCCAAACGGAGCCAAAGACGAGTTCCTCTTAGCCGCCACCGCCCAAAATCTGCGAAAACTGGCGAAGCTTATCCCCCTCCCTGCGCCGATCCTCGCCACATAAGGCGAAGAGGCAGGAATTTGCCGCGCTGACGGCGCTACAAATCCAAAGTGCGGCTGCCACAACAGGGGGTTCTTCAACAAAATCGACGTCAAGCGGTCATCCCAGCGCAGCCGCGAGATGCCCAAATCCCCGCGAAACGGTCACTTCGGAAATAAGATATCGGACCGAACCGCGAGCCCCAGACGGGCGCGCCGTCTGCACGCACGGGCCAATATTTCGCCCTCGCCGTGATTCTGATCGGCTGGCTTCCGATCTTGAGCACCTGACTGATCCCACCCTCGAACGGCACGGTCCGTTGATGCGCAGTCCAATTGTAGGTGGACTCGGTCTGGAGCGTGAACGCCGTCTGGCTCGGCGGCCTGTAGGAAAAGAACGGCTGAAGGTACAGCTCGCATTGACACGCGCCGACTTGCCGGGAGGCAGCGGGATTGCCAGACGCCGACAAATCGCCAGAACCTGTCGAGCCCCGGTCTTACTTGCTAAGATGAACAGCTTCTTTATTCAAACAAATCGAGGTTAGCGAGAATCGTCAAGTCCCGGCTGTTGTGGCCACACGCGGCGAAGTCCAGCTCTTACGGGGAATCCGGGTGAGTTCGTCATCTGCGGAATATGTGTTCGGCAGCAGCAGAACCGAGCAACAGCGTCTGATCGATCAGGCCGAAGCGCTCGAACCGCAAGCTCGCTGGCTGCTGGATCGTCTCCAGGTCGAAGCGGGTTGGCGCGTGGCGGACATAGGTTGTGGGCCAGTCGGAATATTGCACCTTCTGTCCGAACGTGTTGGCACGAAAGGCGAAGTTGTCGGAATTGAGCGTGAACACCGTTTCGCCGATCTGGCTCGCAGGCAGATCGAAAAGCGCCGCTTGAAGAATGTCAGCATCGTCCAGCGCGACGCGCTCGGACCAAATGAGACGAGCGAACAATTCGATTTGGTTCATGAGCGGCTTGTCTTACTGAATCTGCCGCAACCTGATCAGCTGACGGTGATCGAACAAATGGTCTCGCGACTGAAGCCGGGCGGGCTCATTGCGCTTCAGGAATACGACGCCGTCTCGCTAGTCTGCTTTCCAGAGCACCCCTCTTGGACAATCCTCCTGGATGCATACGCAAACGCTTTCCGCTCTCATGGCGGAAATCGCGCCACCGGGCGCACGCTCCATTCGCTCCTCCGGTCAGTGGGCGTCGGTTCCATCGAGATGAAGGCGCATGCGAGGCACCTTGAGGTGGGAGATAGCCAGCGAACAGTTCTTCTGACATTGGTCGAGTTGGTGCAAGACAGGATAATAGGGCTCGGTCGGTTCAGCGAAAGCGAGTTCAAGGAGCACCAGAAAAGACTGTTTCTGCATCTTGTGGACCCTGACACGCTCGTCATTGATCGACTTCTTGTCCAGGCATGGGGTCGAAAACCTCTTTGAGTTGCGGCCGGTATATGAATGCAAATTTCGATTGAAGGAGGCCCCTTATGCGTAGGCGCTTTTCTGTGGCCGCTGGCGCACTCCTTTGGTCAATTGCCGCACATGCCGACTCTACCAAAGTCGTCATCGGCGACATCGACGACATGTCTGGCCCATACGCCGACACTAACGGTCCCGGAGCGGTTGAAGCCATCAAGATGGCCATCGCCGACTTCGGCGGTTCGGCCCTCGGCCAGAGAATAGAATTGCTGACAGCCGATCATCAGAATAAACCCGATATCGGTGCCCAAAAGTTTCGCGAATGGGCCGATCGCGACGGGCTGACCATGGTGATGTTGGGCGCCAATACCGGCGTCAGTCTCGCCATGACGTCGATCGCCAAGGAAAAGAAAATTCCGTTCTTCGCCATCGGCGCAACGGGCGCCTCCCTGACAGGCAAGGATTGCACCCCCTACACGGTCCACTACGTCCATGACACAACGGCGCTCGGCATCGGCACGGCGACGGCGATCCTCGGCGAGAGCGGCAAGACCTGGTTTTTCCTTACCTCCGACTACGCCTTCGGCACACAGTTGCAAGACGCAGCCGCGCGCGTCGTCACCGCCAACAGAGGGAAGGTAATAGGCGCGGTGCGCGTACCGCTCGCCGCGTCGGATTTCGCATCCTATCTCCTGCAGGCGCAGAGCTCCGGGGCGCAGGTCCTCGCGCTTGCGAACGCCGGCAGCGACTTCACCAACTCGTTGAGGGCGGCTGAAGAGTTCGGCCTCTTGAAGACGATGAGGCCGGCCGCGTTGTTGGCGTTCATCAGCGACATCCATGCCCTCGGTCTCGAAACCGCGCAGGGGCTCTATCTGACAGCGGCTTGGTATTGGGATCTCAACGATAAGTCCCGCGCTTTCGCCGAGCGTTTCTTCGATAGCAGGGGGGCGGAGCCGACCATGACCCAAGCGGGTTACTACTCAGCGACGTTGACCTACCTCAACGCGGTCAAGGCCGCCGGCACGATCGACGCAGACAAGGTGATGAACGAACTGCACAAGACCAAGATCGATGACATGTTCACCGACAACGGCGTCATCCGCGCCGACGGACTGATGCAACATGATATGTACGTCATGCAGGTCAAGAAGCCCTCCGAGTCCAAATACGCTTGGGACTACTATCGCGTCGTGAAGCAAATCCCAGGCGAGCAAGCGTTCGGGAGGCTTGCCAACTCGCCATGCCCGCTGCTCAAGAAGTGACGCTGAGATAGTTTCAACGACGGGATCGCCTCGGCGCAGTATCGATTTCACCCGTTCGCTGACCTCGGCGAATGTCTGCTATTTGCGCTAAGTGGACCTTTAGGAAATCGCGCTGTTTGTCCGGTCTAGGTCGATTTCGGGCTGTCCTATCGGCCGCTGGGCGGGCGCCAAACATAAGCGCGATCAGCCTACCGTCACCCAACGCCCCTCGCGGCCCGAGCGGGCAATGGCGTGGATGGTTCGCTCGATGGCGAGCCCCGCCTCGAAATCGACGACCATCGCAGGGCGGCCCAGGATGCGGTTCAGGAGTTCGTGCGCCTCGATGATCTTGAGGTCGTTGAAGCCCATCTGGTGGCCAGGCGCGGAGATGAAGCGGTCGTAGGGCGGGTGCGCCGGGCCCATCAGGACCTGCCGAAACCCGTGGGCCTCCTCCGGGCCGTCCGCGACGAAGAGCCCGATCTCGTTGAAACGCTCCTGGTCGAAGACGATCGCGCCTCGCGCGCCGAAGAGCTGCAGCTGCAGGCGCCCCTTGCGCCCCCAGGCGGCGCGACTGACCTGGATCGTTCCCGACGCCCCGTCGGCCATTCGCAGGAGCGCGGTTGCGATGTCGAACGTCTCGACCTCTCGGCGCCCGCCGCCATCGGGACGATTAGGGTAAGGCTTGTTCATCTCGCCGAAGGCCTGGGAGGGCGCGCCGATCAGGGTCGTGATGAGGCTCATCGGGTGAACGGCGAAATCATCCAGGGCGCCGTAGCCGGAGCTCGCCTGGCTACGCCAGGAAAAGGGCGCCTCGGAATCAGCCATGAAGTCCTCATCCATTTCGAGGCGGAAATGGGTGAGGTAGCCGATGGCGTCGCTCTTGATCAGCTTGTCGATAAGGCGGATGGCCGGGCTCTGGATGTAATTATAGCCGAGGATGGCGACGCGGCCCGAGGCGCGCGCCGCCGCCGCCATGCGCTCGGAATCGGCGAGCGACGGCGCCATCGGCTTTTCGCACCATACATGTTTGCCTGCTTCGAGCGCCGAGATCGCCATCTGCGCATGCAAGGCATTGGGGGTGGTGATCGAAACGACCTCCACGCCCGGGTCCGCGATCAGCGCCCGCCAGTCGTCGGTCGAGGAACTCAAAGCCCAATTCGTCGGCGCGGCGCCGCGCGAGCCCCTCCTCGACCTCGCAGAGCATGACCCGCCGGACGATCGGCGTGTCGTCGAAGACCGCATGGACGCCCGTCCAGGCCAGCGCATGGCACTTGCCCATGTAGCCTGTGCCGATCAGTCCGACACCAATTGTGCGCATCGTTCGCCCCGTTTTTTGCCGCCCCGACCTGGCGCCGCCCGTCAATACAGATATTTCATACGCGACACAGAATGGAATATCTGTTCTATCCCGCGTTGGTGTCGGCAGGATAACGCAGGCGTCGCGGGGCGCGAAAGACAGCGATGGGCCACGACGCAACAATCGAACCGCCTGAGAGCTTCGACGCCTTCCAGCGCCGCCTTATCGAGATTGAGCCGCATCTGCCCAAGCGGCTTAGGCAAGCTGCAGCTTACGCGCTCGGGCATCCGGACGAATTTGCGCTCGGCACCGCTTCGGCGCTCGCCCGCAACGCCGAGGTCCAGGCCTCGACCCTCGTGCGGTTCGCTCAGACGTTGGGCTTCGCGGGCTTTTCCGAGCTGCAGCAGCTGTTTCGGGCCCGCCTGCGCAACCGCTGGCCGGATTATTCCGAACGCCTCCGGGCGCTGCAGCAAAACGCCCGCGACAGCGGCGATCCCACCCATCTTTTGTTCGGGTTCGCCGATTCCGCGGCGGCCTCAATCGCGCGGCTGCGCGACAATGTGCAGCGGCGCGAGCTTGATGAAGCGGTCACCCTCCTGGCCTCGGCGCGAACGATCTTTTGCCTCGGCCAGAGACGGTCCTTCTGCGTCGCCCACTATCTGACTTATGCGCTCTCGCAGCTCGGCGTCCCGTGCTCCCTCATCGACAATGTGGGCGGGCTCGGGCCGGAACGGCTGGCGCAGGCGGATGCGAGCGACGCGCTGATCGCGGTCAGCTTCGCGCCCTATACGCCGTTCACCGTTGAACTCGCCAAACGCGCGCAGCGCGCCGGCGTGCCGATCGTTGCGATTACCGATAGCGCGCTTTCCCCACTGGCTGGCCTCGCCAGTGTCAGGTTCGAAGTGGTGGAAAGCGACTTCGAATTATTCCGTTCGCTATCGGCCACCTTTTGCCTGGCGATGACGCTTGCCGTCGCGGTCGGAGAGAAGCGCGCCGAAGCGGCTTGATCACTCTCACCCGGCGAGCGCCTGCTGCCTGGGGGCGAAGACGACTTTGGGCACCAGGAACAAGGCCGCCGCGGCCATGAGAGAGATCGCGAACATCGAGACGAAAGTGAGGTGAAGCGACTGCTCGAGCGCGGCGCGAAGCCCCGGATCGCCTCCCGCTTCCGGGCCGCGCTCTAGGAGCTGGCGGAGTTGATCCGACGAGGCGCCCGCCTGGCCGGATCGCAAGAGCCCGAAATTGAGCACGGCGCCGAACACCGTCGCCCCGAACGTGCTGCCAAGACTGCGCGCGAAGAGGTAGGAGGCAGTGACGCTCCCGCGCTCGGACCAGTCGACGATTTCCTGGATCAGGATGACCGAGGCGCTGCTGGACAGGCCCATTCCGAAACCGACGACGAGCGATCCAAGGCCCGCGAGCATGGGCGCGCTGCCCTGATGGAGGACGATGAAGGCGAGCGAGCCGAGTGGCAGAAGCACGCCGCCCGCACGCAGGACTCCGCGCACCCCGAAGCGCCTGAAACCGACCCGCACTCCAACGGTGGCGGCGATAGGCCATCCCAGCACCATCGCGGACAGCGTGAAGCCACCGACGAGCGGCGATTTCTGCATCACGCCTTGCACAAACATGGGCAAGAAGGTGGTGAGGCCCATCATCACCATGCCGGAAAGAAGCGATGCGGCGTTGGAGGCCGCTATTGGCCGGCGCCCCCAAAGATCGAGCGAAATCATCGGCTCCGGAGATCGCCGCTCCTGCAGGACGAACAGGACGACCGCGACCACCGCCACCAGAGTCGTGACCCCGATCTGAAGTCCGCCGGAGGTCGAAAGGGCGGTGAGATCGGCCATGATCGCGGCGATGGCGATGGTGAAAAGACCGGCGCTCAAATGATCGATCTTCCCCCGGCCGCGGACGCGATTTTCATGCAAATAAGCGCAGAATCCCGCGGTGGCGAGCACGCCGATCGGCAGGTTGATCCAAAAGATCCAGGCCCAGGACAAGTGCTGAATAATGATCCCGCCGGCCAGTGGCCCTATGACCGCCGACAGCGCCCAGACGCTCGCCAGCCAGCCCTGTATCTTGGCCCGCTCGTGCACCGCATAGAGGTCGCCGACGATGGTCATCGCGGTCGGCTGAACCGCGCCCGCGCCAATGCCCTGCGCGAGCCTGAAGACAATGAGCGACGGCATCGACCACGCGAATCCACAGAGAATCGAGCCAAACAGGAAGATCGCTATGCCAACCAGCATCACGGTCTTTCGACCGATGAGATCGGCGAGCTTGCCGAACACCACAGTGGTCGCGGTCTGCGTCAGAAGAAACGCGGAGAACACCCAACTATAGAGCGGCAATCCGCCCAGCTGGCCGACAATCTGCGGCATGGCGGTCGAGACGATCGTCGCCTCGATCGCGATCATGAAATTCGCCGCCATAACGGCGGCGAGCACAAGCGTACGGTAAGTCGTCAGGGAAGGCATGGAGTTTTCTTGGGAGGTTATCCCTCACAATAGGGGAGAAACGGTCCGTCCGCCAGTCGCGTTCGCGTGAACCGATGGAGAAGATGGCCAGCCAAAACCTATTTGCCCATGGTTACGAATGGCTTACCTCTTGCCGTGACAGACACCAGCGCTCCCCGTGCAACCAGCAGGAGTCGTCTTCGGCATGCTCGTCCGTGCGAACCGATCTGATGTCTTCGCCCCTATCCCGAGCAAAGGCTTGCGCAAGACGATCGCTGACATCGGCGTCGCGGGCGCCGGAGAATTCATAGAACCAGACCGGGCACAGAAAACGCGCCTCGAACGCATCGCGCCTACGGCGCTTCACGAGCAGCATGCCACCGCCGGCGTTCGCCGTCGTCATTGGAAAAACGAGCCGCCCCTTCTCAGCCAGGGACTCGAGCCAAGCCGGCAAAGGGTGAGTCGCCCCCGCGCTGGCCACGATGACATCGCCTTCGCCCAACGGAGCGTTCGCCCCGTCGCCATTGAGGACCGTGACCTGAGGCCAGAGGGCAAGAGCGTCTCGCGCGCTCGCCGCGAGTTGGTCATCAAGCTCAATCGCTAAGACTTTACCCGTTGGCCCGACGAGCTCCGCTAGGATGGCAGTGTAATAGCCCATGCCACAGCCCAAGTGGACCACACGTTCGCCGCGAGCAACTCCAACTTTCTCGAAGACAAAGGCCCATAGGCTCGGCAGGCCATTGTTCAAGCGACGCTTCTCGTCATAAGCGATCAGCACGTCGTGATAGACAGCGGCCGGACCGGCGTCGGGCGGCGTCCAATAGTCGTTCAAGTGCCAATGACTCAGCACCCGCAATGGGCCCGGCCCAACGAAACGCTCGCGCGGCGTGGTTGCGAAGGCCGCGACGACCGATGGATCATTCACGCGTGCAACGAATCGCAGCTCTTCCGCGAACCAGCGACGCGCTTGCTCGATATCGTGGTCGGCCATTTGAACTCTGCCTTCAGCTTCAGGCAGCCGGAGCTTCGCACAAGAAATCGTGAGCCTCCGTCTCTCCCGGCCGACATGATATTACGCTATCCTGCGAGGAATCACGGAGAAATTCATGCAAACCCGCCGCCTAGGCCGCACCGATCTGTCCATCGCCCCGCTCATGCTCGGCGGCAACGTGTTCGGTTGGACGGCGGATAAAACGGCCTCTTTCGCCATCCTGGACCGCTTCCTCGACGCCGGCCTCAACTCGATCGACACCGCCGACGTCTATTCGGCATGGGCGCCGGGGAATTCCGGGGGCGAATCCGAGACGATCATTGGCGAGTGGATGAAGGCGCGAGGAAATCGCAATCGCGTCATCGTCGTCACCAAGGTCGGCTCGCCAATGGGCAAGGGCAAGGAAGGCCTCAGTGCGCGTTACATCGCGGAGGCGGCGGAGGCGTCGCTCAAGCGCCTGCAGGTCGACGTGATCGATCTTTATCTTTCGCACTGGCCGGACATGGCGACGCCGATCGAGGAGACGCTCGGTGCCCATCAGCGCCTCATTGAACAGGGTAAGATTCGCTGGTGCGGCGCGTCGAACCTCAGCGTCAAGCTCATCGAGGCGGCGCTTGCTGCGTCCAAAGCCAAAGGGCTGCCGCGCTACGAGGTTCTCCAGCCGGAATACAATCTCGCCGACCGGAATGAATTCGAAGGAGGCCTTGCCGCTCTCTGTCAGCGCGAGCAGATCGGCGTCGTCACCTATTTCAGTCTCGCCAAGGGATTTCTTACGGGTAAGTACCGCAGCGAGGCCGACCTCGCCAAGAGCCCGCGCGGCGACGGGGTCAAGGCTTATCTCAATCAGCGCGGATTTCGCATCCTCGATGCGCTCGAGGCCGCGGCGGCCCGCCACAAGGCCAAACCGGCGGAAGTGGCGCTCGCCTGGGCCATGGCGAGGCCCGGGGTCACCGCGCCGATCGCCAGCGCTACCTCGCTCGAGCAGACCGAAAGCCTCGTGCGCGCAACCGAGCTTGTGCTCAGCCCCGCCGACATGGATGCGCTCAACGCCGCCAGCGCGCCCTAAGGAGGGCGTGGCTTCAAGGCGTCTCCCTAATCGGGCGCGCCTCACCCTTGAGACGCACCGTCCTCGCTCCGCAACTCGCGGCGGAGGATCTTGCCGACGGTCGTATGCGGAAGCGCATCGCGGAACTCGACATGCCGAGGCCTCTTGTAGCCGGTCAGATGCTGGCGGCAGTAGGCGACGAGATCGGCTTCGGTCAGGCCCATGTCCTTGCGTACGACCACGACCTTGACCAACTCCCCAGTCTTTGCGTCGGGGATGCCGACCGCGCCGGCCTCGAGCACGCCGGGGTGGCTCATGACCACGTCCTCGATTTCGTTGGGATAGACGTTGAAGCCCGAGACGTTGATCATGTCCTTCTTGCGATCGACCACGTACACATAGCCGCGCTCATCGATCCGTGCGATGTCGCCCGTCCGCAAAAAGCCATCGGCGGTCATCACCTGGGCGGTTTCGTCGGGCCGGTTCCAGTAGCCTGCCATGACCTGAGGGCCCTTGATGCACAATTCGCCGGCTTCGCCGATTTTGAGGTCGCGACCCTCCTCGTCGCGAATTGAGATGTCGGTCGACGGCATCGGCAGCCCGATGGCGCCGCTGTACCGATCGACATTGAGCGGATTGGCGATGGCCGCGGGCGACGTCTCCGTCAATCCGTAGGCTTCGATCAACGGCTTGCCGGTCGTCGCTTGCCAGCGCTCGGCGACCGCTCGCTGCACCGCCATGCCGCCGCCGATCGCAAGACGCAGATGAGAGAAATCGAGGCCCGCGAAGTCCTTGTTGTTGAGCAGCGCGTTGAACAGCGTATTGACGCCGGGGACGGCGGTGAAGCGAGTTTGCCGCAACGCCTTGACCAGCGCCGGAATGTCGCGGGGATTGGCGATCATGAGACTGGCGGCCCCGACCATCAGCGGGACAAAACCGTTCACCTGCAATGCGAACACATGATAGAGCGGCAATGCGGCGACGAATATCTCGCCTTCCGCCCTGATCGCCGGAGCGAGCCAGCCGTGTATCTGGCGTAGGTTCGCCACCATGTTCCGATGGGTCAGCATCGCGCCCTTGGGCACGCCGGTCGTGCCCCCCGTATACTGAAGGAACGCAATCTCGTCCGGGGAGATCGGAGCGTCAGTGAATGATTGTCGCGATCCCAAAGCCAGCGCACGATTGAAACTTTCCGCCTGCGGCAGGCGGAAGGCTGGAACCGCGCGGCGGACGTGGCGCACCACCGAATTGACGATGAGCCCTTTGGCGCTCCCCAACTGGTCGCCGGCGCCGGTCACGATGACGGTCTTGAGCGCCGGCGCGCCATCGATCGCTTTTTCGAGCGTCGCGGCGAAGTTCTCCAAAACGACGATCGCCTCGGCGCCGAATCGGCGAGCTGATGCTTGAGTTCGCGCGGCGAGTACAACGGGTTGCAGTTGACGATGACGTAACCCGCGCGAAGGGCCCCAAATGCGGCGATCGGATATTGCAGAACGTTCGGCATCATGAGCGCGACCCGAGCGCCCCGGGGCAGGCGCACAACGGTCTCGAGGTAGCTCGCGAAGGCGCGCGACTTCAGATCCAGTTCGCCATAGGACATCGCCTTCCCCATGCTTATGAAGGCTGTCCGATCGCGGAATTTCTCGAAGCTCGTCTTGATGAAGTCGCCGAGCGACCCGGGCGCGCTTAGGTCAATCTCCGCCGGGACGCCCTCGGGATAGGACTTGAGCCATATCCGTTCCATGGAATCCCCCCTTGGCCGCGCCAACTGGCGCTCACGCGAATACCTTAGGGGACACGCCTTTGTCGACGAGGCTACGGCGCTCCGGCCTTGAAGCGACCGCGCCTCTCAGCGCCGAACGCCAACCGACCTGTCACGTGAGGAGCGCGCGAATGGCCCGCCGGCCGAACTAGAGCAGCGCTTTCTTGGGATCGCCCACCATGAATTCCCGGGTCGCGGGATCCACAGAATTCAATAGATCGTGGATGAATTTATCTTGAATCTTGAAGCTTTGTTCCGCCGGGATGCCGATCGTCGAGACGCGGAAGAGCGCTCCATCGGGAACCCATCCTCTCAGGCCGTATCCAAGCTTGAGCGCTTGACGGGTCCAGTTGCTGCTCGAATTGTCGTAACCGATCCGCATCCAGTAGGTGATGGGCTCGACCCGCTCCTCGCGCTGGGCAACGAGCCTCGTCGCCTTGAGCGGCGGCGCCGAGGGGGAATAAGCGAGCTTCATCGGACTCGTTCGCGATACGCGGAAGCCTTGCGCTGTGTAGCACACCTCCGGATGGTGAAGCTGCAGACGATCGCTCTGGCTCTCGCCATAAGCAACCATTAGCATCACGACGTGCCCGTCCGGGTCGACGAAGCCGCGCGAGGCTTCCTGATTGTAGATCGTGGCCTCGAGCGAATCCGCAGGTGGCGGCGCGACAACGTTAAGTCCTTCTACCGGCTTCCAATCTCCAAATTTGGTCGGCAGACGCTTGTCTATATTGAACACGTCGTGGGTGCGCGCCATCAGATTGTGCGGCTCCATCGCAACCGCCAGCAGCATTGCTCCCAGCATCGCCACACAGGCCAGAAGGATATTGGTGGAACGCGCCATATTCGGCTCCTCCGCCCGCGAACCCCGCGTGCGCTCGTAAATATAATCGTTCACCCCACGCCTCGCAACGCCGAGGTTGTGGCGACGGAGCTGTACCCCATCGAAAGGGCCGGGTCCCGTGAATTTATCTTAATGAGCGCTGGGTATCTGCCCAGCCTACAATCGGAAGGAGGCGCCCAAGACTGGCGGGACTTGCCCAGAGCACGGATTTGGGTTCGAAAGAGGCCATCGCGACGCCTTCAGGCCACGCGGCCCGGAGGCGGACACGCGAAGCGCAGCGGACGAGGCTTGACCCCATGACCAGCGAGGACGTTCTTGAACGCCTGGGTCTCACCCCAGCCGAGCTTTCGGGCGGCTCGCTCGTCGTCCGCTCGCCGATCGACGGCGCCGAGATCGCCCGAGTCCACGAGACGCCCTCAGCGGATATGCCCGCGATTATCGAGCGCGCCCATAGCGCCTTCCTCGCCTGGCGGGAGGTTCCTGCGCCGAGGCGGGGCGAGCTCGTGCGTCTGTTGGCTGAGGAATTGCGCGCCTCGAAAGAGGAACTGGGCGCGCTGGTGACGCTCGAGGTCGGCAAGATCGTCTCCGAGGGTCTGGGCGAAGTGCAGGAGATGATCGACATTTGCGACTTCGCCGTCGGCCTCTCGCGGCAATTGTACGGCCTAGCAATAGCCTCCGAGCGCCCGGGCCACCGCATGACCGAGACCTGGCATCCGCTGGGGCCATGCGCGATCATTTCCGCTTTCAATTTCCCGGTCGCGGTCTGGTCCTGGAACGCCGCTTTAGCGTTGGTCTGCGGCGATCCCGTCATCTGGAAGCCGTCGGAGAAGACGCCGCTCTCGGCGCTGGCGACCATGAAAATCCTGGGCCGCGCGATTGAGCGCTTCGGCCCGGATGCGCCTGAGGGCCTCGCCCAGCTCGTCATCGGCGGCCCGGCGATCGGCGAGGCGCTCACCTCCTCGAAGCGCGTTCCGATCGTATCCGCCACCGGCTCGACCCGCATGGGCTCGATCGTCGGCCCCAAGGTAGCGGCCCGCTTCGGCCGCCCGATCCTCGAGCTTGGCGGCAACAATGCGATGATCGTCGCACCCTCGGCCGATCTCGACATGGCGGTCCGGGCGATCGTGTTTTCCGCCGTCGGCACGGCAGGGCAGCGTTGCACCTCGCTGCGCCGGGTCATCGCCCACCGTTCCATTCGCGCCGATCTCACGCATAGGGTGGTCAAGACCTATGCGAGCCTGCCGATCGGCGATCCGCGCCGAGAAGGGACGCTGGTCGGCCCGCTGATCGACCACGCCGCCCGAGACAAGATGGCCGCCGCGCTCAAACGCGCGGAAGGCGAAGGCGGCAAGGTCCATGGCGGAGGGAAGGTCGCGACGGGCGTTCCGAACGGCGGCGCTTATGTTGATCCGGCGATCGTTGAAATGCCGGACCAATCTGGAATCGTGCGCGAGGAGACCTTCGCGCCGATCCTCTACACGCTCGGCTACGACACGCTGGATGAGGCGATCGCGATCCAAAACGACGTGCCGCAGGGCCTGTCGTCTTCGATCTTCACCCTCAACCTGCGCGAGTCGGAAGCCTTTCTATCGGCGTCAGGGTCCGACTGCGGCATCGCGAACGTCAACATTGGCCCCTCCGGCGCCGAGATCGGCGGAGCGTTCGGCGGCGAGAAGGAAACCGGGGGCGGCCGAGAGAGCGGCTCCGACGCCTGGAAAGCCTACATGCGCCGACAGACGAGCACGGTGAACTATTCGGCTAAGCTGCCCCTCGCGCAGGGAGTGAAGTTCGACGTGTAACGCCGCGGCGTCCCACGGGGCCAATCCTTGGGGGCAACGCCACGCCGTCGGGATTTCGCGCGAGATTGATAACTCGGGCGCGCCTTTATAAAACAGAGGCTGTCGAGACTTGGCTTCAGTCTCTTGGAACCTGAGGAAATTCTGGTGGCCGAGCAGCCGGAACATATCGTCGTCGAGCATCTGCGCGGCCTGCGCGCGGACATCGGCGATATCAAGAGCGAAGTGCAGACGCTGAAAGCGGAAATGGCGACCAAATCCGATCTCCCTTCCTTGCGGGCGGATGTCGCCTCTGACATGCTGACAATGCAAAAGGACACCCGCGAACAGATTGTCGGCCTTCGCCGGGCGGTGGTCGAGTATCATTCCGCCGTCGTCGGGCACGGCTTGATCATCAGCGAACTCGAGGAACGGGTTCGCCGGCTGGAGCAGCACCTGAATTTGCCCTCGCTGGAGGCCCGCTGAAGCGCGCCTTGCCGGCGCTGGAAATGGCCGCCGCGCGGCGCGCGCGCCGGCCGCTTGCCGCGATCCTCGCCGGTGCCTGACGTCATCGTCATCGGCGGTGGTCACAACGGCCTGGTGTCCGCAGCCTATCTAGCCGCGGCGGCCCTCAAGGTCACTGTGCTCGAGCGCCGCGCGGTCGTTGGCGGCGCGGCGGTGACAGAAGAGTTTCACCCGGGCTTCCGCAATTCAGTCGCCGCCTACACCGTCTCGCTTCTGAACCCGACAATTATCCGCGACCTCGAACTCGCCCGCCACGGGCTCCGGATCGTCGAACGCCCGCTGTCGAATTTCCTGCCTCTACCCGACGGGCGCTATCTCAAGGCCGCGCCGGGGCGCACGAAGACGGAGATCGCAAAGTTCTCCGCGCATGACGCCGACCGGCTCGCGACTTATGAAGCCCGGCTCGAGCGCGTGACCAATGTCCTGCGCGCGCTCGCCCTTGAGCCTCCGCCCAATCTGGCGACAGGGCAGGGGCTCGCAGCCAATCTTGGCGCCTTCCTCGACACGGCCAAAGTCGGAAACCGCCTGCGGGCGCTCGACCTCGAAGGGCAGCGCGATCTCCTTGAGCTTTTCACCCGCTCGGCCGGCGACGTACTCGACGACTGGTTCGAGAGCGACCCCATCAAGGCGATCCTCGGCTTCGACGGAATCGTGGGGACGTACGCCAGTCCCTATGCGGCCGGCACAGGCTACGTGCTTCTGCATCATTGCTGGGGCGAGGTGAACGGCAAAAAGGGGGCCTGGGGCCATGCGATTGGTGGCATGGGCGCGATTGCGCAGGCGATCGCGCGCGCGTGCGCAGTCCGCAGCGTGGACATTCGCATAAACTGTGCGGTGAGCGAGATCCTGATCGAGAAGGGCCGAGCCTTAGGCGTCGTCACGGAGAAGGGTGAGAAGCTTATGGCGCGTGCGATCGTCTCCAACCTGCATCCGAAGCTCACCTTCGAGAGGCTTCTCGATCCGTCCGTGCTTCCTGCGGACTTCCGCGCTCGCATCGCTTCCTATCGCAGTGGCTCAGGCTCATTCCGTATGAACCTGGCGCTTAGCGAGCTGCCGAGCTTCTCAGCCCTGCCGGGACATGATCCGGCCGAGCATCACGGCTCGGGAATCGTGATCGCGCCGAGCCTCGCCTACATGGAGAGCGCCTTTTTCGACGCCCGGCTCAACGGCTGGTCCGCGCAGCCGATCATCGAAATGCTGATCCCCTCGACCCTCGACGACTCGCTGGCGCCCCCCGGCCGCCATGTCGCGTCGCTGTTCTGCCAGCATGTCGCGCCCCAGCTGCCGGACGGGCGCTCGTGGGACGAGGCGCGCGAGACGGTCGCCGACCTCATGATCGACACGGTCGAGTCTTACGCGCCCGGCTTCAAGGTTTCCGTCATCGCCCGCCAGATCCTCTCGCCCCTCGACCTCGAACGCGAATTCGGCCTTGTCGGCGGCGACATCTTTCATGGGAAACTGAGCCTCGATCAGCTCTATTCGGCAAGGCCTGTCCTCGGACACGCTGACTACCGCTCGCCTCTTCGGGGGCTCTACATGTGCGGCGCCTCGACGCATCCGGGCGGCGGCGTCACCGGCGCCCCCGGCCACAACGCCGCGCGCGAGATGCTCCGCGACTTTCACGCTGGACGATGGGGTCGCGCCTAGGCGCACCGCAGCTGCCCATCTCCGATTTCAGCTCCCGCCGCGAGCCACAACGCTCGCCAATCCTCGGGATGTCGGAAGAGCCCTCCAACGGGAGCGGCGTCTGGTCCAAATGCGGGCCGCTCGCGGGAAGGCCCAGCCCTACTTGCTTGGCAAAGCTCGACCGCAAAACCAGGTCCGCGTTGCTTCTTTCTCAGCTGACGCCGACTTCGCCAGATTCCTCCAATGGTCGCGCTCGCGGCGCAAATCGTCTATTTCCCGCCGCAGATGCTCGCGTTTCGCCTGAACTTCGGCGAGCTTTTCGCGTAGGCTCAAGAGCTCCGCCTCCAACATCGGGACTTTCAGCGCAGCTTCATCCGTCGCGTCCCTCGCCGCTGATGTCGCCGCTCCGGCCGAGCTTTCGGACACTTGGAACCGGCGCCGCTGGACAGAAGGCGCCGCCGTTCCGGGAGGCACCGATCGTTGGAGTGGCTGACCATACATCAAACGAGCGCTCCTTTGCGCATCAGGTTTGAGAACCGCCCGTTCCTCGAGTTCTGTTAGCCGGCAAAGATGACGGCAACGCGGCCGATGAGCGTCATCACCGAGGTCAACGCTTCGGGCGTCATGGATCCCAGGCCGAGCCCGGCGCTTGCACTCATGCTTCGGCGAGACCAGATAAGCGACGAAAACCGGAGCGAGCCCCCATGAGCGACGCGAACGACATTCTCACCATCGATATCGTCAGCGATGTCGTGTGCCCCTGGTGCTATGTGGGCGAGAAACGCCTCGAGGCCGCGCTTGCGGACGATTCCGGACCGGTCGTGGTGCGCTGGCGGCCCTATCAGCTCGATCCTACCATTCCTGAAGGCGGACTGGACCGCGCCGAATACATGGAGAAAAAGTTCGGCAAGAGCGGCAGGCTGCAGTCCGCGCACGACAATCTCACCCGCCTCGGGGCCGAACTTGGCGTCCCCTTCGCCTTCGACAAGATCAAGCGCTCGCCCAACACGCTTGACGCGCATCGTCTCATTCGCTGGGCTGGGTCGGCCGGCGCTCAGGCCGAGGTCGTCGATAGACTGTTCAAGGCTTATTTCATCGAGGGGCGCGACATCGGCGACCGCAAGGTGCTGGTCGAAATCGCCATCGAGTGCGGCCTCGACCGCAATCAGGTCGAGAAATTTCTCGCCGATGGCGCAGACACCGACCTGGTGCGCCAGGAAATCGAGCAGGCCCAGGCGATGGGGGTGAGCGGCGTGCCGTTCTTCATCTTCGGCGGCCGCGTCGGCGTCCCGGGCGCACAGGAGCCCTCGGCGCTGCGGAAAGCGATTGCGCAGGCGCGAGCTGCGGTGGCGGAATCGGCGTCAACTGCTTGAATTTAAGCCGCTTGGTCGAGCCGAGCGACGAGTTCGGGCGGCAGTTCGACGCGCGGCGCATGGTCGTCGCTTGTGTCCGTGGGCAATGCGTCGAGCGCCAGCGGCGACGCGGCCGTCGGCGGCCGTGAAAAGTCAGCGATCAGTTTCGGCGGCTGGCCGGCGTCGTCGTTGACAGGCGAGAAGTCCAGGATCGGCGGCAGCCGGCCGCCGGCCGCGGACTGAGTCGCCTCGCGTGCGAAGCTCGCGGCTTCCGCCTTCGCGGCCTCGGCGGCGAATCGCCACAGCAGAGCCAGAACCTTGGCGAGCGCGGGATCGTTGCGCGCCTCGCATTCGTCGATGACCTTTTGCACGAGCTTGAGTTTGAGCCCGTCGGCAGGTTCGCTGGAATGAGTTTTGATCGCCAAGAGCGCAGCGCGGAAGGCGGGGAGAAGGCTCGCCTTCAAACCGGCGCGACGAGCAAGCGCGGCGAACCCTTGGCCCTTGGGTTCGAGAATGAAAGCCGCGACGCGCGGCGCCGGCAGACCGGACAATTCCGCCATCGCCACGCCGAAGAGACCGCACTGTCCACCGAGCAGCGAGCGCAGCAGCAAGGCCGGAGTCAGCGCGGCGCTCACGCGCAGCGCCCGCGCAAGCTCCGCTCGTTCCTCGGGACAGCATGACGAGGCGATGGCCGAGATCGCCTGGTCGCGCGCTTCGCGTGCGACGCGCTCGGCCCGCTCAGACACCATCCATTGCGACGCCTCGACGGCCAGGTCCTTCGCTGCCGCGACCGCGATGCGCGCTCTCAAGGCTGCTGGCAGCGACGCCCGCTCGAGCAACGCGTCGCGCACGCTCGCGTCATCGTTGAAGCGTGTAAGGGCGGCGTGCAGCAGGTCCGTCGGAAGATTGGTCTCGAGGTTGCCGATGAGCGCGAGAATCACGTCGAGGCGCCCGGTCTCGGCCAGCGCGGCGGTTGCGCGAGGCGGCAGATTTGGCCGGCGCGCCAGCGTCGTCTGGACCGCGCCGTCGCTGGCCGCAACGCACTCGACGAGATCAGCGTCAGTCAAGACCGGTGAATATTGAAGCACGGCGGCAGCCGCTTCCGGTTCATCCGCCGCCAGGGCGAGGATCACCATCCGCGGCGCGTCGTGGGCTCTGCACAAGGCCTCCCCCAGGGTCCGGCGCACCAGGACCGACGGATCGGTGGTGAGCGCGGACATCGCCACCGCCGCCTCGGCGCGCACGGACGGGTCAAGATCGGAATAGAGATAGGCCCTGGCGAGCGTGCTCGCTCCTTGCGCCCGCGCCTCTTCGTCGGCGGATTGCGCCCACGCTAAAAATCGACGCACTATGCCTGGCTTGGCGCAAGACGGCGCCGGCAAAAGCTCGGCAGTGGGAAAGTTCAAGTGCACGTCGGCCTCCCTCGCCGGTCATGGCGCTGGACATTGATCGCTGAGCTTGCATAAGCATGGTTAAAATCAACTTAAGGTTGTGAGCAGGCAGACATGGAGACCGGAGCTCTTCGCCACCCGCGCGGCGGCTTTTACTTCGAGGCCTTTTCGGTCGGTCAGGTGTTTCGCCATGGGCTGACGCGCACGGTCACCCAAATGGACAACATGCTGTTCTCCAACATGACGCTGAATCCGCAACCGCTGCATATCGATGCGCATTTTTGCGCAACCGAAACGGAGTGGGGCCGGCCGCTGATGAATTCGCTGTTCACGCTTGGTCTGATGATCGGCATTTCCGTGAACGACACCACCGTGGGCACCACCATCGCCAATCTCGGCATGACCGATGTCGTTTTTCCCGCGCCCCTGTTTGAGGGCGATACAATTCGGGTTGAGACGGAGGTGATGGCCGCGCGCGCCTCCAGGTCCCGCGCGAATGCGGGGCTCGTCGAGTTCCGGCACCGCGCTTTCAAGCAGGATGGAACGATGGTCGCCGAGTGCCGCCGCACCGCCTTCATGCGCCGGCGCGAACCTGAGACGCTGACAGCCTGAGCGGCCTGTGCGCTCGCTTCTCCTTGTACCGACGGACGAGCAAAGGCTCGCCGAAGCGCTTAATAGCGGCGCGGACGCGGTCGTTGTCGATCTCGCTTGCGCCGCGCCGTCGGAGAGGAGTGGGGCGCGGGGCGTGGCTACTCGGTTCCTGGCAGATGGGCGCAGCCGGAACGGATCAGCCCTTATGGCCAGGATAAACGCGCTCGATTCGGGCGAGGCTGACTCCGATCTTGACGCGGTGATGGCGGGCGCGCCGGAGGCAATCCTCCTGCCGGGGAGTGTCGGGGCGCCGAGCGTCCAACAGCTCTCAGCCAAACTCGCAGTGCAAGAAGCGCATCTCGGACTTGCCGACGGCGCGACCCGGATCATCGCCGTCGCCGATACGGCTCAGGCTTTGTTTCACATGGCAAGCTATCGCGGTTCAAGCCCGCGGCTCATCGGCGTCGCCTGGAGCCCAGAATCCTTGCGCGCCGAGATCGGGGCCGAGACGGCCCGCGATCGCCTGGGCGATTACCTCGGCGCCTATCGCCTGGCGCGGGAACTGACTTTGCTTGCCGCGACGTCGGCGCGCGTGGCCGCTATCGACGGGGTCTTTCCTGACATCGGCGACTGCGAAGGCCTACGTGGCGAGGCGCTTGCCGCGCGGCGCGATGGTTTTGCCGGGAAAATGGCGATCGCGGCGGCCCAAGTCGCGGTCATCAACGAGATCTTCCCGCGGCGCGGCACGCCCGCCGCCGGGAACGGCGTGTAGGCAAGCTGCGCTCAGTCGGCCCTCTGGATCGCGGCCTTGCGCGCCTCGATTTCGGCCACCCATTGCTCGGCGTTCTTCGCTCGCGTGCACACGACCTTGACGTATTCCGTGCCATCAGCTTGCACAAGATCTGTGCGCGCAATCATGGCCTGTGCATCGAATCCGCACATCATCGGATTGTCGACCGTGGGCCCACGCACCACGTCAAAGGCAGTTTTCGACTGGCAATCAGCGGCTGACAGCATGGTCGAACAGATAAGAATCAGAATAGTATACATTTTGCCACCCCTTTGCTCGCCCTTGCCAGCCCCATCTCCTCGTACGGCTCTGGTATGTTGTTATTGGCGACCCACTAGTTGTGAGCGGTTACAACATACAGTCGCCGCTAATTCTATGCTGTGACGGAGATCACACTTCGGCGCTTTACAGACGACAAACGGCCTCGGACCGTCATGCTCTTTGTCGGGGTGTAATGCTCGACGCGGCGACGCAAGCGCCTTGGGCGGCCAGATAATTATCTAGCTTATATAGTGATAGGCTTGATGTCCGACTCGTCATCGACCGAGCGAGGGGGGTATCGACGCCGAGCGCCCCAAATACAGCGGCGGGCTCCGAAAGCCCCCTTCGGTTGGCCGCTCAAGGCCCACCCGCCGCCGATTCTTAAGGGTTGATCGCCGCGTGACCGTTGGGTCCCGCCGCTAAATTTCTTTACAAGAATAGTGTTCCTTTAACGAAGATGATCGCGCCCGCAGTGATCCCAATCACACACCCAACAGGTTGTGTCGGTTGTGGGCTCCTCATTCCGCGGCGACCGAAACCTCGGGGCCTGGACGTGACCGAATCGGGGCCTGCGAAGGCCCGGCGCGCGGGGGCGCCTGCGGTTCCTCGGAGTCGCCGACAAAGCGGCTGACCAGGCGCCAGGTAAAGCGTCCGAGGTCGTCGAGCACCGTGAACACCGCGGGGACGAAAACCAGCGACAGCATCGTCGACATGATGAGGCCGCCGATCACCGCGATCGCCATGGGCGAGCGGAAGCCGCCGCCGTCGCCCAGTCCCAAGGCCGAGGGAAACATGCCCGCCGCCATCGCGATCGTCGTCATCACGATCGGCCGCGCGCGCTTGCGGCCCGCTTCGACCAACGCCTGCGTGCGCGGCGTTCCGCGGCCGATCTCCTCGACCGCGAAGTCGACCAGCATGATGGCGTTCTTGGTCACGATGCCCATCAGCATCAGGATGCCGATCACCACCGGCATCGACATGGCCTTGTGCGTGATGAGGAGCGCTATGATCGCGCCGCCGATCGAGAGCGGCAGCGAGATCAGGATGGTGATCGGCTGCAGGAAGCTGCCGAACAGGAGCACAAGCAGCCCGTAGACCATCATGAGCCCCGCGCCCATCGCCGCGGCGAAAGAAGCGAACACTTCGCTCATGATCTCGACGTCGCCCGTCTCGCGGATCTCGACGCCCGGAGGCAGGTTCTTCGCGGTCGGCAACGCGTGGATGGCCGCGACCGCAGCGCCGAGCGCGGCATCGCCGCGCAGGTCGCCTTCGATCGTCACGCGTCGCGTTCGATCGTAGCGGTTGATCGCTGTCGGTCCGTGGGCGATCGAGAAGTCCGCGACCGCAGACAGCGGCGTCGTTGCGCCGCCGCTCGTGGGCACGCGCAAATCCTGCAGAAGGCCGGGACGGGCGCGGGCCGATTGCTCAAGCTCGACCCGGATCGGGATCAACCGATCGCCGGCATTGAACTTGGCGAGATTGGCGTCGATGTCGCCAAGGGTAGCGACGCGGATCGTGTCGGACAAAGCCTCGGTCGAGACCCCAAGATCGGCCGCGACCTGAGGTTTCGGCACGATGCGCAATTCCGGCCGCTCGAGCTCCGCGGTTGAAATCGGATTTTCGATTATGGGAATCGAGCGCATCTCGCTCGCGATCTGGTTCGCGGTGTCGTTGATGACGGCGATGTCGGGTCCGGCGACGATGAGCTGCAGGTCACGCTGGCCATTATCCTTCAGGAACCAGAAGCGGATGTCGGGCTGACCGGCGAGGAGGGCGCCAATCTTGAGCTGCATGTCCTGCTGCGACGCTTCGCGTTTCGACTTGTGAACGAGATTGATGATGATTGTCGCCTTCCGCGGCTCGTCGTCCGCACCTCCTAAAAGTTTGCCGCCGAAGATGAGCGCCGAGCGGACCTCCGGCATTGCGCGCAATTTCTCCGAGATCGCGCGCGTCACGCGATCGGTGTCTTCGAGACGCGATCCGGGCGGCAGCTCGATCGCCAGCAACGCGCGGCCGTAGTCGTCCGGGGGTATGAATCCAGATGGCAGCAATTGCGTCGACCACAGCGAAGCGGTGAAAATCAAGGCGCCCGCGAATAGGGTTATCCAGCGATGGCGCACGGAAGCGCGCACGAGCCGCGTGTAGAAGCGCATCACCGCGCCGTCCCGTTGCGTATGCTCGTGCGGCGCGCGCAGGAAGTAGGCGGCCATCACCGGCGTGACGAAACGCGCGACGAGCAGCGAGAACATGACGGCGATCGCCACCGTTAAGCCGAACTGACGGAAATATTGCCCGGCGATGCCGCCCATGAAGCTCACCGGCGAGAAGATCGCGGCGATGGAGAGCGAGATGGCGATCACCGCAAGCCCGATCTCATCGGCGGCCTCAAGCGAAGCGCGGTAGGCCGACTTGCCCATGCGCATGTGACGGACGATGTTCTCTATCTCGACGATCGCATCGTCGACCAGAATGCCGGTGACGAGCGTGATGGCGAGCAGGCTCACGAGGTTGAGCGAGAAGCCGATCGCCTCCATCGCCCAGAAGGTTGGAATGACCGAAAGCGGCAGCGCAATTGCGGTGACGAGCGTGGCGCGCATGTCGCGCAGGAAGATGAACACGACGACGATGGCGAGAGCCGCGCCCTCTATCAGCGTCTCCATGGTCGAATGATAGTTGCCGACCTCGCTGTCGACCTGAGTGTCGACCTTGGTGAATTTCACCTCCGGATGCGCGGCGGCGATTTTCTCCAGTCGCTTCTCAATCAGTGCGTCGACGGTCACGTCGCTCGCGCCCTTGGCGCGGGTCACGCCGAAGGCGACGATCGGCTCGTCGAACAGGCGGGTGAAGGTGCGCGGTTCGGCCGCGCCGTCGGTGACGGTCCCAAGCTCGTCGAGGCGGATCCTGCGCCCGCCTGGCAGAGCGATCGGCAACGCGGCCAGATCTTCGAGCTTTCGCGCGCCAGCGAGCGTGCGGATCGCCTGCTCCTGGCCGGCAAGCTCGCCGCGGCCGCCGCCGAGATCGACATTGTCGGCCCGCACCTGCTCGTTGACGGTCGCCGCAGTGACGCCGAGAGCGAGCAGCTTCTCCGGATCGAGCGCGACACGGATCTCGCGATCGACCCCGCCGAAGCGCTTGACCTCGCCGACGCCGTGGATGCTCTGCAGGTCGCGCGCGACCGTGTCGTCGATGAGCCACGACAGTTGCTCGACCGAAAGCCCCGGCGCTGAGGCGGCGTAAGTGACGATCGGCAGACCTTCGATATCGATACGACTGATGATCGGCTCGTCGATGGTGCGCGGCAGATCGGTGCGGATCTTGGCGATCTGATCCTTCACGTCGTTGAGCGCGCGGTCGACGTCGACCGACCCGACCGTAAACTGCACGATTGTCGATGACGATCCATCGGTGACGGTCGAAACGACGTGCCAGACGCCGTTGACGCTGGCGACCGCGTCCTCGACTTTTTTCGTCACCTGCGACTCGAGCTCCGACGGCGCGGCGCCCGACTGGGTGATGAGCACCTGAACAATCGGAATGTCGATGTTCGGGAACCGCGTGATCGGCATCGACCGGAAGCTGATGAGGCCAAGAATCATCAAGACCGCGAAGCCGACGATCGCAGGGATGGGCTTGCGGATCGACCAGGCGGAGACGTTGAGGCGCATCGGCGTGGCTCGTTAACCGTTGGCTGCGGTCGTTTCGGCGGTAGGACGCACCCGATCGCCGGCTCGTAAGAAAGCGGCGGCGCGCGCAATCACGCTTTCGCCCTCAGTGAGGCCCGCCTGGATTTCCACCCAGGCGCCGTCGATGACGCCCGCCTTCACCTGCCGCACCTCGACCTTGCCGTCACGCACGACGTCAAGGCGCGCCTCATCGCCGTCGCGCTCCAGGGCGGTCGCCGGAACGCCGACGCCCGTGCGGCGGACGAGTTCAACCTGGCCCGAGGCGAACGCGCCGATATGGGCGCGCGAAACGTCGCCGAGCGCGATCCGAACCTTGCCGGTGCGGCTCGCCTTGTCGACCTCCTGGTTCACCAGGCGAACGCGGCCGGAGATCGCGCCCTCGACGCCCGGCAGCTTGAGCTCCGCCGGCATGCCGACGGCGAGCTTCGCCAGCGTCTGCTCGGGCACATCGGCCTCGAGATCGACCGCTCCGTCCTCGATGATGCGAAAAAGCGGCTCGCCAGAGGTCGAGGCGGAGGCGCCGACCCTGGCCGACCGGCGGCTGACAAGTCCCGCCACGGGCGCCTTGACCTCTGTGCGGCCGATGCGCACCTGGAGCTCCTGCCGCTCCGCGTCGCGGCTCTTGCGATCGGCCTCAGAGACGCTGAGCGCGTTCTGGGCGGCAGACAGTTGGGCTTGCGCCGTCTTCATCGCCATCTCGCGCTGCTGGACGGTTGAGGCGGCCATGACGCCCGCCTCGAGCTTGCGCGCGCGATCGAAGTCAGCGTTGGCGAATTGCACCTGGGCCTCCGACTGAGCGATCAGGCTTTTCGCCTGATCGATCGCTGCGTCGGCGCGCTTAGTCGCGGCGTCGTTCTGCGCCATCAGCGCGTCGAGCTGAGTGCGATCGAGGCGGGCAAGGACCTGACCCGCTTTCACCAGATCGCCGTCCTCGGCGTCAAACTCAACGATGGCAAGCCCGTCGATCCGGGCGGCGACCTGCGCTTCCTCGCGGGCCACCAGGGTGCCTGAGACGAACAACCGATCCACGAATTCCCGCTTGACGGCAGGAGCGACGGTGACCGCCGGCGGCTCGATCACCCGCGGCTGATCGACGGCGGCCTGAGCCGTCGCGGGGCAATTCGCCGCTTTGCTAGGCGCCAGTTTGTCCATGAGCGCGCGGGGCAGGGCGCAGGGCGCGACGGCGCTCCCCGCCCAAACGCCGCCAAGCGCGGCCGCTACAGCCGTGACGACGATGATGAGGGTCCGCCGCATCACCGGGCCTCCTCGCTTGGCGCGGCCGGATCAGGCGAGATCGCCCCGGCCAGCAGCGCCTTCAAGACGCCGATCGCCATCGGGGTCTCAGCTTCGGGGTCAAAATCGCCTTCGATCGCTATGCGCTTGAACAGGCCCGCGACGAAGGTGACAAAGAACCGCGCGCCGAAACGGGAATCGAGGCCCGGAGACGCCGCGCCCGCTAGTTTCGCCGCCTCGATGAGCCCTTCCACGCGCGCGCGCACTTCAGCGTCGATTGCACGCGTCAACTCCGCCACGCGGGGATTGCGCCCGGCTTCGGCCCAGATCTCGACGAGCAGACGGGCCTTCTCCGGCGGCCTGGCGAGCACGTGCTTACGCAAGGCCAATCGCATCGCCTCCGCGATAGGCCGACTATCGGCCATGAGCTCAGCGAAAGCTTGGGCCAGCTCGACCTGATCGAGCTCGCACAGGCCCTCGACGATCGCTTCCTTGGCCGGGAAATAGCGGTAGAGATTGCCGGCGCTCATGCCGGCTTCGTCTGCGACATGCTGCATTGTCGTCGCGTGAAAGCCGTTGCCAACAAAGGCGCGCTCGGCCGCTTCGAGGATCCGAAGGCGCCGATCGGCTTCGGCGGTGCGGCGCGTGGCGGACGTAGCGGTCAACGACATGGGGGGACCAATGAGAATGAACGTTCATTCTCACGAAGCGCCGCGAATATGGCCGCAGAATGGCGTCCCTCGGCGGCCAAGCATCATCGCGTGGCCGTCAAGCAGACCCCAAAGCCTATAAGAGGCTGATTTTAGCCGGGATTCACGGAAAAGAGCGCCGTCGCCTCAAGCGGCCTTGGCGACCGCCCTGCCAGGCGCGGACGGCAGGAAGCCTCCCAACAGACCGACCGCCGGCAGGAAGGCGCAGACGTGATAGACGAAGGTGAGGCTCGTCTTGTCGGCCAGCATGCCGAGCAACGCCGCTCCGACGCCGCCGAGGCCGAAGCTGAGGCCGAAGAAGAGGCCCGCCACCGCACCGACGTTGCCGGGGGTCAATTCCTGCGCGTAGACGATCATCGCCGAGAAGGCCGACGAGATAATGAGCCCGATCGCGATTGAATTGATCACAGTGCCCACAAGCCCGAGATGGGGCAAGAGCAAGGTGAAGGGCAGGACGCCAAGGATCGAGCCCCAGATCACAAACTTCGCGCCAAACCGATCGACCAGCGGCCCGCCGAGGAACGTGCCCGCAGCGACGGAGGCGAGGAATACGAACAGCAGCACCTGCGAGCCCTAAATCGACACGCCGAAAGTCTGGATCAGATAGAATGTGTAATAGCTGTTGAGACTCGAGAGGTAGAGGACCTTCGAGAACAGCATCACGATCAGCACGAAAAGCGTGCGCCGCACGACGCGAGACGAATGAGCCGGCCCCGTCGCCACAACCGCCTTGCGAGGCCGGGCGCGAACGGCGGCGTACCAACGGCTGACGCCGGTCAGAATGACGACCGCCGCCAAGGCCAGCGCCGTGAAGATCAGCACCGAATGCTGCCCAAAGGGCACGACGATAAAAGCCGCAAGCAGCGGCCCCAAGGACTGGCCGAAGTTGCCCCCGACCTGAAACAGGCTCTGCGCGAACCCGTGCCGGCCGCCGGAGGCCGCGCGGGCGACCCGCGACGCCTCGGGGTGAAAGACGGCGCTGCCAACGCCCACTACCGCCACCGAGAGGAGGATTAGCAAATAGGAATTGGCGAAAGCCAAGAGCACGAGGCCGACCAGCGTGAACGCCATGCCCGCGGGCAGGATGAAATTCATCGGGCGCTTGTCCAGCCTCATCCCAATCAGCGGCTGAAGGAAGGAAGCGGTAAGCTGGAAAACGAAAGTAATGAGGCCGATCTGGAAGAAGCTCAGCGCGAATCGCTCATGGAAGACCGGATAAAGCGCCGGCGCGAGCGACTGCATCACGTCATTGAGCATGTGCGAGGCGCTGAGCGCCATCAGTACGCCGACGGTCGCTGTCCCCACGTTGCGACGGCTCGTCGCGGAGGCATCAGCGTATGTCGGCACAGTGGTCACGGGCTTATCCCCGGGCGGCGCGCCATCACAGAGCGCCGTCCCAAAAAATCAGGCCGCCAAAGCGGCCTTTATGTCAGGTGTAGCGAATATATGGGCGCTTCGGCCCATTATTGTCAATTCGCAGGCGGTTATTTCCGGCCTCTAGCGATCAAAAAGCCGTTAGCGGTCACTTTGGCGCCAGCACCATGGTCATCTGCCGGCCTTCCATCAGTGGTTCAAACTCGACCTTGGCGATTGGCCCCGTTTCGACCTTGACGCGCTGCAGAAGCTTGTAGCCGATGTCCTGGTGCGCCATTTCGCGGCCGCGAAAGCGTAGCGTCACCTTGACCTTGTCGCCCTCGTCGAAGAACCGCCGGACCGAGCGCATCTTCACTTCGTAGTCGTGGTCGTCGATCCCAGGCCGGAGCTTGATCTCCTTGACCTCAACGACCTTCTGGCGCTTGCGCGCTTCGGAGGACTTCTTCTGCTCGAGGAAGCGATACTTCCCGAAATCGAGGATCTTGCAGACCGGCGGGGTTGCGTTGGGGACGATTTCGACCAGATCGAGCGAGGCCTCGTCGGCGAGCTGCTGGGCGTCTGAAAGATTGATGACGCCGCGATTTGTCCCCTCGGCATCAATAAGTTGGACTTGAACGGCGCGAATGTCGCGATTGGTGCGCGGCCCGCCCTTCTCCGGCGCCGCGGTTGCCTTCATAGGTCGACGAATAGCCACTCTCCTGTTGTTTGCGTTTGAGGTCGCGCACCCTGGATGGACGCACGCGTTATCCCCCCGGCCAGAGCCATAAGCTCTGCGGATCTTAGAAATGGGTCAGAAAGGGCGTGAAGTCAATCGCTGCAACGCTTCCGGCGCCCACGAAACAACGCCAGCCGGGCGCGCCGGAGGCCTGCTGCGCCATCGCCGGCAATCTCCGGCGGCTGCACGTTCCGCTCAGAATAGAACTCTTGATAGTGTACCTACGCCCATCTCCGGTGAAGTCTGATGAGGAGGCCTCGCATGCTGTCCCGACGCGCGCTTCTGGTAAGCGGCGTTGCGGCGTTGACCGCGCCGCCTCTTCCCGCCCGGGCCCAAAATTCGACAGATAGCGCCGGAGGGCGCCGACGATCCTGCGCCTTGAGCGGCGCGAGATCGAGGTGAACGGCAAGCCGGCTTCGGGCTACGGCATCCGGCAGCCAAACGGGACCTTCGGCATCACGACCGACGTGGGCAAGCCCTTCCGCGTCCGCGTCGAGAACGGCATCGGCGAAGAGAGCCTCATCCATTGGCACGGGCTGACGCCGCCGTGGCGGCAGGACGGCGTGCCTGGGATTTCGGGCCCTCCGATCCCGGCGGGCGGCAGCGCGGATTACGACTTCCCGTTGCGCTTCGGCGGCACGTTTTGGATGCACTCGCATCAGGGCCTGCAGGAACAGAGGCTCATGACCGCGCCGCTCATCATCCACGACGAGCGAGACCGGCCGTACGAGCAGGAGGTCGTGGTGATGCTGGCCGATTTCAGCTTCACGCCGTCAGAACAGATCTTCGACAATCTACGCAAGTCCGACGCGATGGCGGGCATGGCGAAGCCAGCGAACTCCATGGCTTCGATGTCCAGCATGAAGAAAGCCGCGCCGACAACGATGGGCCGATCGGGGCCAGACCTCAACGACGTCAAATACGACGCCTTCCTCGCCAATGACCGCACGCTCGCTGATCCCGAGATCGTCAAGGTCGAGTCCGGCGGCCGGGTGCTCCTACGCATCATCAACAGCTCGTCGATGAGCGCCTTTCACGTCGGCCTGGGTGGGCTTGACGGCAAGCTTATCGCCGTCGACGGCTTCACGATCGCGCCCATCCGGGGGCGAAAGTTTCCGGTCGCGGTCGCCCAGCGGCTCGATATTCGCCTCGAGCTTCCGGCGGGTTCCGGCGCCTATCCCGTGCTCGCGCAGCTCGAGGGCGAGCATGCGCAAACCGGAATCGTTCTGGTCGCGGGCGGTGCTCCGGTCAGTCGAATTCCCGATGCGGCGGGAACGCCTTCGCCGCCATTGAATCTCGATCTTGAACGAAGCTTGCGCGCTGCGCAGCCTCTGGCGCCGCGCAAGGCCGACCGCGTTCATACGCTCAACCTCACCGGCGAAATGGCCGGCTATGTATGGTCGATCAACAATGTCGCGTGGAACAAGGACACGCCGCCGCTCGCCGTGGCCGAGGGCGAGCGGGTCGAACTCGTCTTCGTCAATGAGACCCCGATGCCCCACCCGATGCACCTGCACGGGCACGAGTTCCAGGTGGTGGAGATCGACGGCGATCGCTTCTCAGGCGCGATGCGCGACACGGTTCTGGTGACCCCCGGCCGGCGCGTGGTGGTGGCGTTCGACGCCGTGAATCCGGGCTGGTGGGCGCTCCACTGCCATCTGCTTTACCACATGGAGGCGGGCATGTTCACCACGATCAAGTACGTGTGAGGCGCCGCGAGCGCCCCATTTGGATTTTCTTGGCTCGGGGTCGTCTCGTTACAAAAGACCCCGATTATGCGGCTTGGATTCTCTTGGATTTCCTTGGATTCTCTCGTCCGAATCGAGACTTATCAATAGGTTACAAAGGATTTTCTGTGAAAAATTTTTCCTCTCGCTTTTTCCGTAGCATTAGGAGCGTTTCAATGGGAAACGCGCAATCAAGGCGACGCGGAAGGCAGGATTGTTCACGGAGCAAGCCTATTCCAATTTCCGATTTTCTGCAATGGATTGTCGTGGGCGGGGACGGAGGCCGGCTCACCCAAAGGCAATTGCTTTGAGGTCAAAGCCCAATTCGTTGCACTGGTTTCGACCATCATTGGATATTCCGTCACGACCGATTTGAGGTTTTGGACAGCCGATAGATAGGTAGTTATACCTATTGACAGATTAGAACAGAAAGCCAAGCCTGCCGAAACAGTATGTTTCGGTCAAGTGACAATTTGGCCTGGCTTGATCCTGGCGAGCTTTGAGTATTTAGAAAATTTTACGCCCTATCGAATTAAGAATTAGGCCTAAGAAAACCAATAGAGCGCCTGCATTCGCGCGAACGTTTAATTTCAAAGGAGGGATCGATGCCCATCAGCGGCCCATCGTTCCGCATCCGCCGCCGCGCCTTTCTTGGCGCGGGGCTTGCGGCAGGCGTCTCACATTTCGCAAGTCCCTTCATCATAAGCGCGCGAGCCGCCGACATCGTCAGGATAGGAGTGGACAACCCATTGACCGGCCCTTTAGCGGCGCTCGGGAAAAACGAGCTGATCGGTTGTCAAATGGCGATCGACGAGATCAACGGTAAAGGCGGCATACTCGGTCGGGCGGTCGCGCTCGCGGTCGAAGATTCGACAAGCGGCGACACCGGCACAGCGGTTCAGAAGGCGCGCAAGCTGATCGACGGCGACAACGTGGATTTCCTTTTGGGCAGCAGCAACTCCGCTCAGTCGCTCGCGATAGCGCAGGTCTCGAACGAGAAGGGAATCCTGCAGATCGTTCCCGGAGGCCACACGGACGCGGTGACAGGCGCGAGCTGCCACTGGAACGTCTTCCGAGTTTGCAACACCACGCAAATGGAAGCGAACGCGGTGGTGGCGTCGCTGATCAAACAATACGGCAAGAAGTTATACTACCTTACGACCGACTATGCTTTTGGTCACACGCTCGAAGCCGGAATGGTCAAGGCTTCCGCTCCATTGGGCGCAGAGCGAGTGGGCGGGGATCTGATTTCACTCGGAAGCGTCGATTTCTCCTCCTACCTCATCAAGGCGCAGGCGGCGAATCCCGACGTCATCGTATTTCTTCTCCCGGGCGATGACATGACGAACGCCCTGAAACAGGCGGTTCAGTTTGGCCTGGACAAGAAGGTTCATCTCGCCGGAGCGCATCAGGAGACGGAATCGCTGGCAGGTCTTTCGCGTGAAGCCCGCCTCGGCACATGGGTGATGGAATGGTACTGGAGCCAGCCGGGCGTGCCTCATGTGGCCGAGTTCGTCGAAGCCGCCAAAAAGCGAACGGGCCACGTGCCAACTGCCCGCACCTGGTTCGGCTATGTCTCGGTTTGGACTTGTGCGCTCGCCGCGGCCAACGCCAAGTCGCTCAAAGCGCTCGACATGGCGAAGGCCCTCCAAGGGTTTGAGCTTCCCCCGGAGATCGCGCTTGGACCGAACCCGGCCGTTTATCGTGCGGGCCAGAACCAGCTCATGGCGAGCCTCTTTGTCGGCGATGCCCAGCCGAGCGGCGCTGGACCGGAGGACCTGTTCAAAGTGACGAACGTCATTCGGGGATCCGACGTTGCAGGCACAGTCGAGGAGAGCGGCTGCAAGATGGCTTGGCCGGCATGAAGCGGCTGCTGTAAATCCGAGCGGCGTCTTAGTCTGATCCCGCGCGCCCCGCCGCGGCGAACCAGTGCGGCCGGCGCCGTTCGAGCCAGTCGAGCGCGCGGTCCCGGAACCGCCGCAACGGCGGGAAGTCGTCGGCCAGGAGCATGAGCCCAAGCGGCAGCATCCAGAGGCCGAACACCGGCAGGATGGCGAGGCACCCGCCGATGATCAGGAATATTCCTGCTGGGATCCGCGCCCAGCGCGAGGCGGGCCTTCTCAACCAGCGGGTGACGGCCTGCATCCGGCTCGGCAGCCGGCGAAGCAGCCGCCTCAGCCGCCGCTCCGGATCGGCGTAAGGAATAGAATCGAAAGAGGTCATGGATTGCGTGCGCAAGAGCCCGAGATAGGAAGCCCCGCCACGCCGCGCAATCCGTACTTTCCCCTATGCGGCCCCCTCACTTGCCGTCAGGCGCGCTCGACGGCCTTGGCCGCCGCGTCGAGCGCATCCACGATCGCCTGGATCTGCTCGGGGCTCGCGGCGCGTCCGCGCAGGCGCAACTGAAGCGCGGAGCGCAGATTGAGCATCGCTCGCTTGACCGAGATGAAGCCAGCGCCCCGATCATCGTCGCGATCGCCGAAGCGTTCGAAGATCGAATCGGTCTGCGCCTTGTTCTCGGCCAGAACCTTCTCGCCCTCCGCGGTGACCGTATAAAGCTTGCGGCCTTGCGGGTCCTGGCTTGCGCTGGCGTAGCCCATCTCCTCGAGCAGGGTCAGCGTCGGATAGACGACGCCCGGGCTTGGCGAATAGTCGCCGCCGACTCGCTCGCCGAGCTCCTTAATGATCTCGTAGCCGTAACGGGGCTTCTCGGCCACGAGCGCCAGGATCACGAGCCTAAGTTCTCCGCCGTCGAACATCCGGCCTTCCCGGCCGCCGAACCCTCCGCCCCGGGAACGCCAGCCGCGGAACGGCCCGCGCCCGAAGCCGTAGTGGCCGGGGCCGCCGTGGCTGTAGTGAATGCAATCGTCAAAATGACGATGGAACATTGTGTTACTCCTTTTGATTTTAAGACATATCACGATATGTCGTGAGTAAAGATATATCTTATAAACCGATGCGCAAGGAGAGGGGCGAAAAAGTTTTGTTTCCCGCCGCCGCTCGCGTTAATCTCTGCTGAGGCACCGTGAAGCGGCCTCGAAGGGCGCTCCAGAGAGCGCCGGACCCCTGCGCCACCCTCTGGAGCATCCTTCGGGACGTGAGGCTTTGCCTCGCCCTCAGGATAAGGCCGGCGCGCGGAATCGCTCGACTTCCGTTTCCCTTTGGGATAAGAGCCGCGCCTCAACTGAAAACAGCGCGCCGAAGCGCTTCGGCTGGGGCTTGGCCCCATGCGTCACGGCAGGAGTTACCCCAGTGAACGTCATCCAGCAGATCGAGGCTGAGCACGCGGCCCAATTGCCCGGCTCGAAAATACCGCCTTTCCAGCCCGGCGACACGGTCATCGTCAATGTGAAGGTTGCGGAAGGCGAGCGTACGCGCGTTCAGGCCTATGAGGGCGTGTGCATTGCACGCAGCGGCGGCGGCCTCAACGAGAACTTCACGGTGCGCAAGATTTCTTACGGCGAGGGGGTCGAGCGCGTCTTCCCCGTCTATTCGCCGCTGATCAACTCGGTCAAAGTCGTTCGGCGCGGCAAGGTGCGGCGCGCCAAGCTCTATTATCTACGCGACCGGCGCGGCAAGTCCGCCCGTATCGCCGAGCGGGTCGAAACCCCCGCTGCCAGGGAGGCCGCCAAGGAAGCGGCGAAGGAAGCCGCTAAGGCGTCCGCCAAGGAATAAAGCTGGACGCGAACCTCGAGTCGCGAGCAAGCAAGGCCGGCGGCGCTCCCGCCGGCTTTTTCATCTGTGGTGAATGACAAAGGAACAACCGGAACCGCGCCCCGGCCAAGTGTCATCGGAAGTCGTCGACATCTTGGCGCCGGTCGCGGTCGACACGGCGTATAGCTACCGCGCGCCATCTCACCTCAAGCTCGAACCCGGCGCCTTCGTGCGCATGCCCCTCGGAACCCGCGTCGCGACCGGGGTCGTGTGGTCCGCGCGCGCTGCGGGCGGCGACAATCTCAAGCCGATCGCCGCAGCCCTCGACCAGCCGCCGCTCCGTCCGGCGCTGCGCGACTTCATCGACTGGACGGCCCGCTGGACATTGGCGCCGCGCGGCATGCTCCTGCGCATGGCGATCCGCGCCGGCGAAATCGCCGAGCCGCCCGCGCCCAAGCTCGGCGTCGTCGCGACCGGCAAGGGGCCTACGCGCATGACCGAAGCGCGGGCGCGGGTCCTCGCGGCAATCGCGGGGAGCCCTGCGCCGACGCCCAAAGCCGCGCTTGCCGCGCGCGCCTCCTGCTCGGGCGGCGTGATCGACGGCCTCGTCGCCGACGGCGCTCTCGCCGTCGCCGCGCTTCCGCCGGAAAGAGGCGCGGCGCCGCTCGATCCGGATTTCCTCTTGAACCGTCTCAACGCCGATCAGCGCGCCGCAGCCGATGATCTTATCCGTCTCGTCGCCGAACGCGCGTTCTCGGCGACCCTGCTCGAGGGCGTGACTGGATCGGGCAAGACGGAGGTTTACTTCGAGGCCATCGCCGAAGCCTTGCGACAAAAGCGCCAGGCGCTCGTGCTCTTGCCGGAAATTGCGCTCACCGCCCAGATCTTCGACCGCTTCGCTTCTCGCTTCGGCGCGCGGCCCGCCGAATGGCATTCCGGATTGACCGAGCGCCAGCGCGAGCGCGTCTGGACCGCGGCGACAAGTGGCGAGGCGCGGGTTGTCGTCGGCGCGCGCTCGGCCTTGTTTCTGCCCTTCGCCGACCTTGGACTGATCGTCGTCGACGAGGAGCACGAGGGCGCCTACAAGCAGGAGGAAGGCGTCATCTACAACGCGCGCGACATGGCGGTTGTGCGCGCACGCTTCGAGACGGCGCCGATCGTGCTCGCTTCCGCAACGCCGGCGATCGAGACTCGGTTCAACGCGGAGAGCGGACGCTACCGCTGGCTCAAGCTTCCCTCTCGCTTCGGCCCCGCGCGGCTGCCGGACATCGCGCTTGTCGATCTCAAGCGCGAGGGTCCGCCGCGCGGCCGCTGGCTCTCGCCGCGCGCCGTCGCTTGCGTCGAGGAGGCGCGCGCCAAAGGCGAGCAGGCGATGCTGTTCCTGAACCGCCGCGGCTACGCGCCGCTCACTTTATGCAGGCATTGCGGCCATCGCTTCGAATGCCCCAATTGCTCGACCTGGCTGGTCGAGCACCGTTTCCGCAGCGTTCTCGTTTGCCATCATTGCGGCCATGTCGAGAGCCGGCCTCAACTTTGCCCGCAATGCCACGAAGCCGACACGCTCACCGCCTGCGGGCCGGGTGTCGAGCGCCTGGCCGAGGAAGCGGAAGCCCTCTTCCCCGACATTCGTACGCTCGTTCTGTCATCGGATACGCCGGGCGGGATCGAGACCTTGCGCGGCCAGCTCGACGCCGCGGCGCGCGGCGCCTACGACCTCATCATCGGCACGCAGCTTGTCGCCAAGGGGCATAACTTTCCGCTTCTGACCTTTGTCTGCGTGGTCGACGCCGACGTCGGTCTCGCCAACGCCGATCCGCGCGCCGCCGAGCGCACGTTCCAACTCCTGCGTCAGGCGACGGGACGCGCCGGACGCGGCGAGAAGCCGGGACGCGCGCTGCTGCAGACCTGGCAGCCGGAGCATCCGGTCATCGCGGCGCTTCTATCCGGTGACGCCGAGCGGTTCTATCGGGAAGAAACGGACGAGCGGCGCCGCGGCGCCTTGCCGCCGTTCGGGCGTCTCGCGGCGATCATTGTGTCGGCCGAGGATCGCGGCGCGGCGGAGGCCCACGCTCGCCTGCTGGCGCGAGCCGCCCATGGATTGCCTGGGACCACGAGTTGGCGCATCGCGCCGCTCGGCGGCCAGCCGCATGAGAATGAAATCGTCCTGCTCGGTCCGACGGAAGCGCCGATCGCGGTCCTACGCAAGCGCCACCAATTCCGCCTCGCCGCCAAGGCGCCCAGGTCGGCCGACCTGCAAGGTTTCTTGCGCGCCATGTTGGCCGCCACGCCCGAGCCGCGCGGCGGGGTTCGCGTCGCGATCGACGTCGACCCGCAGAGCTTTCTTTAGGCGATGCTCCCCGACAATCGTCACGCCCCCTTCACGTCGGCTTGGCGCTTCTCGCTTGTTGCTCTTGCGCCGTGATCCTCGCGCGTTCGGTCTCGGCGAAGCGCTCCGCCACCTCCTTGGACTCGAAGCTCACGACGGTCTCGTGATCGTCGATCGTCACGGTGACCGCGTAAACAGTCGCGCCTGTCGTGTCGTTTCGAGGCGTGATCTCAATGTTGAATGCCATGTCGTGTCCCCCGCTTTCGCTCCCAGCCTAGCATGGGCGTCGGCGGAGATTGAGGCGTGTCGGCAACGACCCCTCGTCACACCCTCAGGTTCGGGCCGCCAAGACTGGGCGGGGCCGGGTCACGGCGCTCACGACGACCAATGCGAGGACATTCGCGGCAAGCGCGATGATGCCGACATTGAGGTCGCGAATCGCCTCCGGTAAGGCAGGGAACAGCGAGCCGATGGTCGCATGAGTGAAGGTGAGGACCGCGGCGACCAACGCGCCGACCAGAATCCCGGCGAACGCGCCGGCGGTGGTCACCGGATTGCGCGGCATCAGGCTCGCGACGAGGGCAGGAAAGAACTGAGTGACAAAGCTGTAGCCCACCAGAAGCAGCGCGACGATCGTCGCGCTGCCTTCCAAGGTGAAATATACGGCGACCAGCATCACCACGGGCACAAGCCACTTGGCGAGGGCCACAGTCTGGGCATCGGTCGCCTCCGGTCGCAAAAGGCCAATGAGGTTCTTAGCGAGCAGCATCGCTGCGGTCATTGTGATGAGCGAGCCTGGAACGAGCGCGGTGAAGACCCCCGCCGCGCCGATCAAGCCGACGATAGCAGGGGGGAACTGCTGCGCCGCCAGCTTGAATAGCGCGAGATTGGTGTCTGCGCCCTTCAGCCCCGGCACTTGCAGCACCGCGGCGAAGCCAACGAAGAACACGAACAGCAGTATCAGCTGGTAAATCGGCAGAACAATAGCATTTCGCCGGAAGACGCGCGCGTCCTTCGCCGAGTAGCAGGCGGAGAAAGAGTGCGGCCACATGAAGAAGCCGACGGCGGTCAAGAGCACGGTGGAGACGAACCAGGCGACACTCTGCCCGCTTGCGGGGAAGACGAGGAAGCCGGGCTTGGCGGCCGCGATCTTCTCGAACATCGGGCCTATGCCGCCGTAGAGATGCAGCGGCAGATAGATGCCAAGAAAGAGCACCACGCCGAGGATCAGAATGTCCTTGACCACCGCCGTGTAGGCTGAGCCGCGGATGCCGGACATCATGACGTAAATCGTGACGATCACGGCGCCGATCCAGATTGCGACGTTCGTGGGGATGGCGCCGTAGCCTGCCGCAGTGACGATGATGCCAAGCCCGGTGAGTTGCAGCACGAGATAGGGGATCAGCGCCACCAGATCGACGATTGACACCAAGACGCCCAGCGTCGGGCTCGCGTATTTGCGAACGAAGAAGTCCGGCTGCGAGTGCAGGCCGTTCTCCCGGGCATAGCTCCACACCAGGGGCAGCAGGAAGTAGCCGATCACGTAGGCGAGCGAGCCATAGGCCAGGATGTAATAGACCGGAGCTCCCTGCCCGTAGGAGAAGCCGGACGCGCCGAGGAAGGTGAAGGTGGTGTAGATCTCGCCGGCCAGCAGCAGGAAGACGAAGATCCAACCGAAGCCGCGTCCGCCGACCGCCCACTGCTCAAGGTCCATATCCCGCCCGGCGCGGGCGGCTACGCCAAGAGCCAAGGCGGAGAGCGCGGCGAGTGCGATTAGGACCAGCGCCGCGATCATGGAGCGTCTTCACGGTTGGCCGGATCGATCAGATAAATGACGGCCATGATGATCGCCGTCAGCACGACCCAGACCGTGATCCAGCCGAGAGGAAAAGGCATCCCGAGGATGAACGGATCAACCTCGTTATGGACCGCCGGACCGACGAGCATGCCGATGAATGGAATGACCGCCAGCCAGTGAATGGGTCGCATGAGATCCCTCGGATAGACTCGGGGCTCGCTTAGGGAGCATGCTGGGTGCAGCCGCGCAAGCGGCTCGCCTGTCAAAACGCCGCACACTCCAAGGTTGGGACACGAAAAAAGTTCGCAAAGCGCAGCTAAGCGCCCGAAATCATTCGCGCGCGCGGCTCTCACGGAATCTCCATGCCATCTTCAAAGCGCGCATGGGCGGAGCGCATGGTCACGAGTTCCTCGGCGGCGGTTGGATGGACAGCGACGGTCGCGTCGAAGTCGGCCTTGGTAGCCCCCATGGTCATCGCGACCGCAACGAGCTGAATCATCTCAGCCGCCTCGGTTCCCAGAATATGCGCGCCCACAATACGCTGCGTCGAGCCCTCGACGATCAGCTTCATGATCGTGCGCTCGGAGCCGCCGGACACCGTCGCCCTCAACGGACGGAAATTAGTCTTGTAGACGTGGACCTTCTTGAATTGCTGCAGTGCCTCGCTCTCGGTCAATCCGACAGCGCCTAGTTCCGGAGTGCCGAACACCGTGCTGCCGATCGTGTCATAGCGGAGCGGCGCCGCGCCCGGTCCGAACAACCGGTCGGCCAACGTATGTCCCTCGCGAATGGCGACCGGCGTCAGATCGACCCGGTGGGTGACGTCGCCGATGGCGTGGATCGACGGCACGTTGCTGGTCAGATGTTCATTGACCTTCACCGCGCCATGCGCGGCGCTCAGTTCAACGCCGGCCGCCTCGAGGCCGAGGTCTTTCGTGTTGGGATTGCGGCCGGTCGCGATCAGCGCCTGATCCGCTTCGACGACTGAGCCGTCGGACAGCGTCACGCGCAAAGCGCCGCTGCGTTCCTTTTCGATCGAAGTCGGCAGGCAGGCAAATCGAAAGGCAATTCCGGCCTTCGCCATCGCGTCGCGCATCCCGTCGCGCATGTCGTCGTCGAACCCGCGCAAGAGGTTCGGCCCGCGCATGGCCATGGTGACCTGCGAACCGAGCCGCTGAAACAGCGACGCGAATTCGACCGCGATATAGCCCCCGCCCATCACGAGAAGGCGACGCGGGAAGACGGGCAGGTCGAAGACCTCGTTCGAGGTGATCGCGTGCTCGATTCCCTTGACGCCGGTTGGCGTCACGGGACGCGAGCCGGAGGCGATCAGGATATGGCGCGCGGAGATTTCGCGTCCGTCGGCGAATCGCAGCCGGTGGGGATCGACCACGGTCGCCCGCTGTTCGACGAGTTTGGCCCCGGACCGCGCCAGATTTTCGCGATAGGCGTCGGAGAGACGGGTGATCTCCTTTTCCTTGGCCGCAACAAGGGTTGGCCAATCGAACTTCGGTTCGCCGACATCCCAGCCGAACCCGGCGGCGTCGCGGAAGTCGTCAGCGAAGCGGCTGGCGATGACATAGAGCTTCTTCGGCACGCAGCCGCGGATGACGCAAGTCCCGCCGATGCGGCTTTCCTCGGCCACCAGCGTTGTCGCGCCATGGCTGGCGGCGATACGCGCCGCGCGCACGCCGCCGGATCCTGCGCCAATCACGAAGAAATCGACGTCGAACGCCATCGTTCTGCCCTATGGCCCCCAGCCCGGGATGGAACGCGCGCGGCTAGAAATCGACGCCCTTCTTCTTCATCTCGGCTCGCGCCCGCTCAAGGATGTCGGCCGACAGCTTTTCGCGCCATCCTCCGGTCGCGTCGGTAAGGTTCTGAAGAAAGACGGGGGTGATCTGAACATATTTCTTGCCTGCTGGACTTTCAAAGAAGGCGGCCACTTCAGTGATCTCCTGCTCGGACATTTGCGAGGCGAGCAGGTTCTCCGCCTGGATGTAGGTCTGTTTCGCGGTCTGATCGAATTCGGGTTGAATCGCTTTCAGCGTCGCGCGCAGCGAATCCCTGATCTCCGGCCGAGTCCGAGTGACGTTCGTCTCGAGCTCCGCCATCATGCTGGGAACGACGATGGCGATCGACTGCTTAAGTCCGATCGCATTGAGGATCTTGTCAGCCGCGGCGAGGGCCCCAGGCGACGGGCCCGCAGGCGCGGTCGCTGCGGGGGCCGCCGGCGCGGGCGCAGCAGGGGCGGTGGGAGTTGTCTCGGCGGCCTGCGCGGACAAACTCAAGGTTGCAAACAGGACGAGAGCGAAACGGCCTCGGGCGATTCCGGCGCGGGCGGGCATCAATGACTCCTAGGCATGCGAGGTTCGATTTTCAGTTCGGGTCGCCAAGGACTTCGACGCGCTCATCGCCGGCGATGATCGCCGCGTGCGCAAGGCCGATGAAAAGTCCATGTTCGACGACGCCCGGGATGGACGACAGGATCTGACTCAACCTTTCGGGCTCTGCAATGGCGCCGAGCGAACAGTCAAGAATATAATGTCCGCCGTCGGTGACGAACGGAGGGGATTCGCCGCGCAGACGGATCGACCCGGTTAACCCGAGTTCGACGAAGGCGCGCTCGATATGTCGCCTGGTCGCCGCGAGGCCGAAAGGGACCACCTCGATCGGCAACGGAAAGGCGCCGAGCCGCGGCACAAGCTTGGTCGAATCGGCGATGACGACCATACGCTTCGAGGCGGACGCGACGATCTTCTCGCGCAACAGCGCCCCTCCGCCGCCCTTGATCAGCCTGAGCTTGGGGTCGACTTCGTCGGCCCCGTCGACCGTCAGGTCGAGCTCCGGAATGTCGTCCAGTGTGCCGAGTGCAATGCCAAGCGCCTTCGCTTGCGAAGCAGTCCCCTCCGATGTCGCGACGCAACGCAGCTCGAGACCCGCTTTAACTCTTTCGCCCACGAGATCGACGAAGTGGCGCGCGGTCGAGCCGCTGCCAAGTCCGAGCTTCATGCCTGGCGTGACCAATTTGAGCGCCCGTTCGGCGGCTTCGCGCTTCCGCTGCTCCCTGTCCTGCGTCGCGGCCATTGCGCTCATTCGCTCTCGTTCGCTAGAAACGCTGCTGCCCGGTCTCGCGCATGGCGGACATCAGGAAGAGGCCGCTTTACCGGCTCATGCGAACGAAGGCAAATCCCTTCGATTAGGGGTCCGTCTCAACTAACCTTCTCGCGGCGTCAAGCACGTCGTCGAACGTGCGCAATCCCGTCGTCGGCGCGTTGACGAGCACCGCCATGTTGCCGGGCTTGTGCTCATTCTTCCACATTTTGGTGTGCGCGGCCGGAATCTCCGTCCAGGGGAACACTTCCGACATACAGGGGTCTATCCGGCGGTCCATCACAAATTTGTTGGCCGCCGAGGCCTGCTTGAGATTAGCGAAATGCGAACCCTGGATGCGCTTCTGCCGCATCCAGACGAAGCGGGCGTCGAAAGTGATGTTGAAGCCCGTTGTGCCGGCGCAGAACACCACCATCCCGCCGCGCTTCACCACGAAGCACGACACCGGGAAAGTCTGCTCGCCCGGATGTTCGAAGACCGTGTCGACGTCCTTCTTCTCGGTGACGCTCCAAATTGCTTTACCGAACTTGCGGGCCTCCGCCATATAGGCGTTGTACTCAGGCGAGTTGACCCTCGGCAGTTGACCCCAGCAGCCAAAGTCCTTGCGGTTGATCACGCCTTTTGCGCCGAGTGACATCACATATTCGCGCTTCGTTTCATCGGAGATGACGCCGATGGCGTTTGCGCCAGCCGCCGCGCAGAGCTGGACCCCGAACACGCCCAATCCCCCCGAGGCGCCCCAGACCAGCACATTGTCGCCCGGCTTCAGGCGATGCGGCTCGTGGCCGAACAGCATGCGATAGGCGGTGGCGAGCGTCAGCGTATAGGAGGCCGCCTCCTCCCACGTCAGGTGCTTGGGCCGGGTCATCAATTGCCGGTCCTGCACGCGGCAGAACTGGGCGAACGAGCCGTCCGGCGTCTCATAGCCCCAGATGCGCTGCGAGGCGGAGAACATCGGGTCGCCCCCGTTGCACTCCTCGTCGTCGCCATCGTCCTGGTTGCAATGGACAACGACCTCGTCGCCGACCTTCCACCTTTTCACCTTGGAGCCGACCGCCCAGACGACGCCGGATGCATCGGAGCCGGCGATGTGATAGGGGTTCTTGTGGACGTCGAGCGTGGAGACGGGCTCGCCGAGCGCCGCCCAGACGCCATTATAGTTGACCCCGGCAGCCATCACCAACACCAGCACGTCATGGCTGTCGAGAGTCCATGTCGGCACGACCTCGACCTGCATGGATTGCTCCGGCGGTCCATGCCGGTCCTTGCGCACGACCCAGGCGTACATCGAAGCCGGCACGTGACCCAGCGGCGGAATCTGGCCGATTTCGTAGAGATCCTTGCCCAACGCCCCGGAAAGCAATTCTGCGCCCGTGGGGTGAGTGTTCATGGCTTCCTCACGGTGGGCGGTACGCGCGGAATTTGAAAAGGCTTCGCATGTTGCGACGCACAATCAACCATCGCGCCTGGGCGCGCGAAAATCAACCCGACTTTGGTCAACGATTTCGCTTCCCTACGATGGAATTTACGTCGCAGCAGGAAATGATGCGTAAGCTAGATGGATCGGCGCAGATACTTCGGCAGCCGAGGCGGGACAAAGGACCTGCGGCAATGTCGAACTGGCCCTTGTTGCAATTCATAGAAAGTCTTGAAGGTTTCGATTTCGTTGCGCTCCTGCTGGGTGCGGTTGTCGTCTTTTTCTCGGTCGGTTTTGCTATTGACTATATTGTTGGCCGTTACGGCCTGGGCCCCTACTGGAGCGCGTTCTACGCTATGCTCGGAGCGTACGCCGGGCTCTGTATTCGCGACTGGTGGCTGCAACCCTACTCCGGCTATGATCCTTATCTGTCGGCCATCGTGATCGCTGGCGGATTGTTGATCACAGTCGTGACGACCAGCGCGGTCGCCAAACGCTAAATCCGGCCAGTCGAGTCCCTCCCAGCTTTGAACTGAAGGCGAAGTGCCGGGGTGGTTAATAGCCGCCCCGACCAGCGTCGGCGTTGTCTCGAGCGAGACCGTAGCGTCACATGAGCTTTTCTGTAATTGTGCCATGCACAATTCCTTTGCGCCCGCGGGCAACCCCGCTGAGGAGGCCGAGAGCGAGCGGAGAATGGCGCAGGCGAACGGAGAAGAGACGACGGCGCGGCGCGACAACCCCTGGATCTTCCGGACTTATGCGGGCCATTCGACTGCGCGCGAGTCGAACAAGCTTTACCGCCAGAACCTGGCCAAGGGACAGACGGGGCTGTCGATCGCCTTCGACCTTCCGACCCAGACCGGGTACGACAGCGACCACCCGCTTGCGCGCGGCGAAGTCGGAAAGGCGGGCGTCGCGATTTCCCACATCGGCGACATGCGGGCCCTGTTCGAGGGAATCCCGCTTGCCTCGATGAACACGTCGATGACCATCAACGCCACCGCGCCGTGGCTGATGGCCCTCTACATAGCCGTCGCCGATGAGCAGGGCGCGTCCCGTAGCCAGCTTCAAGGAACGACGCAGAACGACATCATCAAGGAATATCTGGCCCGCGGGTCCTACGTCTTTCCGCCCGAGTCGTCGCTCAGGCTGACCAAGGACATGATCCTGTTCGGCGACAAAGAGACGCCGAAGTGGAATCCGATGAATGTTTGCTCCTACCACCTGCAGGAAGCGGGAGCGACCCCGGTCCAGGAGCTTTCCTACGCGCTCGCAACCGCGATCGCCGTGCTTGATCGGGTCCGCCAATCGGGCGAGGTCGACGAGGCAGGCTTTGCGGAGGTCGTCGGGCGGATGTCATTTTTCGTCAACGCCGGCATGCGCTTCGTCACCGAACTCGCCAAGATGCGCGCGTTCGTCGAATTGTGGGACGAGATCACCCGCGACCGGTTCGGCGTGCAGGATCCTTCCAAGCGCCGCTTCCGCTACGGCGTCCAGGTCAATTCGCTCGGCCTCACCGAGCAGCAGCCTGAAAACAACGCCTATCGCATCCTCATTGAGATGCTCTCGGTCGTGCTGTCGAAGAAGGCGCGCGCCCGCGCTGTCCAATTGCCGGCGTGGAACGAGGCGCTCGGCCTGCCGCGACCGTTCGACCAGCAATGGTCGCTTCGCCTGCAGCAGATCATGGCCTATGAAACAGACCTGCTCGAATTCGGCGACATCTTCGACGGCAGCAAGGAGATCGAAGCGCTTGTCGCAAAGCTGAAGAGAGAGGCGCAAGCGGAGATTGCGGCTATCGACGTGATGGGCGGCGCAGTCAAGGCGGTCGAGACGGGCGCGCTGAAGGCCAAGCTCGTCGAATCCAATATGCGCCGGCTCGAGGCGATCGAGCGCGGCGAACAGATCGTTGTCGGCGTGAACGCGTTCACCAGTTCCGAGCCGTCGCCTCTGATGGCGGGCGAAAATTCGATCATGGTCCCATCAGCCACAGCGGAGACCGAGCAGGTGGCGCGGCTCGTGGCGTGGCGGGCTGAGCGCGATGGGGGACGGGTCCGCGAGGCGCTACGGGCGTTGCGGAGGGCGGCGGCGAGCGGCTTGAACATCATGCCCGCCTCGATCGAGGCGGGCAAAGCCGGAGCCACCACAGGTGAGTGGGGCGACGCGCTGCGGGCGGAGTTCGGAGTCTTTCGCGCGCCGACCGGCGTCTCGCCCCGCGCGCGTCAGGAAGCGGCGGGCCTCGACCCGCTTCGCAGCGAAGTCGAACGCGTCTCGCTCAAGCTAGGTCGCCGAATCAAATTCCTCGTTGGCAAGCCGGGTCTCGATGGGCATTCCAACGGCGCCGAGCAGATCGCGGCGCGCGCGACGGACGCCGGCATGGAAGTCATCTACGACGGCATCCGCCTCACACCGGCCGAAATCGTCGAGGCCGCCAAGTCAGGCGTTCACTGCATTGGCCTGTCGGTCCTGTCGGGCTCACATGTCGCGCTGACTGAGGAGGTGCTGAAGCTCTTGCGGGCAGCGGGCCTCGAGCACGTGCCGCTCGTCGTTGGCGGTATCATTCCACCCGCTGATGCAGAGCGACTGAAGGCGGCTGGCGTGGCGGCGGTCTACACGCCGAAGGATTTTGAGATCAACAGCATCCTCGGCGCGATCGTCCAGGAGATCGAGGCGCGCTTTGACGCGGCGCGCAAAACCCCCGGTTGAGGATCGACCCGGATGCTCAGATGTTGAGAGCACGCAACACGTGTGCGAAAGCGTGCGCGCTCAGAAGCGTTAGAGCGCCGGGTTGGGCGCCAATTGCCCCGCGCGGGCCTCCTGGGTAGGGGAGGGCCCGACGCTGCCAAGCCACACAGAAAGCTCCGGTACGAGCTCCATGAGCCAGTTTTCCTTCCGGTTTCCGCGTGCCTATCGACTGAAGCCGGTCGCTCAAAGGGAGGAGGACGCCCTCTCTTTGCTTAGGATCGGCTCCAGTCGCCAATACGTTCTCGTGCCTTATTCGCCCGGTCTGAATTATGTCCTCGTCTCGAGTGGAGACGTTGCGCTTCCAATCGAGAGCGCCGACTTTCGCGTTGAGGCGTTGGGCGCCCTCTCTTCGCTATGGGCGAGGCTGCGCCTGGCGCTCTTCTTCAAGAAAAAGAAGTACCTGAAATATGACGAGTTTTCCCTCTTCTCCGCCGGTCCAAAAGCCGAACGCAAGCGCTTTACCGGGTTCAATCAGGATACAATGAACATCGGTGTTGTGGTCGACGGTGATCTCGTCGCCAGACACCCAGAGCTTCTCCATGGGTGGCCGGCGCAGGGCGGTCCGCCGCCGCAGGCGTCTAATCATCCCGGGCGCATCGAGTTGGCGGTCGTTGCCCATATCTACTATGAAGATACCTGGCCTGACATCGCCGGGGCGCTCCGCGGCCTCACGCTTCCTTTCGATCTGATCGTTACGACCGTTGCCGGTCGCGAGCGGCTAATCGAGACAATAAGGGGGGTCTATTCTAACGCCGACATTGAGATCGTGGAGAATCGCGGCCGCGACATAGGTCCGTTTCTGACCCTGCTCGAGAGCAGCCGGCTTGATCGCTACAAGTACATTTGCAAGATCCATGGCAAGAAATCGATGGACGCGGGTCGCAAAGCCTATATGGGCGCGATCTGGCGGAGACGGCTGCTGTTCGATCTCATCGGTGCGCCGGGCGCCGCTGGCGCCGCCATCGACAGGTTCGAACACGATCCGTTGATCGGGATGATCGGTCCACGCGCGTTTCGGTTGCCCAAACAAGGTTATTCCGATGACCTCTCCTGGTCGGCAAACCGCTCTATGACGTTGAAGATCGCTGAGCGAATGGGCGTCCCGGCCGATAAGTTCCAACTCGATTTTTTCGGCGGGACCATGTTCTGGGTTCGACCGGAGGCGTTGAAGCCCTTGCGGGACCTCCGGCTCGCCGCCGACATGCCGTACGAGAATGGGTTGATCGACGGGGACCTGCCGCACGCGCTGGAACGTGTCTTGCCGACTTCAGTTTTGGTCGCGGGCTACAAGCTCGCCGAGTGCGAGGGGTACGAAGCGACGCAAGCGAAGGCGAAACACACTTTCACATTCGCCCCGTAGCGGTCATTGCTGATCCGCCCTGGTTGGGCATCGAATTGGGTTTGGTTTCGCCAAAACCCGATATCCAGTGCCGCGTACAACGATAAAACTTAGAAATAGGCTAGAGTTCCGGCGGAAGCGCTTGGTAAGACGATATATCTGATAGGCGGGTGCTGGTGTCTCAAGTTGAAGGCATCGGCCGGAGCCTCCAGTCGTGCTATTCACGCAGTCACTCGAGCCACTCGTTGGGGTTGGCCCTAGTTTCGCCCGGTCGAGTTCGAGGAACTCGCAAGGCGTCGAAATTGCGGATCGCAGTTTTGCGTCCTAGACAAAGCGCGCCGCTCGTACGGATCGAGCGCGGCAAGCTCCGAAACCATTTGCCTAAAAGGCCGCAAGCTTTCCTCGCTCTCGGGAGGCATGGGGCGCGCTGTTGGCGGTCGCTGGTCCCAGCGGCGCTGCGACTTCTCCGGCGTCGACGTGACGGTATTCCGCGTCGTCCGACCGCTGGCTAGACCGAGCAACAGGCCGATGAACGATCCAGCTTGGTCGACTCGAAGGCGCGCGCCAAACGAGGGGAGACACCGCGATTGTCGCGGTTGGCATCGTAGTCGATGCGGCGCGGCCGCCAGTCCGCAATCGCTAGGGTCGTCGGGCGCCGATCCCGCCTCATTTTCATTCTCCGCGCAATCCTTGCAGAAAAAGCTGCAAGGGGCTCCCGGGCGCGCGCTCCTCGTTCGACCAAGGCGATACGTCAACTATCTGATGTGAAATTTGATCGAGATTGGCCAGCTGGCGGTTTACTCGGCCGTAACTCTATGTATAACGGCCCAAAGACAGCGGGCTGGCGGTCTAAGCCTGTATGGTGAAGCTCGAGGACGTTAAATGGTTGAAAGCGTGGTCCTATTCGCGGGTAATGTGGGTGTTTTCCCGAACATTGACACAGGCCTATGGGAGACGAATGGCACGGGCACCGGAACCTTCCAGTTGACCCCCGTTGCCGGAGCGAACGCTTCGTTGTCTCCCAGCAACCTCACCCTATTGAACAATCAGGTATTGTTTAGTGGCCTGAATTCGGCGGGCCACGATGGCCTATGGACGACAAACGGGTCGGCGGCTGGCACCAAAGAAATTACCGGAATTGCCGGGGTGAGTGCTTCCGGCCTCAATCCGGGCGGGCTGACAGGCTTCCAAAATGAAGTACTGTTTAACGGAAGGGATGCGAACGGCCATTCTGGATTATGGGTGACTAGCGGCACGGCCGTCAGCACGGTCGAGATCCTGTCGACCAATGGCAGCACAGCGTCGACTGGCTTAAACCCAGCGGACCTCACCGTCTTCAACAATAAAGTGTTTTTCAGCGGGGATGATTCACGCAGTACAGCGGGCCACCCAGTCGCTGGTTTGTGGGTGACGGATGGAACGGTCGGCGGCAGCACGGTCGAGCTTGTGCCGGGAGCGGGCGGCCCGTCGGACCCTGCGGGTCTAAACCCGTATGACATGACAGTTTTCGGCGCCGAGCTCTTGTTCGGCGCTACGGACGCAGGGGGAAACGTCGGATTGTGGGAGACCGATGGCACAGCTGTCGGCACTCAGCTAATCACGAATACCCCTAGCACCCCTGGCAGCTTGACTGTTCTGGGTGGGAAAGTCCTGTTTAGCGGCCGGAGCGGCGCCAACACGGACCTCTGGGTGACCGACGGGACGTCTGGCAACACCCACGAACTCACTAACATCAGCGGCGCCGGCGCTGACTTCAATCCCCGATTTCTGTTCGCCTTCGGGAACGAAGTGCTGTTCAACGGCACCGACGCGAGCAACCTCCAGGGGCTCTGGGAAACCGACGGCACGGCTCTCGGCACGCATGAGATCTTTGCTGGTGCGGCCACCTCAGGCGGATTGGATCCGTCCAACTTCGAACTCTTCAACGGAGAGGTACTATTCAGCGGCAAAGATGGCAACGGCCATCAGCAGTTGTGGGAGACCGACGGTCAGGTCGGCGGAACAACGCAGTTGGTGAGCGGCGTCCCCGGCGCCTCGCCAACCGGTTTGGCTCCCTTCGACCTAACGGCGGTCACGTTAAATCCGCCGGTAACCAACAACCTCCTCTGGCAAAACACAAGCACCGGACAAGTCTCGGTCTGGGAGCTGAGCGGTAACACGAGGGTCGGGGGCGGGCCGGCCGCGAATCTCGGACCGAGTTGGCAGGCGGTCGGGACCGGCGACTTCGATGGCGACGGAAAGAAGTCCGACATCGTGTGGCAAAACGCCAACGGGCAAGTTTCGATCTGGGAGATGGACGGGAACACCCGCACTGGAGGCGGCTCGGTCGCCAATCTCGGGCCCAGCTGGCAGGTTGCCGGGACCGGCGACTTCGACGGCGATGGGAAGTCCGACATCCTGTGGCAGAACACGAGCACGGGCCAAGTTTCGATGTGGGAGATGGACGGAAACACCCATACCGGAGGCGGACCTGTCGCCAATCTCGGGCCCAGCTGGCAGGTTGCCGGAACCGGCGACTTCGACGGCGATGGGAAGTCCGACATCCTGTGGCAGAACACGAGCACAGGCCAAGTGTCGATGTGGGAGATGGACGGAAACACCCACACAGGAGGGGGGCCGGTTAGCAATCTTGGTCCGAGTTGGAAAGCGGTCGGGACCGGTGACTTCAATCACGACGGGAAGTCCGATATTCTTTTCCAAAACGCGAGCACAGGGCAGGTCTCGGTCTGGGAGATGGATGGCGCCACCCGGACGGGGGGCGGGCCGGTCAGCAATCTCGGGACGAGTTGGCAGGCTATCGCACCCAGCGGCGGCGGTTCCGACATTACTTTCCACAACACGAGCACTGGCCAAGTCTCGATCTGGGACATGGACGGCGCCACCCGGACGGGAGGCGGACCTCTTCTTCCCACTCTTGCGCCGACCTGGAATGTGGTGGCCCTGACCTAAGTCCTCACTCTCTTTCACTCGGCGGGCTCACCTCTGCGGCCGCCCAACGGCCGCGACCGAGCCACTTCGCGGCTCGTTTGTGAATCCGGCCTTTCGCAGTGCCGGACACTGGGTCGTTGCCACGAGCGCCTACGAAGTGACTGTGAATGACGACGTCATTCTGGTACACGAGAACGAATCGACCTACTTGCCAATTGGCTATGAGCATCGCTTGTATCGTACTAGAAAATTGCGTGCGTGACCTTGGCGGTGAAAGTCGCAAGCTTACGGTTGTGGGGTATAGATCTTTGAATTAAGCTTACTGCAGTAGTTTATATTTTGATTTGTTCCCAATTACGCTTGGCATTGGTGTTTGACGTGAGCGATAGTGGTATCGCGTAGCCGAGTACGTTGAAAACACGGCGATGACGCGCATAAATCCTCAGAGCACTGGCGCCGGGAAGCAAGCCTCGCCAAGCTCCAGGCTTCCCTTGCCAGCCATGATGATTGGGCATGGCTTGAAATGTCTTGAAGTTTATTTCCCCCAAGACCGCCTCTAACCCATCCGCGGATTCGACGAAAGCTTTTACGATCGCTGTAAATTCGCGCTCTGGATCAATCGCAAAGTCTTCGTATCGGATTCGCACCGCAGAAGGATCGAGCCACCACTGGTAACTGATGGAAAGCAAGTTTTCAGCTCCCCAGCTCGTCGCGTATCTATTGAACGACTCAGACACAGGAGAACTGCTGGTCAGTTCTGATGGAATCTCGCAATTGCCTTCAAGCCAACGAGTCGTTAACGGCTCGTGCCTAATAAAATGTAAAACGGAGAGGAGAACGTCGAGCGGATGCCGCGCTAGGGCAATCAAGCGGAACTCATTTTCCCGCAGAAATGACTGAAAGTTCGGCTCTCGATACCAGTGGATGTGCAAGATACAATCTTTGGGCAGCTCGCTTGGAATATCTCTCCAGTTATGGACCGCAATCTCCTGGAGATTCAGGACTCGAGCAAGCACCATTCGGATCCAGGAGCCCCCGGTGCGTGGCGAGCAGATAAGCGCGATTCGGAGTGGCATCGTTAGAAGGGGCCGAAGCCCGACATGATGGATGAGCCGAAACGGGGATCCATCGGGAACTCCTCCCGAGGGTGGCGCAAAACTCAGCTACATTAGCGCCGCACATCGCGCAGACTTTGTGGGGACGATTCCGAGCATCGCCTCAGCCTGTTCCAATGTCGGTTCTCCTTCAATCGGCAATCCCGTCGACGATCGACGTCAGGGTAATCGGCGAGCTAGTACGAGACAAGGGCCTAGAGCAATTTCCACGGCCGAAAGGATCAGCTCGGCATGCGCCTCGATCCGGTGGGAATGGCGGTCGCCGTCCTGGCGCTTGGGCTTAATGTTGCCCTCGCGCCGTTCCTGAGCCCGCCGTCGGATCGCCGGCGAGAATCACGAGTCAGAACCAAGCCCGATTCCGGAATCCCCCGCGATTCAATCAGGCCGGAAAATGCGCTAGTGCGCCGCCCGAGCGCTGACGATACTGTTGCGCGAATTCGGGATCCTGCGAACCGATCCGTGCGGCCACCCGCCCAACACGGGTGATCACCAAGGCAAGTCTGCGCGCCAACACCGACTGACTCGTTGGTGTCTGGTGGATCATAGCGCCTACCACTCATTTGGGCGGAGCCGAAGTCGCCCGTCTTAGGCCAGGAAGGGGCGGATTTGGCTGAGGACGCGTGAATTCCCTCTGGTTGGCCGCTCCAGCCGCTCGGGTTGCAGAATGCGGAAAGGGGGCCGATGCCGGTTTGCAGCCGGACGCGGCGTGCTAAAATTGAACCATGTCCAACGGCGCTTCGTCGCGTACTCGCCTCTTGCCCGGCGTCCCCATCGCTCTCGCGTCGGCCGTCCTGTTCGGCGCCGCTACCCCGTTCTCGAAGTTGCTTTTGGGGTCCACCGACCCGCAGCTTCTGGCAGGGCTCCTCTATTTGGGGGCAGGCGTCGGGCTATCGATTGGCCAAGCAGGCCGGTGCGTGCTTGGCCTGAGAGGTGCGGAGGCGCCGCTGCGGCGCGCTGATGTGCCTTGGCTGATGGCGGTCGTCGTGTTTGGCGGCGTCATAGGACCGCTGTTCCTTATGCTCGGGCTCGCGCGAACTTCCGCCGCGTCGGGTTCGCTCATCCTCAATCTCGAAGGATTGGCGACCATGGCCATTGCATGGATCGTCTTTCGGGAGAACGTCGATCGGAGACTCCTGCTCGGCGCAGCTTCCATCCTCGCCGGCGCGGCTGTTCTGTCCTGGGAAGGCAAGGGAATCCGCCTCGATGGCGGCAGTCTGCTGATCGCACTCGCGTGCCTGGCATGGGGTATCGACAATAACCTGTCGCGCGAAATTTCGTCCGCGGATCCCGTCGTCATCGCGCTGATCAAGGGCCTCGCAGCTGGAAGTGTAAATCTGATCTTAGCGCTTATCCTTGGCGCTCGCTTGCACTCGATCGGCGCGACGGGCGCGGCGTTGCTCGTGGGATTCTTTGGCGTCGGGGTGAGTCTCGTGCTGTTTGTCCTAGCGCTGCGTCATCTCGGCAGCGCCCGCACGGGCGCCTATTTCTCGCTTGCCCCGTTCCTTGGCGCGATGATCGCGGTCGTCCTCATAGGCGAGCCGGTGACGGCTCAACTGATCGGCGCCGGTGGGCTTATGGCGTTCGGTCTCTGGCTTCATCTAACCGAACGCCATAGCCACGAGCATACGCACGACCTGATCGAGCACGAACATAGACATGTCCACGACGAACACCACCAGCACGCCCACGACGGAATGGTGACGGCGCCGCATACACATTGGCATCGGCATGAGCCGCTTCGGCATCGGCACGCGCACTATCCCGACCTCCATCATCGCCATCAGCACGGGTAACCCTAAACGAGCCTGACTCGTTTGACATGAACGGGCTAACCAGCCGATCAGGATTTATGGGTGGCCGACTTGCCAACTTCTGCGACCTCAAGTTGCAACTTAAAAGGACAAAGCTTTGACCGATGCTCTGACGCACGGGGTGCACCATGTCGGTCTTGCCGTTCGCGACCTCGACGAGGTCGCCGGCTTTTTCTGCGGAACTCTGGGCTTCAAGGAAGTCGCCCGGAACGACGCCTATCCGGCCGTGTTCGTATCCGATGGCACCGTGACCCTCACCATCTGGCGCGTCACCGATCCTGACAGCGCGGTCGCCTTCAATCGCAAGACCAATATCGGCTTGCACCACCTCGCGCTTGCGGTCGCGGATGAGGCGGCGCTCGCTACTGTCTACGAGCGCGTTCGCCACCATCCCGGCGTCGTTCTCGAGTTTAACCCGGAGCCCGTCCGCCCGGGCTCGACCACCCATCACTTCATCTGCGCCATACCCGGCGGCATCCGGCTCGAGTTCGCAACGCGACCGAGCTGACGATCGCCGACGTTCCGCTCTTTCTGCGCCGGCTTAAGCCCTTTCACGGAGCTCAGCGACGCCAAGCCTCGCGGCTGCCTGCCGCGCGGTTGCTTCGCGCCGCGAAATCAGTTTGGCCGAATTTCGGCGCGCCCTTTGCACAATCTCATTCGGCGCGGTGTGGGGCGTCCCGCTCTGAAACGGCGGCTCTGGCGCGTAGGCGATGTCGAGCTGGATGAGCTGGGCGGCGGCGACGCCGCGCACCTCGGCGACGAGGCGAAGCGCGCCGTCGATCCCAGAGGTCGCGCCGGCGGCGAAAATCCAGTTGCCATCAACCACTACCCGCTCATCGACGGGGATCGCGCCGAACCAAGGCAGGAGATGGAATGACGCCCAGTGCGTGGTCGCGCGCTTGCCGTGGAGGAGACCCGCGCCGCCGAACAAGAGTGCGCCTGTGCAGACAGACAGCACTTTCTTCGCGCCTTCCGCTTGGCTCCGCAGCCAGCCCAGAACCTCTTCATCCTCCATCAGAGCCTCTTGTCCGGGTCCGCCGGGCACGTGCAGGATATCGAGCTGCGGCGCGGCGGCGAGCGTGGCGTCCGGCATAACGCGAAACCCCATAATGTCCCGCACCGGACTCTTCGACTTCGCGTAGATGTGGTGCGCGGCGTTGGGGAGGCGCGAGAGCACTTCGAACGGACCGGTTAGATCGATCTGGTCGAGGTTCTCGAACAGGAGCGATCCGATGTTCAGGTGAACGGTCTCAGGGATCACTGCGTCCTCATATTGCTAGAGAGTGACCAGCGCGGAGGCATCGGGTCCCCAAGCGTGTTCCTGGAACAACGGCTCGAGCGGCGGCTCGGCGATGTTCAGCGTATAGTTGGTGATGGTGGAGGCGGCGCTGACCGCTAGAACTTCCAGCGCCTGGTCCGGTCTGAACCCACCGGACAGGAAGGTTGTGACGGTTGCCTCGCCAACGTGGCCGCGGTTTTCGATCAGGCTCCGCGCGTAAGCGGAGAGCGCCGCGTGTCGCGGCTCTCGCGGCGCGCGCTGTTCGCGGATTGCCCGGACGTCGGCGGCATCGAGCCCGGCTTTGATGGCAAGATAGCTGTGGAACGCGACCGCCCAGGCGCAGCTGTTGGTGACCGCGTTGGTCAGGAGCAGCGTCTGGATCTCTGCTTCGGTGAAGCTGCCCTCATGCACGCCCTCGAAGAGGGGTGTGAAGATGTTCATGAGTACGGGGGAATTGGCGATGACGCCCGCAACGTTTGGGATCATGCCGAAGGTCTGGCGGAGTTTCTCGAGCGGCGCCTTTGAGCCTTCGGGCGCTTGGTCGATCGTCTGAACTTCAAAGATGGACATGTGTCGGCTCCTTGGCTTTATGAATTGAACTCGACACCCTTGGTTTAGTCGGGCAGGATCTGGCGGTGTCGCCAAAGACCCCACAAATCCCGCCAACCGCTTCCCGACGTGTCGAGGTGCTGACTTTCCCGGACGTGCAGATGTTGGACGTGGCCGGACCGATCCAGGCGTTCACCGCGGCCAATGAACGAGCTGCGCGGCCCCGGACGCCGCCGCCTTACGGAATCCGGGTGATTGCGCCTGAGGGCGCGCAGATCCGCGCCACGTCTGGGCTGGCCTTTGCGACCGATCCCTTGCCAGACCCGACAGAGCCGCTGGACACGTTGATCGTGGCGGGCGGACGCGGCGTCATGCGGGCCGCCGAGGACGCGAACCTGGTCGAATGGCTAAAGGCTCGCGCCGGCGCCGCGCGGCGCACGGCCTCGGTCTGCACCGGCGCTTTTCTGCTGGCGGCGGCGGGCCTGCTCAATCGGCGCCGCGCTGTCACGCACTGGGAATATTGCGATGAGCTGAGCCGCCGCTATCCCGCGGTCGCCGTCGAATCCAATCCGATCTTCGTGCACGATGGCCCGATATGGACCTCGGCCGGCGTGACGTCCGGGATCGACCTGTCGCTCGCGCTGGTGGAAGAAGATCTCGGACGCGCGCTCGCGCTTGCCGTCGCGCGGCAGTTGGTTGTGTTCCTCAAGCGGCCAGGCGGACAGGCGCAGTTCAGCGCGGCGCTGTCGCTGCAGTCGGCCGACGAGCGTTTCGCTGACCTGCACGGGTGGCTCGGTGACCACCTGGGCGAGGACCTGCCGCTTTCCCGCCTTGCAGAGCAGGCGAGGATGAGCGAACGAACCTTCTTGCGCCGATACCGCGAAGCGACCGGCCTGACGCCGGCCCGCGCGATCGAGCGGCTCCGCGTCGAGGCGGCGCGTCAGCTTCTCGCCGATACCCGCTTGTCCGCTAAGCGAATTGCGGCGCGCTGCGGTTTCGGTTCGGAAGAGACGATGCGACGAAATTTCGTGCGCCTCCAAGGCGTGACTCCGCAAGACTATCGTCAGCGCTTCGGCGCGTGAAGGCGTGGGAAATGAGGTGACGCAGTCAGGCAAAAGCACTTCCGACGCGCGCACATCCCCGAACGCGCCCTCGTTCATCCTGCGTTCGTTCACCGGCTGGCGTCCTCGCGACTTGGGCGCCGACGCAGTCGCCGGTTTGACGCTGGCCGCGATCGCCATTCCCTCGCAGATGGCGACCGCTCGCCTTGCGAACTTCACGCCCGAGATTGGCCTGTTCGCCCTGATCGCGGCCGCAATCGGATTTGCTCTGTTCGGTGACAGCCGGCGGCTCTCGGTGGGGGCGGATTCGACCATCGCGCCGATTTTCGCCGGCGCGCTGGCTATGCTCGCGGCCGCGGGGCCGACCCACTACGCCGCGGCCGCAGCCGTGCTCAGCATCATGGTCGGGTTGATCCTTGTTTGCGCGGGCGCGCTGCGCTTCGGCTTCATCGCTGATCTTTTATCCATTCCGGTGACGACCGGCTTCTTTCTCGGCATCGCCGGCCACATTCTTGTTTCGCAGGCGCCGTCGGTGCTCGGCGTCACACCGTCCAAGGGTTCGCTCCTCGAGCAGGCCTTGTCCCTCGTCGAGCGAGCCGGAGCGGCCAATCCGTGGACCTCGGCTATCGGCTTGGGCGTGCTCGCAATCATGCTAGCGGGGGAAGCCATAGGCCCACGCTTTCCCGGGGCGCTGCTTGGACTTTGCCTCTCCGGATTGGCCGCGGTTACGTTCGGTCTCGACGCCAAAGGCGTGGCGATGCTCGGATCTATCGCCGGCGCGGCGCCTCATCTTTCGCTGCCAACGATTTCATGGGACGAATTTCGCATCGTCACGCCGATCGCCGTGCTCATCGCCTTGGTGGTGATGGTGCAGACGGCCGCGACGACGCGCACTTTCCCCAATAGCGCGGACGGTCCGGACGTTAATCGGGATTTCATCGGCGTCGGGGCGGCCAACGCGTTCTCCGGTTTCATCGGCGCGTTCCCCGTCGACGCAAGCCCGCCCTCAACGACCGTCGTCGCGGAGGCGGGCTGCGCTTCGCAACTCGCGGGCCTCATCTCGGCTGCGGTGGCGACAGGCATTCTCCTGTTTGCAGGCCAAGCCCTCGCGCACGTGCCCTCTGCCGCGTTGGCGGGCGTTCTCCTCTTCGTCGCAATGCGCCTCGTGCACGTGGGCGTAATGCGCGACGTGTGGGCGCGAAGCTGGGCGGAGTTTCTGCTGATCGCCGCAACCGCCCTCGCGATCCTGACGCTGCCTATCGAGCAAGGTGTGGCCGTCGGCGTGTTGCTGTCGGTGCTCCATGGCGTGTGGACGACGACGCGAGCGCGGGCGATCGAGCTTGAGCGCATTCCCGGCACGTCGATCTGGTGGCCGCGCGAGAAGGATCTTCCGGGCGAGTGCATTCCTGCTGTCAGGGTGATCGCGCTGCAAGCGCCGCTGTCGTTTCTCAACGCGTACAATTTTCGTAGTGCGATCGAGCGGGTCGCTGCGCAGGTTCCACCGCCGAAACTGATTGTGATTGAGGCGAATGCGCTGGTCGAAATCGACTACACCGCGGCGACCGTTCTCGCCGAACTCATCCGACTGCTGCGCGACCGGGGCGTCGACGTGGCCGTTGCGCGGCTCGAATCTGTGCGCGCACAGCTGAGCTTCACGCGGCTTGGATTGTTCGAGCTGATCGGCCGCGACCATGTTTTCCGGAGCGTGCAAGAGGCGATCGACGCGCTGGCCGGGCGGCCCAATGTTGACCGCGCTCACTGAGGCTCGATTTCTACCACTGCCCAAACGGCGCTATGCTATGTCGAGGCGATCAGTCGGTGTCGCGCCCAGAGCGCCGACGCTCGCTTGGCTTCTTGATCTTAAGTCCACGAGTTGAGTCCATGGCGGACATTCCCATCGGTGTCGTGACCATATCCGATCGCGCGTCCCGCGGCCTGTACGAGGACAAGGGCGGGCCGGGGATCGAGGCGGCTCTCATGGATCTTCTGGAGACGCCGTGGCGCCCCGAGCGCCGTATCGTGCCGGACGAGCGGGCCGCGATCGAAGCCGCGCTGATCGCGCTTGCCGACGAGGCGCGATGCTCGTTGATCCTCACCACGGGGGGCACCGGACCCGCGCCTCGCGACGTGACGCCGGAAGCGACCGAGGCGGTCTGCCACCGAATGTTGCCCGGCTTCGGTGAACTCATGCGCGTGAAGAGCCTGGCCGAGGTTCCCACCGCCATTCTGTCGCGCCAGGTCGCTGGCACGCGCGGCTCGAGCCTGATCATCAATCTGCCGGGCAAGCCGGCGGCGATCCGCACCTGCCTCGATGCGGTCTTTGCGGCCGTGCCCTATTGCATCGACCTCATTGGCGGTGCGCGATTGGAGACGAACCCCGAGTTCTGCACCGCCTTCCGACCGAAGGCGTGAACCGCACAAAGCGGATTAGCGGTCACGTAAAGTTGAAGCCTTCGTCGTGATTTCGCCGTCCCAAGCCCCGACTGCCATAATTGGGGAATGGTCTTTTTTCCATCGGCTTACTAAATCAAGAGTGAGGACGAGGTTCGGGGAGCTTATGTCGGTCGTTCAGATTGCCCAGCTGGAGACCGAGGTTCGCGCTGCAATGCGCGAAATCGGGGCGAAGGCGCGCGTCGCCGCGCGAGAGGTCGCCAACGCGCCGGCCGAGAAGAAAAATCGTGCGCTCCTGTCTGGCGCGCGCATTTTGCGGCAACGCATGGGCGAGATCCTGGCCGCCAATGAACTCGATTGCGCGGACGCCCGCGCCAAGGAGCTGAGCGCGGCCTTGATCGACCGGCTCACGCTCAATTCGACTCGGATCGAGGCGATCGCGCTTGGCCTTGAAGAGGTCGCAGCCTTGCCTGATCCGGTCGGGCGTGTGCTCGCCACCTATACGCGTCCAAATGGCCTCATTATCGAGCGTGTGGCGACGCCGCTCGGGGTTGTCGGCGTTATTTACGAGAGCCGGCCTAATGTGACCGCTGACGCTGGCGCGCTGTGCCTCAAGAGTGGCAATGCGGTGGTGTTGCGCGGCGGCTCTGACAGTTTTCGCTCGTCGGCTGCGATCCATGCCTGCCTGGTGGCGGGCTTGAAGGAAGCCGGTCTGCCGGAGGCTGCGATTACACGCGCGCCCTTCGCGGCCCGCGAGGCGGTTGGCGAGATGCTGGAGGGCCTCGGCGGCGCGCTCGACGTGATCGTGCCGCGCGGGGGAAAAAGCCTGGTCGAGCGCGTTCAGCGTGAGGCGCGCGTCCCGGTGTTCGCCCATCTCGAAGGCGTCGTTCATGTCTATGTCGATCGGGCGGCGGATTTCGACAAGGCGCTGAAGGTCGTCGTCAACGCCAAGATGCGGCGCACCGGGGTCTGTGGCGCGGCCGAGACGCTGCTCGTGCATCGCTCCGTCGCCCCGTTCCTGCTGGGGAAGCTGATCGATGCGCTGATCAAGGCCGGCTGTGCGGTGCGCGGCGACGACGCGGCGCGCGAAGCCGATTCGCGTGTGACCCCGGCGACCGAACAGGACTGGCGAACGGAATATCTCGACGCGATCATCTCCGTCGGAGTCGTCGACAGCCTCGACGCGGCGATCGACCACATCGAGACTTACGGCTCTCACCACACCGACTGCATTGTGACCGAGGACAAGGCCGCGGCGGAGCGTTTCTTGAAGGAGGTCGATTCGGCCATCGTTCTGCACAACGCCTCGACACAGTTCGCGGACGGGGGCGAGTTCGGCTTCGGCGCCGAGATAGGCATCGCCACCGGACGCATGCATGCGCGCGGCCCCGTGGGAGTCGAGCAGCTCTGCACGTTCAAGTATCGCGTGCGCGGCGACGGGCAGACGCGGCCCTAAAGGCGCAAGAAGTAGCGGTTCGTCCGCGAATGCGGCCGCTTTCCGCCGGTTCCCGGCCTCGCCTCCTGTGGCGACCAAACGGTTTCGCACAAGTTTTCGTCGCGCCGGGGTTGATTGCGCGAGTCGCGTATGGCCGCTATGCCCTGCATAGGCCTCGCGAAAAATGATTCGCAGCGGGCAAAGAGGATGTGAGCGGCGCAACACCTGCGCGGAGCCGAAGGGTCGCGACGATGAAGTTCGAGCGCTTGCGCCTCACCGGCTTCAAGAGCTTTTGCGACAACGCTGAATTCAGAATCGAACCGGGACTGACTGGCGTCGTCGGGCCGAATGGCTGCGGCAAGTCGAATCTCGTCGAGGCTCTGCGCTGGGTGATGGGCGAGAGCTCATACAAGAACATGCGCGCCTCGGGCATGGAGGACGTGATCTTCTCCGGCTCAGGCCGGCGGCCCTCGCGCAACAACGCCGAGGTCGGGCTCGTTCTCAGCAATTCCGACCGCCGTGCGCCTGCCGCCTTCAATGATTCCGAGACGATCGAGGTCACGCGGCGCATCGAGCGGGACGCCGGTTCGACCTATCGCGTCAACGGCAAGGAGGTGCGCGCGCGCGATGTCCAGCTGCTGTTCGCCGACGCCTCGACCGGCGCGCGCTCGCCTTCGCTGGTGCGCCAGGGCCAGATCGGCGAGATCATTTCCGCCAAGCCCCAGGCGCGCCGCCTCATCCTGGAAGAGGCCGCGGGCGTCTCCGGCCTCCACTCGCGCCGGCACGAAGCCGAGCTCAGGCTCAAGGGAGCCGAGGACAATCTCAACCGCGTCGAGGATGTGCTGAAGCAGATCGACGCACAGGTCGACAGTCTTAAGAAGCAGGCGCGCCAGTCGAACCGCTACCGCGAACTCGCCGGCGCAATTCGCCGCCAGGAGGCGCTCGCGCGGCTCATCGCGTGGCGCGAGCATGAGGCGGCGTTCGCGGAGGCGCGCCGAAGGCTCGACGCCGACCTCCTCGAAGTCGCCGAGCGCACGCGCGCGCAAGCCGAAGCCGCGCGCCTGCAGGCGCTCGCCGCCGCGGCCTTGCCGGGCTTGCGCGAGGAGGAGGCCCGCCGCGGCGCGGCCTTGCATCGCATCGCGCTCGCTCGCGAGGCGCTCGAAGCGGAAGAGAAGCGCGCGAAGGAGCGCGAGGCCGAGCTCGAGCGCCGCCTGGGGCAATTCTCGGGCGATCTTCAGCGCGAGGAAGCCCTAATCGCGGATGCGGCCGGCGTCATGGGCCGGCTCGGAGCCGAAGAGGCTGCGCTGGGGGAGCAAGGAGCCAGGGCGGGCGAGGACGCGGTTCAGGCCCGGGAAGCGGAGCAAGGCGCTGAACGTAGCCTCGCTAGCGCCGAAAGCGCGCTTGCCGGAGCTCAAGCTGCGGCGTCGGACCTCGCCGCGCGTCGTCGTGCGCTGGTCGCGACGCTCGAAGAGGAGGGACGGCGCCTCACGCGTCTCGAAGCGGAATGCTCCGGAATCGAGCGCGAGCGCGGCGCGCTCAACGCATCGGGTTTTGAGGAGACCGAGCGCGCAGCGCGGGCTCATTCCGCCACCGTGGCAGCCGAAGCGCTCGCTGCCGCCGAGCGCGAAACTCTGGCGGCGGAAGAACGCCACGCTGCGGCCCGCGAGGCCGAGGCGCTGCGTCGTGGGCCGTTGGCTGACACCGAACGCGCTGCGCAAAGGTTGGAGACGGAAGCGCGCACGGTCGCGGGCCTTCTCGGCTCCGACACGAGCGGGCCCTGGCCCCGGGCGGTCGACACGGTCAGCGTCGCGCGCGGCTACGAGGCGGCGCTTGGCGCGGCGTTGGGCGACGATCTCGAGGCCTCGGTGGACGAGGCGGCGCCTGCGCACTGGTCGCTGATTTCTCCGGTGGCCGCGGATCCCGTGTTGCCGACCGGAGCCGATCCGCTTGCCAGCCGTGTCGCCGCGCCGCCGGCGCTGGCCCGGCGTCTGGCTCAGGTCGGTATTGTGGCCCGCGCGGAGGGCAAGCGGCTCGCCCAGGAGCTCAAGCCAGGTCAGAGGCTGGTCTCCCTCGAAGGCGACCTCTGGCGCTGGGACGGCTTCGTCTCCGCCGCCGAAGCGCCGAGCGCGGCCGCTCGTCGTCTGGTGGAAAAGAACAGGCTCGGCGACCTCGAGCGCGAAGCCGAGGCTGCGCGCCAAACGGCAGCGGCGCTGAGCGCCGAAGCGGCGAGCGTGGCCAATGACACCCGTGAAGCCGCCGCGGCGGAAACGGAATGGCGTGGGCGGGTCCGCGCCGCCCGGTCGGCGTCGGACTCCGCCCGCGACGCCCTGGCGCAATTTGAGCGCGCGCGCGCTCAAACCCTGTCGCGTCTATCGGCAGTGGAAGAGGCCTTTTCGCGCGCCGGCGCGGCGCGCAATGAGGCCGCTGAACGCAAGGCCAGCGCGGAGACCGTGCTTGATGAGCTCGGGCCAGGCGACGAAGTCGTGCAGACGCTTGAGCGCTCGCGCGAGTTGGCGGCGCACGAGCGGACCGCCTTTGCCGAAGCGAGGGCGACGGCGCAATCCATCGCTCGCGAGACTGCGGCGCGGGCCGCGCGGCTCGGCGCAATCGCCGCCGAGCGGTCTTCCTGGGACGAGCGGCTCGCCCATGCGCAAAACCGCATCGCCGAGCTCGCGGAGCGGCGTGCGGAAGCGGAGCGCGAAAAGGGCACGCTCGACGACGCGCCGACCGATTTCGCCCGCGCGCGCCGAGCGTTGGCGGACGAACATGGGCGGGCGGAATCAGCCCGTAAGGCCGCCGCCGACGCGCTCGCAGAGGCCGAAACCGCCCTCGCCGAGGCCGATCGCGCCGCGCGCCAGGCGCTCGAAACGATGAGCGCCGCGCGCGAGCAGCGGGCCGCCTCCGAAGAGCGCCTCGAGGGCGCACGCGCGAGGGACGAAGAACTTAAGCACGCGATCGCGAGCGAGCTCGATTGCGAACCTTCAGGTCTCGTGGCGCTCGCCGAGCACAAGGCTGACAAGCCGTTGCCTGGCGCCGTCGAGGTCGATCGCCGGCTCGAGAATCTGCGCCAGGAGCGCGAGCGGCTCGGCGCGGTCAATCTGCGGGCCGACGAGGAGCTCGTCGAGGTTCTTGCGAGCCGCGACAAGCTTATCTCCGAGCGTGACGACCTGACCGAAGCGATCAAGCGCCTGCGCGGCGCCATCGGCACGCTCAATCAGGAAGGACGCGAGCGGCTCGTGGCGGCTTTCGACGTCGTCAACGGCCATTTCAGGGACCTGTTTTCGACCCTGTTCGAGGGCGGAAACGCCGAGTTGCAGCTGATCGAATCTGACGATCCGCTCGAGGCGGGGCTCGAGCTTCTCGCCCAGCCGCCGGGCAAGAAGCCGCAGACGCTGACGCTTCTCTCCGGCGGCGAACAGGCGCTGACCGCGCTTGCGCTGATTTTCGCCGTGTTCCTCACCAATCCGGCGCCGATCTGCGTGCTCGACGAAGTCGACGCGCCGCTCGATGACTACAACGTCGAGCGCTTCTGCGACCTGCTCGACGCCATGCGCAGGCGCGCCGACACCCGCTTCGTCGCCATCACCCACAACCCAGTCACGATGTCACGCATGGATCGCCTGTTCGGCGTCACTATGGCCGAAAGGGGCGTGAGCCAGCTCGTGTCGGTTGAACTCGCGGAGGCCCAGGAGTTCGCCGAGGCGGGTTAAAGGCGTTTCGCGAGGCCTTCTCAACCGCTTTTTTTGAGCCGACGCGCTCAAACCGGATTCCGGCGCCGCGCGCGGGGCATGCCCTTCGAATTAAGTGCGCGCGACGCGGCGCATTGTCCATATTTTGCGGGTCTTGGGAACAGTCCGGCCTTGATAGGAATTCTTGAAGCATGGGGGCGCGAACGCGTCTCGGTCGAGGAGGCCGCCCATGGAAGAGATGATGATCAACGACTACGCGCGCCAGCTCATGGATGCGCATGGACAGCGGGCAATCGCGGAAGCCGCCCAGCGTGCGGCCGAGTCCGAACGGAACAATGACACCGACGAAGCGAAGACTTGGCGGCGAGTCGAGCAGGCGCTCAAGTCGATGTGCGGGCCGATCGCGAGCTGACCCTTCATGGGTTGCGGCCCGGCTGGCATGACTTCTGCGATCTCGCGGCCATTCCGAAGACCAAACAGAGCACTGCGCTTTCAAATGGAATCCGGGTCGCGGCGTCATCCCGCGCAAGCATTCTCCATGCTTGCCGGATGCCCGCGCGCGGCAGCACAGGCGTCGCGAGCTAGCCATCGCAGCTGCCGGTGGCCGCCGGGATACCTGGCGCTGAAGAACGCCGGTTATCGGCGCAGTTCGCCCTGCGAACCGTTCGGGGCTCACAATTACCTACTGGCCGACACGACTTTGACAAGCAACGCGGCTATAAGGCGCGGGAGTTCCTGTGATGGCGCCGAACACGTGCACGTCGATCGAGCTTCTTAGACTCGACCGCATCCGATGTGATCAAGGATCAGATCTCCGCGTCATTCTTACGCGCGGTGGACTGGGACGAAGGTTCTTAGCCGCCCTGTTCAAACGCGGATCTCGGCGCTGCGGATCACGAGGTTGAGCTAGGTGCAAGCTCAATAACGGGAGCGGCCACCTCTCCGAGGGCCGCATGGCCGCTCTCGTTTCTCCAAGCGCGGGTAAATTGCCTCAGGTCTTTTCCCTCGTGAAACGCGTCACGCCTGGCACGCGCGCCGTCGACCGCCGCTCCCTCTTGCTCGGAAAGGAACTGTTCGGCCCGGCCGATTGTTTAACGGCAAGAGCGAGCGTCGAGGACACAAGCAATGCCCATGGTAGCTTACAAAGTAGCGCCCGAGGACCAAAAGTGGTTGGTCACCCGCGATGGCGAGCCAGGCATGAGCTACGTTTCGCAGGAAGCCGCCTACGAAGTCGCGGTCTCTGAGGCAGCGGGAGATTTGCGGACCGGTCACGAGATCCGGATCGAAGTCCTTGGATCGGCCTACAACCGGCTCGGCGACAGCTCGCCGGCAATCACGGACGACGAACGGACGCAAGCCTAAAGGTTGGAGCAAGTCGAGATTCTGAGGCTGACGTCTAGCCCTACTCGTTTGCTGCCGACACGATCACGCCTTGAGAAAGGGACCCCATCATGCCGACCACGCCGCGTCCCGATCAGCCGATACCCGTCCCTGAACCCGATGTGGTTAGGCCGCCGACTCCGTCGGAGGAGCCGCAGCCCGAGAAGGGCCCCGACCTGCCGCAACCTGGCCCGGATGTCATTGTTCCGCCAGGGCCTGAAGTGGTTACGCCCCCGACCCCACAAGAGATTCTGCCCCAACCTCCCGCGTAAGCGACGGGCTTCGTCCGCTATTTCGCCGACCGTCGCCGGTGGGGGCTCTTACCCTCGGCTTCGTCCTTTGCCGTCTCGCCGCGACGCTCCTTTGCCTTCGTATGACGGAGGTGCTCCGCGTTCTCCTTTGGCGTCTGTTGATTGGACTCGCCTGCTTCAATGAGAGCGATCGCCACCGCCTGCTTGCGGCTTTTGACCTTCTGCCCGCTGTTCCCGGAACGAAGCTCGCCATGCTTGAACTCGTGCATGACGCGTTCGACTGTTTCCTTCTGCGGCTCGGATTCGCGCGGCGTCATTTCTGCTCTCCAATTTGACGTGCCTCGACCCCATTTAACTTGGATCCGATCAAGCGGTTCCATTGACTTCCGGAACACCCGGCGGGGCTCGTGAGACGTCCATTTTGGAACTGAGGCCCTTGCTCTGGTTGGGCGATATCCGCTTTGGATCAAAGAATGGAGGGTTCGGGAATGAGCGCCCGAAAGACGCCGGGGATCGAGCTCCCTGACTTGTATTCCTTGCGCCATAGCGCCGCGCCCATGGAGGCGAAATCGGCGGAATCGCTGCCGAATGAGCCGGGGACATGGCAATTCGAGCCGAAATGGGACGGCTTTCGTTGCCTGGCTTTCAAGGAGGCGGGCGCCGTCGAGATCAAGGGGAAATCCGGCACGTCCTTGAGCCGCTTTTTCCCTGAGGTCGTCGCGACGCTCATGGACGTGCCCTTCGAGCGGTTTGTCGTCGACGGCGAACTGGTGATCGAGCTCAACGGGCGCATGACCTTCGACGCGTTGCAGGCCAGGCTGCATCCGGCGGCGAGCCGCATTCGCCGGCTGTCGCAAGAAACGCCCGCGCGGCTCATCCTGTTCGACATGCTGGTCGGGCCGGATGGCTCGCAGGTCGCCAACATGGCCCTAGCCGAGCGGAGGCGCTTGCTCGAAGCCTTTGGCGAGAAGGCGTCTATCGCGGGAAAGCTGATCGTCACGCCCTGCACCCGGGATCTCAAGCAGGCGACGCAATGGTTGGACGATTTCGATCGCGACGGGAGGGACGGGGTCGTCGCCAAAAGGCTGGACGGGCTCTATCTCAGCGGCGAGCGCGCGATGATTAAGGTCAAGCGCCTGCGCACCGCCGATTGCGTGGTCGGAGGCTTTCGTTACCAGAGCGGCAGCGACGAGGTAGGCTCTCTGCTGCTCGGCCTCTACAATGCGCAGGGCCTCTTGGACCATGTCGGCTTCACCTCGACGATCGCCAATAACGAGCGGGCGGCGCTGACCCAAAGGCTGCGCGCCCTGCAGGGGCCGCCGGGGTTCACCGGGAAGGCGCCGGGGGGCCCGAGCCGCTGGAGCACGGAGCGTACCGGCGAGTGGGAGCCGCTCAAGCCCGGGCTCGTGGTCGAGGTGCGATACGACCATGTCACCAGCGAGCGGTTCCGCCACGGGACGCGGCTGCTCCGCTTCAGGCCCGACAAGCCGCCGCGCCAATGCCTGCTCGAGCAGATCGTCGCCCCGCCGCGAGCCGACAGCGGATCGTAAATACAACCATCACGCGAATTCGATGCAAGCAAAAGCAAGATAACGAAAGAAAATGAAAGCAAAATTCCTTTCATTTCCTTTCATTTATTTTTCGGAATTGGGCCTTTTCAAAGGGTTATGGGCGAAAAAAATAGAAAAATTCGCTCCTTCCTTCACTCGCGTCCCGGGTTGCGGCGCGAGGTCATAAAAACGCGCTTGCGCCCCTCGCGCGCCAAGCTCCATCGGATCATGGCCGGCTCCTCATTGGGGATCATAATAGCGCAGATTTCTGTTTAGGGCAAGTAGAAGCGCAACTCTTACAGCGTTAGGCGCTGGCGTTCCTGAAGGCGTCATGGCCGTCCCCGGACTTGATCCGGGGATCGTCCCGGCTATCCACGAGAACACTGTCCTATCGGGATAATATAAGCACCTAATAAGAGACATTATTGTTTGATGACGAGATTATCGCTGCGAGGCGCGTGGATGGCCGGCACAAGGCCGGCCATGACGATCAAAAGCTGATTTCGCCACCAATCGCGCTTTGGCCGTCATGACCGGGCCTGACCCGGTTATCCACGAATTTAAACAGTAAAAAGCCAGGCGGTCGAAGGTTGACCTAACTAATTGAGAAACTGTGGTTTGCTTCGTTATCGTAAACCGGCTTTGCACTGACTTCGCGTGGATGGCCGCGACGAGCGCGGCCATGACGGCTCACGGGCAGAATTCCCGAAACAACAGCCAACGCTAAGAGAAATCGAGCCCGACAACTCGGACAGCGCCCTCGCAGGGACGCCGTCCGGAACACTTCCTTCGACAAACACGTTGATCAATGCACCGGGCCCTCCCCCACAGTCTCATTCTGGGCTCTTCGGCGGAGGTTTGGCGTGAACCGGGTTATCGCAATCGGCGGATCGGCGGGGGCGATTGGCGCGATCAGGACCCTGTGCGGCTCCCTTCCCGCCGACATTCCAGCCGCGATCTGCATCGTCATTCACGTCGGCGCTCGCGGAAACAACCAACTTGCTCAGGTTTTCGGAGAACGATGCCCAATCCCCGTCGAGACGGCGGTCGATGGGCAGAAGCTTGAAAACGGCCGGGCTTATGTCGCCGCGGCTGACCACCACCTCATCGTCATGGACGATACGATAAGGCTAGGGCGCGGCCCGCGCGAAAACCTGGCGCGGCCCGCAATTGACCCAATGTTTCGGTCTATCGGCGTCAGTCACGGCTCAGGCGCGATCGGCGTTGTCCTGACCGGAATGCTCGACGACGGCGCGGCCGGTCTTGCGGACTTGAAACGCTGCGGCGGCGTCACCGTCGTGCAAAATCCTATCGAGGCGGTGGAGCGTGAAATGCCGCTTGCGGCTCTCGCCGCGAGCGATGTCGACTATCAGACTCCGATTGGCGAGCTTGGCGCGCTTCTCAAAGTGCTCGCGAGCGAGCGGCGGGGTCCGTCCCCGCCTCCCCCCGACGATATCCGACTGGAGGTCGAGATTGCGCTCGGACGGCCAATGGGAACGGTTGAGACGGGTCGGCTCGCGGATCCGGTTGCGCTGTCGTGTCCGGCCTGTGGCGGCGTCCTGTCGCAAATGCGGAGCGCGCCGCCGCTCAGATTTCGCTGCCAAGTGGGCCACGGCTACACGGCGGAGGCGCTCGCCTCCGAGCAGGAAGGTTCGGTCGACGAAGCGTTGCGTGTGGCCCTCCGCATCGCGGAGGAGCGCGCCACCCTTACGCGAAAGATGGCGGATGAAGCCCGTCGCGGCGGCTTGCGCTTCTCGGCCGATTCCTATGAGCGCACTTCCGCTCAAAGCCGACGTCATGTCGAAACATTGCGGAAAGCTTTGCGAAGCGAGCAATGGGCGGACCGGAAGGACTCGCGCCCCGGCGACCAACAAGCCGAGGACGAGGCGCTCGCGCCTCCCTCGAGCGGAGCCTAGCGGCGAAGGCCGCGTTAGGGGAACCCCTTCCGCAGTCAAACGTTTCCCCATGACCGTCCCAAGTGAGCGCTGTTCACCACGAGAGCCGGGACTTGCTCCTTCGCGAACACGGGGTGAGACCGGCTGACTTTTGCTAACGCCGAATGTTTCAAGGAGAAGCTTAGTAATTGTGGGCGCCATCCGGGGGGAATAGGGTGACCCAGAACGGGCGAGCTGTAGATTGCCGATGACTTGGGAGCGAGATTGGTGAGCTCTGCCTGCTGGCTTAAACGGGAAGAGGTTTGGCGTCTGACACATTCGGGTGCCTCAGCCGCTGCGACTTCCGATGAACGACGTGAGTGACGCAGCTGCCGCCGCCAAGCGATTTCCGACAGTCGGCATTGGAACATCTGCAGGTGGCGTCCACGCGTTGCAGGCGTTTTTCGAGAGCCTGCCCGATGATCTCGACGCCGCCTTCGTCGTCGTCGTGCATCTCGATCCTTCGCATCAGAGCGAACTCTCCAATATTCTTGCGGCGCGGACGCGAATGCCGGTGGCTCAGGTGACTGGCCGCGTTCGCCTCGAACCGGGCCATGTCTATGTCATTCCGCCCAACCGCCAGCTATTGGCGGCCGATCATCATTTGGCGACCGCCGAGTTCGACGAGCCGCGCTGGCAGCGCGCGCCAATCGATCTTTTTTTCCGCTCGCTCGCGGCTCAGCAGGGCGACGACTTCGCCATCGTCCTTTCCGGCGCCGGCTCGGATGGGGCTGTCGGCATCAAGGCTGTCAAGGAAGCAGGCGGCATTATCCTGGTCCAGGACCCGGACGAGGCTGAATATGGATCGATGCCGCGCAGCGCCGTCGCGACGGGGTTCGCTGATTTCGTTCTGCCGGTGCGAGAGATCGCCGCCCGGCTTCCAGAACTGATCCGCAACCGGCGAAATCCGCCGTCAGACGACCTGACGGAAACGGACGAGCAGGCGATGCAGCGCATCCTGTCCCATTTGCTCGTGCGCTCCGGACACGACTTTTCAAGTTACAAGAAGTCGACGATTTGCAGACGCATCGCGCGCAGAATGCAGGTCCAGCGGGCTGCCACGATGCCCGAGTACCTGGTCGCATTGCGCGAAAGTCAGAAGGAGGCGCAGGCGTTGTTCGCCGACCTTCTCATCTCGGTGACGACGTTTTTTCGCGATACGAATGCCTTCGACAAGCTTGCGGCGTTGGTCATCCCTCGCCTGTTCGATGGCAAGGGCGTGTCCGATACGATTCGCGTCTGGGTTCCCGGCTGCGCCACTGGGGAAGAGGCCTATTCGATTGCGATCCTGCTGCTCGAAGAGATGAGCCGGCATGAGATCCGCTGCGGTCTGCAGGTCTTTGCTTCCGATCTCGATGATGGCGCTTTGCTGGTTGCAAGAGAGGGTCGTTATCCGGTCGCCATAGAAGCCGACATGACGGAAGAGCGGTTGCGGCGCTTCTTTACCCGAGAAGGCGACCATTACCGAGTGACTCGCGAGCTGCGCGACACTGTGCTGATCGCCAGGCACAGCCTTCTGAGGGATCCGCCATTTTCGCGCGTCGACCTCGTCTCCTGTCGAAACGTCCTCATCTATCTCGACCGAGAGGTGCAGAGCCAAGTTTGCGCCACGTTCCATTTCGCGCTGCAAGGGTCCGGTTATCTCTTCCTTGGCTCATCGGAAAACGCCGACACTCCCGTCGGAGCGTTCCGCCCCATCGACCGGGAAGCGAGAATTTATCAGCGCACTTCGATTCCTTCCGAAGTGCGCGTCACGCCCCGGACCGGCGGCGTTACATTTGGACTTGACCCGTTGCCGCCACGAACCCCGGCGGCGTTTCGCGCGCCGGTCGAGGCGGGAGTTCATCGCGAAGCGTTGGAACGCCTGGCGCCGCCGAGTGTGATTGTCGACGAGGCCTATCGGGTCATGCATCTCTCCGAGCACGCCGGGCGTTATCTGCAACCGTCCGGCGGTACCCTGTCCAACGACATCAGCGAACTTGCACGCGAGGAATTGCGGTTCGACATCCGCGCCGCGCTTCACCGGGTCTTCGCGCACAACGAGGCGAGTCTCCACGGGCCGATCGGCGTCCGCTTCAACGGCGATGCGCGGCGGGTTTATTTGCAGATAAGACCTTTGCAGTCCGAACCCAGCGCCAGCCGTTGCGCTATCATCTTTTTCTTCGAGGGCGAGGGGCTTGGCGAGGCGTCGCTGCCTTCTACGAAAATCGATGATCAGGCGAACGGCGAGCAACTCCAGCAACTTTTGCAGGAATTGCAGTTCAGCCAATCGCAGCTTCGGGCCTCACGAGAGGAATACGAGGGAGCGAACGAGGAGCTGCGGGCCGCCAACGAAGAGCTTCAGTCGGTCAATGAGGAATATCGCTCGACCGCCGAAGAACTGGAGACCAGCAAGGAGGAGCTGCAATCGATCAACGAGGAGCTGCAGACCGTCAACAGTGAGCTCAAGACGAAGCTGGAGAGCGTCTCACGCGCCCACAGCGACATTCAGAATCTGATGGCGGCGACCGATGTCGGAATCCTGTTCCTCGACGCTAAGTTGCGCATCAATCGATTTACGCCGCCCATCTCCAAGCTCTTCAATATCGTCGAGGGCGATGAAGGCCGCTCGATCACCGATTTCACCCATCGCCTCGACTACGACGGCTTCGCCGAAGACGCGCGCAAGGTTCTGCGCGATCTCGCTTCCACCGAGCTTGAGGTGCATGGCAAGGATGGCGGGTGGTATCTCACGCGCCTCAAGCCGTACCGCACGGTCGGGGACAAAATAGACGGCGTCGTCGCAACCTTCGTCGACATTAGCGAGCGGCGCCGCGCTGAGGATGCGCTGCGGGAAAGCGAATCCAGAATGCGGATCATGATCGGCGAACTTCAGCACCGCACCCGCAATCTCATCGGCGTGGTGATGGCCATGATGGACAGGACCGCGGTTTCGGGCCAGCCGCTCGACGAATTCAGGGCGAGCTTTGGCGATCGCCTCGTGGCGCTCGCGCGCGTGCAAGGCCTATTGTCGCGCGCCGCCCCTGGCGACAGCGTCACTTTTGACTCTCTTCTTCAGTCTGAACTCTCCGCTCAATCGGAGGACGGCGGAACGGTTACGCTCGACGGACCATCGGACATCGTGCTTCGATCCAACTCCGTGCAAGCGTTGGCGATGGCCTTGCACGAGCTGACGACCAACGCGGTGAAGTATGGGGCTCTTGGCCGACCAAGCGGTCGTCTTGACGTTCGCTGGCGGGTCGAGCGCGAAGGCGGATCGCCCTGGATTGTTGTCGACTGGAAGGAAAGCGGCGTCGAGACCGCTGAACCCGCCGCGCAGAGGGGGGCTGGCAATGGCAGGCGCCTTATCGAGGACGCACTGCCCTATCAGTTCGGAGCTCGGACAAGTTTCGCGATCGAGCCGGACGGCGTCCGCTGCACGATCGCGCTTCCGCTCTCCGGACCTCAGACTGAGGAGATGCAAGATGGCGGATTCGGCGCTTCGTGATCGCCGCATTCTCGTGGTCGAGGACGAGTTTCTGATCGCCATGAGCCTGCAGGACGCGTTGGAGAACGCCGGCGCGGTCGTCGTGGGGCCGGCGCCATCCGTCGAGAAGGCGATCAAGCAGATCGAGTCCGAGCCGCACATCGACGCCGCGGTTCTCGATGTCAATCTCGGCGGCATGCTTGCCTATCCGGTCGCCGACATGCTCGTCGCCAAGAACATTCCGTTCGTCTTTACTTCGGGCTATGAGGACAACCTTCTTAAGAGCCGATACGCCCAGGTCAAGAATTGCCCCAAGCCCTATCAGTTCCGGGCGATGGAGGAAGCGCTGGTCGAAGCGATGGCGCGTTCCTGACGGGCGCCATAGACGGCGCCGCCCGAAGCTTCACTGCTGAGAGACCTTATGGCGCTTCGAATTGAGGACTACGCGATCATCGGAAACTGCGAGACGGCGGCGCTGGTTGGCCGCGACGGCTCGATCGATTGGCTGTGCCTGCCCCGCTTCGACAGCGGCGCCTGTTTTGCCGCGCTGCTCGGCGGCCCGGAGCACGGACGATGGTTGGTTGCGCCGGCGGAAGACGATGACGTTCAGGTCACCCGGCGCTACCTGAACAACACGCTCGTTCTCGAAACTGTCTTCACGACGCCGCGTGGGTCGGTCTCGCTCACCGATTTCATGTACCGGCGCGATGGCGCATCCGAACTGGTGCGCATCGTGAGAGGCCTTGCCGGCGAGGTCCCCATGCGGACCGAGCTCGTCGTGCGGTTCGACTACGGGTCTGTCGTGCCGTGGGTCAGTCAACAGGAGGACGGCCGGCTTCAGTTCATTGCCGGTCCGGATAGTCTGCTGCTTGATACAAGCGTTCAAACTCGCGGGGAGGATCTTCGCACCGTCGGCGATTTCACCGTGCGCGAAGGCGAAGAGGCGAGCTTCGCCCTGAACTGGTCGGCGTCGTTCCGCGCGGCTCCTCCACCGCTCTCGGGGAAGGAGCTGGCGAAGGCGCATGACGATGTCCATTCGTTCTGGACCAAGTGGGCCGAGGCCTTCAAATCGTCGGACCCTTGGGGCGATGCCGTTCTTCGCTCGCTTCTCACCTTGAAGGCGCTCGCGCACTGGGAGACCGGCGGCATCGTCGCGGCCCCGACGACGTCCCTGCCGGAACAATTGGGCGGGCCGCGCAACTGGGACTATCGCTTTTGCTGGCTTCGGGATGCGACCTTCACCCTCTATGCGCTGATCGGAGCGGGCATCCTCGACGAAGCGAAGGCGTGGCACGAGTGGCTCTTAAGGGCGGTCGCCGGCTCTCCGAACGACTTGCAGATCGTCTACGGCGTCGCGGGCGACCGACGGCTCGAGGAATACGAACTTCCCTGGCTGCCCGGCTACGAAGGCGCGAAGCCGGTCCGCATCGGCAACGGAGCGGTCAAGCAGCTTCAGCTTGACGTCTATGGCGAAGTGCTCGACGCTTTTTATGTCGCGCGGCGCGCGGGTCTCTCCACCAGCGATGCGACCTGGGCGCTGGAATCCGCCCTCCTTTTGCACCTAGAGAAGATCTGGCGAGAGCCTGACGCAGGCATCTGGGAAGTGCGGGGCGGCCCGCGCCAGTTCACGCACTCGAAGGTGATGGCGTGGGTCGCGTTCGATCGCGCGGTGCGCTCCATCGAGGAATTCGGCCTCGACGGACCGCTCGAACGCTGGCGAGATGTCCGGTCTCAAATTCACGCGGAAGTGTGCGAGCATGGCTACGACGCCAAGCAAAACGCGTTCGTCCAATCTTTTGGCGAGTCGACGCTGGACGCGAGTCTGTTGCTCGTCCCCATCGTCGGCTTCCTTCCGCCTGACGATCCTCGCGTCCAAGGCACCGTCGCCGCCATCGAGCGCAAGCTCGTCCGCGACGGGTTTGTGCTGCGCTATGACACCGGGACCGAAGTGGACGGCCTGCCGCCAGGGGAGGGCGCCTTTCTCGCCTGCAGCTTCTGGCTCGTCGACAATTACGTGCTGCTCGGACGGCATGACGAGGCGCGGGCGCTGTTCGAGCGGCTGTTGAGCTTGCGCAACGACGTGGGGCTGCTCGCGGAAGAATACGATCCTCACGAGCGCCGCCAGCTTGGCAACTTCCCTCAGGCCTTTTCGCATCTCGCGCTTATCAACGCGGCGCATAGTCTCAGCACCTGGGAGGGCGCGGCTCGCCTGCGCTCGCAGAAACCCGAGTCCGCTCAGGCGGACCAAACAACGAGCGCGCCTGGTTGACGTCGCGGGCCCTCGACGGGCGAACCTTACGGGCCTCGCCGTCGACAAGAAATCACGTGCGCGGCTCAGATCTTCGGTTTATTTTACGTCCAACTTGGAACTGCTAAGGCGGAGACGCGGAACGGCGTACTCAACTGACCCCGTCCTAGCGGAGGGAGCGTCTCGTGGACGACCTTAAGTTTGGCGCACGGAACAAGCGAGGAGACTGGGCGCCGAGCGTCTATCTCGCCATCGCTCCCGTCTTCGTGCTGCCGCCTCGCCCTCTCGCCTTCCTGAAATGGCTTCCCGGCTATTTTCTTCCTTGGAACCTCATCTTCGCCGCGTCGGCGGTCGCCTATGCGATGTTCGTTCTTCCGGATGTCGAGGTCATGAAGACCTTGGCCTGGGGCTGGGTGCTCAGGCTGTTCATCGTCAACTGCCTTGCGGTCGCTCTGTTCTACAGCGCCTTCGAGTACCGGCTCTATATGTCGCGGGCGCAAGGGAACCGCTTCAAGTACCACGCCAAATTTCCGAACGATCAGAAGAACAACGCCTTCCTGTTCAAGAGCCAGAACGTCGAGGGGATCATCCGGGGATTGGGAACGGGCGTGCCGATCTGGACGGCATATGAGGTCGGCGTCCTCTATGCTTTCGCGAACGGTTACGCGCCGTGGCTCTCGTTCGCCGAGCATCCCCTCTATCTCGGGTTGCTCGCGCTCCTCGTGCCGATCTTCCACGAGTTCCACTTCTTCTGCATCCACCGGCTGATCCACTGGCCCCCCCTCTACCGCTCAGTGCATAGCGTTCATCACCACTCGGTCAATCCGTCGCCATGGTCGTCGCTGTCGATGCATCCGGTCGAGCAGCTTCTCTATTTCTCATCCTCGCTCATCCATGTGATCATCCCTTCGAACCCGGTGCTCGCGATCTATCAGCTGCATTACGCGGGGTTCGGCGCGGTTGTCGGCCATATTGGTTTCGACAAGATCGAGACGGGGCACGAGGCCGCCTTCGACAGCCACGCCTACGGCCACTATCTCCACCATAAACATTTCGAGGTGAACTACGGCGATGGGCTCGTCCCTTTGGACAAGCTGTTCGGCACCTGGCACGACGGCTCGCCCGAGGCCGAAGCCCGCATGAACGCCCGATACGAGAAGCGCAAGGCGCGGCTCAACGCGGCCGGCTGAAAGACCAGCTCGTCATTGCGACCGCAGAATCAAGCCTTGGCAAGGAATGCTGTCGGCGGCGATCCGGCGCCGAGCCTCATCCCTTGACCGCGCCAAACGAAAGCCCCCTCGCGAGGTATCGCTGCACGAACAGATAGAAGATCACCGGCGGGATGATGCCGATCAATGTATTGACCGCGGCTGTGTTGAAGTCCACGCCGCGCGTTGAACGCGAGGCGAGCACAAGCGCGGAGAACGGAGTCGCCGACTGCGAGGTCAGCGCCGAAGCGAACAAGGCTTCGTTCCACGAGAATGCGAACACCAGAACCGAGGACACAACGAGTCCATCGAGTGACAGTGGGAGCGCAATCATCCAGAAGATCTGCCAGGGAGTCGCGCCCTCGACTTTCGCGGCGTCTTCGATTTCCGTGCTCACGTCCCGGAAGATGTCCCGCATGATCACGACCACGAACGCAAGGTTGAAGGTCGAGTAGCAGAGGATGAGGCCAGTCCAGGTGTCGATGAGCCGCAGATAGACCAGCAACAGGTAGAAGGGTATGAGCACCACGGCTGGCGGCAGCACGCGCTGCGACAGGAACCAAAGCGTGATGTCGCTCGAGCCGATCGGAAACTCATATCGGGCCAAGGCGTAGGCCGCAGGCACGCCAAGGATCAGCGAGAGCAACGTCGTGCCGGCGCTGATCACGCAGCTGTTGATGAACGCCGTCGAGGTCTGCGGATCGGCTAGCACCTCGCGCCAGGAATCGAGCGTGGGTTGGAACTGAAGGAACGGAATGAAGGCGCCGATCTGGAACGTCTCCGATAGCGTTTTCACGGAATTGATAATGGACCAAACGAAGGGAATGGCGGTGAAAATGGCCGCCGCGACCAACAGAACGTACACGACAAGACGCGACCTGAAGCTGGCGCGGGTCCAGAGAATGTTGATCATCGGATCGCTCGCCTCAACTCAAGCGCTTACGCATCTGTTGAAAAAACACGGCGATGACCGCCGACGCCAGTATGAGGTACACGATTCCCATCGCCGATCCCTTGCCGAAATCGAAGAACTGGATGGTCGTCAGATAGTCCATCGCGCTAAAGGTTTGCGTGCTCGTTCCAGGGCCGCCGGAAGTCAGCGCGAAGGGAATGGCGAAAGCCTTCAGGCACTCGACGGTCCTCAGCAACAGCGCGATCGTAATCACCGGCCATGCGAGCGGCACCGCAAGATGCCACATCACTTGCCAATGGTCCTTCGCGTCAAGGGCCGCGGCGTCGTAGAGTTCGCTCGGGATGCCAGCAAGCCCGGCGAGCACGATGATGAAAACGAACGAGGTCCATCGCCAGACATCGAGAAGGATGGCGCCCGCGATGCCGCCGTAAGCCGTCGACATCCAGGGCACGTGGATGCCGAGAGCCGAGAGGGGGACGGCGATCAGTCCGCCTTGATCCGTGAAGAACGTCACCCCGAGGTAGCCGATCGCCACCTCGAGCGTGAACAGAGGCGAACCGATGATGGTGCGGAACGTCTTGGAGCCGGGCGCGCCCAAACTCACCAGCCACGCCGCGAGAAAGCCGAGGACGAGTTCGATCGGCACCGCGACGACGGTGTACACGATCGTGACCAGGATACTCTGCCAAAACTGGCCGGAGGTCAGAACGTCGACGTAATTCTGGAAGCCGACAAATCCTGTGATCCCTTCCCCCATCACATAGGATGAGAAGCTGAAGCGGATCACCGAGAGCAGAGGCAGAAACGTGAAAGCGATGACCCAGATTACAGCGGGGAGAAGCAGTGCGTATTTGAAGTAGCCTCCGTACTCGAGGCGTTCGAACTCGCCGCGCCGCCAACCAGACCTCCCCCGGATTCACGCCAGTAGCTGGGCCGCCCAGATCACCGGGCGGCCCAGCCGATGCATTTTAAGCAAACGACGCCTTGTACAGCGCCTTCTGCTTCTCGCGACCGTACCGTTCGGTGACCTTTTCCCAGGCGGCCGCGGTGGCGTCGAGCCCCGCCTTCGGCTGGACCTGGCCGCCGAGCACAGCGGAAACGTTGATGTCGAGCTCGTGCCAGTACTCGGCCGCCCCCGGTATTCGGAGGTATTCTTGCTGCAGGGGCGCGGCCAGAACCGCATAGTAAGCCTTGAGGTACTCGACGACGTCGTCTTCGTTCCACGGCGGATTGGCGCCCGTCCAGTCGCTGACTTTGCCCGATCCCATGGGGGCGATGTACTCGAACTTCATCCCGGGCTGCACGCCAGTCCAGCCGGTCGTGCAATTGAACAAGGCGTTCTTCCTGTTAGCCATGAAGGCGAGGAAATCGTACGTCGCCTCTTGCTTCTTCGACAGACGCGAGATCACGCAGTGCCAGGAACCGCCGTTGGTGTTGCCGACCTGATTGAGGTCATATTTCTTCCACTGGCCGGTGATCGGGTTAAACGCCTCCGTCGTACCAGGCAGCGGGGCAGCACCCATTTTGCCCTGGACTTTTGAGGTCTTGGGATCCTGGGCGAGTGTCGGCAGGTCGCCCCAGGTCGGCTCGGTCGCCGAGTGACCGTCGAGGAACAGGTTCCAGCCCTGGCCAAGCGTCCAGGCAATTTCCTCCTTCGGTCCGTTGGCCAGGAACTTCACGTAGTCCTCAAGCGCCCTAACATGGCCCTCCGAATTGATCAGCGGCTTCATCGTGTCGGGGTTGAAGAAATAGTATTTGTTGTCCGCCGACACGACGAACGGAGCCGACAAGGTCAAGAAGTGGAAGAAGCCCTGCTCATTGACTTTGGCGTGTAGCGAAATGCCCCAGTCGCTCTGCCCGTCGCCGTTCCAGTCCCAACCGGTGAAGAAATCCGCGACGTCATGATATTCCTTGGTCGTCTTTGGCGGCGCCGGAAGGTCGTAGTTGTACTTCGCCTTGAATTTGTCCTGAACCTCCTTCTTTGCAAAGATGTCCTTGCGATAGTAGAGCGCCTGCGCGTCTCCGTCGAACAAGACGCCGTACACCTTCTCGTCCCATGAGTAGAGCTTGCGCATCGCGGGGAGCCACTGATCGGGCTCCCAATGCGAGTGTTTGGGATCGGAGAGGAATTTCTCGACCGGAACGATATAGGGCTCCTTAGGCACGAAGAAGTCGCCGTAGAACCAGGCGCCGGTCATGTAGGCGTCGTACTTGCCAAGGCCGCTCGAGAGATCGGAGAAGATCTGGGTGTGCAGCGTCTCGATCGGCACCTCGGCGACATTCACCTTGCCGCCGGTCGCCTCTTCCCAATGCGGAACGTGATACTTCAGCCCGTCGCCAACCGTGGCTTTTAGAACCATCACGTTGATTGTCGTGCCCTTGTAAGGCTTGGTCTTGAGAAACGCGACGCGCTCGGACGTGATCGGAGATTCAAACGGGGATGCGGGATCGGAGTCTATCAAATTGTCTGCGGCGCTCGAGGGTTGCGTCAGCTTGGCAAGCGCCGCCGCCGATAGGCCAAGTTGCGCGCCGCGAACAATGAACTGGCGGCGACTGATCCGGCCGCGCACGTACTCGCGAACGACAGAGCCGAACTTTTCGTCGTCGTAACGATTTGTCATTGCTTCCTCCCTGGATGTGAAGCGGCCTCGACTACGGCCATCAAACACTTTTCTTTAGCGTGTTATTCCTCTCGTAAAGTGCAGAGGTTTCGCGACCGATTCTTTGCCCGGTTGCCGGACACTCAACCTGAGAAAATCCCGCAGACCCCTTTCTGCAGCTCCAGCGGGAATATCAGCGTAATACACGCGCACCGGGGCGGTCAACGCGCACCAACGTAGGGGTCGTCTGGCTGCGTGGACAGGGCGCGGCTTCCCGTGCATCAATCAGAAGGACAAGGTCGACGGGAGGATACTGACAGCGAGAGCCAGTCGAGGTCTTTAGTTGCCGACCGCTTGGCTGTCTCGTTGTACGCTTCCGGGAGAGAGGGTCGAATGGCACGGGTCGAGTTGCGTCAAGTGTGGAAGCGCTTCGGCGAGATCGTCGCCGTCGAAGATTTTTCGCTGTCCGCAAATGACGGTGAGTTCATTGTCTTCGTGGGTCCCTCTGGCTGCGGCAAAACCACGACAATGCGCATCATCGCCGGGCTCGAAGTCGCGAGTGAAGGTCAGGTGTTGTTTGACGGCAAGGACGTCACCGACGAACTGCCCCACAACCGCGATATCGCGATGGTTTTTCAAAATTACGCGCTCTTTCCGCACCTCGACGTGTACTCCAACATGGCCTTCGGCATGCGGCTCCGAAAAGTCCCGAAAGCCGAGATCGAACAACGAGTGCGTAAGACTGCCGAGCTCCTGGGCATCGATGGAGCTCTCCAGCGGAGGCCAAAGGAGCTTTCTGGCGGCCAACGTCAGCGCGTCGCGCTCGGCAGGGCGATCGTGCGCGAGCCCCGCGTGTTCCTGATGGACGAGCCTCTGTCCAATCTCGATGCGGCGCTGCGTATGGAGATGCGGGCCGAGATCATCAAACTTCAGGAACGGCTGGGCGTGACGACGTTCTACGTCACCCACGATCAAATCGAGGCGCTGAGCATGGGAGACCGCATCGTCGTGATGCGCGCCGGACGGATCCAGCAGGTTGGAAGCCCGACCGATCTTTACGAGGAGCCAACGAATATCTACGTCGCGAGCTTCATCGGCAGTCCCCCCATGAACTTTCTCAAAGGGCGTGTCGAGGGCGAGCGCATAGTCCTGCCCGCCGAGCAGACAACGCTAACCATGGAGGCCCCCGCACGGCAGGCGGTCGCCGGAGCTTCTTCGCCGGAGGTCACCTTAGGCGTCCGGCCGGAGCACATCGTCCTTTCCGATCAGCCCGCAACGACTGGCGCATTCAGCGTCGCGGGCGTGGTCGACACTGTGGAACCGCTGGGGCACACGACGCTCGTGCGGGCGAAGACCGGCGTCGGACGATCGGCTGAACGTCCTCGTGGCCGGCAAGGTGCGTCTTCAGGAAGGTCAGGCGGTTCACGCCACCTTTGCCCCCGATCGGGTTTATTTGTTCGATCGGAAAAGCGAGCGCTCCCTTCTCGGCATTCGGGAGCCAGAGCCGCGTTAGCGACGATGTAGCGCGCCGGCCGCGAAGTCAGCTTGAACCAGACCGACTTCAGTCTTGGCGGTTGACGGGCCCGCTTGACTCCCCAACGAGCATCGGACAGAAATATACGAGTGGTCTGTCCACTTTTTACGGCCCCATCGGCGGACTTCAAGCCGACCAAAAAAGAACGGGAGGAGACACGAAATGCCAAGGATTACTCGGCGAACCGTGGTTAGAGAGCGCTGGCGCGCTCGCTGCGCTTTCCATACTGCCCTCGCCAATCGTCAGGGCGGCCAACAACCCCGTGCAGATCGGCGTTGTCGGAAAGGTGAAGATCCCCTGGTTCGACAATGTCGCCAAGGGGGTGACGCAGGCCGGCAAGGAACTCGGCGTCGACGCCTCGATCATCAATCCGACAACCGACGACCCGGCGGAACAGGTCCGAGCTATCGAGGATCTGATCGCAAAGAAGGTCGACGTGATCGGCGTGGTACCCAATGACGGCAAAGCGCTTGAGCCTGTGCTAGGTCGGGCTCAAGCGGCCGGCATCAAAGTCGTCATGAACGAGTCGCCTGAGCAGAAGAACGCTGATTGGGATGTTGAGCTCATCCAGGATAAGGCCTTCGGCGAGGCGCATCTTGAGGCCTTCGCAGACGCGATCGGCGGCGAAGGCAAGTATGTCGTCTATGTTGGCGGCTTGACCGTCACGCTCCACAACCTCTGGGCCGATTATGCGGTCGCGCTGCAGAAGCAAAAATACCCGAAGATGCAGCAAATCGGCGACCGCTTTGGCGTCTCCAACAGCGTCGACGACAGCTACAAGACAGCGATCGACCAGATGCAGGCGCATCCCGACCTCAAAGGGTTCCTTATCTTCGGCGCCAACGGGCCGATTGGCGCCGGGCAAGCGGTGGCCGATCAAGACAAGATCGGAAAGGTCATCGTCGTCGGGCCATTCATTCCGAGCCAGGGTCTCAAGCTCATGAAGGAAGGCGCCATCACGCGCGGCTTTCTCTGGAATCCGGTCGACTCGGGCTATGCGCTTGTCGCTCTCGGCAAGACACTGGCGACGGGCGGCGAGATCAAAGACGGCATGGAGCTGCCCGGCATGGGGGTCGTCCAGGTCAACACCGACAAGCATGTTATCCGGGCCAACAAGCAGATCGATCTCAATCCACAGACCATCGACAAGTGGGCCAAGATCATCTGACGCTTTGATGAAACGGCGCGCTTCACGGGGTCGTTCCAGATGAAGCGCGGCGCCAAGCCTTTGATCCCCATTCTCTGAGATAGCGGGTCCTCAGACGACCGCCATGACGATGGATGCTTCCGCCGGCGACGCTTCGCTTCCGTTCCTTTCGCTTACTGGGATCAGCAAGAGATTTGGCGGAACGATAGCGCTTGACGGGTTCGATTGGTCAGTCGATCCGGGCGAAGTGCATTGCCTCGTCGGCGAGAACGGGTCGGGGAAGTCTACCGTGATCAAGATCATCAGCGGCGTTCACGCCCCGGATCGTGGCGGTTCGATCTCAGTGGACGGCTCCCGCTACTCGAGCCTCACGCCTCCGCTAGCGAAGTCGCTTGGCGTCCAGGTGATCTTCCAGGACCTGTCCCTCTTTCCCAATCTCAGCGTGCTCGAGAACATCGCGATCGATTGCGAGCTCCGGTCGCCCTTGCTTCCGCCGCCGCTGCGCGCCATGCACGACGCCGCTTCCGCCGCGCTCGCGCGTTTGAATGCGCAGCTCCCTCTCAATGCCAAGGTCGGGACGCTCCCCGTCGCGCAGCGCCAGATCGTCGCCATCTGTCGAGGGCTGGCCGCCAATGCGCGGATCCTATTCATGGACGAACCGACTGCATCGCTTACGCGACGCGAAGTCGAATTGTTGCTGGAGACCGTGCGCCGGCTCAAGACATTGGGGGTCGCCGTTGTGTTTGTCAGTCACAGATTGGAGGAGATTGTCGAGATTGCCGAGCGCGTGACCGTTTTGCGCGACGGACGCAAGGTCGGCACGTTCCCGGCCTCCGAGATCAACGACCACCGCCTCGGGGAGCTGATGACCGGCGAGAGCATCGTACATGAAGTCACGGCTCGCGCCTTGCGCGATGAGCGCCCAGCGCTGGAAGCGCGAGGCGTCTCGCGCGCAGGCGAGTTCGAGGACGTTTCCTTTAGTCTTCGCCGAGGCGAGATTCTGGGCCTGATCGGGCTGTTGGGAGCTGGTCGAACCGAACTTGCCTTGGCGCTCTTCGGGATGTCTCCGCTGGAGCGCGGCGAAATTCTGCTTTATGGAGCGCCGCTCAATCTGCGCACAAACCAGGACGCAGTGAGAGCGGGCATTGCGTACGTTTCCGAAGATCGATTGTCGCTCGGCCTCAATCTCAAACAATCGATCGCCGATAATATCGCCATCACGGTTCTTGACAGATTGGCCGGCGCGATTGGGCTCGTTGCGCCCAGTCGTCGAAGCGGGTTGGCTAGCGATTGGATAGCGAGGCTCAGCATCCGGGCGCCAGACGCCTACGCCCCTGTCCAGACCCTGTCCGGCGGCAATCAGCAGCGCGTTGTCCTTGCGAAGTGGCTGGCGACGGATCCCAGGGTCTTGATCCTCGATAGCCCGACCGTCGGCGTCGACGTTCGAAACAAGCAAGGCATATATGAACTGATGCGTCGCCTCGCGGATCAGGGAGTCGCCATCCTCCTCATCTCCGATGAGGTCTCCGAAGTCTATTACAATTCCGATCGCATTCTGCACATGCGCAATGGGCGGATCTTGGGGGAATTCGTACCCGGCGTCGGCGATCAGCAAGCGCTTTCGGACGCGCTCTATGCGTAGGCTCCTTGGCGCCGTCTTTGGACGCACGGAATCCGCGTTGTTGGCCGCGACCCTCGCGACGGCGATCGTGTTCTCTCTCTCGTCGCCCTATTTTTTGACGTTCTCAAATTTCGTGAATTTGATCGAAGCCTATTCCGTCACCACAATTCTCGCCGCCGGCGTCTTTGTGGTCCTAGTGTCCGGGGGCATAGATGTCTCATTCACCGCGACGGCGGCCGCAACTCAGTATGTCGCCGCCTACCTTGTCGTCCAGCTCGGCTATCCGGCCGCGCCGGCGCTCGCGCTGGCGGCGATTCTCGGAGTGGCGATGGGGTCGATCAATGCTCTGCTCACATACTATCTGCGCGTCGTCTCCATCATCGTCACGATCGCCACTTCGAGCGTTTATTACGCGCTGCTCATTTATTTCACCAATGCGGAGGAGGTCTACAACCTGCCCGATTGGTGGTCAGGCCGTATCACGTTCCTGCGTTTCGCCACGGCCTCCGGAATCGTAAAGATCACTCTGCCGATGGTTGTCATGGTTGGAGTGGTTCTGCTGACCCAATATCTGATGGCTTGGACGCGGATGGGACGCCAAGTCTATGCGCTCGGCGGCAATCCGGAGGCGGCGAGCCGGGTCGGCGTCGGCGTCCTTCGCGTTCAGTTGCTTGCTTACGGCTACCTCGGACTCCTTGCCGCTGTCGCCGGATTCATTCAGGCAGGTCGCGTCCACCAGGCGGTTCCCACAGCAATGGCTGGGCAGGAATTGAATGTGCTCGCGGTTGCGATTTTAGGAGGAGCCAGTCTGGTTGGCGGCGTCGGATCCGTAGCCGGCGTTGTCTTGGCTGTTCTCTTTCTCGCGATGCTGCAGAACGGGCTCAATCTGGTTGGCGTATCGTCGTATTTTTTCGGCGTCGTGATTGGCTTCGCCATCCTGATTTCCGTCAGCATGACCGCCTATGCGGAATCTCGCGGGCGCAAATCGTTCGTCGCGAGGCTCGCGTGATGCGCGCCCCGCCTCCCCATCTCGCCCAGTCCAATGGTCGAAGGTCAGGCCAGCTCGACCAACTGATTGCAACTCTTCGAACGCGTCCACTCAATATCGCCGGTCTCTTCGCGCTGCTTGCTCTGCTCGTTGCGTCCTTCTCGTTTTTTATGCCAGCGACCTTTCCGCGCGTCACCACGCTCCAGGCGATGATGTTTCAGCTTCCTGAGCTCGGGCTGCTCTCGCTGGCCATGGCTATCCCCCTCATATCGGGCGGCATCAATTTGGCGATCATAGCCACGGCAAATCAGGCGAGCCTGTTGATGGCTTGGATCCTGACCGCGGTCATGCCGGCCCATGCAAGCGGCGCGACGCTTGCTCTGTGGCTGTCCGCCGCGCTCGCCGCCGGACTCTTGAGCTGCATCATCGTCGGACTGGTCACCGGATTGCTGGTGGCCGTCGTCGGCATCCATCCGATCCTGGTGACGCTGGGAACCATGACCTTGCTTCATGGCCTCAGCATCTATTTCACCCGCGGCCGCACTCTGTCCGGCTTCCCCGACGCCTTGGTCGCGATCTCCAACAAGACGATAGCGGGCCTGCCTCTTTCGTTCGTCGTGTTTGGCGTTATGGCTCTCGCTCTCCATGTGCTGCTCACGCGGACCGAGCTTGGGGTGCGCATCCACATGATCGGATCGAACCTGGAGGCGACCCGGTTCTCCGGCGTCAACACGCACCGCGTGCAAGTCTGGGTCTATGTCATTTCCAGCATTCTGTGCTGGCTTGCCGCGGTCATCATGATGGCCCGCTTCAATTCGGCAGGCGCGGACATTGCGCAGTCATACCTCTTGATCACGATCCTTGCGGCCATCCTGGGCGGCGTGGACCCCTATGGAGGTTTTGGCGGAGTTGGCGGTCTATTCGTCGCGCTCTGGATTCTTCAAGTCGTCGCGAGCGGCTTCAATCTCCTGAACGTCAGTCCTCACCTCGCGCTCGCTTCTTGGGGGCTGATCCTCCTGCTTGTCATGGCGGTCAAGCGCTTTGCGGGAACACGCGCCTTCATTGGCGGGGCCAAACGTTCCCGCCCAAAAGCCGCGTCGGCCTTGCCACTCGACGCGCCACAGGGAGATCCGCGATGAACTGCTTCTTGATCGCCGGCTGCGGGATGGGCGGGGACAGCGCATATGAAGCAAGACGCGCTCCATGTCGGCTTTATCGGTCTTGGCCATATGGGCCATGGCATGGCCGTCAACATCGTGAAGCGCGGCTTCCCGCTGCAGGTGATGGCTCACAGGAGCCGCAACGCGATCGACGACCTCGTTCAGCGCGGCGCAAGCGAAGTCTCCAGCCCCAAGACCATGGCGGCTTATTGCGACATCGTTATTCTTTGCGTGCCTGGAGCAAAGGAGGTCGAGGCGTTGGTGGCTGATGACGACGGACTCGCGGCTGGCGCAAAGCCCGGACTGACTATCGTCGACTGCACCACCTCCGAGCCTTCCACATTGTTGCGCCTGGCTGGAGAATACGCGCCGAGCGGCCTCGTGTTTGTTGACGCGCCGCTCGGCCGTTCACCCCACGAGGCATGGCTAGGGACGCTGTCGACCATGGTTGGCGGCGAGCTCTCGGCGCTGGAGCGAATCCGGCCCGTGCTCTCTGCCTTCGCCAACACAATCCAACATGCGGGCGCGCTTGGGAATGGTCACCGGCTCAAGCTGGTCAACAACCTCATATCGCTCGGCTACGCGGCGCTCTATTCGGAGGCCCTCACGCTTGCCGTCAAAGCCGGACTTGACGCCGCGTCCTTCGACAACCTCGTGCGTTCGAGCCGCATGCACTGCGAGTTCTATGACACGTTTATCGGCTGGGTCGTCTCCGGCGACAGCCAAAGCCATCCATATGCGCTCGACGACGCCTTGCGTACGATTTCCGACGTCGTTCAATTTTCGCGGTCAGCTCGCGTGAACGGGCGCCTGGCGAGCAGCGTACGAGACATTTACGCCGAAGCCGTGGCGGACGGATTTAGTGCGGCGATGCTGCCCGAACTGCCGCGCGCCGTCGCGCTGGCCAATGATGTCGATCTCAAGCCTATGAGCGAGGTCGCGCCGCCTTAGGCCCCCGAGCGGCGACGTTCGTCGCAGCGATCGTCGTTCGTCGTGCGCTGTTCAAAGGACGCGGGACCCCCGGATTGGAAAGGACACGCCGGGTGCTGAGTTCGATATTGCGGATATGCTCCGACATTGCTTCTGCAGCGTGATCGGAATCATGCGCTGCAATCCCAGCGGCGATCCTCACATGATCTGCCGTGCTCTGGGCGATCAGCCCTGGTTCGTTTCGCGTCCGCCGGTCAAAGTTCTGGAAGTCGAGGCCGAGATTGTACAGTCCGTAAGCGATCCGCTGGAGCACGGCGTTGCCGGCGATCTCTGACAACCTCTCATGGAGACGGGTGTCGAGAATGCGAAAGCCGACGGGATCGTCTTGCACGGACTTATGGGCCTCGATGATGCCGCGGAGATCCTGGATATCTGCTGGCGTCGCCCTCGCGGCCGCTCTTCGTGCAATCTCAATCTCGATGACCCTGCGGCTATCAAAAGCGTCGGCGAAATTAGCCTTGGTCAAGGACATGTAGAAATCGAGGGGCGCGAGCAGCGTCCGCGCTTCGAGATCGCTGACATAGGCGCCGCCGCCGTGCAGGGAATTGACGACTCCCAACATCGACAAGGCGCGAAGAGCTTCCCGTAGGCTTGGCCTGCTGATGCCAAAAATCTCGATGAGCTCACGCTCGGGCGGCAACCTGTCGCCCGCTCGAAGGCTGCCGGTCCGAATGAGCTCAAGGATTCGAGCGACGACTTGTTGACCGATGACCCGTCGGTCGCTTGGGTCCATCCTGGCGACCGTCAAATCCGTCGCTTTTGGCCGCTTCGCCATTCCGCCCTCAAACTTCGCAGCTCTGAAACGGTTGATCTTCTATTGGCTTGTCTTGGCTCGCAACTATTTTGCTGCTCTCCGACACGAGCAGCCTAAGTGAGCCCTTCGCTCGCCTTAACACAAGGAGACGTCCTTTCCCTCTAAACAGATGCGCGTCGTCCCCATGGTGGAATGTCTGGATTCCGGCCCGAAGGCAACAGGCCAGCCAGCCTTCGCGCGCTCATCCAGACCGCCCAACACGAATGGGCCTACGCCAGGCCCTACCGTCGCTCCGACCAGCTGACCACGCAGTTGCGGAGTTGGTTGCACGATTACAATTGGCGTCGACCCGATGGGGCCATCCGTGGCAAAGATCCCACCAGCAAACTCGCTCTATCCGAGACCTCCTCTTGAGGCTCTGCAGCTAGCCGCTGTCTTAGCAGTGTGTCTGGCGCTCTTGGCGCTGGACAAGTGTCTGCCTACCGCGGCTTTACTGCCGACAAGATTTAAGGAAGCTCCTGCCTCCGAGCCTAAGGAACCACAATGACGCCATCGACAATTCGCGATCGCCTTCCCTATCAGCCAATCGTGACGCGCCCAAAACTGCGTCTGCCGGGAGCCGCACGAGTTGCGGTGTGGACGATCGTGAATGTGGAGAACTGGAATCCGAGCGAACCGATGCCGCGCACGGTCCTGCCGCCTCCCATGGGCCAGCCGCTCTTGCCGGACGCGCCGAATTGGGCGTGGCACGAGTACGGAATGAGGGTGGGGTTCTGGCGGTTTCTGGAAGTTCTCGATGCTCGTGGTCTAAAGGCCAGCTTCGCGGTGAACGGCACAGCCTGCGCACAGTACGAGGAGGCCTGTAAGGCGGCCTTTGCAGCCGGTTGGGATTTTGTTGGACACGGCTACGTCCAGCGGCCGATGCATCGGGTCGAAGATCAGCGGGCTGCGATCCGCGACACGATCGAGGCTATCCGGACCGTCACAGGTAAGCCGCCACGGGGATGGGAAAGCCCCGGCCTCACCGAAACTGTCGAAACACTGGATCATCTGGCCGAAGCCGGTATCGAATATGTTTGCGATTTGTGCGTCGACGACCAGCCCGTCATGATCCAGGCGTCGCCACGGCCGATCGTAGCAATGCCCTACACGGTCGAGATCAACGATGTCGTGATCACGGCGGTTCAGGGACATCGCTCTGACGAAATCTTCCTGCGGGGCGTCGACCATTTCGATCGCCTCTACAAGGAGGGGGTCAACCAGCCTCGCGTGATGGCGATCTCGATTCATCCCTATCTCACGGGCGCGCCTCATCGAATCAAATATCTGGAGATGCTCTACGACCACATTCTTGCGCGAGATGGCGTCGTGATGTGGACCGGATCAGAGATCCTGGACTGGTACCGCGAACAGATCGGCGCGGCGCCAGAGCATGCGAACGAGTGATAGTGGAAAGGACGCGCGGCACCCCGTGGTCGGCGCTGATCCTGCTGTAAAGTCCGACCAGTCGGCGAGAACTGAGGCAAACCCACGCATGAGTAAAATCGTCCTGGTCACCACCGGGGGCACCATCGCTTCGCGTCACGATCGCAAAAGCGGCCACAGCGCGGCGAGCGTTGACGGCGATAGCCTGCGCGAAAGCCTCCATGATCCCTTGGACGGAATCGATCTCGTGGTCGACGAGTTTTGCAAGGTAAATTCGTTCGCCATCGACCTGCCGCTTGCCTTTCGTCTGGCGCAGCACATCGGAGGCCACCTCGCCGATCCGGCCACGACAGGCGTGGTTGTCACCCACGGCACGGACACGATGGAGGAGAGCGCTTATTTGGCCGACCTCTTGGTCGCGTCCGACAAGCCGGTGGTGTTCACCGGCGCTCAGCGCGCCGCCGACACGCACGACCCGGATGGACCGCGGAACATCGCCGACGCGGTGCGCATCGCCGCCACCCCGGCGACGGTCAGCCTCGGCGTGATGATCGCCTTCGAACAGGAGTTCCACGCCGCGCGCGACGTCACCAAGACACACACTTCGCGGGTCGACACCTTCGCATCGGGCGAGCACGGCAAACTCGGCGAGATCGATGGATGGCGGGTGTCGGTCCACCGCCGTCCGGTCCTGCGCAAGACCTTCGCGGCGGAGCGAGTAGAAAGCCGCGTCGACCTGATCAAACTTGTCATGGGTTCGGACGACCGCTTCCTTCGCTTTGCGGCCGACAGCGGCGCCAAGGCGATCGTGATCGAAGGATTTGGGCGTGGCAACGCTACGCCGTCGGTCACCAAGGCAGTCGCCGAAGTCATCACGGCGGACATACCGGTAATAATCACCTCTCGATGCCCACGGGGACGCGTGCGCCCAATCTATGGTAACGGCGGCGCCCGCGACCTGGAGCGCGCCGGCGCGATCTTCGCTGGCGATCTCAGCGGGCCGAAGGCGCGGGTGCTTGCGGCCGTGTTGCTCGGCGCCGGATTGTCGAGCGAGGCGATGCGCGCGGAATTCGACCTTCTCGGCGGTTAGGGCGCGCGGCGCTCAGATCACCTCGATTATGCGGATGCCTGCCCGGAGATAGGCCGGCTCAGGCCCATGTCATTGTCGGCATAGGGCGATAACGGAACGGCATTGGATCGCAATTGGCGGATGGGATCAAGTGAGGCGTCGTTGTGCTTGCGGAGGCGCTCGAAGTCGGTTCCCGACTAACCGGAACATGAAGGGTTGTGCCGATGCGCATCGTCGACGTCCGTGAGCGGACCATCTCGATCGCTTCCCCGATCGCCAACGCCTACATCGACTTCTCGAAGATGACTTGCTCGGTCGTCGCGGTCGTGACCGACGTGTTTCGCGACGGCGCGCCGGTGGTCGGCTACGGTTTCAATTCGAACGGCCGCTACGGCCAGGGCGCGCTGATGCGCGAGCGGCTGCTGCCGCAACTCGCTGAGGCCAACCCGGCGGACCTGCTAGACGACGCCGGCGCCAACTTCGATCCGTTCCGCATCTGGGCCGCCGTGATGCGCAACGAGAAACCGGGCGGTCATGGCGAACGTTCGGTCGCCGTCGGCACGCTTGACATGGCGATTTGGGACGCTGTGTCCAAGATCGCGGAAAAGCCGCTCTATCGCCTCCTCGCGGAACAATTCGGCGATGGCGCACCGGACGATAAGGTCTGGGTCTACGCCGCCGGGGGTTACTATTATCCAGGCAAGGATCTCTCCGCTTTGCAGGACGAGATGCGCGGCTACCTCGATCGCGGCTACACCACCGTCAAAATGAAGATCGGCGGCGCGCCGCTTGCCGAAGACCTCAAGCGTATCGAGGCGGTGCTTACGATCGTGGGGGCTGGCCAGCACCTCGCGGTCGACGCGAACGGGCGGTTCGACCTCGACACGGCGCTCGCTTACGCCGCCGCGCTCGAGCCCTATGGCTTGTTCTGGTATGAGGAGGCGGGTGATCCGCTGGACTTCGCCTTGCAGGCCGAGTTGAGCGCTCGCTATAGCGGCGCCACCGCCACCGGTGAGAACCTCTTCTCTCATCAGGACGCTCGCAACCTGCTTCGCTATGGCGGCATGGACCCGAAGCGCGACTGGTTGCAGTTCGATTGCGCGCTGTCCTATGGCCTTGTCGAATATCTGCGCACGCTCGACGTCCTCAAGCAAAACGGCTGGTCGAATCGCAGAGTTGTCCCCCACGGCGGCCATCAGATGTCGCTCAACATCGCGGCGGGGCTCCGCCTCGGCGGCAACAAGTCTTATCCCGACGTGTTCCGCCCGTTCGGGGGTTTCGCCGACGACACCGACGTCGTCGAGGGTCATGTCCGTCTCCCTGACGCTCCAGGCGTCGGGTTCGAGGCCAAAGGAGAGCTGTTCGCGCTGCTCCGAAAAGAGCTAAATACATGACCCGCTCCACGGAGTTTTGTCGCAAAGGCCTGACCAGACGCGGACCTCTACGACGGCCGCGTGACCTTCGCGATATAGACGGACGCTCGTCCTTGACCATGCGAAAATGCTGATGATACCTTTGATAGAGGTCGGACCAAGGGCGGTGCTCAAGCCGCGGAAACGGGCGGAGCGCGAGCGGTGAGACCTGTGGTTCTCCAGGTAGACGATCTCGCCAAACGTTACGGGGCCACGGTTGCGCTTGAGGACGTGTCCTTCTCCTTGAATGCCGGCGAGGTGTGCGGCTTGCTCGGGGAGAACGGCGCCGGCAAGTCAACCCTGGTCAAGGCGCTGAGCGGCGTGGTCGCGCCCGACCACGGCGAGATTCACCTAAAGGGTGATCGGTTCCGCCCGACGTCGATCGTGGACGCCAACCGGCTGGGCGTTTCAACGGCCTTCCAGGAACTCAGCTTGGTGCCAAGCTTGTCGGTCGCCACCAATCTGGCGCTGCCCGACGCCCCGAAGAACGCGATAGGGCTGGTGTCTGGACGCGAGTTGCGACGACGAGCGGAGGCGACGTTGGCGCAGTGGGGCGCGGCCGACATTCGGCCGAGCGACATTGTCGAACTCGCTGCCGCTCGGCGTGCGCCAGCGAGTCGAGATCATTCGGGCGCTCGCCCGCAATCCCTCGGTATTGCTGCTCGACGAGCCCACCTCGGCCCTATCTGATCGGGAATGGCTGTTCGGGCTCATCGACCGCGTGTTGAAGGAGGGCGTCTCGATCCTCTATATCACTCACAAGCTCGATGAGATTCGTCGTCTCTGCCGGCGCTGCATTATTCTGCGTAATGGACAGAAGGTGCTCGACCAAGCGGTTTCGGAGATGAGCAATGACGACATCTTCAGAAGCATGGCCGGGCGTTCGGCGGTCGAGCAGTTCATCGCCGCCCCCTCTTCGGCGCGCCCGCAGGACGTGCCAGCACTGGAGGCAAGCCATCTCACCGGAGAGGGCATTGAGGATATCAGCTTTGCTTTGCAGCCCGGCGAAATTCTCGGCGTCGCCGGGCTGGAAGGCCACGGCCAGGGACCCCTGTTCCGCGCTCTAGTCGGGCTGCATCCTCTGCACGGTGGGCGGATCGCGGTGGCGGGGACGGCCCGTTTGTTGCACTCGCCGAGGGTCGCTCGCGCAGCGGGCGTGGTGCTTGTGCCGGAGGAGCGCAAGACCGAAGGAATCTTCAAGGACCTATCGACCATCGCCAATATCTCTGTGCCCGTTATCCGGCGCGCCAGTCCTATGCATTTCCTGAACAAGCAGCGCGAGCGCCAGCTCGTGGAGCAGGCGATTCCGGATGTCGATCTGCCTGAGCATTTCCTGCCCTTGCCCATCACCGACCTCTCCGGCGGCAGCCAACAGAAGGCGGTGCTGGCGCGCGCTTTGGTCGTGGGCGCGCGCTGCCTGTTGCTGTTCGACCCAACGCGCGGGGTGGACGTCGGCGCCAAGCAGAGCATCTACCGCATGATGCGCGCCTTCGTGCACGAAGGCGGCGCCATTCTGTTCTACTCCACCGAACTCGACGAGTTGGTGCATCTTTGCGATCGCTGCTTGGTGCTTTACCGCAACCGTATCGCCGGTGAGGTGAGTGGGGGAGAGCTGTCGCAGGAGCTGGTGCTGTCGCTCGCTTCCGGCCAGGCGGCGCAGGCGCAACCAATGGCGGGGGCGCCACAGTGATGTCGCTCGCCACGCGACTGCGTCCCGCTCGGGGGGCGGCGATCGCCGTATTGATCTACTTGGTGATGTATCTCGTCTACGCAATCAGCGAGGCGAGCGCCACCTCGGTTTTCGCCATTACCAACCTGCTTGACAACACCATTGTGCTGGCAATCGCTGCGGCCGGGCTGACGCTGGTGGTGCTCACCGGGGAGCTCGATCTCTCCGCCATCGGTGTCATCGCCATCGCCAATGTCGTCGTGGCGACGACGAGCGCCGGCATCCTCGGCTGGTTCGGCTCGCTCGTCGCAGTGATGCTGATCGGAGCCGCGGTGGGGCTGCTCAATGGCTGGCTGGTGGTCGGGCTCGGGCTCCAATCGCTGGCGGTGACAATCGGCACGATGATCGCCTGCCAAGGCGTGGCGCTTGTGATTCTGGCTGCCCCCGGTGGCGAGGTTTCCGACACCATCGCCAATGGCCTGACGGGGGACATCGCCAACGTCGTGCCGGTGGCGGCGATGATCATCATCGGCGTTCTGCTGCTATGGTTTGTCTTCGCCCGCACTCGCTTGGGTATCGCTATCTATGCGGTCGGCTCCGACGAGAATGCGGCCGGTCTTTCGGGCCTCAACGTACGTCGCACGAAGCTGCTGGCCTTTGTGCTCGCTGGCGCCGCCTATGGCGTAGCCGGCTACTTGCTGAGCGCCCAGACCGGCAGCGGCGATCCGCGGGCGAGCAACACCTTTCTGCTGTTCATGTATGCCGCGGTGGCTATAGGGGGAACTTCATTGACAGGGGGGCGCGGCGGCGTGTTCGGCAGCGTCGTCGGCGCTGGCATCCTTACGGTGATGCAGAAAATGCTGTTCGCGCTCGGAGCGGCTTCGTTCTACACGAATGTGTTCAGCGGCATCATCATGTTGGTCGCCCTCTTCGTCGGTAATCTTTCAATGCTGCGGCTGCGTCGGCAGAGGGGGGCTGAATGGCAAAGCGCGACGCCCCGACCTTGAGCGAATCCAAGCCCGCAAGGCTTCGGGTGCGCACTGCCTGGGCCAACCCCGAGCTACTGCCGGTCGCCGTGGTGCTGGCCTGCGCGGCGCTCCTGATCATCGCCACCAAGATACTCAATCCGGGTTCCAGCTTGACGCAGCAGCTCAGCGCCGTGCTGGTGACCTCGATCTTCCTCGTGATAGCATCCTTCGGCCAAGGGCTGACCATCCTGCTGGGTGGGATTGATCTGTCGATCGGTGTCGTCGCAGGCCTCAGCGCGATGATGATTTCTGTGCTGACCAACGGGCAAAACGCTTCCTTGCCTTGGGCCGTGCCAGCGACGCTCGCCTTCTGCGCCGCGATTGGGATGATTAACGGGTTGGGCATCGCGCTTGCAAAGGTGCCGCCATTCATCATGACGCTCGCTTCGGGTATTACTTTTTTCGGCGTCGGGCTTGGCTTTACTTCGGGTCTCGCGCAGCAACCAGTTGCGCCGGCGTTGCAGGCGTTGATGAGCGGTCATTGGCTGGGCGTGCCAATTCCGATCTATCTGATCGTCGCCTTTGTCGTCATCGCCGCCATCTTTCAAAATGGCACCGCCGAAGGGCGCCAGCTCTACGCCATTGGCAGCAGCCCGCGCGCCGCATGGGTGTTCGGCTTGCCAATTGCCGGCCTGACCGTCCTGGCCTATTCGCTAAGCGGATTGTGCGCGGGTATCTGCGGTCTGCTTCTAGCCGGCTATTCCTCGGCCGCAACGCTCGATATTGGCGATCCGCTACTGCTACCGACGATCGCGGCGGTGGTCATCGGCGGCGCACGCGTCGTCGGCGGCAAGGGGATTTACCTCGGCACATTCGCCGGCGCGATTTTTTTGAGCGCGCTGGAGACCATCATCACAGTGTTAAGTCTGTCACAAGGGTTGCGCAACATAATCGAGGGCGTCATCATCGTTGGCGCTCTGTTACTGCAGAGCGAGCGATGGGGCGCACTGCGACGCTGGAGCCACTAAGGAAAGGGAGAGATAAGATGAATAGTTTGCCAAGACGTCTCAAGACGTTACCGAGGTCCCTACTTTACTGTGCCGGCGTACTTGCGCTCATGGGGGGACTGGCGAGACCGACCTCGGCCGAGGCGGAAAATTACAAGGTGTTCCTCGACCTCAGCTATAGCGGGAACGTGTGGCAAACGGCGGCCGCGAACGGCATCAAGGCCCTGGCCGGCACGCCGCCCTACGACAAGACGGTCGAGTTCAAGACCGTGATCTCGGGCACCGACGTTCAGCACCAGATTTCCGACTTGCAAAGTATGATTGCCGCGGGGGCCAATGCAATTCTGTTCTATCCGGTGTCCGGAACCGGGCTGAACCGCGTGATTGAACAGGGATGTAAGCATAACGTGCTGATGTTCGCTTATGACAGCACCGTGACGGCGCCCTGCGCCTATAATGTAAGCAGCCTGTCGGGCCGCTACGGCGCCAATTCGGCGCAGTGGATGGTCAACGAGATGGGCGGCAAGGGCGAGATGGTCATCAACCACGGGGTCGCTGGCACAGCCCTGACTGATCTGATGGACCGTCAGGCGCTGGGCGTGTTCAAGCGCTACCCCGGCATCAAGATCGTTGGCGACTTCTACGGCAACTGGAACGACGCCACGTCGCAGGAGAATGTGGCAAAGGTTTTGGCCGCCCACCCGAACATTGACGCGATTTGGACGGTCGACGGCACGTATGGCTCGTTGCAGGCGGTGAAGGACCACCGGCCCGACCGACTGGTGGTAATCTCCGGTCAATCAAACAACGGCTATCGACTGGACATCGGTGACGCGGCGTTGCAGGCGAAAGGGCTGAAGGGATTGTCGGCGAGCTTCGGCCCGGCAGATGGACCATACGCGTTCAAGGTGATGATGGAAGTACTGACCGGCAAGCTCAAGCTGACGGCGCACAACGTCGAATACCCACTGCCCTGGGTGCCGTATAATGAGATCAAGCTGTGCACCGGTCTGGCTTTCGAGAATGGCTGTAATACCTTCCCGGAGAGTAAGGTGCCTGCGCTGTTCATCGACACCGCGCTGAACGGTGACTTGCTGCCTGAGCTGAACCTGACGGCAGTGCAGAATGGCACAGCAATGCCCGGCGCCACGATCAAGCCGCTGCCTGCAGTGACGTACGCGGACAGCCTGCCGGGGGTGAACTGCACGGACTGCAAGCCTCCCGCCGACTGGCTCGAGCCGAACCGGGTGAAGCCCATCCCGGTTCCAAAGTAAGCGCTCAATGCTCGATCGGCGCCGTCTGCGCAGACGGCGTCGATCCGGAGGGCATCGGACGCGGTCCTTGCGGCGTGTTCGCTGTGAATGCTCACCGCTTATTGCCGACGGCGCAGCGTTACTGACCGATGGCGGTCGAGGCCGTGACCGCGGCCCTTAGGTCTAATCTTGGCGGCGCGCCCGCGACGAGGACGGGGACGCGGGCGCTCTGCGAGCAATTTGCGACGGTAACGCGTGATGAGATCTTCGGCCGTGCGCTAGCGACCGGCTGCCTAACAAGTACGATCGGCAAATCGAGGAGAAAAAGAGATGGCTAAAGAGATCGTCTGTGCGTTCGGCACGGACATCGACTCCGTGGCGGGCTGGATTGGCTCCTACGGTGGCGGCGATTCGCCGTCCGATATTCAGCGGGGCGTCTTCGCTAGCGAGGTCGGCATCATCCGCCTCCTGCGCCTGTTCAAGAAATACAATTTGAAGACAACCTTCTTCATCCCGGGTCACTCCCTCGAGACCTTCCCTAACGAATGCCGCAAGATCGCCGAGGAGGGGCACGAGATCGGCGCGCACGGCTATTCTCACGAGAATCCGGTCGCAATGACGCCCAAGCAGGAAGAGGCGGTCCTCGTGAAGTCGATCGAGGTCATTGAGAAACTCAGCGGCAAGAAGCCGCGCGGCTATGTCGCGCCATGGTGGGAGATGTCAGCCTCGACCGCAGCTCTCCTGCAGAAATACGGATTCAAATATGATCACAGCCAGGGCTATCGCGACTTCCAGCCCTTCTACGCGCGGGTCGGCGACAGCTGGACGTTGATCGACTATTCCAAGCAGGCGGAAGAGTGGATGAAACCGCTTAAGCACGGCAAGGAGATCGATCTCGTCGAGATCGGCGCCAACTGGTACGTCGATGATCTGCCGCCGATGATGTTCATCAAGAAAGCTCCGAACAGTCACGGATTTGTCAATCCTCGCGACATCGAGGACCTGTGGCGCCAGCAGTTCGACTGGGTCTATCGCGAGATGGACTATGCTGCGTTCTGCTTCACCATCCATCCCGATGTGAGCGGCCGCCCGCAGGTCATCATGATGCTCGAACGGTTGATCGAATACGTCAACGGCCACAAGGGCGTTCGCTGGGCGACCTTCGAGGAGATCGCGGAAGATTTCCGGAAGCGCTATCCCTTCAGCGGCAAGGAACGACCCCCGGTCATCTGAAGGACCACGAGAAAGGGACCGGCGAGAGAATGTGTGCGAATTGCGGGTTTCCGGCCGCACAGGGCCATTGGACGGATGCGGGCGCAGGCAGCGCTTTCGATCGGATCCGCGGTCGGCTGCAACGGGCTCGCATCCTCTCCCCGGTGCTCGCCTCCTACGGCCTGACCGTGCATGACGACGGCTCGGGCTCCGGTTTCACTCTGGCCAACCGAACTGGCCATCAGGAGGTCGTCAACAACTTGAGCGAGCTTTGGGAGGCGGCCGAGCGCATTGCCGGCCGTCCAGTCGATCCGCTCGACTCCCGCTTCGTGGACGAGGCGCCGGCCCCTTGACCAGCGATCCGCGTGAGGGCCGGATGCGGCTCACGATTCTCGGCGGCTTCCTGGGCGCAGGCAAGAGCACCTGGCTGCGCCATCATCTCCACCATGGCGAGTTGCGCGACGCCATTGTGGTGGTCAACGAAGCCGCCGACGCGCCCGTAGATGGCGCCCTGCTGGCTGGCTCGAAGCGCCTGCGTGTTCTCGCTGGCGGCTGCGCCTGCTGCGAGAAGCGTTCGGGTCTCGTGGCGCTGCTCCGTGAGATCTGCGACGATCGGGTGGGAGGGAACTCAGCGCCGAGAGTTGACAGCATCGTGCTGGAAACGAGCGGGCTTGCCGACCCGGGGCCCATCGTTGAGGCCATTTCCACAGACCCGGTCCTGCAGCACCACATCGTAGTGGGCGAGATCATCGTAACCGTCGACGCCCTGCACGGAGCCGCGCAACTTCGGGACGAAAGTCTTGGCCGTCGCCAGATCGAGGCGGCCGACAGACTCGTCGTCACCAAGGTGGACGCCGCGGAGCGGGAGCCCCTGCGCCGCCTCATCGCGACACTTCACGTCCTCAATCCGGGAGCGGCGCTGTCGGGCTCCATAATGGGCTCGCCTGCCGAACTGCCAGATGCATCCGGAGCCGATCCGGAAACCTTGCCGATAGCTTGCGCCGAAACAGCGGCGCCCATCGGGGCCACTACGCTGGACCTCGGCGAGGCGCTTGATTGGCCGGCGCTCACGGTATGGCTCAGCGCGCTGATCCATGCCCGCGGCGACGACATCCTGCGGATCAAAGGAGTCGTCCGCACTCCACGGGGCCGCTTGCTCCTGCAGAGCGTCCGCAAGGTCGTCCAATCGCCGGAGATTCTGCCCGACGAACCTGTGGCCGCCGGAAGCCGGGATGGCTCGCTTGTCTTTATCGGTCGTCGGTTTACCGCCAACGCACTGGGCCGGTCCTTGAACGCTTTTGGCGTAGCGCACGCCATGGCCTTCGAACCCGGAGCGCAAGGGCCTCGGCACTACGCTTCGACCTAGATTAGCGAAGATGCCCTTCCGAGACCGCGCTGCCAGACCCGTGCAGTATCGGTCTCAGCCGCGGATACATCCAAAGCGGGAAATCGCGGCAAAAACAGGCTACTCCTCTGCCGTCCGGCTCGCCGGCTGCCCTCCCACAGGCGAGTGCCCCTCTCAGGGGATGACGTGATCCGCACGGGTCCTTTGAAGGAACGCGGCCAGCGCGCGCGTTTGCATGACAGGTGTAGTCTGGCGCCCAAGAAGGCGTCGGCCGCAAGCAACGCGTCAAACCAAAAAAGGCCCCGCGAGGGGTGTGCGGCCTGGCGCGGGGCATAGCGGCGAATCTGTGGGGGGCAAATTCGCTCGTTGAAGTAAAAACCGAAAAAGCGGCCGCTTGTTCCATAGGCGCGCCTATAGGTTCGCCCGCGCGACCGTCTCGATTTCGTGAAGCCAGCGCATCAAGACTATAAGTTGGCCCGAATTTGACTAGGGAGGAAACAATGAACGGACAGGCGGGGCGCCTCGCAGGCAAGGTCGCGCTGATCACCGGCGCGGCGTCGGGCATTGGGCGGGCGACCGCCGCTTTGTTCCACTCCGAAGGCGCCAAGGTCGCCGCCACCGACCGCAACGAAGCAGGCTTGAAGACGCTCGGGGCCGACGCGGATCTCATACTCGTGCAGGATGTTACGGACGAAGCGCGTTGGCGCGCGGTGGTTGACGCGGTCGTCGCAGCCTTCGGGCGGCTCGATATTCTCGTCAACAGCGCCGGCGTCGCTGTCCTCGGCAATATCGAGACGACGATGCTCGCAGACTGGCGCAAGGTCAATGCGATCAATGTCGAGGGGACATTTCTGGGCTGCCGCGAAGCCGTGCGGGCGATGAAGGAGACGGGCGGCGGCTCGATCGTCAATCTCTCCTCGGCCGCCGGAATCATCGGCGATCCCTCCTCAGCGGCCTATTGCGCGAGCAAAGGGGCGGTCAGGCTCTTGACCAAATCGGCGGCGCTCCATTGCGCCCGCGCCGGCTACAACATTCGGATGAACTCGGTGCACCCCTCGTTCGCGGAAACGCCAATGGTGCTGGAAGGAATCGCTCGGGCGAAAGACCCAGAGCGGATGCGCGCTGGCCTTTCGCGCGCCTCGCCCATGGGGCGCATGGGCAAGGCGGAGGAAGTCGCGAACACGATCCTCTTTCTCGCGAGCGACGAATCGTCGTTCACCACCGGCGCGGAATTGATGGTCGACGGGGGACTCACCGCGCAGTGACGCCCACTCGCCTGAGGAGCTGGGCGGGAGTCTTCGAGGGACATGGCCGGACGCCGGCAGGACGCTCCCGATCGTGGGCACCAATACGCACGCCTTCGGCGCTCATGACCAAGGCCTCAGCCTAGCGTCTCCCCCAAGGTGTTGTCTCCCGCCCTCGATTGACACCGCCGTCAGGGCTCGTAATGTGAAAAAATGCGCGTCGTGGATCGAAGCCGGTGCAATTCCGGCACGGTCGCGCCACTGTAATCGGTCCTTTGGGCCGAAAGTCAGACCTTCCGCGGCGAAGCATCTCTCAAACGGGGGCGCGATATCCCCAAGGAGTTCGACATGGCCTCAACATTTGCTCCCGCCGCCGCGCGGCCCGCTGCAATCCCTATCCGCGAGTTGCTGCCCTGGGTGATTTTCGCCGGCCTCATCTGCTTGCTCGGCGTTTATTTCGTCGGCGCGGAGGAGGGCGCGACTTCGATCATCAGGGGCATGTACGTGCATGAATTCGTACACGACAGCCGCCATCTGCTTGGCTTCCCCTGCCACTAAGCAGTCCACGGGTTCGGATTCCGATGGGCCGCGTGAGCGACGAAGAATCCTGATCCTCGAATAGGTATTGGCGTAGAGGACGGCAGCCCGGCGCCGAGACGCCCGCGGGTCTGCGTTGAGGATAATCTTGATGACGACAGGATCTTTGTTGTGGCGCGGCATGGTCGTCGGCTTCGTCGCCGCCCTGCTCTCGTTTGGTTTGTTGAAAGTGGTGGGCGAACCCGCTGTCGATCGCGCTATCGCCTTTGAATCGGCGATGGATGAGGCGAAAGCCAAGGCCGAGCACGACGCAGCGGTGGCAAAAGGCGAAACCCCGCCCCCACCCGAGGCAGACTATGAGATTGTCAGCCGACCAACCCAGGCCGGTATTGGTCTCTTCACCGGCGTCACCACCTACAGCATCGCTTTCGGCGGCCTGTTCTCGCTCGCTTTCGCGATCTGTTACGGCCGCATGGGGAACTGGAGCCCTCGCGTGACCGCTGCGCTGCTGGCGCTTAGCGGCTTCCTTGCGGTCTACGCCGTCCCGATCCTCAAATATCCGGCGAACCCGCCGTCGATCGGCAACCCCGACACGATCGGTCTGCGCACCGCGATCTATTTCGGCATGATCCTGTTGTCGCTAGGCTCGATGATCGCGGCTTGGAGCGTGCGCAATCGCCTGATGGAGCAGCTTGGCGCTTGGAATGCGACGATCGTCGCCGCATTGGTCTTTCTTGTCGCGGTCGTCATCTTCGCTCTCGTAATGCCTCCGCTGGACGAGACACCACAAGGCTTCCCTGCCGATGTGCTCTGGCAGTTCCGCATGGCTTCGCTTGGCGCGCAGGCGATGCTGTGGACGGTGCTCGGGCTCGGCTTCGGCGCCTGGGTCCAACGCGATTTCGCGGAAGCGAAGGTGGGCAGACTGCAAGCGGCCTACTAGACCGCGGGGCGCGAGCGGCTCGATGACCGCGCGCCTTGACCTGCTAGCCCACGGGAGCACCCCCGCGATCCGCGCCGCGCGGTTCCCCGACGACGAAGGGCTTGAACCCTCCGCCGTCGGCGCCCTCGAGAAGTTGAACGGCCGGTTACGTCCATATGCGAGCGTGCTGACCGCCCCGGCGCGCGCGGCCCGCGAGACGGCCGCAGCACTGGGTTTCAACGCCGAAGTCGAAATGTCGCTGAGGGACTGCGACTATGGGCGCTGGCGCGGTCTTGCTTCAAAGGACGTCGCTGAGCGCGAACCGGACGCATTCGCCGATTGGCTCGGCAATCCCGCGTCTGCGCCCCACGGCGGCGAGTCGATCGCGGCTTTAGTCGAGCGAGTCGGAGCCTGGCTCACGCAATCACTGGCGCGCGAAAACGCGACGCTGGCCGTGACTCACGCCTCGATCATCCGCGCGGCGATTGTAAACGCGCTCGGCGCTGGCTCCTCGGCGTTCGCGCGGATCGATGTCGCGCCGCTCTCGCTTGCCAGGCTAAGCGGTCATGCCGGACGCTGGAACCTTGTGGCGCTCGGCCGTTTGGGAGACCTGTCCTGACCGGCTTCTTTCGGCGCGTCGCCTTGTGAGCTGACGAGGCAGCGTGACGGTCGCGAGCATCCGGCGTCACCAGGCCTCAAAGAAAGATGGATCTGTCGCGCGTGACCGCCTTCCCCAGATGCTCCGCGACCGCGCGGATGCGCCCGAGGCCGCGCGTATTCTCATGCGTCACCAGCCAGTAGGAGCGCATCGCGCGGCGCTCGGGCAGGACGCGCTTCAGGTCGTTGAACCGTCGAGTGATGAAGTCGTGCACGACGCCTAAGCCGACGCCGGCGCGCACCGCCTCGAGCTGGGTGACCGTTGGAATCCTCCTCAATCATTTGAGCAGGGACATGGTCTTCTCCGTGTCTCGTCGCAGTTGCCCTCGCACTGGCGCCCGCATGCTGGCAGCATAATCGTACAACCGGATATCATAGGCGTTGAGGCTGCGAACGTTGTCCAGGGTCTCAGCGCTCAACGTCTCCACGCCGCGCCTTCCGGGAGTCACGTTCAAAGGCCTCATGTCTATGCTCGCAAACTCCGGGAGCCGCGTCATCAACTCCACGAGGTCCGACGCGATGCTGTCCTGCAGTCCGATCCAGGCAGCGCGGTCCAGCACTCGCATTGCGCGGTCCAGCGCCGCCCCGTGATCCGCTGCGAGATTCAGGGCGTGGTCGCCCAGTTGTCGGGTCTGCCTATTGAAGATGCTTCTATAGGTGACCTGTCTATCGAGAGCGAAGAACTCATCAATGTCGTGGTTCTGGGCGGCGATCACGTCTGGCATCAACTCGTCCGCTGGCGGCGCCACCTTCGCAAAGTAATTGTAACACGACACGCAACGGTCGATCGGATCCCGCAAGATCGTGATGATTGTGCGATCGGGAAAATAGCGTTCCACGTCCGTCAGGCTGATGTGCCCCGAAACGACCTTGTATAGATCGAGCGTCGCGGCCTGCGCCTCGGTGAGATGCGAAGCCGCGAACGGCGGGCTTACCGCTTGTTCTCCGAGCGCTCGGCGGAGGGCATCATCAAAACTGGAGCCAGCCGTTTTCGGCAGGTGAATGAAGACAAATTTTTGCATCGCGTAGTACTTCTGTAACCCCTCTCAACTCGGTGTCGACCGACGCAGATGGACATGTGATCTTACTCTTGACCTACATAGATTCAGCAAGCCTTCCGAGGTCCGTGCTGCCCATTGGGTACTAATATCAGATGTCATAGGTCTGATCGACGTGGGCTCGCAGAGCTCGCGGCCGCAACCAAGCCCGGAACGCGATCGCTAGAGGCGCCGGCCAGCTGGCGCTAAGTCCTGATCGAGCCGGTCTTCCGTCTAACTCGCGCCTAACGCGGGCGGCGCCAACTTGGCTTTAGACGCGACCTGCAC
>CAWIKX010000006.1:0-440169 GCA_963836695.1 uncultured Alphaproteobacteria bacterium
CGTAGGAGCGCCCGTCTGCGCGCGCCCTCTCGTCACGCCAGACTTTGCCTTAGCCGGCTGAGGCGGGCCTTTTCTTCGGCTCGCGCCTTGAGCGCCGTCTCGAGATCGACCTTGACGAAGCGCGCCGCCTGATGCGGCTGCAACTGGCCGATCAGGTCCATGTCCGCCGAAATAATTGTTCCGAGCATGAAATAGCCGCCCCCCGACACCGCGTCGCGATGCAGGACGATCGGTTCCGTGCCGCCGGGGACCTGGATCGAGCCATAGGGGTAGCAGCTGTCGACGATGTTCGATGGATCGGACCCCGCCCCGAACGGCTGCTTGCGCGGGGCGAAGGCGAGCGGGCGCCCGCCGCGGAAGCGATAGCCGATGCGGTCGGCCTCGGGCGCGACCTTCCACGTATCCTCGAAGAAATGGACGCCCGCTTCGTCGGTGATGCGATGCCAATAGAGGCCAGGCACGGCGCGCAATTCGGCCGACTTGCCCGGAAGGCGGCGCAGGTCGGCCGCGACGCTGCGTCCAGGCTTTGCGCCGGAGGGCGCCGCGCCGAGCGTGAGCTTGTCGCCCGCTTTCAACGGCCGTCCCTCATGGCCGCCGAGCGCGCCGAGCGGATAAGTCGAGCGCGATCCGAGCACCACCGGCACGTCGACGCCGCCAGAAAAGGCGATATAGGCGCGGGCGCCGTGCTTGAGATAGCCGAAGGACAGCGTCTGGCCTGCCTTGACCGCGAACGATGTCCAGCCCGGCTGCTCGACGCCATCGACCTTCGGCGGCATTTCGGCGCCGGTCACCGCGACGATGCAGTCGCGCGCAACACGGACCTCCGGCCCCTGAAAGACAGCCTCCAGCACCGCGGCATTCTCCGGATTGCCGACAAGCAAGTTTGCGGCGGCAAGCGAATAGCGATCCATGCCGCCGGATTCGGGAATGCCGAGATGATAGTAGCCCGGCCGGCCGAGGTCCTGGACCGTGGTCGAAAGGCCCGGCTTTACAAATTCAAGCGCCATGGAGCGCCCCCAAAATCTTGGCGTTGGTCGCGGCGGGATCGGCATGAAACTCGTCGAGAGAGAAGGTCACCGGCCGGATAGGCGGGTTGAATGTTCCCTTATCCACCTGCTCGACCGCTGCGTCATAACCGGCGCGGTCGACCGGCTTGAACTTCACGATGTCGCCTGGATTGAAGAAGATCATGAAGTCGCGGAGATAGGACACCTCCTGCTTCGGATCGTAGATGGGCATCGGCGTGATGCCGAACATTTGGTAGCCGCCGGCGCCTCGGACGGAATAGATGCAGCCGAAACATCCGCCGTGTCCGACCGTGAGCTTGGGCGTGTCGGTGCGCGGGCGGAGATATTTCGGGACCTCGATCTGCTTCGCCCGCTCGACCATCTGGTACATGAACGGCAGGCCGGCGACGAAGCCGACCATTGAAACGAACCACGGCGCGCCGGAATGCGCCTGGATGAAGCTCGCCATGTCGCCATAGCCGTTGATCTTGGCCGCGTATTCGAGGTCGGTTGATTCCGGCTCCTGATGCCGCTCACGGAAGCGCATCAGCGTCTCGTGCGTCCAGGGATCGTTATAGTAGACGGGGATTTCCACGATCCGGGTCTTGAGCGTTCCATCGGACTTTTCCGCCGCCAATTCGAGCTGCTTGAGTTCGGCCAGCATGTCTTGGGGGCTGATGAGGTCCGGATCGAAGCGGATCTGCAGCGACGCGTTGGCGGGACAGATTTCCGTCACGCCCTTGATCCGGCTTTCGCGCACAGCATTGGTCATCGAGAGCGACTTGAAGAAGGCCTCGAGCGACATTTCTTCGTCGACCTCGACGAAAACATGCTCGTCGCCGCCGAACGAATATCGTGCCTTCATGGCCATGCCCGCGCCCTCCTCTCAGGCCGCTTCGCCCGGCGCCAACGGGCGCGACGTCAGCCAATTCTCGAGCCAGCCCGTATGCACCGCGCCGGCCTTCACCTCGTCGCTCTCCAGCAGCGCGAGATGCAACGATCGCGTCGTCGGCACGCCGTCGATCTTGAGCCCGTCAAGCGCCGAGCGCATGCGTTCGAGCGCCGCGGGTCGCGTTTCGCCTCCGACAATCAGCTTGCCAAGCAGGCTATCGTAGAAAGGCGGAACGACATAACCCTCGTAGAGCATCGTGTCGAAGCGCACGCCCTCGCCCTCAGGCGTCGCGAGCGCGGTCACCTTGCCTGGCCCCGGCATGAAGTTTTTCGCCGGGTCTTCGGCGTTGATCCGCACTTCGACAGCGTGGCCGCGGATCGTGATGTCGGACTGGCGGAAGGGCAGCGGCTCGCCGCCCGCAATGCGCAGCATGGCCTGCACGAGATCCACGCCGGTGATCATCTCCGTCACCGGATGCTCGACCTGGATGCGCGTGTTCATCTCGATGAAGAAGAACTCGTGCGTCGTTTCGTCGTAGAGATATTCGAGCGTGCCAGCCCCTCGATAGCTGACGCTTTTCGCCAGCCGCACGGCGGAAGCGCACAGCGCCTCACGCAAAGCCGGCGTCAGGCAGGCGGCGGGCGCCTCTTCCCAGACTTTCTGCCGCCGGCGCTGGAGCGAACATTCGCGCTCGTAGAGATGGATCGCGTCCTTGCCGTCGCCGAGCACCTGAACTTCGATATGCCGCGCGCGGGCGACGTAGCGCTCGAGATAAAGGCCGCCATCGCCGAATGCGGCGCGCGCTTCGGCGGCTGCCTCCGGAATCTGCTTGCGAAGCTCTTCCGGCGTCTGGGCGACACGAATGCCACGCCCGCCGCCCCCCGCCGCGGCCTTGATCATCAGCGGATAGCCGAGGCCAGCGCCGGCTTCTATCGCCGCATCGACCCCCTCGATCCGTCCTTCCGAGCCGGGGACGATGCGGACATCCGCGCGCGCCGCCATCTCGCGCGCCGTGGCCTTGTCGCCCATGGCGCGAATCGTTTCCGGTTTCGGGCCGACGAAGATCAGCCCCGCCGCCTCGACCATCTCAGCGAAATCCGCGTTCTCGGCAAGGAACCCGTAGCCCGGATGAATGGCGTCGGCGCCGCTCGCCACGGCGGCCGCCACGACCGCATCCTTGTTGAGATAGGATTTGCCGGCGTGGGCCGGCCCTATCTCAACCGTCTCGTCCGCAAGCCGGACGGCCAGCATGTCCCTGTCCGCGGCGCTTGCGGCCTGTACGGTCTTGATTCCGAGCGCCTTGGCCGCACGGATGATCCTGACCGCGATCTCGCCGCGGTTGGCGATGAAGAGCTTCCGAATGGCCATGAGCCAGCTATATTTCGAGGTCGTAAAGCGGCTGGCCGGCCATGATCGGGTCTTCGTTCTCGACATGGAAGGCGGCGATCTTTCCCGCTTCCTCCGCCGTTACGGCCGTGAAGGTCTTCATGACCTCGATCAGACCGATCGTGTCGCCGACTGCAACCGCATCGCCCTCCCCCTTGAACGGCGGCTGGTCCGGCGAAGGCCGGCGATAGAACGTGCCTGGTATCGGGGCGTCGACCGTCTTGATCGCCATTGGGGAAATGTCCTTGCAGCAAAAATCTTAGTGGGTCGCGGCGCGCGCCGCGATGAAGCCTTCCTCGACAAGTCTGTCATGCACCGCCTTGGCGACGATGTCCGCGCCCGGCGTGTCGGAATGGACGCAGATTGTCTCGGCGGCGACGCGCACCTCCTTGCCGCCGACCGAGCGCACAAGGCCTTCTTTGAGCGCCCGCACCGCCCGGTCCGCCGCAACCTCCGGCGCGACAGCCTCATGCTCACGGGTGATGATGAGCTTCCCGTCATCCGCATAGTCGAGATCGACGTAGAACTCGCCGATAAAGCGATGGCCGCGGGCCTTATAGACGCGCTCGTGCTCCGTGTTGATCATCCCGAGAATGGGCGTCTTGAACACGTCCGCCGCATCGCAGACAGCGTTAGCGATCTCGGGATCGCGAGCCGCCATGCCATAGAGTGATCCATGCGGCTTGATATGGTGGAGGCTCATGCCCTCCGCTTCGAGAAAGCCCTTGAGCGCCCCGATCTGGTAGATCAGGCAATTGGCTAACTCCTCGCGGCCGATCTTCATCTCCCGCCGTCCGAAGCCCTGGCGATCCGGCAGGGACGGATGAGCCCCCACCTTGACGCCATGCTTCTTCGCAAGCTGGACCGTCGCGCGCATGTGATTGAAATCCGAGGCGTGGAAGCCGCAAGCGACATTGGCGATATGGATCGAGGGCATGATGCGCTGGTCGTCGCCGAGGCGCCAAATCCCGTAGCTCTCGCCCATGTCGCAGTTCAGCAACGTCGCGATATTCGACGACAACGTCAGCCCCTCCATCCCAGTCAGCGCGCCACGGTGGCAAAGTCCGACGAGATTGTAAAATCGGGAATGGGATGGGCTCTCCGTTTCAAAACGAAAGCCGCAAAGGACCTCCGGATCGGCGCCTCGTCGAGCCCTTTGCAAATGAACACGATCCGTGTGCGGCGGTCGTTGCTCGGCCAGCCGGCGAGATGGGTCGGCGCGTGGACGAGCTGCTGGACGCCATTCACTGCGACGGGGGCGCTTTCTCCAGCAATGGACAAGATGCCCTTCACTCGCAGTATCGCCTCTCCATGGCGGTTGAGAAGAGCCGACAGCCATAAGCCGAACGCCGTCCAGTCGATCGGCTCATCGAAGACGAAGGAAAGGGCTCGGATGTCGTCACCGTGGCGGTTTGGATCATGGGCGTGCGCGTGGGGATGGCCGTGATCTTGCCCACCCCTATGGCGATGATCGTCGTCATCGATCCCTAGCCCCGCCTCCTCCTCGAACCAGCGCATCACCTCCCGGCTCTTGGTTGCAATGTCGAAGAGATCCCGCCCGATCAGCTCCGCGGGATCGAGGTCCTCGTCCATCGCGAAGCGGACCGGGGCGGTGGGATTGAGGCGTCGCAGGCGCGCGACGAGAGCGGCGGTGACGTCGGAATCGGCGATATCGGTCTTGGTCACCACCAACCGGTCGGCGACGGCGGCCTGTTTCAGGGATTCCGGTTGCCGGTCGAGATGACTCATGCCGTTGACTGCGTCGACCGTCGTCACTACCAGGCCGAGCCGGTAATGATGGCGCAACGCGGGCTCCGCCGTGATCGTGGTGAGGATCGGCAGCGGATCGGCGAGGCCCGTGCTTTCGATCATGAGCCGCCGGTAGACAGGGATCTCGCCCCGAGCGCGGCGCGAGTGCAGCGACTTGATCGCGTCGGCAAGCTCTCCCCGGATGGTGCAACACAAGCAGCCGGACTGCAGCAGCACCGTGTTCTCGTCCACGCGCTCGATGAGTTCGTGGTCGAGGCCGACCTGGCCGAATTCGTTGATCAGGACCGCTGTGTCGGCAAGCGCAGGCGACGCCAGCATGCGCTTGAGGAGCGTCGTCTTGCCTGAGCCAAGGAAGCCCGAGATCAGGTTGACCGGCGTGAACTCCGGGACGCCCGGCGGAGGCTCATGCATTCATCGCCTCGCGCCGCTCCAGAACCTCGGGGTCGAGTGGATCGAGCGGCCGACCGGCCAGAGCTTCGGCCGCTGGCCAAAGCGCGGCTAGGTCCGCGACAACCTTGGTTTTCCCGGTCCGGTTGCGCAAGATGTAGGAATTTGCCCGCCAGTCCTCGAGCGACAGGCCGACGAGGCCGAGAATAGCGTTGGCTTCAGCGATCCGCCGCCTTCGCTCGCGCCTCCGGTCAGCCGGCTCCCCGCCTGGAGCGTAGACGCCTTCCCGCTTGACCGGCGCGGTCCAATGCTCCCTGCCGCCCAGAACGCCGCATAACGCGCACATCAGCAAACTCCTCAATGCGACCCAGCCGGCGCAGCCGACTCCAATGAAGGCCGCCGGCGTCGCCATTGCAAGTCAGCCACGCCTGCGATAACGCCGAAATCCTTTGCGACATTGTTTTGAATATGGCGTCGAAACGACAAAAGCCTGCCGCAACCGCTCCCGCAATCCACCGGCGGAGGAGCCTCAAGGTGCTCGGCACCTTCATTTCGCTGTTGGAGGCCGTGAGGCAGCGCGCGACGGCTGACCTTGGCTTTGACCTCGAATTCGAGGTGCTCAATTTCCAGGATTGCCAGCGCAAGGCGGCGCTTCACCCGGAATCCTACCACGTCTACGACCAGACTTTTCATAATCTGTCGATCGTTTGGTCCTGGAGCGCGCTCCAGCCGCTCGATACCGAGCGGATTGCCCGCTGGGGTTCAGTTGGCCCGCTTACGCGGCTCGGCGGCGTCGACAAATACGCAAGCCGCGGCGTCGGCGATGCGCCCGCGAACACGCTTTACGTCCAGCCCGACAATTCGCTCGGCCCGGAGCCGACGAGGCGCATCGCCATGCTGCCGGCGGTGCACAATTTCGATTCTTTCGGCTACGACAAGCGCATTTTCGCCGACGCCCCTTGGCCGCGGGAAAGCTGGGCCATGCTGTTCGACCCGCGCGCGAAAGGCCGGCTTGCCCTTGTGGACGAGCCCGCGATCGGACTGTTCGACGCCGCGCTCGCAGCCGAGGCGTCAGGCGCGGTGCGCTTCGAGAATATCGGCAACATGACGCCCGCAGAACTCGCGGCCTTGTTCCGGTTCCTGCGCGCCCGGCTTGACGAGGGTTTCTTCGTGCGTTGCTGGACCACCAATGAGGAAGGCGCGAGCCTGCTGCGACGCGGGGAGACGGCGATTCAGAGCATGTGGTCGCCGATCTATAACGCGCTCGGCCCCGTCGCCCCGTTCGTCCGCGAAGCCGTGCCCGAAGAAGGCTACCGCGCCTGGCATGGCGGCATGAGCATAGCGCGGCATGTCTCGGGAGCGCATCTCGACATGGCCTACGAATATCTCGACTGGTGGCTCTCGGGCTGGGCAGGCGCGACCATGGCGCGTCAAGGCTATTATATCTCTGCGCCCGATGCGATCAGAGGCTATCTCACCCACGCCGAATGGGCCTATTGGTACGACGGCAAGGAGGCCGCAACCGACCTCGTCGGCGTCGACGGCGAAACCCTCGTTGTGCCGAAGGGCGCAAAGCGATCCGGCGGCAGCTATGTGGAGCGCGCGCGCCGCATCGCGATGTGGAATACGGCGATGGACGAGTACAACTACGCTTCCCGGCTCTGGTCGCGCTTTGTGGCCGACGTGAACAAGGCGCGATGAATCCGCGCCGCGCCCGCGTCGAAACGTCGAAGCGCTACGAGCTTGTCGCGGCTGCCTTGCGCGTCAATATCGCGGCGGGACGCCTGCCTCCGGGGCTCGTCTTGTTGGAAGGGTCGATCGCTGGTCTGCTCAAGACAAGCCGCGCTCCCGTACAGGCGGCGCTGCGCATCCTCGAGGAGGAGGACCTCGTCCGCAGGTTCGAGGGGCGCGGCTATCTGGTGGGGGACGCGAAATCCACCGAGAAGCCCCTTCGCACGGACCTTACGAAGCTCGGACTGTCGGTGTCGGACGAGATCGACAGCGCCTTGCAAAATCGCGGCCTTTGGGAGCGCGTCTATGAGGAGGTCGAGACGGCGGTCGCCGCATCGCTCGTTTTCGGCGACTTTCGCATCATCGAATCGGAACTCGGCGACTATTACGGGGTCAGCCGGACAGTCGTCCGCGACGTGCTCTCCCGCCTGCACGAACGCGGCCTGATCGCCAAGACGGCGAGTTCGCACTGGGTGGTCAACGCACTCACCGCCCAGTCCGTGCGCGAGCGGTTCAAGCTGCGGGAGATCCTTGAGCCCGAGGCGCTGCGGCTCGCCGCCGACACCATGGAATACGACATGATTGGCGAGGCGCTACGGCGGGAACGCGAACGCGATCCCGGCGTAGAGGATCCGAGCGCATGGGATCGACCTCGACAAGGCGCTGATGACTTACGGCCTCGCGCGAGCGCCGAATGGCCATCTCGTCGAGCTCATCGAGCAGAATCGCCTGCCTCTAGCGGCGGCCTCCCGGGCCCTCACAAAGCTCGGGCTTCCGAACGATGCGGTCGCGACCAGCGAATATCTGGTGCTGTTTGAGTTGATCGCCGGACGAGCGATCGACGCCGCGGCGACTTATTGGCGCAGTCGTCTCGCAACGCTCGCCGAGAAAAATCTTGCGAGGTTGAAGATCGTCGCGGTCATCCCGGACCCTCCGGTCGACGTCCCCTATCTTACCCGACGAGACGCCTAAAGGAATGATGTTTTGCATACAAGCATGATTATTAATCAAGCCATCTGCACAAGTCGCGATCATGAGGTGCGCGGAAAACAGGCGTCCTTCCCAAGTTTCTAAAAATCTGATCGTCAGACGAATGAATTCGGTTGCATACACTAGGCATTTTTGCTTTCATCAATCTCAGTAGAGACCGAACGGAGCAAGAGCCGCTGACCGGCTGCATGCGTCCGGTCTTCCACTTGAATAGAGCATGAGGCCGTGGCCGAAGTTCCCGTCCTGAGACTGGAAGGCTTGACCAAACTCTTCGGCGGGCGCGCCGGTGCTCGACTGTCGTCTCCTTCTCGGTCAATTCGGGAGAGTATGTTTCCCTGCTTGGACCGAGCGGCTCGGGCAAAACTGTCCTCCTTCGCGCGATCGCAGGCTTCGAGCCGCTGCAAGGGGGACGCGTGCTCCTGAAGGACGAGGACGTAACCGACCGGCCTCCTTATTTGCGTGGCGTCGGTTTCGTGTTCCAGAACTTCGCCCTGTTCCCGCATCTTTCCGTCTTCGATAATGTCGCCTTCGGCTTGCGCAACGGAGCCCAGCCGGTCAGCGACAGCGAAGCTCGCTCGCGCACGCTCGACATGCTGGACCTCGTCGGCCTCAAGGGTCTCGAGGACCGAGGCGTAGACCAGATCTCCGGCGGTCAGAAGCAGCGCGTGGCGCTTGCGCGCACGTTGGTGATCAGGCCGAGGCTCGTGCTCCTCGACGAGCCTCTCGGGCGCGCTCGACGCCAATCTCCGCCTAAGAATGCGCACCGAGCTTCGGCGCATCCGGGAGGAGCTAGCCATCCCGTTCCTTCACGTGACCGGAAGCGAGACCGAGGCGCTGGCGATGGGCGATCGCCTCATCGTGCTCGACAGAGGTCGCGTCATGCCAGTTCGGCAGGCCGGGTGAAATCTACGACCGTCCGGCGAACCCGCTCGTCGCACGCTACCTGAACTGCTACAATGTGTTCGACGGCGCGATCGAAGGCGACGGATTCCGGACGCCTTACGGCAAGTTTTCGCTTGGCCCGCGAGTGGCCTCTGCGCAGCCCGCTTATGCGGTGCGCTACGATCGAATTCGGCCGAACGGCGAAGGCCCTGGCCTCTCGGCGGCCTATGTGGCGAGCGAATATCTCGGCTCGACGATTCTGCATTTCTTCGAGGCTAAGGACGGAAAAGTCGTCGAAGTCGAACATCACTTGAGCAACGGTCCGCCGGACTCTTTTTCGCCCGGCGAGACCTACCGTCTGGCGTGGAACGCCAGACGACGGCATCGCGTTCGGCTGAGAGCGTTCATGACAACGACAGACCTCTCCGCTTCGGCCGTTGAAACGGCCCCCTCGGAATTCATCGAAGGCCGCCGGAGGCTATCTCCTGATTGCGCCCGCCGTCGTGTGGATGACCCTGTTCCTCGTCATTCCGATGGCGATGATCCTCTACGTGTCGTTCTGGACGCAGACCACTTTCAAGATCGAGAGCACGCTGACACTCGCGAGCTGGCGAACCTTCTTCTCTTCCGACACTTATCTGACCTCGCTCTGGACGACGATCCGGATCTGGCTGACGGTGTTGTTCATGACCTTCGTGGTCGGGTATCCGACGGCCTTGTTCATTGGCCTGTTGGTGAAGAACAAGACGGTCCAGACGACCCTGCTCGTCCTGTGCGTCATTCCCTTCTGGACCTCGTTCCTGATCCGCGTCGTGGCCTGGCGTCCGATGCTTGGCAAGGAGGGGGCGATCAATATCCTCCTCATGAAGGCGGGAATCATTCACCAGCCGATTGACGCGCTGCTGTTCACCGACCTCTCGGTCGTCATCGGCATGACTCAGATCTACGTCGTCTTCATGGTCGGACCGATCGCCTTCATGCTCGCTCGCATAGACCCGAACATCCTCGAGGCGGCGCGCGATCTCGGCGCCGATTTCTGGCGTGTGCTGCGCAAGATCATCTTCCCGCTCAGTCTGCCCGGCGTCGTGGTCGGCGCGATCTTCGTCAGCGTGATGGTGCTCGGCGAATTCGCGACGAGCGCCGCGCTCTCGGGACGCAAGGTCAATCTCCTGGGCAACATTATCGTGACCCAGGTCGGCTCGCTCAAATGGGCGCTCGCCTCGGTTGTCGGCGTCATTCTGACCATCATCATGGCGATTGTGATCGCGGGTCTCCTGCGCATCGTCGACTTGAAGAAGGAGCTTTGAGAGCCATGCGGTCGCGGCTCCTCAAGCCTATTCTCGCCGTCTACGTGGGGCTGTTCCTTCTTTTCCTCTACGGCCCGTTCATCGTGCTCGGCATCCTGTCGTTCCAAAAGGGGCCGGAGGGCGGCCCCCAGTTCCCGATCGAGGAATGGTCGCTCTTCTGGTACAAGCACATCCTCGGCCTCGCCCCGCCATCGCGCGTCTCGCCCTTGCCGATCGGTATTTCCCTGGTGCGCTCTCTGAGCCTGGCTTTCATGACGATGGTCACCTCGACCGTCCTCGGGGTCATGGCTGCGCAGGCGTTCCGGCGGAAATTTCGCGGCCGCGACTTTGTCTTCTATCTGATCGTGCTTGGAATGATCGTTCCCGGCGTGCTCGTCGGCCTCGGCACGGCACTCGTCGCCACAACGACGGGGATCGAACGGCACTGGTATACGACGGCGTTCGCGACGCATGTCGTCTACACGCTGCCCTTCTGCTTCCTGGTCATGTTGGCGATCTTCAATCGATTCGACGGTTCGGTGGAGGAGGCGGCCTGGTCGCTCGGCGTGTCGCCGGCGACCACCTTCCGTAAGATCACTTTCCCGCTGATCTTTCCGGGCGTCCTTTCGGCGATGCTGTTCGCCTTTACCCTCTCCTATGACGAATTCTCGCGAACCCTGTTCTCCTCCGGCCGCGAGCAGACGCTGCCGCTCGCGATCTATTCGACATTCGCGGTGGAGATCCATCCCAATCTCTTCGCCTTCGGGGTGCTCACGACTTTATTTTCGTTCGCGCTGCTCGCGGTCTACGCGATCCTGATGTCGCTCAGCCTGCGGCGCGCCCGCCGCATGGCGATCCAGGAGGCCGTCTGATGAACAGCGCGGTCATCACCGGCGCGGGCTCGGGAATCGGACGCGCGTGCGCCCTGCGCCTCGCCGCGGACGGCTATGGCGTGACGGTCAACGACCTGCGTTCCGAGGCCGCCCAGGCTGTGGCGGCTGAGATCAAGGCGAGTGGGGGAACCGCGATCGCGGCGGCGGGCGACGTGTCGCGCGAAGCCGACGTGGATTCAATCGCCTCGGCTGCGCGGGCCGCCTTTGGCGATCCCACCCATCTCGTCAACAACGCGGGTTACGTGCACCAAGCCCTGTTTGTCGACCTGACGCCCACGGACTTCGACCGCATGTTCGCCGTTCATGTCCGAGGCGTGTTCCTGATGACGAAGGCGGTCCTGCCCGCCATGCTCTCTCGCAAGTCCGGCGTCATCGTTAACATGGCTTCGCAGCTCGGACAGATCGGCGGCGTCGAGCTCGTCCACTACAGCGCTGCGAAAGCGGCAATCATTGGCCTCACCAAGTCGCTCGCGCGCGAGGTGAGCGCGCTTGGCGTCCGTGTCAACGCCGTGGCGCCCGGCCCGATCAACACCCCGCTTGTGCAGGCGCTTTCCGAGGATTGGCGCAAGGCCAAGGCTAGGGAGCTCCCGCTTGGGCGATTTGGCGAGCCCGAGGAGGTCGCAGCAGCGGTGGCTTTCCTCTGCTCCGAGCAGGCAAGTCTATTTGTCGGCCAGACGATCGGCCCCAATTCCGGAGATGTAATGCTGTGAGCAAGACCGTTCTCATTACCGGGGCAGGCATCGGCATCGGCCGCGCGACCGCTAAAGCTTTCGCGAAGGCCGGATACACAGTTGTGGCGACCGACGTCCTTGAAAAAGAAGGCGCAGCGGTCGCCGACGAGATCGCCCGCGGGGGCGGGAAAGCTGAGTTCCACAAGCTGGATGTTCGCTCGACGGAGACCGCTAACGCCGTTGTCGCCGCAGCGGAGAAGAAATACGGCGGCATCGACGCGATCATCGCGAACGCCGGCATCGCCCACCGCGTCCCGCTCGCCAAGCTCGACGATGAGAAGTGGGACCACACATTCGAGATCGACCTCAAGGGCATCTATCGCGTTGTACGCCCCGCTATCGCGGGCATGCGTGCGCGCAAGAGAGGCGCAATTGTGTGCCTCTCCTCGATCATGGGCGTCGCCTATGGCTGGGACGAGCATGTCCACTATTCCTCAGCGAAGGCCGGCGTCGTCGGCCTCGTGCGCGGGCTCGCAGTCGAGCTCGCGAAGGATGGAGTTCGGGTGAATGGCGTCGCTCCCGGTTACATCCGCACCGCCCAACTCCTGAGCGAAGAGCACTCGCTCGGGCCTAAGGGCGCGGAATCGGCTGGCGCTTTCATTCCGATGGGCCGAATTGGCGAGCCGGAGGAGATTGCGGACGTCATCGTGTTTCTGGCGTCGGAGGGCGCCCGCTACATGACAGGCCAGGTTGTGGTGGTGGACGGCGGATTGCTTGTCGGAAGGTACTGATCCGAGGGGCCGCCGAGAAGGCAAACAGGAGGAGGAAGCAATGGATAAATTCGAGGTATCACGCCGTACTTTCATGAAAGGCGCCGGAGGCGGACTAGCGGTCTCGGCGATCGGCGCTCCTTTCGGCGCGCAACAGGCCTACGCGGCAGGCCTGGCGGATCAGGAGCTCAGGACCGTCGGGCTTTCAGTCACGGTGCAGGAGCGCATTCTCCAGGACTTCAAGAAGAAGTCCGGCGTGAAGGCGGTCTCGGGCAAGGGAGCGATCTTCCCCGACACGCAGACGGAGCTGCTCTCCGGCTCAAACGCCTATGATTGCTGGGAGGTGATTGGCGAGCGCCTGCCGGGGGTCATCACGACCAACAAGATCGAGCCGATTCCGACGTCTGCTTTGAAGAACTGGACCGACATCCGCGACACTTTCACCAAGCCCTATGACAAGTGGCCGCGGAAGGCGCAGATCGTCGGCCAGATCTGGACGGACGACAAGGAAACCGCCCTCTGGATGGTGCCGACCGTCTACAATTACGACTCGATTGGTTATCGTCCGGACCTCGTCTCCGCGGAAGAGGCCAACACCTGGACCGCGATCTTCGACGATAAGTTCAAGGGCAAGTCTGGCCTCAACGTCGACCCACTCATCGCCTTCGGCCAGGCGGTGCTGGCGATGGATTCGCTCAAGCTTCTCGAGGTGCCAAACCCGGGCAATCCGGACAAGAAGGCGATCGACGAAGCCTCGAAGTTCCTCATCTCGAAGAAGAAGGGCGGCCAGTTCCGCGCGCTCTGGGGGGATTTCGGCGAGCTCGTCAACCTCTTGGCCTCAGGCGAAATGGTGATCGCGGACGCGTGGCAGCCGGCGGTCATGGCGGTCAAGGCGCAAGGCACGCCCTGCGCCTACGCCGTGCCGAAGGAGGGCTATCGCGCCTGGGCGATCGGCGTCTCGGAGATCACCGGCACCCCGAACAAGGATGCGGTGACGGCTTACGCCGACTACTGGCTATCGGGGCCCCCCTCCATCACGGTCTCCGAGCAGGGCTACTATTCGCCGACGGAGAACATCAAGAAGATCATGGATCCAGCGAGATATGCGTTCTGGTACGAGGGCAAGCCCTGGACGCTGCCGCCGGAGCGCGGCATCAAGCAGGGCGACCTGCGCGACGGCGGCTCGCTCGCCGAACGCTCCCAGCACGTCGCCTACTGGCATCAGTGGCCGGACGAGTACGACTATCTGATGCAAAAGTGGGACGAGTTCCTTAGCGCATGAGGACTGGCTTCGGGTCCCGGCTCCCCTCGGCAAGCAGCGGGAGCCCGGACGGCCCACAGGCGAAAGTCGCGTGAACTACGATCTCGAGCTCATTGGGGTCGGGAAGGTCTATGACGGCGGGACTCCCGCCGTCATAGACTTCAACCTGAGCGTCACCAAGGGCGAGTTCGTCGCCTTCCTGGGGCCGTCCGGCTGCGGCAAGACCACAACCCTGCGCATGATCGCTGGATTCGAGTCGATCACCTCTGGCGACATCCTCATTCGCGGCAAGCGGGTCAATGAGATGCCGCCCGAGCGGCGCCCGACCGCTATGATCTTTCAGAGCTATGCGCTCTTTCCCCACATGACAGTGCGGCAGAACGTGCGCTTCGGTCTCGACGTGAAGAAGATGGCGAAGCCCGAGCGCGACGCCAAGGTCGAGAATATTCTGGAGAAGCTCGGGCTCGCCGAAGTCGGCGACGTCCGTCCCGATCGCCTGTCGAGCGGCCAGAAACAGCGCATCGCGCTCGCCCGGGCGCTGGTGGTCGAGCCCGACATCCTGTTGCTCGACGAGCCGCTCGGCGCGCTCGACGCCAATCTTCGCAAGAGCATCCAGAACGAGCTCAAGCTGCTTCAGCGGCGCCTCGGCGTTACCTTTGTCTTCGTGACGCACGCGCAGTCTGAGGCGCTGGCGCTCTCCGATCGTATCGTCATAATGAACGCCGGGCGCGTCGAGCAGATCAGCGCGCCATATGAACTTTACACCAGGCCGAAGACGCTGTTCGTCGCCAAATTCATCGGACGCAACGCGCTCATTCCAGGCAAAGCGATCGCGACGGTCGAAGGAGGCATGATGCTTGACACGGCTTTCGGGCAACTCGCCGGCGCGTCGCTTGAAGATGGCGTCGTCGTCGGACAACCGGCGAGCCTCGCGGTCCCCGCTGAAGCGATCGACGTGCTGCCACTCTCGACCTCTCTCGAGCAGATCATCGCCGGCTATGGCGGAAATCCTGTGAGGGCGAAGATCGGCGCAATCCAGCAGGTCGGCCACATCGTCCAGATCGACGCGGCGATCGGGGGCTCCGAGCCGGTCCAGGTCGAGTTTCATGCGGACAAATACGCTGGCCGATACGCATCCGGCGACGACGTGCTGCTCGCGTGGCGCCGCGACGCCGCAACGCTGATCTCGCATTGAGCGCGCGAATGCCTGCCGGATCAAAGCCTGTCGCATCAAGGCCTGCCGCCACCGCCGCCAAGCTCGGATCGGACTTGCGCGCCGGAAGAACCGACGCCTGCGATCTGATCGAGGAGACGCTCGCGGCCATCGCTCGCTATCCTGACAAGGCGATCTTCACCGAAGTGACCGCGGAGCGCGCTCGACGCGAAGCAAACGCTGCTAGGGCGCGCCTGAAGGCCGGAAAGCCGCTGAGCCCGCTGGACGGCGTCCCCTGTGCGTGGAAGGATCTTTTTGACGTTGAAGGCCGCGTGACCACTATGGGCTCACGCGTGCTCGCGCGCGATCCTCCCGCCAAGGAGGATGCGGCGCTGATCAAAGCGGCCGGGCGGGCGGGCCTCGTCATGATCGGCCTCCTCAACATGACCGAGTTCGCCTATTCCGGCATCGGCCTCAATCCGCATTTCGGCACGCCGCGCAATCCGCGCGACCCGGACATCGCGCGCTCGCCGGGCGGCTCATCGTCGGGCTCTGGCGCGGTTGTCGCAGCAGGCCTGACGCCGCTCGCCATCGGCACCGACACCGGCGGCTCCGTGCGCGTGCCCGCGAGCTTCAATGGCGTTGTGGGGTACAAGTCTTCCACCGGACATTTCTCGATGGAGGGCGTGTTCCCGCTATCGCGCACGCTCGACACGATCGGGCCGCTCGCGCACACGGTCGAGGATTGCGTACTCGCCGACGCGGCTCTGCGCGGCGAGGAACCCGCAAAGGCACATCCCGCATCGATCCGAGACCTTAAGCTCTTCGTCCCGGAGACGATCGTCCTGGACGGCTGCCAGGATGAAGTCCTCGCAAATTTCGAGGCGGCGATTGCGCGACTTGAGGCGCAAGGGGCGAAGATCGAGCGTGGGCCGATGCCGGAATTTGCCGAGATTTCAGAACTCACCGCAAAGCACGGAAGCTTGCTCGGCGTAGAAGCGCTGCATGTTCACAGAGCACGCGTCAACGGGCCCGACGCCGAGCGTATGGACAGGCGGGTCGTCGCCCGCATCCGTCTCGCGGAGTCGATGACAGCGGTCGACCTGCTTGAGATCCTGGAGACGCGCAAGCGGCTCATTGGCCAAGCGAACGCCCGCATTGGCGACCGCTTCGTCGCCTTTCCGACGACACCGCATGTCGCGATGCCGATCGCGCCGCTGGAAGCCGACTTCGCCGTGTTCGTCCGAGAGAATCTCAAGACCTTGCGCAACACGTCAGTCGGTAATTTCCTCGACTGGTGCGGCGTCGCAATCCCAAGCGGGAATGACGCTGAAGGTATGCCGACAAGCTTTTTGCTTTCCGCGACGCATGGCCGGGACACTGAAGTCCTGTCGGCCGCCATGTCCGCCGAGCCGTTTATCCGCCCCGCGGAATAGAACCATGCCCGAAGCATTGCCCACTCCGTTCTCGCCCATAGCCTTTGCAGGTATGCGCCTGCCCGTCGCATCCACTCTGTCGCGCTGCACGACTGGGCGCCCTTCGACCGAGAAGATCTATCCGATCATCGTTTCATTGAGGGCTGGCCGGCCGTCGCGCGGATGAATCCACAATGGCCAACAACCTGGTGAGGAGACAAAGATGGGCAAGACGATACTCTGTGGCTTTGGCGTCGACGTCGACGCGGTTGCAGGCTGGCTCGGCTCTTATGGCGGCGAAGACAGCCCCGACGACATTTCGCGCGGCTTATTCTCCGGCGAGGTCGGCTCGCCGCGCCTCGTCCAGCTCTTCGATCGATTGGGCGTCAAGACGACCTGGTTCATCCCCGGCCACTCGATCGAAACCTTTCCCGAGCAGATGAAGCTGGTTGCCGACGCCGGCCACGAGATCGGCATTCATGGCTACAGCCACGAGAACCCGATCGAGATGACCCGCGAGCAGGAGAGCTACATTCTCGACAAATGTATCGAGCTCGTCGCCAAGCTCTCCGGCAAGCAACCGACCGGCTACGTCGCGCCCTGGTGGGAGTTCTCCAACGTCAGCAACGAGCTCCTGCTCGAACGCGGCATCAAATACGACCACTCGCTGATGCATCATGACCATCAGCCCTATTATGTGCGCGTCGGCGATAGCTGGACAAAGATCGACTATTCCAAGCATCCGTCCGCCTGGATGACGCCACTCAAGCGCGGCCGCGAGACCGATCTCATCGAGATCCCGGCCAGTTGGTATCTCGACGACCTTCCGCCGATGATGTTCATCAAGAAGTCGCCGAACAGCCACGGATTCGTGAACCCGCGCGACATCGAACAGATGTGGAAGGATCAGTTCGACTGGGTCTATCGCGAATACGATTACGCGGTGTTCCCGATGACGATCCATCCCGACGTCTCGGGACGCCCACACGTCTTGATGATCCTCGAGCGGCTCTACCACCACATGATCGCCCAGCCGGGCGTCAAGTTCGTCACGATGAACGAGATGGCGGACGACTTCGCGAAGAGATTCCCTCGCAAGAAGTGAGTTGAACAACGTGGGCAGAGCAGGTCCCGGAGGAAATGTTCGACGATTTGATCACCGCCGAGTACGCGCGCGAGCCTATCGCGTCGTGCTCACGCCCGCCGAGCGCGGCGTCTCGAGTGAGCCGCTGACAACATGGAGACAACAACGATGACCCGCGTTATCGATCTTTCACTGCTGGTCGAAGACAACATGCCCGCGCACAAACTTTTCCAGCGGCCGATGTATCTCGAGCATCTGACCCACGAGACCTCGAAAGCGCATAATCTTGGCGTGCCGGGCGATCCGATGACGTTTCAGACGAACTTCATCGGCATGCTCGACCATGTCGGCACGCATGTCGACGCTTTCCGCCACGTCAATCCCAAAGGACTGTCGGTCGATCAGATGCCGCTCGATCTCTTCATGGGCAAGGCAGTCTGCTTCGACCTGCAGCACATTCCCGATCTCGGCGACATCTCAGTCGCGGACATGGAGACCGCGGAAGCGAAGGCGAAGGTGAAAGTGGATGGCCACATCGTCCTTCTGTGCACCGGCTTCCATAAGCGCAACTATCCCTCGCTTGACAGCGTTTGGAAGAATCCGCTGCTCACCGTCGAGGCGACACGCTGGCTTCACGAGCGGGGCTCGCGCATGCACGGCGTCGAAGGCCCGTCCACCGACAAGCCGACCGACAATATTTTTGCCCAGCACCGCCTATGCCGCGACCTCGGCATCTCTCACTGGGAATGGCTCGTCAATCTCGAAGAGTTGCTCGGCAAGGGCGAGTTCCAGTTCTTCGGCGTTCCGCTGAAGTTCAAAGGCGGCTCGGGCTCGCCGGTGCGCGCCTTCGCCCTCGTCAAAGACTGACCCCGGTGGCCAACGAGCTCGGCGCCCTGACCGCGCGCGAGACGGTGAGGCTCATCGGGCTGAAGGAGCTGTCGCCGGTCGAGGTCGTTCGCGGCGCCCTCGATCGCGCTGAGGAAACGCAGAGCACCCTCAACGCCTTCACCGTGCTTCGTCGGGAGGAGGCGCTGAATGAGGCGCGCGCCGCCGAGGAGGCGGTGATGCGTGGCGAGTCGGTAGGCGCGCTGCATGGCCTGCCCTTCTCCGCGAAGGACCTGATTTCCGTGGCGGGCCTGCCTTATGCTTCCGGCTCGCGCGCGATGGAGGGCAATATCGGCAAGGTCGACGCGCCCTCGGTCGAGCGCGCCCGCGCGGCCGGAGCGATCCTGATCGGCAAGACGACGACGAGCGAATTTGGTTGCAAGCCGGTCGGCAATTCGCCCCTGACCGGCGTAACCCGCAATCCGCTCGACCTCTCTCTGACGCCGGGCGGCTCGAGCGCCGGCTGCGCCGCGTCCGTCGCCGCCGGGATCACGCCCTTCGGACTTGGCACTGACGGCGGCGGCTCGATCCGCATTCCGGCGGCCTTCACCGGAACCTTCGGTTTCAAAGCGAACTTCGGCCGCGTGCCGGTATGGCCCGTCTCGGCGACGCCGACGCTCGCGCATGTCTGCCCGCTCGCACGCAATGTCCGCGACGCCGCCCTTCTGCTTCAGGCGGTCGCGGGCTATGATCCGCGCGATCCCGGCTCCATCGCGGGGCCCGTCCCCGATTACGTGGCGGCTTGCGACGCGCCGCTAGGGGCCCTCAAAATCGCCTGGAGCCCGACGCTCGGCTACGCAAAGCCCGACCCCGAGGTCGTGGAGATCTGCGGCCGAGCCGCGCGTCTCCTCGAGCGTGCGGGCTGCATGGTCGAGGAGGTTGAGCGCGTCTTCGCCGCCGACCCGGAAGATATGTGGTCCGCCGAGTTCTACGCCGGCGTCGGCACGCGACTGCGGCCGATTCTCGAAACACGGCGGGACCTGCTTGATCCCGCAGTCGCGGACATTCTGGACGCGGCGCTGAAACAGGAGATGCGCGCCTATTACGACGCTGTCTTCCGACGCTATGCGCTGCGCGACGAGATGGCGGCTTTCTTCAGCCGCTACGACGCGCTGCTCAGCCCCACTCTGCCCGTCTCCGCGCTCGAGGCGGGCCGCAACATCCCGGACGGGATCGAGGACAGAAGTCTCGTGTCCTGGGTCTATTACACCTATCCATTCAACCTCACCGGCCAGCCTGCGGCGTCGCTGCCCGCCGGGCGTTCCACCCGCGGCCTGCCGGTCGGCCTGCAGATCGTCACGCCCCGCAACGACGAGGAAATGGCGCTCCGGATTGCCGCTTGGCTCGAGGGCGAACTCGCCAATTCTAAGTCTGATACGATCGGATGAGATCGCCCTGCGCTTGCGGGCGCCATCCGGGATGAAGCGTTGTTTTCCCCGAGAGGGCGCCTAAGGGCCCTTGTCGATGCGCCAAAATTGCGCCCATGGGGCCGTTCACGCCGCCTGCCTGGAAAGACGTTTGACTTCCTGCATAACCAGCGTTCGGTACGGCCCGTCCACCTTCAACAAGCTCTCGGGTTCGCCGTCCTGGACGATCTTGCCCCTCCTCAAGAGGACAATCCTGTCGAAATTCCGCAGCGTGGAAAGCCGATGCGCGGCGGCGATGACCGTCCGTCCTTGCATAAGACGCGAAAGCGCGTCGCGGATCGCCTCTTCGGCTTCGCTGTCGAGGGCGGAGGTTGCTTCGTCGAGCAAAAGGATGGGCGAATTCTTCAAGAAGGCCCGCGCGATCGCGACGCGTTGACGCTGACCGCCGGACAATTGCGCGCCGCGGTCGCCGACGATGGTGTCGAGGCTCGCCGGCAGATTCTCAATGAAGTCGCCGCATCTCGCAGCGAGCGCCGCTTCCCAGACCTGCGCGTCAGTCGCTTCCGGACGGCCGTAGCGGATGTTGTCCATCAGCGAACGGTTGAGCAGCGGCGCGTCTTGCGGCACGACGGCGATGGCTTGCCGGAGGCTCTCCTGCGTCGCTCGCGAAATGTCATGTCCGTCAACCAGGACGCGGCCGCCCTGCAGATCGTAAAATCTCTGCAAGAGCGCAATGAGTGTGGACTTGCCGCCTCCTGACGGTCCCACCAAGCCGATCTTCTGACCGGGCTCGACGGCGAGAGTGAGCTCATCGAAGACCTGCCGATTCCCTGGATAGGCGAAGCTGATCCGCTCGAAGACGATGCGCGCGCCGCCCTTTGGCGCGAGCGCCGCGGCTTGCGGATGATCTGTCAGCTCGTGCGGAGAGAGCAATGTGACGAGCGCCTCCGACAGGCGCGCGAAGTGTTGCGTGACGTCGACCAGCGCAACGGCAAGATCGCGAGTCGCGCTCAGCACCGAGATCCCCAGCGTGCTGACCAGTACGACGTCGCCAACGGTCGCCTCATGGCGCTCCCAGAGATGGATCGCCCAGGCCAGCAATCCGAGAATTAAAATGACGGTGACGAGGGCGTGCGTCACCCTCAACCTCTCGAGGTAAAGCAGGCTGCGGCGGCGAGCTTTCAGCTCCTGCGCGACGGTCGCGTCGAAACGCCGCTGCTCACGCGAGAGACCCCCGAAGGCTTTCACGAGCGAGATATTGCCGATGACGTCCACCATTTCGCCATCGACCGCCGCCGCTTTGTCGGCGAAATCGTGGTGCAGCGGTTTGCCGGCGGCGGCGATGTGGAAAATAATGACAATCATGCCGCACGAAACGACAGCCAGTAGGGTGGCCATCCAGACATTGACCATCGCGAGAAAAGCAATCGCGCCGACAGTCGCCAAGCAGGGCGGCGCGACGTTCCAGACGAACATGTTTTCGATGGTGAAGACGGCGTTCGACGTCGCCGTAACCCGGCTTGTCAACATGCCAGGCATCCGCTTGGCGAAGTAGCCAGGCGCGTGGCCTGTCAAATGTCTGAAGAGATCGGCGCGGATGTCGCCGGTGACGCGCACGAACGTGTAGCTCCCAACAAGGCCAGCCACGCGCCAGAACAAGTTGTCCGCCGCAATGAAGAACAACAAGATGCCAAAAGCGAACCAAGGGCTTCCGCTCTTCGATGGCGATGACAGCGCATCGACCAGCCTCTTGACGCCATATTGGGTGCTGACGGAACAAGTGACCGCCGCCACCACCGCGAACGCGACTGCAGCGTGAGGCGCTGCGCGCGCGCGAATGTATCGGCCAAGAAAGCCTAACGTTCGAGATCCGTATGTTGTGAGGTCGGTTTCGCCCATACCCATCGACGCGGAAATGTTTGGGCAAAAATGGGTCAAAGTTGGGCGATACGATTGCTAACAGCGATTTAAAGACCCCAGATGGAAAAATAATCTCTCGCCGGAACCTATATAGCGCTAGAGCGTTTTGCCCTTTCGCCGCTGCTCGGCTCGACCATAACATCCACGAACCCACCGTTCATCGCGAGTTGCATGCCAATACACGGAGTGGAAGGAAGATGCGGATTGCTCAGATATCGCCCCTGACTGAAGCGGTCCCGCCGAAACTTTATGGCGGAACAGAACGGGTGATCTCGTGGCTGACCGAGGAACTCGTCGCGCTCGGACACGACGTTACGCTGTTTGCGAGCGGGGATTCCATCACAAGCGCGCGTCTCGAGCCGATGTGGCCCACCGCTCTCAGACTCGATGGCTCGGTGCGTGATCCGAACGCTCTTCACGTCAGCATGATCGAACAGGTGGCGCGCCGCGCGAAGGAATTCGACCTCTTGCATTTCCATCTCGACTATTACCCGTTCTCGGTGATGTCCCGGCAATCGACACCGTTTCTCACGACGCTGCATGGACGTCTCGATTTGCCCGAGCATGGGCCGGTTTTCGAGACCTTTCCAACGGTTCCGGTGGTGTCGATTTCAAACGCGCAGCGGCGACCCGCGCCGAACGCGCATTGGAGCGGCACGGTCTATCATGGGATGCCCGAAGGGCTTCTTAGGCCGGTTCCCTCCGAGCCGTCCTATCTCGCTTTTCTGGGTCGCATTTCGCCGGAGAAGCGCGTTGATCGCGCAATTCACATTGCCGAGCGCTGCGGCTTGCCGCTCAAGATCGCCGCAAAAGTCGACGCCGTCGATCACGACTATTTCGAGGAGATGATCAAGCCGCTCCTCGCCAAACCACATGTCGAATTCATCGGGGAGATCTCCGACTCACAGAAGTCCGAGTTTCTGAGCGGCGCCCTGGCGCTGATCGTGCCGATCGACTGGCCGGAGCCTTTCGGGCTGGTCATGATCGAAGCCATGGCTTGTGGCGCGCCCGTGATCGCCTTCAATCGCGGCGCGGTTCCGGAATTGATCGAGGACGGCCTGACCGGGTTCGTTGTCGAGGACGAAACGAGCGCGGTCGGCGCCCTGCGTCATCTCTCGCGATTGTCGCGGCCTGCGATCAGAAAGCGCTTTGAGGAGCGATTCACGGCGCGCCGCATGGCGAAAGACTATTTGGCGGTCTACCGGGATTTGCTCGGGGCAACCGCGCGTCGTCCCAGAATTGCTTCGAGCTCAGGGTGATGCGTTCAGTCCTCCTTCTTCATTCGGCCGCGTTTCTGGCATCGCGAGCCATACTGCGGACAGACCAACGAGTCCGAACCCCGCCATCATCAGAAACGCCGTCGGGCTGTCGATAGCGATCGCTCACGTATCCCGCGAGTGTTGTGCTGATCGACGCGCCGACCCCGACCGCACAACCAACCGCGCCTTGGGCGAGATTGAAATGACCCGTGGCGCCAGCAACGTCAGCGATGATCAATGGGACCAACACCGCCAGCGCCGCGCCTGAGACGCCGTCGAGGAGTTGCGCGCGCCATCAGCAGATACGGATTGTTCAGAAACGCAAACAACAGACCGCGGGTCGCCAAGGCGACAAAGCAAAGAACGAGCAACGGGCGCCGTCCCCATTGCTCGGCCTTGCGGCCTACCCAAGGCGAAAGCACAGCGACGATAAGTTGAGGCGCGACAATCGAAGTGGCGACTAGGATGGTGGCGAACTTGCTTGAGCGCAAGGTCATCATGCTCGCCGCCAAAGGCAGCATCGCGGCGTTGGCGAGTTGAAACAGGGCGATGCAGCCCGCGAAGACCAGGAGTGGGCGGATCTCCAACAGGCTCAACAGACCGGCTATGGCGTTCCCTTGCCCGGATTTGGCGACGCCGCCATGCGCTCTTGCAGGATCGATTTCGTGCGGTCGTATTTGAAAGAGAGCGAACAGCGCAGGCAAGGTCATGCTCGCGGCAAGGATAAATGCCGCGCCGTTGGAAAGGTAATATGCAAAAGCGCCCATGCCCGCCGCCGCGACGCCCGAGCCGACTGAAGCGAAGGCCGCGTTCCGACCGAGACGAGTGCTGATCCCCCGCCGGCCAACGAGGCCAAGACTGATCGCTGCGATCGCGGGACCCAGCACACAACTCGCGCCGGCTTGCAAAATCCGAGACGCGAAAACGACGACAAAAATCGGCGACATAGCGAGAGCGAAGGCGCTGATTCCCACCGTGGCCACGGCCACCGCCGCCACCCACCGCTGTGAACGCGCCGCGTCGACAATCGCCCCGCCGGGGATCTGGCCGACCAAGCCGACGATAGCCCCGGCCGTCAGCACAAGACCGATATCCGTTTGGGTCCATTTTTCGGTGGTCAAATAGACGGATACAAAGGCCCCAAATCCAGTCTGCACGTCCGCCAAAAAAAAGACGAACCAGTCCAGGCCGCGGCGGCTCGCGAGGGACGGCGCAGGAGAGCCGGTCGGTTGGCGATTATCGGGCGAAGGCGCCGCAGACGGTCTCATGGTGTCGCGACGCGATTTCCTTCTCGGCAGTCCGGCTCCTAGGAAATCGGACATGAGTTCCCGGCGGCGTCAGTCCGAAAGACGGTCATCACGTCGAAATGACTATCGAACGCGGCGCCTCTATGGCTTCACCGGACCGCCGATCATGACGACCGGCTCGGCCGCCTTGTAAACCGGCGCAACCCGCAATTGATCCTTCGTCAGATCGACGACGACGGCGGCCGCCTTCTTGGGGTCAAAATGCAACGACCGCCAGTCGACGGCGATCTTGCGGGAGCCAACGCCCAGGAAACCGCCAAAATCGATGATGGCCGCTCTGATCTGGCCGGTGCGATCGACTATAATGTCGACAATGCGTCCCATGTCTTCGCCAGTCGAACTCAGCGCTTCGATGCCGAGAACACTCTCGAGCTGCTCCCCGTCGACGACGGTGGCCTGAACACTAGACTTTTCTTCCTTGGTCTTGTCGTCATTCTGCGGCGACGGCGTGACGGCGCTTGGCTTCTGCGAGGGCGGGGCGGGGACTGTTTGCGGGGACGGCGTCGCTTGAGCCAAGCGCCAAGGGAACGGCCCAGAATTGCGAGTCGCGGCGGTCGTCGGCTGCTGCGCTGCGAGCAAAGCGATGGCAACGAAGACGGCCGCCTCCCCTTTGGAGCGGCGCCAGCCGCGAAGGCAACACATCACCGAGGCGGCAAACGTAGGCATGGCCGTGCCTCCCTTCCGTTGATCCCTCGCGGTGACGACGGACGAGCTTCCGCACGCCAACTCCGGGTCCGTTGCTCTAGTCGACACCTCCTCAATCTTTTGGTCGGGCAATGTCAATATTGGGACCGAGAAGAATGGATGACAGTCCCCGCCGGGCCCTGTGGTTTCATGTCGCGCGCGAGCGGAGATAGCGAGAAATCGGGGCGATGTCGCCGTTGCTGTTGTGTGTCTTCGGTCCAGTGGCTATCGTGAAACGAGAACATAAGGCGGCTGGAGGCGGAACGATGCGGCTTGGGGCCATTCTCATCGGCGCGGCGATGATCGTGACTGCGTACGCGGCGAAGGCGGAGGACAAACCGCTCATCGTCTATGTCTCGCCCAATCCGATAGGGGTGAACGACTTTCTTAAGCTCGGAAAGGCCGGAGCGGAGAAGGTCGCAGCCGAACTGGGCGCGGTCGCCAAGATCTATGAGAGCACGGATCCGACGACCCAGCGCCAGAACCTGGTAGCCGCGGCGAAGGAAGGCGCGAAAGTCGTCGTCGCCATCGGCTTCGAGTTTACCGATATCGTGCCGGATGTCGCCGCCGCCTATCCCAAGGTGAACTTCCTTATCGTCGACACGTGCCCGAAGACCCTGCATCCGAACATCTTTTGCTCGGTGTTCCGCGAATACGAGCCGAGCTTCCTCGCCGGCGCCGAGGCCGCGCTGACCAGCAAGACAGGCAAGGTCGGCGCCATCGGCGCGCTCGATATCCCCTTCATCCATCGCTACACCGACGCGTTCAACGAAGGCGCGAAACACGCGAAACCTGACGTCACGGTCGCGCCAAGCCTCTGGGTTGGCGGAAACAATCCATTCTCTGATCCGGCGAGGGGCCAGCAACGCGCAAGCGTAATGGTCTCCGACAATGTCGATCGCGTCTTCGCCGCGGCTTCGGGCTCGAACGGCGGCATTTTCAAAGCGATGGCCGACTTGCCGGGCGCCGCGGCGTTCGGCGTCGACGCCAACCAATGCCCGCAGGCGCCCGGGCTGGTGATGGACAATGTCGAGAAGCGCACCGACGTCGTGATCGAGAAGGGGGTCGCCGGCATCTTCAAGGGCGACCAGCCGCAGGTCGCGGCGCTGGGCCTGTCCGAGGGCGGCATGACGCTGACCGGCCTCGAGCCCGGCGTCGACAAGTCCGGCTGCCTCATCGCCAAATATCCGGACGTCATCGACAAGGTGAAGGCGATCCGAGAGGAGATCGTCTCCGGCAAGCTCAAGATCGAAGACCCGATGAAACTCACCAAGTGAGCGGCGCCAATGGCGGCCGAGCTGGAAGCAATCGGCATCGTCAAGCGCTACGGCTCGCTTGTCGCCAATGACCAAGTCAATCTCGCGGTCGAGCGCGGCGAAACGCACGCGGTCATGGGCGAGAACGGCGCCGGAAAATCGACGTTGATGTCGATTCTCTACGGTCTGCAAGCGCCCGACGAGGGACGGATCCTGCTGCGGGGCAGGGAAGTCCGCTATCGCTCTCCGCTTGACGCCATCGCCGAAGGCGTAAGCATGGTCCACCAGGCTTTCAAGCTCTTCAATTCGCTGACGGTCTGGGAGAACGTGGTCTATGGCCGCGAGCCGCAGCGCGCTGGCTTCCTCGATCGTGCGGCGGCGATCGCCCAACTCGGCGCGCTCGCCGAGCGCTATCATCTCCAGGTCGATCCCGGTGCGATCGTCGGGCGTCTGTCGGTCGGCGTGCGGCAGAGGGTGGAGATTCTGAAGGCGCTCTATCGCGACGCAAGGATCCTGATCCTAGACGAACCCACCGCGGTGCTGACGCCTCAGGAGCGCGACGGTCTGTTCGCTGTGATCCGCAATCTGACCGCGGACGGGCGCACGGTCATCTTCGTCACGCACAAGCTGCACGAGACCATGGCCGTCGCAGAGCGGGTGACAGTCCTCCGCGGCGGACGCGTCGCCGCTTCGATGGCGACAAAGGAAACCTCTCCGTCCGAAATCATCCGCGCGATGACAGGCCGCGCCGTCAATCTGACGGTCGAGAAAGGCCCGGCGAAGCTCGGCGCTGCTCGGCTCGAGGTCGATGGGCTAACGGTGCGCGGCGTGGGCAGGCCTGCGGTCAACAGTGCAAGCTTCACCGTCCGCGCTGGCGAAATCGTCGGGATCGCCGGCGTCGCCGGCAATGGCCAGACCGAACTTATCGAAGCGCTGACGGGCTTGCGCGCGCCCGACGAAGGCCGGGTGGAAATCGCGGGGCGCGACGTCACGAGGGCGGACGTCGAGGATCATCGCCGCGGCCGGCCTCGCCTACATCCCCGAAGACCGCGCGACGACCGGCGCGGCGCTGCAGGCCTCGGCGGCGGACAATCTCGCGATGGGCTTCCATCGCGACCCGCCGCTTGCTGGTCGCGCGCTCCTCGACCATCGCGCTGTTGCCGCGCATGCGCGGCGCCTCATCGCGCGCTTCGATGTTCGGATCGGCGGCGAATCCCAGAAGGTTGGTTCGCTGTCAGGCGGCAACTTGCAGAAGCTTGTCGTAGCGCGGGAACTCACGCATGAGGGCCCGCTGCTGATCGCCGAGCAGCCGACGCGCGGCGTCGACGTGGGCGCGACCGAATTCATCCATGGCCTTTTGATCGCTGAGCGCGACAAGGGTCGCGCCATCTTGCTCGTCTCGGCTGAGCTTAGCGAGATCATGGCGCTTTCCGACCGCATCCTGGTGATGTTCGAAGGCCGCGTTCTGGCTGACATGCCGAGCGGCGAGGCCGACGAGGAGACGCTCGGCTTCCTCATGGCGGGTCGTATCCGCGAAGCGGCGTGAGCGCTCCGCTCACATGAGCGCCTTGCCATCTCGCCGACCGTTCGCGAATCCCAGCAGCGCCGCTGGCGATCCTGATCGGCGTGGCGGTGGGCGCGCTTCTCATTCTCGTGTCCGGCGGGAATCCGTTGACTGCCTATTGGGCGATCCTTCGCGGCGCGCTCGCGCCAGCGAACTTGCCGGATACTTTGAACTGGGCCGTGCCGCTCGTCGGCATGACGCTGGTCGCCGCCCTGCCGCTTCGCGGCGGTCTGGTCAATCTCGGCGGGGACGGACAGCTCGTCGTCGGCGGCCTCGTCGCCGCGCTCACGCCGCTCTATCTGACGGCGCCAGGGCCGATCGCCGCGGCCGTCGCGATCGTCGCGGCGATGTTGGCGTCAGGTCTCTACGCCTCGCTCGCCGCCTGGGGAGAGACGCGCCTCGGCGTGCCGATGCTGATTTCGAGCCTGCTGCTTTCCTATCCCGCCATGGGGCTCACCTCCTACATCGTCGGATTCCCGTTTCGCGACACGACGACCGGCCTGGCGCAGACTGTGATGATTCCTCGGGCCGCCCGACTGGCGACGATCTTTGGTCCGTTGAACATCGGGCTCATCCTGATGGCGGTTGTCGCCGCGCTCGCCGTTTTTTATGACCGCAGAACGATCGGCGGATATGAGCTCAGGATCAGGGGACTCAACGCGCGCTTCGCAGGCTACGGCGGCGTTCGGCTTGGCTCGCAGACGGTGCGCGTGATGTTTGCGAGCGGGGCCATTGCGGGTCTGGTCGGCGCGACGATCGTGCTCGGCTCGCAATTCCGCTTTCAGGACGGCGCGCTTATCTCGCCGAGCTACACCTGGTCCGGTCTCATGGCCGCGCTCCTTGCCGGCGGCGATCCGGTCGGAGCGACAGCGGCGGGGCTCTTCTTCGCCGCCCTTCAAACAGGGGGCTTCGCCATGCAGCGCGAGACCTCGATTCCGCGCGTCCTGACCATCGTGCTGCAAGCCATCATCATCCTGTTTCTGGCGATCCGCCATGGCGTCGGTCGCCGTGCGCCATGATGAGTTTCATCACTCCAGCGCTTGTCAATTCCGCCGTGCAGGCGATGACCCCCATTCTTCTCGCCACGCTGGCCGGCGTCCTTTGCGGTCGGGTCGGCGTCTTCAATATGGCGATGGAAGGTCAGCTTCTCGTGGGCGCGTTCGCGGGCGTCGCCGGCAGTTATTTCCTCGGGAGCGCGTGGGGCGGGGTGACGGTTGCGGTCGTGGCGACGGTCGTCTTCTCCCTGATCCTCGCCTATGGCGCGACGGTCTTTCGGGGCGATCCCGTTGTGATCTGCATCGGCATGAATTTGCTCGCCTCTGGCCTGACCGCTTATCTGCTTCGCGAGATGTTCGGCGTGTCCGGGACTTTCAGCGCGCCCGGCATCGTCGGCCTCGCGAAGATCCGGATCGAGGCCATCAACGCGACGCCCTGGATCGGCTGGATCTTTTCACGTCAGACGGCGATCACTTGGATCGCGTGGCTCCTCGTGACTCTCGTCACGATCGTGATGTTCCGCACAACCGTCGGTCTTCGGCTTCGGGGCGTCGGCGAGGACGCGAGCGCGGCGGAAGCCATGGGCATCGACGTTTTGCGCTATCGCGTCGTCGCCGTTCTGACCGGCGGCGCGATGACCGGCCTTGGCGGCGCGCAACTCTCGCTCGGCGGAGTCGACGTCTTTTCGGAAGACATGAGCGCCGGCCGCGGGTGGATCGCCGTGGTCGCGGTGATGCTCGGACGCAACCATCCGCTATGGGCGTCGTTGGCTTGCGTGTTGTTCGGTGCCGCCGACGCGCTCTCCGTTCGGCTGCAAGGACAAGGCCTGCCGAACCAATTGACCGACGTTCTTCCCTATGTGGTGACGCTTGTCGTCCTGGCCTTCAGCCATCGGCGGCGAAAAGGCCAAGTCTATGTCGAAACGGTCGCCGCTCGCTTTTGAAGGACTCTGCTCGTGACTCAACCTTGCCGAATGATCATCGATGTAGACCCCGGCATCGATGACGCGATGGCGATCTTTTATGCGGTGCGGCGTCCCGGCATAAAGCTCGAGGCGCTCACAACGACTTTCGGCAACACGGATACGGCGATCACGACCGAGAACACGCTGCGAGTGCTCGAGTTGCTGAAGCGACCGGACATTCCCGTGGCCAGGGGCGTCGGGCGCTCGCTCGTTCATCCCTTCGTGCGCCGCGCCGATCACGTTCATGGCGCCAATGGAATTGGCGATATCGAGCTTCCAGCCCCGAGGATAAAAGAAACGGGAGAACACGCCGCCGATCTCATCATTCGCCTGGCGAAAGAAAACCCAGGAGAGATCGTGCTCTGTCCGGTCGGGCCTTTGACCAACGTCGCCCTTGCGTTCGTCAAGGCGCCGGAGGTCGCGAAGCTCCTCCGCAAGGTTGTCATCATGGGCTCGACGATCTTCCATCCGGGCATCCATGGGCCAGCGGCGCCCATGGTGGACGCGAATTTCGCCAACGATCCCGAGGCCGCCCATATTGTGCTTCAGGCTGGCGCGAACGTGACGCTGGTCGGCATGGACGTCACCATGACCACGCTGTTCTCGACGGACATGATCGACGAGGTGGCCCGCGAAGGCGACGAGGCGGCCAAGGTTCTCATGCGCATGACGGATTTTTACGTGCGTTCGTACAAGACGATGTATCCAGGCATCCAGGGCTGCGGGCTGCACGATCCGCTGGCGGTCGCGATCGCGGAGGATCCCAGCCTCGCGGAGGCGGAACGCATGCTGGTCGACGTCGAACTGAATGGCGCGCTCACGCGAGGGCAAACCGTCGCCGATCGTCGGCGGACGGCCGAACCTTTGCGCAACGCGCAGGTCTGCACGGGCGTCGATCGCGCCCGCTTCACGGCCGATTTTCTCATCGCGATTAAGGGAGGGCAGGGCGGTTAAAAGCCGCTGAGCGCCGGTCGAAGGGACGTGAGTGACGCTGGCGCGAGTGAAATCAAAGACTTCGTTACAAACTGGTGGGGGAGGTAGGACTCGAACCTACGAAGGCTTAGCCAGCGGATTTACAGTCCGCCCCCTTTGCCGCTCGGGACACTCCCCCGCGTCCAAAAGATCAAGTCTCGCGGACGAAAACGCCCCGGGCTGGCCGAGGCGGATCGTGGCTTATGTTGCCTCAGCGCATGGCCTGTCAACTGGAAATATGCGGTCGACCGGCGCGCGCCGGCGCTGGCTTCGGGCTCGAGCGGCTCGGCGCAACCGATCGGAAGCGGAGCGCCCGCCGACCGGCGAAATTCCGAACGCCGCGCCGCCGGCGATCTCAATACGGAGCGCCATCCTTATGCGCCATCCGTCGCTTGCCATCGACCGTCACGACGGCGAGGTCGTCGTCAGGGTAGTTCACCGCGTCGCCGGCGGTGCGATCGCCGATTTCGAGATAGACAACGTCCTCGCCGGTTTCGTTGACCAGACAATGCGCGTCGCCGGTTCCGGCCTTGAAGCCGGCGCACATCCCGGCCTTAAGCGCCGTGCGGCCGGCGTCCGTAACGAGGGTGGGGCGGCCTTCGAGAATATAAACGAACTCGTCCTGGTTCGTGTGCGCGTGGCGCAGAGCCGATGAGCCGCCGGGCGCAAGGCGCGTGATGTTGACGCCGAAATTCGTCAGCCCGAACAGATCGCCAAGCGGCCGCTTGTCGCGCCCGGCCATGCGCGAGGCGAACGGCTCAGGGTAGTTGGTGCGAAAGGGGCGCTCAGGCGCGTCGGCGGCGAGAAGGGCGACAGGACGCTTGGCGTCTTCGGACATGGGCTACCTCTCTGTCACCATAGCCACGCCGCGCCGGCTTGTCGTGGGTCCGCCCTGGCGGATCGAGCGCCCGATGGCTAAATGACGCGTGGGACACAGGAGGGCGATATGGAAGGGTTCCTCATCCGCGCGGCGGTGGTCGCAATCGGCCTCTGGCTGGCCTCCAAGATGGGCCTGGTCGCGTTCAGTTCGACCGGGACGCTAATCGCCGCGGCCCTCCTGCTTGGAATTGTCAACGCCTTCGTGCGGCCGATCATCATTATCCTCACCCTGCCCATCACGTTGCTGACGCTCGGGCTCTTCCTGCTCGTGATCAACGCGCTGATGATCATGCTCGTCGCCTGGCTCGTCCCGGGCTTCCTGGTCGCCGGCTTCTGGTCGGCGGTCTTCGCGGCGATTGTCGTGAGCCTGACAAGCTGGATCATGTCCGGCTGGATCGGCCCGCGCGGCCGGGTCGAGGTCATGACGGCGCGGGAGCCGCGTGGACGCTGGTGAGCCTTCATGGGCGCAGCTCTATTTAAGCTCGAAGGTCGTCACTCGAAGCGGCGATTGAGCGCCTATGAGCCAGCGTTCGTTGGGCGCCGGATGAACTGCACCGATCTTAACCGGCGCTCGGATTGGCGCGCCCCAGGCTCTCTTTAAGGCGAGGCCTCGCTATAATAGCCCTTGGCGCCGCCGTCCGCATAAGCGGGCGCGAGCGCGATGGTCACGGTAGCCGCGGCCCCGCAGGCCACGGTCAGAGCGACGAGAAGAATCAGAAGATATTGCATCGTCCCCAACCGGCCATCCCCTGCCGACTTTTGCGCCGCCAAAAGCGCCTGACTCGCGTTTATGTCAAGGCACAATTATGGCGACGACGTCCAAATGCGCAGTGAGCGCGCTCACGCTCCAGGGTGCTGACCCCCATTCGTCGAGGTTATTGGGCCGTTTACTAAGGATTGGTTAACCGATGGGGCGTGGAGGGGGACAAGCCCCTCATGGCGCTGGACAATCGCAGCTTCAAACGCAGATTGAGGGCAGGCGCCGAGGCGTGCCGGGGCCGGACACAAAAACGAACGCGCCAACCACTCCGATGGGGGTTCGGTCCGCCTTTGCCTCGGCCGGCCACCTAAAGCTCGACGCGCTGCTCGCTTCGCAGAACGGCTCGGCTCCAGACTCTGATTGACGAGGGCGCGCCCTGATCGCTCGCGGACGCTCCCGCCGTACATGTCATTTTCTGGGTCGTCTACCGCGCGCAAGCGCGAGGGCGCCCCGCCAAAGCCGCCTCGGCCGATGGCCATTTGAAAATTGTTTATTGACTTGTTTATTAACAACCCGTAAACGTGGAGTGCGGAAAGTTTGAGAGGTGATAACCATGAGAAAAACTCTACTGGCGACGGCGGCCCTGGGGTCGCTCGCCCTGGCGCCGCTGCTGAGCACGGGCGTGCAGGCGGCGAACCTGGTCCAAAACGGCGGCTTCGAGACGAATACCCTGCCAACTCTTAATCCGGCAAACGCGAGCGGCGCGGAGGTCGATAACAACTGGCACTACGGCAACGATCTGCCCGGTTGGACATCGCCGGGCGCAAGTACCTACAACATTCTATTTTTTGGCAACGTAGCAAACGCCAGCAGTATCGACGCGGATACTCGCTTCACGGCCTCTGAGCCTCAGCACCTCAACAGCAACTTCAACAGCTTGAGCCCCAACGGCGGGAGTTTTATGGGCCTGGACGGCGATCCGGCAGCGAATGGGCAGTTGGAGCAGACGATCATGGGCCTGACCTCAGGCCAAAAATATACGCTCAGCTTCGACTGGGCCGGGATTGAGCTCTCCAATCGCACAGGTTACAACTCAATCCAGCTGACCGGCAGCTTTGGCGGCGACGCGTTCGCCACTTCGACTTACTCCAACACCGCCTCTGCCGGGCAGCCTGGTTCGTTCTCGGATTGGATGAACGCGAGTTTTACCTTCACCGCGGATTCCAGCTCAGAGCTGCTGTCCTTCCTGGCTGTCGGGACGCCCGCCGGCAACGTGCCGCCGTTCGCCCTGCTGGATGGCGTTTCGCTGACCGCCGTCCCCGAGCCGGCGACCTGGGCGATGATGCTCGTCGGATTCAGCGGTCTCGGCTATGCCGCCTTCCGCCGCCGCCGGCAGGCTCCGGCCATCGCATAAGGCGAGAGAGTCGCGATCGCGGCGTCTCAATCCGGGGCGGGATTCAATTCCGCCTCGGATTTTTGTTATAAGGTCGTCAGAGCGACGGCCTCGGGATGACGCACATTCATGACTGCGCTTCTGACATCGCATCAGCATCTCATGGGGTTCGCGCTCAATGCGCTGCGGGCCTGCGTATTGCTGGCTCTGGTGACGCTCGTTTTCGCGCCGCTCGAACATATCTTCGCCATTCGCCCTGGCAGCGTGTTCGCGAAGGGCTGGAGGGTCAATCTCGGCTGGTATTTCGTTAACGGCCTCTTCACCACGCTCCTCCTCGCGCCACCCGCGCTGCTCATCGCCTGGCTCATTCACTCGGCTCTGCCGGCGTCCGTTACCGGAGCGGCGGCCGGCCTGCCGCTGTGGGCGCGCATGGTCGCGGCCATGATCGTAGGCGAAATTGGCTTTTACTGGGGTCATCGATGGAGCCATGAAAGCGCCTTCCTTTGGCGATTTCACGCCGTTCATCACAGCGCTGAGCACGTGAATTTTTTGGTCAACACCCGCGGCCACCCGGTCGACGTCATCTTCACCCGACTGTGCGGCTTGACGCTGCTCTATGCCACCGGCCTCGCGTCGCCGGTCGGCCCGAATCCGGCTCTGGTGCCGATGCTGGTGTTGTTCATCGGCTCGCTGTGGAGCTTCTTCATCCACGCCAACGTGCGCTGGCGGCTGGGGCCGTTGGAGGAGATCATCGCGAGCCCCGCCTTCCACCACTGGCACCATACGCTCGAGGACCACAAGGACCACAATTATTCCGCGATGCTGCCGTTCATCGACCGGCTGTTCGGCACCTTCTATCTCCCGAGGGCCTGGCCGAAAGACTACGGAACCTCGACCCCGGTGCCGGAGACCATGATCGGCCAATTGCTGGACCCGGTCGCGCCGAGGGGCGCGGCCCGCGCCCCATCGCCGGCCCAGTCCTCGAGCCCCGCCTGATCGCTCGCCACATGCGCCGGCAGGGCGCTGGACAATGCCGCGCTTCAAACGCAGATTGAGGCGGGAGAAGAGGAAGGGCGCGCTGGGGCATGGCCGGGCTGGACACGGAAAGCACTGACACACCCTATCCGATTTGGGGCTTCGGACCGCCTTCGCCTGAGCCGGACACCAAAAACCTCGACGCGCTGCTCGATTCGCTGAACGGCTCGGCGGAGCGGTTCCAGACGTTGTGGTTCTCGTTCCTCGGCCTCACGCTCTATCTGGCTATCGCGGCGCTCGCGACCACCCATCGCAATCTGCTGCTGGGCGAGCCGCAGGTTCTCCCCATTCTCAACATCAAGGTCGACCTGCTGCCGTTCTATGTGATCGCGCCGCTGCTCTACCTCGTCTTCCATTTCTATCTTTTGATGATGCTGACGCTGCTCGCTCGAACGGCGGGCGAATTCGACAAACAGTTGCGCACGACGTTGCCTGACGAGCCCGAACGTGAGCGGTACCGGGCGCAAGTCGGGAATGCGCTCTTCCTCCAGATACTGATCGGAATGAAGCAAGAGCGGGCAGGCTTCAATGGCACTCTGCTCTCGCTGATTGCGCGCATCACGATCGTGTGGGCACCGCTGGCGACGCTTATCCTTATCCAGTTGCAGTTCCTACCTTATCACGGCTTCGGTATCACTTGGTGGCATCGAGCTTTAGTTCTCGCCGACGTAGTTTTGATCATCGTGATGTGGCGCAGCTATTCGGTTCAGAGCAGTATCGAGTGGCCGTTTCTCCAGTATGTTCGAAACCAGCGATTGCGAGACGGTTTGGTCTGGGTCGGCAATCTCAGCCTCCTCGTCGTGGCCTTCTTCTGGTTGTCCTTCTGGGAAGGGCGCTGGGCAGGCGAGCCGTGGATCGGACGACCAAACTTCGCTTCGACTGCGAACGGCGTCGTGTTCGGCCTGTTTCCAGATCGGCTGAAACTCAATAACGAGACGATCGTTGGCAAGGAAAAGCTGGAAAAGACCAAAGAGGAGATCGCCTCGCGTGGCGCGAAGGACAGGGACTGGCGCGGCCAGAAGGATTTCGTCCCGACGATCAAGCTCGACTGCCGAGATCTGCAGGCAGCCATGCTGAGCGGGGCCGACCTGCGCGGCTTACGTTGAGCGGCTGCGGAGCCGCTCGCCGGAGCGCGCGAACCTCAGGTGGCGCACAATCTGGACGTCACAAACTGTTGTCGCTAATGGTTGCAGGGCGTCGGATCCTCAGAGCGCGCAATTGCAGGGTGCCGACCTCGCGAACTCGCAAGTTGCAGGGCGCGGATCTCGTCTGAGCGCAGTTGCAAGGCGCCGGCCTCTATTCCGCGCAGTTGCAGGGCGCCGAACCTCAGCCATGCGCAATTGCCGGCCGCCGATCTCGAATATGCGCAGCTGCAGGGCGCGCAACCTCAACGGTGCAAAGTTGCAGGGCTGCCGATCTCTTCGGCGCAAGTTGCAAGGCGCAACCTTCGACGGGGTGCAGTTGCAAGGAGCGGACTTCTTCGGGGCTGCATTGCAAGGCGCCGACCTTTCCGGTGCCAACATGGCGGACAGTGTATTTGAGGAACCTTTGTTTTCAGGCCGAACATCGATGCGCAAGTCTGTCGATGTCATCAGGATCGGGTCCGTTCGAGCCCAGCAAGGTTAGGGAATTATCGATCCGATATGGGAGAGCAAACGCAATCCTTTATGCCTGCGGACATCGACGATGGATCGTCGGCGCAACGCAATATGCGGCTGAGGCGGACACGAGGAAATTAGGAAACGATTCGAGCGGTTAGTGGTAAATCTGACTTTCAGACGGCCGGCCAGGATGCCAAGGATGAGGCGAAATGGAGCGAGTTAAGGAGGCAATCGCATCGATACTGATCCATTGATGGCGCCCATCACCGTGAGCCGACTTGCAGAATTCCTAAGCGATCTCGCGTGCAACTCTGAAGGCGCGCCTTATATCGCGCGAAGCACTTATTGGAGCGACCGCCTAGGGGGGGTGTCTTTCGGCCGTTTGGCGGCGCTCGGCGACCAATTGGAGGGCGTGCGCAAGCGTATGAAGGCTGGGCGGGACAAGCCGGACACCTGCAAGGGCGTCGTTGGCTTCGCCGAGGAGGACTGGCGCGAGCTCGACGCGATCAAGCCTGATTGAGCGGCCGCTCCGATCATTGGAGCCTGAATGCGACTGGGTCGAAAGGTGGGTCGTCACTACGAGCAAAGCGAGCGGTCCTTGGCTCTCGAGCCTCCCCCTTGCCAGCGCTGCGCTCGCCTCGAAACGCGAGATTTAAGGATGCAGATGGCAGCGACGAGCGACGCCGAGGTGCTCGAGCGTCTTTTATCGACGCGCCATAGCTGTCGGGGGTTCCTTCGCGATTCCGTTGACGATGACACAATCGCGCAAAATCCTGAGCATTTCCCAACGCACGCCCTCCTGGTGCAACGCCCAGCCATGGCAAGTGATCATCACCAAAGGCGCCGCCACCGAGCGCTTTCGCGCGGCGCTTATGCGACTACCGTGACGAAAAATCCCCCTGCTCCCGACATGGCCTTTCCGCGTGAATATCGTGGCGCTTATCTCGAACGCAGGCGGGCCTGCGGCTTCAGCCTTGGCGCCGGCTAGACGCGATCAAAACCCACTCAGGCCGCCCTGCCGATCATTAGAGAGTGAGTGCGATGGGGTCGAAGGTCGGCCGTCATTGCGAGCGGAGCGAAGCAATCCAGGGAAGCATGGAGGCCTGCAACTCCTGGATCGCCGCGTCGCTTCGCTCCTCGCGATGGCGAGGCCGCCGAGCGTCCCTGCTTCTCCAGGGTCAGTGATTTTTGATGCAATTGCTTTCTCTAAACCATAAAAAGTGTTATCTTGTCCAGATTGCCGGAACTCGCCGCCCGTCCCACGAGGGTCGCGGCGGCGTAGGGTGAAAGGAAAAATACAATATGAAAGCGTTCAAATCTCTGCCGTGCACAACCCGAGAGTCGAGTTGAGGCAAGGAAAGATTTTTATATTTCTATCCGCCGTAATCCATTGAAAAGGTTCGATTCGAAAAAGGAAATAAAAGCAAATGAAAGCTCTTTTGCTTTCATTTCCTTTCTTGTCCTTGCATCTATTTTCGTGAAACTCGCCTTGAGGTTGCGCTACCCCCGGCCGACATAGGGCATCTTGGTTGCCATGATCGTCATGGTGAGGATGTTGGTCGAGAGCGGCAGGTTGGCCATGGTCGCGACCGCCTCCCCCACCTCGTTCACATCCATTGTCGGCTCGGGCGCGATGCGGCCGTCGGCCTGACGCACCCCTAAGGTCTGCTTGCGGGCCATTTCGGTCAGCGCATTGCCGACGTCGATCTGGCCGCAGGCGATGTCGTGGGCGCGTCCGTCGAGCGCGATCGACTTGGTCATCCCGCTCACCGCATGCTTTGTCGCGTTATAGGGGATGGAGAGGGGCCGGGGCGTATGGGCCGAGATTGAGCCGTTGTTGATGATCCGGCCGCCCTGCGGCTTCTGGCGCTTCATGAACCCGAAGGCGCCCTGGGCGCAGAGGAACATTCCGTTCAGATTGACGTCGACCACCGCCTTCCATTGGTCGAAGCTCAGTTCGTCGATTGGAAGGGGCGGGGCGTTCTGACCGGCGTTGTTGAATAGGAGGTCGAGGCGGCCGAACTCGCGCTCGATTTTGGCGAACAGAGCTCTGACCGCGTCGGGGTCGGCGACGTTGGTGGGCAACGGGAGCGCGCGGCGGCCGAGCGTCAGGATCTCGCCGGCTGTCTCCTCGAGCGGCTCGGCCCGCCGGCCGGCCAGCGCCACATGCCAGCCCGTGCGCGCCAAAGCCAAAGCCGACGCTCTTCCGATCCCCGACCCCGCGCCCGTCACCAGGGCAAAACGCTCGCCGTCCATGATTCCTCCCTTGAAAGCTACAGAATCCGCTCCCGCCTCAGATCCGGCGCCATGCGCCAGACCGCTGCGCCTAGCACGATCGCGCCGCCGATGATGGTCGCCAGGCCCGGGTTCTCGCGGAAGGCGATAAACACCCAGAAAGGCCCGAGCACAACATCCAGAAGGCTGATGAGGCCGGCTTCGGCGGACGGAATGAACTTGGCCCCCTCCATGAAGAGGACGAAGGCAAGCCCGATCGTCGTCAAGCCGAATACGAACAGGATCGCGAAATCGTGGAGGCTGATCGCCTGAAGCGGCGAATTGGCGAGGCCGAAGATCCCTGAGCCGACGGCGCCGAGGCAATTGACGATAATCACCGAGGCTCCCGGCTGGCGTCGCTGCAGGACGATCATGCCGGCAAAGGCGAGCGTCATCAGCATCGACAAAGCCTGCCCCAGGAGACGCCCGGAGCCGAGTCCGCTCGCGACCATGACGATGATGCCGATCAGCGCGGCACTCGAGGCGATGAGCGTGCGGGTCGAGACGCGCTCGCCATTGATGAGGAAGCCGATGGCCGCCGCGACGAACGGCAGGGTCGCGTAGATCACCATGACGTCGGCGATGGTCGTCGTCATCACCGAGGCGGTGTAGGCGGAGATGGCGATCATCGCCAAAAGCGCCACAAGCGGCGAGAGCGCCCCGAAGCCCAGCGGGTTCTCGAGGCGCCCGCTCCGCCATTCGATCAGGCCGACAATTGCGATGGAGAGAGCGCCGAGGAGCGCCCGCCATCCCATCACCGTCCAGACGTCGAGATGGGCGAGAAGGCGGGCGAACAAGCCCGCGAGGCTCCACAAGACCGAGGCGATGAGAACCAAGAGCACGCCGCGCCGGCGCGCGGACTTGTCGCCCGGCACGGAAAACCTCTCCTCATCGATCAGGGTCGAACCGAGAATAGGAGGATTCGGATCTCAAGGGAAACCGCCGTCAGGGCGGCGTCCGGGCGGCGCTCCCAATCTCGCGCACGCCCGCGACCCTTTGGATGAGCCTCAGCGCATGGCCCGGCAGCCGTGCGCAGGGCGCAACAAGGGCCGAAAGAGTTGAACGGAACGGCGCCGCCTCGTCGCCCACGCCGAACAGGATGGGTTCGCGCGTCTTGGCGGGAATCGCGAGCGTGCCGAACGCCCAATCCCAAATGGCCAGCGCAAAGCCGAGGTTTTTGTCGAAATGCGCGGGATTGGCCGAGTGATGAAGCTGGTGATGGGCCGGACTCTGGAGGATGCGGCCCACGACGCCGGTAAATGGTATCCACAGGTTGCTGTGCCTCAGATGCCCGTAGGTCAGGAGGAACATCATCGTGAGGATGTTGCCGCTGAGCAGCGTGAACGGACGCACACCGGGACCGAAGCTATACGTCATGACGCCGAACACGATTCCGGTCGCGAGCCCGATCCAGTTCATGAAGGCGATGATCTCGACCGGGTGCTGCCGCAATTCGGTGAGCGTCGTCATCACCTCGGCGGAATGGTGGACCTTGTGGAACTCCCACAGGGCCGGGATCTTGTGAAAGGCGTAGTGTGCGGACCAATAAGCGAGCTCATACGCCAGGATCTGCAGCACGGTCGCGAGGGTAAAGGTCGTCCAGGCCGGCCAGGGGACAGGCGCGTGCGGCCCGAATTCGCGGGTCAGCCAGGCGACGATCGCGTCGCGCCAGAAAAACAGGCCGAAGCCCAGCATGCCGTAAGCGGAGGCGAAGACGATCGCGTTCAGCGCCCAGAGACGCATGTCGATCAGTGACGAGGGATGGAGGAGAACGCGCCTGGGGAAGATCGAGCGGAGGAAGGCCCGCATATTGACTTGTCGGCCGCGCGCCCGGCGGCGGCCGACATAATAGAGCGCGCAAAAGGCGAGCGCGCCAAAGAGCGCCGGCCCGCCATAGGCCGAGGCCGGGCTGAAAGTATCGTGGAGAGCGCTTTCCAACGCTTGCCAGATGGCGGCGGGACCGGGCACGGATCTCCTCGGATCGCGATTGGACCGTGAAAAGGCTAGCGCCAGACGCTTCTCAAATGGTTAGAGGGAATGCGCGAAATGAGAGCGCGCTGTTCACGCAATTCTCGTTCATTGGGGCGCGAGCATGGACCAAATCTTCAGCGTCGCGGACTGGCGCACCTTCGCCACGACGGCGAATTCCGCCTTTCTGCTCGCCTTCTCTTCCCTGTTTTCGATCATCAACCCGATCGGCGGCGCGCTTATCTTTTATGGCTTCACCAAGGACTTCAACTCCTTGGACCGGATGAAGGTCGCGGCGCGCGTCGGCTTCTATTCGCTCCTGATCATGTTCGGAGCGTTATGGTTCGGGACCTTCATCCTCTCCTTCTTCGGCGTCTCGATCGACGCCTTGCGCATCGCGGGCGGAATGGTGATCGCGCTCAGCGGTTTCCAGCTCTTGACGACGAACAATTCGCACCCTGACCAGAAGCGCAACGAACGCGTCGCGGCGCCGACCGGGAACGACGATCCGATGCAGCTCGCGTTCTTCCCACTCACCTTACCATTCACCACCGGGCCCGGCACGATCGCCGTCGCCACCACGATCGGCGCAGAGAGGCCGTTGAACGGTGTTGGGCTCCTTGCGTTCTTTCTTGGGGCGAGCATCGCGGTCGTCGCCAACGCCGCAATCGTGTGGATCGCCTATCGCTTCGCCGATCGCCTGACCGGGTTCATCGGGCCCACCGCCCGGCAGGTCATCGTCCGGCTGACCGCGTTCCTGCTCATGTGCATCGGGGTCCAGATTTTGGTGACCGCGATCGGCGACCTCGTCGGCAAGTGGCGCGTCGCTTAGAGCCGCGCCGCCTTTTCGGCCTTGTAGAGCGCGCGATAGCGCGTGAGGCGCCGGGCGTGAGTGGCGGCGCGTTCGGGATCGGGCTTGAACTCGCGCTCGGCGGGCGGCCGCGGGCAGATCGCCTCGACGCTCCCTGCGCCGGCGGCCAGCATGCCGAGCCTCGCCGCGCCGAGCGCCGCGCCCGCTTCCGCGCCGGCAGCGAGGTCGATCGTCAGGCCGGTCACGTCGGCGATCATCTGCCCCCAGAACTCCGACCGCGCGCCACCGCCGACCAGCAACGGTCGGACCGGCCGCGCGCCGGCCGCGTCCAGAACGTCGACCCCGTCGGCGAAAGAGAAGGCGACGCCCTCCATGACCGCGAAGACGAGAGCGTCGGGCCCATGCGCGGCGCGCAGTCCCGCAAACATGCCCGTCGCCTCCGCGTCATTGTGGGGGGTGCGCTCGCCGCTGAGGTAGGGCAGGAAGACCGGCGCGGAGGCGACGGCGCTCGCCGAGCGAGCAAAGGAATCCGCCGCCGTAATCAACCCCCCGATCTCGCCTTCGCGTCCAAGGATGGCCGCGATCCAGGCGAGCGAGGAGGCTGCGGACAGCGTCACCGCCATGCCGTGCCAGCGATGCGGCAGCGCATGGCAGAACGCGTGCAACGTGCGCTCGGGAAGGCGAACGAAACTGTCGGTGACCGAAAAGATGACGCCCGACGTGCCGAGCGATACGAAGCCCGCCCCTGGCGCCGTCGCGCCAACGCCGAGTGCGGAAGCGGCGTTGTCGCCGCCCCCGCCGGCGATCGGAATCTTGCGGTCCGCGAGTCCCCAGGCGGCGGCTATGTCCGGCCTAAGATGAGCCGAGACCTCCGAACCCTCGACCAGGCTCGGCATGGCCTTCCGGGTCAAGCCGGTCGCCTGAAGCAGAGCGTCGTCCCAGCGACGCCGTCCAACATCGAGCCAGAGCGTGCCAGAGGCGTCCGACATCTCGGACACCGCCTCGCCCGAGAGCCGCAGGCGGACATAGTCCTTCGGGAGCAGCACGCGCTTCGTCGCCTTGGCGACCTCGGGCTCGTGCGCCGCGACCCACAGCATTTTCGGCGCGGTGAAGCCCGGCATGGCGAGATTGCCGGTGCGCTCTTCGAGATCGGGAACGCGCCGCTTGAGCTCGACGCACTCCGCGAACGACCGCCCGTCATTCCATAGGATCGCGGGTCTCAGCGGCTTGTCCTTCGCGTCGAGCAGGGTCGCGCCGTGCATCTGGCCCGAGAGGCCGACGCCAGACAATGCGGCGAAGTCGGACGACGCGGCGTGGCGGATCGTAGCGACCGCGGCCTCAACTCCTTCGACCCAATGGTCAGGGTTCTGCTCGCTCCACAGGGCATGAGGGCGCGAGACGTCAAGCGCGGCCGAACCTTCGGCGAGTACGCGCTGCCCGACGTCGACAAGCAAGGCCTTCACCGAGGAAGTGCCGATGTCGAGCCCCAGAAACGTTTCTTTTCCCCGCTCAACCATCGCCGCCTCCCCTCGTTCGGCGGGCACCATAAACAAAAAGCCCCGGCCTTGTCGCCGGGGCTCGAGTATCTCGCGGGCGGAGGTGAGAAGTCAGGCGACCGTCAAATTGCCTGCCGACGAGCGTCCCGTGCGCTTGTCGGCGACAATCTCGTAGGCGACCTTCTGTCCCTCGTTGAGGTCGCGCAATCCCGCGCGTTCCACGGCGCTGATGTGGACGAACACGTCCTTGCCGCCGTCATCAGGCTGGATGAAACCAAAGCCTTTCGTTGCGTTGAACCATTTAACGGTCCCCGTAGCCATAGAAGAAGTCCTGTAGATCAAAGTTGAGGGAGCGGCCGGATGTCGCCAGTCCGCTATCGGTGCGGAAGCCTTCCTCGTCGCGCGCCGCAAGACGCGAAGTCGAAGTCGTCAGTCGAACATCGATGGCGGGGAAATAGCTTCACAAGGTGTTTAAATCAAGACAGCCGACGCGTGATCCGGGCGAGTTCGTGGGTCGCGGACGCAGCGGCTTGCGGGCCCCACATCTCCAGTTCCCTGTGGGCAAAACACGCCTACAGCCGTGCGCCGACGGCATGGGCAATTTGTGATCCGGCCTCGTAATAGGCTTCCCAGACGGCCGGCAGGGCGGGCGTGTCCGGCTCGGTGACGGGGAGCGGCAGATCTTGTTCGGCCAACCGGCCCAGGACATGATCGGCGAGCAGGCGTCCGAACACGGTGCCCGTCCCGATGCCCCGGCCATTATAGCCGCAGAAGCTGACAACATTTTCAGCGAAGCGATGGAAGCGCGGCAGAGCGTTCGAGGTCATGCCCATCATCCCGTACCATTGCGCCTCGAACTCGACCGTACCAATTTGAGGGAACGTTTTTTTCAGCGCGCGCTTGGCCCAGGCGCCGTGGACTTCCAGGCCAGCGAGGCGCAGGGCGCCGATGCTGCCGAACAGAAGCCGCCCGGCTTTGTCGAAGCGGAACGAGTTCATGATGAGCTGCGTATCCCAGCAGCCCTGGCGGCCCGGCAGGATCGAGGCCCTGAGCTCAGGCGCGAGCGGCCGGGTGGCGAAGTTGAAATAGGGCACGCGGATCTGCTCCCGCTTGCCCTGCGCCCAAAGCGCGCCCTCGGCGTAGGCGTCGGTCGCGACGACGATCCAGTCCGCCGCCACGATTCCGCCGTCGGTCTTGAGGCGCCAGGCCTTGCCTGTCCGTTCGGCCGAACGCACCGGGCTTTGCGTATGAACGCCTGCGCCCGCGGCGAGCGCCGCCTTTGCCAGCCCGCGCGCGTAAGCCAGCGGCTGGATTGTGCCGGCGCGCATGTCGAGCAAAGACCCGGCATAGATATCTACGCCGATCCTCCGCGCGGTCTCTTCGCGGCCGAGCAGTTCGACCTTCGCCCCGCGCGCCCCCCATTGAGCATGGCGCTCCTCGATCTTGGCGAGGCCCGACTGCCCGGTCGCGCAATGAAGCGTGCCGTTGCGCACGAATTCGCAGTCGATTCCGTGCTTGTTTAAGAGCGCCTCGACCTCGGACGGCCCGTCGCCCAAGAGCTTGAGCAGCCGCTCGCCATAGTGGGCGCCGAGCCGCTTCACGATCTCGTCGGGGGCAAGCCACATGCCGGCGTTGACCAGACCAACGTTGCGCCCCGCGCCGCCAAAGCCGATCTCGACCGCCTCGAGCGCGACGACCTTCGCGCCGGCTTCCGCGAGATGAAGCGCCGTCGAGAGCCCGGTATAGCCGCAGCCGACAATCGCCACGTCGGCCCGAACCTCGCCATGAAGCGGCGAAGTCGGCGGCGCGGGGGGAGCGGTCAATTCCCAAAGGCCGTGCGAGAGCGGGTCGTTTCTCATCGCTTCATGACGATCGTGGCCGTTGACGATGGCGTGAGCTCAAACTCAATTTCGCGCCCCCTGAGCAGCGACACTCCCAGATGTCACGCTACCTGCTCAACTCGAAAGCCGAAATCGGAAAGAAGCCAATCGGCGTAGAAAATGCGTAACTTGGAAGCCGGCCCCTGAACGCTTCGAACCTGCAACCAGCGGCGTCATCCTGAGGGAGAAGCGAAGCTTCGCGTCTCGAAGGATGGGCCAGGGAACGACAGCCAGCATAGCGTCGGTTTCGCCTCCCCACTGGATTCGCCCTTCGAGACGCACGTTCGGCGCTCCTCTGGACGAGGTGCAAGAGGCCCGCGACGAGGTCTCGCTTTCGTGGTTCTTGGATTATAGAAGTTAGTCATGACTATTGACAAAAGCAGAATCTACGTGCTACGGTCCTTGGCGATGATGAACTCAATCGCTCTTGCTTGCGCGGAGAAGGAGCAAAACGTCAGGGCGGATGGTCGCGGAGCGACTTTGAACGCCGGAATGCAACCCGCGATAGAATGGGCAAATTTCTTATTTCTTCTGGTCGCAACCCATTGAAAACACTCGATTCGGAAAAATAAACGCTAGTAAACGCCAGCTGTTTTACTAGCGTTTAAGCGCGTTTAAGTCCCTCTTATTTGCATTTGATCGCGCGACTGCTCGCTGTCAGGTGGTAGACATGGCGGCGCGGTCCAGGCTCGACGCTGAGCCCGTCGGCCAATATAGGATCGAGATCCGGCCGGATTGACCTTCTCGCAAGAACCCGAGGGCCTTGGAATGAGCTCCTTTCACGGGCCCGATCTCGGGCCTTTTCAATGGGACGATCCGCTCCTCATCGAGGGTCAGCTCACCGAGGATGAGCGGATGATCCGTGACACGGCGCGCGATTTCGCCTCAAAGGAGCTCGCGCCGCGCGTGCAGCAGGCCTATCTCGAAGAGAAGACCGACCCGAAGCTCTTCCGGCTGATGGGCGAAGCAGGACTGCTCGGGGTGACGCTGCCGCCGGAATACGGCTGCGCCGGCGCTGGTTACGTCGCTTATGGCCTCGTTGCGCGCGAGGTGGAGCGTGTCGACTCCGGCTTCCGCTCGATGATGAGCGTGCAGTCTTCGCTCGTGATGTACCCGATCCACGCCTATGGCGACGCCGACCAGCGTCGCAAGTACCTGCCCGGCCTTGCATGCGGCGAGCTCGTCGGCTGCTTTGGCCTCACCGAGCCGGACGCCGGCTCAGATCCCGGCGGCATGACGACGCGGGCCGAGAAGATCGACGGCGGCTATCGGCTCACGGGCTCGAAAATGTGGATCAGCAACGCGCCGATCGCCGACGTCTTCGTCGTGTGGGCGAAGTCGCGCGCCCATAACGACAAGATTCGCGGCTTCATTCTCGAAAAGGGGATGAAGGGGCTGTCCGCGCCCAAGATAGAGGGCAAACTCTCGCTGCGCGCGTCGGTCACCGGCGAGATCGTGATGGACAACGTCGAAGCGCCGGAAACCGCGCTCCTGCCCAATGTTGCGGGCCTGAAGGGGCCGTTCGGCTGCCTGAACCGCGCGCGCTACGGCATATCCTGGGGCGCGTTGGGCGCGGCGGAGGATTGCTGGCACGCTGCTCGTCAATACGGCCTTGACCGCAAACAGTTCGGCCGGCCGCTCGCTCAGACCCAGCTCTTCCAGAAGAAACTCGCGGACATGCAGACCCGGATCGCGCTGGGCCTGCAGGGGTCGCTTAGGGTCGGGCGTTTGATGGACGAGGGTCGCGCGGCGCCCGAGATGATCTCGCTCGTCAAGCGCTCAAATTGCGGCGATGCGCTCGACATCGCCCGGGCAGCGCGCGACATGCACGGCGGCAATGGCATCCAGATCGAGTTCAAGGTGATGCGCCACCTGGCTAACCTCGAGACCGTCAACACCTACGAAGGCACGCACGACGTTCACGCGCTGATCCTGGGGCGCGCGCAGACCGGCCTGCAGGCGTTCTTTTGAGCGCCGCCGCGCTCGCCGGCGTACGGGTCCTCGAGCTTGCGCGCGTGCTGGCTGGGCCGACGGCGGGCCAAACGCTTGCCGATCTCGGCGCAGACGTCATCAAGGTCGAGAGCCCCGAAGGCGACGAGACGCGGGCGTGGGGACCGCCGTTCATCGAGACGGATGGCGAGCTGTCGGCGGCCTATTTCCATTCTTGCAACCGTGGCAAACGCTCGATTATCGCCGATTTCACGACCGAGCGCGGGCGCGAGATCGTGCGCCGGCTAGCGGCGCGATCCGACGTGCTGATCGAGAATTTCAAGGTCGGCGGCTTGCAAAAGTTCGGGTTCGACTACGACAGCCTCCAAGCGCTCAATCCTCGGCTCATCTATTGTTCGGTGACAGGTTTCGGGCAGACGGGTCCATACGCAAAGCGGGCCGGCTATGATTTTCTCGTTCAAGGCATGTCCGGCATCATGAGCATCACCGGCGAGCCGGAGGGCTCGCCGCAAAAAGCCGGCGTCGCCATCAGCGATCTGTTCACCGGGCTTTATGGGGTCGTCGCGATCGAAGCGGCTTTGATCGCGCGCGAGCGGACCGGGCGTGGGCAATATATCGATCTTGCGTTGTTCGATTCGATGAGCGCGATGCTCGCCAACCAGGCGATGAACTTTCTCGCATCCGGCCGCTCACCAAAGCGAATGGGCAACGCCCACGTCAATCTTGCGCCCTACCAGACGCTGCCGGTTGCAGACGGCTGGCTGATCGTCGCGGTCGGCAATGACGGGCAGTTCGCGCGTCTCTGTGGAGTGCTAGGCTTGGCGGCAATGGCGCGGGACCCCCTTTTTGCGACGAACCCGGCGCGGGTCACCAACCGCGTCGAGATGGAGCGCGCGCTCGTCGAGAAAAGCGCTTTATGGCAGCGCGACGACCTTCTCGCCGCGCTGGAAAAGGCGGTGGTGCCCGCTGGTCCGATCAACACGATCGCCGACTTGTTCGATGATCCGCAATTCAAGGCGCGCGGCATGCGAATCGAGCCTCAGGGTACGCCTGGCCTTCGCAGCCCAATCGTGATGAGCGACAACCCGCTTGCGCTCAACCGCCGTTCGCCGAATCTCGGGGAGCATCAAAGAGAGATCCTGCGCGAGATCGGGCTTGAGGACAGCTGAGTGGGCGGCTTGACGACGGTTAAGAGCGGGCGGCAAATCGACCCCATGAGCACGATTCGAAACGTTTGCGTCTATTGCGGATCCAGTAACGGCGATGACGCCCGGTTCGGCGACGCGGCGGAAGCGCTTGGGCGGGCGCTTGCCGCCGATGGAGTTGGCCTCGTCTACGGCGGCGGCGGTGAAGGGCTGATGGGTCGCCTGGCGGGGGCGACGCTCGACGCGGGCGGCTACGTGACCGGGATCATCCCGACCTTCCTCATTCGCAAGGAGCATCCGCTCAGCGGGGCCCAAGAGATGCTCGTCGTCGACAGCATGCATGAGCGCAAGCAAGCGATGTTCGATCGTGCTGACGCTTTCGTGGCCTTGCCCGGCGGCATCGGGACACTGGAGGAGCTGGTCGAGCAGCTGACTTGGGTCCAGCTCAATCGCCACACGAAGCCGATCCTCCTCGCCGATATCGGCGGCTTCTGGCGACCGCTGCTCGCGCTCATCGCCCATATGCGCATCCAAGGCTTCGTTCGTGAAGGGTTCGACGCGCGCTACCTCGTGGCGGAAAAGATTGAGGATGTGCTGCCGATGCTGCGCGCCGCGGCGGAGCGCAGGGCGGGCGAGCGCGAGCCTCAAGCCGTCGGCTCTCCTGGCAAGATGTGATGACGATGATCCGCAAAGGCGTTTTGTCGCGACCGTCATGGGGACAAGCGTGCGCGCAAAGCGGCGGGAGACGATCAATGACGAAACTGATCTTGGCCGTGGCTTTATGCGGCTTTATTGGCGCGCCGGCGCTGGCCCAGAACGCGGTTCCTCCCACGAAGCTCAGGCCCAAGGCGCCATCGAGCGAAGCCACGGTCACCGTGATAGTGACGAATTCGCGCAAGGCCGATCTCGTCCAGCTTCAGGCGGCGGAAGGCGGCTCCGTCAGTTGGAAGAAAGTGTTGGGCGGGTTGAAATCCGGCGCTCACGCGCCGGCTCAACTGCCGCGACCATTCAGCTGCCGCGTCAACCTGCACGGAACCTTCAGCGACGGCCAGTCGATGGACGCGTCCGACGTCGACGTCTGCGAGCAGAAGACGCTGAATTTGACCGACTAAAAGCGAACGCCCCCGGTCCGGACCGAAGGGCGCCCGCGCGCAAGCTTACTTCTCGCCGTACATCTCGGCGACGTGCTCCCAGTCGATAAGGTGATCGACCCACGCCTTGAGATAATCGGGCCGGCGGTTGCGATAGTCGATGTAGTAGGAGTGCTCCCACACATCGACGCCGAGGATCGGCTTGCCGCCGTGCACGAGCGGATTTTCGCCGTTCTGGGTCTTGGTCGCCGTGATCTTGCCATCCTTCAGCGTGAGCCAAGCCCAGCCCGAACCGAATTGGGTCACGCCCGCCTGGATGAAGTCCTCCTTGGCCTTGTCAATCGAGCCGAACGAATCCTTGAGCGCCTTTTCGAGCTCGCCCGGAATCTTGTTGCTCGCGTTCGGCTTCATCCACTTCCAGAAATGGGTGTGGTTATAGTGCTGGCCAGCGTTGTTGAACACGGCGGGATTCTTGCCGAACGAGCCCTTGACGATCTCCTCGAGCGGCTTGCCCTCCCACTCGGTTCCTTTCAGGGCGTTATTGCCGTTGTTGACATAAGCGAGATGATGCTTGTCGTGGTGGAATTCGAGGGTCTCCGCCGACATGTAGGGTTTCAGCGCGTCATGCGGATAAGGCAGATCGGGCAGCGTGAAGGCCATGTTCGGCTCCTTAGGAAGTTGGGGAAATTTGCAAACCCGGCGAGGCGTGTGTCTGTCGGGAGGTCAGTTTTTACCCTCCCGCCGCTCTTGCCGCAACTGCGCGACCCTGCGACCGCTCTGCGGCTTAGCCATCCGTTAACCGACATGGTTGAGTTAGGTTCCTAGGAGGCGATCTCAGTGCATTTTTCAAATGAACGCATGATCGTTATTCTCGTGGTCGGCGCCATCGCTGGATGGTTGATCGGCAAGGTACTGCGCGGCAGCGGTTTCGGGCTTGTCGGCGATGCTGCGATCGCCGTCGTCGGAGCGCTGATTGGCGAGTGGCTGTTGCCGCGCCTCAATTTGCACTTCTGGAGCGGCCTCACGGGAATGATCATTGAGGCGGCGATCGGGGCCGTTGTGCTGCTCGTTGTCCTGCGCTCAGTTGGCGCGAGCGGATGGGGCGGCGCCCGATAGGGGTGGAGGAGCTATGTTTAAGCATATTCTGATTCCGACGGACGGTTCGGACTTGTCACGCAAGGCGATTCTCTATGGCGTCCAGCTCGCCAAGGAGTCCCGAGCGAAGGTGACGGGACTGACGGTCGCCGAGCCCTATCACGCCGCCAGCATGGACGCGGTCCTCATTCCGGTGGACGAGGGGGATTACGAGGAGCAATCGCGCCTGCTTTCGGAGAAGGCGATCGAGCAAGTGAAGATGGCCGCCGACGCTGCGGGCGTGCCATGCGAGGCGATCCGAGAGGTCCATGACCAGCCTTATCGCGCCATTATCGACGCCGCGCATGCGCTCGGCTGCGATCTTATCGTCATGGCCTCGCACGGACGGCGCGGAATTTCGGCCCTGCTGCTTGGCAGCGAGACCGCCAAGGTGCTGACGCACTCGACCATTCCGGTGCTGGTCTATCGGTGACGGCACGCGCGCGGGCCGGCGTCGCGCTAGTCGCTACCTCGCGAGCGGGGCGGTCGTTGCGCGAAGATGATCCTTCGCCCGATCGGCGCGGGTCTGCCGCAACCGCACCAATTGCTGGTCGGCGAGCACGCCGATCAGGATCACTGTCCCCATGACCGCGAAATTGAGTGAGCTCGGAATGCCGAGCAGATTGACCAGGTTCTGCAGGACCTGAAGCAGGATGGCGCCGAGCACGATGCCGAGGATAGAGCCCTCGCCGCCGCGCAGCGAACAACCGCCGAGAACAGCCGCCGCAATTCCGTAAAGCTCAAAGAAATTGCCATGCGAGGCTGGCGAGATCGAGCGGGTGTACATCGTGAGGAAAATTGATGAAACGCCGGCGAGCGCGCCGCAGATGACGTAGGCGGCGACGATGATCTTTTTGGTCGCGATGCCGGAGAAACGCGCCGCCTCCTCGTTCTTACCGATAGCGAACAGGTAGCGCCCAAACACCGAACGATGCAGCAGCACCCCCATGATCAACGCAACGATAAGGAAGATGACGAAGGTGTGCGGGATGCCGTAGGTGCGTCCGGTGGTGATCCATTCTAGCGCCGGAAAGCTCTGGCCGAACTCAAATCCGGCTGTGCCGTCGTCGGTGTACCAGCGAGCGACGCCGCGATAGATCAAGAGACCGCAAAGTGTCACGACGAAGGGCTGCAGGTTCATTCGCGTGACGAGAAACCCATGCACCCAGCCAAGGACCACGCCGAAACCGATAATGATGAGAACGGCGAGAATCCACGGCAGGTGATAGTTCACAAGCAAGTCGACGAAAACGACGCCAAACAAGGCAAACTGCGAGCCGACCGAAAGGTCGATGCCGCCCGTTATGATGACGAAGCCCTCGCCGATGGAGAACAGGCCGAACAGCCCGACGAGATTGGCGGTGTTCTCCAGATTGATCGGCGAGATGAAGCGCGGATTGAGAAACGCCACCACCGCGCCAACGACGACGATAAGAAGGAAAAGTCCAAGATCTTTCTTCAGCATCACGCCGCACTCTGCTCCGCTCCGCGAGCGACGGCGAGCCGCATCACGTTCTCCTCGCTGAACTGGTCGCGGTACAGCGTTCCGCTGATCGCGCCTTCTTGCATCACGACAATGCGGTCGCTGACCCCGATCACCTCCTCCATGTCGGAAGAAATCATCAAGATCGCGACGCCCGCGTCGGCGAGCCCCCGCATCAACGTATAGATTTCGGATTTTGACCCGACGTCAATGCCACGCGTCGGCTCGTCGAAGATCATCACCTTAGGCTTCATCGACAGCCACTTGGCGAGGACGACTTTCTGCTGGTTGCCTCCGGACAGCGTGCCGACCACCGTCTCGACGTCGGCGGTCTTGATGTTGAGGGACTGGCGCTGCCGCTCAGCGTTCCTGTGCTCCGCCCCCGAATTCACGAGGAAATATCTGGCGAAGGACAAAAGATCGGGCAGCGAAATGTTCTCGCTCACCGAATCCTCAAGCACGAGACCGCTGCGCTTGCGATCCTCCGGCGCGAGATAGATTCCGTGCGCAATCGCGTCTTTGGCCGACCGAATGGAGACGGGCGAGCCGTTGAGACGAATTTCGCCTCCGAGCATAGGGTCAATTCCGAATAGAGCGCGCGCGAGCTCGGTTCGCCCGGCCCCGATCAATCCGGCCATGCCCAAGATCTCGCCCGCTCTCAGCGAAAGGCTCGTGGCGTGCGCGGGATGCGAAACGGTTCGCAAGCCCGCGACCTCCAGAACGTTCACGCCGGGCGCTGATTTGGGCGGAATGTAAAGCGACTTGAGGTCTCGTCCGATCATCAGGCGGATCATGGCGTCCCGATGAATCTGGTCGCGAGCCAACTCGCCGACGACTGACCCGTCGCGGAGGACGACCACGCGGTCCGCGCAGGTCTCGACCTCGTTCAGCCGGTGGGTGATAAAGATGATCGACACGCCATCGGCCTTGAGCTCGCCGATCACGCGCATCAGACGATCCGTCTCGGTGGAGGTCAGGCTTGAGGTCGGCTCATCCATAATGACGACGCGGGCGTTGAGCGAAAGCGCCTTGGCAATCTCCAACAGCTGGCGCTGCGCAAGGGAGAGGTCGGAAACCAGGTCGTCGACCTCGAAGTCGACGTCCAGTCGCTTCAGCAACGGCGCCACGATGCGTTTCGTCGTCTTGCGGTCGACGAGCTTAAGAGGGCCGGCCGATAGCGGCTCCCGCCCGATCAGCACATTCGCGCCAACGTCGAGATTGTCGAAGAGGTTCAGTTCCTGATGAACGAAGGCGATTCCGGAATTCAGCGATTCGGCGACGGTGAGCGACTCATGCGCGGCGCCTTCGATCTCGATCGTTCCCTGGTCGGGTTTCACCACCCCGCCAAGAATCTTCATCAACGTCGACTTGCCCGCGCCATTCTCGCCGATCAGCGCGAGGACCTCCCCCCGATTGACCGTCAGGCTGACCCGCGAAAGGGCCCGGACGCCGGGGTAACTCTTGTTGATGTCGATCAGCCGGAGGAGGGGATCGGCCAAATTCAGTCCTTAAGAAAAAGGGGGCGTCGCACATAAGCGCGGCGCCCCAAATCGGAAGTCAAGCGAACGCTGCTATCGCGCCGCGTGTCCCGCTTATTTCTTGCCCTGGCGCTCTTTGAGCTCCGCCCAGAATGCGTCGACATTGTCCTTGCTGATGATCTTGGTCGGGATGATCATCAGGCCGCCGGCGGGAACGACCGACTTGTCCCCGTCGAGATACTTCGCCATCGTCTTCATGCCCTCATAGCCCCACTCGTAGGGCTGCTGGACGACGGTTGAGGCGATCGTCCCTTCCTTGACGCCACCGAGCGTGATCGGATCCTCGTCGAAGCCGATCACTGTGATTTGGCCGAGCTTGCCGGCGTCCTTCAGCGCCGTATAGATGTCCGGCGTATTGTAGGAATAATAGCCGACCATGCAGTTGATCTCGGGATGAGCAGTCAACGTGTCCTCGACGTTGCGCTTCGAACGGGTTCTGTCGATGTCGTCGGCGCGCACGTCGACGAGCTCGATCTTAGAGCCCTTGATCGTGTCCTTGAAGCCCTCGATGCGCTCGCGCGCATTGTCAGCGCCAGGGAGACCGACGAAACCCATGCACTTGCCGCCGTTCGGCAGCGCCTTCAGCGCGATCTCGCCGGCCTGCTTGCCGGCGTCGACGTTGCTCGAGCCGATATAGGCGATGCGACTGCTCTTGGGCGCGTCGCTGTCGGTGGTGAACAAAGCCACCTGCTTGCCGATACGATCGAGCGCGTCACCCATCGTCTTCGGGTCCACCGCGCTCACCATGATGCCCGAGACGCCGGCCGCGACCAGGTCATCCATCAGTCGGGTCTGGATCGCTGCAGACGATTGTTCGGGATATTTGAAGTCGAGCTTGTAATTCGGCAGTTCGCCTTGCGCCTTTTTGACGCCGGCCTCGGCGGCCTTCCAGAAGTCCGACGCGCCATTCACGACGAACACGAGCGTTTTCTTATCGGCGGCTTGCGCCGATCCCGCGAGGGCCAGCATGGCGCCGACCATGGCGGCAGACAGCAGAAATCTCTTCATGAAAATCCTCCCTCTATCGTCCGCAGCAACGCTGTCGGACGCCACGTTATTCGAGCCTCTTGGCGGCTCGATGCAGGAGTGTCCTAAAGACAGGCTCGGAGTGGGTCAAGCACACAAAAGCTAGCGAGCGAGAGGGTAGCAACCACGCCGCGAAGCCAGCCCTTGCGAAAGTCGCTGGCGCCCCGTAGCGTTAACAACACCGGCATTTACGCCGGATATAGAACGGGGGAGGTTTTCATGAACGCTTTGCTTGTTCGTTTTTTTGCCCTGGCCGTAATTGCGGCCCCGAGCATCGCCGGCGCGGCGGAGCTTTTGCCCGCCTTTACGTTTCCGGACGGTTCAGCTGGCTTCGAGTTCCGCACATCTGGCGGGATCACGAATCCGGGCGTGCTGGTGGGGTTCAATCCTCAGCCGGACCCTCCTGGCGTCCCGACGGTGACGGCCGATCTCCGTGATCCGACCAGCCCGGTATTCGACCAGACGAGCCAAGCCACCACCTATCTGGTGACGGTCTCGCTGCTGCTTCCGGGCACTCCGAGTTTGCTTCTGCCCGCCGACGTTATCCTCGGCAGGGACGGGGTCGCTCGGGTCACGTGCGACGGCAGTGTGACCCAAGCCTGCGACGGCAGCGTTTTCCAATTTTCGCTCGCCTTCCCGGCCGACGATGTCACGAGTTGGTCCTCTGTCAATCCGCAGCCTGATCCTCCGGGACTTTATTTCAGGTATCTCGCCACTTTCAGCGGAGAGCCGACCTTCTCGCTTTCGATCATGGATGGCGGCAATCCTTTGACCTTCTCTCCCGTCCCCGAACCGGCAACGTGGGGCCTGATGGCGGTCGGGTTCGTTTCGCTGGGCGCTTTCGCGATGCGGCGGCGGGCGGCCGAAGCCGCCTAGAAGCCGGACGAGGGGACTGTTACTCGGCCAGCACCAAGTCGACGCCGCCCGCGCTCAATGTTCGGCCCGCCGCCATCGCCTCTTCGGCGCGGTCGAGTCTCAGAAGCGCGAGCGCTTCGCGTCCGGAGGAGGAGCCGAGCGCGCCGATCGCGAGCTCGCGGTCCATGACAGGTGTTCCCGGCGCTGGCGCGGGGCCGGCCAGTTTGACGCGCGCGACGCGCTTGCGGGCGGTTCCGCGATGCTTCATGCGCGAAACAACTTCCTGGCCGACATAGCATCCCTTGTCGAAATCGACCCCATGGAGAAGATCGAAATTGGCGTCGTGCGGGAAAGCGTCCGCATAGGCGAAATCCTGGCCGCCCTTGGGAGCCACTACGGCGATACGGAGACCCTCGTATTCGCCCACGTGCTCTGTTCCGATCGCGACGGCGATCGGGCGGCCCATGATCGCACGCCAGCCCAGGCGCGGATCGCGCGGGTCGGCGTAGAGAACGCCTTCGCCGACACTCGGGGACACGTCGCTCCAGAAGGCCGCGACGGCGCGATCGGCGCTTACGTCGGCGATCGCGACCTTGGCGCGCAATTTGTAGAAGCCAAGCCGCTTGGCGAGGTCCGCCGCCTGCGCCGCCGCGCAGTCGATGAGATAGGATGGCTCCTCGCCAGGCGCGCGCACGGCGATCATGTCGAACAGGATCTTGCCTTGCGGCGTAAGGAGCGCCGCATAGCGCGCTTCGCCGGGCTCGAGCCTTTCGACATCGTTGGTCAGCAGGCCTTGTAGGAAGCTCGTCGCATCCTGTCCTCTAACGGAAACGACGCCGCGATCCTCGAGCAGGGCGGCTTTCTTGTGCATGGAGAGGGCTCCCGTCGCGCTTGCAAGGGCGCAGACTGTCAAATAGGCCGCATTCGCGCCACTGCAAGAAAGAACCGAGATGCCGCCAGGCTTCGACTGCGTCCTGATCAACGGAACCGCCGTCAACCAGGAAGGGATTGGTCCGCGAGACATTGGCGTTCGTGACGGGCGGATCGCGGAGATCGGCTCCTTGAGCCAAGCGGCGGCCGGCGAACGGATCGACTGCCGCGGCCTTCATGTTCTTCCCGGCGTCATCGATTCCCAGGTACATTTTCGTGAGCCGGGGCTCGTTCATAAAGAAGACCTGGAGACCGGGTCGCGGGCAGCCGTTCTCGGTGGGGTGACGGCCGTTTTCGAAATGCCGAACACCGATCCGCTGACGGTGAGCGCGGATGCGCTCGCCGATAAGCTCGCCCGGGCCAACGGCCGGATGCATTGCGACTTCGCCTTCTGGGTCGGCGGCACGCACGACAATGTCGCGGACATTCCGGAACTCGAGCGGCTGCCCGGCGCGGCGGGGATTAAGGTGTTCATGGGGTCCTCGACCGGGCGGCTATTGGTCGCCGACGATGAGGGCGTGCTCGCGGTCCTGAAGGCGATACGCCGCCGTGCAGCGTTCCACAGCGAGGATGAGGCGCGCTTGAATGAGCGAAAAGCCCTGCGCGTCCCCGGCGATCCCTCTTCGCACCCGGTCTGGCGCGACGAGATGGCGGCTCTGCGTTCGACCGAACGGCTCATTCGTTTGGCGCGTGAGGCGCACGCGCAAGTGCATGTCCTGCATATCACGACGCGCGACGAAATGGGGTTTCTGGCTGGCGCGAAGGACGTCGCGAGCTGCGAGGCGACGCCGAATCACCTCACGCTCAGCGCCGGGGACTACGCGCGCTTGGGCACGAGGATCCAGATGAACCCGCCGGTCCGCGGGCTCGAACATCGAGAGGCGATCTGGCGCGGAGTTCGAGCAGGGCGTGGTCGACGTACTCGGCTCCGACCATGCGCCCCACACGCTCGAGGAGAAGGCCAAGCCCTATCCCGAGAGCCCGTCGGGCATGACTGGGGTGCAGACGCTTGTTCCGATCATGCTCGATCACGTGAACGCCGGGCGGCTCAGTCTCGCACGCTTCGTCGACCTGACCAGCGCCGGGCCGCAGCGTCTGTTCGGCATTACCGGCAAAGGCCGCATCGCGGTTGGATACGACGCCGACTTCACCATCGTCGATATGAAGCGTAGCGTGACGATCAGCGATTCGTGGATCGCCTCACGCTCGCAATGGACACCCTATGACGGAAAAACAGTGACAGGTTGGCCGGTCGGGACCATCGTGCGCGGCCGCCGGGTGATGTGGGAGGGCGAACTCACGGCGCCTTCGACGGGGGAAGCGGTGCGGTTCGCGGGGTCATGACACCATATATAACTATTATTACATGTAATATATTTGATGAGCCGCGTCACGCGTTAAGTGACTCGCTAATCGCGCCACAAGTCTTTGGAATTGCTCAAAACGGACTCGCTAATGGCAGATCATCGCCTAGCATCAAGGCCCCCTCGGGCAGTCGGCTTTCAAATGGCGGCCATCACCTGCATCGTGAGCCATGTCGCCGCCAGCGCGGGCTTCTCCGCCCCTTCGACCTCGAGGCTAACGTCATAGGTCAATTGCCATTCGCGCGCCGATCGCGGCGTGACTCCGCGAAGTGTAAAATGCCCGCGCACCCGGCTTCCCGCGGGGACGGGTCGTACGAAGCGGACGCGGTCGAAGCCGTAATTCACGCCGTGGGCCGCGCCCTCGATTCTGGGCAACGCGCTATAGGCCATGGCCGAGAGCAGCGAGAGGGTAAGGAAGCCATGGGCGACCGTCCCGCCGAATGCGGTCTCGGCCGCCCGCTCGGGATCGACGTGGATGAATTGCTCGTCCTCGGTGATCTTGGCGAAGGCGTCGATCCGCGCCTGATCGACAGTGAGCCAGCGGGAGACGAAACCGCGACCGACGAGCGCGGCGAGCTCGGCGGCAGGAACCGTCTTGACATCCGGCCGATCGCTCATTCGTGTTCTCGGAACATCGCGGGCGGCGCCGTGACGCCGACCCCGCCGTCCACCGGCAGAATCGCTCCGGTCGTGTAGGCGCCGCCGCGCCCGGCGAGGAAGAGGAGGGGCCCTGCGATGTCCTCCGGCCGTCCGACGCGGCCCATCGGAACCGACTTGGCGCTGCGCGCCTGTCCCGCCTCGTCGCCGATCGCGAATTTGGTCATGTTGGTGGGAAACGGTCCGGGCGCGAGGGCATTCACCGTCACCTGCTTTTCCGCAAGCTCCGCGGCGAGGATGCGGGTTAGGTGATGCACCGCGGCCTTCGAGGCGGAATAGGCCCAAGCGGTTTCCGACTGTGTGATGTACCCCATGACCGACCCCATGTTGATGACGGTCGAAGGCCAGTCGCGCGTCGCCGACGCGATCAGCATCGGGGCGAGTTCGCGCGTCAACGTGAAAAGCCCGGTCACGTTGACGCTGAGCACGCGGTCCCACGCCTTCCAGGGGAAAGTCTCGAAGGAACCGCCCCAGTTCGCCCCGGCATTGTTGATCAGGATATGCAGGGCGTCGGTGCGCTTTCGCGTCTCGGCGGCCAGCGCGGCGACGCCCGCTTCGTTGGCGACTGTCCCCCCGAAACCCTCACATGGGCCCATAGCGGAAAGCTCCCGGGCCGCCGCCTCGCAAGCCTCCGCCTTGCGCGAGGCGATCAGCACGCGCGCGCCGGCGCCAAGCAACGCCTCGGCGCAGATCCTGCCAAGGCCCGTCGCCCCGCCGGTCACCAGCGCCGTGCGGCCCCGGACGGAAAAAAGCTCGTTTGCAACGATCATGGCTCCCCGCATTGCCTCCGAGTTGCTAAGGACCATAGCAATTCCACGATAAACGCCAAACTGCGGGCCCTGCTCGCCAGGGAGAGCGTTTTGGCTTTCAAAGGAACAATCGATGGCTCAAGAACGGCCGCTGCGTTTCGTCGTCATGGTGGGGAGCCTGCGCAAGGCTTCGTTCAACGCGGCGATCGCTCGCGCTCTTCCGGCGCTTGCGCCGGAAGAGGTGACGATGGAGCCTCTGCCCTCCGTCGGCGAGTTTCCACTCTATAATCATGACGTGCAGGACAAAGGATTCCCGCCGATCGTGACCAGGACGGCGAATGCGATCCGGAAAGCGGACGGGGTCATCGTCGTCACTCCGGAATATAACCATTCAATACCGGGGGTATTGAAGAACGCCGTCGACTGGATCTCTCGCTTGCCCAATCAGCCTTTTGCGGGGAAACCCATCGCGCTCGAGAGTGGTTCGCCAAGCCTGTTCGGAGGCTTAAGAGCGCAACTGCAACTGCGCCACATGTTCGTCTATCTCGACGGGCGCATGCTCAACAAGCCCGAGGTCATCATCCCGCAAATCAACACGAAAATCGACGCCGCGACAGGCGAACTGACCGATCCAGCGACGCGCGGCTTCATCGCCGACCAGCTCAAGGCCTTCGCCGATTTCGCCCGGTTGAGACATGGCTCGGCATAGGTCGGAGTGACGAAGATGTGGGGTTTTGAGGGACGAACGGTCCTTGTCACGGGCGCCAGCGGCGGAATTGGCGGGGCGACGGTTCGCCAACTTGTCGCCGCAGGAGCGGACGTCATCGCGAGCGGCCGCAGCGCTGAGGCTCTTGACGATCTGGCGACGAAAACCGGGTGCCGCGCCGTCCCGTTCGACTTGACCTCGGAGGCGGGCGTCGAGCAGGCTCTCGAAAACCTCGACCTCTGGGGTGTCGTCAATTGCGGCGGCTTCGGGGGTGAGATCGCGACCCCGATGACCACGGACATCTCGGTCTTCGACAAGGTGATCAGCGTCAACGCGAGAGGCGCCTTGCTCGTCATCAAATACGCCTCGCAATCCATGATCCGCCTTGGCAAGGGGGGCTCGATCGTCAACGTGTCGAGTCAAGCAGCGCTGATCGGCCTTCCTGGCCATATTTCCTACGGGTCTTCGAAGGCCGCGCTGGACAATATCACCCGAGTTTCCGCGCTTGAACTCGGCAAGTACAATATCCGCGTGAACAGCGTGAACCCGACCGTCGTGATGACGGAGATGTCGGCGTTCTACTGGGGCCGGCCCGAGATCCGCGACCCGTTCTTAAGCAGGATGCCGCTCGGCCGCTGGGCTACCGAGGATGAGATCGCCGCGCCGATCGTATTCCTCTTAGGAGACGGGGCTTCGATGATCACTGGCGTCTCACTTCCGATCGATGGCGGCGCCACATGTTGTTGACCCGCTGCGAGGGGTCTGCCCAGGAGGCGCCATGAAAGTCTCACTCATCCAGATGAATTCGGTTCCAGACAAGGCGGCCAACATCGCCGCCGCTGAAGCTCTGATTGAGCGGGCGGTGGCTGAAGAGAGCCCGGACTGGGTGCTGCTGCCGGAACAGTTCGACTGGGCCGGCGGCTCGCGGACCGAGAAGCTCGCCGCCGCCGAGCGCCTACCTGGCGGCCCGGCTTACGAGATGGCGCGCGGTCAGGCGATCAAGCACCGGATCTTCGTCCACGCCGGCTCGATCATGGAGGCAATCGACGGCGAGGACCGCTACCACAACACGTCAGTCGTCTTTAATCGCGAGGGCGAGGAGATCGCCCGCTACCGCAAGATCCACTTGTTCGACGTGATGACGCCGGACGGAACCGCATACAAGGAAAGCGCCACGGTGAAGGCGGGCGACAAGGTCGTCACCTACGATTGCGAAGGGGTCACCGTTGGCTGTTCGATCTGCTACGACCTCAGGTTTCCCGACCTTTTCCAGGCGCTCATGGAAAAGGGCGCCGAGATGATCGCGATGCCGGCCGCTTTCACGATGCAGACCGGCAAGGACCATTGGGAGGTGCTCCTGCGCGCTCGCGCCATCGAGACCGAAACCTATGTCTGCGCGAGCGCCCAGACCGGCTCGTTCACGGTCGGCAACGAGCAACGGCACACCTATGGGCATTCGCTTGTCGCCGATCCTTGGGGCCATGTGATCGCCAAGGCCTCGGATGGGGTCGGAATCGTCTCAGCCCGGATCGATCCGGCAAGGGTCAGACGCGTGCGCGGAATGATCCCGGTAGCGGAGCACAAGGTTAAAATCCCACGCTCGGACGCCATTCCAAGGCCAAACGCAAAATGATGGGCGCGCGATTGTTTATTGTGCTTTCCCCTCAGTCTTGGGTTGTAGATATTCACACTGAAAGCCCGAAAGCCGCATCACCGGACTGACCGTTAATGGCCGAAGACGAACTCGATCTCAAAACCCTCGATGACGACGAGCTCGTCACACAGATGCACGATGACCTCTACGACGGCCTCAAGGAGGAGATCGGGGAGGGGGTCACAATTCTGCTCGATCGCGGCTGGGCGCCTTACGACGTGTTGACCAAGGCGCTGGTCGAAGGCATGCGCATCGTCGGCATCGATTTTCGCGACGGCATTTTGTTCGTGCCGGAAGTGCTGATGTCGGCCAACGCGATGAAAGCTGGCATGGCGATCCTGCGCCCCCTTCTCGCAGCGACCGGCGCGCCGAAAATGGGCAAGATGGTGATCGGCACCGTCAAGGGCGACATCCACGACATCGGCAAGAACCTTGTCTGCATGATGATGGAGGGCGCGGGCTTCGAAGTGTTCGACCTCGGCGTCAACAACGGCGTCGACAAATATCTCGAGGCGATCGAGAAGCATCAGCCGGAGATCATCGGCATGTCGGCGCTTTTGACCACGACGATGCCCTACATGAAAGTCATCATCGACACGTTGAAGGACAAGGGCATCCGCAACGACCACATCGTGCTGGTCGGCGGCGCGCCGCTCAACGAATCCTTCGCCGAGGCGATCGGCGCCGACGCCTATTGTCGCGATGCCGCGGTTGCGGTCGAGACGGCCAGGGCCCTGCTTGCGCGCCGGCAGGGGACCGTGCAGGCGCGCGAGAAAGTCTGAGGGCCGTGACCTTGGCGCCCGCAATCCAGAGGGTGTCACCCCCGCGCAAGCGGGGGTCGAGAAAGGCGCCGCGGGCGCTCGATTCGGCGTCATTGCGACAAACGTCGACGCCTCATGATCTGGATCCCCGCGTTTGCGGGGATGACAGTCGCGAGGATCGCGCGCCCACCGAAGTCTTCGCCGAGGTCAGTTACTCAGGCCTCCAAGAAGGCGCGCGTAAAATCCTGGTCATTGCTTGCGGCGCGTTGGCGCGCGAAGTGCTTGCGCTCAACCTTGGCCATATCGACGTCGCCTGCTTGCCGGCGCAACTTCACAACCATCCTCAACGGATCCCGGAGGCGATGCGGGCGAAGATCCACGCCAATCGCGAAGCCTACGACGAGATCCTCTGCCTCTACGGCGATTGCGGAACCGGCGGCGAACTCGACCGCGTCCTGGAGGAAGAAGGCGTGAGGCGCATCGAAGGCGCGCATTGCTACGCGTTCTACGCCGGCGAAGGGACCTTCGCCGCGCTCGCCGAGGAAGAGCCGGGCACGTTCTACCTCACCGATTTTCTCGTCCGCCATTTCGACGCGCTCGTCATTCGTGGCCTCGGCCTCGATCGCTTTCCTCAGCTGCGCGACGATTACTTCGGCAACTACCGGAGGGTCGTCCATCTGGCGCAGTTCGACGATCCCGATCTGGAGGCGAAGGCTAGGGCGGCCGCCGAACGGCTTGGCCTCGCCTATGAGCGCCGCTTTACCGGCCTTGATGGGATCCGGACGTTCCTCGAAGGCGCGACGCAAACGAAAGACGCGTAGTGGCTAGTCTGATTATCCTTTACTGGCGCGACATCCCGAGCCAGGTCATCGTGAAGGCCGGACGCTCATCGGCCAAGCGCGAGCTCTCAGAGCGCTTCATCCGCGCGATCGACGCAGCCGCCATGCATGCAGGCGCGAAGAGCGCTGACGCCTACCTTGATGATTGGCGGCGCGGCGAGCCCATCCCTTGCGGCGACGATCTTGAGAGCGAAGCTACGGGCGCCGCCGAGCGGCTAGAAGAGGAATACGATACGCATCGCCTGGCGCTCCTCGCCAGGCACGACGGGCGCGAGAACCCGGCGTGATGCGCGAGTTGCGCGTCGACCGCGCATATGTCACCCCGCGAGGGGTCCAGGCTGTCGCGAAGGGCTTTCCGGAGAGGACATCGTGCTCCTGGATGCCCGCTTTCGTGGGCATGGCGAGACGAGCGGACTGCTCGACGGAAGATGAGACCGGCTGATCTCTTGACCCATCGAGTCGTCTTCACGCCTTCCGGCAAACGTGGCGATTTTGCGGAAGGGGTTAGTCTGCTCGAAGCCGCGCGCGCGCTTGGCGTCGACCTCGATTCAGTGTGCGGCGGACGCGGTATTTGCGGCCGCTGTCAGATAGACGTCGCCGAGGGCGATTTCGCGAAGCACGCCATCCATTCGAGCGCCGATCATGTGACGCCGTCGGGAGCGGTCGAGGATCGATACGCCTTGAAGCGGGGGGCGTTTCCAGCCGGCCGGAGGCTTGGATGCCAGGCCCGGATTTGCGGCGATCTCGTCATCGACGTGCCGCCCGAGAGCCAGGTCCACCGGCAGGTCATCCGTAAGCGCGCGGAGACCCACCCAATCGAGATCGATCCAGTCGTCCGCCTCTATTACGTCGAGGTTGCCGAACCGGATATGCACGAGCCGTCGAGCGATCTGAGGCGTCTGCAACAGGCTCTGCATGAGCAATGGGGCCTCTCCGAAACGCAGGCCGATCTTGCGACGCTCGCCAGCCTTCAGAAGGCGTTGCGCGCCGGGGAATGGAAGGTCACTGTCGCCGTGCGCAAAGGTCGCGACATCGTCTCCATCATGCCGGGCTTCGCCGAGCGCGCCTTCGGCGTCGCGATCGATGTCGGCTCGACCACCATCGCGGCCCACCTCACCGATCTCACGAGCGGTGAGGTTATAGCCGCGGTCGGGGCGATGAACCCGCAGATCCGGTTCGGCGAAGACCTGATGAGCCGCGTATCGTACGTCATGATGAACCCGGGGGGCGACAAGGAGCTGACGCGCGTGGTGCGTGAGGCGATGGACGCGCTGATTGGCGAAGCCGCGCGCGATGCCGGAGTCGCACGCGGCGAAATCCTGGAAGTGACGCTGGTCGGCAATCCGATCATGCATCATCTCGTGCTTGGCCTCGATCCAACCGAGCTCGGCGGAGCGCCTTTCGCACTGACAGTCGATGCGGCTTTCGAAGCGCGTGCGGGCGAACTCGACCTCGATGTTGCGCCGGGCGCGTTTATCTACGCGCTGCCCTGCATCGCAGGCCATGTCGGCGCCGACACCGCAGGTGTCGTGCTCGCTGAGGGCCCGCACCTGAAGGACGAACTGACCCTTCTGGTTGACGTCGGCACCAACGCCGAGATCGTGTTCGGCAATCGTGAGCGGCTGTTCGCGTGCTCGTCGCCGACCGGCCCGGCGTTCGAGGGGGCGCAGATCTCCTGCGGCCAGCGCGCGGCGCCTGGCGCGATCGAGCGCGTGCGGATCGATCGTGTGACGCTCGAGCCCAAATTCAAGGTGATCGGCTGCGATCTGTGGTCGGACGAGCCAAGCTTCGCGGGGGCGGCCGAAACGATCGGCGTCACTGGCGTTTGCGGTTCGGGGATCATCGAGGTGATTGCCGAGATGTTCCTGGCCGGGATCGTTTCGGAAGACGGCGTGATCGACGGCGCGCTCGCGAGCCGAACCAGCCGGATCGAAGAGGTCGGCCGCACCTTTGCTTATGTGCTGCATGAGGGCGCACCGCGGCTTCTCATCTATCAGACTGACGTGCGCGCAATCCAGCTCGCCAAGGCCGCGCTCTACGCGGGGGCGAAACTGCTCATGCAGCGCGCCGGCGCTGCGCCTGAACGAGTCACGTTAGCCGGCGCTTTCGGCAGCCACATCGATCCTCTCTATGCGATGACGCTTGGGCTCCTTCCCGATTGCGATCTCTCAAAGGTCGCGAGCGCCGGCAACGCGGCTGGAACGGGCGCCCGGATCGCTCTTCTCAACCTTGCAGCGCGGGCCGAGATCGAGAGCGTCGTCAGACGCATCGACAAGATCGAGACGGCGATCGAGCCGGACTTTCAGCGCCACTTTGTCGCCGCGATGGCGTTTCCCAATAAGGAAGACGCCTTTCCGAATCTGGCCAATCGGATTGCGCTGCCCGCGCGCAAGGAGCCGAGCGGGGAGTGTGGGCGCAGACGAAGGCGCGCGGCTCCTGCGGCGCCGGTCTGACGAGCGCCGCGCCTATTGGCCGGCGATGATCCTAATGGGCGCGCCGAGGATCGTGAGCGGCAGCGACACGACGGCGCCGACGCCGCTCACAGCGGTTTGGCCCACATCGCTCGCTTGGTGATCCTTCGGGATTCCCCGGGCGAGAACGTCGCGCAGCTCGGGGCCGACGGTGGCGAGCTGAGCGAATTTGTCGTGGTTGGTGGAATCGGTCGCTTTGAGGTCCGAAAGGTCGATGACCGTCGCGCCCAGCGACGCGAGTTCAGCAACATCGGGGTTGTCGCCGACCCGCGTGACGCCGCCCGCGATGGTTCTGGACAGAAACAGCGCTCGATCATCCGTGGAAAGGATGATGTAGAACGGCTTGCGCGGCTTGCCGAAGCGGCGCATTTCGGACTTGAACACGTCAATGTCGATATCGGGGGCAGCGAGGTAGACGGTGCCGATCTTGTTGGCGTGACTGAGGTCGCCCGAAATCTTGATCTGCCGGAACGCCTCGACCGTGACCCAATTGCCCATGGAGTGGGCGAGAACGTTGACCTCTTCCGCGTTGCTGGAGAGTAGCAGACGGAGCGTATGCTCAAGGCCGTCTCGGGCCACGGTCGCGCTGTTCAGATCGTAGACATAGGCTGTGGGTTTTCCGCGCGACGCCCAGGTGAACAGCACCGGGACGCCCGGAGCTTTTGAATCGTGCGCGAGCTGCGCCAGCCGATAGACTCCCTCGGCGAACATCGTATTGAAACCGTGAATAAACAAAAGGACTTTGCGCTTTCCCGGCGGTCGCAGCGCTAGTTGCGCGTTCAAGGCCTGAACGAACGCCTTGTCCCCATCGAGATATTTTTCGTCGCGAACGACATAATCGACAGCGGGATCGCCTGGCGGGGTCGTCGCCCATTCGATCTCGCCTTGTTTGTGGTTTGGCGGGACGGAGACCGTTAGCTCGGCGAAATCTAGGGCGCTCGCCCTGTCGCCATTGAAAAGCGTGCCTGGCCGGTCGTCGCGCTCACGCGTCGTTGCGACGAGCAGGGTGTGGTCCACAGCGCCGGGAGGGCTATAGGCCACGGCGCTGAGAAACCCGCTCTCCGGCCGAGACGCGCAGGCGACGAGGGAGAACGCGAGGAGCAGGATCGCCAGAACGGAGAACGATTGCTTCAACGACACGCCCCGCCCCGAGGGCGAGGCGGTCGTCTGCGCCGCGAACTCATCCACAGATTGCCCCGCCCACCGTCGCCTTTTGACGATTCCGGCCTTCCCGCCGCACCCTTAAGGCAAGACGGCTCGGATTGAAAAGGAAAATGCGGCGCTCCGCCTCCATCGGATGTTCGCCGAGGACATGGCGTGATTCGCCGGCTATTGCGGCGCAGCGAGGTCGATGTGACCGCTTTCGGGGAGGCCTAGGATTTGGGTATCACCGTGCGATGGCCGAGAATCGTGATCTCATCCAAGCGCAGGCCCGCCTCGACGCGCTGACCGATTGGGAGCGCCGGCCGCGCAACACGATGCGCGTCGGCCTCGAGCCGATGCAGGACCTTGCGGCACGCCTCGGCGACCCGCAAAAGTCGTTTCGCTCGATCCATGTCGCCGGCACGAAGGGCAAGGGGTCGGTCTCGGCCTTGATCGAGGCGGCGCTGGGACGCGCTGGCCTTCGCGTCGGTCGCTATGGCTCCCCGCATGTTGAGCGAGTAACCGAGAGGGTGAGCGTTCAGGGGCGCGACGTCGACGAGCCCACGCTCGCGCGAGCCTTGAACCGGGCGCTCGACGCCTATGAGGGTGCGCGCGCGGCCGCCACGTCTGCGGCCAATGCAACCTGGTTCGACCTTCTCACCGCCGCAGCCTTTCTCATTTTTCGCGAAACGCGTGTCGAGTGGGCGGTGATCGAAGTGGGCTTGGGCGGCCGGCTCGATTCGACCAACATCGTCGACGGCGAAATCGCCGTCGTCACCAACATCGCGCTCGAACACACCGAAATTCTTGGGAATACGCGCGCAGCGATCGCGCGCGAGAAGGTCGGGATCCTCAAACCCGGGGCAGTGCTCATCACGACGTTGAGCGCGGGTGACGAAGCCGGACGTGTCCTACAGTCGCGAGCCGAAAAGCTCGGCTCGCGGGTGAAGCGCACGCGCGTCGACGCTTCGGCGCCGATCGATGAGATCAACCTTGCGCTCGCAGCCGCCGTCCTCGGCGAGCTCCGCCGCAAAGGGGTGAGCGTGCTCTCCGGCGAGCCGGTTGGCGCGGCCCTTCTGGGCGCAGAGACACGCGCCGCCGCGCGTCTCCCCGGGCGCATGGAGCGCTTCGACATCGACACCGGGCCCAATAGCGTGCCGGTTGTCCTGGACGGCGCGCATGTGCCCTTCAACATTGGGGCCGTCTTGCGCGATCTCGCGTTGACCCCCGACCTCTACGGCCCGTGCGTGGCGATCGTCGCGCTTGCCGCCGACAAGGACGCCGAGGGTTTTGTCGCCGAACTCGGCAAGCGCGCCTCGACCGTGCTTTTCACCGATTTGCCGGGATCGAGCCGGGGCCGCCCGCCGGTTGAGCTTCATACGCTTGCGAGTTCGCTTGGGCTCACGAGCGAAGTCGAGCCGGACGCGAAGCGCGCGCTCAAGCGCGGCCTCGAACTCGCTCGACAAGCCAAGGCCTGGCTCCTGGTGACGGGCTCGCTTTATCTGGTTGGGGCGCTCAGAGGCGCGATCGGCGAGGTGGCCCCAATGCCGGACGGAACCGACGCCGTGGGGCGGCAAGATAAGCGCCCACGCCACTGAAGGTCGTCGCATCCACCTCGTTAACAGTTGGCTACACCACTGTCGAAATTCCTCCTGACTGCCTCAGCGTGGCGGCGAGGAGGTAGAGCGCAGACGCCAGGTCTTCGCGCGTGCGCGCGGCGCCGAGGCCGAGGCGGATCGCCTGGGGCGGCGCGCTTACCGCGAAGGCGTCGCTGGCGACGACGCTTAACCCCCGCCGAAAGAGTTGCACCACAAACTCCATGCGGCTCCGCCCTTGAGGCAAGCGCGTCCAGACGTGATGCCCGTTCGGATGGGCTGAATAGGCATGGCCGCGCAAGATGTGGGCGGCGAGTTCCTGTCGGGCGCCGGCCTCCTTCCTGATTGCCGCGATGATCCTCTCCGCGTCGCCGGTCCGGAGCCATTCCATCACCAGCGCGACCATGAGCGGCGGCGCCATATGCATGATCGATTGCAGAATTTCCCGCAGACCCGTCGCCGAAGCCGCGTCCGGCGCCGTCAGAAACGAGACGCGTAAGCCCGGCGTCAGGCATTTCGATAGGCTCGTCGTCACGAAGGTCTGATCTGGAATGAGCGCTGCGATCAACTCCTGCGAAGGATCCAGGAGCCCGTATGCGTCGTCTTCGAGGAGCGGAATGCCGGTCTGGCGAGGATCGCGGCGATGTCCTCGCGGCGGCGGGCGGTCATCGTCGCGGTCGAGGGATTGTGCATGGTCGGGGTCAGGTAAACGGCCTTGGGCCGATGCGCGCAAATGGCCTTGATCAGGGCGTCGGGGACAGCGCCCTCCGCATCCATGTCGACGCCCGCGACGGTCAGGCCCAGCGTTTGCGCCGCCGATCGGAAGCCCGGAAACGTCAAGGCTTCGGTCAACACACGGTCGCCGGGACGGCAGAGAAGGTGCAAAATGCTGAAGATTGCGGACTGACTACCTGGGAAAATGATCAGGCGATCGATCGAGAGCCGTGGCAGGCGAGGGGTAAGCCATTTCGCGGCCTGTTCCAGCTCTGCTTCCCCGCCTCCAGGTCGCTGATAATTCAGGAATGTCGAGAACCCGGCGCGGCGCTCGATCGACGCAAGACTTAGGGCGATCCGGGAGTTCGAGCGCGGCCTCGGCGGGCTGCGGAGGCACGTTCATCGAAAGGTCGACGTCGATCATGTCGGGCGTCAAGGACGGCGGTCGAAGGCTCGATTCCGAGACGAAGGTCCCCTGTCCGACTCGGCCTTCGAGGAGACCACGTTCTCTGGCTTCGGCGTACGCGCGCGTGACGGTGGTGAGGTCGATTCCAAGCGCCTTCGCCAGCGCCCGGTGGGTCGGCAATTGCTGGCCCCGTCGCAGCCGGCCCGACACGATGTCGCCCTCGATGGCCTCCGCGATCTGGCGATAGAGCGGGCCGGCCTGTGGAGAGATTGTAGGGATCCAATCCATGCAATATTGCCTATGCAGGCCTTTATGTTGGCATCCTTTGCCCTATTGTATGGATGTCGATGGTTGCAAGAGGAGCGATGCACGTGAGCAATCCGGATCCGGTCACCATTGTGACGGCGGTCCAGCGAGGCTTGATGGGAAAATGCCCGTGCTGCGGGCAGGGACGCTTGTTTGACGGGTTCCTGCGAGTCTCGCGGCAATGCGAGGTCTGCGGCGAGCCGTTTCACCATCATCGGGCCGACGACCTGCCGGCCTATCTCGTGCTGCTTTTCGTCGGGCACCTGATCGTGACGCTCTTGCTTATTGTGGATAGCGCCTACGCGCCGCCCTATTGGGTCGAATTCGCGATCTGGATCCCGCTGACCCTGCTCCTGTCGCTCGGCCTTCTGCGGCCTGTGAAGGGCGCCGTCGTGGCGATGCAGTGGCAAATGGGCATGCATGGCTTCGCCAAGGCCAAGGGCGAGCGGGAACAAGCTTTGAGACGCGCCGAGGCGGTCGAGCCGCCTTGCAGACTTGAGGCGGTCGCCACGCCAGCGGTTCGGGCTTAACGAGAAGTTCGCCGCGCGCTGGGGCGATACCCGCAAGAGCACAGGCTTAGCTCCGCCAAGAGGCTCATGAGCAGGAGAGCTTGCGTTGGCGGCGCATAACGGCATCGTGGGGCCCAGTGTCGCCGGCTCAACGAGGGGGACGGTGAGCCGGCGACTGGGCCCTCAGCGATCGGCTAGCGGCAAGGGGGGAGCCGCGGCCATTCGCCATTTCGGGCGGCGCCGAGGGCTTTTTCAGGACCGCAGCGCGCTTGAAAAGGCATGTGGGCGCTGGCGCCGCGATTTCAACCCGCCAAAGCCGGCGCCACAAGCAGCGGATGCGCTAACCGCCAGCGTTGCGCCTCACTCGGCATAAGGACTATGAATTACGCCATCTGTCGCTCCGCGTCTCCGGGCGCGGCGGGCGGCGGGGGAGGAGAGATGATGACCGAGCTCGGCGTCGTCAGACGCAAGGTCAAGCGTGCGGAACGAACGGCTGTCGAGGCGCTCGGGCGCTATGGCGTCGCGACCGTGCACGAGGCGATGGGGCGCGTCGGGCTGATGAAGCCTTACATGCGGCCAATCTATCCGGGCGCGCTCGTCTCCGGAACGGCGGTGACCGTTCTCCTGCACCCAGGCGACAATTGGATGATGCACGTTGTCGCGGAGCAAATCGAACCGGGCGACATCGTCGTCGCGGCGATCACCGCCGAGTGCACGGATGGCTATTTTGGCGATCTCTTAGGGACGAGCTTCATGGCCCGCGGCGCCAAAGGCCTGATCATCGACGCGGGCGTGCGCGACGTGAAGGCTCTGACCGAGATGGGCTTTCCCATCTGGAGCAAATGCGTGAGCGCCAAGGGCACGGTGAAATCGACGCTGGGCTCGGTCAATATTCCGGTCGTTTGCGCGGGCTCGGCGGTGAACCCGGGCGATGCGATCGTCGCCGACGATGACGGGGTGGTCGTCGTGCCGGCCGAATGGGCGAGCAGGACAGCCGAGGCGGCGAAAGCACGCGAGGCCAATGAAGGCGACAAGCGCGCGAAGCTCGCCGCCGGCGTGCTCGGTCTCGACATGTACAAGATGCGCGAGCCGCTGGAAAAGGCGGGACTCAAATATGTCGACTGAAGGCGCTTCAGCCGTGAACGTTACGGCTAAGCCCGTCACCGGGCCGTTCGAGAAGACCAAGGGCTGGCTCGACTGGTACGGCGACCCCAGCAAGCCAAGCTTTGCGCTTCCGCGCGGAGCCGTCGACGCGCATTGCCACGTGTTCGGGCCGGGCGACGAGTTCCCTTATGCCCCCGAGCGCAAATATACCCCTTGCGACGCGAGCAAGGCGCAATTGTTCGCACTGCGCGATCGTCTCGGCTTCGACCGCAATGTGATCGTGCAGGCGACATGTCATGGCGCCGACAACAGCGCCATGGTGGACGCCTTGCTCTCGAGCGAAGGCCGAGCGCGCGGTGTCGCGACCGTCAGGCGCGACGTGACCGACGCGGAATTGAAGCGGCTGGATGAGGCGGGCGTGCGCGGCGTGCGGTTCAATTTCATCAAGCGGCTAGTCGACTTCACCCCCCTGGACGAACTGAAGGAAATCGTCGAGCGCATCGTCGAACACGGTTGGCATATCGTCGTCTATTTCGAGGCGGCGGACTTGGCCGAACTGGCTGATTTTCTCGCCGAGCTGCCGACGACCATCGTTATCGACCACATGGGGCGGCCTGACGTGGCGAAGCCGGTCGACGGCCCGGAATTTAAGCGCTTCCTCAAGTTCATGGCCGATTACGAGAATGTCTGGTGCAAAGTCACCTGTCCCGAACGCCTGTCGGTCTCCGGGCCACCGGCGCTGAACGGCGAACGGAACCCCTATCGCGACGTCGTCCCCTTCGCGCGCAAGGTGGTCGAGGAGTTTCCGGACCGGGTGCTGTGGGGCACGGACTGGCCCCATCCCAACCTCAAGGACCACATGCCCGACGACGGGCTCATGGTCGACATCATTCCCCATATCGCTCCCGCAGCCGAGTTGCAGGATCTCATGCTGGTCGACAATCCGATGCGGCTCTATTGGCCAGAGGATAGGAGACGCTGAACCATGGCCCTCGACAAGCCATATTCCGACATTCCCGGCACGGTCGTCTTCGACGCCGAACAATCGCGCAAAGGGTACTGGCTCAACCAGTTCTGCATGTCGCTAATGAAGGCCGAGAACCGCGCCCGCTTCAAGGCCAATGAGCGTGCCTATCTCGACGAATGGAAGATGAGCGAGGAGCAGAAGCGAGCGGTCCTGGCGCGCGACCTCAACCGCTGCATCGAGCTCGGCGGCAACATCTATTTCCTCGCCAAGATCGGCGCGACCGACGGCAAGAGCTTCCAGCAGATGGCGGGCAGCATGACCGGCATGACCGAGCAGGAATATCGCGACATGATGATCAAGGGCGGTCGGAAGATCGAGGGAAACCGCAGGATCGGAGAGGACGGCGACGCCCAGCGCCCGCGGAAAGAGTGACGGGTCTTATGCCTCCGACAAAGGACGTTTGAACATGGCCCGCATCACCGCCTCCCTTTACACCTCGCACATCCCTGCCGTCGGCGCCGCCTTCGACCTTGGCAAGACAAAGGAAGATTACTGGAAGCCGGTGTTCGCCGGGTACGATTTCGACAAGCAATGGATGAAGACGCACAAACCCGATGTGATCGTCGCCGTCTACAACGATCACGCGACCGCCTTCAGTCTCGCGATGATCCCGACCTTTGCGATCATGACCGGGCCGGAATTCAATCCCGCGGACGAAGGCTACGGCGCACGCCCCGTGCCCACAGTCGTCGGCGACCCGGAGCTTGCGTCGCATATCGCCTCGGAAGTGATCCAGCAGGATTTCGACCTGACCATGGTCAACGAGATCGACGTCGACCATGGTCTCACCGTGCCCCTCTCTTGCGTCTTCGGCGAGGTCAAGGAATGGCCGTGCAAGATCATCCCCTTCGCGGTCAATGTCGTGCAGCACCCGGTGCCCTCAGGCGCCCGTTGCCTGGCGCTCGGTCGCGCGATCGGCAAGGCGATCATGAGCTATCCAGAGGACATCAACGTCCATATCTGGGGCACCGGCGGCATGAGCCATCAGCTTCAAGGCCCGCGCGCAGGCCTCATCAACAAGGCGTGGGACAATTCATTCCTCGACCGGCTGATCGACGACCCAAAGGGCCTCTCGAAGACCCCCAACATCGAATATGTCCGCGAGGCGGGATCGGAAGGCATCGAGCTCGTGATGTGGTTGGTCGCGCGAGGGGCTATGGCGGATGTCGTCGCCGGCGGACCGAAGCCGAAGGTGGCGCATCGCTTTTATCATGTCCCGGCCTCGAACACCGCCGTCGGGCATCTCATTCTGGAGAACGCGGCTTAGCGTTCAGATTCTTTGTCATTCCCGGCGGACCAAAGGTCTGACCGGGAATCCATAAGGCCAGCACTGTCGTCAGCTCTGGATTCCCGATCGCCCGCTTTGCGGCCGCCGGGAATGACCAGGCAAGCCGATAAGCGAGGTTTCGCATGCCCAAGACACTCAAAGTCGCGCTTGCCGGCGCTGGCGCCTTCGGCCTGAAACACCTCGACGCGATCAAGGAGATCGACGGTGTCGAGGTCAGTCTCGCTCATCGGGCGCGAGCTCGACAAGACCCAGGAGGCGGCGGAGAAATATGGCGTCGGCCACGTTTCGACCGACCTCGCTGATAGCCTGAAGGTTCCGGGGCTCGACGCGGTGATCCTGGCCACGCCAACGCAGATGCACGCCGCGCAGGCTTTGCAATGCCTCAAAGCCGGCAAGCATGTGCAGATCGAGATTCCGCTCGCCGACAGCTTGAAGGATGCGGAAGCGGTGGTCGCGGAGCAGCAGAAGACGGGCCTCGCCGCCATGGTCGGCCACACCCGGCGCTTCAACCCAAGCCATCAGTTCGTGCGCGAGCGCATTCTCAAGAACGAGTTCCATATCCAGCAGATGGACGTGCAGACTTATTTCTTCCGCCGCACCAACATGAACGCGCTTGGCGCGCCCCGCTCATGGACCGATCATCTGCTCTGGCATCACGCCGCCCATACCGTGGATCTCTTCGCCTATCAGTGCCGCTCACGAATCGTCAAAGCCAACGCGCTGCAGGGACCGATCCATCCGACCCTTGGCATCGCCATGGACATGAGCATCCAGCTCAAGGCCGAGAACGGCGCGATCTGCACGCTGTCGCTGTCGTTCAACAACGAGGGGCCGTTCGGCACGTTCTTTCGGTACATCGGCGACACGGCGACCTACATCGCCCGCTACGACGATCTCTTCAACGGCAAGGACGAGAAGATCGACGTCGCCCATATCGACGTCAGCATGAACGGCATCGAATTGCAGGATCGCGAGTTCTTCGCCGCCATCCGAGAAGGCCGCGAGCCCAACGCCAGCGTCGCCCAGGTCCTTCCCTGCTACCAGGTGCTCGACAAGCTGGAGAGGGAACTAATGAAACAATGACTCCTCCGCCGTCCTTGAGGACATGAGCCGCGAGCAAAGAACGAGGTTGCGCCGCGAACAACGGAAGCTGCACACCACTTTCAGAAGAACCTTTCCATCCGAAGTTGTTGCAACGCTGAGCGAGCCGGGATCTACGTCATCCAACTCAACATGCGCACGTCGCGGCGATGATGGACGTGATCAACCAGAGCGCGGTCGCTGCGCCGTGGCTAAAATACGCGCACGACAGGGTCTTGAGTGAGGCCTACGCGCCCGCATACACGTCAAGCAAATCACGAAGGATTTCGACATTGTCGCGGAGGTGTCGCGGCACGACCATTGCCCCATGCTTCTGGCCGCCCAGATCCGCCAGCAGTCCTAGCCGGCGTTCGTCAACGGTTGTGGCGATCTCAACTTCTTCGTGCTCGTCTGCGCGGCGGCTCGGATTGCCGAGCTTCAACAAACGTGAGACGGATCGCATCGATGGCCTCGGGAGGGCGTGGATATGACAAGCCATAATATCGCCGTAGTGGGCGCGGGCGGGAACGGAGCCGGGATCGGCGCGGGCCTAATGCACGCCGGCCTCCACATCGAGCAATGACGGGGGCTTGCGAAGGCGATGCGGACGAACGGGTTTGGGTTGTCAAGCCGGACGAGACTTGGGTCACCTCTTCGCGCTGTCCACAATGGCGGTTCTGGAGACTGAATGAAGGGCGACTGCGGAGAAGGCGAAGACATCAACGGCCTTCGTCATGCGGGGCAGCACCGCTTCCGCCGCCGCCCGTGAGCGCGGCGCTGATCGCAATTGTCGGCAGGAGCAAGAGCGGGGTGTTGGCCGCCTTGTCTTCAAGCGCCAACTCCCGGAGGTGGCCGCTCCGGCCTGCGGAGGTCTTTGCAGGGGCACGCGGTAATGGCGCGCGAGGAGGACGAACACAATGGCCAGGCTTGAGAACACAGTCGTCATGATCACCGGGGGCGCGCAGGGTATCGGCGAGGGCATCGCCCGCCGTCTCGCCTCCGAAGGCGCCGCGATCGCCATCGCCGACCTCAACGGCGATAAGGCGAAAGCTGTCGCCGAGACCTTGAACGGCGAAGGGGCGGCTGGCGCGATTGGCGTGCAGGTCGATGTGGGGGATCGCGGCCAGGTTCAGGCGGCTATCAAAGCGGTCGTGGACAGATTCAGCCGCCTCGACGTCTTGTTCAACAACGCTGGCTTCAACAAGCCGCTTCCGTTTCTCGAGGTCGACGAGGCGAACTTTAACAGCATCATGCGCGTCAACGCATGGGGCGTCCTGCTCGGCATCCAGGAGGGCGCCAAGCAAATGATCGCCCAGGGCGGCGTGGGAAAGATCATTAATACGGCTTCGATCGCCGGCCGGCAGGGCTACGCGGAGTTTGCACCCTACTGTTGCAGCAAGTCCGCGGTGATCTCTCTGACCCAGGCGGGCGCCCGCGAATTCGCCAAGCACAAGATCACGGTCAATGCCTTCGCGCCGGGAGTGGTGGTGACGCCACTGTGGGACGGACTCGAGCAGGACATGATTGACAAGGGCGTCATTAAGAAGAAGGGCGAGTTCATCGAGAGCTTCTCGGCCAGCATCCTGCTTGGCTACCCGTCGAAGCCCAAAGACCTCGCGGGGATCGCGGCCTTCCTCGCGTCGCGCGACTCCGATTATATCACCGGACAGGTCATCATGTCGGACGGCGGCATGGTGCTGGTCTGATGGTCGGAGCCGGTAGATTGTTGAGCGTCGCCGCGCCGAGGCGCTGAAGGCTGCGATGGACACAGTCGAGTGCCTCGTCATCGGCGCCGGTGTGGTCGGTCTCGCGGTCGCGCGCGCGCTGGCGCGGGTTCGCCGCGAGGTGATCGTCGTCGAGGCGGAAGGCGCTATCGGGACGGGGGTGAGTTCGCGCAACAGCGAAGTCATCCACGCTGGCATCTATTACCCGACCGGCCTTGCCAAGACTCGGCTCTGCGTCAAGGGCAAGGCGATGCTTTACCGCTTCTGCCGCGAGTACGGCGTGAAGCACCGTCGCAGCGGCAAGCTGATTGTCGCCGCCCACGAGACCGAGGTCGCCAAGCTTGTGGCGCTCGAGGCACAGGCGAAGGCGAACGGCGTCGACGACCTGCTCTGGCTCAGCGGCGCGGAAGCCCGCGCGCTCGAGCCGGTGCTCAGAGCAAACCGCGCGCTGCTTTCGCCCTCGACCGGCATCGTCGACACTCACGCCCTCATGCTGGCGCTCAAGGGTGACGCGGAGACTCATGGGGCGGTGATCGCGCTAGCGACGCCGGTTGTCTCGGGGCGAGCGCATGGCGACGGTATTATAGTCGAAACTGGCGGTGCGGAGCCGATGCGGTTCACCGCGACCCTCGTCGTCAACGCGGCGGGGTTGGGTGCGCAGGCGGTCGCTCGCGCGATTGACGCCATGCCGGGCGACAAGATCCCCTTGCTGCATCTCGCAAAGGGCAACTACTTCTCGCTAAACGTCCACTCCCCGTTCACAAGGCTCGTCTATCCGATGCCGGCGGCAGGAGGTCTCGGCGTTCATGTTACGCTGGACCTCGCCGGGCAGGCGCGGTTTGGACCGGACGTCGAATGGATAGACACAATCGACTACGACGTCGATCCGCGGCGCGCCGATTCCTTCTATGCCGCGATCCGGACCTATTGGCCCGATCTGCCGGACGGTGCGTTGCAGCCGGCCTATGCGGGAATTCGCCCGAAGATTGCTCGCCCTGGAGGGTCGTCGACCGATTTTCTCATCCAGACGGAACGCGACCACGGCGTCCGAGGGCTCGTCAATCTGTTCGGCATAGAATCCCCAGGCCTGACTGCGAGTCTCGCGATCGCAGAAGAGATCGCGACGCGGCTTTGAGCGCCGCCAACCCATACGGGCCGCTCTTACGCCGTTCGTGGGCGCGCTCTCGGCCGCCACGAGCCCTCAGCCCTGCGTTTCAATTCTGAGCCGACGCCGCAAATTCGGCGCGCGAGGCGGTGGGGACCTCCATCAGTCTCTTCATGGGGCGCCATTCATTCCGCGCCACCACGAGCTCGAATTGAAAGCAAAAGGCGCTTCAGTCGATCGGAGCGCAGCCGCCCACTATGACTTCGCCCGCCACAATCGTTGCGGCGTGTCATTTTCATAGCCGAGGGAGGAAAAGCTCGCGATTTCCAATGACTGGCCCCAGGGCGCATTGAGATAGATCCATTTGAAGCCGGCGAGCGGCCCCTCTTCGACAGTGTTGGGGCCCTCGAGAAATTCGATGCCTTTGGCTCGCAGCCGCTCGGCGGACGCGAAGACGTCGTCGACCTCGAAGCAAAGATGCGTACCGCCCCCTTCGGAGACCCGTTTGGGGCGCGCGGTGCTGTCCTCGCCACCATATTCGAAGAGTTCGACGCTCGGGCCATCGCCACAGCGGAGGAAGACCAGATCACGAATCCGCGTGTGTGGCGCTGCGCCGAGCTTGCGCTGCATGAAGGCCTCATCGACATTGAACGGGCCGGTTCGGAACACCGTCACTGCACCGAAGACAGCCTCGAAGAAGGCAATGCCCTGTTCGATATCAGGTACGGTGATCCCGATATGATGCATGCCGTATATTCGTTCTGCCATGACACTATCCTGCAAAGCTGACTGCTGCGAAACGCTCACGCCGCGGCGCGCCGGCGGACCGGCGAATAGATGAGGGTAGCGAAGACGACGGGGACACGCTAAACCCTATGCTGGCGCACCAGCGACATCCCGGGAACGTAGCGGCGCCGCGGCCTTCCGTAGGCGGCGCCGCACCTATGAACGCGCCACGACGAGGTATTCGACGAGCGCCGGCGCGTTTTTCGGATCGGCTTCTAACGTGCCATTTTCGATATCGAACGCCATTTCGATGACGCGCTGATTGACGGGGGCCTCATGGCCGTACTTGCGTAGGATGTCGACCACGTATCCGTTGACTTCGTCGATTTCCGCGCGACGTCCCTTGCGCCAATCCTGCAAGGAACACGTCAGCGTGTCGGGCCTGGAAAACGTCTGCAGCACCTCGTCGAAAATCCGGTCGACGTAGCGCTCGGGATCGTTCGTCGTGATGGGTGGCAACCCGATGATCGGAATGATCGAGGCCCCATCGAGTAGCGCGGCCTGCATCGCCTCGTAACCCGCTTGCCGCATCACTTCGAGAAAGCCGGGGAAGCGCGCTGCGTCGCCGAGCGGCAAGTTGAGAACGGCTGACGGAATCAGTTCGGCGGCGTTGACAACTAGTTTCATCCACTTGCACGACTTGATGTCACTCGTCACCTCGACCCGGCCGGAGCATCGAAGAAGCTTGGCGACATCTTCAATTCGATATTGCTGATCGGGATCCACCGCCCCGAGCGCGAACCAGGACTCTTCCTGGTCATTCTGCCGATTGGTGACACCTGGGACGAACATATTGGAAGCAATCTCGATGACGGCGCCAATCGTCCTTTCGGCGCCAACTACGGATGCGATGTCCAAATGCGACATGCCGTTCTGTAGACCGATGACAAATCCGTCCCGCGCCAAGATGGGCTCAATCATCTGAGTCACCCACTTCGTGTCATAGGCTTTGACGACGAGAAAGATGAGGTCGAATTTTTCCTTTATCTCGGCGACCTGGCAGAAGTGCAGCGTGGGCACTTTGGCGTTGATCGTTCGCGCCGGCAGATTGACCGTAATGCCCTTCTCGCGGATGGCTTCGACATGAGCGGGCCACTGCTCGATAAAAGTTACGTCAAATCCCGCCAAAACGAAGTCGGCGCCGATCGAGGCTCCCTGAGCGCCTGTTCCAACGAAGGCAATCTTCGGATTGTCAGTTCAAATTTCCCCCCGTCCCATTGCTTGATTCTCATCTGCCACGACCCTCGAAACCCCTCGACGTCCTAAGCTTGCGACGCCCGCGCTTTCGTCAGACGATCTCCCGACAGGTGTCACCTCGTTTCAAGCTGGCCTCGTCCACGCACCGTCGAATAAATCAGGGCGGCGATCAGGACGAGAATGCCTTGAAACACGTATTGATAGGTTTCAGACAGACCAAGAAAGGCGGCGGCATTGAGAACTTCCGTCAGTAGGAGCGCGCCGAGCACTGTGCCGATGAACGTTCCACGTCCGCCGCGCAGGCTCGTTCCGCCAAGTACGGCCGCGGTGATGCTCGATAGCGTATAGTTCGCGCCTTGCCTTGGATCGCCGACCCCGATCTGGCCGAACAGCATGACGGCGCCAAACGCCGTCAACAGCGACGAAGCGATATAGCCGGCGACAAACGCGCGATCGATCCGAACGCCGATCCGCCGCGCCGATTCCTCGTCGGAGCCTATCGCCCGAAGCTGCCAGCCGAGCCGCGAGCTCCGCAACACGTATTCGCCGGCAACGGCGAAAGCGACCAAGACCAGAAACGCAAGAGGTAGCGGCCCATACTGCCTATTGATGACGTCGGCGACAGTGGCGTTGATGTATCCGCCCGGGCCATCACGCAACAGGAAGCTCATCCCCTGAATGCCGATATACATCGCCAGCGTCGCGGCAATTGCAGTGAAATTCGCATATCTTATGAGAAGTCCATTGATCGCGCCGACGGCGAACGCGCAGCCGAACATCAAGAGGAAGCCTGCGGCGATCACCGATGGAGGCTTGCCGTCGTTCACGAAGAACGAGGCGACCACGACCAGAAAGCCCGCGAGCGGGCCTACCGACAAGTCAATTCCACCCATCAACAGCGCGACAGTCTGCCCGAGTGCGATGAACCCCAAAGCGGTCGCCAAGAGGAGGATGTTGGAGATATTGAACGCCGACAGGAAGTTGGAGTTTTGGCCGAAAACGTAGAGTCCGAGCAGAATGGTGACGAGAGCAAGGGGAACGGCTGGCGCGTTATCCGATTGCAGGAAGTGCCGCAATCCGCTGCTCCTCGAAACAATGCGGTGCTGCAACCCGGCGTCGCCGACGTCGGTGTCGGCTTTGACGGCGGCGGCGACGATTCTGGCCTCCAAGACTTCGTCGCCACTCATCTTTGCGACGACGCGCCCCCGCGACATGACAATGACTTGATCGCACAACCCTTCAAGCTCTGCCGCGTCGGAAGAATTAACGATGACTGGCGTGCCCGAAGTCGATACTTCGCGCAAAATACGATAGATCTCAGCGCGCGCGCCAACGTCAACTCCCTGGGTCGGTTCGTCGGCGACGATAAGCTTGGGTTCCGACAGCAAGGCGCGGGCCATTACGACCTTCTGTTGATTGCCGCCGGAAAGAGACAGGATCGGAGCTTCCAAGCTCGCCGTCTTGACCGCCAGCGACTTGAACGTGGTCGCGACCTGTTCAACTTCTCTCTTTCGGCTGAGCAGGCCATACGCGGCAAACCTGTCTAGAGCGGCAAATGTCGCGTTCTCGCGGACAGTCAAACTCGTGGCCAAACCTTCCGTATGCCGATCCGAAGGCATGAATGCCGCTTCGCGCAAAAGGTCGCCATGATCGAGGGTGCGGCCGTTGAGTTGAATCGCGCCGGTGGATTGTTGGAGGCCTGCCAGCGCGCGCATTAACTCGGATTGGCCGTTGCCCGCCACACCGGCGACCCCCAAGATTTGGCCCCGCGACACGTCAAAGCTCACATCGGTGAATCTCTTGCCGCTAAACGACTCAACCGCGAAGTTGATGTCCTTCGAGACATTTTGAGACTTTTGCGGGAACGTCGACCCCAGCGTTCGCCCGACGATCATGCTTAGAAGCTCGACGTCGCTTACCTCGTTGACCAACCTCACGCCTTGAACCCGACCGTCGCGAAGAACCGTGACCCGTTGGGCGATCTGACGCAATTCAGCGAGGCGATGGGTGATATAGATCACCGACGTTTCTGTCCGAACCACCTCCCGTATGCGGTCAAAAAGCATATCGGTCGCCGCTTGATCGAGGGAAGCCGTGGGCTCGTCGAGAATGAGCACTTTCGGCTTGATCGCCAAAGCTTTGGCGATTTCGAGCAAGTGCTTTTGGGCGACCGTCAGAGCGTCGGCGCGGGTTCGCAACGGGAGGCGCAGGCCCACTGCGTCGAGCGCATTTCGTGCAACGGTCTGGGCGGACTTTCCGACAAACAACGAGGGAGGAAGAGCAACCTGGAAATTCTCAAGCACCGAGAGATCGTCGAGCACAGCCGGGTGCTGAAAGGAAATCGATATGCCCAACAACGCCGCGATCTCCGGAGACATCGAGGAAATCGGACTCCCCTCGAACTCGATGACGCCGAGTTCCGGCTGTAGGGCGCCGGAAATGATATTGATGAGGGTTGACTTGCCGGCCCCGTTCTCGCCGAGGATCGCGTGAACCTCCCCCTCGTAGAACTCAGCGCTTACATCGCGTAGTGCGGGAACGCCTGAGTAGAATTTTGAAATGTTGGATAATCGGATCGTCATGTCGCCATGCGCTGGCGCGCCAGATAGGCGAGATTCGTTACCACGAACATCCACGGTGGGCATTCCGCTTAACACACCCATATCCCGCACTTGCCAAAATGGTCGCTCCCCGGAGGCTATTTTTCCTCCGGGGTATGTGCGTTGCTACTTGGTACTGACCGCTTTAGTCTGTTCTTCGGGAGACAGCTCGGCCGATAAATAGATTTGACCCGGGAGGTCCTTGCGGCACTCGACCGGATGAGGCTCCCCAGTCACGGAATTTTCGAAGACGGGGCCCTTGAACGTTTCCTCTTTAGGCGGTGTGCCGCCAGTCGCGGCTGCGACCGCCCATTGCACAGCTAGGCGAACGTTGTCGTTTTCGGTTGAGACGGTGAATAGCTTGAAGTCTGGGTTGTCCTTGTGGACCTCGGTCCAGAAGCAGCCCAGTGAATTGCCGTCCGATGTGGCAAGCGCAGGGATGGACCGGCCCGATTGCTGGAACAGCGGAAGCGCACCGACCAGGGACGGCCCGAAATCAGAAACGATGACGTCGATCTTGTTATTCTTGGCGATTTCGGCGGTCAGAACTTTTTGCGTCAGCGCAGGATCCCAGTTCGTCACATCGAAGGGCTCGGGGTTGATGAACTTGTATTCGGGTCCAAGCACGGACTTCAGCCCCTTAAGCTCGTCGAGCCCCTGGCTGTTGCCCGCAGGGCCGCTCAAGAACAGAAGGTTGCCGCCGTGAGGCAGCACGCTCTTGATCCAGTTGGCCCAGTTCTGGCCGTCGTTGACGAAATCGGTGCCGACGAATTTGGTGTAGTTCGTCCCGGCCTTGCCGCCCGCTTCGACGCGGTAAGGCACAATGACTTTGCCCGACTTGTAGACGCTAGTTATCGCGGGCAGCATCGCCTGTCCGGCGTCAGGGAAGACAACTAGGGCGTCGACGCCCTTGGCGGCCATGGCCTTGATGTCGGAAATCGACTTTTGAGTGTCGCCCTGGCCGTCGGCATATTCATACTTCGTGATACTGGGGCACTTGAGAGCTTCCTCCTTGCCGGAGGCGGTCGTCACTTGGCGCCAGCTGTTGCCGCCATAGCCATCGAGCAAAGCAATTGTCGCTTTCTTCGGGCCGCACCATGACGGTGTTTCGGCCTGCGCCGAATTGAAGCACCCGAGGGCGATGACTGTCGCCACCGCGGTGAGCGCTAGGCTCTGTTTGTCCAAGAATTTCATCTTATCCTCCCTCACACTGGTTTAGTTTGCCTAGTCATGTTTGCCGTCCACCGGACAGAGTAGACGCCGATACCAAAACCCAAGGCCAAGGCCTGGATGATGGTTTGAGCCGAATACGGCACACCAACTGCGAGTGCGAATTGGCTCAACTGGTTCAGGAAGAACGAAGCAATGACGGTCGAGACCGGAAAACCACGACCACCAAGCAGCGACGTTCCACCGAGAACGACAACAGCAACCGAAGGCAGCAGTAGGGAATCGCCTTGGAATGCTGTGGGTTCACGAGTAATGCCGGCCAAGAGCAGGCCAGCCATGCAATAAAGGAGCTGGGCGTAGACATAGGCCAAGAGTTGATAAAGCTGCACGCGAAGTCCGACGGCGCGGGTAGCCAATGGGTTTGCGCCGATCGCTTCGAAGCGGCGTCCAGCTACGGACTTTTTCAAGACGAATGACACGACCAGCAACGCGGCCAGCGCGAAATAAAGAGAGTTTGGAAGCCCGAGTGCGCGGCCGCCAGCAATTTCGGCCAACAACGTCGTTGTTGTTTTGGGCACGCCGCCGGAAACAGCGAAGACGGCTCCGTAGAGCAAAGCGTTCACGCCGATAGTCGCGACAATTGCATTGAGGTTGAAGAGGCTGACCAGAATCCCGTTCGCCAAGCCGGCTATGATCGCGCAGGCGATCACCATCAAAACGGCCGAGAGGAGCAGAGCATTGTCTCCTTGCGGATAGTGTGTCGATATGACGACGGCGAGCGAGACGCCTCCCGCCAGCGAAAGGTCAAAACCTCCCTGTTGAACGACTAGCAGTTGGCCCAGGCCGACAATCGCAATGAGGGCCGCAAACGGCAGGCTTCCCTCCAAAGCGCCATGCGACAGACTGGACGGCGCAAACAGAAGACAGATGCCAATCAGCGCGATTGTTGAAATCACGACCGTCACAAACTCTCTCGACAACGGGAGATGGAAACTCTCGCTCGCGAGCAGTTCTGTGCTCATCCGACCGTTCTCGTGCAGTTTCATGAGCAGCGCGACGCCACGGGAGCGCGCCCATTTGGCGGTCCGCCAAACTACGGCCTGCGTAGAGGTGGTCACGCAAAATCCAGTGTCACTTTAACGGCTTCCGTCAGCTTCATTCCCTGCTCAAGCGCGCTCACCGCATTGTCGAGCGGGAAGCTGTGGGTCTGGATCGGTGAGAGATCGATACCGGTCCGTTCGAGGAAACGGATCGCAGCGGGCCAGACGCCGGGCGAACCAATGCAGCCACGAATGGTGAGATTTTTCATCTGGATCTTGCCGAGTACGGATGGGACCTTGTGGCCGATGTTGATTCCCACCATCGAGATCCGGCCCTCCGGCCGTGCATAGTCGAAGACGTTCGCAAGCGAGGCGGAATGGCCGGACGCTTCGACGACGAGATCGGCCCCGCCATGGGTCAACTCTTGCACCGCCTCAGTTGGATCGCCTGCCGACGGGTCAACGGTCGCATCTGCGCCCAACCTCTTAGCGATGTCGCGACGCAGCGGCACCGGGTCGACGACGATGACGCGGGCGCCCATGCCGATAGCGGCTGCGGCTGTGACCAGGCCGATCGTGCCCCCGCCCGAAACCACGACCGTCTCGGACGCGTTTGGCGCTCCATTGCGCAGGACGGCGTAGTAGCCACAGGTGAACGGCTCGATCAGCGCGCCTTTGGCGTCGTTGACCGCATCCGGTAGCTTGTGGAGCCATTCGGGACGGGCGGGAAAATATTCGCGATTGGCGCCATCCATCGAGAAGCCGAAGTGGTGAATCCGCTCGGGCGTCTTGATCACGCACTCACCCACGACGCGATCGCCGGGTTTGAGGCCGGTGACGTTCTTGCCGACTTCGACAACCTCACCGACCCATTCGTGGCCGGGAATGACCGGATAGGAGATCGGGATGATGTACTTGCCAGCGAGGAGCTCATAGTCCGAATGACAGATGCCGACGCGACGCGAACGAATCATCACTTCGTTGGCGGTGATCGAAGGCGACTGAATGTCTGAGACAACCGGCTTCTTCGGTTCGTTGAAGAACAGGGCTTTCATCGCGCGCTTCCTTGTTCAACGCGGCCCGTCAGGCCACGCTTTCAACCTTTCCGCTGCGGGCCGACGCAAATACCGCCTCGAGCAATGCGATATTGTTCACCAGTTGGTCGGCGGTGATCGGATAGCGGTCGACGCCGCGCACGGCGCGAGCAAAGGCGACGAGGTTGTCCTTCACCGGCTCGGCGCGAGGGGCCTCGACGGTCGTGATTGGACCGTCGGCCGATCCAGAAGTGATGATCCAGCCATCGGGCGCCTCGACGTGCGCCTTGTCGCGAATCTCAATCCAGCGTTTCGCACCGAAGACCGCGAACCGGGAGATGAACGGATTGGCGAGCGAGGCCGAGACATAAGACGTGCCGCCTCCGCGAAACTTGATGTAAGCCGCGACGGTGTCGCCCTGGGGCAGGTCGGATGACAGTTTTTCACACACGCACCAGACGCTTTCGGCCGGCCCTAGCAGGCGCACTGAGAGATCAAGGAGATGGATGCCCGTGGCGGTCATTCCGCCCGCCGGCGCTTCGTCGGCCTTCAGGCGCCAGTTGTCCCGATCGAGGGCGAGGAACTTGTCGTGGCTGAAGTTGGCTTCGATCTGATGAATCCGTCCTAGTTCTCCTGCGTCGGCATTGGCCAGGAGGTCGGCAATTGGCGGCTCCCAGCGGCGCTCGTGCCCCATTCCCAGAACCAGGCCTGCGTCACGGCAGAGGCGCACCGATTTTTCGGCTCCGGCTTTGTTCAAGGCCAGCGGCTTTTCGCAAAATACGTGCTTTCCCGCCGCTACTGCCGCCTCGATCTGCGCGCCGTGCGAAGCATGCGGCGTCGCGAGCACAACGGCTTCAACCTTCGGATCGGTGAGCGCGTCTGCGTAATCGGCGGTCAGCGTGACTCCCTTCTCGGCGCAAAGCGCGCGGACGGTCTCGCTGTTAGGCTCGACGGCGCGCGCAACAAGTATGTCCTGTGGCGCCGCCTCGAGGACATTGAGCATTTTCTTGCCCCACCAGCCCATGCCAATGAGAGCAATTCCGACGGGCTGGCTCATGACCAATTGTCGTCGCGTTTGGGGAAGGAAAGCATCGGAACGGGCGGGCGGGGCGCCAGCGCGGCGAACGAGCCGTCAAGCGCCTCGACCTCAATTCGACGCGCCGAGAGAGGCTGTGGCGGGTCGAGCCACATTTGCGCAGACATGGCAGCGAACTTGAAGTAGGGGCTGTCGTGCATTCTGTCGATGCTCCTCCCTGGCAGCATCGCCGCTTACGTTCGCCGAAGCCCGTTTCACGTTGGCTCTGGCGTTTAAGATGAAGCTAACAAACTAAATTCACGCGGCATCGCACTGATTTGTCCAAAACGGACAAAATCCGATCGATATCCTTGCTGGTCAAAGCTGGCTCTGCCGCCGGGCGGCTCGATGGCAGAAGGCTGGTGTTTGGGATCTAATAGTAGCCAGCTTCTCGCATGACTTGGTCGGCCTGGGCCTGGGCGTTCGCGAGCGCTTCCCTGTCAGGGGTCTCTCTTCGCAAAGCCCTGTGTATCTCCTCGCCGAGAATGGCTTCGAGGGACAGGTACTCAGGCACGGGCGGACGCGGCCAACCCTTGAGCAGGTTTCGCTTCGCCAGCCGGTCGACGACACTCACGATCGGGGAGGTTGCGGCTGCTTCAGGATCCGCGGCGACGCTGAAGCGAGGCGCAACGGGAAAACCATTCTGCACATTCGCCTTCATCGCTTCGGGCGATGTCATCCAAGCGATTGCCTCGAATGCGAGTTCGACCCGTTCGGGCGGCAAGTTCATGGGGATGCACAGGAGGAAGCCACCGATCGGGTTGTTTGAGGCGCCGCCTGGTCCTCGAGGCTGAGGCAGATAGCGCACCTTCCGCCGAACCGCGGAGCTAACGTCGTTTTCGAACCGAGCCGCGCGCACAGTCCAGCAATAGGCGAGTGCGGTCTGCCCGGAAAGGAATGACATTGTGCGCCGGTCCCAGTCCATTTCGAGAATGTCCGGCGGCGAAAACTCCTTGAGCTTGTGCAAATAGTCGAGCACGCGCAGACCCGCTTCCGATTGAATCTGGGGCCGTAATTCGTCACCGCGCGCTTCGTCGACCCCCATCCCAAGGCTGGTCTTTGGGATGCGCAGAATTGACTTCGCCGCAGCAGCCCATCAGGAACATGAACGTCGAAGCGATCGGCATTCCGCGCGCGCCGTTCCAAGCGATGCCGTAGCGCTCCTTCGCTGGTGTGTGGAAATGCCTGGCGGCGGCTACCGTCTTTTCAAATGTCGTCGGATATTCTGCCTTGTCTTTATCGAACAGGTCCGAACGCGCCGCGAGCAATTCGATCGTGCAATAAATGGGGACGCCAAACTGCTGACCGCGCCACGAACCCATCGACCAGACGGACGGGTGGAAGTCGAGTGACGAGAGGCGGGCCGACTTTATGTGTTCGTCGAGTGGGACGATGAGCTTATTCTTCACTGCCTCGCCCAGCCAGGGCGCGTTGATCGCAACGATATCGTATTCAGAAACCGCCAGCCGGGCGTTCTCGACCAGCCTGTCGTGCAGTCGCGGCAACTTGCGCAGATCGAAGTTCTTGCGTGAGGCCATGTTGTTGCGAAAATCTGCCCACATATTCCGCATCGAGAGGAAATAATTATCGTCGTTGAGCAGGAATTGGATTTCCTGCTTGCCACGGAACAAGCTCTCGATCAGCCGGGGCGGCGGAATGATTTGGGCAGCAAAATAGGAACCGCCGAAATAGAAATCTTCGTCACTGTCGACTTTCGACCGCAAGCCGAAGGTCTCGGCAAGCAGAAATTTGATCTTTCGCGCGTACTGAATAAAGCTTTCGAGTAACGCTTCGCTGGGCCGCAGCTTGTATCTTTTGCTGCCCTCGCTGAGCGGAGCTTGAAGAATGTCTCCCCTCTCGATCAGGGCATGAATGCGCCGCATCGCCGTTGCGTGCGGCGCCTTCGCGACAGAGGCCAGCGTGGAGATCGCAACCGGCGTTCCCGTGAGGTGGTTCTTGACGAGGAACAACAGCACGTTCCAGGTTGCGTCCTCTTCGGCGATCGGAACCAGATCCTGGAACGGCTGACGCACGCGTTCGAGAAACGCAATGATCCGTAGGAGTTCGTGTTCGGTCATCCGGTTGCAATTCGACCGGGTTAGCGCGGATCCTCCCGATCGTCATCCTCGGTTAGGCGTCGAGGCCTCGTTTGTCCAGACCGAGATTGCCGCGCCTATTCGTTGCGATATGTCTCGCAATGGCGACCGTGCAATCTCCCCGCGATAAGTTCAATGCTTAGGGAATGACCTTCTCAGACCGGAGCATCGCGAAAAGGTCGTAGAAGGCTCCCTCCGTATCTTGGTAGACATGGAAGCCAAGCTTGCGGCTGCGCGCCATATCCGTCATCACCTCAATCGGTCGGCCCATGTCGAGGTCGGTATGCCAAGGGGAAGCCACGCGCCAGAGATTGGGTTCAACGAGGCCGTATTTCGGCGCCATTTTCTTCCAGACTTCCCCGTCTTTTGTCATCTGGCCTTCCAATGGGACTGGCTCCGCTTCGAAGCCCTCCCAAGTGACGCCGAACCAGTGGGCGATGCGCGGCCACAGCCAGCTCCATCGAAAGATGTCGCCATTGACGATGTTGTAGGCCTCGTTCTTGGCGGCGTCTGTGGTGCTCGCCCAGATGAGTTGTTTGCCAAGCACGCGCGTGTCGGTCATGTCCGAAAGACCGTTCCATTGAGCAGCGCTGCCGGGAAATTTGAACGGGCGCCCGAGTTCTTTGCAAACTGAAGCGTAAGCCGCGAGGGTCGAACCCATGTTCATCGCATTGCCTATCGCCTTGCCGATGATCGTATGCGGTCGGTGTACGCTCCAGGTAAAACCGTCGCGCTTGGCCGCGACATAAAGTTCGTCCTCTTGGCTGTAATAGAAATTCGGGAGACTCAGACGCGACTGCTCTTCCCGCAGCGGCGTCGGCGGAGCAATGCCGCCACGCACGTAAGCTTCGAACGGACCAAGGTAGTGCTTCAAGCCAGTGACAAGGGCGACATGCTTAACGCTTCTCGCTGGCGCGACCGCCTCGAGCACGCCTCGCACGATCTCTGCGTTGACTTTGATGTTTTCTTCCTCAGTGGCGCGGCGGGACCAGGCAGTGAGATAGACGTGGCTCGGCTCCATTCCGCTCATCGCCTTGGTCAGGCCCGCGGAATCGAGAAGGTCGGCGCCGACATGCTCGACGCCCGCGACGACACCATCGCGGTGGCGGGAGAGGCCGTGAACGCGGGCGCCCACGTTGAGAAGTTCTTGCGACACGCCGCGTCCGGCAATTCCGGTCGCCCCAACGACCAGCGCTTCGATCTTCATCTCTTTCTCCCAACCCGGCAGTAAAGGGGCGCGTTCAATGTTCGCGGTTGCCCTAATCGATCCTCAGACCATGTTCACCAGGACCTTCATCTCCTGGCCGCTTGGATTGAGGAGCGCGCGGAATCCCTTCTCCACGATTGCCTCCGGCTCGATTCGTCGTGTGACGATTTTCTCGACCGGGAGTTTGCCGCTCGAAATCATGCGGGTCACTCGCGGCCACATTGTCACTTCGTAACACCAGGTCGCCTCGATGGTGATGTCCTTCAACGCCCAAAGCGCCGGGTCCACGACCGCTCTCTTCACGTGCAGGCCCGTCTGCACAACAGTGCCGTGGTTGCGCACCGCTTCGACGCAGGTGTTGAGCGCCGCTTCGAAGCCCGAGCATTCGATGGCTGCATCTACGCCGACGCCCTCCTCGGTGTTGTCCCGGATGTATTCAATGACGCTGACCGATCTTGGATCGAGCAGTACGGCGTTCACACCGAGGCTCTCGATATGCTTCCGACGGTTGGCGTTAGGCTCACTGACGAAAATCTTCGACGCCCCGACGGCATTACAGATCAAGACGACAAGCGCCCCGATCGGCCCGCCGCCGGTAACAAGAACCGTGCTGCCGCCAGTCACCTTTGAGCGGTCGACGCTATAAAGGGCCACCGCAGTCGGTTCAACGAGCGCGCCCTGCTCGTCGGTGACGTTGTCGGGAAGGATATTGGCATTATAGTCGTTGATTACAGCCAGTTCACCCATTCCGCCCCAGGCCCAGCTTAGCCCTATGCAGCCCATGCTGGGGCTCAGATGGTTGAGACCGCGTCGGCTGTAGTAATCGTCGAGCGGCATGACGAGTGGCTGGATTGAGATTCGATCGCCTTTGCGGACCCGTTTCACGTTGCGGCCGGTATCGACCACTTCGGCCGAGAACTCGTGTCCCAGAATTTGCGGTAGCACTGCGCCCGTAAATTTGTGCGGATTGGCTGGCGTGACGATTGGTCCGCCGGCGAATTCGTGCAGGTCCGTGCCGCAGATGCCGCATGCTAGAGGCTTGATGAGCACCTGGGAGTTGCCGAGCGAATTCGGCGCCGGAACGTCTTCGACGCGAACATCCTCCTTGGCGTGGAACCTCACCGCTTTCATTTGTTTCCTTCCATCGTTTATCCGTTGAAGCGCCGTGCCGAACCTTGACTGCAACTTTGGCCGGCACTCACCAGCGGCGCCGCGGGCGACCGAACGAGCTCAAAATTTACGTCCTAGCGGGGACCGTGAGGCGGCCCGTCGAGGAGCGTAGTTTTTGCGTGTCACTGCGACATGCGCCCGTTCGCGGACGGCGGGGCCTTCACGCTCGGCTTCGCGGCCGTAGATGTCGTGAAGGCGAGCAATCTCGCAAATTTCCTCACGGGAACTCTCTGACGCAACCTTCAGACTTGGCGTTTGCGTGCGCCAATGTCCTCCCTGATCGAAGGCATATAGCACCCTAGTCCTCCCCGGCCGGCCCATTTGTCCAAAATGAAAGTTTTTCCACCAGGCAGGCCGCTCTTGGAAGTCCGACAAGTTTCGAGGGACGCGTTTTCGAAATCTCCATTTTGAGAATTTTTCCGGACGTGGGGTCGCGGTTCTCTGGCAATTTATAAGGGGTAACGACGTTGGGTGGGAAACGACCAAGATGGTCTCCGGAACGGGCGCAGCCGCACAGGACGACCGACTAAGAAACGACGACATCGGCCTGGACCGGCGCCTTGAGCTTTTCCGCCTCCAGGTAGAAATCCGCGATTGTGAGAAGCGCGCCCAAGATCTTTTCCTCCAGAACATGATCAAGGGAACGAGCCATTTGTCGATCGGCCAGGAGGCGGTTGCGGCCGGATTTGGCGTCGCCATGCGTAAGGGGGACAAGTCGTTCTGCACCTATCGCGGCCACGCGCACACGCTCGCGCGCGGCGTCTCGATGGAGGGCATGCTTGGCGAACTGATGCTGCGCGACATCGGACTCATGCGCGGCAAGGGCGGCTCGATGCATCTGACCTCGGTCGAGCATGGCGTGTTCGGGTCCTATGCCATCGTCGGCGCGCATCTGCCAATTGCTTGCGGCTCCGCTTGGCGCGCGCAATATCTCGGCGAGAAAGACGTGGCCGTCTGTTTCTTCGGGGATGGTACGACCAATATTGGCGCGTTCCATGAGGCGCTCAATTTCGCCGCGATCTGGAAGCTCCCTGTCGTCTTCGTCTGTGAGAACAATCTCTATATGGAATACACGCCGATCGGCGACGTGACGGCGGTTAAACATCCAGCTGCCGATCGCGCTGCGGCCTACGGCCTCGATCGCATCCTGATCGACGGCAACGATGCGGACGTCGTTTATCGGACCGCCTTCGAGGCGCTAAGAAAGGCGCGGGACGGGGGCGGTCCCTCGCTGATCGAATGCCTGACCTATCGCCATTCCGGCCACTCTCGCGCCGATCCGGCTAAGTATAGGCCGCCGGGCGAGCTCGATGAATGGCTGAAGCGCGATCCGATCGTGATCTACCGTGAGCGGTTGAAGGAGTTTGGCGTCGAAAGAGTAAAGATCGAGGCGATCGAGGCGGAGAGCAGGCGAAAGGTCGAAACCGCTACTGAGATGTGCAAGGCCTCGTCGCCGGCGCCCGTCGATTTGCTGACCCAGGACGTCTATGCCGATGGAGGCTGGGCGTGGCGGAATTAACCTACCGCGAAGCCGTCACACGCGGCATCGCGCAAGAGATGACGCGAGATAACCGCGTTGTCTTCCTTGGCGAGGACGTCGCCAAGGCGGGGGGTGTCTTCAAAACGACAGTTGGCCTCTACGAGCAGTTCGGCCCTTTGCGCGTGCGCGATACGCCGATCTCCGAACAGGCGATCCTAGGGGCGGCCATGGGCGCGGCGATGACTGGGCTACGGCCGATCGCCGAGATCATGTTCTCCGACTTCCTCGCGGTCTGCTTCGACTATGTCGCCAATGAAATGTCCAAGCTGCGATACATGTCGAATGGCCAGTTCACCTGTCCGCTCGTGATCCGGACCGGCAACGGCGGCAGCGTGCGCTTCGGAGCGCAGCACTCGCAATCGGTCGAGAATTGGACGATGATGATTCCGGGCATAAAGGTCGTCGCCCCCTCCTCGCCAGTCGATGTGATAGGCTTGATGGCCGCGGCTGTGCGCGACCACGATCCCGTCGTCTTTCATGAACATAAGGCGCTCTACGCCACGAAGGGCGAAGTGCCGGACGGCGAGATCGTTGACCGGCTTGGAACCGCGAAGATCCTTTGCTCCGGCAGCGCGTGTACGATCATCGCTCTCGCCTTGATGGTCCCGCGCGCTTTGGAAGCAGCGGACACGCTGGCGAAAGAGCACGGCATCGATGCGGAGGTCATTGACCTGCGGTCTCTGGTCCCGCTCGATACTCAGACAATCCTCAGCTCGGTCGTAAAGACGGGCCGACTGTTCACGGTGGAAGAGAACCCCCGTCTCTGCGGCTGGGGCGCGGAGATCGCGTCGATTGTCGCCGAGGAAGCCTTCTGGGATCTCGATGGCCCCATCGTCCGCATCACCACCCCGCACATTCCCCTGCCGGCCGCAGACCATCTCGAAGACCTTGCAATACCGAGCGCAGCTCGAATCGTCGACAAGGTCCGGCGCGTACTCAACGGATAGGCCGATGACCTCGACGATCATCATGCCGCAGCTGGGCGAGACCGTTGTGGAGGGAAAAGTCCTCGCTTGGTTCAAGTCGATCGGCGACGAAATCCGGGAAGGTGAGAACCTCTTCGAGGTCGAGACGGACAAGGTCACGATCGAAGTGCAAGCTGTCGTCGCGGGCCGCCTATCAGAAATCCGTGTCGGGCCCGGCGCAACCGCCAAGGTTGGTGAGGTGGTCGCGGTGATTGGCGGCGACATGACTACGAAGGCGCCGGCGCTAACCGCGGCGCCCGTGGCGAAGGCTTCACAGTGGCGTTCGCCTTTCGAGGAGGTGTCGACGCCAGTCGGTAGGTTTGGCTCCGCGAAGGGACCGAACGGGATCCACCTTACGCCGCTCGCCCGCCGACTGATTGCGCAGGGCGGGCTCGACCTCGCCGGGCTGGCGATGGAAGCTCAACGACGAGACGAAAGAAGAATCGACGCAGCGGCGGTGCGCGCAGGGATCAGCGAGCGACCGGCTACGCCTACGGCGCCATTACCCTCATCGCCCTCGGCTCTGCCCGTTCCCGAAAGCAAACTCATCAGCCTGAACGTGATGAGGCTGAGAACAGCGGAGCGCCTCACCGAAAACTGGCGGACGATCCCGCACGTGTTTCAGGCGATTGAGGTCGACTTCACGGCGATCAATCGGGTCCGCAGGAGCCGCAAAACGGATTTTCAGGCTACGCACGGCTTCTCGCTGACCTTTCTCCCGTTCATCGCCCGCGCAACCTGCCTGGCGATCTCGGCCTATCCCCAAATCAACGCGCGCTTTGACGGCGAGGCGCTCATGCTGTCACGGGATATCCACCTTGGCATTGCGGTTGACCTCAACCACAACGGTCTCGTTGTGCCCGTCGTGCGCGAAGCCGGGGAGCTCACGGCGATCGGACTCGCCAAAGCAATCCGAGGTCAGATCGAAAAGGCGAAAGCCGGCAAGCTTTCCGCTGACGATCTCTCAGGGGGCACGTACTCGATCAGCAACAACGGCGCATTCGGCACGACCTTTACGACACCAATCATCAACGCGCCGCAAGTCGGCATTCTCTCGACCGACGCGATCCGTCTAAAGCCTGGGGTAGTGTCCACCCCCGAGGGTGACTTTCTCGCTCCACGCATGATCGGCGTTGTCGGTCAGAGTTTCGATCACCGCGCCTTTGACGGCGCTTACTCAGCCGCGTTCCTTTCCCGAATCAAACTGATCCTCGAGACGCGCAACTGGGGGGAAGAGTTTCCGTCAGATCTTTAGCGGCAGACGCACCGTCGAAGGAAGAGTTCTAGGAAGGGCCCATGAAATACAACAGACCGCACTCGACCGCCGCCTGGGGCCTGATGGCCAAAGACTGGGAACAGGGGATCGACTACCACCGACTCTCGGTCGAACGTCTTAAACGTGCGCAGGACGCAATCGGCTATGCAGGGCTTGGAGGCGTGCTCTGCTTCAATTTCGATAATATCCGCTATGTCACTGCGACCCACATCGGCGAATGGGCGCGTGACAAATTCTTCCGCTATGCCCTGTGTCCCGCTGAAGGCAAACCGTTTCTATGGGACCCGGCGCCGCCCGCCAAACGCATCTCCTCGCCATGGATCGCCGACAATGTTGCCGCCCCAATCACAACAATGCAGGGCGCGATCCCACCATCCATGAACGTGCAGCACGACTTCGCCAAACAGATTAAGAAGGCGCTCGTTCACTATGGTATCGACAAGGAGCCGCTCGGCATCGATATGATGGAGCTTGGCATGCTGCGCGCGCTCGAGGCGGAAGGGATCGAAGTCGTAGACGGGCAGCAGGCGTTGCTCGACGCTCGCGAGATCAAAACCGAGGACGAGATCGAGCTACTCAGGGTCGGCGCTTCTATGGTCGACGCCACTTATGTCGACATTGCCCGAGCGATCAGGCCAGGCACAAAAGAGAACGAACTCGTTGCGATCGCCAACGATAGATTGTTTCGCATGGGCGCCGAACGCGTAGAATGCGTGAACTCAGTGTCAGGCCGCCGCGGCCGGCCGCATTCACACACCTTCTCCGACCGCATGATCCAGCCGGGTGATATGATCTTCCTCGACATCATGCCTTCGTACAACGGCTACCGCACCTGCTACTACCGCACCTTCATATGCGGCGAGCCGAACAAGCATCAGATCGACGCCTACGAAACCGCGTCGAAGTGGATCAGCGCTTCGATCGACATGATTCGTCCGGGTGTAACTCCCGATGAGGTTGCGTCCGTTTGGCCGGACGCGCAGGAGTTCGGCTATCGGGACGAGGCCGAGGCTTTCCTCTTGCAGTACGGCCATGGCGTCGGATTGTCGTTGTGGGAACGCCCCATCTTTTCCAAGCGCTTCCGTGGCCAGAATCGACCACTTGCCGAAGGCATGGTGTTTGCTCTTGAGACGTGGAAAGGCGCCGACGACGGCTCTGGCGCAGCAAGGATCGAGGAAGAGGTCGTGGTCACCAAGAACGGATGCGAGATTATCACAAACTTCCCATCGGACCGCCTGATCTCTTGCGGCCTTCCGGGCTGTGAAGTGTTCTAACCGCATACCTCGATGCCGACTGAGAATCCCGCTGTCCTGACGAAGAGCCGAATTCCCGTGACACTCGTCACCGGGTTCCTCGGAAGCGGGAAGACGACTCTCATCAACGCAGCATTGCGCTCCAACGCGCTCGCTAAGACGTTGGTCGTAGTCAACGAATTCGGCGAAGTGGGCCTTGATCACCAACTTTTTGCTAGCAGTTCCGATTCCGTGGTGGTGCTTGAGAATGGCTGCCTTTGCTGCACGATTCGAAGCGACCTGGTCGGCACGCTCAATTCTCTTTACCACGCCCGGCAGGCCGGCGAGATCCCAACCTTCGACAATGTCGTGATCGAGACATCGGGCCTTGCAGAGCCTGGCCCGGTCCTTCAGGCGTTCCTGTCGGAGCCTACTTTGGACGGGCTCTATCGCGTTGCGAGCGTGCTGACGCTCGTCGACGCGGTCAATTGGCCTGGAACGGCGGAAGCCCATGAGGAGTCGGTTCGGCAGGTTGCGCTCGCGGACCAGATCCGAATCACGAAGTTCGACATGGTCAGCTGCGACCGCCAGAACGGCTCGGCGCGTATGAGGCTTGATCTTCGACGCATCAACCCTTCCGCAGAGATCGCGGAGGTCGATTGGTCGTCGGATGTCGTCGCCAAGCTCCTAACGTCTTCGGGCTTCGACTCGGCCAACTCGCAGGCGGATCCTCGTCTGTGGCTCAATGTGGAAGCCTATCAGAATACATCTCACGATCACTTAGGGTGCAGTGGAGACGACCATCACCACCATGATCATCGGGAACATGATCATACGCGTCAGGTGCCGGGCCATCATCTCGAAGGCAAAGGAATTGAGAATTTCGTTCTCACGCGCGAGAACCCTCTCACCCGTGAGGAAGCGCAGTTTCTACTGGACAGTCTCGCACAGAACCTTGGGCCGGCGCTCCTCCGCGTGAAGGGGCTCGTGAACATTGCCGAGGAGCCGGGCCGGCCCGCGGTCATTCAGGGCGCGCAGCACCTGCTGCATACGATGACGTGGCTAGACCGTTGGCCTGACGGCGATCATCGAACTCGCATCGTTTTCATCACCCAGGGTATTCCGAAAGAGAACCTCAAGGACATCATCGACCTGCTCGATCGCGTCAGTTCTAGGACCTTCCAGGCGCGACAGCGCGGCCGTAGGGCAGCGGCTTCAACGGCTGGGGAGGCGCGTTAGGCTCAGGCGCCTTGCGGCAGAGTCCTGCAACCCGTCTGTTTGCCGAGACACGTAATGGCGAATAAGAAATCGCCCATAAAGAGGAAACGAAAAGTGTGGCGAACAGATGCCAGGCAATCGAACGGCTACGCTATTCGGCTAGACTCGATAGGAATAGGTGAATCCATAGAAAATCTGGAGTTCGAGGCCGTGAAAAATCATCGATGGCCCGTTGGCGTTATCCCTGCAATTCTTAGGTACTTGTCAAGAGGTGTCCGGATGCTTGGCGGGGCCTATTCTACCTACGGAGATCGCAATCTGCAGTGAGATGCCAGACGTTGCGCGTTTGGCGTTCGTAATTGTCGGCCTGGTCGAGGTCGCCATACCCTGTCTCTGACATTGGCGGGATAAATGAGAGCGAATGTAAAGAAACCCCTCTGCTGCCCTTTTCAGGCTTCGTCTTCAACGTGGTGCAGGCTTAAATTCGACGTTGAGAGGGCTCTATCGGCGCTGCTGAATCCCTGAAGCCGTCATCATCTTCTTCGCAGCAACGATGCTTGGCGCTTTAGGAAGTCTTACAATCTGTTCGAAAATATGGCTATTGGCGCTCAGCCGACGGCTAGAATCCAAGTGAAATCTACATTGCAGAACAGTTAGGCTGCTGCGCTTAGTAAATCGAGCATTCCGCCAACGCCGAACGCTGGCCCGACAATCCCAACCATGCGCTCCTGCTATCAAAAATGGCGTTGAAACTCTATCGCTTCGAACCTAACGCCCAGATCAAGCTCGAGCGATGGCTTGTCCAGCCGCGCTCGAGCGCCGTGGCGACCGACGCCTTACTATCAAGCAGCAGACGACTGTCGTCGCCACGACGCGGACCCCAAAAAAGTCCGATGGCCGGATTGTTGAGAAAGATAGCGTTGGCAGAAGCAAACGCGGGTGCGGCGACCGCTTCGCTATCAAATTTTGCCGAACCGGAAGCGGCGCCGGCGTCCGTGAGCGGCCGCCTGCTTCGCGCAGATCAGAGGTTCGAATCCCCTCAGCTCCACCAAGAAGTCGGCGCGATCTAGCGTCCTCAAGAGGAAACCCAAAACTCAGAGGTTGTCCCGCGATGGTCCTAAGCCCTGGCACGACGGTCGGCATTCTGGGTTGTGGCCAGCTCGGTGAGTTGCCGTGGGCAGGAACCTGGGAGCCATTCGGGTCATCTGCCGGCGCCATGAGTTTGAGGTAGAGGTCAGTCTCGTTACACGGCGCGTAGAGTATTCTGAGTACCCGCCGGACGCGGCGGTCCCGGGAATACTCTTCAGGCCCGAGACCCAGTCCTCACACGGTGAACTGATCGAGGAAGTCCCGGCCCAGCCCCACTTCGGCGAAATGCTTCCGGCACGACGGCGCCATGAATTCGGCCGGTTCGCTCACGCCTCTACGTCGTCGCGACGAATTTCGAACCCGAGATTGCGCGCGGCGCACTCGACAACTACGAACCCGCCGAGCCTCTGGCGGTCGCCGCTCTGACGGCCGGCGGCCTCGCCGCGCTTTGGGACGGGCGGCGGCCCAGCTCATCGCGTGCCGTTCGGCCGCCAGTCCTACGTTCGCGCCGCAAGCGCAGAATAGCGCGCGGACCGGCGCGATTGCCCCGGGTGCCCGTCTCGAATTTACGTGAATTCGAGCATGGCCGGGTTGACCACGACCATCGTGGGCGTCACGCGCGTGAGCGTGAGGCTGTCGCCGTGGGTGTCGGAGATGGTGAGGCCTGATTCGCCCCTGCTGGCGTGGGCCATGACGGCCGCCAGGTCCTGCGCCTGCGTCATGCTGGCGGTTAGATAGGAGAACGCGGACTTCGCCAGCTGGATCGAGTCCGGACTTGTGCCTGAGGCGGAGAAGCCGTCGATCGTTTCCTTGCCGAAGCCTGAGCTGAAGATGAACTGCTCCCCGCCGCTAGTTGTCGCGTCGATGGTCTCGACGGAGTGGTAATTGAGCCGGTCGCTGCCCGTCCCCGCTGTCAGCGTTTCACTGCCGCCGCCCCGCGTTACCGTCTGGCTGGGGTTGTAGAGGACGAGCTTGTTTGCCTTCGAACTCAGGTTCAGATCGTCCGCCTCGAGGTTTTCGTAACCCGGGCCGTAGAACGCCTGATACGCTGTATATTCTCCGCCTTGAACGTTGGAATACGCATATTCCGTCGGCGCCCCGGCGGCTGTTGTCACCTTGGTGTAAGTCAGCGACGCCCCGTTCGTCAGCGCAGCTGAAGACTGAGACGGGGTGAGCGCGAAGTTGGCGGCGGTAAGCGGCACAAGTCCTGTGAGTGTGATGGAGAAATCCACCATGGAGCCGCCGGGCACGGTCGTCTGGCTGGTGTCGTCGCCGACCAGGGCGGCCTGGACGATGGTCTGGCTGTTTGTCGGATCCAGTTGATACCGAACCTGAGCGCCGCCGCTGAACGGCGCGGAGCCGATGAAGGTGAAATTCTGCACGCCGGCGCTGAGGATGTCGCCGTCGATGCCGCTAAGATCGATCACGTCCTTCGCCGGATCAAACCCAGTCACATAATCACCGCCGTCACCCAGGGCGAGATAGGTCAGAATGTTTACGCCTTGACCTCCGTGCAGGATTTGTCGCCCGTAACCACCGACAAAGTTTGTTTCGGTCGAGCCCGACTGACCCAGCTGCGCCGACGCGACGCCGTTGGCCATCATCGTTACCGGACCACTCCCGCCGCTAGGCGCGGTGGGAACGCCAGCCGCCACATACGCCGCGAGGGCGTTGGTCGAGTTGGTGGGATTGGAGAAGTCGACCGTCCTGATCCCGGTCACGGTCGCTAAATTTGTTGTGCCCGGGAAATACTGGCCGTACCAATCGAATCCGATATCGTTGTGTGTTACCGACACGTTGCTGATCGTGTTATTCGCAAGCGGGGCGGCGACTTCGAAACTAAACCCAGAGCCGATCAGATAGTTGCCTGAGATGATCACCCCGTTTACATTGCCCTGCTCGTCGGTAATGCGAATGTCGCTGTTGGAAATCCCGGGCTGGCCGGCGTTCGCCGTTTCCTCGATGAAATTATTGGTGATGCTGACGGGCCCGGTCGTTGCCGGAACGTAGATCGCGTCGGCGTGTGCTCCCGTCAGGTATCCCTCGCCGGAGAAGTAGTTGCCTGTGACGATTCCCTGCTCAATGGCGATTGAGTCGGCCGGCGAATTCAGAAATGTGTTATCCTCGATTGTTATGCCCAATTGAGAACCGATCCAGATATTTTGCTCTGTGGGTGATTTGCTGCCTATGAAGGTGGAGTTCTCCACTGTGGCGCCGCTAAACCCGGCGTATTGCTGTATAGCTTGAAATCCGGTCGTACCAGTGAAAGTGCAATCCTCGACCGTGACATTGTTTGCCTTAATCATCAACGTGGCGCTGCCGAAGTTAATACCGCTGAGCACTGCGCCACTCTGGGTGACATATACGGTATTTGTGGAAGGCGAATAATAGTAAGGAGCGTTAGTCTTCTGGGTGATTTTTGTGACGTCGAGCAGCGAAGCGGCGGCGTACGGGTTGCCTGTCATTGTGTCGATGCCCGGCAAAACCGCGCCGGGATCGTTGTTGCGGATCGACTGTATTTGTGCGGCGGTGATCATGCCATTGTGCCTCGGTCACAGCGCGGGAAGCCCCGCCGGGGCGAGCAATAAATGGCCGCCGTTGTCAGCCGTTGAACTCGACCGTTAAATTACGATCATGACTCGTCTTTTGCCGCGCGCCGAAGGTTTCTCTTAGGAGCCGCTGTTTTGAACAGTGGCTCTTCGCTCGGATTGGATCGCTTGCGTCAGGGCGATCGCAAGGCGCGCATCTATGGAACCCGCTTCGCGAAGCAGCGCCTCGACGCGGCGCCTTGAGATCCCGAAGAAGGGCGTTCGAGGGCGGCGGCTCCTGCTGGATCAAGCCGGACTGTGCCTAACGATAATGAAGGTGTAGCCAATCCCAGCGGCGATGAGGACGACCGCCAGGACGTTCATGAGCAGATCATTTCCGGCGTGGTTGCCGACCTGATTTGCGATCGCGAAAGCCGCTGCCGGCAGCATGAAATGCGCCAGAACTTTCATCCCCCCTTCAGTGAACATGAAGTAGGTGACGACAATGCATAGAAAGCATATGACGGTAACGAAATCATAAACCGTTTGCATTCGAGGCGCCCAATTTCTTCGGTCAGGTCAATTACTAGCCGTACCGTTTACTCACCCTGCTCCAAAAACGTAAAACAACCGCCAATTGGCCGGGCAAAACGCCTGCGGTGCACGGTCAACCATGCGCCGTGGGACCTTCGCCGTCACCCTTCAAGGGACGCTTTTTGCCGTTTTCGATCCGAACGCCCTTCCCGCAAGGAATTCGAAGCCAATAAGGACGCGATCCAGAACGAAGAACAGGACCAGCGCAAAAACGAACAACGCTATGCCTGTAAGGTCGTGAAATAGGCCTTCAATCGTATCCACTCCGATGTAATAGGCGCCAAGAACCAGGGTCATGACCCGAAAGACGTTCGCAAGAACGGTAATTGGAACGATAGACAGGATCAAGAGCAGCTTCCTGACTGGGTGGCGGCCCACGAACTCGTGAACATAAAAAACGCCGATCGCCGACAAGGCAAAAATCGAATTCACGCCGGAGCAAGCATCTTTGACCATAAGCTCGTAAGAGCCAATCATGATCATGACGCCGTTCTGCGCCACCGGATAGCCGAGATCGTAAAGCAAGTTCGACACGATATCGGAAATCCATACCTTAAGCGGTACGGTGAACGCGTCGAGCAGCCAGTTGGGGGGCGGCACAGAAAAGATTAGAAAGGCAAGCGGAAAAGCGAAGACGCGGGCGAGCGCCCAACCGCCTATAAGCAACAGGCATCCCAACAGCACCGGGATCTGGGTCGCGACCTCAATCATCGGGATATCTTGCGACCGCGTGACCGCCATCAAGAGGAGGGAAAGGAGCAAAATAACCCAGCCGGCGATGAGCGCCGGGCGCAGTTCGATGGTCTTTAGCCTGTCCCGTTGCTGCCAGGCGAGCCAAGCTGCGGCCAGCATGATAAGAGGACCATGGCCCTCCTGCTCGGTGCGCCATGCGCCGTTCGCAAGCTTCAGGTAGGTCGGCAAGTAGGCGACGAAGAATGAAGCCGCAAGCGCGGAAAGGAAAATCAGATTGACGCCCCGACCTTCGGCGCGGGCGAGCAGGGAAGTGGGCCGGACGGATTCGGTTTTAAGCGACTCGATTGACATGCCTATCTCTCTCGCGTCCCCTAGCGGACAAACCCATTCGCCGTAGACCCAATGCTCCGCAGCGCTCCCGTCTTAATGCGCATTGTCGCCTTTAAACACGACCAGGGCGGTCCTTATCATGACGGAAAAGTCGAGCCAAATACTCCAGTTGTTAATGTACCAAATATCAAGCTCGACTCGACGTTGCATCTTATCGAGTGTATCCGTTTCGCCCCGGGCGCCGTGAACCTGCGCCCAGCCGGTAATACCAGATTTCATATGGTGACGGAACGCATATTTCTCGATAGCCGATGTGAAATGGCGCTCATGGGCGGAAGCGTGCGGCCGTGGCCCGACGAGCGACATATCGCCAATAAACACGTTGAGCAATTGGGGCAGTTCGTCGACGCTGTACCGACGCAGCCACCAGCCGACCCTCGTCACTCGCTTGTCGCTCTTTTGCGCCTGCTGAATGACGTCTCCGTTTTCCATGACCGTCATCGTGCGGAACTTGTAGATCCGGAACGGTCGCCCATTGAATCCGTGCCGGGTCTGCCGAAACAGGGCAGGACCAGGCGAGTCCAATCGGATCGCGATCGCGGCGCCGATGAGGATCGGCGACAAGATGACGAGGCCCATCCCTGAAAGGACGACGTCGATCACTCGCTTGACCGTCTGCTCCGTCGGCGAAAGCGCCGCCCGTTGAAGCTCGATCGCAACCGTATCGCCAATGTCGTAGCGCACGCGCTGAAACAATAGGGCGAGCGTTCCGAACGGAACCAGCGTCACCGGCAACGGCAACACTCGGAGCCTGCGGGCGATCCACCGCACATTCGACATGTGCTCGGGATCCACGAACAGCATAACCTCTTGAACATCGGATGTGCGGCAAAGCGAAATGACGCTCTCGATGACATCTGCGCAGTCCGCTTCGTTATCGGATATCTGGAAATGACCCACCGCATGATAGCCATGCCGGGTCAAAGTCTCGGAGAAGTGCGGAGGCACGCGTTCCTCGCAGGCGACGCTGACGATGGTGCGCCCCCGCAGCGCCCCGCTTTCCAGTGCGCGCGGCAGTGCAAATCTCCACGCCGCCCGGTGCGCGAGAAGCATTACGACGCCGCCTGCCCAAAACAGGAGAACATCGCCACGCGAAAGGTCGTGGCTCACACCCCAGCTGAAAACGCCCGACGCCAGAATCAAGAAAGCTCCGCACCAGGCGGCCAGCACGGCGCGAGCTTGATCCTCCCACACCATCAGGCGAGTGGGGCTGTAGAGCTTCTGTACACGCATCGCCGCGACGAAGAGGATGGCGACGAAAATGGCCGCCGCAAGAGTGTGAGAGTATTCGCCGGCGAATTCGTCGGGGATCTTGTGGTAGACTGTCTCGGCGAATGTCGCGCTCCCAAAGATCAGCGCGAGGTCGACGCCCAACGCAACCGATGCGATCGATCCATAGGCGATCGGTAGCCGCCACCGGCGCCCGGGGGCGAGGACGGGCTCGCTGACCGCGGCCCCCAGTCCACGCGCCGATTCCGGCGCGGTTTGAGTCTCAGTCGTCATTCACGGGCTCACGAATTCACTGACGAACGCTGCCCAGCCGGTAACGCCGCACAACGCTGGTCTCGCATATCCCCGATCCCTAGTTGGATAAAACAGCGGCGACGGTGAAGCGCGTGCCGCACTTGATCAGGCGGTCGCATGGGTTCCCTGGACGCCAGCGGCCACCGGCGCCAGCGCAAGGACGCGACGCACTGTAAGCGAATCTCCATCCAAGACAAGCCGATCGACGGTAAAGCCTGCGCCGCGCCACGACGTCGCGCCCGATTCTCCAACCGGGAGAAGCGCTTGGGCCGTCGGAAATTTTGTCTATCCAGGCCCCCGTGTCTGGACAAGCAAATCTTGTCGGGCTATGGGATTGTCCCGCCGCCATCGGCGATTTGATCAGTAACAATATGAACACAAACTGGTGCTCCCATGTTTAGCGCGCTGGTGTTTCTGTTCCGACTTGTCGCCGGGCTGGTTATACTGGCGGGAACGTGGTTTGTTTTCGACCAGATCCACGACCGCAATACGGAAATTATCGTAGCGACAATTGGGTTATTGTATTCCTTCATATTCGTGATCTCAGGCCGCCTGCAGTATTTTGGCCTGACGGCGTTTTCGTTTTTTGGAAGGACATCCTCATATGTTCAGAAAATTCCCTATGACCACATGATGCGTGACGAGGTAGGGTTGCGAACCAACCGAGGATCGACATTTCTCAATGTCATTTTTGCGGCCTTGATCGAGCTGTTATGTTTGTTTCGGCTCTTTTCCTCGCTTTTGGGACGAGGTTGGGATATGTTGTCCGAACCGATCCATACGCTTCTCCAGTCGGCCAGGTTCTAGACGTCTGCTTGAGGTCTACGTCGATTCGCTTTGTCCGCATTCGGCCCCTGTCCCCTGTCTTGAAGCTCGCAGCGTGCAGCGATCAACCTAGGACGATGTCGGTCGCGGCGAATTTATTAGGCCTCTGTTGCGGCGTGTTGGCGGTTGCGCTCTCGCCGACCCCGGGCCGGGCGCAGTCGGACCGTGAAGAGCTTCGGACGCTCGCCGTGCATATCAACAGAACGCCGCAACAAGCGTGGCCCGGCTATGGCATTTACCTAGGCAACGGCCTCATTCTGACGGCGGCGCACGTGGCGGGAGAGTTCGCGCAAACTAAGCCGCATGTCGTCATCGCCGGGCAGGACCTGCCGGCTACGCTCGTCAAGGAAGGCAGCCTCGACAGTGTGGATCTGACGCTTCTGTCGATCGACGGATCGAAGCTCCCAATCGGTCTGCAGATGCGCCGCACGCCGCTGTGCCCGCATCCGCCCTATGCTGGCGAAAGGGTAATAGTCGCCATTCCGGAGGGAACGGCCCCTTCTCGCGTTTTGCCTCGCCAAGCGATCCCAGCCGATTTGCGAGGGCGATTCGACACCGCCATAGCCGACGTCGCCGCAACGGGGAATTCCGGCTCGGGCGTGTTTGACGCTGCGGATCTGTGCCTGTTGGGTCTTATAAGCCGCAAGATTTCGATCACGCAGCAACCGTTGAGAATAGGCGCCACGCCACATACGCGAGACATCGCCAAGTATTTTGTTCCGGCAGGCCAGATTAAAGCCTTCATTCCCCAGAATGTGTCGTTTTAGATCGCGCCAGGTGCGTTGAAGCGCCGGGTGGGAAAAGGGAAGCCTAACCCGGTCAAATTTGGTTGATGACGTCCCGCGCCGCCAAAAAAATGGTATGGGCGCATAATCCCACGATAACCGGCGCCTAAAAACGCTGCGCGCCGGGGAGGCACGGCGACCCGCTCGCGTGCGCGCTGCCGCGTGAAGACGCTTCGTTAGCGCATTACTGGGGGAAGAAAGGCTTTCGGGCGATGAGGCTCACTCGGCTCCTGTGGATCGCCGTATTGGCGGGCGGGCTTGCCGCGGCCTACGGCGTTTACGCGCCCGAAACGGCCGGTCGCTGGGTTCCCGCCGCAGGCGGTCTCGCCCATCAGTTGCACGACAAGATCTGGACCCCGCCCACTGAGACCGCTTCGACCCAGGGGCAAGGTCAGAAACCGACACAAGCGACCGGCCCCGCGCCGATTGTTGTCACAGTAACGCCAGTCAAGCGCGCGGATTTTCCGGTCGTCCTCCAGAGCATCGGCCAAGTCCAGGCCTACAATACCGTTCTGGTCCGCGCCCGGGTGGACGGCCAGATCATGAAGATCGCGTTTAACGAAGGCCAGATGGTCAAGAAGGGCGATCTTCTGGCCCAGATCGATTCGAGGCCGTTTCAGGCGGCGCTTGACCAGGCCGTCGCTAAGAAATCCCAGGATGAGGCCAATCTCGCCAACGCCAAGCTTGATCTCACTCGCTTCGCCACGCTCGCCAAGCAGGACTTCGCGACCAAGCAGCAGCTCGACACACAGAACGCCATGGTGCTGCAACTGACCGCCTCGATCGCCGCCGACGCCGCGGCGATCGACGCGGCGAGGACGCAGCTCGACTATACGACCATCAAGGCCCCGATCTCCGGACGCGCCGGGTTTCGCCTTATCGACGAGGGCAATCTCGTCAGCGCCGGGCAACAAACCGGCATCGTCTCGATTGCACAATTGCAGCCGATCTCCGTGATCTTCGCTGAGCCGCAGGAATATGTCTCTCGCATCAATGAGGAACTGGGCGCCGGCTCGCCCGAAGTCACAGTCATGGACGCCGAGGGCCACAAGCTTGCGAGCGGACGCTTGGCTATCAGTGACAACCAGGTCGATCTCGCCACCGGCACCATCCGACTCAAGGCTGAGTTCGAGAACAAGGACAATGTGCTCTGGCCGGGGCTGGCGGTGACGACGGGTCTTAAGCTCGGGGTGGACAAGGGCGTCTTGATTGTCCCCACTGAGGTGGTGCAACATGGTGAGAAAGGACTTTATGTTTTTATCGTCGACGATCAGAACCGCGCTCAGGTGCGTCAGGTGAAGGTCGCGCGTGAGGACACGACCACGGCCGTCATCTCGGAGGGCCTCAAGGAGGGTGACCGCGTGGTGACGGCCGGTCAGTTCCTGCTCCAGCCCGGGTCGATTGTTTCGATCGACGCGGGAAGCGGAACTTAAGCTTATGTACAAGGGCCTCTCCGCCCCCTTCATCCATCGTCCGATCGCGACCACGCTAATCATGGTCGCCGTCCTTCTGGTCGGCCTCGTCGCTTTCCCGTCTCTGCCGGTTGCGCCCCTGCCGCAGGTCGACTTTCCGACCATCACAATCTCGGCGGCGCTGCCGGGCGCTTCCCCGGAGACTATGGCGACCTCGGTCGCCCAGCCGCTCGAACGTCAAATCGCGCAAATTCCCGGCGTCTCGCAGATGACGTCGACGAGCTCACTCGGCTCGACGGCGATCACCGCCCAGTTCGATCTCAACCGCAACATCGACGCCGCCGCCAACGACGTCCAGGCTGCGATCAATGCCGCCGCTGGGCAATTGCCAAAAGATCTGCCCAGTCCACCAACCTATCGCAAGGTCAACCCGTCGGACACGGCGATCCTCATTCTCTCTGTCCAGTCGGACGTCGCGCCTGTCATCGACGTCGACGACGCCGCCGAAAACATCCTCGCCCAGCACCTGAGCCAAATCTCGGGCGTCTCGCTCGTGCGCGTCGGCGGCCAGCAGACGCCGGCCATACGCATCCAGATTGATCCGGCGAAGCTCGTCGAAAAGGGGCTGCAGCTTGAGGACGTCCGCACCCAGATCGGCATCGCGACGGTCGACAGCCCCAAGGGCGCGATCATCGGTCCGAAGCAGACCTTCACCATCCAGGACAACGACCAGCTCACTCAGGCGAAAAACTGGAACGACGTCATCATCGCTTATCGCAACGGGGCGCCGGTGCGCGTACGCGACATCGGTCAGGCGGTCGCGGGACCTCAGGACACGACGCAAGCGGCGTGGAGCGACGGAAAGCCGAGTGTCTTTCTCGTCGTCTACAAGATTCCCGGCGCGAACGTCATCAACACGGTCGAAGCGATCAAGCGCACGCTGAAGACCTTGCAGGCGTCAATCCCGCCGACCATTCACGTCAGCATTCTCTCCGACCGCACGACGAACATTCGCGCCTCCGTCTATGACGTCGAAGTCACGCTCTCTCTCACCATTGCGCTCGTGGTGATGGTGATCTTCATTTTCCTGCGCAGCATCCGGGCGACGATCATTCCCAGCGTGACCGTGCCGCTGGCGCTCTTGGGAGCCTGTGCGCTCATGTGGGCCGTAGGCTACAGCCTCGACAATCTGTCGCTGATGGCCTTCACCATCTCCGTCGGCTTCGTCGTCGACGACGCGATCGTGATGCTGGAGAATATCACCCGCCATATCGAGGAAGGGGAGAAACCGCTCGAGGCGGCGCTCAAAGGCTCGTCGGAGATCGGCTTCACGATCATCTCGATCTCCGTCTCGCTGGTCGCGGTGCTTATTCCGCTCCTCATGATGAGCGGTATCATTGGCCGCCTGTTCCGAGAATTTTCAGTCACGATCGCAATGACGATCTTCGTCTCGGCCTTTGTCTCGCTGACCCTCACTCCGATGCTGGCGTCGCGCTTTCTCAAGAGCCACGATGAGGAGCGGCACGGCCGGCTTTATAACCTCAGCGAGAAGGGCTTCACCGCGCTCGCCAATGGTTACGCGCGCGGGGTTGATTTCGTGTTGCGTCACCGGTTCGCCACGCTGCTCACCTTCATCGCGACGGTGGTTGCGACCTGCTATCTGTTCGTCATCATTCCCAAAGGATTCTTCCCGCAGGAGGACACCGGCATCCTCTACGGAACGACGGAATCCGGCCAGGATGTCTCCTTTCCGGTCATGTATCGCCTGCAGCAGGAAGTCGGCCGGATCGTGATGGCCGATCCGGCCGTCGACACGATTGCGATGGGGCTTGGCTCCGGCGTCGGCGCCGGCGCGCAGAACAATGGCCGCATGTTCATCACGCTCAAGCCGTTCGACGAGCGCGACGCCAACATATTCGAAGTGATCCGACGGCTACGGCCGAAGCTCGCGCAAATTCCGGGCATGCGCGTCTACCTGTTTGCGGCGCAGGACGTGACGGTCGGCGGGCGCTTCTCCAAGACGCAGTTCCAGTACACTCTGCAGGACGCGAACCTCGACGAGCTCAACGCCTGGGCGGCCAAGGTCCAGGAGAAGCTGCAAACGCTGCCCGAGTTGCGCGACGTCGCGACCGACCAGCAGAATTCAGGCACGACGCTGACGCTCAAGATCGACCGCGACATGGCGTCGCGCTACGGAATTCAGCCGCAGCTCATCGACGACACGCTCTATGACGCCTTCGGCCAGCGGCAGGTGACGCAATATTTCACTCAGGTGAACACCTATTACGTGGTCCTGGAGGTGCTGCCGCAGCTCGTGGGCGATCCCGCCACCCTCGACAAGCTCTACATCCGCTCGCCGACGACCAATCAGATGGTGCCCATGAGCGCCTTCGCCAAATGGACGACCGCTCAGGTTGCGCCGCTGTCAATCAGCCACCAGGGACAGTTTCCCGCGATCACCATCAGCTTCAACCTCGCGCCAGGGGTGGCGCTCGGTCCGGCGACCGAGGCGATCCAGCGCGCCATGCAGCAATTGCAATTGCCCCCCGGTCTCACGACGACCTTCCAGGGCAACGCGCAGGCGTTCCAGGATTCACTGACGACGGTGCCGCTCCTGATCCTCGCCGCGCTCGTCTGCGTCTATCTGATCCTCGGCGTGCTCTATGAGAGCTTCATCCACCCGCTGACCATCCTCTCGACGCTGCCGTCGGCGGGCCTCGGCGCGCTCGCGACCCTCATGCTGTTCGGCTACGAATTCAGCCTCGTCGCCCTGATCGGCGCCATCCTGCTCATCGGCATCGTCAAGAAGAACGGCATCATGATGGTCGACTTCGCCATCTCCGCCGAGCGCGAGGAGGGCCTGACGCCAGTCGAGGCGATCCGCAAGGCGGCGCTGTTGCGCTTCCGGCCGATCATGATGACGACCATGGCGGCGATGCTCGGCGGCGTGCCGCTGATGCTGAGCCACGGCAGCGGCTCGGAGCTGCGCCAGCCGCTCGGCTATACGATGGTCGGAGGGCTGCTCGTCAGCCAGGCGCTGACCCTGTTCACGACCCCGGTCATCTATCTCTATCTCGATCGTCTGTCGCGCTGGCTCTCGGGATCGAAGAAAGGCAAGCCGCCGGCGCCCAGTGCGAAACGCCCGGAGCGGGAGCGGGAATGGGAGCCTGCGCGGGCAGCCGAATAGGCCGGCGTGAACGAAGGGCGCCGTTGCGGGTCGTCTCAGCCCATCTCGTCGCTACCAAATGTATGGGGCGAGGCGGTAGTGAACCGTGCGCGTGTATTCGTCATATCCCCTGAGGTTCGCGCTCAAAAACCGCTCCTCATCCAAGAGCCGCCACGCGAACCACCCGACGAATAGCGGCGTGAAAATGAGTCCCCACCACGATCCAAGTGCGAGCGGCGTTCCGAGAAACACCAGAATCGCGCCCGCATACATGGGGTGCCGGACGATGGCGTAGGGGCCGGTCGAGATGATCATCTGTCTTCGACGACACCTATTGTCGACGCCGCATAGCGATTCTCTCTGAGCACCCGGAAGTAAACGACGATTCCAACGATGGCGAGCGCGTCGCCGAGTATTGAGATGGCGGCCGGAACGCGGGACGACCAGCCGAACCGGTGGTCAAGGACCATGAAGACGAGCGCCACGACGAAGACCACGAAGCCGACAGCCGTGATGACCTTCTGCGCTGCCGTCTTCTCGGCCATAGGCCCCATGCGCAGCCGAGTCTCAAGGAGTTCCCTGTCGTTGAGCGCGATATAGACAGTAACGAGCAACGACGAGACCGTAAGCGTGCCGGCGAACGCCCACCCTTGCCAGTAATCCACTGTCCCCGCGGGGAGGAAGATGACGGCCAGGAATGCGGCGGTTCCACTTACCGTCGCCCAGACAACCCGGCCGAAAAGATCGTCCATGAATCTGCTTCGCTTCGCGCAATGACGCCTTTGCTGCGCCGCCGCAACGGAGGCCCTGACATCCGCAAGACGTCGAGGCAAGCATCAAACCGAGTTCTGCGACGATCAAAGATCTCTGGCGATCCAGAACGCGAGGGCCTGCACCGCCGCCGAAACACGGACATGATTGGATTGCGCGATCGTCGCCGCATCCATCGCCGAGACCCAATATCTCGATGTCGCCCGTACGGGCCGCTCAACTCCCGCGACCTTCGCGACGCCGCTAATGTTGTCCCAGGCTCGGCTGTCCTTGTTCGGCCCGAGAGTGAGATAATCTACCCGCACGAACAGTGCGTCGCCTTTCCGCGCCAGGCGACCGGACAGCGCCTCAGCGAGCCGCCGCGGCAGCTCCTGCTCGACCCAGGTCGCCGTCGGATCGCCGGCGTTGGCGCGCAGCGGCGCGACATCGACCAGGATGTTGTGGACACCGGCGCGCGACTGCGCCAGGGCCGCCCGGCTTCCCGTTGCCGTGACAAGCGCAAACGCGCCGCAAGCCGCAATCGCGGCGCGACGGTCGCATTCAAGCATCGACATCATGCGGTCTCCAATCCGAACGCGAGTCCGCCAGATCTGCGGGACGCTTGATGCAATTCCTATTATTGGTCGAGCCCGGGTGTCCCTCGGCTGCGATCTGCGAAAAAAGAGAACCGCCAAGTGTCGGGCGGTTCTTTTCCTGCCTTCCCTCTCAGCTGATGGCGGCGCAGCGCCGGCGCGCCGCGAAGAGCCCGAGCGAGCCAAATCCGACCAGCATCATGGCCCAGGTCGACGGCTCGGGGACGGTTATCGCGCCGAACAGGCCGTCTGACTCGCCGTTTATTCCGTCCGTGAAGAAGAGGGTCTCTGGGTTGCCGGTTCCGTTATTACCGAACGTGAGATCCCAGAGACCGCCCGGCATGTTGCCGCCAAGATCGATCGGGATTGAGCCCTCGAACACTCCTGTCGTCGCATTGAAGGCATTGATTCGGCTATCGACGAAACTGAAATTGCCGACCAGCAAGTCCCCGCCAAACGCGCCGAAACCAGCGGGAGCGATAGCCATGCCCCATGGCGCGGCAAGTTGGCCGCCGTCGATGAGTTCCTTTTGGAAGGTCCCATCCTCACCAAACACGGCGACAACTCCCTGTCCCGCCGTAGCGTTCTCCTGCGCCGTGCGCCCGGAAGGCGCGTAAGTCACGTAAACCTTGCCGCCGATGTCCTCGACGTTGAATGGGACCAATCCGGAGGGAAGGTCGGGGTTCTGAAACATCCCTCCCGTAGTGACATTCGTAAATGACCCGTTGAAGACTTGGACGGAGCCTGTGCCGCTTCCATCGGCAGCATACAGCATGCTGTCATTGCTATTGATCGCCAATCCGGTGAAGAGGCCACCCGTTGATGGCGATCCGACGACCGTAGCGTTTGTCACACCATCTATATTGCCTGGATTCCAAGCATATATTGCGCCGTTCAGGTTGGCGAAAATGAACGCCGCGGGAGTGCCGTTCGGGTTGGCGAGGGTGGGGTTTATTAGGAACGACGCGCCCGGATTTGCGACCTGTCCAGTCGGTCCGGGCGCGGGAATGGCGACGCTATTCGGGGGAAAGAAATTGGCCGGCGCGACGCTGGCGTTGCCGGTTACGGTGTAAAGCGTCGATGTGCCTGTGCCCTGGTTCGAGACCCAGAACGGGCTCCCCGGAAGGTTGGAAACGCCCCACGGATTGATGAGGTTCGGGTCGGTTACCGCGGCGAAACCCGGAATGTCCGAGACCATGTTGGTCTGCTTGAACTGGGCCTGAGCGGTCCCTCCGGCGGCGCACAGCGCGCCAAAGGCGACGGTCGTCAATATGAAAGCCTGAAATGATGATGATCTGCTCATTACGGCACTCCCCTGTGGTTTCCACGTAAAGGCCCCGCTGTGGGCCGGCGTTATACAGATCGCTAAATGTTCTATTGGCGACAACCTCGCGATGCGCCTGTTTCGACTGCAGGTGAACACCGGGCGCCCCGATTTATTCGGGGCGAAATCCGAAAGCGCTCCGTAACGAACCCGTGATCGATTAGGCGTGGCAAAAGAAGTCGGCGCGGCTATGATCTGCGGCGCAGACAGGAAAATCGCTAGCTTTCATTGCGTTATGGTCGAAACCCCGATCGGCTGGTTGCACGGTGATCGCTGTCGGGAGATCTTGCAATGCGCAGGCGAAGCCGCGGACGATCGCAATGCGCAAATTGCTGACGTTTCGTGGGGCGGCTGTCTAGCTGACGGTCAGTCGCTCAATTGTTCTCTGGTTTACGCGCGGGCGTTGCCGATCGGACGCAAGAGGCACCGCATATGCCGCGAGTCAGCCTTCGTTCTGCGAGCACACAAAAAAAGGCCGCCCGTCGGCGGCCTTCAACGCTCCCGCAGAAGCTTCCACTTACGCCGGGAGAGCGTGCGCCTTGGCGCCCCGGCGGAACGCGGCGTAACCGAGACCGGCGAAACCGAGCAGCATCATCGCCCAGGTCGACGGCTCAGGCACGCTTGAGCCCATGTCGAACTCGAACGCGTTTTGCGTCGAACTGGCCGTGAAGAAGACGATCGGCCCAGCGGTGTCAAATATATTGAACCACTGATTGTCGTTGGCGCTGAATTGGTCGCCCAATCCATTGACGCCAAAGACCAAGGCGGCCGCCAGTTCCGAGCCGGTGACGCTGTCCACGGTGTTTGCCAGGGTATGGACACTCAGCGTGTTGTCATAACGAGGCGTCCCATCCGGGTTCGTCGTCAACGCGTCGATAGAGCCCCAGTAGAGATTGAAGGAATTAGGATACGCGTTCGCAATCGCAGGGTTGAAGACGACTTCGGCGCCGTTGAAACCGAGGGGATTTATGCCGTTCACCCCCCAAAGATAGTTCGTGGAGTTGCCTGCCGGCGCGGCGGCGCTCCCGGTTGTGCCGTTCGCGACACCGCCGTCGCTCGAAAGTTGGATCGCGCCGCAATAGGCGGAATCGCACACCGTCGAATTCTCGAGGAATCCCGTTGGTCCGGTTGGAAGGTTATTGAACGTCGTGGGATTTTCCGGCGAGATCTGGGTGATGATCAGATTGCAAAGGTCCACGATGCAGCATTGGCGGTTGTGGCCAAAGCTAGCGACGCAACAGTCGCGAGTAGAAGAGCTTTCATGTCAAACCCCCAATCTAAAAAGCGTGAACGAACATTTTAGCCTCCCCTTTTTTGTGGATCACATGCACTAACTACAGATCGAGATTGAGTTAACACGAATCAGTGATATATTCTATATAGCAAGAATAATTTTCTACCTATTTAGATATTCAGAATACTACGCTCATGGGCGTCGGACCTCGAAAAAGAAAGGAGAGGATTATCTCTGAATTGCGGCGTCGCGATAGGCGGTCGCAAGATGGCCTTGCGGGCGTTTTGCTCCTGGCAAAAGGGCGGAGCAAAGCGAGAAACGTTGCGCAGAAGCGCACTTAGCCCACCGAAATCGTTCGACGGCGTAACCTCGTACACTGTCCTGACGTCGGAGGTGGTCGCTCGCCTTCAGGCCTTTCGCGCCGCATGGCGCTGGCGCGCCTTGGCGGCCGCCGCAGCGCGCAGCGTTGTCGCGACATCAACAATGGTCGCGGTCTCGCCCTTGAGGTTGGCGAGCGCCAGGGCTCTTAGCTCCTCAGCCGACCAGAGCCGGGCTGTGAGATCGGCCGCGTCGACGGCCCGGCACGCGTCGGCGACGACGAACAGCTGATAGCCGAGGTCGGCCGCGTGCCGCGCCGATGCTTCGAGCGCATGCGTCCCGAGCGCCCCGCAAAGGACCAGCGTCGTCGCGCCAAGTTCGTCGAGCTTCCCTTCGAGGTCGGAGCCGATGAAGGCGCTCGGGCCTGTACGAACGATAACGATCTCACCATCGAGCGGCGCAAAAGAGGAGTTTGGTGGTCGCCGTCCGACATGAGCAAGTGGGAGAGCCTCCGCCCGCCAGGCAGCGATGAGCGCGGCGATGTTCGTTTCGACCTCGACAGGATCGCTAGCGCCGTGGCGGGGGTCGCCGATCGCCTGCGCGTCAATGATGAGAAGAACAGCATCGGCCGGCAATCGCATGGGTCAGGGCCGCCGCGGCGCAAGCGCCCAGTAGTCAAGCTCAAGCACGACATGGGGTTCGTAGCCCTCGCCCTCGCGCCAAGGAAAGTCGGCGCAAGGCCGGTTCTTGGTCGCCACCGTGCGCACTCGGAGCGCGCCGACATCGTCGCGGCCGGGCAGCGCTGCGGCCTCGATAATTTCGCTCCAGGCGAACACGGTGTCGCCGGCGAACAGCGGCGTGACATGCCGACCGCCGTTGATCGCCGAGATATGGAAGGCGTTGGCGAGGCCGCTGAAGCTCAAGGCACGGGCGAGCGAGATAACGTGGCCGCCATAGATGAGGCGGCGCCCAAAACGTCCTTGCCCCTCGCTGAACTGGTTGAAATGCACTTTCGCCGTGTTCTGATAGAGCCGGGTCGCCGTCTGGTGCTCTGCCTCTTCGACCGTCACGCCGTCGACATGATCGATCCGCTCGCCGGCGCAATAGTCCTCGAACCGATGAGGGGAGCCGCTGAGCCCTTCGTCGAACGCAGCGCGATCGATGGGGGGACAGGCTGCGCCGAGATCAGCGACGCTGACCGTCTCGGGCAGTTTGGGAACGTGGGTCTCAGACGCGGCCGAGCCAGCGTCGCGCTTTCTGACCATCACCCAGCGCACATAGTCGATGACCGTCTCGTCCCTCTGATTGAATCCTTTCGAGCGCACATAGACCACGCCGGTCTGCCGGTTCGAGTTCTCCTTGAGCCCGATCACCTGCGAAACGGCCGAGAGCGTATCGCCAGCAAAAACCGGCCTCAGAAACCGGCAATCGGCATAGCCGAGATTGGCGACCGCGTTCAACGACAAGTCGGCCACCGTCTTGCCGAACACGACATGGAAAGCGAGCAGATCGTCGATCGGGCTTGCCAGGTAGCCGATGGCGCGGGCGAAGGTGTCTGCGCTTTGCGGCGCGAAGCGAGCCCCGCTCAAGGCCGAGTAGAGCGAGGCGTCGCCGCTCGTGAGCGTGCGCGGCGTCGCGTGGCGGATCGTTTGCTCAATGTGAAAATCTTCGAAGAACCGGCCTGCGGCGGTCTTGGACTCGAAACGAGCAGGCATGTCGAAGGTCAGAAGACGTTGGGATAGATGTAATAGACGATGATCCTCTCGATCAGCATGACGGCGAGCAAAAGGATGATCGGCGAAATGTCGACGCCGCCGGTATTCGGCAAAAAGTTGCGGATCGGACGCAGGAAAGGCTCCGTAAGCGCTAGAAACAGATTCCAGACCGCGCGCACGAAATCGTTGCGGATGTTGACCACGCCGAACGCGATCAGCCAGGAGAGGATGGCGCCCGCGATGATGACCCAGGTGTAAAGATTGAGGATAACCATCACGATGTCGAGGATCGCGCGCATGAATTCTCCGAAGCTTTGAGAGGGCGCCCTTGAAGCGGAGAAGCCCTAACCCCTTGCGCCGATGTCGTTGACACAGATCGGACGCGCACGTAAACACCCCCGCGCGTCGGGGCTGTAGCTCAGTTGGGAGAGCGCTGCAATCGCACTGCAGAGGTCAGGGGTTCGAATCCCCTCAGCTCCACCAGGTAATCCGCCCCAACCGGGGTCCCCGGCGCCCACAATCCCTCGACAATTTATTGCCTTGGCGCGGAAGCTAGTGGTCTGCGGGGTCCGTTCGGCAGGGATGGCGGGCAAAGGCGGAAATGAGTTCGGCGACGCCGAATTTTGGTTCCCGACCGCGGGCTGGACTGATCAGCGGAATCGAGAACTGTTTGGATTGCAATCAGAGTTCGGTGGACACCCTTACCCCAACGCCGACCATTGGTCACGCCACGCAATCGGAAGGTCCATCAGGCGCTTGACCCCAAAGCCGCGAGGCAGTCGACCGTCGATCGCCGCTTTGGCGAGGGCGGGGAAAAGGAAAGCGAGCGAGACGGTTCGGCGGATCCAACGTTCGGTTTTGCCTCGCGCGCGGCGAGCAATTCGATGGTTTGGTTGGGACTGGTGGTCAGTTCGCCGAACCACGGCGTGCTCCTCGGCCACATGGAGCGCCCGGTTCTCGACCCGATATCCCAGCGGAACGACGCCCCCCATCCAGATGCCCTTCTTTTTGGAGGCGGCGATCTTGTCCCCACGCGCCAAGATGTAACCAAAATCCCGCGGCACTTAGCGTCGGTGCTTTAAATGAGGGTTGGGATCCTCTTTCACGGCGAGGAGCGTGACCTGACGTGGTCGATCGGCTTACGGAATTCTGCGCCGATTGCCGCCTGCAACTCAATCGAGCACGAATCGCGAGAACGCCAAGGCCTGTCGCGCCGCTTCATCCATCTGGGCTTCGTCGGCGTTGTCGCTCAGGTCGCGCCAAACCCTGATGTCGTTTCCGACCTGGCCGCCCATCTTGACGAACGGCTCCATGACGACGGCGCCGGAATATCCGATCTCGCGCAGCGCCGTGCCGATTTCGTGCCAGGGCAACCCGCCTCTGCCCGGAACGCGCCGATTGTTTTCGCCAGTATGAAAATGGCCGAGCAGCGGGCCAGCGGTGCGGATCGCCTTGCCGAAACTGTCCTCCTCGATGTTCATATGGAACGTATCGAGCATGACCTTCACGTTGGGCTTGCCGACCTCCTTGACGAAGGCGACCCCTTCTTCGGCGGTGTTGAGGACATGGTTCTCGAATCGATTGAGCACTTCGAGGCACAGGTTGACGCCGCGATTGGCTGCAAAATCGGCGAGGCTCGATATGCCTTCGAGGCCCCTCGCCCTGTCGCCGGGCTTGTCGACGGGCTTGGAGTAGTCGATCGGCCAATAGGAGTGGAGGGCGCCGCCGATCACGTGGATATCGAGCTTGGCGAGATTGGTGAGCGTCTCTTCGAAGAAGGCGCGCCCCGCTTTTCTGATCGCGGGGTCGGCGGAAGACAGGTTTCTGTGCTGGGATGGACCCAGTCCGGCGGTGATCGTGATGCCGTTGTCTCGAGCGGAGCGGCCCACTTCGGCGATATGCGCGGGGCTGTAGCTATTCAGATGATGAGCGGCGATCTCGATGACGTCGAAGCCCAGCTTGGCGACTTTCTCCACGTATTTCAGGCAGTCGGCGCTCCACTCCTGCTCCCAGTACGAGTAATAAATGCCGAATTTCAATTGCGCCTCCATGTCTGAAGCGAAGCGTCATTCCTGGGCGCTCAGGCAGCCAACTCCGAATGCGCCCCGACGATATGGGCGACGACGGCGTTCATGCTGGTGTCTCGGGTTGCATCATCGGCGATCACCTGACCCTGGCGCAACACGACGATGCGGTCACAGACCGAGAACACGTCTGTCAGGCGGTGGCTGATCAAGATGACGGAGATGCCGTCCCTCTTGAGGGCGCGGATGAGGTCGAGGACGTGCTCAACCTCGCGCACGGCAAGCGCGGCGGTCGGCTCGTCCATGATGACGAGCTTCGGGTTGAAGGTGAGCGCGCGGGCGATCGCGACCGACTGTTGCTGGCCGCCAGACAGCTGGCCAGTCATCTGAGTGACGGATGGAATACGCGCGCCGAGGCGCGCGACCATAGTCTCAGCCTCGCTCCGCATGCGGCTCGTATCAATGAACCGCACGCCGAGGATGGAGCGCGTCAGCTCACGGCCGAGAAAGATGTTCGAAGCGACGTCGCGCATGCGGGCAAGCGCGAGATCCTGGTAAATCATCTCGATGCCGGCTCGGCGGATTTCGCCCGGATCCTTGCCGACAATCGAGACGCCGTCGAATCGGATCTCGCCAAAATCGGGACGATGGACGCCGGTGATCGTCTTCATCAGCGTCGATTTGCCGGCGCCATTGTCGCCGACGAGCGCGACCGCGCTGCCCGCCTCGACTGAGAAGGTGACCCCACGCAAAGCTTCGATGGCGCCAAAGGTTTTGCGCACGCCCCTGAGGTCGAGCAGGCTCATCGGCGCCAGCCTTGCTGGCTGTTGATGCGGTCGAGCCAGACTGCCAGGATCAAGACCGCGCCAATGGCGATCTGCTGGTAGAAAGGCCGGACGGCCATCAGATTCAGCCCGTTTTGCAGCACCCCCATGATCAGCGCGCCGATCAGCGTGCCAACCACGCTGCCGCGGCCGCCGAACAGATTCGTGCCGCCGAGGATGGTCGCCGTGATTGCGGTGAGCTCGTAGTTCAGACCGGCGGTCGGCTCGCCCGAATTGATGCGGGCGGCGAACAAGAGGCCGGCAAGGCCGGAGAGCAACCTGGAGAGTGTGTAGAGCAGCACTTTCATCCGCTCGACGCGAACGCCCATCGCGCGGGCTGCGCCTCGTTGTCGCCAATGACCTGGGCGTAGACGCCGAACCGCGTGTAGGCGAGCAGCAAATGCGCGACGACCGCGGCGAGCAGAAGGACAATGACGGGGGTCGGCACGCCGAACGGTCTGCCCTGGCCAAGCCAGACGATTTCGGGGGGCAGGCCGTAAATCGAGACGCCGTTGCTCAGCACCAAGGCGAATCCGCGCGCAACGCCGAGCATGCCGAGCGTGACGATGAACGGGGATTGCTCCTTTGGTGATGAGGAAACCATTGAGAGCGCCAGTGAAGGCGCCCATCGCGAGGCAGCCGATGACGCCGATCCACCAAGGTAGATCGAAATTGGAGGTCAGCATTGCGCCGACGGCGCCGGAGACCGCGAGTATCGACCCAACCGAGAGGTCAATCCCGGCCGACCAGATGACAAACGTCATGCCGATCGCCAAGACGCCGAAAACCGAGATGGAGAGCAGAATATTCAGGGTGTTGGAGACGGACAGGAAAGCGTTCGACAGCATCGCCATCGCCACGCAGAGAACCGCGAGCACGATGAGCGATTCGAGCCGCACGGCGCCGCCACCGGCGAAGCGCGCGCGCCAGGAGGCGGACGCAGTAGGGGTTGACGCCGAAGTCACAACAACGGTCCTCGAATCAAGCGGCGACGCCCACTCATCCAGCGAACGAGCGGCGCCGCTTCTGGTCTACTTGACGTATTGCAGCACCGGATCCTTGTTCGCCTCGATGATCTCCTTGGTCAGAACGAGGGTCGGGACGTTGATCGTTTCTTGAATTTTGTCGCCGGCGAGAAGCTTCTTCACGTTCTCGACCGCCTGCATCCCAACCAGGTAGGGCAATTGCGCAACCGATGCGTTGAGCCGGCCAGCTTTGATTGATTTGACCGCATTGGTGTTGCCGTCGACCCCGATGACAATCAGTTTGTCTTTGCCGGCCGAACGCGCCGCCTCCACCGAACCGAGCGCCATATCGTCGTTCGCGCAGAAAATGGCGACCAGGTCCGATGTGCGTTGCAGCGTGTCATTGGTGATGTTCGCCGCTTTCAGGCTGTCCCAGTCGCCGGGCAGCGAGGCTACGATGGTGAGGCCGGGCGCCTGCTTCTTGAGTTCCTCGGCGAAGCCATGGGCGCGCCTCTCACCCGTAATGTTTCCGGAAAGGCCTTCGACCACGAGCACCGGTCCCTTGGCGTCCTTGCCCAGCACGCTGACCAGATAGTCCGCGCCTTTCGCGCCCGCCGCCTCGTTGTCCGACCCGATATGGAACGCCACATCGACGCCCGCTTTTTTAGTGATGGGGGGGGCGAGGTTGTTGTCCAGGTCGACAACCGGGATCTTCATCTCGTTTGCCTGTTTGAGGCAGGACAGAAGGATCGTCGAGTTGATCGCCGCGGTAATCATGGCCGCCGGTTTTTTCTCCAGCATGGCGTTGCAGGCGTTGAGCTGCGGCTCGGCCGCCTGGTCGGATTCAACCGCGTTCAGGAAGATGTCGACTCCGGCGTTCTTGGCGCCGACGTCGACGCCCTTCTCCATTGCGCCCCAGAAGGGGTTGGAGAGCGTCTTCATCAGACGCCGTAGACCGGCTTGTCGGCGGCGAAGGCGGGCGAGGCCGCGAGGCTGATCGCGAGCGCAGAGATCGACGCACACAAAGTCAGGCATTTCAACATGGTTTCACTCCCTTGAAATTGTTTGTGTTTCAGCGGACCTCCGCAACGGCCTTAAGACGCGGGCGGGCGGGCTCGGTCGATTCCCGCACCTTGAGCGTGCAGGGAAGTTCGATTCGTTCGACATCGTTCTCCGCATTGCCTGTTAGGTGCCGCATCAAGAGGCGCCAGGCCGTGGAAGCGAAATCGTCGACGGGCTGTTCAACGGTGGTCAGATAGGGACGGAGCGCCGACATCCAGTCAAAATCATCGAAACCGACGATCGACACGTCTCCGGGGATTTCGAGGCCGAGGCCACGCGGGCCTTGATCGAGGCGAGGGCGCAAACGTTGGTGAGTGCAAAAATTGCAGTCGGCGGATCGGCGCGGTCGAGTTTGAGCTCGATCGCGCCGCGCAAGGCTTCAAGGTCTTGCCCGCCGTAGATGACGCGGTCGCGCCCGTCGAGGCCCGCTTCGCTGAGAGCACGGCGGCAGCCTGCGATGCGCTGTTCGATATTATCGAGACCCCTCGAGTGGGTTAGAACGACAATGTCGCGGTGTCCGAGACCGATGAGATGGCGCGCAGCGACGTAGCCGCCGGCGAAGCAGTCGGCGCGCACGGTGTCGAATCCGGGCGCTTGCCCTCCACGGTCGACCAGCACCGCGGGAGGCAAGCGCGAGCCCTCCGCTCCTGGAGGCGGTGGCGACTGACACCCCGGCGCGCAGCGCGACATCTCGGATGGTCGGCGCTCTCCCCATCGACCGTCTGCCTCCCGGCGTCGCCGATATTCGAGCCAGGCTCGTCTTAAGCTTCTCTCTATAACGTTCTAGGCTATGTCCCGCGTGAGCCGGATGTCCAGCAATTCCGCAGTCAGCTGCGCTCGATCGGCTTCGAGCGCGAGAGCGCCACCGTCTCGCGCTGGGCGCGCCGACAAGAGAGCGGCGGCAACCCGCGCAGGATAAGTCCCGCGTCAGCCACCGTCTGCCGGCCGATCTCAAACAGCGGATCGATCATCGCGCCGGCGCGGTGCGGCGATAGCAAAAGACCCTCGACCTTGCGCGCTCGCTCGTCGGCGGGCGCGGGCTCCGTGGGAAAGACGTCGGTCGCTGCGCGGAAGCGCCCGCTCTCGACCTGCCGCAGGAACTCGGGGAAGTCGACCACGCCCGCCCGGCTCATCAGCAGGAACACCGAGCCCGGCCTAATCATCTCGAACTCGCGCTTGCTTAAGAAGCCCCGGTTCTCGCTGGTCACTGCGGCGAACACGATGATGACCTGGCTCGTCTTCAAAACCTCCTCGAGCGAAGCGGCGGCGACGCCGAAGCCAGCCATGAAATGATCGGAAACCCACGGGTCATAGGCCTTGACCGGACAGCCGAACGGCTGAAGCAGGGGAACGAAAGCGCGCGCAAGATCGCCGAAGCCGATGAGACCGACGCGAGCGCCATAAAGCGAGAAACATCCCTCGGCGCCCTCGAGCAGCCATTTCTCCTTCCCCGCGCGCATGGCGCGGTCGGCCGCCGTGACGCCGCGGCAAAGGTCGATCGCCATCCCGAGCGCCATTTCCGCGACCGGCTTGGCGAAAGCGGAGCCTGGCGCCAGTACATGGATTCCGCGCTCGAAGCAGACGTCATAGTCGACGTTTTGCAGAAAGTTCGTTTCGATGTTGATGATGGCGCGAAGCTTCGGGGCGCGGTCGAGCCGCGCCTTCGGCATGTCGCTCTGGCCGATCAGGAGCGCCACATCGGGCAGATAGGATTCGAAGCGCTTAGCCGGCATGCGTCCCGGCCCTTCATGGACCTCGAGTTCGCCGAGCTCCTTGAGGCGCGCCCAGATGTTCGGCTGAAAGGTCTCTTCAATCGACCGCGGCTGCGGGTCGATCACGATCAAGGGTCGGGCCACCATTCTTCTCCCAAGGGCTTCTTCCCGCCGTCCTGCGACCTGGAAAAAGCAATTCGGCCTTACGTCACAGTCGGTCTAAACAGCAAGAACAGCGAAGCAAACGAGCGCCGGGACGCCCTCTTGCCGGTCGGGCATGAGGCCTCGTTAGCTGACGTTCCTATGGCGGCTTTGCGACCCGACGTGGAGTGAGGCCCTTTTGGAGCGATGGCGAGCCGGCGGCCGGCCGACCACTTCTGGTCAGCTTCGGTTTCGGTCCCGTTCGGCCACCAAGCGGCGGATCCGGCCCAGCACGAGTTGGTGGTCATATGGCTTTCGTATCGGCGGATCGTCTTCACAAAGATCGCCTGCTTTGCGCACCGTGGCCGCAACCGTCCCCGCGTACACAACCTTGATCCCCGGCTTATTCTTCCGCACCCAAGCCGAGAAGGCAAACCCCTCGTCGCCGAGCGTTTGGATATCGACGAGCACGACGTCGACGCTTTGCGAACCCTCGGAAAGAATTGCTAGTGCTTCTTTTGCCTTGGTGGCCTCCAAGACACGATATCCGCACTCCCGCAGATATTGGGCCAGCGGAGTGCGGACAAGCTCTTCACCGTCAACAAGAAGAAGACAGGGCTCGTTCATCGCGTCTCCTTATGCAGAAGTCTCCCAATGAGTGCGACCAATTGATCCATGTCGTACGGTTTCGCAAGAAACGCGTCAGCGTCATGAACGCCTGGAGGGATGCCTGAAGTCAAGACGGTGGGCAAGTGCGGCGCTTGAGCGCGAAGATGATGGATGAGCCCTAGGCCATTCATCGAACCGGGCATCTCGATGTCCGACAGCACCAGATCGACCTGAATGCCCGCTTGAAAGTAGGACAGCGCCTGATCCGCGGTCGCAGCCTCGATGACCAAAAAGTCTTGAGCCCGCAATTCATCCGCGATCACGACGCGAACCAACACATCGTCCTCGACGACCAGGATACATGCCGGCGTTTTTTGGGGTGTCGACGCTGGCGCAATCATAGGCCTTCCCCCCTGGCAATCCAACCGGGTTTAACGGATGTAAAGGTTTCGTGTTCCATCAGGCAACCGCGCCCCCGCGTCGTAGCGAGTCGCGCGCGGGCGTCCACCAAATTGCGTGAACGAGGTTTGACCATGCGCCGAACGATTGCTGCAGGATTTGCCGCCTTGCTCATCTCGACGCAGGTGTCTTCCGCGCAAACTCAGATTGACATCACCGCTTATTTTCAAAAGGCGCGCGACCTTGGCAACGATGGCCTCGCGCGCAAGACAAAGATTGTCGACGCGCGAGACGCGAGGCCGGACGAAGTTGTCGTCACCGTCATCAAAGGGGAGGGCAAGGAAACACAAAGCCCGCCCGCCAAAGCCGGCGACATGGTGGTTCGCAATCGGTGTGCTGAGACCGGAAACGAGGAATTTCTCGTCTCCGCTTCGAAATTCGTCAGCCGATACGAAGGGCCGGCCGGGCCAGCGGGCGAGGGCGGTTGGCGTCCTTATCGGCCGCGCGGCGCGGATATGCGCTTCGTCGTGGTGACGGATGAGGACGGCGCGTTCACGTTCACGGCGCCCTGGGGCGAGACGATGGTCGCCCGCCCCGGTGATGCGATCGTCCAGGACGCCAACGACCCGAAGGACACTTACAGAGTTCAGAAAGCAGCCTTCACCTGCACCTATGAGGAAATCCGCTCGCCCTCGAAGTAAGGAAACTGCTGCTCGCGCAGCGGCTGTCATTCCGTTGGCGACAATTGAAGCAGGCTCTCCTGTGTGAGCGCCATGTCTTAAGGGCCAAGCTGTCCTCGACCCGGCCGCCGATTGCATGCGATATTCAAAAGTGCGAACAGTCGCACGCCCCGACAGCGAGCCGGCAAAGGGGCCTTAGAGGGAGGAAACTTATGAGAGCACGCACCCACGCATTGCGATATTCGCTGCTTGCCTTCGCGACAGTCGCGCTTATTGCGGGACGTGCGGAAGCCTCAAATAACAAGATCGCCCTCATCCCAGGTGGGCCTCACCCCTATTTCGCGCCCTGGGAGCAGGCCGCGGCGGATGCGAAGAAGGACTTCGGCATCGCGACGGTCGACTTCAAAGTGCCGTCCGATTGGAAGCTCAATCTGCAAACCGAGCTGATCGAGAGTCTGATGACTCAGGGCTACAATGCGTTCGGCATATTTCCTGGCGACGCCGTCGGAATCAATTCGACAGTCGAGGAGCTCGCCTCAAACAACGCGCCTTCGATCGCGCTCGCAGGCTGCGCGCAGGACCCGACAAAGGTCGCCTTCTGCCTCGGCACCGACGTTTTCAATTCCGCTTATCTCGGCACGCAGGCGCTCATCAAGGCGATGGGCGGCAAGGGCAAGATCGTGCATCTCGCCGGCCTCCTAGTGGACCCCAACACCAAGCTGCGCATGGACGCGGTTGAAAAGGCGGTGAAGGAAACGAACGGCGCTGTAACTCTTATCCAGCATCTCACCGACACCGATCAGCAGGAGGCCGCGGACCAGAAGATCAATGCGCTCCTTGGGGCCCAGAAGGACCAGATCGATGGGATGGTCGCCACCGCGTACATCCCATCGGTCGTCGCGTCGAAATCCCTCCGCAGCCTCGGCGACAAGCGAATCAAGTTCGTTGGGATCGACGATGACAAGATCGTCCTCGACGCGATCAAGGACGGCTTCGTTGCTGGCACGATGGCGCAGAACCCTTATGGACAGGGCTATGTCGGCGCCTATGTGCTCGACTTGTTGGCGAGCGGGACTTGCACCGTCAAGGCTGACGCGCCTTTCATCAAGACGCCGCAGACCGTCCGCTTCATCGATTCCGGCACCCTCCTTATCGATCCGGCAAATCTCGACACGTACAAGAGCGATTTGAAGAAGGTCACCGCCGATCTCCAGTCGTCATTCAAGCAGAAATATCTGACTTGCAAGTAAGAGACGAGAGAGTGACCGGATCGTCGGTTCGCGGTCTTCGCGGGGCGAGGCCTGGCGGAGTGTCGCCGCCGGCGGCGACTAATCTTAGCTGTCCGGTTTCTCTGCGTCCACAATGACTCGCGCCGCCGCTGCTATGGACGAGCCGGGCTTTCAAGCTTGGCTCGTCGAGCAATCGAACACTCTTGGCCTCGCCGCGATCATCGCATTGCTGTGGATCGTCTTCACCGCGCTTGCGCCGGGTTTCGTGACGCCGTTCAACCTCTTCGCGATTTCCAGGTCCGTCGCCATCGACATCGTCATCGGTTACTCGACGATGGTTGTTCTAGCGACGGGCGGCATGAACCTCGCAATCGGCTCGATCGGCGTCTGCAGCGTGATGCTGGTTGGCTACCTGATGCAGAAGCTGGGACTGCCCATCCCACTCGCTTTCGCTGGGGGACTGGCGCTCGGCGCGCTGCTCGGATTCGCCAATGGGGTCGCCATCGTCCGCTCCGGGGTGAATTCCTTCATCATTACCCTTGCAAGCGCGAGCCTTTTTATGGGCGGGATGCTCATCCTGACGAAGGCTACAATCTACAACGGCGTGCCGCCCGCTATCGCGGCTTTCGGGCGCATGCGCTTGGGCTTCCTATCGCCGCTGCTGCTCATTGCGCTCGCGATTGGCGCGGCCCTCCTCATCCTCTTTCGCTTCACTGCGCTCGGCCGCGAGATCCTGGCCTCCGGCGCGAACGCTCGCGCCGCTGAGCTTTCTGGCGTGCCTGTCGGGCAGGTGACGATCACGGTCCACACGCTTTCCGGACTGCTTGCGGCTTGCGCTGGCCTGATGCTGATGACGCGGCTCGGCGCGGCCATGCCATCCATTGGCGAGGATTGGCTGCTGCCTTCGTTCGTCGCGCCGGTGTTGGGGGGAACGCTGCTTGCCGGCGGTTTCGTCTCAATCATTGGTACGATGCTCGGGGCGCTGCTCGTCGCAACGATTCGATCCGGTCTGCTCATCCTTCAGGTGGGAAATTTCTGGCTTCAGCTGTTTCTCGGCTTGATCCTGCTGCTTGCCGTCATGCTCGACCGCTACCGGAGCGTATATGCCGAGCGGCGCGGGCTGGGTCGGAGCTCATGAAATCTTGTGCAGCGTCTGCTCGCGAAAGAGTGGTCGGCGCTAGCCGCCGCAATTCTCGCCGGGTTTGTCGTGCTTTCTCTTCTGTCTCCGGCGTTCCTGACCGAGTTCAACCTCTATGTGATGCTCCGATCCTTCTGCGTGGTGCTGGTCGTAGCCTTCGCGCAGATGCTTGCTCTCGGCGTAGGGCAGCTCAATCTATCGATCGGCGCGCTCGGCGGCCTTGTCGCCATCGTTGTCGGCGGGGTCATGGACAAATTGGGATGCCCGATCAGCCTCGCTGTCGGCATCGGCCTGTTGATCGGCGCCGCGGGCGGTCTTGCCAATGGCCTCTTGACGGTGCGGACCGGCATCAATGGCTTCATCATCACGCTGGCGACTGCATCCGTTTTCACCGGCGTCAATTTCGGCGTCACGGAGTCGATCCCGTTCTACAATCTGCCCGCCGCTTTTGTCGCCTTCGGCACGGCGCGCTTTTTCGCCATACCCTATCTGCTCGGGCCGCCCATCGTGGTGGGCGCGGCGCTCGCTTTCTTCCTCGCCCGCACCGTGCCTGGACGCTATCTGCTCGCTGTCGGCGGAAACTCTCACGCAGCCGAGCTGTCGGGCATTCCGCGAGACCGAACGATCGTCCTCGCCCACGTGCTCTCTGGGCTCCTGGCGGCGGTCGGGGCGATCCTCGCGGTCGCTCAACTCGGGTCGGCGCAGCCCACCATTGGAACCGACTGGCTCATCATATCGTTTGCGGCTCCCATCATCGGCGGCGCCGCTCTGACCGGCGGCTATATATCCGTTGCCGCCACGTCTCTCGCGGTCGTGCTCATCGTGCTTATTCAGAATGGCATGGTGCTGGCGAAGGTCGACCCCTATTGGGTCCAGTTTCTTCTTGGCGCGCTGATCCTGGTCGCCGTCGGTCTCAACCGGCTTCGCGCCGTCCACGCACGGAGCGAGTGAGCGCGTGCGTTTCGCGGTCGACAGCGCGCGCAAGAGCTTCCCGGGCGTTGTCGCGCTGGACGGCGTCTCGATGGAAATCCGGCCGGGAGAAGTTCACGCCCTAGTCGGCGAGAATGGAGCTGGCAAGTCGACGCTGATCAAGATCGTGACCGGCCTCTATCGGCCCGACGAAGGCCGACTTCTGGTTGACGGCGAGGAGGTCCGGTTCGCATCGCCGCGTGACGCGATCGCCGCCGGCGTCAGCGCGGTGCATCAGGAGCGTAACCTTATTCCGCGCTTTTCGATCGGCGAGAATATCATGATCGAACGGCTGCCGGCGCGACGCGGGTTGATCGACTACGCCAGCGTTCATACGCAGGCGAAACGCTTCCTGGACATGATCGATCCCTCCATCGACACGCGGACCGAAGTGCGCCGCCTCTCTGTCGCGCAGATGCAAATCGTTGAGATCGCCAAAGCCCTATCGCTGGAGGCGGGCTTACTCCTTCTCGACGAACCGACCGCATCGATTTCCGGTCACGAGGCTGAAGCGCTCTTTGCCGTGTTGCGCGGACTGAAAGCGGAAGGCAAAGCGATCGTTTTCGTCAGCCACAAGCTCGACGAGGTCGTTGCGCTCTCGGACCGCGTCACGGTGCTGCGCGACGGAAAGGCAGTCGTTGCGGGCGAACCCATTGCGGCGGTCAGCCGCAGCCGAATGGTGTCCGCGATGATTGGGCGCGAGGAGCCGGTCGCCGACCTCGGCGATCGGAAAGCGGTGCGCGACGAGGCAGTTCTCGAGGCGATTGGAATCGTGACGACGCTCGGACATCGCGATCTGAGCTTCACCCTTCACAAGGGCGAAATCCTCGGTCTCTACGGGCTCGTTGGGGCTGGCCGAACCGAGCTCGCCCGAACCTTGATCGGCGACGCTCAAGTGACCGGGGGCGAATTGCGCCTCAAGGGGGCGCCCGTCTCGATCGGCAGCGTTTCGCAGGCGCTGCGCCAGTTCCGAATCGGCTATATCTCCGAGGACCGCAAAGGCGAGGGGCTGATCCTCGCGCATCCGATCCGTTCAAATGTCGCGATCACCGTCTGGCGCCGCATCCTGTCTCGACTCGGCTTTTTGCTGCAGCGAAGCGAGCGGGAGATCGCCGGACCGCTCGCGCGAAAGCTCGAGATCAGGACGCCGTCGCTCGAGCAGACGGTTGGCAAGCTCTCAGGTGGCAATCAGCAGAAGGTCTCGATCGCCAAATGGCTGGCCGCCGAGGCGAAGATCCTCATCATCGACGAGCCGACCGTCGGCGTCGATATCAAGACCAAGACGGCCATCCATGAGCTGATCGCGGAGATCACCCGCGGCGACGTTTCGGTTCTCCTCATCTCCAGCGACATGCCCGAGATGATCACGCTCGCCGATCGCATTCTCGTCATGCATGACTTTCAGATCGTTGGCGAGCTTGAGAACAGCCGCCGTTACGAGCCGATGAGTCAGCGCATCATGAATCTGATCCACGGCGGTCCCGCCAGCGAAGGTTCCGACGCTGAACGCGAAACGACCGATGGCTAAGATCCCTCAAATCGAATCCGTCTAGCAGGGGAGGCGGGGGCCGCTGCCGCGCGGCCGGGAGCCGTCGAACACGGGCAGTCAGAACTCGTTTCGCGACTTCCAAGCTAGTCGTAATGAAACGCCTCCTCGGCCATCGCCCACCAATCGCCGTCCCCGCGGGTGGCGAGGGGCGCCTGCATGGGCTTGTGAATCGCCCACCACTCTTGTGTCTTCGGGTCGGCCGCCATCTTGGCCTCGTCTGCCGCCCAATCTTGCCATGAATGCTGCGCGCGTCGTTCCTTCGCAACTTTTGCCGCGATCGAGAAGCCTCCTTCCGGGTCCCATCCGCGTGCCGGCGATGGACAATCTCGCCTCAACGATTCAAACTGAAACCCACTCCAGCAAATGCCAGGACGAAGGCTAGCCGGTCCTGAAGCTCCATTGAGACGCCGAGGCGCCATCTCATGTCGGAAACGCGAATGAACGTGGGCACGCTGACTTGGCCGGCGTCGAGCAGCTTCGGGCGCAGGCCTTGGGATGCTTCGTTCGAACGGGGCTCGGCCTTCGTCGATGGAAGGATCGTTCCCGTCGAGGAAGCAAGCGTACCTCTACTCGACTGGGGTTTTCTTCGATCCGATGCGTGCCAGGAAACCATCTCCGTGTGGAACGGCCAGTTCTTCCGGCTCGACGATCACCTCCAGCGCTTCGAACGGTCCATAACCCGGCTTCGCATGACCAGTTCGCCCGTCTCGCGGGATGAGATTCGGAGCATTGCTCATCGGCTGGTCGCCGCGTGTGGCTACGATAAAGCGTATGTGCAGATCATCATGACCAGAGGCCGCCCTCCGATCGGAAGTCGCGACCTGCGCCTCTGCGCCAATCGCTTCCAGGCGTTTTGCATTCCGTATGTATGGCTTGCGTCGCAGGAGGCTCAGCAGACCGGGATCCGCCTCCTTGTGAGTGCACGCGTTCGTGTTCCACCGAGCTCGGTCGATCCGATGGTCAAGCACTATCATTGGCTCGACTTCCAGATGGGCCTGCTGGACGCGTATGACAGCGGCATGGATACCGTCGTTCTCGTGGACAACAACGGAAATGTCACGGAGGGACCGGGCTTCAATGTCTTTGCCGTGCTGGATGGCGGATTGGTGACGCCAGCGTCCGGAATGCTCGACGGCATGACAAGGAGAACTGTGATCGAAATCGCGCAGGAGCGCGACATCGATCTGACGCAGCGCGCGATAACAGCCGACGAGTTGCGCTCCGCGAGCGAAATATTTCTGACGTCGACCGCGGGGGGAATTATCCCCGTCAACGCTGTTGACGGGTTGACGGTGGGCGCGGGCGCGCCCGGCCCCGTAACCGCGTCGATCCACTCAGCCTATTGGAACAAGCGCGCTCAAGGGTGGCTCGGCGAGCCGGTGAACTACGACTTGCGAAGCTGACGCCTGAGATTTTTTGGGTCGCGCAAGACGACCTAACCGTGGGCACGAGCCCTTCGATGAAGGAATGTCTCATTGACATATGGTCCTTTCCGCCACACCTGGGCTTGCGGATCCGGAATTCAGCTTGATGAACGTCGCGAACATGCGCGCTTCCTGCCAGGTGAACTGAGAACACTTAGAAGATGCTGTTGAATCAGACGTTTAGATTCAGCGTTGCGCCGATGATGGACTGGACCGACCGGCGCTGCCGGGCGTTCCATCGCGTTCTTACGCGCCGCGCGCGGCTCTATACCGAGATGGTGACGGCGGATGCGGTCGTATTCGGCCCACGCGAGCGGCTGATCGGCTTCGATGCAAGCGAGCATCCCGTGGCGCTGCAGCTCGGCGGCGCTGAGCCGGGGCGGCTCGCGGAAGCGGCCCGTATCGGCGCCGACTTCGGCTACGACGAGATCAATCTCAATTGCGGCTGCCCGTCCGACCGGGTGCAAAGCGGTCGCTTCGGCGCCTGCCTCATGCGGGAGCCTGGGCTCGTCGCGGAATGCGTGGCCGCCATGGTTGCGGCGGTCAACGTTCCCGTGACCGTCAAGTGCCGCATCGGGGTCGACGAACAGGAGCCGCGTGCTTCTCTCTTCGGCTTTGCGGACAGCGTGAAGGCGGCGGGCGCGGCGGCGCTCATCGTCCATGCGCGCAAAGCCTGGCTCGAGGGCTTGAGCCCCAAGGATAACCGGTCGATCCCGCCGCTCGACCATGGGCTCGTCCACGCTCTGAAGCGCGCCCACCTCGATTGGCCAATCATCCTCAACGGCGGCGTCACGGACCTCGAGGCCGCGCGCGCCCACCTTCAGCATCTGGACGGGGTGATGCTCGGTCGCGCGGCCTACCAGAACCCGGAGCTCTTGATCGGCGTCGACCCGGAACTGTTCGGCGAGCCGGCCCCGGTCGCCGACGGTTTCGAGGCGATCGAAGTCTTCTGCCCCGTGATCGCGCGCGGGCTTGAACGCGGCGAGCGTCTGCACGATTACACCCGGCATCTGCACGGGCTGTTCGCCGGCCGGCCTGGCGCGCGGGCGTTCCGGCAGACGCTTGCGACCGAAGCGGTAAGGCGCGGCGCCGGGGTCGAGGTCCTGCGCGAAGCCGTTTCCCGCGTGGGGAGGAGCCGGGAATACGTCGTCGGGCCTCAGGAACGACGTCCGTCTCTCGGCGGGCTATGGGCGGCGGAGTAAGGCCGCGCCCGTCTCGCCGCCAGAACGAGCCGATCGCGTTCGACCGCAAAAGAGCCCTTCGTCTAAGCTGGCGCCTCACGCGAGGCTCGCCGCGGCGATCTCGCCGTCCGTGACGTAATGGTTGACGCGGGCGACAAGCGTCTCCCCGGCGCGCCGCCACATCACCTCGCTGATGGCGCCGTTTTGCTTGAGCTCGGAAATGATGAAATCGCGCTCGGCGTTGACGTCGGCCGCGGTCGCGTGAGTGAACTGGAAGGTGAACTTGGTGAAGGAGAGGCCCGTGTCCCTTGTTCCGGCCCCAACCCAGAGAGCGGGCTCGACAATTCCGGGACGATCGGCGTTCAGCCAGAATTGCGGGTCGTTCAACGGTTCGTCGCTTCGCTCGAGGCTTAGCGACCAGAAGCGGACGTGGTGGCGCTTGCGCGGGCTCATGTCGATCGCCTTCTGGAAACCGACGTCCTGGCCGCGCCCGAACAGAAAGAGCGTGCTGAACGGCGCGGCCGGATAGGGCCGGTTGAGCGTGAAGGCCACGACCATGCGCCAGGAGCTCGCGAGGCTCAGCGGTTCCGCTTCCGTCCACCCCGCGGCGAGGAAGGCGGAGCGCAGCTTGTCGAATTCCCCGATCAGGACGAGATTGACCGGGTCTCCCGGAAACCCATCGCCAGTGACGGTGAAGCTCGGCACGCTCTTGCGTTGCAGGATCTTGAGGCTCATGCGCACGATGCGCGGCAGGATCACGTAGGCCGCCAGCGCATATGCGAGGCTCAGCGCCACAATCGTCGGCGCCCTTGTGTCGGTGAGTTGGAAAACGAAGACGATCAGCCAGACGGCGCAGGCGCCCAACGCGAAGACGGCAAGGCGCCGATAGATGAGCGTGAGAAACCTCAACCGTCAGACCCCAACCCGGAAGCCACGATTCTTGCCCGTATCGAGGTCTGCGGCAAGAGCCGAGAAACGTCAGCGCGACAAGTCCTCCGCGAGGCGCTCGAGGAATTTCAGGCACGCGACAAGCTGCGCCTCGTCCACGAATTCGTCGGGCTGGTGCGCAACATCGATTGAGCCGGGCCCGCACACGATGGTCGGCAATCCCGCCCCCTGGAAATGGCCGGCCTCAGTCGCGAACGAGACGGCGATCGTCCGATTGGAGCGGGTAAGCTTCAACGCCAGCGTTTCGGCTGCTGAGCCAGCCTTGGCGGCGAGCGGGGGAACGTCGACCTCTATCGTGGTCGCGATCGACGGACCCTTGACGAAGCGCGTCAGCCTCGGCGCCGCGACCTCGTCGACGAACGTCTGCACCTTAGCCAGCGCCGCGGCTGTCGTCATGCCCGGCAGCCCGCGGAACTCCCAGTTGAACACGCATTCGCGCGCGAGGATGTTGCGCGCCGTGCCGCCGTGAATGATGCCGACGTGCAGCGTCGAATAGGGGGGCGTGAAGCGGGCGTCGAGCGGGCCTTCCTCGTAAGTTCGCGCCAGGCGCCCGATCTCGCTCACAACGTCAGCGGCTGCGGCGACCGCGTTCGCGCCCAGCTCCGGCAAGGCCGAGTGGGCTTCATGGCCGCTCACCACCGTGCGAAACGTCGCCACGCTCTTGTGCGCGTCGGCGACCCTCATCATCGTCGGCTCGCCCACGATGACCACAGCCGGAAGCGGCTCGTCCGCGCCGAACCTAGCGATAATGTCGAGCGAACCGAGGCACGTGACCTCCTCGTCATAGCTCAGCACGATGTGAACCGGACGCTTGAGGCCAGCATCGCGGAACGCCGGCGCCATCGCCAGCACGCAGGCGTCGAAGCCCTTCATGTCGCAGGCGCCCCGCCCGTAAAGGCGCCCGGACGCTTCGCGCAAGGTGAACGGCGGGCTCGACCACGGCTGCCCTTCCACGGGCACGACGTCGGTATGGCCGGACAGGACCACTCCGCCGTCGACCCGCGGCCCGATCGTGGCCAGGATCGCCGCCTTGTCGCCCGCCGCATTCGGCGCGCGGCGCGTTTCGAGCCCATGCCCCTTAAGATAGCTCTCCACAAAGTCGATCAGCGGCAGGTTGGAGGAGTCGCTCACGCTCTCGAAGGCGATGAGGCGCGCGAGCAGCGCCTTGGCCTCGGCGAGTCGCCCTTCGCCGCTCATCGCGCTGTTCGCGGAAGGGCTCTGGGCGAAGCGGCGATCACAACCACAGAGGCGGTGGACGGCGGCGATGCCGCCGCTAGAATGACGATCGAATGTACGAAGCTGTAACGCATCAGGTCAAAGTCACCGTCGAGCCTACCTTCGATCCGGAACGCTCCGATCCGGACGAGCGGCGCTACTTCTGGCGCTATGCGATCGAGATCGTCAATCTCGGCGACAATCCGGTGACGCTGATGGATCGCCATTGGCGCATCACCGACGCCAACGGCAGGCAGCAGGACGTGCGCGGCCCCGGCGTCGTCGGCGAGCAGCCGACGATCGAGCCGGGCAAGTCATTCAAATACACTTCGGGCTGCCCTCTCACCACGCCGAGCGGGCTGATGGTCGGCGAATATAGGATGGTTGATCGGGACGGGCGGAGCTTCGAGGTCTCCATTCCCGCCTTCTCGCTCGATTTTCCGGACGGCAAGCGGGTTCTGAACTAGGCGCGGCCGGCGTTTGGGCAAACTCACTCCCTCATTCTGAGCCCCGCGTCAGCGGGGGTCGAAGAATGCTCCAATTGACGTGCTGCGTCCGCCCCTTGGAGCGTCCTTCGAGACGCCGCGCTTCGCGTGACCCTCACGACGAGGTCGGAGGGTGGCGTTCACCGCTCACCCGCAAGGCCTCCCGCCCTCGAAGACGCGAACACGGCCGCAAGCAGCGCCACTCCCGCCAGCATGACGATCGTCGAGCGCAGACCCACGCCGGAAGCGACAGCGCCGATGACGACCGGTCCGATGAGCAGACCCGCATAGCCTGCGGTTGCGGCCGAAGCGACGCCAACCGCAGGCGATGACCCGACCCGCCCCGCGACGCTGAACAGCACAGGCACGACATTGGCGAGGCCAGCGCCAACCAGTCCGAAGCCGATGACCCCGCCGGCAAGCCCCGGCCAGAGCGCGCTGATCCCGAGCCCGGCTCCGGCGATGAGAGCGCCAAGGGCGACTGTCGCGCGCGGTCCCGCGGCGCCGACGATCCCGTCGCCGACAATCCTGCCCGTGATCATCAGAAGCGAAAAGGCCGCGTAGCCTGCGGCGGTCGCGCCCACATTCACGCCCGAGCGGGCGAGATAGGTTCCGCTCCAGTCGCCAACCGAACCTTCCGTCCCCATCAGAACGAAAGAGAGCGCCGCAAGCGGCAGGAGGCGGCGACTTGGCGCGGCAAATCCGGCGCCGGCGAACCCGCGCCCCTCACGCATGAGGAACGGAACTGCGATGGCGACCAGCAGCGACGAGAGCAAAGCTGGGCCGAAAAGACCCAGGGCCGTCCCTCTCGCCCCGAGCCATCCGCCCAAGACCGCGCCAGCCGCCCCACCCAGACTGAACGCGGCGTGAAACGAGGACATGAGCGGCTTCCCTGAGCGGCGTTCGACATCGCTTGCATTGGCGTTCATGGCGACGTCCATCACACCGCTCGTCATTCCCGCAAGGCACGCCGTCGCGGACAGGACCTCAAGCGACCGGGAGAAACCAATCGCCGCAATTGCAGCGGCGAAGGCGAAACCGGCGACGATCGACGCCGGCCCGCTGCGCAAACGATGCGCGACAAGACCTGTGAGCGGCATGGCGACGATCCCGCCGGCCGCGAAAGCCAGAAGCGCAAAGCTAAGCCCAGCGTCGGAGAGTGCGAGGTCCGCCTTGACCCGGGGGATGGCTGCCGCCCACGCGCCAATTCCGAGGCCATTCGCCAGGAAGACGCTGAGCGTGCCCAGGCGCCGCCGCGGCCAAAGCGCCGCGGTCCTTCTGTCTGCGGCAGGTTCGAGACGCGCGTCCATCATTCGATTTGTCCGGCCATGCGCAAGGAACCTGGCTCGCAGGGAGCTTCCTTAACCTGCATCGGGGGGCTCGGCGCGGAGAACGGCAATTCCGCGGTCGGCGAACGCGCGCGCAACGGATTCGGGTGCGTCCGCTTCAAGGACGACACGATCAAAGGTCTCCGCTGGGCCGATTGCGAACGGCGCGCCGCTTTCGAGCTTTTCGTTCAGGATCGCCGCGGCGACGCGGCCCGAGTTGCGCAGAAGCGCTCGTTTGATCTCCGCGTCCTCCGGATCAAAGGCGGCGGCTCCCGCAACCGGATCGAGGGCGCACACGCCGAGGAGCGCGAGTTCGGGGCGCAAAGCCTCGATCTCGGCCAAGGCCCGGCCTCCGAGCGCCGCGCCGATCTCGCGGCTCACCCGGCCTCCGATCAGCCAGAGTGTAACCTTGGGCTTTGCCAGCAAGACCGCGGCGATCGACGGATCATGCGTCGCTGCTGTGACCGCAAGATCGTCGGAAAAAGCTTTCGCCGCCGCGAGGTTCGTCGAGCCAGAATCGAAGAACACGAACGAACCGGGATGGACAAGAGCGGCCAAGGCTCGTCCCAGCGCCGCCTTGCGATCGATCGCCTCGCCGGCGCGGACTTGAGCGGGGCTGGAAGCCGGCGACAGCGGCAGCGCGCCGCCGTACACGCGGCGACAGAGGCCGCGTCCGGCGAGATCGCGAAGGTCGCGGCGGATGGTGTCCTCCGAGGTCGCGAAATCCTCGGCCAGCGCCGCCGCCAGCACCCGGCCGTCATGGCCGAGCCGCTCGAGGATCTTTTGCTGTCTTTCGGCTGCAAGAACCGGCATAAACAAGGACCATGAGGGGGATTGATTCTGGCGCAATCATGCATGAACGTGCATGAAACGTCAACATCCGGCGGCGATCAATATCGCCGTCTGACGGGTCCTGAAAGGCCTCGCCGCAGCCGCTCGCTGTTACGCCGCGCCGGCGCGGCGCAGATTTCGTAAAGCGCCCGCCGCCCCCAGGCTTGCGGTCAAGCAAAATGAGCGCGTTCTCATTTCAGCGGTGCGACAAGGGCTTGGTGAAAACCGAAAGACGTGTTATATCTTTCTCTTGGTCGGATCCCGAGCGTCAGCTCGGTGGCGAGACCGGAAACGAACGGCCTGAGGGCAATCGGAGGGTTTGAGAATTTCCGCTGGAATGAAGCCCGAATGGATTTCTCTATCTGAAGCGGCTGTAACCCATTGAAAAGTCCCGATTCGAAAAAATAAACGCGAGTAAACGCTAGCAATTTTACTAGCGTTTACTCACGTTTATAGGCGTTTTACTAGCGTTTACTCACGCTTACGCGCGCGCCAGCCCGCTTGCAACTTTGCGGGCGGCCCGAAGGCCGAGCCCCGGGTCGCCCGTCGAGAACGCGAGTCTCAGTACGAATAGTACATTTCGAACTCGACAGGGTGCGGCGTCATTTCGAAGCGCTGGACGTCGGCCATCTTGAGCTCGATGTAGCTGTCGATGAAGTCGTCGTTGAACACATCGCCCGCCTTGAGGAAGCCGCGGTCCCTGTCGAGGCTGGAGAGCGCCTCACGCAAGCTGCCGCAGACGGTCGGGATCTTCTTCAGTTCCTTCGGCGGCAGGTCGTAGAGGTCCTTGTCCATCGCCGGGCCGGGATCGATCTTGTTCTGGATGCCGTCAAGGCCCGCCATCAGCATCGCCGAGAAGGCGAGATAGGGGTTGGCGGTCGGGTCGGGGAAGCGCACCTCGACGCGCTTGGCCTTCGGGTTCGCCGTCCACGGAATACGGCACGAGGCCGAGCGGTTGCGCGCCGAATAGGCGAGCAGCACCGGCGCCTCGAAGCCGGGCACGAGGCGCTTATAGCTGTTGGTCGACGGGTTGGTGAAGCCGTTGAGCGCCTTGGCGTGCTTGATGATGCCGCCGATGTAATAGAGGCACTCCTGGCTGAGGTCGGCGTATTTGTTGCCGGCCATGATCGGCTTGCCGCCCTTCCAGATCGACTGGTGGACATGCATGCCCGAGCCATTGTCGCCGTAGATCGGCTTCGGCATGAAGGTCGCCGTCTTGCCGTAGCTCTGGGCGACCATATGGATGCAGTATTTGTAGACCTGCATGTGGTCAGCCATCGTCGTCATCGGTCCGAACTTGAGGCCAAGCTCATGCTGGGCCGAGGCGACTTCGTGGTGGTGCTTCTCGACGACCGCGCCCATCTGCGCCATCGCGGCCAGCATCTCGCCGCGCATGTCCTGGGCCGAATCCTGCGGCGGAACCGGGAAGTAACCGCCCTTGGTGCGGACGCGGTGGGCGAGGTTGCCACCCTCGTAAGCGGTGTCCGAGTTGGTCGGCAGTTCAATCGAGTCGAGCTGGAAGCCGGTATTGTAAGGCTCGGCGGAGAAGCGCACGTCGTCGAACACGAAGAACTCGGCCTCGGGGCCGAAGAAGATCGTGTCGCCGACGCCGGTCGACTTGAGATAGGCCTCGGCTTTCTTCGAAATGCCGCGCGGATCGCGGTTGTAGGGCTGGCCGCTCGCGGGATCGAGAATGTCGCAGTTGAGGACGGCGGTGGAAGCGGCGAAGAAGGGATCGACGCAATAGGACGTCGGGTCAGGCATCAGCGTCATGTCGGACTCATTGATCGCCTTCCATCCGGCTATCGACGAACCGTCGAACATGAGCCCGTCCGCGAAGGCGTCATCGTCGATCAGGCTCTGATCAAAGGTGACATGCTGCCACTTGCCCCGTGGATCGGTAAAGCGGAGATCGACGTATTTGATGTCATTGTCCTTGATCGCCTTCAGGACATCCTTGGCGGACTTCATCTTTTGCCCTTCCTCAATGATAAACTTCTACTTCGCCCACCACGAACTGCCGGGCGCCCTCGTCAGCCTGAAACGCGTTCAGACCGCGTCCGCGCCGGTCTCCCCGGTGCGGATGCGGATGGCCTCCTCAATGTGCGATACAAATATCTTGCCATCGCCGATGCGGCCCGTCTGGGCCGCTCCGCGGATCGCCTCGATCGCCGGCCGGAGATTTTCGTCCGACACGACGACCTCGATCTTCACCTTGGGCAGAAAGTCGACGACGTACTCGGCTCCGCGGTAAAGCTCGGTATGTCCCTTTTGCCGCCCAAAGCCCTTCGCTTCGAGTACGGTGATGCCCTGGATTCCGGCCTCCTGGAGCGCCTCCTTCACCTCGTCGAGTTTGAACGGCTTGATGATCGCCTCGATCTTCTTCATTTCGGCCAGACTCCTCGTCCCCGCGGGGTCGGCCGCGTCGATCCAGCGCCCCTTTTGGCGGCGCGGCAGGGGGAGCGCGGCCGCAGGGTCAATAGCATCGGATAGGGGATTGCGCCACCGGCGCCTGCAAAACCGCCAGCGCGGCGAAACGAGCGCAGAAGCGCCTCTTTAATGTGCATGTTGCCGCTTAATCAGGCGGCCGGATCAGACCGTCGGCCCCCATTCGCCCGAACCGAAAATCCGCCACGACGTTAGCCCCGCCTTCGCCACGACGATCCGCCCCGATTTGGCCTTGGCGACGAGATGGGCAAACACGAGCGGATGGCGCCAGGCCATTGGCTTTTCCGGCCCGCAAACGGCGCGATATTCGTCGCCGTCGGCGTCCTCCATCAAGATTGTCCCCACCAGATCGGGGCGCAGTTGGCGGGACAGGTCACGCCGCGTCAGCCACTCGCACTCGAAGTCTCGGCAGACCTCCGGGCGCTCGGCATAGATCGCGCAGCCCCCGCCAGAGCGGCAATTGACGCACTTTGGCCCCGCGGGCTTCTTGAAATGGTCGATCTCCAGCGCGGAGCAGCACATGGTGCAGGACCCACAGGATTTTCCCGGCGCCGCCGTCATCGGTTCCTCGCGCAGCCGCCCGCCATCCGATTCGCGGGCTAACAGCATCCCTATCACCGTTGCCTCGTTGGCAAGAAAAGATCTGGAGGCGTGATCGCCGGAACCTTAGGCGCAGGCCCGCGTTGGTGTCACAGCTTTCAAAGGAGGCTGTCATGGACAAAGAACACATCAAGGGCGCCGCAGACAAGGCCAAGGGAGCCGTCAAGGACGCCGCGGGCAAGATGATGGACGACAAGGGATTGCAGGCCGAAGGGAAGATGGACAAGGCGAAGGGTGAGGCCCGACAAGCGCTCGGCGACGCCAAGGATGCGATTCGGCACGCCAACGACAAGTAGCCGAGTCCTGTTTGACAGAGAAAGGGCGGCCTCTGGCCGCCCTTTTTTTGCGTCAGTAAAATTCGGCGAAGCGAAGGTGGGCTCCGAGGCCGCTACGCAGTGACTGGGGCATGCTTCTGCGAGAGGCGATAGTCGGCGACTCCGAGCGCAACGAAGCCGATCAACATCAATGCCCAGGTTGAGGATTCGGGGACCGCAGTTAGCGTGAATGTCCCGACGCCAAACGGCAACGACGGGTTCGCTACCCGTTCGCCGTAGGCGTTGCCGGTCGGCGGCGTTCCTTGTCCGTCAAAGGTAAAAATATTCACGCTCTGTCCAGCGGCCGTCACAAAAGAGACGCCGCTCAGGCTCACAAACGCAAAGCCGTTGGTGAACAGCAAATTGTCAGCGCCCTCGAAACCGCTTGTGCCGGTGATCTCGCTGCCGTCGACGACACCAGTGATTGTGTTGATCGACCAGACGCCGGTGCTTTCAGTTGCCGACGCAGTGAGCGTGCCGCTGCCTGGAAGGGGGAGCCCTCCGAGAACCGGATCCGGCCCTGTCAGCGACCAGTCGAAGACTTTGGCGCTGGCAGGCTCGAGTACGCCGAACGGCAACCCGGCGATCATGATGGCAGCGAAAGTTGTGGCCAACCTCATCGATTGTCTCCCTGTGTGAACGGCTTCGCGCGATTAGCAGCCGCCTCGGCCAGCGAGATAAATAGAGGCGCCCCCATGTCATCTAGATGACCGTGCGGGTCATGCGTTTTGACGCAACCGAGGCCGCCTCTGTGGGCGACGGCATTATGAGGCCTGGGCTAGGCCCGCTCCTTGATCGGCGCTCGCTTGTGCTCCCGCTCCCTCGCGACCCGATAGGCGCCCGGCGTGAGACCAACTGATTTATGGAATTGGCGGGTAAAGGCCGCCTGGTCCGCATAGCCGCATTCGAGCGCCAACTCCCTCAAAGGGGCGTCAGTATGCCTCAGCCGATCGCAGGCCCGGTCAATCCGAAGGCGAGAGAGATATTGACCGGCAGACACGCCGAACAAAGCCCGGATTCTTAGGTCGAACTGGAACGGAGAAAGCCCGGCGCGCCCCGCGAGATCGGGAATCCGCAAGGGCTCGTCGAGATGGTCATCAATATAGGCAAGCGCCGCTGAGAGCGACGCCGAAACCGGCGTCGATCGCGGAAAAGCCGGGGCGTCGCGGGAAATGCCGATAAGCCCCCGAATGACGCCGCCCGCGTCGAGCAGCGGCTCCTTCCAGGTCAGACACCAGCCCTCGCCGCCATTCGGGTAGAGATGGAGCTCCATTTTAGCGCGGATCGAAAGCCCTTCGGCGATGACCTTGAGATCCTGCGCTTCGTACCGCTCGCCGAGCGGCGCCGCGAAGACCTCGCTCGCCTTGCGGCCGACAAGCTGCCGCTCGTCTGCGAGCCCGCAGCGATGGATGAGCGTTTCGTTAGCCGCGACGTAACGCGCCCGGTGGTCCTTGATGAAGAAGACGGTGTCAGGAACCCGGTCGAAGAGCTCAATTCCAGGAAAGGGGCGGGCAAGGACTGCGGCCAGCGCCGCAGCCGGATCCCCCTCAACCGCCGGTCCGATTTTGCGGATTTTCAATCCCCGACCTGCGTTTTCATCAAGAACCAGGAGCCGAGACGTGAGAATGTCGGAGCTCGCAAATGCCCATTCTAGGGAGCCCAAGATGCCGTCGCCAGTCTTTTCCGGAACCATTCCTGCGCTTATGACGCCCTGCGGCCCCGATCGGCGGCCCGACTTCGACGCCCTCGTGCGGATGGGGAAACATCTCGTCGCCGCCGGAATGACGGGGCTCGTCTATTGCGGCTCGATGGGCGACTGGCCGCTGCTCACGATCGAACAGAGAATGGAGGGCGTCGAGCGTTTGACGAAGGCCGGCCTGCCGGTCATCGTTGGCACAGGCGCGCAGAATACCGAACAGGCCGCAGCGCTTGCCAGTCACGCCAAGGAAAAGGGCGCGCGTGGGCTCATGATCATCCCGCGCGTCCTGTCGCGCGGTTCATCCACGGCGGCCCAGCGCGGCCATTTCATCCGCGTGCTCGAGGCAGCGGTCGACTTGCCCTCGGTCATCTACAACAGTCCCTATTACGGCTTCCAGACGAGAGCCGAACTGTTCTTTGAGCTGCGCAACGAGTTTGCCCATCTGGTCGGATTCAAGGAGTTCGGCGGCGCGGAGTCGCTCAGCTACGCCGCCGAGCACATCGCGGGACGGTCGGACGACATCGCGCTTATGGTCGGGGTCGACACCCAGGTGTTCCATGGCTTTGTCAATTGCGGCGCCTGCGGCGCCATCACCGGCATCGGCAATGTGCTGCCGCACGAGGTGTTGCGGCTCGTTGAACTTTCCGAGCGCGCCGCCAAGGGCGACGCTGAGGCGCGCCGCCTTGCGCTCGAGCTTGAGAGCGCGCTCGAGCCGCTCTCCGTCTTCGACGAAGGCGTCGATCTCGTGCTCTACTTCAAGCGGCTGATGACGCTTGTCGGGCACGATGAATATGCTTTTCACTTGAATGAGTTCGACGCGCTCAGCCCATCCCAGGAGAGCATGGCGAAGCGGCGGTTCAAGACGTTTCGCGCCTGGTGGGCTTCCTGGCCCGGCGCGAAGGACTGAGACGCATGCGGGTCATCGACTCCCATACTGAGGGCGAGCCTACTCGCGTGATCGTCGACGGTGGCCCGCCTCTCGGCGACGGCCCGCTCGCCGCACGGCTTCGTCGCTTCGCCGACGAGTTCGATCATTTCCGTCGCTTCGCCGTCAACGAGCCGCACGGGCACGATGCGATCGTTGGCGCGCTCTTGTGCGAGCCCCACGACCCGTCATGCGCCGCCGGCGTCATTTTCTTTAACAACGTCGGATATCTAGGCATGTGCGGCCACGGCACGATCGGCCTCGCCGTCACGCTTGCGCATATGGGCCGGCTCGAGCCAGGCCGCCATCGCTTTGAGACGCCAGTCGGCGTGGTCGGCGTGGAGCTCGTCGACGGCTGCACGGCGACGGTCGAGAACGTCGAGAGCTATCGTCTCACCCGAGCCGTGGAGGTCGAGGTTGGGGGACTAGGCGCTGTGCGCGGAGACGTTGCCTGGGGCGGCAACTGGTTCTTTCTGGCCTCGACTCCGCCGCGTTGCGAGCTCGTACTTGCGAATGTGGGCCCGTTGACGCAGGCCGCGACCGCCGTCAGCGACGCCCTTCACGCCCAGGGCGTACGTGGCAAGGACGCCGCCCTGATCGACCACATCGAGTTCTTCGCCTCGGCGCGATCGAATGTCGCAAACAGCCGCAATTTCGTCCTCTGCCCTGGCGGGGCCTACGACCGGTCGCCGTGTGGAACCGGCGTCAGCGCCAAGCTCGCGTGTCTTCATGCCGACGGGAAGCTTAAGCCCGGCGAGGTCTGGGTGCAGGAGAGCATCATCGGCAGCCGCTTTCGCGCGAGCTTCGAACGGGGTCCGAACGGGGGCGTCCTCCCGCGTATCAGCGGGCGCGCGTTCATCTGCGCCGAAAGCAAGCTCGTCGAGGACTCAGGGGATCCGTTCCGGTACGGGTTCGAGCAAGCCTAATCTTTCTGTCATGGCGAAGCCAAGAGCTTGACAGCCCCGCGCCGGGCGTGTCTGTGCACCGCCGCCGGGGCGCGAGCCGAATCGTCCTTTCGCATCGAGTTGGGGAAGCCGGTTTCATGAAGACGGCCTTGGTGTTTCCGGGTCAGGGCTCCCAGGCGGTCGGCATGGGAAAAGCGCTGGCGGCCGACTTTCGCGTCGCGCGGGAGATCTTCAACCGCGTGGACGGAGCACTGGACCAGAAGCTCTCCCGTTTGATGTTCGAGGGGCCTGAGGCTCAACTCATACTGACCTCGAACGCCCAGCCGGCGATCATGGCCACAAGCATTGCGGCGCTCAGGGTTTTGGAGACCGAGACAGGATTCAATCCATACTCGGAGGCGGCCTATGTCGCGGGGCACTCGCTTGGCGAATATTCGGCGCTTTGCGCGGGTGACGCGCTCACGCTTGAGGATACGGCGCGTCTCCTGCGCCTACGCGGCGAGGCCATGCAGAAGGCGGTCCCGGTAGGCCAAGGGGCGATGGCGGCCATCCTCGGCCTCGAGTTCGGGGCAGTGGTGAAGATCGCGACACAAGCGGCGAGCGACCTCTATCTCACCGGCGCGATCTGCCAGGCGGCCAATGACAACGGCGGCGGTCAAGTCGTCGTCTCGGGCACGACCGCCGCAGTGGAGCGCGCGATGGAACTCGCCAAGCTCGCCGGCGCAAAACGGGCGTTGCTTCTGTCTGTCTCTGCACCGTTTCATTGCGCGCTGATGCAGCCGGCTGCTGAGGTGATGAAGGAAGCGCTGAAGGACGTCACGATTCGCCCTCCCAAGCCGCCGCTGGTCACCAACGTCGAAGCCAAGGCGGTCACGGACCCGGACGCGATCCGGGCTGGGCTCGTCGCCCAGGTGACCGCAACCGTGCGCTGGCGCGAGAGCGTGACGTATATGAGCGCTGAGGGCGTCACCCGGTTTGTAGAGCTCGGCGCGGGCAAGGTTTTGACCGGCCTGATCAAGCGGATCGTTGGGGGCGCGACGACGGTCAGCGTCGGCGCGCCCTCCGACATCGCCGCCTTCTGCGCCTCGGCGCAGCCCTGACAATTCGACGGAAGGGACGACGCTGGTGTTCGATCTGACAGGAAGAACTGCGCTCGTCACCGGCGCCTCGGGCGGTCTTGGGCAAGCGATCGCACGCGCCCTGCACGCACAGGGGGCCTCGGTCGCGCTCAGCGGGACTAGGCGCGACGCCCTGGAAGCGTTGGCGGGCGCACTCGAGACCCGTGTGCATGCGGCGCCGTGCGACCTCTCCGACGCCGCGGCGGTTGATGCGCTGATCCCGGCCGTTGAAAGCGCATTCGGACCGATCGACATCCTCGTCAACAACGCCGGCGTCACTCGCGACAGTCTGTTCATCCGCATGAAGGATGCGGACTGGGATACGGTGCTCGCGATCAATCTGACCGCGGCCTTTCGCCTGTCCCGCGGCGCGCTGAGAGGCATGCTGAAACGCCGCTCTGGGCGAATCATAAATATAACGTCGGTTGTGGGCGTCCAAGGCAATGCAGGGCAGGGAAACTACGCCGCGGCGAAAGCCGGCATGATCGGCATGTCGAAGGCGCTCGCGGCCGAGGTCGCGACGCGGGGCATTACCGTCAATTGCATCGCGCCTGGCTTCATCGATAGCCCGATGACTCGCGCGCTGGATGAGAAACATCGCGACGCGATCATGGCCACGATACCGACTGGCCGCTTCGGCTCCGACAAGGAGATTGGCGCCGCGGTTGTGTATTTAGCGAGTTCCGAATCGGCTTACGTGACCGGCCAGACGCTGCATGTGAACGGCGGAATGGCGATGATCTGATGGCCCGGACTCGCCCGCAAGACCGCGGCGCGACGCGTTTTGCGCCCTCTCGCGTTGCCCAAAAAGATATGCTATCGACCCCGTTTGTCTCAGGGCGCGGGAGGGCCGCATCATCCGAGCGCCGGCGCCGGTGACCCGAGCGAACCTGTCACTGCATTGGGGCGGGAAGTGGACACCCGAATGACGAGCCTTGCTCCGGCGGGGTCGAACCGGGAATTGATCAGGAGGTCGGGCCGCAAAGCCCGATGCATAAGGGAAAAGATGACATGAGCGATGTCGCAGAGCGCGTAAAAAAGATCGTCGTAGAGCATCTCGGCGTGGAGGCCGACAAAGTCGTCGACAGCGCCAATTTCATTGACGATCTTGGCGCCGACTCGCTCGACACGGTTGAGTTGGTGATGGCGTTTGAGGAAGAGTTCGGGGTCGAGATTCCCGACGACCAGGCGGAAACCATTGTAACCGTCGGCGACGCGACTAAATATCTCGAAAAGGCGTCAACCAAAAAATAAATGTGCAACGGGCTGCGCCGGTCTGGCCAGCCTTCGTTGAAGGGCTTTTATCTTTAAGTCCGGGCCGGGCGTCTCGTCCGGCCCGAATTGTGTTGGGCGTCGATGCAATTGGCGTCAAAACGCGCGAACGGGAACAGTTAGAGTACAAGCATGGGACAATTGAGACGGGTCGTCGTCACAGGTCTTGGTATGGTGTCCCCGATAGCTTGCGGGGTGGAGGCGACCTGGCGGCGGCTTCTCGCCAGCGAGTCGGCGGTGGCTGCGGTCGAGAATTTTGACGTTTCCGACCTGCCTTGCAAAGTCGCCGCGCAAGTGCCGCGCGACGGCGCTCCGGACGCTTTCAATCCCGACGACTGGATGGATCCCAAGGAACAGCGCCGCGTCGACGACTTCATCATTTACGGCATGAGCGCCGCTACCCAGGCTCTGCGTGACGCGAGCTGGAGCCCCAGGTCCTACGACGAGGAGACCGAGACCGGGGTCCTGTTCGGCTCGGGAATCGGGGGGCTTGGCGGGATTTACGACGCCTCCATCACTTTGCACGAAAAGGGACCTCGTCGCATCTCGCCGTTCTTCATTCCGGGAAGGCTCATCAATCTGTTGAGCGGACAGGTTTCGATCGCCCACAATCTCAAAGGCCCCAACCACGCGGTCGTCACCGCGTGCTCAACCGGAGCGCATGCGATTGGCGACGCCGGCCGGCTGATCGCGCTTGGCGACGCCAATGTGATGGTGGCTGGCGGCGCCGAATCGGCGGTCAACCGGCTGTCGCTCGCGGGCTTCTGCGCTTGTCGCGCTCTGTCGACCGGCTTCAACGATAGGCCGACGCAAGCCTCGCGCCCTTACGACCGCGATCGCGACGGGTTCGTAATGGGCGAAGGGGCGGGATGCGTGGTGCTTGAGGAACTCGAGCATGCAAAGGGCCGCGGGGCTCGCATCTACGCTGAACTGACCGGCTACGGCCTCTCGAGCGACGCCTATCACATTACCGCGCCGGCCCCTGAGGGCGACGGCGCCTTTCGCGCCATGAGCAACGCGCTCAAGCGCGCGGAGATTTCGCCTTCGGAGATCGACTACGTTAACGCCCACGGCACTTCGACGCCGATCGGCGACGAGATCGAATTGCGGGCCGTCGAGCGCCTGCTCGGCAATTCGGCCGCCAAGACGACCATGTCCTCGACAAAGTCGTCGATCGGGCATCTCCTTGGCGCCGCCGGGGCGGTGGAGGCGATCTTCTCTATCCTCGCCATCCGCGACCAGATCGCGCCGCCGACTCTAAACCTTGACAACCCCTCGGTGGAGACGGCGATCGATCTTGCGCCTCACGTAGCGCGCAAGCGTCCCATTCAAGCGGCTTTGTCCAACTCCTTCGGTTTCGGCGGCACGAACGCCGCGCTTGTCTTCCGTGCGCTGAATTGACGGCGCAGGCTTGGGACGATTGGGTGTTTCCCCGCCGCGCCCGGTCGGCTAAGCTTGCACCCAAGCCCGTGTCCGGCGGCTTAAGCCTCGCGCGGGATTTGGGCGGCAGCATCAGCGGCGGAAGGCGAAGAAGCGGCGACCGACATGAGCGGAGATCACGATTCCGGCGACGGAGACGCCCCTCGGCCGCGCGTGAGCCTGTTCGGCCGTGGAGCGCGGCCCGCGCTGAACGATCCCACCCCGCCGCCGGCTCAACCGCCGCGCAGGCCGCGCCGGATGGGTCTTTCGAGCCTGAGCGGATTGCTAACTTTCGTCCTTCTCGGAGCGCTCGCGACGGTTGGCGCGCTCGCTTGGCTCATGAAGGAGGCGCGGAGCCCTGGGCCACTGGCCGAGGACAAGGTCGTCATGATCGTGCGCGAGGACGACGCCGCCAGCATCGCCGATCAGCTCGAGCGCGCCGGCGTTATCGACAGCGCGATGTGGTTCAACATTCTCACTGTGCTCGACGGCAATCGCGGCGCCCTGAAACGCGGTGAATACGCCTTCAAGGCGGCCATGAGCATGAACGACGTCGAGAATGAGCTCATCGCTCACCGCGTGGTTCGCTACAAGCTCACCATCCCCGAGGGCCTCACTAGCGAACAGGTGGTTGACCGCCTCCGCGATGACACTGTTTTAACCGGCGACGTCAGAGAGCTCCCACGCGAGGGTTCGTTGATGCCCGATACCTATTATTTTGAGCGCGGCGACACGCGGCAGTCGTTTCTTTCGCGCATGTCGAAGATTCAAGCGAAGACGGTCGACGAGATATGGAAAAGCCGCTCGCCGGATTTGCCGATCAAGTCGCCGTGGGAAATGGTGACCCTCGCCTCGATCGTCGAGAAAGAGACGGGCAAGCCGGAGGAGCGGCCGCGCGTGGCCGGTGTGTTCATCAATCGACTTGAAAAGCACATGCGGCTCGATTCCGACCCGACCATCGTCTACGGCCTGGTCCAGGGCAAAGGCACCCTTGGCCGCAGCATCACGAAAGCCGACCTCAACCAGTCGACGCCCTATAATACCTATATCATCGACGGCTTGCCGCCGGGGCCGATTTGCAACCCCGGCAAGGCGGCGCTGGAAGCCGTCGCCAAACCTGCGCGGAGCAAGGACCTCTATTTTGTCGCCGACGGAACCGGCGGGCATGCGTTCGCCGAAACCTTGGATCAGCATCAGAAAAATGTCGCCCGCTGGCGCCAGATCGAAAAGGACGTCAAAGATAAGCTCTCGCCCGACGTCACGCCCGGGCCGGCGATTCGCGGTTCGATCGACCCGGTCGATCCGGCTGAGTTTGGCGCTCTTGTCTCGCCAGGTCAGGGGCAAGCTCCCCCCTCGATTCTCGCCCGTCTGAGTAAAATCGGCGGTGGCCGGAACGCCAAGGATGCTGCGTTGCTCGTCGCGCCAGGGGTCAAATCGATCAAAGGAACGAACCTTGTCGGCGTTGGCGCCAAGGAGGGTCCGCCGGAGAACATCGCGGGCGGAGGCGCGAACGGATTGGCGCCTGTCGATTCTGCCCCCTCGTCGTCAGTGCAGTTCGGCGCGCTCTTCGCGCCGGCGCAGGGACAAGCGACGGCTTCGGTTCTCGCTCGTCTGAGCAAAATCGGCGCGGATCGGAACGCCAAGGATGCGGCGTTGGCGTCGCTCGCCGCTCCCGGCTTCAAAACGATGGAGGAAAGCGGCGACGTGGTCGCCGGCGTCAACGACGCGCCGGCGGAAGGCTTCGCGTTCGGAAATGACGACCCGCCGGAAACGGGCGCAGGAGGGCCCATCGCCTCCGCTCCGCTGTCGCCGGCCATGCTCGCCGATCAGAGAGCGCGCGAAGCCAAATATGGAACCGCGACGCTTGTCTCCAACGTTGCCATCGACAGCGCTGGCGCCGCGCCTGCACAGGCGGCGTCGCCGGGCACGGCTTCCGGCCGCCCCCGGATCTATGACGCCTCCGAAGGCACTCCGCTCGATCCCCTGCTTAACAAGACCTACGATTTGAGTTACGCGAAAGTCGTGCCGGCGGACGCATTGAGGAAGTAAGCGGCCGGGAGTCGCGCCAGTTGCTTACGCCTGGCCGGAAACGCGCTCATGCACGAGCGCAAGCGCAATGGCGCAGGCGTTCGAGACATTGAGGCTTTTGATCGCGCCAGGAAGATCGAGCCGGGCCAAGCTATCGCATCGTTCGCGCGTCAGCCTTCTTAAGCCCTTATCTTCTGCGCCGAGGACCAAGGCCAGCGGCCGCGTGAGAGGTCCGTCCGTAAGGCGAATCTCCGCCTCGGAATCGAGCCCGATCCGCCAATAGCCCATGTCTCCCAACTCGACGAGGGCTCGCGCCAGATTGGGGACGCTGCAAATCGGCACGTGCTCGAGCCCGCCGGAAGCCGACTTCGCCAGGGCGCCAGCGAACTCGGGCGAGTGGCGTTCGGTCGTGACGAGCGCGTCGACAGAGAAGGCGGCGGCGGTGCGCAAAATCGCGCCGACATTGTGGGGGTCCGTGATCTGATCAAGGACCAGCGCCAAGCCATTCGCGGGCAAATCCGCGATATCGATTGGCGCGAGTGGCCGCGCCTCGAGCAGGAGTCCTTGGTGGACCGCTTCGCGTGGCGCGCGCGCGGATATTTCTTCGGGAGACATGATCCTAGTCTCGAGTCCGCGCGCGGCGATTTCCGCCCCGAGTCGCTCGGCCGCGGCGGCTGTAGCATAAAGGCGGATGAGTTCGCGCCGCGAGGCTCTGAGCGCCGCCACGACGCTGTGAAAGCCGTAAATGAGCGAGACGTTCGCCTCCTTACGGTCACGTGAAGGCTCATGACGCGCCCCGCGGCGGGGGCGTTTCCCCGTCTCGTTCGCCGGCGCTCTCGTCTCGCCTCGGGGGCCAGACAGAGCAGGCTTGCTCGGTGTGAAGGTCGGAGGAAGAGATCGGCGGTCGCGTTTGCGGGTCATGTGTAGGACGTTAGGAGGGCGATCAAGCCTTTGCAAACGACGTTCCGCGCCGTGTGCCGTAAGCGCTTGTCCTAAAGCTTGGCTGTCGATGCGCTGTTGTGGAAACGGGTTCTGGTGCTGAACTGATAGCGCGAGCGCCAAGCCAAGGCGCCCACGAATTGAACTCTTGGTCGCCGAGTGAGGAGCGACGCCATTGGTCGCATCTCACGCTTACTCGCGGCCTTCCGCTTGAGCTTCGCCATTTGATTGGCGAACTCGGTGCGTTGGTCGTGGTCCACCCCCCGGCTTGGTGACACTGCCCGTGGGCATCTTCGGAACTCACGGATTGCGGCGATATTTTTTTCGGGAGCTGCGCTGAGGATGATTCTGGTGGCGGCGACCTTGGCGTGGCTCGTTGCCTAGAGCGCTTGGCCCTGCGCGCGGCCGGGCGAGGGCGTAGACCGCGCTTCGATCGATTGGAAGTACCCGCTTTAGATCGAGTCCACAAGAAAACAGTTCAGACGAAAAGCCGTGCAATTATGTTGCAGAAAAACGGAAGCAACGATAAGCTTGCGCACATGAACGCTTCAGCGCTCCGCCCGCCAAACCGGTCGACGCCCGTCCCCTGGCGCTGCTGACACAGCGGAGGGCAATGAGAAATTTTCTTCGCGGAAAATCCCGTATAACCCGTTGATAAGTCTCGTTTCCGACGAGAGAATCCAAGGAAATCCAAGGAAATCCAATAGCTAATCGGCTCGCGTTTCACAGCCAAAGGCGCCCGAGCAAGAAAATCCAAACCGCCGCTTGACTAACGTCAAAATCAGACATAAAGATATGCTTATGTCTGATGAACGAAGGGCGTCGCCGCTCTCCTTTCGCGACCTCCTCACAGGCCTCGAAGCGGCCGGCGAGGAGACGCGGCTACGCATCCTCTGCCTGTTGGAAGCCGCCGAACTCACCGTGAGCGAGCTTGTCGCCATTCTTGGCCAGTCGCAGCCGCGCGTCTCGCGTCATCTCCGACTGCTGGTCGAGGCCGGTCTCGCCACTCGGCAACGCGAGGGGGCCTGGGCCTTCTTCCGTCTGGCCGAGCCTGGCGGACAGCTGGCGCGCGAATGGCTGCGCCGTCTCGATTTGGCGGATCCGATCGTCAACGCCGACCGCGTTCGTCTTGACATCGCGCGAGCGGCCCGCCGCAAGCAGGCCGAGGCCTATTTCGCTACGCGCGCCGCCGATTGGGATCAGATCCGCGCGCTGCATGCTCCGGAGGAGCGGGTCGAAGCGGCGCTCGTCGCCATGATCGGGGCAAAGCCGTTCCGCAGCCTGCTCGATCTCGGCACGGGCACGGGCCGGATGCTCGAGCTTCTCGCCCCGCGGGCAACGCGCGCAGTCGGCGTCGACCAAAGTGCGGCGATGCTGGCGCTGGCCCGCGCCCATATCGATCAGGCCGGCCTCAGGCACGTCTCTCTGCGTCAGGGCGACATCTACGCGCCGCCGGTCGAACGCGATGCGTACGATCTTGTGGTCATCCACCAGGTGCTGCACTTCCTTGATGATCCGGCCCGCGCGCTGGCTGAAGCCGCGCGGGCTCTGGCGCCTGGCGGGCGACTCATCGTGGTTGATTTCGACGCCCACGACCAGGAATTCCTGCGCGATGAGTTCGCTCACCGACGGCTCGGCTTCGCGGTCGACGAGGTCGAGAACTATCTCGCCGAGGCCGGTCTCACTGCAATCCGCCTGGAGCGTGTCCCGCCCGCCAGGGGCGAAGCCGGCAAATTGACCGTCGCGCTATGGATCGCCGAGGATCCGCGCGTCATCTCCGATGATTTCCTAAAGAGCGACACGGAGTTTGCCTGATGGCTACGAAACCCCTTCCGCTGAGTCGCGCCGGGGCGCAGGTTCATGTCTCTTTCGAGTTTTTTCCGCCGAAAAACGCCGACATGGAGGCGAACCTGTGGGAAGCGGCCACGCGCCTGGAGCCACTCAATCCTGCTTTCGTGTCTGTCACCTACGGCGCCGGCGGTTCGACCCGCGAACGCACCCACGCGCTGGTCGAACGCATGGCGCGCGAGACGACGATGAAGCCCGCGGCGCACCTGACCTGTGTAGGGGCCGCATGCGATGAAATTCGCGAGACCCTTCGCGACTATCACTCTGCGGGGGTGCGCCACATCGTGGCCTTGCGCGGCGATCCTCCAACCGGCTTCGATGCGCCTTACGAAACGGCGCAAGGCGGCTATCGATCGACCGCCGAACTGGTTTTGGACGCCACCGACATGGGTTTTGAGGTGTCCGTAGGAACATATCCGGAGCGCCATCCGCAAAGTCCGACATTGCTGCATGACATCGAGATCCTAAGGCAGAAGGTCGACGCCGGCGCTACGCGCGCCATCACCCAGTTTTTCTTCGATAACTCGGCTTACTTTCGCTTTCTCGACGTCGCCGCGGCGGCCGGCCTTGACGTTCCGATCGTGCCTGGCATCTTTCCGGTGCAGAACTTCAAGCAGACCGCCAATTTTGCCCGGAGAACCGGAGCGAGCGTGCCGCAATGGCTCGCCGATCGATTTGACGGCCTCGAAGACGATCCCGCGACACGCCGCCTGGTCGCGGCGGCCGTCTGCGCCGAGCAGGTGATCGATCTCATCGATCATGGCGTTAAGGAACTGCACTTCTACACCATGAACCGCGCGGATCTCGTGTTTGCGATTTGCCATTTGGTGGGCTTGCGCGCCGGACCCTTGCCGGCCGCGCGCGCCGAGCGAGAGACGCCTCCGGTTGCAGCTGGAGCTTTGGGATAGGGCAGGGCCGCCGCGTCGGCACGGGTTCGTTGTTTCGGCGGCGCCCTAGATTCGCGCTCGCCTCATTGAAGCCAAAGAAGATCGAGCTTTTGAGCGGAGCGGGCCATGCGCCGACCTGAGCCCGGCCGCGATCTTCTTGCGCGAGGCCGCCTCGCCGCTTCTCTGAGCCGTCAGGTCCAATCGCGCGCGTGCTTTTCCATTTTCCTGGTTAACCAAACCTTTCGAAACCCGCAACGCATGGCACGCTACAGTTGACTCCCGTTTCTCCTTTTCACACTATGAACAAACAGGGAACATTCTGCGGCGAATTTCGGGCAGGGTTGTTCACCGACAATGCAGTTCACGCAGAAGGTCCCTCAACCTTCGCGACCTCCGACCTGCAAATGGAGTGCGCAAATGTTGAAGCTCATCGAAGGCTCGTATGCATCTTTTTTTCCCAAGGAAATCGATGCGATGTTTCGCAATCGAGCCGAAACGTTTTCGGAGCGGCTTGGCTGGGAAGTTGTCGTCAAAGACGGTTACGAGCGAGATATTTTTGACAATTCTAACCCGCTTTATCTCGTGTCGGTCGACCCTGATACTGAAGAATACAGGGGTTCTTTACGGTTGCTGCCGACCACCGGTCCCAACATGTTGCGCGACGTCTTCTCGCACTTGCTTGACGGCGAATACCTGGAGAGCGCGACGATCTGGGAATGTTCAAGGATTTGCGCCGTCGCCGCCTCCGGCCAGTCGGAACGAAACGGCAGCGGCGTCAACCACGTCCTGAACGAGCTCATTTTGGGCATCGGCGAAGTTGCGGTCGCCGCCGGACTGACCCAAATCGCGGCTGTTTTTGACGCCCGCATTTTCCGCGTCCTCAAAGCCGCCGGATGCAACCCTGAGATTATCGGAACCCCTCAGTCGATCGGCGGCGTCATGTGCTACGCCGGCCTTTTCGACACCGGCGAAGGTCCGCTCGAAGCGTTTCGCGCCGCGACCGGGATCGATGACTCCGTTCTTGCTCCCGGCGCCAAAGAGATCGCGTTCGCATAAGAGGACCCGCCGGCCTCCACAGACAGTGAGGCCTTGCGCCAGAGTTTTAAGTGGCGACACTTATGAGTCAGGTGTGTTGAGATGCAATCCGACATGTCACCAGACGGAGGCGTCCAATGGCCTCGAAGCAACGTCTTCCGTGCAAGCTCTCGTTTTCCGCGCAAGCTCGCCTTCCAGCAGACAATCTCGACAGCACGGCGATGGGAGTTTCTCGCCCGCAGCAAACTTCTGCGAGGTTGCCAAGTTCAATCAGAAGACGCTCTTCACCAAGCAAGCTGTTTAGCAATACCCGTCAGTTCATACAACCTGTGAGTAGTAAAAGAGCAGAAAATTCGCCTTGGCAAATGTTTTTGCCACTAGTATGGGCAATGTTCTCGCTTTGTTGTCTACAATTTTGTCGCTTGTCATTCTTTCCTTACGTCATCAAACTGGATTTGAAAGGCTGAATCAAGTATGGGGGCGGATTGGCCAAGAAATCGAAAAAAAGCGCACCGGCGCTTTTAGATACAAAACGGCCTGTTGGTGAATTAAATCTATCCGCCTGCGAAGCTCGCAGGTTATACGGCATCTGCGTCGAGCTGCTTGAACTGTGCAGCCACGTCTCTGGTCGCATAGATCCTCAGGCCGGCTGGATGGTCGCTCATGCACGAGATGAAGTCATGCTGGGGATCTTCGATGTTAAGCCTTAGTAGAACGCTGGACACAGCCATCAGCATCGAATCAGCCGCGGCCCGGCTGACCGAGACGATTCTAGGCAACTATGATCACGATCTCGCCGAAACGCTGACGGCTATTGCCTCCGATATTGGGCTTGCTCACATCTCCTATGTGCGCTTGTCGCCTGACAAGAGCCCTGACATGTGCCTGTTGGTGGCGGTCGTAACTTATTCTCGGCTGTGGCAGCACCGATACTTTGTAAAGAAATACATGTCCAACGATCCGGTGATTTCTTACGGGCGTGAATTTGATCAGCCGTTCGATTGGGCCAGTCTACCCGTTGACGATCCAGCGACGAAGGCCTTCTTCGCCGACGCCTTGAACCATAGTGTCGGCCGGAACGGCTTGACGATTCCTTTGCGCAATCGGAAGGGCGTATGCGCGCTCGTTTCGTTTACCAGCGACCTACCGACGGACGAGTGGGAAGCGTATAAAACAGCCAATATGGCGAAGCTTAAGCTCTTGTCCGTTCTCATTGATTCCGCATCGCACATCAATTTCAAATTACCCGCCTTTCCGGTCCATCTGTCGAATCGGGAAGAGCAGTGTTTGCTTTGGGCCGCCCGCGGGAAGACCTACCAAGAGATCGCAGAAATCCTGGGCCTAGCGTTTGGCAGCGTGAAAACGCATCTGGATGCGGCGCGACACAAGTTGCACTGCATGAATCTAACCCACGCAGCCGCGGTCGCTTTCGCGACCGGCGTCATTCCGGCTCAGGCGCTGAAGTAGGTAGGCGACCTCGACGCCGCGCGGCCGCGTTTGAAGGATGTCCACGCAACCGCGATGACGCGAGGTAAGGATCGCCGGACGGCCAAATGTCGGTCGCGCGCTCCGACATCTGTGGTGGCGCGGTCCTTCCCTTCCTGCCCTTCACCGGCTCTCACCAGTCGTAGCGACTGTCCGATCCTCAACTTGAGCCGATGAGGATTTCAGCCGCCAGCACCAGCGCCCCGCCAATCATCACCTTGGCGGCCGCCGAGAGCGGCGGCACATCCATATATCGCCACTGGATCCAGGCGATGACGGTCAATTCGATGATGACGACGATGATCGCGATGATCGTCGCGGCATAGAAATGCGGGATCAGGAAGGGCAGGGTGTGGCCAATGCCACCGGCCGTCGTCATGAGCCCGCAGACGAGACCGCGCAGCAGCGGCGCGCCGCGGCCCGACAGCTTGCCGTCGTCGGAGAGCGCCTCCGCGAATCCCATGGAAATCCCGGCGCCAATCGAGGCGGCGAGCCCTACGAGAAAAGCATTCCATGAACTGTGGGTCGCGAACGCCGCCGCGAACACTGGCGCCAGCGTCGACACCGAACCGTCCATCAGGCCGACAAGGCCTGGCTGGATAACCTGCAGGACAAACCGGCGGCGCTCGTTCTCGGCTTCCGCGCCTCGCGCGGAGGTCGTCAGGATCTGCTCCTCAAGGCCGGCGGCGATCTGATCGTGCTTCTCCTCCTCCTCGGCAAGATCGCCGAGAAGCTTGCGGGTCGAAGCGTCGGTGGCGCGCGTCAGCGCTTGCCTATAAAAGCGCGCCGCGGTCCGCTCCATCTCGCGCGCATGCGTTCGCACCGTGTCGATGCCCAAAGGTCGCATCTGCCAGACCGGTTTGGCCGGGATATAGCCCTGGATGTCCTGGCGTCTCACGAGCGGAATGTGGTCGCCGAACTTCGCCACAAAGAGATCGATGAGCCTGCGGCGATGGCCGTTCTCCTCCGCCGCCATCTCGTCAAAGACTTTCGCGCTCGCCGGGTAATCGTCGTGCAGTCCGTCGGCGAAATCGGCGAAAATGCGCGCGTCCTCCTCCTCATTGCTAACGGCGAGCGCCAGAATCTCGCGCTCGGACAATTCGTCGAACTTGCGCATGGATCGCATTCTTGCACATGCTGACCGGCAAATCCGCTCTGCCGCGTCCGCCTCGCGGCATCGACTTCTGAGCCGATTTATCTGGATGGAGTGGAGTTAGCTCCTTCGCCCGCGGGGGAGGCCGGGTCAGATCGGTCCATTTGGATTTCCTGGCGCGTGTGATGTCCGCTGCGGATTGCCTATTTTCGGGGCTTGGATTTCCTTGGATTCCTTCGTCCGAATCGAGCCTTTTAATGGGCTACACGGGATTTTCCGCGAAGAAAATTTCTCATGGCCTTTTGCTCCTGTGTCAGCGGCGCGGAGACGAGCGCCGGGGGTCGCGGCCATGCGGAGAGGCAGAATTGTTCATGCGGCAAGTTTAGCATAATTTCTGATTTTTGCAAGATATTTGTGGCTCTAATTATGCGCCGAGATCTGATCTCTGTTGCCCAACGATCAGTCGCTCTCGGTCTGGGTCGATCTCTGCCTCTGTCTGATATCGCCTAGATCTCGCTCAAGGAAGTAGTTGAGAAAGGTGCGGATCGCGGCAATGGCGGCGAGGCGCGCCACCTCGTCCCAACTCGTGGTGATCGCGGTTTCCAAAACGTCGGCGGCGAGCTGGAAAGTGAGGCCGGCGACGAGCCAGCGGCCGAGGCGCAGCCAGACATCGCGCTCGTAGTGGCCGTCGCGCGAGGAAAACATTGTCCATAAGCCTTGGAAGAAGGCTTCGAGCGCTCCGACGACGATGAGGACCAGCGCCAGCCAGTCGATGGCGTCGACGGCGAGGTTGGTCGCGAGAACGAGCCACTCTCTCATCCCGCCCTCAAAGGGAAGCGCAGACTTCGTTTGTTCAGGGCATGGGCAAGCGGCGGGTCTGACCCCGCCGCCGCCACTCGGTTCGCCAGCTCAGTGCATGCCGCTCGCGGTCTCGTGCATCGCCTTCAAGGCGTCGTCGAGCGTGAACGTGTTGGGTTTTTGAATCGGCGGGAAGTCCTTGAAGGTCGCAGCCCACTGCGACGCAGCTGCTTGCGCGCCGTAGATCATGAAGACGCGACGCAAGAACCAGTCGTAGTAGCTGTTCGAGGTTATATCCGCCCGCTCGAAAGGGTCCGTGCGAAGATTGAAGAGCTTCGGCACCCTGAGCTTCGTGAACGGCTCAGCCCAAACCTGCAGCGTCCCCTGACAGCGCTGCTCCATGAATACGACCTTCCAATTGTCGTAGCGCAGACCGAGCACGTCGCCGTCGTCGCTCAGATACATGAAGAAGTTGCGCGGACTCTGTTTCTCCTGCCCGGTCAGGTAGGGCACCAGATTGTACGCGTCGAGGTGATTTTTGTAGGTGCGCCCGATCGCCTTATAGCCCTTCTTCAGCTTCTCAATGATGTCGGGCTCGCCGGCCATCGCAAGGAAGGTCGGAAACCAGTCGTGGTGCTGCACGATCTCGTTCGAGACCTGACCCGGCTTGATCTTGCCTGGCCAGCGCACAAGCATCGGGACGCGGAAGGCGCCCTCCCAGTTGGTGTTCTTCTCGCTGCGGAATGGCGTCATCGCGCCATCCGGCCAGGAGTTCATGTGCGGGCCGTTGTCGGTCGAGTACATCACGAACGTATTGTCGGCGATGCCGCTCTCGTCGAGGAAGTCCAGGGCCTGGCCAACGTTCTTGTCGTGGTCGATCATTGTGTCGTGATAGGGCGATTGCCAGCGTCCCGCTTGCCCCAGGCTCTTGGGCTTGGTGTGGGTGAAGGCGTGCATGTGAGTGGTGTTGAGCCAGACGAAGAACGGCTTGCCGGCGTCGTTCGCTTTCTTCATGAATTCCTTGGCGCGGGCGACGAAATCGTCGTCGCAGGTTTCCATGCGCTTCCTGGTGAGCGGGCCCGTATCCTCGATTTTCTGCTTGCCGACCTTGCCCCAGCGCGGCTGCTCGGTCGGATCGTCCGTGTCCGTCGCAAAGGAGTGCATGACGCCGCGCGGCCCGAACGTCTTGTGAAAGTTCGGAAACTCCTTTTCATCGGGATAGTCGTCCGCCTCCGGCTCTTCCTCGGCGTTGAGGTGATAGAGATTGCCGTAGAACTCGTCGAAGCCGTGGTTGGTCGGCAGCATCGAGTTGAGATCGCCGAGATGGTTCTTGCCGAACTGGCCGGTCGCATAGCCTTGGTTCTTGAGCGCCGCTGCGATCGTGATGAGCTTTTCGTTCATGCCGATCGGCGCGCCGGGAATGCCGACCTTGGAGAGGCCGGTGCGATAGACGCTCTGTCCGGTGATGAAGGACGAGCGGCCCGCCGTGCAGGATTGTTCGCCGTAGGAATCGGTGAACATCATTCCTTCCTTGGCGAGACGGTCGATGTTGGGCGTCTGGTAGCCCATGAGCCCGTGTGAATAGCAGCTTAGGTTCGCGATGCCGATATCGTCGCCCCAGATGACGAGAATGTTCGGCTTGTCCGTCTTAGGCATTTCCCACTCCTGTGCTTAGTCGAATCTCAAATGATCCGCGTGCGCCCGGCCCTCCCGGGAGTACGGAACGTCAACGTTGAGCCATGCGCCTCCCTATTCGAACGGTCCGACGTGAAACACCATGCTCATGATCGCTGCGACCCCGATCAAGAGAAGAACCAGCGCCGTAACCAGAGTGAACGACAGGGGAAAGATAGTCTCGCCGTGGATGAGCCCTTCCTCCCGCATCAACTCGCGCAAGTGGCGCAGCCCGATCATGAACTGCACGTGGTAGACGATGCCGATAACAAGCATCACGATGCCAAGTCCCACGAGCGCGAGTCCAAAGTTGCGCGGCGCGGCGGCTTTCGTGATGATATCCTGATCGCGCAGCTTCTGAAACACCTGCGCAATGGTGAAGCCGAAGCCGATCAGCGACAGCGAGGTGCGGATCACCGACATCAGGGTGCGATCGGCGCTCATGCGGGTGCGCTGAAACGACATGCCGGTGCGACGTGACGAGAGTTCGGTGTTCGTATCGAATTTCAGGTCGGGGCTCGCCATCGTTCTCTCTGCGGCCTAAAGGCTCAACCGGCTGCTTGCCGGGCGACCCAAAAATAGGCGATCCGCGTAAACGGGCCGCGCAAGATCAAATATGGGATAAACGCCAGGAGAATCGCAATAACCGCGGACTGGCCTGGGTAGAACGTGTCCAGCACCTTCCATTGGTAGATGATATCCATGACGACGCCAAGAATCAGAATGCGAGCCGTCGAGACTATTCCCTCCCAAAGACGCCCGCTCCGCCCTTGGGAGTCCCGAACACCGTGGATCAAGGCCCAAACATACGGCCTTCGTCCGAGCCGCGCGTCGTGAAACCCGTCGCGAAGCGCGGCGATGACCGCCATCGCGGGTTGCAAGACGAAGCGAAAGGTCATTGGCCCGCCGGGCCGATCAAGAATGTCGGTCCAAAGACGTCCAAGACTTTCGGCGGTAACCCCATACCAAGCAACCCCCAGGGCGAAGAGACCAACCACCAGCAAGAGCGCCACGCGCGCCAGTAAAATCGCACTTTTCGACGGGGAGTCAGTCAAGCCCGAACACTTTTGCCGCCAGGATCGCGCCGTTGTTAACGTGTGATCGCCTAAGCCGATTTCGATAGTCTCTGTCCGATTGCCTGTCAAAGCCGCCGCCTTGCGCGGCGCTTCTGCCTCGGCAATAGCGTGGGAGCGCAAGGAGCGGAGCAGATGCCAGCACCGGGTGAGAATGCGGAAACGCCTACCGGTCGCGCCCAGGCAATTCGCGCGTTCTACGAATCGCATCCTTATCCGGCGCCGGTCACCACCCTCGAGCGGCGCCTCGAGCGCTATCGTGACCCGCACCGGCGCCGAGCTCAAAACCTGCTGCTATGGCCGCTGGAAAAGCCCCGTCCTGACCGATCGATCCTTGTCGCCGGATGCGGGACGTCGCAAGCCGCCCGTTACGCGCTCACCGAGCCTGAGGCGCGGGTGACCGCAATCGATGTCAGCGAGACAAGCCTGCGCCACACCCGCGACCTTCAACACAAGCACGACATAAGAAACCTGCGTCTCCACCAGCTTTCTATCGAGCGGATTGGGGAGCTGGGCAAGACGTTCGACCAGATCGTTTGCACAGGCGTGCTTCACCACCTGAGCGATCCAGATGCTGGCTTGAGGGCGCTTCGCAATGTCCTCGCCGTCGATGGCGCGATGCATGTCATGGTCTACGCGCCTTATGGGCGCACCGGCATTTACATGATGCAGGATTACTGCCGGCTGCTCGGGATCGGCGTCCAAGGCGAAGACCTGAAGCAGCTTGCCGAGACGGTTCAGGCGCTACCCGTCGACCATCCGATCGCTGGCGTCGTGAGACAGGCGAAGGATTTCGCCCAACCCGACGCACTCGCCGACGCATTGCTGAATCCCCAGGACCGGGCCTACTCCGTGCCGCAGATCTATGAGTGGCTCGAGCGGTGCGGCCTCAAGTTCGGGCGCTGGCGCGAGCAGGCGCCCTATCTTCCGCAATGCGGCGCCATCGATCGCGCCCCGCACGGCGCTCGCCTCGCCGCGCTTCCCCCAAGTGCGCAGCACGCGGCGCTGGAGCTTCTACGTGGAACAATGGACAGGCACAGCTTCGTCGCCTATCGCGGCGATCGCCAGCGCGACGCCCAGCCGATCACATTCGAGGGCGACGCCTGGCGCGAGTTTGTCCCAGTGCGAATTCCCTGGACGCTCACCGTCAAGGATCGCGCGCCTCGCGGCGTCGCCGCCGTGCTCATCAATCCGAGCCACACATATCCCGATCTTGCCCTCTTCATAGACGCTGCTCAGGAGCGGCTCCTTGAGGCGATCGACGGCGAGCGAACTGTTGCCGAGATTCTGAACGGGGGCGCGCTCGACGATGAACTGGGCCGTCTGTTCTTCAGGCGGCTGTGGGAGCACGATCTCGTACTGTTCGACGCCTCACATCCGCAATGATGTGTAGACCATCAGTACTCCGCCTTTTGTCATAAGAAGATTGGCCATTGCAACCGGGCGATTGTACTATACCTTCTTCAATTACGCTCATTATTCGTCAATATTCGACTAAAGGAGATATTGACCAAAACAAACTCTGGCGAGATCCTCCACAGTGGTGCTAATCGAAATTCAAGGAGGATCGATGCCTCGAGGTATCTCTTTCTAAATTTGTGAAGAGTTAAGTAAGGCGTTCTTAGCCTGCTCTGCGGCCACAACGAGAATTCGATTTACATCTGTCACAACGTGCCCTGATCGGCGCGATGGAGGAAACTATGTCTCGAAATAAGCTTTGGATAACTGTCGCTGTTGCTTGTTTAGTAGGAGCAGTGGGTGCGTCGACGCCAGCGTCGGCCGTGGTCATCAACGATCTCTTCGTATTTGGCGACAGCTATTCGGATACCGGCGCCTTTGTTCCTCTCGTCAACCCCGGTGGAACCACTTGGGCAGGGTATTTGGCTCAGAACTTCAACATCACCCTTACAACATCGAAGAACCCGGATCCGGGGACGGATGGCGTCAATTTCGCGGAAAGCGGCGCGCGCGTTGGGCCGATCCCGCCGCCGACTAGACAGCCACGAAGTCTGACCCAGCAGGTTGGCGAGTTTCAGAACTATGTCGACAATGGCGACGTGACGTTCAATCCCGCCTCAACCTTGTTCTTCCTCGCGGGCGGATTGAACGACCACAAAACCGATAGCAGCCTAATCGACGCAGCGACGACTGCGCAAATCACGACGCTCTACTCTCTTGGAGCTCGCATCTTCGAAATCGCGTTGCTCCCGCAGGACGTGCCGGCGTTCACCGACAGCGCTCTCAATCTCAATCCGGCCTACGAGGCGCTGGTTCCCGAGTTGCAAGCTGAGTTTCCCGGTGCGACCATCGAGCTTAGCAATTGGGGACCGGACTACGACGATATCCTTACAAACCCGTCGAACTATGGAATTACCAATACCACGGACGCGTGCGCAGGCCCGCCGGTATGCGCCACGCCCGACACCTATTTCTACTACATTAACTCTCATCCGTCCGACGCTTCTCACCACATCGTCGGCAACGAAGTGTATACCGAGGTCTTAGGCCTTTCCGCGCCGACGGCGGTTCCGGAGCCCTCGACTTGGGCGATGATGCTTCTGGGCTTTGCGGGACTTGGCTTTGCAAGCCATCGTCACATGAGGAAGCGCGCGGCCGTCGCATGACGCACGCTTAACCGGACAACAAAGGCCGCCTCCAAAGGGCGGCCTTTTGCTTACGGGAATGGGTCTGGCTCGTCGGTCGTTGCCTGCTTCTCAGGTCTTCGCTGGGCGCACCACACAGCGGAAGCCGACGTGGCTCGTGGACGTGTCGATCGGCTCGGCGTGCCGCGCTGCGGGGCGAAAACGGCGGCAATAGTTCGGCGCGCAGAGGTGCGAGCCGCCCTTCAGCACCTTGCGGGGAATGCGGATCTCAGGCTGGCAAGGATCGTAGCTGTCCCCTTCCGCGCCGCCGCGCGGATTCTGCGGCACGCAGCAAGCCTTCGGCGCGTCGGCTGGATGACGAGTCGACCAGAAGTCGGTGGTCCACTCCCATACATTGCCGATCATATCGTAGATCCCGTAGGCGTTCGGGGGGAATGACACGACCGGGGAGGTCCGCTCAAAGCCGTCCTGCTTCAAGTTCTGCTGCGGAAACGCGCCCTGCCAAGTATTGGCCATCTGCTTCCCGCCAGGCGTGAATTCGTCGCCCCAGGAATATTCCGCGCCATCAAACCCGCCGCGCGCCGCGAATTCCCACTCGGCCTCGGTCGGCAATTCTTTACCCGCCCAGCGCGCGTAAGCCTCGGCGTCGCGATAGGCGACGTGCACCACCGGGTGGTCGTCCATTCCGCTGATCGAGCTCCGCGGACCGTAAGGCCTGCGCCAATCGGCGCCGAACTTAAATCGCCACCATTGCGACCAGTCCTTGAGATCGACCGGCTCCCTGGGCGGAGAAAAGACAAGCGACCCCGCCTTCAGCATGTGCGGCAGGGCGCCCGGATAGTCTTTCGGATCGGGGTCGATCTCAGCGAAGGTGACGTGTTTCGTCGCGTTGACGAACTTGCGGAACTGGCGATTCGTCACTGGGATGGGGTCGATCCAAAAGGCGTCGACATTCACCCGATGGACCGGCGCCTCCTCGGGATAGTGCTTGTCCGAACCCATGCGAAACTGGCCGCCGGGCACGAAGATCATGTCGGCTAGCGGATCTGTCTCAGGCGTTTCTACGCGTTTGGAAGCCTGGCCCTGCAAACTCACCGCGCCCTCATGATCGGCCGAATGGTGAGAAATGGCATGGATTGCCGCCATTCTCAAAATCGGCGGTGAGCACTGGGGCGGCAGCCGCACCAACTCGTTAGTAATCGCGTTTAGATTGTCCTCGCATCACGTTGAACAGTCTTGCTTATCGGGTGACGCTACCGGCTGCGCAATCAAAGATGAGTATCGTTCATCGCATCATTAGCTTTAGCAAAAGGTAGCGCGATGCCGGCGTTTCTGATCACTAACGGAACCCGCTCTTTATTTGCGCGTTGTAAATTCGAGACTGAGACGAAGCGGCAGTGAGACGCGCCAATGTTGGACCTCTTGTTAAATCATAGCCCGGCTTTCGTCGGCGGTGAGTTGATGCTCGCCCTTTCGCTCGGATTGTTTGGAGTGGCTTTGGCCGGCACGCTCCGCGAGAAATATTCGATAAGAATTCCGCTTCCGCGAATGAGGGGCCGGTCGCCGGTAAAAAATCGCATCGACCTCGATCAAGTGAGATCGACGCAAGCATAAACGTCAACTTTTTGCTTCTGGTGTGGCCGAACTGCGGGCGGTCGCGAGGAGCATAGAAGAAGAGCCCAAGACCCCAAGACCCTTGCCAAGCCGTCCGGCGCCAGTGACGATGCCGAATGCTCATTGGTCCCGCTGTTATCGGCGTTTTCGGCACGCTCCTCTGCGCAAGCGCGGGTAGGCGTCAGTCTCCAGCGCAAGCTTGCCGTGCAGCATAAGAGCAAGGAGACCGGCGGCCACGTTCGGCTCATCATTTCGATCCTCGTGACGTTCACCGCGGTCGTGCTTGGCCTCGTGATTTCCAATGTGAAATCTTCCTACGACCAGTTCGAGAGCCGCATGAACGCTTTCGCTGGCGACATTACCGAACTCGATATCCGACCGCGCGAGTACGGCGACGAGGCGGCGCCGATCCGGGCGCAACTGCGAACCTATCTTGCGGCCGCGATCGCTGACACCTGGCGCAACGAGCCACCGCCGTCGGGCGCCTATCCTAAGTTCTCTCCAAGTCCCGGCCTTGAGCGCCGCGAACTAGGAGATTTGCTTATCGACGCCGATATGGCCATTGGCAAATTCGATACATCCGACTTGTTCCGCAAGCGGCTCGTGACTCAGATCGAGAACCAAATGTCCGCCACTATGACGCAGCGCGCCGGCTTCTGCTCGGGATCTCTCGCGACACGATCTCCTGAGTCTTCTCGTCGCTATGACCGGGTGGCTCGTGATCGTTTTCGCTGTGTTCGGCGTTATCGCGCCTCGCAATGTGGTGGTTTATGTGACCATCCTGTTGTGCGCGCTCTCCTTTTCGTCCGCGATCTTCTTCATCCTTGAACTCGACACGCCGATCGATGGATTTATCTATGTGTCAAGCGACGTGCTCCGCGACGCGCTGCGGCATATCAACTCCTCGTAGACCGCGAGCGGCCGAGCGGCGTCCTCAGTTTTCGCTTTTGCTTTGCTCGGAAAGCCGAAAGGCCTAGAAGGGCCGCCTTGTGATCTGGACGCCAGCCTATCTTATTTCTCTCTCTCCGGACCGAACTCCGCGCGCATTGCGATCCGGCGCGCGATAGCCATGCGCCATCTGCCGATTTTTCTCGATCTGGGAGGCAAGGCGACAGTCGTCGTCGGCGGCGGCGCGCCAGCCGCGCGACGGGCCGAACATCTCATCAAAGCCGGGGCTCGCGTGACCACGTTCGCAACGGCGCTCAGCGACGATTTTCGCGAACTTCTCGATCAGCCGAACTTCCATCATGAGCCGCGAGAGCCTTTGCTCAAGGATTTCGAGAACGCCTCGCTCTGTTTCGTAGCAACCGAGGACGAGCGCTTGGCTGCCGACGCCTGGTCCGCCGCCAAAGGCGCGGGCGCTTTGGTCAACGTCGCGGATCGGCCGCGGTTTTGCGACTTCATCATGCCCTCGATCCTGGATCGCAGCCCGCTGGTCGTTGCAATTTCTACCGGCGGCGCCTCGCCGATCCTGGGCCGCATGCTGAAGGCCCGCCTGGAAAGCTCAATCCCCGCCGCTTATGGGCGTCTTGCGGACCTCATGGGGCAATTCCGCGACGCAGTGGCCAATGCGATCGCCTCTCCGGTCCAAAGGCGACGATTCTGGGAGACGGTGCTTGAAGGACCGATCGCCGAACGGGCGCTCTCCGGTGACGAGCGCGCCGCCAGCGACGAACTTACCCGCGCCATCGAACGCGCGGCGGGCGAAAATGCAGGGGCGCCGCTCGGCGAAGTCTATCTCGTCGGCGCAGGGCCCGGCGATCCCGATCTCCTGACTTTCCGCGCCCTTCGGCTCATGCAAAAGGCCGACGTCGTGCTCTACGACCGCCTCACCGACCAGCACGTGCTGAACCTGGTTCGGCGGGAGGCGGAGCGCATCTATGTCGGCAAGCAGCCGGAGGACCACGAATTGCCGCAAGGCGAGATCAGCGCGCTGCTCGTCAAGCTCGCCAAGGAAGGCAAGCGGGTGCTGCGTCTCAAGGGCGGGGACCCCTTCATGTTCGGCCGAGGCGGCGAGGAGATTGAGGCGCTCGCCGCGGAGGGCGTCCCGTTTCAGATCTGTCCGGGAATCACGGCGGCGATCGGGGCTGCGGCCTATGCCGGCATTCCCCTCACCCACCGCGATCACGCGCAAGCTTGCGTATTCGTCACTGGCCACGGAAAGGACGGCAAAATCGATCTCGATTGGCCGGCGCTCTTGCAACCGCGCCAGACTGTTGCGATCTACATGGGGCTGCGCAACGTCGAGGCGCTGACCCGCGAGTTCATCGCGCGCGGGGCAGACGCCAATCTGCCGGCGGCGATCGTCGACAAGGCTACCCGCCCCAACCAACGGGTGCTTGTCGGAACGCTCGGAACTCTGGCCGCTAAGGCGCGCGCCGCCGAACTGAGCGGCCCCTCGATCATCATAGTCGGGACGGTTGTGACTTTGCGGGACGCACTTGATTGGCGTCCAGTGGCGCAGGATCGCCTCTCGGCCGAGAACTTACGCTTGGCCACGACGGGCGGGAAGGACTGAGATGGTTTCTCGCGACGAGGTCATGGCGGCGCTGGCGCCGATCCCCGGCCCGGATGGGCGCACGTCCCTGCGTGATTCCGGCGCGGTCTCCGGGGTCACCATTCGCGACGGTAAGGTTTTCGTCGCGATCGCCATCGACCCCGCGCGCGCCAAGGCAATGGAGTTTATGCGAGCGGAAGCGGAGGCGGCGATCAGAGCGATTCCCGGCGTCGCCGGCGCCGTGGTGACGTTGACCGCCGAAGCCGCGCGCGCTGTCGCCGGCGCTTCGCCCGGCCACTCCCATGAGAGCAAGGCGCCGCCGGTGCGGCATGGCCGGCCGAGCGAGCCGCTGCCTGGGGTTAAGCGCATTATCGCGGTGGCTTCCGGCAAGGGCGGAGTGGGCAAGTCGACTGTCGCCTGCAATCTCGCGGTCGGCCTCGCCAAGCTCGGACTTGCCGTTGGCGTTCTCGACGCGGACCTGTTCGGGCCTTCAATGCCCAAGCTGTTCGGCCTCAATTCCAAGCCGAGCATCGCGCCGGACGGCAAGCGGCTCATTCCGCTTGAAAGTTTCGGAGTCAAGGTGATGTCGATCGGTTTCCTGATCGAAGAGGGCTCGCCGGTCGTCTGGCGTGGACCGATGGTGGTTTCGGCCTTGAACCAGCTCTTGCGTGAGGTGGTGTGGGGCGAACTGGACGTGCTAGTCGTCGACATGCCGCCGGGCACAGGCGACACGCAGCTCACAATGGCTCAGAACGTGCCGCTAGCGGGCGCGGTGATCGTGTCGACGCCGCAAGATCTGGCGCTGATCGACGCGCGGCGCGGCATCGCGATGTTCAACCAGGTCAAAATCCCGCTTCTCGGGGTGGTGGAGAACATGAGCTACTTCGTCTGTCCGCATTGCGGCGGGCGAACGGATGTCTTTTCGCATGGAGGAGCGCGGGCGGAGGCGCAAAAGCTCGGCGTTCCGTTCCTCGGCGAAGTGCCGCTCGACATCGCGATCCGCGCCAACTCCGATGACGGGCGCCCGGTCATCGTCAGCATGCCGGAGACCCCGCAAGCCAACGCTTTCGTCGAGATCGCGCGGCGGGTGACGGACGCGTTGGCCGCCGGCGCGGGCGCGAAGCCCGCGCCTCGAATACGCATCCTGGAGTGAGAGCCGCGATGTCCTGGCCGACGGATATTACTGCGATGGAGAAGGGCCGCGTTCTGGAGGTCGCCTTCGACGACGGCCTGGTGATTCGTCTGACCGCCCAGAGGCTGCGCATCGAGAGCCCGAGCGCCGAAGTCCAGGGGCATTCGCCGAGCCAGAAAAAGATTATCACCGGCAAGGAAAACGTCGCCATCGTCGCAATAGAGCCCGTTGGCAATTACGCCATCAAGATCGTGTTCGACGACGGACACGACACCGGGCTCTTTAGCTGGGACTATCTGCGGAAGCTCGCCGGCTGAACGGCTATGGGCGATTGCGAAGCAACGGCGGTTAGAAGCGCGAGAGAACCGTCCCTGCGATGTCGCACTGGAAGCCTTCCAGCGCTCGCGAGATTTTGCTGATGTCTTTTACCCTCGTTCGATGTCGCCGAGCCGTAAGCATCGCGGCGCCGACCCGGGACGCGACAACATATGCGTCCGCGCTCTCCAACGCCGCCGGAGTGTCGTAGATCACCACGCCATAGTTGCGCTGAGCATTTTGAGAGAGCGTCAAAAATTCCTTGGAGCTCAGCAATTCCTGCGGGTGAGGCGCCGTCGCGCCGGCGACGAGGAGAGAGAGGCCGGGCACGATGTCGATGGTTACGGGAGGCAATTCGGCGTCGCCATGGGTCAAGGCTTCGACCAGGCCCTCCGTCTTCGGATCAACGCCAAACAGCGCAGCAAGCCTAGGCTTCCTCAAATTTGCGTCGACGAGGAGCGTTGGAACCGCCATCTGGGCAAAGGACAACGCAAGATTTGCCGCGAAATAAGTCACTCCGACCTTGCGATGGGGGCCTATGACGGCGAAGGCGTTCTTACCTTGCGATAAGGGCCCGGTCGCGAGCGCGGATCGGACCGAGCGAAAGGCTTCCGCGGCGGTGCTGAAAGGCTGGTAGCCGACAACCAACTCGCGCGAAAAGCGGCCTTCGTCGACGCCAAAATTTAGAACCGGATAATTGTAGCGTTTCGAAAGCGCCAGAAACAGGCTGTCGCGTCGCACCAGGCCCAGTGCAATCGCCGCCTCTCCAAACGTCAGTCCTTTGCGCCGCTGAAATCCGCGAATAGCCTCGACCTGAGCCTCACTCAGATTGCCGGCCGCGAGAATCTGCTGCTCAATCGGATCCTTCGACGTCGTGGGGACCGCGACGACGTTCTCCGAGTCTTTCTGATAGCTGGGTTTAATCGCCATGGACTCGCGCTCTCAATTATTCGAGTGGATCCGCCCCCCGACGGAGCCTGCAAAAGACGTTACCCTGAAATTGTTTTCCGAACTGTTCCAGGTCTTTGGAGCTGGCCCCAGCCCCCAAATCCGATCGTTAACTGGATCTCACCGGCTCAAGCGGCGCGAAGACTGCGTCTTGACCCGCCAATTCGGCGCTTCGAACGTCCGGCGCTGCCGAGGGTCCCTAAGAACGGGGCCGGGGCCGCATGCTCCAGATCAATTGGAAAGCGAACCCGCCGATCCGCTGCCTCTGCGAGAAGCGCCAGGATCAGCCCGAGCCCAAGACCAGCGACGATTCCGACTGGCATCACAACAAAAGGCTTTGGGAACGCCGGGTCCACAGGCGGAAACGCCTTGTCGAGCACCGTCATGTCCGAAAACGTGAGCTTGCTCTTCAATTTAGCCTGCTCGGCCGCCCTTTCCCGGCCGTTCAGCTGCTCGGCGCGGAACCCGACATCCCGCTCCAACTGACCGAGGCGGTCGCGCTGCGCTTGAATGTCGATCAGGGACTTCTGTGCTTGCTCTTGCGCAGTTTCAAGTGACGCGATCTGGGTCTGGACCGTGGCGATGCGGTCTTTTAGATGGGCGCGCATTTTCTCGGTCGCGTCGCCAATCTGCTTGCGAAGCGTCGAGAGATTCGCCTGTTGGGCAAGCATCTTTGGATTGCTGGGGCCTAGAATGCCCTTGGAGACTGCGTTCTCGGATTCAGCGGCCGAGAGCTTCTCTTTCAACCCGGAGAGAATTTGCAGATCGGGGTCCGACGGGTCATTCGCCAGGTCGGTGGTGCCGGTGGTCAAACGGCTCTGAAGGGCGGTCAGTCCGGCTCTGGCGCCCGTCAACTCCTGGGCGATCGCCATGTACTGGGTGGTCTCCTTGTCGCCGCCTGTGGCCGTCGGCGCAACCATATTCGTCTTGGTCTGGAACGCTCTTAGCGCCGTACGCGCGTCGTCCAGTTCCTTACGCAATTCATCGAGTTGCGGAGCAAACCAGCGCGCGGTCTGATCAGCCTCGGCTGCCTTCATCGCCACGGTGCCGTCGATCGTCGCGGCAAGAAACGCATTGGCGATCAAAGCCGCCTGGTTCGGGTCGCCTGACTTATATTTGATCGACAGGACGTTAGTCCCCAGAAGAAACTTCGGATCGACATTCCTCTGCAGGCCAGCAGCCATCCATTCCTCGATGCTTTCGCGTCCGAAGGAAGAGGACTTTCGGAAATTCGCCTGGACCGCAGGATTATCAGTGAGATTCAACCGCTTAACGACATCGACCGCCACCCGTTGGCTGGTGATGAGCGAGAGAATGTTGCCCTGGATCAGACCCATCGTACCGAGGCCCGTCGACATTTCAGAAATCGGGTCAGTGTTGCCCGGGTCGATGCTTGCGGTCGCGACAGCGTCGTAGCGGCCCGGCACGAACAGCAACACCCCGCCCGCGACGATCACGGTGGTGAGAAGCGCCAGCAGGACAATCCACGCCCTGCGCAAGAGGATCACCAAAATTTGGCTTACTGACACAATCCGACTCCTGCCTTCGGCGGCAACCTCAGACGAGGGCGTAGCAGCACTTAGTGACTAGAATATGCGCTCGCTCACAATAATCGTATCGCCTGCTTCCACTTGATCGTCAAGTGAAGCAGGAACCTCATAGGTCTGCCCGTCGCCTGACTTGCGCTTGATCCGAATGCGCCATTCCGATCCGAGAAGCGCCAGTCCGCCGCCAATCGAGATGGCTTGCTGGACCGTGATAGGGCGAAGGAGGGGAAATTCGCCGGTATGACCTACATACCCGTATAGATAATAAAAGGGCGCCAGGTCGACAAAAACTTCATCATTGTTGGCGATCCGGAAATCCGCGCCCGGACCCCGCCCGGCCTGGACATCCTTGGAATCGAACTTCCTCACCGACCCGTGGCGGCGCACAGTGACCGTTCCACCGAGGGCCGCATCGCGCAGTCCGCCTGCCCGGGACAAAAGCTGCGTGAGATTGGTCGGCCGATCGAGCGTGTACACTCCCGGCGCCCCGACTTGCCCTTGGACGCTAGCCTGCGTGCCGTAGCTTGAGACTTCGACCAGCACGTGAGGCTCGGTGACAATCTGACGCGACGCCAACTGTCTTTCGATTGCGTGGGCCAGTTGGTCTTCGCTCAGCCCCGCAGCTCTGATCCGGCCGATATAGGGAAAGCTGATCGTGCCGTCCGTTTCGACGCGGGTCGTGGTGTCCATGTCGGGTTGGTTGACGACCTTGATGGAGATCGAATCTTGCGGCGTGAGCACCCGGCCAGCGGCGAGCGCCCAATCCGGGACGATTGCGCAGATCGCCAAGGCTGCGAGCCACAGCATCCACTGCCGGGCCATTCGGGTCGTTGTCAGCATTGCTTCCGCTCCCACTTCGGACTGCTAGTATGGTCTGTAGTTCAGGCTTACTGTCACGACATCCTGCGGGGTGATGAAATTGGTCGAGACCCGCTCGTTATACGAGGCGTTCAACCCGGCCGACAGGAATGGCGTCATGTTGTAGATCAAGCCGGTAGATAGGCTGTAAGTCCTCTGCGATTGGAAGAAAAAAGGCGAAAGGTTCGCCTGAGCCAACGGCGAGGTGAATGATGAGAGTGAGTAGCTGACCGAACCGCCGGCGATGAGTGCGACTTTTGGCGTCATCTGATAGGACAGACTCAACAGGGCGTTGTAGCTCGTCTCCGAGTTGGCGATGACCGTCGTCGGAGGTGAGATTGATCGTGACGCCGAGGCGTTCAGGCTAATCTTAGGTGTCAACGCCCACCTCGCGCCCAGCGTATAGATTGGCAGCAGCGTTTTGGGCAGAGCCAGGCTGAATCCGCTCGTGACCCCGACCAGCCCGATCAGAGCGTTCACCGAGAGGTTGGGATCGATTTGTCGCGTATATCCGAGGGTAAAGCTATGAAAATCCGTTTCAGTGGCTAAGCCCAAAACACTTGTGGCTGCATCCCGGCCGGTAAAATTCTCATCGGAAATACTGGCGAGCGCGGTGACCGTACTTGCCCCTTTCGCGTATTCAATGCCGGTGGAGAGCAACGTGGTTCGAGCGTCATTGATTGCGTTGATAGCATTGCTGTTCGTAAGAGTTGATAGACCACTGTTAAAGAGAAACGAATAGCCATTGGATATGGCGCATTTCCCTGTTTCGTTGAAAGCGTTCGTTGTCGTGTAGTTGACACCGGTTCCAACCTGCTCCGTGAGCTCGGCAGGCGACTTCGAGAGGCTCGCCGTGAGAGCACCCGTGCATCGCGACGTCACCCTCCAGTCAACACCGGCGTTCAGCGAGTATACTGTCGAATTGAAGTCGACGTCGTGAAGATAGCGTATGACTTCCGAAGTTCGCGTCCAGAAACAGGCGCTGATTTTCTACATTGGCTCCCGTCGAGAAGCCGAAATTGGTCGCGGTCGTGAAATCGCCGAGGACCGCGCCACGGGGAGCGAAGCCGACCGGAAAAGCGCTGACGTTCGAGTTATAGGACAAGGTTTGGGAAGCTGTCAGCTTGAACGGTAGATCTGCCCAATTCTCCGGAACCGACGGCAGAACAAGTCCGTCGAGAGAACTGTTTGCCGACGTCACGGAGCCCGATAGCTCCTGCCCCCGGCCGCCGGTTACCGCGCCAAGCGTCAGGACCACTGCGAGCGTCAAGGCCCCGCTCCGCCTCATACCACCCCTTTGCCTCAAAACGCATGCGCGCGTACGAACAACGCCTAGCCCCCGCCTATATCGTCCGTCACACTCGCCAACTCTCTGTAAATCTTGACCACCCAGGCAATTCCGCTCGCGTCCGCTCTAAACTAGCGACTTAGCCGCCAGCAGCCATTTTCAAACGGAATTCAACCCTCGTCATGAGGTCCTCATTAACCGCGCAGGCGACGGCTTTCAGGCCGCCCGCAGCCATATCTTGCGACCGACGCAAACACTCATGCATACGCATATTCGGCATCCCCGGACAAGGCGACAAAAGCCACACTCGCGGACAAAATAAATCAGGGCTTCCAATCTGGACAACGATGTCCAGACGAACCAAACACTCGGTAGGAGGAACAACACTCGCTCTGGCCAGGGAGTCCGCAGATGAAAGCGCACTATCGCGTCGTTGTGGTCGGCGGAGGCGTCGTCGGTGCTTCTGTTCTTTACCATCTGACAAGATTGGGTTGGACCGACATCGCGCTGGTGGAGCGCTCCGTTCTGACCGCTGGCTCCTCCTGGCACGCCGCCGGCGGTTTTCATGCTCTCAACGCCAACCCGAATATGGCGCTCCTCCAGGCCTATACGATCGACCTTCTGAAAGAGGTCGAAGCCGAATCCGGCCAGCCCATCGGGATGCATATGACCGGCGGCATTCATGTCGCTTCGGCCCCGGAGCGCTGGGAGTGGCTGCGGTCGTCTTATCGCCGTTTCCAGGCCATTGGGATTGATGACGTCCGCCTGGTGACGCCGGAGGAAATCAAGGCCCGTTGTCCCATCATCAATGTCGAGGGGGTGCTAGGAGGCATGTGGGCCGACCGCGAAGGCTATGTCGACACCACAGGAACTGTTTGGGCTTATGCTGGCGCGGCCAAGAAACGGGGCGCGACCGTGCTCGAGCACAATCGCGTCAGGGAATTGAACCAGCGCTCGGACTTCTCCTGGGACCTCATCACCGAGGCCGGCGTCATTAACGCCGAGCATGTGGTGAACGCCGCGGGACTATGGGCGAAGCAGGTCGGGCGGATGGTCGGGCTCGACCTTCCGCTCTCGCCATTGGAGCATCACTATCTGCTAACGGAGACAATCCCCGAAATCGCGGCTTTCAAGACCGAACTGCCCATGGTCGTGGACCTTGAGGGGTTCACCTACATGCGCCAGGACCAGAAAGGCATCCTGGTCGGCATCTACGAGACCCAGCCCCAGCACTGGTCGATGGACGGCGCGCCCTGGGATTATGGGGTCGAGCTTCTGCCCGAGAACATCGACCGCATCGCCGGCGAACTCGAACTCGTTCACCACCGCTATCCGGTCTTGCAGACCGCGGGAATACGCAAATGGGTCAATGGCGCCTTCACTTTTTCGCCTGACGGCAACCCGCTTGTGGGCTCGGTCGCGGGAAAGCGCGGCTATTGGCTCGCCTGCGGGGTCATGGCTGGATTTCTTCAAGGCGGCGGCGTCGGCAAATCGCTGGCGGAGCTGATCATCCATGGCGAGGCGGAGGCAGACGTCTACGGACTCGACATCGCGCGCTACGGCGCCTTCGCCTCGAACCGCGAATACATCAGGCAGACGACCGGCGAGTTCTATGCCCGCCGCTTCGTGATGACCTATCCCAACGAACAACTGCCCGCCGGTCGGCCGCTCAAGACGCCCCCGGCCTACGATGCGATGACGGAGGCGGGCTGCCGCTGGGGCCATTCCTGGGGGCTTGAGATTCCGCTCTATTTCGCGCCGGCGGGGTTCGAGGAAAAGCCGACGCTCAAGCGCTCGAACGCCTTCGACATCGTTGGCGCCGAATGCCGCATGGTGCGGTCAGGCGTCGGGCTCCTCGATATTGCTTCGTTCTCGCGTTACGAAGTGACCGGCGCCGCGGCCGAAAGCTGGCTCGACTGGATGACGGCGGCCCGCCTGCCCAAACCTGGTCGGGCGCGCCTGGCCCCGATGCTGTCCGAGACGGGCAGGCTCAAAGGCGACCTGACCATCATCAACTGGGGCGATGGGACGTTCTGGATCGAGGGCTCTTACTACCTTCGTCAATGGCACATGCGTTGGTTCGCGGATCATGCACGCGAAGGCGTGAGCGTTCGCGACATCTCCGACGATGTGATCGGCTTCTCGCTGTCGGGACCGAAATCGCGCGAGCTGCTCGCGCGCGTGACGCACCAGGACGTGTCGAACGCCGCTCTGCCCTTCATGGGCGCGGCGACGCTCGACGTAGGCCTCGTGCGGGCGAAAGTCGCGCGCCTCTCGGTGACCGGCGAACTCGGCTACGAGATCAATTGCCGCGCGCTCGAGCATGCGGCCCTGCGCCGGACTTTGCTTGAGGCGGGCCGCGATCTTGGGGTCAAGGAGTACGGCTACAACGCGGTTCTCTCGCTCAGGCTCGAAAAGAGCTTCGGCATCTGGTCGGCGGAATTCACCCAAGATCGTACCCCGCGCATGACGGGCATGGACCGTTGGGTCGCCTGGGACAAGGGCGACTTTATCGGTCGGGAGGCGGCGCTCATCGAGAGCAAGGGGCCGCCGCCCGAGCGTGAGCTGGTCACGCTCGAAATCGACGCGACTGACGCCGACGCAACCGGCTACGAACCCGTCTGGCGATCGGGCGCCCTCGTCGGCTTCGTAACCTCCGGCGGCTATGGGCATACGCTGGACAAAAGCCTGGCGATGGCCTTGGTTGCGCCGGAAGCGGCGGAGATCGGCTCCGAGCTCGCCGTGCATATCGTCGGCGCCGAGCGCAAAGCGCGCGTCATCGCGCCCTCGCCTTACGATCCTGCCGGCAAGGCGATGCGCGCATGACCGGCCGAAACCAAAAATGAGCAGTCGCTATTCTGCGTTCGCTCTCGTTCGCGAGGGCTTGGCCGGCCACAAGGGCTGGCCGCAGGCCTGGCGCAAGGCGAAGCCCAAGCCTGCTTACGACTTCGTCATCGTCGGCGGCGGCGGACATGGGCTGGCGACCGCCTATTACCTCGCCAAGACCCACAAAAGCTCGCACGTTTGCCTGATCGAGAAGGGCTGGCTCGGCGGCGGCAACACAGGGCGCAACACAACGATCGTACGGTCGAACTACTTCTATCCCGAGTCGGTCGCCCTCTATGATCTCGCGCTGAGGCTCTATGAGGGACTGTCGCGTGAGCTCAACTTCAACGTGATGCTGAGCCAGCGTGGCATCCTCAATCTCGCGCATACGCCAGCGCAGCTTGAAATCGCCGCGCGGCTCACGAACGCGATGCAGCTCAACGGCGTCGACGCGGAGCTTTGGGGCGCGAACCAGGTCCGCGAGAAGCTGCCGCTCATGACCCAATCGCTCGATTCCCGCTATCTGCCGAACGGCGGGGTTTGGCAGAAGCGCGGCGGAATCGCCCGCCACGATGCGGTGGCCTGGGGATATGCGCGCGCCGCCGATCGGCTCGGCGTCGACATCGTCGAGAATTGCGAGGCGACGGGTTTTATACTGCGGAATGGCGCCTGCGTCGGGATCGAGACGTCTCTGGGCGAGATCCGCGCCGAAGCCGTCGGCGTCGCGGTCGCCGGCCATTCGTCGCAGCTCTTGGCCAAAGCCGGAGTGAAACTGCCGATTCATTCCTACACGCTGCAGGCGATGGTGAGCGAGCCCATCAAGCCGTGTCTCGACATCGTCGTTCTGCATCTCGGGACCGGCGTCTACGCCAGCCAATCGGACAAGGGGGAGATCGTGTTCGGCGGCGGTCTCGACCGCGTTCCCTCCTACGGGCAGCGCGGCTCGCCGCCGATGCAGGAGCTCGTCCTCGCCGGCCTGCTCGAGATGTTCCCCGCCTTCGGCCAACTGAAGCTGATGCGCCAATGGGGCGGAATCGTCGACGTCGTTCCGGACTCTTCGCCCATCATTGGGCCCGCGCCGGTTCAAGGCGTTTTTCTCAACTGCGGCTGGGGAACGGGCGGCTTCAAGGCAATTCCGGCCGGCGGCACATTGCTCGCGCATCTGCTTGCGACCGGGGCTCATCATGAGATCAGCCGGCCCTTCGACCTTTCCCGCTTCGCCTCGGGTCGCCTCATCGACGAGGCCGCGGGCTCCGGCATCGAGCATTAGGCGGTCCGCATGCAGGCAAAATCGTCATTGCGAGGAGCGAAGCGACGAAACAATCCAGGGGCCGTGGGGGGCGCTACGTACTCCGGGATCGCTTCGCTTGCGCTCGCGATGACGTCTAAGCACAAGCTGATCTAGAGACGTTCAATGCAAATCTTCCCCTGTCCCTTCTGCGGCCCGCGCGACGAGAGCGAATTTCACTATGTCGGCGAACCCAAGGCGCGGCCCGAGCCGGCAGGCTCGATCAGCGACGCCGAATGGGCGAGCTACCTCTGGTTCAACGCCAACCCAAAAGGCGAGGCGCGCGAGATCTGGCTGCATCTCACCTGCATGGAGATGTTCGCGATGAGGCGCGACACGGCGACCAACGCCGTCGTCGGCAGCGAAACTTTGGCGAGGCACGCGCCTTGACCAGCGTACGTCTGCCGACCGGCGGCCAGGTCGATCGCGGCCGGCCTCTCGCTTTCACCTTCGACGGCAAGCCTTATTCTGGCTTCGCCGGCGACAGCATCGCCTCGGCGCTGCTGGCGAATGGCGTTCGCGTCGTCGGCCGCAGCTTCAAATATCATCGGCCGCGCGGGGTGTGGGGCGCGTGGACGGAGGAGCCGAACGCGATCGTCGACGTGACGTGCGCGAGCAAGACGACGCCGAACCTGCGCGCGACCACTGAGTCGCTCGAGAACGATGTCGCCGTGCGCTCGGTCAATGCCGCGCCGACCGCCGCCGCCGATCGCGCCGCTCTCATCGACAGGCTCGCGCCCGTGCTGCCGGCAGGTTTCTATTACAAGACTTTCCTATGGCCGCGCTGGGAGACCTTCGAAGGCTCGATCCGCGCCATGGCCGGCCTCGGCCGCGTCGATCCGAACAATCGTCCGCCGGCTGACAATCCGCAGTTCAACACGCCCTGCGATCTGCTTGTTGTCGGCGCCGGTCCCGCCGGTCTCGCCGCGGCTGCGGCCGCCGCCCGAGCGGGGCGCGCAGTGTTCCTCCTCGACGATCATGCCGAGATCGGCGGCCAGCTCGCTCATCGCGGTGGTGCGATCGAAGGAGGAGACTGGCGCGACTGGGCTCTCCGCGTCGTGCGCGCCGTCGAAGCCGCAGGCGGGCGGGTCCTAACCCGCACGACCGCCTACGGCGTCTACGATGGCAATCTCGTCTGCGCCTGGGAGCGGCGCATGGCCGAGCCAGATGCGCTGTGGCGCATCCGCCCGAAGCGGATCGCGATCGCGGCCGGCGCGATCGAGCGGCCGCTCATCCTTCCCGACAACGATCGGCCGGGCGTCATGTCGGCCGACGCGGCGCTCGTCTATCTCAAGCGTTACGCTGTCCTCGTGGGCAAGCGCGTGGTTGTCGCGACAAACAATGACAGCGCCTATGCCGTCGCCGAGGCTCTCGGCGAGGCGGGCGCGGATGTCGCGATTCTCGACACGCGTGCCTCCGGCCCGGCAAGCCAATTGCCAGTGACGCACGCCGCCGTCATCGAAGGAGTAATCGGGACGCGAGGCGTCGAGGCGGTGCGCATCGCTGGGAAGACCCGCGACTGCGACGCGCTGCTGCTCTCCGGCGGATGGTCGCCGACCGTGCATCTCTACGCCCAGGCGCGCGGCAAGCTGCGCTATGACGAAAGGCTGGCCGCGCTCGTTCCCATGGACGGCATCGCAGACACGAGAGTCGCCGGGGCTGCCAATGGCGCCTTCACGCTTGCGGAATCGTTGCGCGAGGGGCACGAGGCCGGCGGCGGCGAGGGCGCCGCGCCGAACGCGCCTGCGAGCCAATACGCGATCCAGGCCACCTGGCCCAAGGCCGATGACGAGGGCCGGCGCTGGATCGATTTCCAGAACGACGTCACGCTCAAGGACGTCGCGCTCGCCGCGCGCGAGGGCTACGTCTCAGTCGAGCACTTGAAGCGCTACACCACGCTCGGCATGGCGACCGATCAGGGCAAGACCGCCAATGTCAACGGCATCGCCGCACTTGCCGCGCTCACCGGCCGCACCATTGATGAAACCGGAACGACCACTTATCGCCCACCTTTCGCGCCAGTCCCGATGGGCGTTATCGCAGGCCGGCGACGGGGCGCGCTGACCAATCCGCTACGACGCCTACCGCTCGAGGCCGAGCATCGCGCCGCGGGCGCGCAACTGCGCGAATATGGCGGCTGGCTGAGGCCCGCATGGCATGGGAGGGGCGAGCCTGAGCGCGCCATCCAGCGCGAGGCCGCGCTTGCGCGCGACACGGTCGCTTTGGTCGACGGTTCGTCGCTCGGCAAGATCGAAATCATCGGCCCCGACGCCGCCGCGCTCGCCGATTTCCATAGCTACAACCGTCTCTCGACGCTGAAAGTCGGCCGGATCCGCTACGGCTTTGTGTTGCAGGAGTCGGGCGTCGTGCTCGACGACGGCGTGACGCTCAGGTTGGCGAAAGATCGCTTTCTTATCTCCTGCTCGTCGGGTCATACGGATGCGGTGCGTACGCGTCTCGAACTTTGGCGCCAGGACCGCTTCGACGCGGCCCATGTCGCCATTCACGACACGACGGCGCAATGGGCAACACTCACCGTCACCGGGCCCCGCTCGCGAGACCTCATCGGGGCTTGCGGGCTCGATCTCGCGCTCGACGATGGGGCGCTGCCGCATATGGCGTTTACGACCGGCGCATTCGATGGCGCGCCGCTCCGTTTGGCGCGCGTGAGCTTCACGGGCGACCGTTCTTACGAGCTCTCGGTTCCTGCGCGGCGCGCCGCGGGTTTACGGGCGCGCCTCTTCGAGAAGCTCAATGCTTTCGGCGGCGGACTTCTGGGACTCGAAGCGCTGATGATCCTGCGCGCCGAGAAAGGCTATATCATCGTCGGCAAGGACACCGACGGGACGACCATGCCGCATGACCTTGGATTCGCCGGCCCGCGCAACTCGAGAACGGATGAATATATCGGCAAACGTTCGCTCTTCATGCCGGTCGCGAATGACCCGCGCCGCAAGCAACTCGTCGGCCTCAGCGTCGCCGCAGGAGAAAAGCCGCTGCCGACCGGCGCGCATGTCACGTCGGGCGAAGGGCGCGCCAGGCGCTCGCAGGGCTATGTGACATCGAGCTATTTCAGTCCGAACCTCGGGCGCCCGATCGCGCTCGGCCTCGTCGACGCGGGCCAATCGCGCATCGGCGAAGCGGTCAGCGTCTATCATCTCGGCGCCGAGCGGCGCGCGACAATCGTGGCGACCGTCGCGCTCGATCCGGAAGGAAAGCGGCTCCATGCGTGAGATGGAATGGCCGCCGGCCCGCGGCGACGCGGAGCAGCTCATTGACCGCCAACGCCTGACAATGCGGCGGCTGGCCAAGCTCGGGCAAACCCTGCTTTCGGGCGATCTCGATGCAGCGATTGCCGACCTTGCGCCGGGCGCGCCCGTGCTCGGGCTTTATGCCCGCGCGCCAGAGGGTGAGCATGCCCTGCGCATCGGGCGGACGAGCGCGCTGCTCGTCACGCCTTCGCCGTTGGCGGTTGCGGACGGCTGGCGAGAAGGTTGGTGCGCGACCAGCGTCGACGACGGCTGGGCCGCGGTCGAGGTTTCAGGCGCCGACGCGCCGCAAGCGCTCATGCAGGCGACCACAGCCGACCTCGCTGCGGGCTCGCCTTCGGCCGCCGTTCTTGTGTTTGGCCTGCGCGGGCTCGTCGTGCGGACATCCTCCGGTTCCCGTTTCCATGTGGAAACGCCGTGGCTCGAGACCCTGCTCGCCTGGCTCGATGGGATCTGAGTGGGGGGGCCGCGCGAGGCCCATTGCGCCGCCCGGATTAAACAAGCGGAGGAGAGCGCTTTCTAGTCTAGAAGAGAGAACAAACCCGAACGCGGCCAATGCTGCAACTTTCGTCCGCCTTCGATCGCGCAAGCTTTGCTGTGGATGGAGGGCGGTCCAGAAGCCGCCGCTTTGTTGCGTCAGCCGATTGCCCCTGCTTTCCGCGGCCGCATATAGCCGGCAAGCCCCATTCCGCCGAAGCCAGCGAGCAGCAAAATCCACGTAGAAGGTTCGGGCACGGAGCGGCTCAGGAAGTCGCCGGAAGCGGAGGTGAAAGTGACGCCCGGCGGGAGATCATCAAAGGAAAACACTGCAGTGTCGTCGGCTAATCCGAATTGTCCCGAAGCGCCCAAGATCACAAGGATGGGGACGGTTGCGGAGGCAGTGTCGATGACGATCGACCCATCGAAAGTTTGATCGATTGTCATTGGCGGCGAACCGGGTTGGGATTGCCAGTTGATCTGAGTTGCAGAGCTGACATCGCCCGTGGTCTGTGGGCAGAATCCGCCGTTAAAACAAACCGGCTGATTTATGAGAACCTGAAGCGACGCCTGACCGGACAACTTGCCGCCAACAGTCTGATAGGGAGGGATTGTTGTAAGGCTCCCTTCAATATTCACTGAAAAGTGGATAACATTGCTTCCAGGAGTCAAACCGGAAAAGGTCACGGTATCGCCGAAAGCCGCAATTGCGTTGGCATACCCCGGCGCTGTGCAGTCGCATCCAAAACCCCACAGGGAAACGCCATTTATGAGGGAGGTCACTCCCGCCTCCGCATGCAGTTGACCCGTGGACCGATCTGCGGACGCCGAGGATACTCCAGTGGAAATCGGCTCGCCGATGCCGCCGCCGTAGTTAAACGAATTGGTGATGTCATCGTAATTGACCGTTTTATGAGGGCTGGTCAGCACGGCCTGCGTTGAACCCGTCTGGCCCGTGCTCACATCTGGGATCGGAGCAACCAAGCTCGTGACGTGATCAAGCGGCCCTGCTCCAATGGCCTCCGAAAAGAAATCGTTTGGCGCTCCGGCTCGCGCCGAAGTCGAAGCGAACGCAATCAGTCCGAGCAGAAAGCCTATCGTGAAGCGATTGAAGTTTCTCATTGTCGGCTTTCCCACGGGTTTCCCAACACAGCGTTGAAAAAGCACGTGAAGCCAAAGGGTACACGATTTTTGTTAACCACAGCAACTGGGTAAACCGCGCTGAGCGCTGTTGCGCTTCTCCACCACGGCGGGGTGAGATGAGGCGGCGTTTCAGGGCGTCAGCCTCTGACCTAATCCTGTTAAGCAGAAAATAGCGGAATTTCTTGGCTTAATCTGAATTACATGATATACCATGGCCGCTGGCAAATCCGCCGAGCCAACGGCCGCTCGACGATCGAAGGGGATGACAGATGCGCTTGAGGCGACTTCCAACACAACCTCGGGCGCGAGTGGAGAGGGGACGTAAATTTTCTATTTTTTTGCTCGTAACCCATTGAAAAGGCTAGATTAGAAAAAAGAAATGAAAACAAATGAAAGCAGTTTTCCTTTCATTTCCTTTCATTTGTTTTCGATCTCTTTGCGGCAAACTCGTGCTTGGGTTGCAACCGGGAGCTGCATCCCCCCTTGCTAACCCCATGGCGCCTGGCGTTTAGTGGCGGACAGGACCTCCAAAGGAAGCGCCCATGACGTCAAGACCGAAAGCCACCCCCCATGTCCATATCTCCCAGCCGCATGTGCGGGTGACCGAATGGCGCTTCGCCCCGGGGGCCGAGACAGGGTGGCACCGCCATGAGGCCGACTACGTCGTCGTGCCCATGCTCGACGGCGACCTGCTTCTGGAGGAGCCGGGCGGCGGCACGCGCACGACGCCGCTCAAGCGGCATGTTCCCTACGCCCGGCGGGAAGGCGTCGAGCACAATGTCATCAACGCCAATCCGTTCGATTTCGCCTTCATGGAGATCGAGCACCTGAAGGGGTGAGGGATCGCCAAGGCGTCAAAGCGCCTCCGTGAGAGCGATCTCCTCGCCGCGGCGTTGGTCGAGAAGAACGATGGCGACGCCGCTGCCCGCAATCAGCGCGATCCCGGCAAGCGCAAGAGCGTTCGGCAGGGCGCCAAAGACGAACAGCCCCGACAGCACGGCCCAGAGCGCGAAGCTGTAGAAGAAGGGCGCGACCGCGGCTGTTCGTCCGAGACGGTAGGCGAGCAAGAGCCCGGCATGGCCCAATGTGACGAACAGGCCGGCCGACCCGAGAAAGGCGAGATGCCAGGCCGCTGGCGCCCGCCAGTGTTCGAAAGCGAGCGACATCACCCCCGATGTAACCATCACCATGACATTCGTCGCGAAGGTGACGACCATCACCGGAATGCGTCCGGGCACATTACGGCCGACCAGATCGCGCGCGGCGATCAATAAAGCGGACGCGAAGGCGAACAGGGCGGCGGGCGAGATTCCGGCTGATCCCGGCTGGGCGACCAGAAAAGCGCCAGCGAAGCCGATGAGCGCAAGCACGACGCGCGCCGCTCCGACGCGCTCGCGAAGCAGGAAAGCGACAGCCAGGATCAGGATGAGCGGCGCTGTCTGAAGGATGGCGATCGCATCAGCGATCGGCAGTCGCGCGAGCGCCAGGATGTAGCAGAGCACGCTGAGCGTTTCTCCCGCCGCCCGTAGCAATGCGCGAGGATCCAACGCCGAGGAGATGACGCGCAGGTGACCCAGCGCGGCAAGCAGCAGGCCGCAGGCGAGACTGGCAGCGACGCCGCGCAGAAACAGCACTTCAAAGGGCGGAAGATCGGCCGTGACCGCCTTCATGAAGCTGTCGCCGACGACAAACGCGGCAGTCGCGGCGAGCATCGCGGCGACGCCGCTGAGATTCGAGGTTCTGTTCATGAAGGGGAGGGAGGTGGCCACAAGAACGAGACAAGTTCAACCGTCTTTGCGTCCAGCTTCACCGTTGAGCGCGATTGTAAGCTAGAGCTTCTGCAAATCGTTTGAGCGTCTCGGACTGGCAAGATCGTCTTCAGCGCGCCCGCGCCCAGCGCCAGATCGCCCATTGGCGACGCAGCGGCGAGGCTTCGCTGACGGCGTCGAATGGATGCTCCGAATTGCGGTCGAGCCGGTCGAGGTCGAGCCGCAACGGCGCAAGCGGGATGAAGGCCGGCAGGATTTCAGCAGGAGAGCCCTTCAGCCGGCGCTCCGCCTCGGAAAGTTCTGTGCGGGCCATGCCTCTAAGTTCCGCGCATGCGCCGAGGACCCCGGGCGTCGCGCGCCGCGCGTCAAAGTCGGCCACCGTTGCCCCATGCCGCGCGGCGACGTCGGCTGGAATGAGCGTCGGAGCCGCTCCGGCCTTGAACGGCAGTTCCTTGAGCACGCGCGTTAGCGCCAGCGCCACGCCGGCCGGAGTGGCCGCGTTCGCCGAATCGAGGTCCTGTCCTGCGGCGGCGATCCGCGAGGCAAGCTTCAGCCGCGCGGTCTCGCTCTCGTCAGCGTATGCGCGAAAGGCTGCGAGGTCGAAACGCTCATCGGGCGCGATCTCGTGCAAACGCGCATCCAGCATGGCCTCGAGCCACGCTTGGGGCAGGGCATAGGCGCCAATCGCCGCCTGAAGGGCGAGCGTCACCGGATTGCCGGCCGCCTCGGCCGGCCGTTCGCCGGAGATCGCTTCGCGCCACCACGCAAGCCGTATCGCCGCCAAAGTGGGATTGGTGGCGCGTTGGAGAGCGTGGCGGATTTCGTAATCAAAGCTCGCCAAAGCGAAGAGAGGGCCGCGCGCTTCCGCACTTGCATAAAGTGCGCTGAGCCACTGATCGCGGGCGTGAGTGCGGGCGAGTTCGGCGCAATGCTCGGTGGCTCCCGCGAGCGGGTCGGCGTCCGCCGCAGGGCGCGTGGTCACGGCGCGCCGATCAACGCCGCCGCGACACGGCGCCCTTCGGTCTGCATGACATTGTAGACGCGCAGGGCCGGGCCGGTCGCCATCGCCTCGAAGCGCAGGCCGGCCTGACTAAGCGCGGAGCGCAAGGCTTTCGGGATGGGCGCCATGCGGGCGCCTGTGCCGACGATGAGGAACTCGATCGAGCCAGGACTCTCGGCGCATTCGGCCAGGAGGGGCGGGAGCACGGCCGGCGCGAGATCGTCGACGCTGGTCGCTTCGATCGGCCGCACGCCTTTCGGGGTCGCCAGAATTGAGCCTGCGTGACGCATGCCGGCGAAGGCGAACGCGCCCTGCCCATAGGCCGTGATCGAATGGCTGCCGGGCGCGAAAGCGAGCCGCGGCTCAGCCTCGTTCACGCCTTCTCCTTCGCCTTCACATCCTGCACGTCGGCGCCGGCGGCTTCCTTTTCGCGCATCCTGTCGAAGGTGTCGGCGCGCACGCCCATGTAGATGAGCATCGGCGAGCAGATGAAGATCGACGAATAGGTGGCGACAAAGATGCCCCAGATCATCGCCGCCGAGAACGAGCGGATGACATGGCCGCCGAGGAAGAACAGCGCGAGCAGCGCGAGAAAGACGGTCGTCGCCGTCATGATAGTCCGCGGCAGCACGGCGTTGATCGACATGTCGATGATTTCGGCGGTCGACAGGCGCTTGTATTTGCGCATCACCTCGCGAATGCGGTCGAGCACGACCACGGTCTCGTTGAGAGAATAGCCGACGATCGTGAGGATCGCTGCAATCGACGTCTGGTTGAACTCGAGCTGGGTGACGCAGAAGAAGCCGACCGTCAGCAAAAGATCGTGCATCGTGCCGATGATCGCGCCGACCGCGAATTGCCATTCGAAGCGGAACCACAAATAGGTGAGGACCGCGAGGATGGCGACGACAACGCCGAGCGTGCCGCGCTGGACGAGCTCGGCCGAGACGGTCGGGCCGACCGAATCGACGCTACGAAACTCGTAATCGGCGCCGAACGCGTCCTTGATCTTGGCGATCGCGGTCTGCTGTCCGGCGTCGCCTCCGGGCTGCACGCCGAGACGCAGCAGCACGTCGGATTCAGCGCCGACCCGCTGGACTTCAACAGGACCAACGCCGAGGCCTTCGCCCTTGGATCGAATGGCCGCGACATTGGCGTCGCCGCTCTTGGCGCGCATGTCGACCTGAGTGCCGCCGGCAAAGTCGATGCCGAAATTCATCCCCACGAACAGGAACATGAGGACCGAGATGATCGACAGCACCGCCGACAGCGGATAGCTGACGCGGCGGAACCGCATGAAGCCGAATTTGGTGTTCTCGGGCGCGAGCCGAAGCCGTTTCATGCCGCAAGTTCCGTTCTGCGCATCGCTTCGCTCATATCGGCAGCGTTTTCGGCCGCGCGCGGTGATACCAGAGCGCGATCATCATGCGCGTCATGGTGACCGCGGTGATGACCGAGGTCAGAATACCCAGGCCCAGCGAGACGGCGAAGCCGCGCACCGCGCCTGATCCGAACAGATAGAGGATGAGCGCGGCGACGAACATCGTGACGTTGGAATCGATGATGGTTGCGAAGGCGCGGCGGAAGCCCGCGTCGAGCGCAGAAATGACCGAGCGGCCGAGATGCGCCTCCTCGCGGATGCGCTCATAGATAAGGACGTTCGAAATCGACCGCCATGCCGATGGTGAAAACGATGCCGGCGATGCCAGGCAGCGTCAGCGTTGCGCCGAGCAGGACCATCGAGGCGAAGATGAAGAGGATATGCACCGCGAGCGCGAGATCGGCGAACACGCCGAAGATGCCGTAGGTCGCGATCATGTAGACGACGACCAGCGCCGCCCCGACATAGGCCGCGCGTTTCCCGGCGTCGATCGAGTCCTGGCCGAGGCCGGGTCCGACCGTGCGCTCCTCGATCACGGTGAGCTTGGCCGGGAGCGCGCCGGCGCGCAGCAGAATGGCCAGGCTCGAGGCCTCCTCAAGGCTGAAATTGCCAGTGATCTGGCCAGTGCCGCCGGTAATCGGCGAACGGATAACTGGCGCGGAGATCACCTTGCCGTCGAGTACGATGGCGAACGGGCGACCGACGTTCGCCGCCGTGACCTGGCCGAACTTCTGCCCGCCGCGCAGGTTGAAGCGGAAGGTGACGTCCGGCTCCCCAGTCTGTTGGTCGAAGCTTTGCTGCGCGTCGACCAGATCCTCGCCATCGACCATGACCCGCTTCTGGACTTGAACCGAGCCTCCGCCCTTCTGCATCGGCAGTGTCTCGGCCTCGTTCGGCGGATCGCCCGGGTCGGCGACCAGGCGGAACTCGAGCTTGGCTGTCTGCCCGATCATATTCTTAAGGGCCGTCGTGTCCTGGCTGCCCGGCGCCTCGATCAGCACGCGGTTCGGCCCCTGCTGCTGGATGACAGTCTCCTTGGTGCCCATCGCGTTGATGCGGCGGTTGAGCACCTCGATCGATTGCCCGACCGCGTGACGCACTTTGTCGGCGATCGCCGCGTCGGTCAGCGCCAGACGCACGCCATCGTTTGTTTGCGTGACGTCAAGCGTGCGGCCGTTTCCCCCGGCTAGCGCACCTCCGATTGGCTGGCTTAGCGACCCAAGAAGGTCCAGCGCCTTGGCGCGCTCCCCCGGATCGGCGATGCGGACGACGACCGCCCGGGGCTCAGCTGCAATGCCCCCGGATATGCCGATCTTGCCCTCACGCAGTTTCTGCCGGACATCGTCGCGCAGCGCCTCCACTTGCGCCTTGATCACCGAGGGCGTGTCGACCTCCATCAACAGGTAGGCGCCGCCTTGCAGATCGAGGCCGAGCACGATCTGGCGCAGCGGAATGAAGCTCGGGAGGCGCGCCGCCAGCGCCTCGACCGGCTGAGCTGGCATGAAGCTCGGCAAGATCACGAGAACCGCGGCCGCCACGAGCGCCAGGACGGAGGCTAATTTCCAGTTCGCGAAACGAAGCATTAGACTTTTCTATTCTCAGGCAGAGCCTTAACCTGCGCCAAAGGATTGGGCGCGCGCCCTCAAGGGTTGGGCGCATCTTTCTTGGCCGGCGTCGATTTGGCCGGCGGGATCACGTCCTTGACCGGCTCGCCCTTGGCGCGCACTTCGGCAATGCCGGAGCGAGCGAGCCGCACGCGCACGTTGGGAGCGATCTCGAACTCGACTTCGTTATCGTCGACCGACTTGGTGACCTTGCCGATCAGACCGCCGCTGGTGACGACGACGTCGCCGCGCCTCGCCGCCTGCACCATTTCACGCTGCTCCTTAGCGCGCCGTTGTTGCGGGCGCCACAGCACGAAATAGACGATCGCGATCATCGCCACGATCGGCACCAGCTGGACTAGCGTGTCGCCGCTTGCTCCAAAGGGGCCAGCGCCGGTGGCTTGCGCGTAGGCGGCAGTGATCAGCACGGGGGATGGCAACTCCACGACACGAAACCGCGCCGTTCATCGAGGGGTCATGAAAAAGGCGTGGCATATATATCTGCAGGCTCTGCGAAAGCAACGGCCCGTGCGTGGACGAAGCAGGCGCTGGCCGAGAGGGGCTTTGCCGCGGCCTTTCCTCAGGGTCGAGCCGTAGCTATAACGGCGTTCTCGCAAATCGGGCGCGAGCTCGGAGGGGATGATGAATAAGCAGGTCGCTGAATTTATTGGGACATTCGCGCTCGTGTTCTTCGGTTGCGGGGCGGCGGTGGTCGGCGGCATGGGGTCGGGGCCGACGGCCGTCGATCTTCTCGGCATCGCGAGCGCTTTCGGCTTCGCCATTGTCGCAATGGCCTATGGCATCGGGCCGATCTCGGGCTGTCACGTCAATCCAGCGGTGAGCTTCGGCGTCTACGTCGCGGGGCGCATGAGCGTCGCGGAGATGATCAGCTACTGGATCGCCCAGGTTTTGGGCGCGATCGTCGCCGCAGTAGTGCTCTATCTCATCCTGTCCGGCAAGGCTCAAGGGTGGACCGGCTCACTAGGCCAGAACGGCTGGGGCGCCGGCTACAACGGAGAGTACAACGTCGTTTCCGCCCTCGTGTTCGAAGTGGTGGGCACGTTCCTGTTCCTGGTGTGCATTCTTGGCGTCACCCACCCGATCGCGCCGACTGGTTTCGCCGGCCTCGCCATCGGACTGACGTTGGTCGTGATCCATCTGGTCGGCATCAACATCACCGGCACGTCGGTCAATCCGGCCCGCTCGATCGGCCCGGCGCTGGTTGGAATCGGCTCGAACCCAGGCGCGGTCGCCCAGCTCTGGCTGTTCATCATCGCTCCGCTCATTGGAGCCGGCGCAGCCGGCATCCTGTTCCGCACCGGCGCCATGCTGGACATTCCGAACAAGCCCTGAGCGAACCTAGGATCGCGCGCCGCAGCAAAAGCCTGCGATCCTAAACTCGCGCGCTCATGCTGGCTTCCGCATTCTCCTCGGGCGGTTTCGTATCGCCCGATGGCGCTGCCTTAACGATCCCCGTCGTCTGATTGATGATGACGCTCTTCCAGATGTTGTCGTTCGGTACGATCTTCACGAGGCCATCATCCGTGCGGATGTAGGTGCTGAAGATCGTAACGTGGGTCACCTTTCCCTTTATGCCGCCGCCGACTTCGACTTCATCGCCGACGTCGAACGGCTTAAACACCATGATCAGAAGGCCGCTGGCGAAATTGCTGAGCGTGCCCTGCAACGCGAAGGCCACGACGAAGCCCGCCGCGCCGATAACTGCGAGCAGAGGCGCCAGGTTCACCTCCAGCGCTGATAATGCAAGCAAAAAGCCGACCGCGACGATGACACGCCCGCAGGACGAGATGATGAAGTCGCGTAGAAGCTGCGAGGTCACGTGGTCGCCGCTCATGACCCGGCGCAGGATCACGCGCACGATTTTGGCGACGATGATAGACCCGATGATGTAGGCAAGAAACGTCCCGACATCGCGCGCCAGCCTCAGCCCTCCTTCCTCCGAGGTTAGCCAGCCAGAAAGTCTCGCCATGGTCGCGGTTCGGTCCGTGACGTCGATCTTGATGCCGCCAATCGAGGCGATGTAGAGACGATAGGGCTTGCCGTCGCCGCCTTTGGCTTCGAATTTGTCGAGCACGAGTTTCAGGCGGTCGGTGAGCGCGGTGCGCTCGCCCATCAATTGGGTGCTGTAATCGACCAGTTGCACCTTAACGTCGGTCTTGGCGGCGCTGGCTTCATCCGCCTTTTCAGCAAGCCTTTCTGCCGTTTTCGAGGTGGCGGCGACCGCGGCGGTGGCCGCTCTTGGCGCAGTTGACGTCGCCGCTGCGGCCTGTCCAGCCGCCGCCGGCGCCGATTCAGCCAGCGTTTTGATTTGGTCCGCCGCCGCAGCTTCTTTTTCAGTCGCCGCGACCACCTTCTCGACCTTGGCGGCGCCTCCGGCGTCTTCCGATTTCTTCGCCGCGGATTCGGCCGCCTTCTGCAAGACAGTCTTTTCACTTGCCGAGGGCGCGACCTTTGCATCCGCCGCCGGGTTCTCGAACTCAACCGTCGCGGCCGGTGGAGGCGCCGCCTCGGCTTGCTTGGCCATAGCCGCGGTGGCCACCTCTGCCTTCTTCTCCTCCTTGACGGTTTCCTTGCTTGCGGTTTTGACCGCCTGGGCGAGATTCTTCTGCGCCTCCGCGAGGCGCTGGGCGGCCGCCTCCTTGTCCTTGTCGGATGTCGCCGTCTTGACCTCTTCAGTGGCTTTCGCCAAGTCGGCCGCGGCAGACTTCTGTTTCTCCAACTGCGCGATTTCGCGATTCTTACGGCGTACGTCGAGTTCAGCTGCTGTGATTTCGCGCTCTTTTGCCCTGAGCAGCGCATACCAGCCCTTGGCTTCAGTCTCGGTCTCGTCTTTGGTCATCGGCTCCAGAAGGAGTTCGAGATCGTCGAGCGCGATCTGAGGGTCTTTGGTGGTGACCGGTTCAGCCTCCTTGGGGGCGGGTTTCGGTTCCGAAGCGGCCGGGGCAGACGAGGCGCTGTCGTCGGCGTAGGAGACTGACGGCCCGCCCAGGCCCAGAACAATTGAAAACCCAATCGAGACAAGGACCCGATTGAGAGTTTGACCCCCGACCGCCACTGCGCGCCTCCTTCATCGATTGCTGTTCGCGACGACACCGAGGATCTTATACACCACGCTCGGCTAGCTTGAATTGACGCTTCGCTCGGGGTGACGAGGCGAGCCGCGCCCTCTCGATCTTGCCAGAGCGCGCACGCCGCGCGAAAAGCCCGCCCATGCTGCATATCAGCGCCCTCACCTATCGGCTCGGCGAGCGCCTCTTGATCGACAACGCCACAGCGGCGCTGCCGTCGGGCGCGCATGTCGGGCTCGTCGGCCGCAACGGCGCCGGCAAGACCACGCTCTTCCGGCTCATCCGCGGGGAGCTTGCGCCAGAGGGCGGGACTGTCGTTGTCCCTAAGGGCGAGCGCATCGGCAGCGTCGAGCAGGAAGCGCCGGCCGGCGCGGAAAGCCTGATCGACTTCGTGCTCTCTGCTGACGTCGAGCGCGAGGCGCTGATGGCGGAAGCGGAAACGGCGAGCGATCCAGAGCGCATCGCCGAGATCCACACCCGTCTCGTCGATATTGAAGCGCATAACGCCCCGGCGCGGGCGGCGCGTATTCTCAAGGGCCTCGGGTTCGATGAGCCCGCGCAAAGCCGCTCGCTTCAGGAATTTTCCGGCGGCTGGCGCATGCGGGTGGCGCTCGCCGCGGTGCTGTTCTCGGAACCCGACACGCTGCTGCTCGACGAGCCGACCAATTATCTCGACCTAGAAGGCGTGCTGTGGCTCACCGACTATTTGAAGGCCTGCCCGGCGACGATTCTGGTCATCAGCCATGACCGCGATCTGCTCGACGACGTCGCTGAGCAGATCCTTCACCTCGACCGCGGCAAGCTGACCTTATGGACGGGCGGCTATTCGAGCTTCGAGCGCCAGCGCCGTGAGCAGCAAATCCTTGCCGGCAAGGCGGCCAAGAAGCAGGAGGAACGCCGCGCTCATCTGCAGTCTTTCGTCGACCGCTTTCGCGCCAAGGCGTCGAAGGCGGTCCAGGCCCAGTCGCGGCTCAAAATGTTAGCCAAGATGGAGCCGATCGCGGCGGTGGTCGACGAGAGCGTGCAGCCGTTCAAGTGGCCTCCGGTCGCGAAGCGCTTGAGCCCACCGATCGTGACCCTGGAGAAGGTGAGCGCCGGCTATGAAGGGCGCGCGGTCATCGGGCGCATGGACCTCACGCTCGCCGACGACGACCGCATCGGCCTCCTCGGTCAGAACGGCAATGGCAAGTCGACCTTCGCCAAGCTCATCGCCGGACGTCTTCAGCCGCTGGGGGGGAAGATGGTGCGCGCGAACCGGCTTCAGGTTGGTTATTTCGCCCAGCATCAGATCGACGAGCTCGATCCTGGCGGCAGCGTCTACGACCATGTCGCCGAGCGCATGCGTGGAGAGGCAGTCTCCAAGATCCGAGGCCGCGCAGCGATGATCGGCTTCTCCGGCGCGCGGGCGGACACGAAGGTCGAGTTCTCTGTCCGGTGGCGAGAAGGCGCGCCTCATGATGGGCCTCGCCGCCTTCGACGGCCCGCAGCTCCTCATCCTTGACGAGCCGACCAACCATCTCGACATCGACAGCCGTGGGGAATTGATCGAGGCGATCAACGAATATGAAGGCGCCTGCATTCTGGTGTCGCACGATCGTCGTCTGCTCGAGGCCTGCGTCGACCAGCTGTGGCTGGCGGCGGATGGAACCGTGAAACCGTTTGACGGCGATGTCGCCGACTACAGCCGGTTCGTGCTCGGAGGGAATGAGCGGCCGGAACAAAGACACAAGCGCGAAAGCAGCCCGACGCCGCCGGCGAGACTTAAGCGCGAGCCTGCGCCGCTCAAGCGAGAGATCGCGGCGCTCGAAGAAAAGATGAGTCGCTTCCGGGATCTTCTCCAGCGGGTCGACGATGCCCTTGCTCAGGCGAGCGCGCGCGGCAGCGAGGCGCTCAAGGTCGCGGAATTGGCGGGCAAACGCGCCGAGCTTGAGCGCGCTCTGATCGCAACGGAGGAAGCGTGGTTCGAACTGTCCGTCGAGGCGGAAGACAGATGAGGAGGGCGTCGTTGCGCGGTCTGGCGGCGATTGCAGTGCTTTTCCTGCTCAAGGTGGCGCCTGCGCTCGCCGACGAGCCCAAGCCTTGGCCGAGCACTTTTAGCGGCAGGCTCGAAGCGCTGGCGCTCCTCGAAACGCTCAACGCCGACCTCCTCGCCCATGACAGCGCGACGCTTACCATCGAGCGCTGGTGCGCCGCTCACCGGTTGGCCGATCCGCCACGCATACTCGCTGAGCGGGTGAGCGATGTTGTCAAACCAGCGAGCCCCGAAGTGCGGGCCGCTCTCGACGTCAAGCCGGATGATCCTCTGGGCTATCGCCGCGTTCGCCTCAAGTGCGGCGACCATGTGCTGTCCGAGGCTGACAATTGGTACGTGCCGGCGCGGTTGACGCCCGAGATGAACCATGTGCTCGACACGACGGATACGCCGTTCGGCAAGGCGGTCGCGGCGCTTCATTTCCGCCGCCATACGCTGTCAGCGGACTTGTTGTGGCGCCCGGTCCCGGAGGGCTGGGAGATGAGCGCAGTGGCCGCTCAGGACGAAAGAGAACCGCTTGCGATTCCCGACCATGTGCTCGAGCATCGCGCGGTGCTTTCGACACCCGACGGCGAGCCGTTCAGCGAGGTCGTGGAGACGTATACGGGCGATGTTTTGGCCTTTCCGCCGCCGAAGTAATGGCGATTTTCCGACTCTCGCGGCTTAACCCCAGAGTTGCGCCGGAACCTCGATCCAAGCGTTGGGCGTGCGCGACACGGGCGAACCATAGAGGAGAAGGCTTTGGGCAAGATATTGGTGATTGGGGCGGGCGGGGCTGATCGGCAAAGAAATCGTCAGCGCGCTTGGCGAAAGCAATCGCATCCGCGCGTCGCGCAGTTCGGACGAACGCGTCGACATCTCGGATCCGAACTCGATTGCGGCGCTGTTCGGCCGGCTTGGAACGGTCGATGGAATCATCTGCACCGGCAGCGCTGCGCGCTTCAAGCCGTGGGCCGAGCTGATGGACGAGGACTGGACCTTCTCCCTTGCCAACAAATTGCTGGGGCAGATCAACGTCGTCCGCTCTGGCCTCAAGTCCGTCCGCCCTGGCGGCGCGATCACGCTCATGACCGGCCTAGCGTCGCAATATCCTGCTCCTGGAAGCGCGATCATCACTACTGTCAATTCAGCCGTGGACGCCTTTGTCCGCGCGGTGGCCGCCGAGCCCTCGATTTCCATTCGGGTCAACACCGTCTCGCCAGGCTGGGTCGCCGAGACGTTGCAGGCGATCGGCCGCGATCCGGCGGGAGGCATTCCGGCGGCCGAGGTTGCGAAGATCGCCGTCTGGCAGTTTCGCGAAGGCGCGACGGGGTCAGTCGCGCCCGCGGCTAAGGTCTGAAAGGACTTTCACCACTTCGCGGCTCCGCGTAGCTATGAAGCGTGGCCTCTTGAAGCCTCTTATAGGGAGCGGACGTCGTCCGGCGCCCGATCGAAGTGGTCATGACGGCCGTCGACATAGCGGATCGGCGCGGCGGCGAGTTCGTTGGGGTCAAGGTCGTCGAGCAACGACACTTGAACGGCGTAGAAGGCGCCGCCCAACATCTCGAGATCGCCGCGCCCGGGGGTGCGAATCCCGCACCTCATGCAGAAGTAAAATTGGAGCGTCGGATTCGCGCGGCCCGGTGGCGTCCATTGATATTCCGCTTGGGCCTCTTTGCCTTTGAGGAGGCGAAATCGATCGGCAGGCGTAAATGTGATCCAGGAGCGCGCCTTCGTACAGCTCGAGCAATTGCACTTGACGGTTCCTTCGGCGAGATCGAGTTCGGCTTGAAAGCGAACCGCGCCGCAATGGCAGCTGCCGGAATAAGTCTTCATGGACATGGAGATCAGCCTCACTGTAGTTAAGGCCCCCATTACGAGTGAGGCGCGCGCCGGGATACGCTCGAGTCCAACTTTTTTCGCCGGCACTCCTCCCTCAGGCTCTCCGGACAGCTTAAGGCTGGGTGAGGGATACTGCGGCGGTCTCCAGGATCCATGAGCACTTGATGTAGTCGGTGATGCCAACCACCTTGCCATTGGCAGCACCGATGCGAATCGCGGAAAACGGAACCGCGCCCTGAGGGCCGTCGTCCAAGATGATGATGACCGTTTCTCCGTCCACCTCTCCCAACGCCATCCTCCAGGCGACAATGGGCCGCTCGTATTCGACAAAATAAGGTGAGTCCGCCAACCGGCCGGCGAAGCAATCGGCGACCCTCAGACGCGCATCGGCGCTCGCAAGCTCGCGCACGCCTTGCCAGTCGCGCCGATTGAATCGGTCGACGTAGAGGCGAAGGAGCGCCAGTTCCTCCTTGTTGGCCTTTCGCTCGGGCCGCTGCGCATCGTTGCGCATCTCCAGTTTTCCACGGCCACGGTTCAGAGCGGCTTTGACGCCGCCGGGCGTCGAGTTCGACGAGATCGGCGATCTCCTCGAGTGAATAATTGAAGACGTCCTTCAACAGAACGCATGCCCGCTCCTTCGGCGGAAGCGCAATCACTAACCGCTCGATCGCGTGGTCGACCCCCCTGCCAACCGCCTCCGACGGGTGAACCAACGCGGCCTTCGCGGCCTCCGCCTCGGCCTCGCGCTGCGTCTGTCGCCGGCGCAGGAAATCGATACAACGATTGTGCGCGATCCTCAGAAGCCACGGGGCGAGGGGACGCGTGGCGTCGAACGAGCCGAGCTTGAGATAGGCCTCAAAAAGCGCCTCCTGAATCACGTCTTCCCCGTCCAAGGCCGAACCGGTCATGCGCGTGCAAAAGCGATGCATGCGTGGACGAAGGTCCGCGATGCTCTCTATGAACGCGATCTGCCGCGGCTCGAACAGGCCCGGTTCCGCGCTGGTAACTTCCTCCGCCTCAAGGCCCATGAGATGAAACCCCTTCCGCCGCGGAATTCACCATTCGGGCGCGCCGCGCGCGGCCTCGGCCAGCGAGGCCGCGAGATGGGGCGCGAAGGAACGCCAGACTTCGACATGAAAGGTCGTTTCGGCGCGGCGCCAAAGCACGATCTCCACTTTGTCGAACAGAGTGCGCGTCGCGAACCCCATCGGGAACGCGCGAGGATCGAGATCGAGCGGGCAGCCGGCGTTGAGGACGCGTGCCGCAGCCGGCCCGCTCGCAATGAGGCCGACCTGCCGATGCGAGATGTCGACGAGACTATGCGCGGTCCCCTCGAGCACGGACTCCAGCACGTCGCCGGCCGTCGCTGTGTCGGCGTTGTCCGCGATCAACAGCCACTCGTCGGGCCCGAGCCACAGTGCGGCGCGTTTGTTCCCCTCGCCCACTGGCCCAAGTCGCGAAGGCAAGTCGGCGCCGAACGCCATGCCGCAAGAAACGCGCACGGCCTCGCTTCCGCGTAAAATGAAGCGCGCGGCTGGCCCGGCTTCCGTCAACGTGAGTCGCGGTCCCGCAGGAAGAGCAAACCCTTCAAGCGGCGAGCGGATCTTTAGCGCAGCGTCAGCCATTGAGCCGCGCTCCAGCCTTGTCATAGAAGACCGGGCTCACGACCGTGACGCTGACAGCGCCGCCGGGCATCGGGACGTGCAGCTTCGAGCCCATTCGTGATCGTCCCGCGGCGACAAGAGCGAGCGCGATCGGACGATCCAGAGCAGCGCTCATATAGGACGATGTGACGTGCCCAAGCGCTGGCGAGCCGATCGGCGGACTCGCCTCATCCGTTACTTGCGCGCCCTCTTCTAGCTGGAGCGCCGGATTGTCGGTCAGAAGCCCTACAAGCTGCTTGCGATTCGCCACGACCATGTCGGGGCGCACAAGTGATCGCTTGCCGACGAAATCCTTCTTTGCTTTGCCGATCATCCCATCAAGGCCAAGGTCGGCGAGCGTCACCGTGCCGTCGGTCTCCTGGCCGACGATGACATAGCCCTTCTCGGCCCGCATCACATGCATGGCCTCGGTGCCGTAAGCGCAGCCGCCATGCTTCTGAACCTCGCGCCACACGGCTTCCCAGACGGAGCGGCCGAAATGCGAGGGCACGTTGATCTCGTAGCCGAGCTCGCCGGTGAAGCTCACCCGCATAAGGCGCGTCGGAACGCCGCAGACGCGCGCCTCGCGCAGGCTCATATGCGGCATGGCGTCGCCGGAGAGATCTACGCCCTCGATAAGGGGCGCGATTGTTTCTCTCGCGTGTGGTCCCTGCACGGCGATCGTCGCCCATTGCTCGGTCGTCGAAGTGGCCCAGACCCTGAGGTCGGTGAACTCGGTCTGGAGATAGTCCTCCATATGCGCGAGCACGCGCGGCGCCCCGCCGGTCGTCGTCGTCACGTGGAAGCGGTCAGGTTTTACGCGCGCGATCACGCCGTCGTCCATGAGGAAACCGGCCTCGTTCAGCATGAGGCCATAGCGGCAACGCCCGACCTCCAGCTTCTGGAAGGCGTTAGCGTACATCCGCTCCAGGAACGTCGCCGCATCGGGGCCGACGACTTCGATCTTGCCGAGGGTCGAGCCGTCGAAGAGGCCGACGCTGTCGCGGGTCGTGCGGCACTCGCGCGCGACGGCGTCGTGCATGGATTCGTTGGGCTTCGGAAAGTACCAGGCGCGCTTCCATAGGCCCACGTCCTCGAACGCAGCGCCGTTCTCCCCGCCCATTCATGAATGGGCGTTCGGCGAATTGGATCGAACATGTCGCCGCGCGCGGGCCCGGCGAAGGCGCCGAAGCTGACCGGCGTGTAGGGCGGCCGGAAGGTGGTGTGACCCACTTGGGGAATCGGCTTCTTGAGCTGGGTCGAGGCGATTGCGAGCGCGTTGATGTTGGAAAGCTTGCCCTGATCGGTCGCCATGCCGGTCGTGGTGTAGCGCTTGATATGCTCGATCGACCGCATGCCCTCTTGCACCGCCAAGCTCACATCCTTTGCGCAAACGTCGTTCTGGAAATCGACGAAGGCTTTCGCGCGGCGATCAGTGTCAATGGCCGGTGCGTGGCTATGTGCGGCGCCGAACGCCGGAAGATTGTCGACGACGGCATAGGTTCGCGGCGCTGGCGCAGCGAAGCCGGCTGCTGTTGCTGCGGCGCGCCCGGCAGCGTCGCCCTCGGCGAGCGCGGCCGCAAGATCGAAAGTCGCATTGCAGGCGCCGGCCGACCGTTCGCGTTGGGCGGACACTCTCGGCTTGAAGAGTTGCAGCGCTTCGTCGAACACGAGCTTGCCTCGCGATTGCGAGAACAGGTGCACCGACGGCGTCCATCCGCCCGACATGAGGAGTGCGTCGCAGGCGACAGTCCGATGCTTACCCAAGTGCCTGACACGAACGGCGCTGACCCGGAGACGGCCTTGGACGCCAAGTATCGTGGCGCCCGCAATAATTTCGATCCCCTGAGCGCATGCGGCGTCCGCCAGCGGGCACTCCGCCTCCGGACGCAGATCGATAATCTGCGCAACGCCGAGGCCGGCTTTCTTCAAATCGAGCGCCGCGCGATAGGCGCTGTCGTGGGTCGTCGCGACGACGACGCGCTCGCCCACGCTCACGCCGTATTGAAGGCAATAGCGCCGCGCTGAATTGGCGAGCATCACCGCAGGGCGGTCATTGTCCGGAAAGACGAGCGGACGCTCGATCGCGCCGGTCGCAAGCACCACCTCACGCGCGCGCATCTGCCAGAGCCGCTCGCGCGGCAAGTCGGGATTGGCGATGAGGTCGGCCTCGGCGAGGCGCTCGTTCAGTCCGACGAAATTCTGCGCATAATAGCCAAACGCCTGCGTGCGCGTCATGAGCCGTACGTTCTGCGCGGTGCGCAACGTAGCGAGCGCATCTTCGAGCCAGGCTCGGGCGCTTTTTGCGCCTATCTCGGCCTCGCCCTCGGCGAGGAGCGAGCCGCCGAACGCAGGGTTTTCGTCGCAGACGACCACCCGTGCGCCGCTCTGGCTTGCGGCGAGCGCTGCTGCGAGGGCCGCCGGGCCTCCGCCAACGATCAGCACGTCGCAATGGTCGAATGTGCGCTGATAGCGGTCGGGGTCGGGTTCGCTTGGGGGCGCGCCGAGACCCGCGGCCCGGCGGATCATCGGCTCGTAGACCCGCTTCCAGGCCCAGCGCGGCCCCATGAAGGTCTTGTAGTAGAAACCCGCGCCGAACAGCGGCGAGACCAAGTCATTGACGGCGCCGAGGTCGAAAGAGAGCGACGGCCAGCGATTCTGGCTTGAAGCGCTCAGTCGATCGTAAAGCTCGATTTGGGTTGCGCGCAGGTTGGGGGTCACTCGGCCCGGGCCGCGGTTGAGGCTGACAAGTGCGTTCGGCTCCTCGGCGCCGGCTGACAAAATTCCCCGCGGCCTGTGATATTTGAACGAGCGCCCGATGAGATGCACGCCATTGGCGATGAGCGCGGAAGCCAGCGTATCGCCGGCATAGCCTTGATAATCGAGGCCATCGAAGGTGAAGACGAGAGGGCGCGAACGGTCGATCGAACCGACTCCTGCGAGACGAAATGGCTGGCTCATTCGCTTGGCCCAGCGCGTTCGCTTGCGCCGTCCGGCCGCGGCTCGCCCGCCTTGTAGGTCGCAAGGATCTCGTCGCTCAACGTGTCGCGCAGACAATTAAAGAAGCGCCCGCAGCCGTGCGCATGGCGCCAGCGCTCGGCCAGCACGCCCTTGGGGTTCGAGCGGAAGTAGAGGAAGTTCACCCACTCTTCATCGCTGAGCGCGCTCGGGTCTGGGGGCCGCGCGATATGCGCTTCGCCGCCGTAAGCGAACTCGATCTCCGGGCGCGCCATGCCGCAATAGGGGCAGTCGATCAGCAGCATGACGGGCTCAATGCGCGACCGCCGCCGCTGCGGCCTCATCGATGAGCCGGCCTGAGCGAAAGCGGTCGAGTGTGAAGGGGGCGGCGAGCGGATGCGGTTCGCCTCGCGCGATCGTGTGCGCGAACACGTGGCCCGAGCCTGGCGTCGCCTTGAAGCCGCCGGTGCCCCAGCCGCAGTTGACGAACAGGCCCGGAACCGGCGTCTTCGCAATAATCGGCGAGCGGTCCGGCGTCACGTCGACGATGCCTCCCCAGTTGCGTAGCATGCGCATGCGGCGCACGGCGGGAAAGAGCTCGCATATCGCCTCCAGCGTGTGGCTGGCGATGTGAAGGCCGCCGGTTTGCGAATAGGAGATGTAGGCGTCTGTGCCGGCGCCTATCACGAGCTCGCCCTTGTCCGACTGCGACATATAGGCGTGGATCGTGTTCGACATCACGACACAGGGCATCATCGGCTTGACCGGCTCAGACACCAAGGCTTGCAACGGGTAACTCTCAAGCGGCATGCGGACGCCGGCCATCGCCATCACCACCGATGTATGCCCGGCGGCCACGACGCCGATTTTTTTGGTCGCAATCGCGCCGCGCGTCGTCTCGACGCCCGAGACGGTCCCCGAAGCGTCGCGACGTATCGCCGTCGCCTCGCAATTCTGGATGATGTCGACGCCGCGCGCTGAGGCACCCCGCGCATAGCCCCAGGCGACCGCGTCATGCCGCGCGGTCCCGCCGCGCCGCTGCAGCGCCGCCCCGACAACCGGATAGCGGACGTCGCGCGCGATATTGAGGATTGGACAAAAGGCTTTGGCCTCTTCTGCCGTCAGCCATTCGTTGTCGACGCCCGCCAGGCGGTTGGCGTGCACGTGGCGTTTCCCCACCTGCACGTCATGCGTGTTGTGCGCCAGCATGAGCACGCCGCGCGGCGAATACATCACGTTGTAGTTCAGCTCCTGAGATAGGCCCTCCCACAGCTTCAACGCGTGCTCGTAAAGCGCCGCCGATTCCTCCCAGAGATAATTGGAGCGGAGGATCGTGGTGTTGCGGCCGGTATTGCCGCCACCGAGCCAGCCCTTTTCCAGCACCGCAACATTGGTGAGGCCGTGCTCCTTGGCGAGATAATAGGCCGTCGCGAGCCCATGCCCCCCGGCGCCGATGATGATCGTGTCATAGGCCGCCTTCGGCCCGGGGTTACGCCACTGTTCCGGCCAGCCGGAATTGTGCGAGAGCGCCTGCAAAGCGACATTGACGATTGAGAACCGCACTTGACGAACCTTGAGATGCTTCGCCGGGACGATTGCCCGCTTGCGACGCCGATTGCGAGACTAATTTCGCGGCGGCGGCGAAACTTTGTTGTGAAGGGCGCGCCGTTTGGACGCCCGCCATAGGAGCCTCGCCTGTTGCTGTAGGCGCGCAAACTGTCGGCTGGGAAGACATGTGGCGGCTTTGACGCATAGCCGTTGGGAACCGCAAGACCTCGCACGCGGGAGTGACAGAAAAGACACTCAAGCCATTGAGAGTATTGCGGCGCGTCCGCTTGTGCGCAGGCGTCGGAATGGCCCGGCGCCGCGTCCGGAAGGGGGCCCACGTTTCTAACGCGAGCAGCCTGCGAGTTCCTTTTCCTCGATGGAGAAGACCTTGCCTTCTTCGACATGCAGGCCCTTGACCGTGCACTTGCGGCCGTCCGCGAGCTTGACCCGCGCTTCGTAAGCGCCCGTCGCCACGCCCTTGATCTTGAGCCGCTCGTCGTGATCGACCGCGCCATCAGGATCGTTCGTGGTTTGGTTCGGCCCGAAGGTCGAGGTGCCCGCGGGCGCGAGCTCCAGCGACTTCACAGTGGATGACGTCAGGTTCCAGAACTGAGTGTCTTTCGCCATCGCGGGTCCCGCGAGAAGGATCGCTAGGACACCAAGCGGAATTGCGCGTCTCATCATTGCTCCCTGACTGTGCCCCGGCCGCGCGCCCAGGCTCAATGTTTGATGATCATGGCGCCGCGCATCCGATCGCACAACGCTTGTTACGCCGCGCGGCTCGCCCGCTCGCGCCGCCTAAACTCGAGCGCGCAGTCCTCGATCGCGCCAAAGCCCAAGGCCATGACGTCGAGAGCGTAGTTCTGGTTCAAGCGCCAGGGCTTCTTCGCCCCCTGCCTGAAGAAAAGGTGCTTCGCCCTCTCAATATAGCCCGAGGTGAGGGGCAGCATCGGCTCCTCTGCAATTGCTGTGGCGCCGAGGCGGGAGGTGCAGATTACATTGCCTCGGCAATCCATGTGGCCCAGGAGCCGGCAGACATACTCGGCGATCAGGTCGGACTTCAGGGTCCACGAGGCGTCGGTAGCCGAAGATGGACGCCAGATTCGGGGCGTCGCTGAACATTGCGCCCTTATAGGCGACCGTGGTCGCGACATCGACTGGCGCTCCATCGACCTCGATGGCGATCCCGCCCATGCGCCGAACCTTGAGTTCGGTCGCCGTGACGATAATATCTGCCGCGATCCCCTGGCCCGATGTGAGGTGCAGGCCAGTCTCTCGTGAAAATCTCGATCTCGCTGTTGACGATCGACGCCTTGCCGGCGAGCATGGCGCCGAACAAGTCTCCGTCAGGGATGAGGCAGAGCCGCTGATCCCAAAGTTCGTACCTGGGGTTGAAATATTCGGCGGCGTCGAGCTCGGGGCCGAGCTCGGTCTGCGCAAGCTTGATGATTTGCGCCCGCATGGCCGCCGGCTTGCGGCGCGAAAGCCGATAAATGTGCATCTGCAGAACAATATTCTTCCAGCGGATGATTCCACTCGCGACGCGCGTCGGAAGCCTTTTTCTAAACCGTTTGTCGAGCGCCTCCTCGGCCGGACGAGCGACGACATAGGTCGGCGAGCGTTGCAGCATGGTGACATGCGAGGCTCTAGACGCCATCGCTGGAACGATGGTGACCGCTGTCGCGCCGCTGCCAATCACCACGACGCGCTTGCCGTCGTAGTCCAAGTCTTCTGGCCATTTTTGCGGATGCACGATGCGGCCGGAGAATCTCTCCATGCCGGGCCAACCCGGCATATAGCCATCCTCGTATTCGTAATAGCCCGTGCACAGGATGAGGAAGTTGCAGGTGAATCCGAGCTTTTTGCCGTCCGCGCGCTCAATTTCGAGCGCCCAAAAAGGCGTAGCTGAACGTCGCATGTCGCAGTCCGAGCGAATCCCCGGATAGCGAAATAGGTCCCAAGTGCCCCCGATCGCGTTTCTCGCTTCGAGGAGTGCGGACGTGGCGCGCGGGCGCTTTCGGACCAGGGCAGGCGGCTCCGATTCCCGAGGCGCCGGTGATCAGAACGTCGAAATGCCCGCCGGGCGACGCCACAGCCGGATGGTCGTCAGGAAGGTCCTTTCCCAAGGTGTCCTTGTTCATGGCGCTTCTCCTATGGACGGCCGCCGATTTGGAGGAGGCCGCCTTATCGGCGCTCACCCAAGCGATTTGAACTGACCGCCACTTCACCACCGCTGAAAGGCGCCCGTCACCCTTTCATGTTAGGGCTTCCCGCATGAAGCCCTCATCCTTCCCAGCCTTCGCCGTTTGCGGACTTGACGAACTCATCGGCCATCAGGGCCGCGGGGTCACCCACATCTTATCGATCCTGGACCCCGAGTGGCCGGACCCGGCGGCGTTCCAGGCGTTCGATCCGCACTTTCGCGCGACCCTTCGCTTTCACGATGCGATTGAGCCCGATCCAGGCGTTCTGTTGCCGCAAAAAGGAGACGTCGAATCCATTCTGACTTTCGGTCGCGACGCGGCGGAGGCGGGAGGCCTGCTTATTCATTGCCATGCCGGCATATCTCGCTCGACTGCAGCCACGCTGATGATCTTGGCGCAGGCTCGCCCCGATGAAAAAGAGGATGGGCTCGCTGAGCGACTCTTGCAGTCGAGGCCGCAGGCGTGGCCAAACTCTAGAATGATCGAGTTCGCCGACGCGCTTCTGGACCGCCGCGGCCGGCTTGTTGCAGCGATCGCCGGGATCTACGCAAGACAACTTGAAAAGCGCCCCGAGCTTGCCGAGATCATGCGCCGCGGCAATCGTGCGCGCGAGGTCGACCTCGGCCTGAAGGAAAAGCAATCCGGCTCATTAAAGCGAGCGCTTTGAGCGAGGAGTCGTGGAGTGGAATTTAGGCCTTGGGCGCCGCCGGATTTCTCCAGGGACCGTCCGCCCCGATGAGCGCGTTCGCGGCGTCGGGTCCCCAGGTTCCGGGATCGTATTCCTGGACCGGCGGCGGGTTCTTGAGAATCGGCTCAACGATGCGCCATTGGGCGTCGACCGTGTCTTCTCGCCCAAACAGCTCACTGTTGCCGTGCATCGCGTCGCCGAGCAAGCGCTGATATGGAGGCATCTCCGATCCAGCCCGCTGCATCAGCGTTAACTCGACATTGTCGCCCGTCATGCGCTCTCCGGGGTGCTTCATCCGCAATCCCAAGGCAACGCCAACGTCTGGGCTTAACCGTGCGCGCATGTAGTCTGCTGATGGGTCGATCGTCTCGCCGAATGTCGATCGAGGCGGCGGCTTGAACTCGACCGTGACTTCGGCGGCCGTCAAAGGCAGGCACTTGCCGGCGCGGATGTAGATCGGCACTCCCGCCCATCGCCAACTGTCCACGAACAGTTTCACCGCGACATAGGTTTCGGTCGTTGAATCCGGCCGCACGCCCTTGACCGAGCGATAGCCGCGATATTGGCCGCGCACCAGGCTTTTGGCGTCGAGGGGGCGAACGGCCTTCAACAGCGCAGCTTTCTGGTCCCGTTGCGCCTCATGCTCTTCGCCGGTCGGCGCGTCCATCATCACATTCGAAAGGACTTGCAGCATGTGGTTCTGGACCACATCGCGAAGGGCGCCGACTGCGTCGTAGAAACTCCCGCGATCCTGCACGTCGAAAGCTTCCGCCATGGTGATCTGGATGCTGCGGACGAAGTTGCGATTCCAGATCGGCTCGAACATCGCATTGGCGAACCGGGTGTAGAGGATGTTCTGTACCGGCTCCTTACCGAGGTAATGGTCGATGCGATAAACCGACTCTTCAGGAAAGTGCTCGAGCAATGTGCGGTTTAGCGCCCGCGCCGACTCAAGATCTCGGCCGAAGGGTTTTTCGACGACAAGGCGCGCGTTGACATTAAGACCGCTCTTGGCGAGAGCGGAAACGACAACTCCAAACAGGCTCGGGGGAATCGCAAGGTAGTGCAGCGGCCGCTTGGCGCCGGAAAGCGCTTGCTTCAATTGTGCGAACGTCTGCGGATCGTTGTAATCCCCGTCTACATACCGCAAGAGCCCCAACAGTTTATCAAGCTTTGCGGCGTCAGCGCCTCCGTGCTGTTTGATGCTGTCCTTGGCGCGTCCCTTGAGCTGTTCGACAGTCCAGCCTGCCTTGGCCACGCCGACAATAGGCACGTTGACGCCTTCCTCGCCGACGAGGCCGAGAAGCGCGGGGAAGATCTGCTTGAAGGCGAGATCGCCGGAAGCGCCGAAAAACACCAGGGCGTCGGACTGGGCGGCCTCCATCTCATCTCCTATGGCGTTGCGATTGAAGTTCAGCCGATCGTTGCGAGGCCGGCTCGTTGAGCAGCGGCACTCTAATCACACTCTGATGGACATGGCCACTTGGGCCGCGGTGAGGAGCGGCAAGATTGACTTTCGGTTTTGTTCCGCCCGATCAACGAACTCGGCTACAAGGGTTGGATCGGCTACGAGGACAAGTTCCTTGTGGTGAGGATGCGGGTCTCGCACGGCTCTACCTTACCAGGCTAAAGAGCAGCCTGAACCGCAATTCACTGAGTTGGAGAAGTATATAATGACAAAGATCGGTTTCATCGGACTCGGCATCATCGGGCGCCCGATGGCCGACCATCTGCTCGAAGGCGGTCATGAGCTCTTCATTCATACCCGTCGCGCGGCGCCGAAGGAGCTGATCGACAAGGGCGCTGTCGCTTGCGCCAATGGGAAGGAAGTCGGCCAGAAGGCCGAGGTGATCATCACCATGGTTCCCGACACGCCCGACGTGGAGGCCGTGCTCTTTGGCGCCGGGGGCGTCGCCGAAGGGCTGTCGAAAGGCAAGATCGTCGTCGACATGAGCTCGATCTCGCCTATCGCCACGAAGGAGTTCGCCAAAAAGGTCAATGAACTCGGCTGCGACTATCTCGATGCTCCGGTTTCCGGCGGCGAGGTCGGCGCGAAGGCGGCGAGCCTCACCATCATGGTCGGCGGGCCGGAGGGCGCGTTCGAGAAGGTCAAGCCGATCTTCACGCTCATGGGCAAGAACATCACGCTTGTCGGGGGCAATGGCGACGGACAGACGACCAAGGTCGCAAACCAGATCATCGTCGCCCTGACGATCGAGGCGGTGGGCGAGGCGCTGGTCTTCGCCTCCAAGGCCGGCGCCGATCCGGCTCGTGTGCGCCAGGCGCTGATGGGCGGATTTGCAGCCTCCCGCATTCTCGAGGTCCACGGCGAGCGCATGATCAAGCGCAATTTCGAGCCGGGCTTCCGGATCGCGCTGCATCAGAAGGATCTGAACCTCGCGTTGCAGGGCGCGCGTTCGCTTGGCGTGAGCCTGCCGAATACCGCGACGTGTCAGGAGCTGTTCAACGCCGCCTCGGCTGCGGGCGGCGCGGCGTGGGATCATTCCGGCATGGCTCGCGTCCTCGAAGGGCTCGCCCATCACGAGATCGGCCAGGGGAAAGCATCGGCCTGAGGAGCCCGGCCGATGAAAGAGCGGCAGTTGCTACGGGACATGTTCGACGCCGCGATCGCGGCGGCCTCGCCCGACAAGGCTGTGCCTGCGAACCTTCCTCCGCCGCCGGCAGGCCGCACGGTCGTGGTTGGCGCCGGCAAGGCCGCCGCCTCGATGGCCCGCGCGGTCGAAGCCAATTGGCCGGAAGACAAGCCTCTCTCGGGCCTGGTTGTCACGCGTTATGGCCATGGCGTCGGCGCTTTGAAGCGGATCGAAGTGGTCGAGGCCGCCCATCCAATTCCGGACGCTGCGGGCCGAGAGGCAGCGGGCAGAATTCTCGACCTCGTCAAGGGCCTCGGACACGAGGACCTCTTGCTCTGCCTGATATCCGGCGGCGGCTCGGCTCTGCTCTCATTGCCGGCGCGGGGAATCAGCTTGGAGGACAAGCAGGCTCTGAACAAGGCGCTGCTCAAGAGCGGCGCCAACATCCAGGAGATGAACTGCGTCCGCAAGCATTTGTCTGCAATCAAGGGCGGCCGATTGGCCGTCGCGGCCGCGCCCGCCAAGATCGTTTCCTTGATTATTTCTGATGTTCCTGGCGACGATCCGTCGGTGATCGCCTCCGGGCCGACCACGCCCGACGCGACGACTCTCGCCGACGCCAAGGCCGTGCTGCAACGCTACCGCATCGTCCCGCCACCGTCGGTGCAGGCCCGTCTCGACGACAGCAGGAGCGAGACTCCCAAGCCTGGTGATGCCGCCTTCGCACGTAGCGAGACACGCATCATTGCCGCTCCCCAAGCCTCGCTCGAGACCGCAGCCGAAATAGCCAGCCGGGCCGGCTATCGTCCGCTCATCCTCGGCGACGCCATCGAGGGAGAGGCGGGCGAGGTCGGCAAAGTGATGGCCGGGATCGCGCGCCAAGTCGCTGTGCATGGCCAACCTGCGCCACCCCCGTGCGTCCTGATCTCGGGCGGAGAGACGACGGTGACGGTCGGAGGAGCGGGCAGGGGAGGGCGGAACGTCGAATTCCTTCTGTCGATGGCAGTCGAGCTCGCTGGCCGCCCTCGAATTTTCGCGATTGCCGGCGACACCGATGGCGTGGACGGGGCCGAAGAAGTAGCAGGCGCGATATTGACCCCAGATAGCCTGGAGCGCGCGAGGCGCGCCGGACTTAACGCCAGGACGTTGCTGGCTGACAATGACGCGCATAATTTCTTCCGAACCCTTGGCGATCAGGTGGTCACCGGGCCGACGCTGACCAACGTCAACGACTTCCGCGCCGTGCTCATCAACCCTGAATGAACACTTGCTTCGAGACGACTCGGCGATATCTGTTATTTCAAAGCTCTTAGCCGTTGGAGGCGCGCCATGATCGCAATGCCCGAACCCGATCGCGCCGTCCTTGGCCGCCGCGCCGAGATCGTCCAAGCGTTAAGACGTCTCGTCCCGGGCGAGGGCGTCATCGACAAGCAAAACGAATTGCGCGCCTTCGAAAGCGACGGGCTTACCGCCTATCGCCAGCCGCCCATGGTCGCCGTGCTTCCCGAGACGACGGCTCAGGTCGTCGAAGTCATGCGCTATTGCGCGGCGAACAAGATCAAGGTCGTTCCACGCGGCGCCGGGACGTCGCTCTCGGGCGGGGCCTTGCCCCTCGCCGACGGCGTTCTCCTCGGCATGGGCAAGTTCAACAAGATCCTCGAGATCGATGTCGCCAACCGTTGTGTCGTCACGCAGCCCGGCGTGACCAATCTCGGCATCACGCACGCCGTGCAGGGGCTGGGGCTCTACTACGCGCCCGATCCGTCGAGCCAAATCGCCTGCACGATCGGTGGGAACGTCGCCGAGAATTCGGGCGGTGTGCATTGCCTAAAATACGGGCTCACGACCAACAACGTCCTTGGCGTCGAAATGGTGACGATCGAGGGCGAGATCATTCAGCTTGGCGGCAAGCATTTCGATTCGTCGGGCTATGATCTGCTCGGCGTCATGGTCGGTTCCGAGGGCATGTTGGGCGTCGTCACCGAAGTCACCGTCCGCATTCTGCCAAAACCTCCCGGAGCGCGCGCCCTGCTCATCGGCTTCTCGACCGTCGAAGGCGCGGGCGAGTGCGTCGCTGCGGTGATCGGCGGAGGAATCATTCCCGGCGGAATGGAGATCATGGATCGGCCGGCGGTGGCTGCCGCCGAGGCCTTCGTTCATGCCGGTTATCCCCTCGACTGCGAGGCCTTGCTGATCGTCGAGCTCGACGGCTGCGACGCGGAAGTCGATCACCTGATCGCCGAGGTCGAGGCGATCGCCGACCGTCACGGGGCGACGAGCCGGCGAACGAGCCAGTCTGAGTCGGAGCGCTTGCTCTTTTGGGCCGGACGCAAGGCCGCCTTTCCGGCCGTCGGCCGAATATCGCCCGACTATTACTGCATGGACGGGACGATCCCGCGCAGAGAGATCGGCCGCGTCCTTCACCAAATGAAACAGATGGAGGCACGGTTCGGGCTTCGTGTCGCCAATGTCTTTCACGCCGGCGACGGCAACCTTCATCCGCTGATCCTTTACGACGCCAACAAGCCAGGCGAGCTCGACCGGGCGGAGCAGTTCGGCTCGGAAATCCTCAGGCTCTGCGTCCATGTCGGCGGGGTTTTGACCGGCGAGCACGGGGTTGGCGTTGAGAAGCGCGATCTCATGGGCACAATGTTTAATGAGATCGACCTCAACCAGCAGCAGCGGCTGAAATGCGCCTTCGATTCGGAGGGCCTGCTCAATCCCGGCAAGGTATTCCCGCAGCTTTGCCGCTGCGCCGAGCTTGGCCGAATGCATGTGCATGCGGGCAAGGTCGCCTTTCCCGATCTTCCGCGCTTCTAAGGCGCGCGACCGTGTCGGTGCTTGAACCGTCAGACGCGAGACAAATTGCGGAGATGATCTCCTGGGTCACCGCAGAGGGCGATTCGCTCGAAATTGTCGCGGGCGGCACCAAACGCGCGCTTGGCCGGCCGATGAAAACTGATCACATTCTCGACGTTTCGCGACTTGCGGGAATCGTTGAATACGAGGCGGCCGAACTTGTTCTGACCGCGCTGCCGGGCGAGCCTCTGGCCTCGATCAATGTCGAGCTCGCAAAGAAGCATCAGATGCTGGCTTTCGAGCCGCCCGACTGGCGAGCCCTCCTCGGCGCGCAGGGCGAGCAAACGCTTGGTGGCGTTATCGCTTGCAACTTGGCTGGACCCCGCCGTCTGCGTGCGGGCGCGGCTCGGGATTACGTCCTCGGCTTTACCGCCGTGAACGGCTTTGGCGACATCTGGAAGGCCGGCGGAAAGGTCGTTAAGAACGTCACCGGCTATGACATGTGCAAGCTGCAGGCGGGCGCTTATGGTACGTTGTCGGCGCTGACCGAAGTCACGATCAAGGTCATGCCGAAGCCTGAGACCGCGTGCACCATCGTGCTGCCTGGGCTTGCGGACGATGTCGCCATCTCCGTGTTGGCGAAAGCGCTGAACTCACCTCTCGAGGTCTCCGGCGCCGCGCATTTGCCGGCTTCCGTAGCGCGCCGTTGCAAGGTGGGCGCTACGGCGACGGGGCTCGGCGCCGCGACCGCGCTGCGCCTCGAGGGCCCGCGGCCTTCGGTCGCTTATCGCGTTGACGCGCTTGAGGCCTTGGTGGGACGTGGCATTCGTCTGAACGAGGCGGAAACGGAAGCCTTCTGGTCGGACGTCGGCGCCGTTCAGCCATTGCTCACCCACGGGACCCGCATTGTTTGGCGTCTCTGTCCGACGCCAAGCCACGCTCCAACTCTCGCCCGTTCGCTGCTCTCCACACTGGCGTCGGCGGAATTTTACTTCGATTGGGGAGGCGGGCTGATCTGGTTGAGCCTTGATCCGGGAGAAGCGGGACCGGACGCAGGCGCGGGCATCGTTCGTCCCGAGGTCAAATCAGCGGGTGGCCACGCGACCCTGATCACGGCGTCGGAGGCCATTCGCGCCGCGACGCCGGTGTTCGAACCTCTGAGCCCAGCGCTCGCTGAGCTCACAGCGCGCGTGAAGAAAGGATTTGACCCGAGCGGCGTCCTCAATCCCGGGCGCATGCAGGAAGGCCTCTGATGCAGACGAACTTCACCGCTGCGCAACTGGCCGACCCAGACACCAGCGCGTCGGAAAAGATCTTGCGCGCCTGCGTGCATTGCGGGTTCTGCACGGCGACCTGTCCCACCTATGTGCTGCTCGGCGACGAGCTCGACAGCCCGAGGGGCCGCATCTACCTCATCAAGGATATGCTGGAGAACGATCGCCCGGCCACGCCCGAGGTGGTCAAGCATATCGACCGGTGCCTCTCCTGCCTGTCGTGCATGACGACCTGTCCGTCGGGCGTCAACTACATGCACCTCGTAGACCACGGTCGGCGCCATATCGAGAAAACATACAAGCGACCATGGTTCGACCGTATGCTGCGACGCGCTTTCGGGATCGTCCTGCCGAGCCCCAAGTTGTTTCGCGCATCGATGCGAATGGCGCGCCTGGGCGCGCCATTCGCGGGCCTTATGCCCGCGCAGCTGAAAGCCGCGCTCGCGCTCGTTCCTTCGCGGCTGCCAAGCGCTTCGCCGGCCGACAAGCCGCAGGTGTTCAAGAGCGAAGGCCAGCGGGTGCGTCGAGTCGCGCTGCTCAGCGGTTGCGCGCAACAGGTTCTCGCTCCGCAGATTAACGAAGCGACAATCCGGCTCCTGACCCGCCATGGCTGCGAGGTTGTCGTCGCCTCGGGCGCGGGATGCTGTGGCGCCCTCACTCACCATCTCGGTCAAGACGCGCACGATTATGCGCGCGCGAACATTCTCGCCTGGACGAAAGAGATCGCGGGTGGCGGACTTGATGCGATTGTCATCAACGCATCGGGGTGCGGCACGACGGTCAAGGACTATGGTTTCATGTTCCGCACCGATCCAGAACTCGCCGAGGCCGCGAAGACCGTGTCGACGCTTGCGCGAGACGTCACCGAACTCATGAGCGAAATAGGGCTCAAGGCTCCGGTCAATCGGACGGGGCGACGCGTCGCCTACCACAGCGCTTGCTCGTTACAGCACGGGCAGCAAATCCGCGAGGAGCCGAAGCGCCTGTTGAAGGAAGCGGGGTTCACCGTGCTCGACCCGCCCGAAGGTCACCTCTGCTGCGGCTCGGCCGGAACCTACAATCTGCTGCAGCCCGAGATCGCGCGCAGGCTCCGCGATCGGAAAGTCGCGAACATCGCCACGACCTCGCCCGATCTCATCGCCGCGGGCAACATCGGATGCATCACTCAGATCGCGAGCGGAACAAAAGCGCCTGTCGTCCACACCGTTGAGCTTCTCGATTGGGCGACGGGGGGACCGCGGCCAAAGGCGGTCCCTGCCTAGGGCGCCTTGGATTGCTAAGGACCCGGCTCGACTACCCTTGCGGTCGACTATTAAACTATATTGGTCTGGATAATAGTTTTGGATTTTCTTGGCGCATGGCGGTTTCCCCCGCGAACACCCCATTTATCGCTATTGCATTCTCTTGGATCTACTTGGATTCTCTCGTCCGAATCAAGACTTTTCAATGAGTTACACCGGAATTTTCCGAGAAGAATTTTCTTCCGGCCCTTGCCTCCATATTGAGAGGCGCGGAACGGGAGCGTACGGTCGGAGCCATTCGGTAGGGCAGGATTGCTCATGGGGTGAGCTTAGCTTTATTTCTGTTTTTCTGCAAGGATTCGCCAGCGACAGAATTCGCTAGCGACAGAGATTGTGGTCGCAACCGCTCCCATTCGGCGGCCGCCCCAATCCAAAAGCAAACTCGCTCCCAGTCGCAGGGCCGCGATTGGCTCCCACGTCTATGCGCCGGCCAGTAGCGGCTGGCGTTGCGCGTGCTGGATCGCTTGCAAATTCGCCTGCCTCAGGCGCTCGGCCTCCTCGTCGAACAGGAAGGTGAGGAACACATAGCGGCGCCCGCGTGTCACGCGCGACACCTCATGGAGGATCGAAGCGGAGAACACGATCGCGGTCCCGGGCGCGGCCTTGAAAGTCTCAGGGCTGTATTCGGGAAACGAGATTTCGCCGCCCTCGAAATCCGCGTTGAGATTGATCGAGACTGCGAAACGGCGATGCGCCACCGCAATTCCTGTATCGTCGCGATGAGGACCGAAATGCCCACCCGTCTCGGCATCGTAGCGCGCGACGAGGTCGCGCTCGATCCGCGTTAAGCGCATCTGAAACGCCTTTTTGATCTCCGGGCAGATCCTGCGCGCAATACGCGCCCTGAGGTTCGCGATCAGGCGCTGATCGGTCAGGTGGAGATCGCGGCGGCGTTTCCACGTCTCGTCGAAGTTCTCGACTGACCTCCCGCCTTGATCCTGCATGAAGCCCGTGTCCTTTCCGCCTTCGCGCTCGAAACATGCGACGAGATGGGCGCAAAGTTCCGGCTCGAAGACATGCGCCAGGGTGAGTATTGGCGCCGGAGCAGTGGCGGCCCAAGTCGCTTTCACCCGCGACAATCGCTTGAGAACGCCGAACGCCCGATCGGCTTCGTCCAGAGGCGCGACCTCGACGACGCGCTGCATCGGGTCGAGGATCACTAAGGATCGCCCAGCGCTGAAAGTGCGCGCCATTTCGTCGCCGCCCCACAAGAAAACGATCGAAGGAAAGCGGACGTCCAGCGCGATCTCGGGGCCTAAGCCGGATTCGCGCATGACAGCAAAGAAGGCCGCCTGACCTTCATTGACGAGGTTCTGGTTGGCCGACAGCGTCTGAAGCACTGCTTCCGTTGCCGGGTCCGCGGCCGATCCAAGGAAGGCGAGCGCGATGGCGCGGCCGGGAAACGGATCGAAAGCGAACTGGTGGCGCCCTTTATTGAGGAGAAAGGCGCTGTCGCCCGGCTGGGCGCCGGGCCTGAGCGCGAAGTTGAGTTGCTCGGACATCAATTTCCGCCCGTGCGCTGGGCGCGCCTGAGGCAGGCGCACGCCGACGCTAGCGCGACAGATTTAATTCTTATGGGCAATCGGCGGGCGATTTTTATCGACCATCGCCGGTCGCGCGCACTCTTTTTCTGCGGCCTGATTCGCTGAGGTTAACGCATCGTTAAGCCCTTGGACTTAATCGTGCTTTAACTTTGCGTCGGGGCGCAAAGTCAGGGAATCGACGGGCGATGAAGCCACTCGCGGTCATCGAGACTGACCGACGGACCGAGCGGGCGGCGCTCCTCGGGGCGAATCACGATCGTTTGGGCCTCCACAGCGCCTATTGGCTCCAAAATACCGCCCCCCCGTTTCCCAAACGTTCGGCGAAAATGACGCAAAAGACGGAAAGGGCGACTCGTACGCCATCCCGTCGCGGAGTCTTAAACCGAATATTTACTATAAGCCCCACAACTTCACCTCGGGGCCTCCTGGCCTCGAGTTGTCGCGGCGACAATCGCGCCGACTTTTATCTCCGCAAGACGGCGGGCGAGGACGAGTCGTGCGAAGCTTGAGCGAAAGGCTCGGATGGGGACAGGCGGCGCGACGATCGCTGGGTGCGGTCCCGTCGGACGCTTCCCCAACCAAGGTGCTGCTGCGCGCCGAACGAGCCGCGAGGGCGTCGCTGAGATGGCGCGTTCGGCTCGATCGTCCCGCGCCGCACAGGTTCGATATTGCGCTCACGCTCTTCGTTCTCCTCGCCGCGGCGCTTCTGGGCGCCGAGCGAGGCGGCCAACTCGACGGAGTCATGACGCAAACCAGTCATGCCGGCGACTGGCTCGCCCGGTCTGTCGGCCTTGGCGTCGCGGTCGTGACGGTCTCCGGCGCGACGCATATGAGCGAGTCCAGGATCCTGGCGATCGCCGGCATCGATGCGAGCCGGTCGTTGCCGTTTTTCGACGTGGCCCAGGCGAAGGCGAAGCTCGAGGCCGATCCGCTTGTCAAACAGGCCAGCGTGCGCAAGCTCTACCCCAATCAGGTCGTCATCGACATCGTCGAGCGCACCCCCTACGCCGTCTGGCAAAGGGATGGAGACATCAGCGCAATCGCGGCCGACGGAGCGCCGATCGACGAGGTTGCGGACGGCCGCTATGCCGATCTTCCGTTTGTGGTCGGTGAAGGCGCGAATGCCCGGGTGCGTGAATACGTCGGCCTCCTGGACGCGATGGACGAACTCAAGCCGCGCGTTGAGGCAGGCGTCCTCGTCGGCCAGCGGCGCTGGAATCTCCGGCTGAAATCCGGCGTCGACGTAAAATTGCCCGAGGAGAACCCCGAAGGCGCAATCGCCGAGCTTCTCACCCTTCAACGCCGGTCCCGGATTCTGGAAAAGGATGCGCGGGCGTTCGACTTCCGTGTTCCGGGCCGGGTGTTTGTCCGGCTGACCGAAGACGCGGCCACCGCCTGGGCGGAAGCTCACGCGACCAAGAAGGGCGCCCAGCCATGAGCCTGAGATCGCTCGCTCCACGCATGCGCCAGATTCCGGCCCGCAAGAGCGCCATTCTCTCGGTGCTCGACGTCGGCGCCTCCAAGATCGTGTGCCTGATCGCCCGCCTGACGCCGATGGAGCCGTCCGAGGCGCTGCGCGGGCGCACCCACCGGTGCAAGGTTCTCGGCATTGGCCATCAGCGCTCGAACGGCGTGAAGGGTGGCGCGATCGTCGACCTTCAGGCAGCGGAGCATGCCGCGCGCCTCGCCATCGACGGGGCCGAGCGCATGGCCGGCGTCGAGGTCGGCGGAGTCATCATCAATATGTCCGGCGGGCGGCTCGCTTCGCATCGCCACGGCGCTGACGCGAAGTTGCGTGGGAAGACCGTCGCCGAGCATGACGTTCATCACGTGCTCGAGGCCGCCGCAGTGGTGAATTTGGAGCCCGGGCGGACAATCCTGCACGCGCTCCCGACCGCCTTTCGGCTCGACGCGACTAAGGATGTGCGCGATCCGAAGGGCATGGTCGGCGCCGAACTCGGCGTCGATCTTCATCTCGCCACCTGTGACTCGGCGGCCGCTCGCAACCTTATGCTGGTCATCGAACGCTGCCATTTGCGGGTCGAGGCGATGGTGGCGACGCCATACGCCTCCGGTTTATCGACGCTGGTTGACGACGAAGCTGAGCTCGGCTCCGCGGTGGTCGATTTCGGCGGGGGCTCGACGACTGTCGGGGTTTTCTCCGGCGGCCGGCTCATTCATGTCGACGCGGTCGTCCTCGGTGGCAGCCATGTAACGAGGGACGTCGCGCGCGGTCTCAACGTGTCGCTCAGTGATGCTGAACGTCTGAAGACCCTGTACGGGGCCTGCATCGCCTCGCAATCCGACGACCGCGAAACCATCACCGTGCAGCGGCTCGGCGACGATCCGGACCATCCGAGTCATCTGCCGAAGTCGGAGCTGGTGCGTATCATTCGTCCGCGGGTGGAGGAGATCCTTGAACTGGTGCGCGACCGGCTCAAGGCGTCGGGGTATGCGGCCCACGCCACCCGTAGACTGGTGATGACCGGAGGCGCCTGTCAGCTCACAGGGCTCCCGGAACTGGCGCGTTCGACGCTCTCGAGCCAAGCCCGCGTCGGGCGGCCGCTAGGGGTCGAAGGTTTGCCGGAAGCGGGCAAGAGCCCGTCCTTCGCCGCTGCGGTCGGCCTCATGGTCTATCCGCAGATGGCGGGGCTCGAATACTTCGGAACGACACGCTCCCAGCCCGGTCATAGTCATGGCGAGGTCGGCTACGCAAAGCGGGTGGGACGATGGCTCAAGGACAGTTTCTAAGGCGCGTATGAGGCCCTCGCCTTAAGGCGAGGGCGTGGGTGAAGGGACAACACGCATTCCAATCGGCGCCGGCGGGCGTCCAACCAATGAGGCAAGCATGTCGATCAATCTGAAGGCGCCAGAACTCAGGGAATTGAAGCCCCGCATCATGGTGTGCGGCGTCGGCGGGGCCGGCGGCAACGCGGTTAACAATATGATCGTGTCCGGCCTGTCGGGCGTCGATTTCATCGTCGCCAACACCGACGCGCAGGCGCTGACGTCCTCGCGGGCCGAACGCATCATTCAGATGGGGCTTCAGGTGACTGAGGGCCTCGGGGCGGGATCGAAGCCCGAGGTCGGCAGGGCGGCGGCGGAGGAGGCGCTGGAAGAGATCCGCGATCACCTCGCTGGCGCGCACATGGTGTTCGTCACGGCTGGCATGGGCGGGGGCACCGGCACCGGCGCTGCGCCTGTCATCGCCAGAGCCGCGCGCGAGCTCGGCATTCTCACTGTCGGCGTTGTCACCAAGCCGTTCCATTTCGAGGGCGGGCGGCGCATGAAAGTGGCCGAGACGGGGATCTCCGACCTGCAGAAGGCGGTCGACACGCTGATCATCATTCCCAACCAGAACCTGTTCCGGGTCGCCAACGAGAAGACCACCTTCGCCGACGCTTTCGCGATGGCTGATCAGGTCCTCTATTCCGGCGTCGCGTGCATCACGGACCTGATGGTGAAGGAAGGGCTTATTAACCTTGATTTCGCCGACGTGCGCTCAATCATGAGTGAAATGGGCAAGGCGATGATGGGCACCGGCGAAGCGGCGGGCGACAAGCGTGCAGTGCAGGCCGCCGAAGCGGCGATCGCCAACCCGCTGCTCGATGAGACCTCGATGCGGGGCGCGCGCGGCCTGTTGATCTCGATTACCGGGGGCAACGACCTCACGCTCTACGAAGTCGACGAGGCGGCGAGCCGCATTCGCCAGGAGGTCGACGAGGAAGCCAACATCATCCTTGGCGCCACCTTCGATTCGGCGCTCGACGGCGTGGTGCGGGTTTCCGTCGTCGCCACCGGCATCGATCAGGAGGCGATCGGACAGATCGAACAGGTCAACGTCCACTCGAGGCCGGAAGCCCTCACGCGCTCGCGCGCCTTATCGCCGGGGCGTTCGGCTCGCCCGGCGCTGGCTCAGCCCGACCTGGCGGGGATGCCGGAAGAGGCCGTCGCGGCCGTCGCTAGCTTCCCCGACCCGATCGAGGCCCACCAAGAAGCGGATGAACTGGAGCACGACGAATTCATCCCGCCTGCTCCTGAGCAGCCGGTCGCTCGGGCGCCTCGCATGCCCCAGATAGAGGACCTGCCGCAGCTGGCGCAGAATCAGCTGCGCGCAATGCGCGAGGGGCAAAACGCTCTGCCCGCCCCAGAAACGCGGCGCCGGTCGCTACTTGAGAAACTGGCGGCGTTCGGGATCACGCGTCACGACGGCGAGGCTGCCCCCCCAGCGAATGCCGCGGCGCCTCCGGCGCAAGTGACGCCGCTTCAGCGGCCCCATGCGGTCGCTCCAGCAGAGCCGAGTTGGGTTCCGCCGCGTCCTCAGTCAACGCGCTCCTCGGGCGCGTACGAGCCTCACCCCCGGGCCATTCCGCGTCCTCCAGCGTCTGAGGACGACCATCTCGACATCCCGGCTTTTTTGCGTCGCCAGCAGAACTGATTCGGCTTCTTGTGACGTCTCGGCTATGCGAGCAGGGATGGTCTGTGGCAGTCACCCGTGCATACGGTTAACCCTTGGTAAATGAATAAAGCCTTGAAATATCTTAGACAATCTTTACAGAGGCGTTGTAACTTTTGTTCACCAAAGGTGATTTGTCCCGGGGCGCCCCGCCCCTAGTCTGACTTTTCAGGAGCCGTCGCCAGGCTTTTTGGCGGCGGCGGGCAGACGACGATCGGCGGCTTCAAGTAGCGATGCGGTGTGGAGCTGGGACGCTTTGCATCGCAGCCGGCGGCGCGAATCAGGGCCGGGCGAAAGTCCGGATGCGGTTGATGCGATTTGGGTCTCAGACAACGCTGCGCGATCGGGTGACCATCCAGGGCGTTGGAGTCCATTCGGCGGCGCCTGCTCAAGTCGTTCTTCATCCTGCCCATGTCGACACGGGCGTCATGTTTCTGCGGACTGGACTGCCTGGGGGACGCGAGCGTTTGCTCGAGGCCAAGCGCGCCAATGTGACGCAGACCTCGCTTTGCACCACGATAGGCGACGCCGCCGGGGCCAGCATCTCGACCGTCGAGCACCTCCTAGCCGCCCTCTCCGGTCTTCGGATCGACAATGTCCTCGTCGAGATCGATGGGCCGGAAACGCCGATCATGGATGGCTCCGCGGTCGATTTTGTCCGCGCGATCGATTCGGTTGGGGTCGTCCAGCAGGCGCGCTCCCGTCGCTACCTCAAGATCGTCAAGCCGGTCCGGGTGGATCATGAGGGCGGCTTCGCCGAATTCCTGCCGGCCGAAAGCGGATTCCACCTCGACGTCGAGATCGACTTCAGGTCGCCGGCGATCGGGCGCCAGCGGCGGGTGTTCGACCTTGACCCAGTCACCTTCCGCCGCGATATCGCCCGCGCCCGCACTTTCGGATTTGTCAGCGACGTACAGGCTTTGTGGCGGGCTGGCTACGCTCTGGGCTCTTCGCTCGAGAACTCCGTTGCAATCGATGGGGACGCCATCCTCAATCCGGAAGGTTTGCGCTACGCCGACGAGTTCGTGCGCCACAAGGCGCTCGATGCGGTCGGCGATTTGTCGCTCGCGGCCACGCCGATCATTGGCCTTTACCGAACCTATCGCCCGGGACACAAGCTCAATGCGATGGCGCTCGAGGCTTTGTTCAACCACCGCTCGGCCTATGAGTTCCTCGAAGCGCAATCCGCGCCGGCCGCAATCCGAGCCCGGACCGGAAGCGTTCATGTGGCTGCCGGCGCGGCTGCGTTCGCCATCGCCGATTGAACGAGCAGCGGCACCCTGCCGCCGCGCTTTTGCCCTATTTGCTCGTCTATACGCGGCGCTGACCGGCGGCTTTGGCTGGCCGGCAATCTGGCGCGCGCTGCGCGAGTGCGGTAAATGAGCCGCTTCGTCGCCGAATGGCGGAAATGGCGCGTTCCCGCCCACAACCAGAGTTTTTGAAGCATGGCCGACGTCGAATTTGGCGCCCATTCCTCGAACGGTCGGAGGCGGCCGCGCCGCTCATTTGCGGCTGCGGCGCTTGCCGCGATCGCTCTTTCCAGCGCCGGCTGCTCGATGATCGACCAGTTCAATCCGTTCGGCGGCGACAAATACAAGATGGATGTTACGCCGGACGTTCCGGCAAGCAAAACTTACGACCAGGGTCTGGAGAAGCTGGCTAACGGATCGCCTGCCGAGGCGGCAAAGAAATTCACCGATCTCGGCAAACAATATCCGAGCTCGGATTGGGCGCGGAAGGGTTTGTTGATGCAAACCTACGCGCAATATCAGGCCGGGGATTACACCAGCGCCGAGACGTCCGCCGAGCGTTATCTCAAGGACTACCCGAATTCTCCCGAAGCGGACTACGTTCTGTATCTGCAGGCAAATTCGTATTACATGCAGATACCGGATATATCGCGCGACCAGGAAAAGACCGCAAAAGCCTTGGAAACATTCCAGGCGGTTGTGCAGAAATACCCCAAGACGGAATACGCCGACGACGCGAAATACAAGATCCAAGTCACCCAGGATCAGTTGGCAGGCAAGGAAATGTCGATCGGGCGGTTCTATCTAAACCGCCGAAATTACACCGCCGCGATCAATCGTTTCCGCAACGTGCTGCAGTATTATCAGACGACGCGCCATGCCCCCGAGGCGCTCTACCGTCTGGTCGAAGCCTATCTCGGTCTTGGAATCACCCAGGAAGCGCAGACTGCCGCTGCGGTGCTCGGGCACAATTTTCCGGATAGCCAATGGTACCATGACGCCTACAACCTATTGAAGGGCAAGGGCCTCTCGCCCCACGAGTTTGGCGGTTCCTGGATTTCGGGGATCTGGCATACGATCGTCCCGTCTTGATTAGGCTGGTTGATGCTTTCGCGCCTCTCCATTCGCGATGTGGTGTTGATCGATCAGTTGGATCTTGAGTTCGCGCCTGGCCTGACCATCCTCACCGGCGAGACCGGCGCTGGGAAATCCATCCTTCTCGATGCGCTGTCATTGGCGCTCGGCGCCCGGGGCGATGGAGGACTCGTGCGCCACGGTCAGCCGCAAGGCCAGGTCACGGCGACGTTTGAGTTGGCGCGCGGACACGCCGCCCACACGCTGCTTGAAGGGCAGGACATTGAGATCGGCGACGAACTGATCTTGAGGCGGGTGCAGCTCGCCGATGGACGGACCCGCGCCTATGTCAACGACCGCAGCGTCAGCGCCCAGGCGCTGCGAGGGCTGGCTTCAGCGCTGGTTGAGATCCACGGCCAGCACGACGAACGCGCGCTGACGGACCCCTCGACTCATCGCGCATTGGTCGACGCTTATGGCGGGCTGGAGCCGTTGGCGACCGAGACCGGGCGCGCCTACGCTGCTTTCCGCGAGGCCGAGCACGCGCTCGATGCCGAGCGCGCCAGGGTTAGAGCAGCGGAGGTGGAGGCCGAGTTCGCCGCCCACGCTCACGAGGAGCTCAGCAAACTCGCCGTTCAGCCAAACGAGGAGGAGACGCTCGCCGCGCGCCGGCAAGCGATGATGCAAGGCGAGAAGGTCGCAGCCGACATCCGGGACGCGCGCGATCACCTGACCGGCGAAACCGCGATCCAGCCGCTTTTGCTTTCGCTCTCGCGCCGCCTGCAGCGCCGCTTGCCCCAGGCGCCGTCGCTGCTTGAGCCGAGTGTGAAGGCGCTGGATGAAGCAATCGATGCGGTCGAGCGCGCGACACGCGAGATCGAGGAAGCGCTCGAGGCCAGCGCTTTCGATCCCAAGGAACTCGAGCGTTGCGAGGAGCGCCTGTTCGCGCTGAGGGCTATGGGCCGGAAGCACAACGTTCCGATCGAAAACCTTCCTGCGCTTGCGCAAAAATTCGCCGATGACCTTGCCGCTCTCGCCGTGGGCCGTAGCGAGGTCGGCCGCCTGGAGGTCGCGGTGAAAAGCGCCGCTGAAGCCTACCACGCCGGAGCAAGTACGCTGAGCGCCGCACGCGACATGAGCGCGCGCGAACTCATGACGGCGGTGAACGCAGAATTGGCGCCCCTCAAGCTCGAGCGGGCCGAGTTCAGCGTCGATTTGAGGCGCGACGACAGCCTCGTTTCGCCGAGCGGATACGACCGGGCCGAGTTTTTTGTTCGCACCAATCCGGGGTCGCGGCCGGGTCCGCTGATGAAGGTGGCCTCGGGCGGGGAGCTCGCGAGGTTCTTGCTCGCGATCAAGGTGCGGCTCGCCGAGCGCGGCACCGCGCCGACCTTGGTCTTTGACGAGATCGACACTGGAGTTGGCGGCGCCGTCGCCGACGCGATGGGTCAGCGTCTGGCGCGGCTCTCGGCCCGAGCCCAGGTGCTCGCCGTGACGCACGCCCCGCAGGTGGCCGCGCGGGCGCAAAACCACTATCGGATCGTCAAGAGCGAGGTCGGCTCGGGCGAGCGGGTCGCGACTGGCGTTTCGCGGCTCACCGCCGCCGAGCGGCGAGAGGAGATCGCCCGCATGCTCGCCGGCGAAGAAATCACTCACGAGGCTCGCGCGGCCGCCTTGAGCCTGATCGAGAAGGCCGAACGGCGGCCGGACAATCAGGATGTCGACGCTTGCCTCGCTATCCACCTTGGCCCTATCAAGCCAAAGGGGGTGCGTCGCGAATCGCGGCGCCAGCCGAGCAAGGACCCGGCATGAGTCCGGACGAAGCCCGAGCCAAGCGCGAGGATCTCCGGCGGGCGCGCCTCGCCGCTTCGCTGAGGGAGAATTTGAAGCGGCGCAAGGTGCAAGGCCGAGCGCGGCAGGTCGAGGCTCAGCCGGCGGAGGAGCCAACGGCGCAGTCTGGCGCCTCTCGGGACTGACACGGGGTCGCGGGCGACGACCTCTTTTTCGGCGGGTGGGTTTCAAGTCAGAGGGACAGGGGATGGATCGCATACAAATTCGCGGGGGGGCGGCTCTGAACGGCGCCATTCCGATTTCGGGAGCGAAAAACGCGGCGCTGCCGCTGATGATCGCTTCGCTCCTGACCGATCAGACGCTCACCCTGGAAAACCTCCCGCGTCTCGCTGACGTCGGCCAGCTCGCCTATATTCTTGGCAATCACGGCGTCGATTATTCGGTCGACGGCAAGCGCGTCGGCGAGGAGACCGGGACCGGGCAGACCGCGCATTTGCGCGCCCGTACCGTAGTCGATACGACCGCTCCTTACGAGATGGTGGCGAAAATGCGCGCCAGCTTCTGGGTGATCGCGCCGCTCATCGCGCGTATGGGAGCCGCCCGCGTTTCGCTGCCCGGTGGCTGCGCGATCGGCACCCGGCCGGTCGACTTGTTGCTGATGGCTTTAGAAAAGCTTGGTGCGAAGATCGAAATCGACGCGGGCTACGCAGTCGCCAAGGCGCCGAAAGGCCTTACCGGAGCGGAGATCGAGTTTCCCAAGGTCACCGTGGGGGGAACGCATGTGGCGATCATGGCGGCGTCGACCGCGCATGGCGCGACGTTGATCCGCAACGCAGCGTGCGAACCGGAGGTCGCCGATCTCGCCCAATGCCTCAACAAGATGGGCGCCCGCATTCGCGGCGCAGGCACGCCGATGATCGAAATCGACGGCGTCGCGCGGCTCAACGGCGCCCATCACCGCGTTCTCCCTGACCGTATTGAAGCAGGCACCTATGCGACGGCGGTGGCGATGACCGGCGGCGATGTCGTGCTCGAGGGGGTCAGCGAGGATCTGTTGGACGAGGCTCTCGACGCGCTGACCCAGGCAGGCGCGACGGTGAGCAGTGACAATCGCGGCGTGCGTGTGAAACGAAATGGCGCAGGCATCGGCGCTGTCGACATCACGACGGCGCCATTTCCCGGGTTCCCGACCGATCTGCAAGCCCAGTTCATGGCGCTGATGACCCGTGCGAAAGGCGTGTCGCGGATCAAGGAGACCATTTTCGAGAACCGGTTCATGCATGTGCAGGAGCTCGCCCGCCTCGGCGCGAATATCAAGCTTGACGGCGACACAGCCGTAGTCAACGGCGTCAAGCGGCTGCGAGGCGCGCCGGTGATGGCGACCGATCTGCGCGCTTCGGTTTCGCTGGTCATCGCGGGTCTTGCGGCGGAAGGGGAGACGATCGTCAATCGCGTCTACCACCTCGACCGGGGCTTCGAGCGGCTGGAAGAGAAGCTCGGCGCCTGCGGCGCCGACATCACTCGGCTCGCGAGCTAGTCGATGGCGGGTCTCGGGCAGGCGCTCAAGCTCATCGCGCTCGACCGGGAGGGTCTCAGCGTCATTTCCGCGCATATTCAGGACACCTGCGTCAAACGCGCCGATATGACCTGGCTTCCTCAGCAGCGCCGCTTCGTCGTCGCGGGCATGCGCTACGACTGGGTCGGAGCGAAGACGGGGCCCGAGGAGCGCGTCTCCAGCGTGCTCAGGTTCGACCGCGTCCTCAAGGTCTCGCATCTCGGCCTCAAGGAAATCGACTCGGACGCGACGCTCAATCTCTTAGGCATCACGTTCGAGAAGACGGATCCGCCCGCAGGCATCATCATCCTCGCCTTCGCCGACGGCGCGCTGGTGCGTCTCGAAGTGGAATGCGTCGAGGTCGACCTCCGCGACATGGGGCATCGGGTCCCGGCTCAGGCTTGCCCCGGCCATGCCCTGACAGGTACGTGAGCCCTCTGGCGCGTGGCGGCGTGAGGCGAGTTCGCGTATGAGAGGCGCTCACTCCGAGGAAGAGGGCGCGCGACGGCGCCCGCGGTCCCTTCTCCCATTAGAGAAGTGGCGAGCGAACCTCGCCGGATGAGGGTCAGCGTCGGATGAGGCAAGCGCCGCGACCAGCGCTCAGGATGGAGAGTTTCGCTTAGCCATGTCCATGGCGCTCGATATGCGGTCGGCGGATTTCGAACAGCGCTTCGCAGCGCTCGTCGCCGCCAAGCGCGAGTCGTCGGCCGACGTCGACTTGACCGTCGCCGACATCATCGACGACGTGCGCCACCGCGGTGATGAATCGCTGGCCGAATTGTCGCTGCGCTTCGACCGGGTCGAAATCGGCAGGATCGGACTGAAGATCGGCGCCGCAGACATCGAGGCGGCGATGGGAGCCTGCGATAAAAAGGCGCTCGAAGCGCTCAAGCTGGCGCACGCGCGCGTGATGGATTTCCACCTGCGCCAGAAGCCGGCTGACGTCCGCTTCACCGATCCGCTCGGCGTTGAGCTCGGCTGGAGGTGGCGACCCATCCGCTCGGTCGGGCTCTATGTCCCGGGCGGCGTGGCGAGCTATCCGTCCTCGGTGATCATGAACGCCGTGCCGGCTAAGGTCGCAGGCTGCCAGCGCTTGGCGATGGTCATGCCGACGCCGGACGGCCAGATCAATCCACTGTCGCTCGCTGCGGCGCGCATCGCCGGCGTCGACGAGATCTATCGAGTGGGCGGCGCGCAGGCGATCGCAGCGCTGGCGTTCGGCACCGAGACGATCGCGCCGGTCGACAAGATCGTCGGTCCCGGCAACGCCTATGTCGCGGCGGCCAAGCGGCGGGTGTTCGGCGTCGTGGGCATCGATATGATCGCAGGGCCGAGCGAAGTCTTGATCCTCGCCGACGCAACCGCCGATCCGCGTTTCGTCGCCGCCGATCTCTTGGCTCAGGCCGAGCATGATGAGGCGGCGCAATCGATCCTCATCACCAACGATTCTGGCCTCGCGCGGGCGGTGGAAGCGGAAGTGGAGCGTCAGCTCGAGAGCCTGCCCCGGGCCAAAATCGCGGGCGCCAGCTGGCGCTTGAACGGCGCTGTCATCCTTTGCCCTTCGCTTGAGGCCGCCATTCCCCTCGTTGATCGGCTTGCGCCCGAGCACCTCGAGATCATGGCGGATGACGCCGAAGCGCTCAGCGACAAAATCTCGAACGCCGGCGCGATCTTCCTTGGGGCCCATACGCCGGAGGCGATTGGCGACTACGTCGGCGGATCGAACCATGTCCTGCCGACCGCGCGCTCGGCGCGTTTCTCGTCGGGCTTGGGCGTGCTCGACTTCATGAAGCGCACCTCGCTCATCAAATGCGACCCTCGTTCGCTCGACGCGCTTGGCCCCGCGGCGATTGCGCTTGGCGAAGCAGAAGGGCTCCATGCTCACGCTCGCTCCGTCGCCTTGCGGCTTCGCGCGAATAATCCATGAGCCCCGAACCGGCCAAGAACGGCAATCGCCTCGCCGAAGTGATCCTGGACGAAGCGACGATTCCCGGCGGCGCGCCCGATGTGGACCACGAGCGAACGGTCGCGATCTTCGACCTGATCGAGGAAAATTCCTTCGGCGTCCCGGGTCGAGATGATGGCCCCTATGTTCTCAAGATCTCGCAGGAGGAATCGAAGCTCACTTTCGAGGTGAGAACCGCAAACGGCGAGACCGCGGCCACGATCGTGGTGTCGATGACGCCGTTTCGACCATTGCTCAAGGATTATTTCCTCGTCTGCGAGACCTATTATTCGGCGATCCGCGCTTCGAGCCCGCGCCAGATCGAGGCAATCGACCGCGAACGCACCAAGCTGCACAATGAGGGCGCGGAGCTAATGGCCCAGCGGCTTACCGGCACAATTGACATCGACCAGCCGACGGCCCGGCGCCTGTTCGCGCTGGTTTCGGCTTTGCGCTGGCGGGTGTGATCGCGAAGAGAAACTAGGGCGGCCGGTAAGCCGCGCTTCCTATGGGCTCAAGCGATCGCCGCAACCTTTCGCCCGCGGCGATAAGCGAACGCGAGCCCGACAAAGCCCAGCGCCATCATTGCCCAGGTCGACGGTTCAGGGACGGCGGCCTCGCTGATGCTCGCCTCCGATTGGGCGATGTCGATACTGCCCGACACCAGTCCGAGGAATTTGTCGAAGTCGATCGCAATGGCGTTGGTGGTAATGCTGTCGCCAAAGCCGCCTTGAATCCCGTGGATCTGTTGATTGAGGGTGATCGTCAAGCCGGACTGATCGAAGATCACATCATTCGGAGGCGGGTTGAGCGGGATGTCGATCGACGAGCCAGCGACGGTGATCACCAAATCCCCCAGAGTGCTGAAGCCCGTGGCCAAGGGCGTCCCGTCGACTGACGACATGGAGCTGACCGCCGTCGCGGTGATGCTGAAAATCGAGTCAAGCTCGAGATCGAGGCTGGCCAAGGTCGACGACGCCGTCCCGACTGCGGTCGCCGTATCCCCGCTGGCCGTATCGACCAACGCGCCGCTCGCAAAGCTCAAGGGCCCCAGAGCGCCGCTAAAAGAAGCAAGCGAGTTGTTCACGTTGTAGGCGGGCGGCGCCGAGCCGGAAGCGGGCAGCGCGGGCCCTTTGCTTCCAATGTTCAGAGCGATATCGAGGACGGTCGACGAACTCGCGATGTTCGTGACGGCCGCGTGCGCAGTCGAGGCGGCAAGCATTGCGCCGATAAAAGCCGATGCGGTTAAAGCGGCGAACGCATGGGTCGCGTATCGTTGGAGTTTCATGGTGCTACCCCCTTTAATGTGGCTCATCTCGTCTCACCGCAGGCGGCCTGCCTCCCTTTGAAGCGCTCTAGCAAACGGCTTTAAAGCCTCCACCGTAGCAATAAGAGAGTCAACGGACAATTCAATGAGGCCCACCGCCAAGCCGACGCCAACTTTGCCAGCCGCCGGCGCGGTTTGCGGTTCACTCGGTTGCCTGCTCTGCGCCTTCGCGGTACCGACGCAGCCATGAGCAAAAGCACCCTTTCCAATGGCGCCTTCGGCGCTCTCTTGTTCGACATGGATGGCACCATCATCAGTTCTGTCGCGGCGGCCGAACGCGTGTGGACCGCTTGGGCGGAGCGGCAGGGTCTCGACGTCGCCGCCTTTCTTCCAACCATTCACGGCGTGCGCGGAGTTGAAGTCATAAGGCAGCTCGAACTGCCGGGGATCGATCCTCAAGCCGAGGCGCACTCGATTTTGCTCGCCGAGATGGAGGATGTCGGTGGGATCGAGGCGATCGAGGGCGCCTCAGCGTTTCTTGCATCGCTGCCGCCCGACCGATGGGCGATCGTCACGTCATCGCCGCGCAACCTGGCCCTTCGCCGTCTGGAAGCCGCTGGACTGCCCCCGCCTGCGGTGTTCGTTACAGGCGAGGATGTCGAGCACGGCAAGCCCGCGCCCGATTGCTTTCTGCTCGCGGCAAAACGTTTGGGACAAAAGATCGAGGACTGCCTCGTCTTCGAAGACGCTCCGGCCGGCATCCAGGCAGCCGAGGTCGCCGGCGCTGTGGTGGTCGTCGTCACGACTACGCACAAGCACCCGCTCGACACCAACCATCCTACAATCGTCGGCTACGGCGAACTCACGGCCGCACTCCTGCGCGGGTGATGCGAACCTATCGTTTAGGCGCCAAGAACAACCGTGAGCCGCGCCTCAGGCCTTGTTATTGAGCGCGCGCTCGGATTTGGGATCGAGCGGCCAGCGCGGACGCCCCGGAGCGTCCAGGCGATCAATCATCCCGAGCCTGAGCCGCTCCACGCCCGCCCAGGCTATCATTGCGCCGTTGTCGGTGCACAGCTTCGGCGGCGGTGCGACAAGGGGCAAGCCGGCCTCGGCGCACAATTGGGTTAGCGCTTCGCGTAGGGCCGTATTGGCCGCGACGCCGCCCGCGACCACCACCGCGCGCGGAGCCGCGCCAATGCGCCGGCGGAAGAGCTTCAGCCCCATGCGAATGCGATCTTCGACCACGTCGACCACCGCGGCTTGAAACGAGGCGCAAAGGTCGGCGACATCGCGCGCGCGCAATGGAGCCACCGATTCCGCCGCCAGGCGGACCGCCGTCTTGAGTCCCGACAGTGAGAAATCGGCGTCCGGACGGCCGAGCAAAGGCCGAGGCAGCGCAAATCGCGTTGGATCGCCGCCCTTCGCGGCCGCCTCGACCGCCGGGCCGCCGGGAAATGTTAGCCCCAGCAATTTGGCCGTTTTATCGAAGGCTTCGCCGATGGCGTCATCCATGGTTGCGCCGAGGCGATCGTAGTCGCCAACGCCCTTGACCGCGAGGATTTGCGTATGGCCGCCCGAGGCGATGAGCACGAGAAAGGGGAAGGCGACCCTTTCCGTCAGGCGCGCGGTCAGCGCGTGGGCCTCGAGGTGGTTCACGGCGACGAAGGGCTTGCCGCATGCCAGCGCCACGCCCTTGCCCGCCATCAGCCCAACAAGGACGCCGCCGATAAGGCCAGGTCCTGCAGCGGCCGCGACTCCGTCGAGATCCTTGGCGTCGACCTTGGCTCGTCTGAGCGCGCTCGCGATGAGCAAGTCGATGATCTCGACATGGGCGCGGGCGGCGATCTCCGGCACAACACCGCCGAACGGCGCGTGCGCGGCGATCTGGCTCATCACCTCGTCGGCAAGGATTTCGCCTGAGCCGTCCGGCTTGAGCCGCACCACCGCCGCAGCCGTCTCGTCACAGGTCGTCTCGATGCCAAGAACGCGCATCATGAGCCCATAGCCTGAACAGGGGCTTGAGAAAACCCGCTTGCCGCAGGGGACTTAAGCTTGTTGGTGCAGACGTTTGGCTGCTCTGTCGCCGCTTTTCAAGGCATGGTAAGGTTCGGCGTCAGGAGGGAGCCATGATGAGCCCAATCGGGCCAAACGAGATTCGCGTGGTGATCCGATCGGTCGAAGCCCGCGATTACGACCTTGAGCCTGTCCCAGCCGAATTGTTCAAAAAGACGTTCGATGCGTTTTTGACGGCGCTGCAGGTGACCGACCGCGAACTCCAGCCGAAAGCGCGATCGAGCGAATTTCTCATTTCTCAACTGGCGCTCAATCCCCATGAGTTTGGAATCCTGGAGAAGCGAAAAGCCCTTAGCCAAAACACCCCCTCAGCGATTGAGTTCTTCCGGCGCTGCGCGGAGGGAATCTACCGCTCCGACTACCAGACCGTTGTGCGCCATCCTCGGGTGACGCGGGCCTTCATCCGCATCGTCAAGGCGATCAATCCTGCATTTCATGTCTTGGCGCAATTCAACAATTCGGAATTGCCGATCGACGAATTCTTCCGCCGCCAGGTCGATCGGGTCGGGGCCAAGGACGACGGACTGACTAGAAGCGACAATTGGTTTCTGGGAAGCGCGATCATGTCGTTCGAGGGCCGGCTCGACGAGATCGACTATCGCGGCCCAGTATGGACGGGCGACTTAAGGCTTCCGGCGGGAACAACCCACGTTGAATGCGTTTTCGACAAGTCACAGGGCGAAGATGCGTTGAATCCTTTCGGCAATAAAAGTGTTTGCGTCACGGGAAGGGCTATTTACACTGGAGACAGCCAACTTCCAGAGCGAATAGAAGTGCTAACCATCGAAGAAAGAGCTCACGTCAACGCCGCGATAGACATCCGAGGCTCGCTGCGTATCACAGCCTCATCGGACGAGGACAACGACCTTGATTGCGTCGAGTAGCGACAAGCATTTCCTCCACTCAAACGTCGTGCTTCGTCACGCGAACGGAGAGTCGGGTGATGCGGAGCATCATATCGAGACGATTCTGACTGAGGCCGCCGTCCACAAGCGTCGCGTATGGGTTAGCAGCGTCCTTTTCGCAGAGCTTAGGCCATCGACCTTTGTCCCTGGGCGATTCGCCACCCTGTTCGAATTGACGCGCTATATCCGGGCCCTGGCGACCCTGGTCACCCCGGACCCCAACGCGATGCTGCGTGTGGCCCGCCTCCGCGACGCCAAATGGCATATGCCCGGCGACGGCCGTGAAGCGGAGGGAAAGCCGCGCGCTCTGGCGCTCGGCGACGCCTTGGAGATTGCGTCCGCCCTGTGGGTCAAGGAGGCGATCGGGGTGCCAGACCTCGAATTCCTCACCTTCGACAATTGGTGTTTTCCCGACCAGACGCCTAGCAATCGCCTTTGCCTGCTGCACCTCCAGGACTACGCGGTCGACATGGGAAGCAATGCGGATGTCAAGGCGGCAATCCGCCTGACGCGCCTCGAACCACTCGTCCACGCGCAGGCCTACCCTGATTCTGTGCCAGTGGGATAAGCGCGGTCGTCCTGGAAGGCCTTAGTCGGTCCACGACGATCGCCGAGCGTCGATCAGTCGCTTTATTCCGCCCGCGTGAAGACGCGAACGCGACGGCGGCGCGGCTGCGCCGGCTTGGCTTTTCCATCGTCCGCCTTCCCGTGATCGAGATCCGGCCTTCGCTGGCGAGGCCTCGACGGCCACGCTATGACGCCGTCATCGCGAGCAGCGACAAAGCATTCCTGAGCGACCGGCAACTTGACAGAGGTTCGCCCCTCCATGTTGTCGGCGCGCGCACAGGGCGCGCGGCCGAGGCGCGCGGCTGGCGTCTTGCTTCGCCGCCGGCGCGGAACGTTGACGAACTGATCACGACGCTTATTGGCGCGCTGACGCCAAAGGCAAGCGTGCTGTACCTCGCTGGGCGCGACCGCAAGGAGGCTGTCGAGGCGGCGTTCGCTAAAACGTTCGACCTTGAAGTCGTCGAAACCTATGCGGCGGAAGAGCGTCAAGCTTGGCGCCCTTCAGAAGCGCGGGCTCTCGCTTCTTGCGTCGCGGCGCTGCACTATTCACGCCGCTCGGCCGGGCTCGCGGCTTCGCTGGCCAAGACAGCGGGAGCGGAAAACTGTTTCCTTGCGCTTAAGCATGTTTGCCTTTCGCGCGACGTCGCAGAACCGCTGCAAATGATTGGCGCAACTCGCATCGCCGTTGCGGAAACGCCCGATGAACCGGGACTTTTTCACACGTTGTGCGAAGAGCTCGGCGGGTTTCCTTCCCTAGGGTCGTCCCCTATATAGAGCGCGCGAAAACCGAGAGCGCGAGGCGATGGTCGACGAGGAAATCCAAGACATGCCCGCCGGGCCTAGCGGCGCCCCGGTCAATCGGGACGCGCGGCGCGAGCCGGAGGTCATTGAAGGGGAAATCGCAGCGCGCGAATTGGAGGACGGCAAGCCGCCATCGGACTCGGCTAGGCCCAAAACCAGCGCTGATCTTCCGCCCACCGCCAAAGCCGCTCCACGCACTGGCGCTCGTGGTTTTCTCGCCGGGGCGCTGGGCGGGCTGATCGTGTCTGCGCTGGGTCTTGGCGCCGGTTACACCCTTTTGGCCCCCAAATTCGACTCGACGGACACGGCGAACCAGTTGAGCGCGCTTGAGACCCAGGCGCGACAGACGAACGACGCAATTGCGGCCGAAGCCAAGCGCGAGAGCGCCGCCGTCGCAAGTCTCGAAAAGCGGATCGGCGCGCTCGAGTCCAGCGCCGGCTCGTCAAACGCGGCCGACCTCGAGAAGAGGGTGGCGGCATTGGAGGCGGCCGGCGCCGGGACTAGCGCAGCAACCGAAGCTACCCAACGTCTAGCCGCTCAGGCCAAGGACCTGCGCGCCGATGTCGACGCGGACAAGAGCCAAATTCCGGAATTGTCCGCGCGAGTCGCGAAAGTGGAATCAGACGCGTCAAAGGCGAACGCCGCCGGCACCGATCTCGCCGCCCTCGCGGCTCGTATCGACAAGATCGAGACTGCGCTCGCCGCTCCCAAGACTGAAACGCGCTCCACCGCAGATACCGCCGCGGCGATCGCGATCAGCGCGGAAGCTGCAGAGGAGAGCCTCCGGGAGGGACAGCCCCTCGGCCCCGATATCACAGCCCTGCAGCACTTGGGCGTCGACGCCGCGGCGCTTGCGCCGCTAGAAGCCGTAGCGAATGGAGCCCCGACCAACAGCGTGCTGGCTGCCTCGTTCAACGCGGTTGCGCCGCACGTATTGGCTGCGGCTGCCTCCCCGGACAGGGGCAGCGTGTCAGATCGGTTTCTCGGCCACCTCCACGATCTGGTAAGGGTGCGCGATCTCAACGAGACGGCCGGCGACGATCCTCAGGCCTTGGTGTCCCAGATCGAGGCGATGAGCAAGCGCGGCGATATCGGCGCCGCGCTCGCCTCTTTCGACAAGCTCCCCGAAGCGGCGCGTAAGGCCGCGGGCGATTGGCCGACGCTCGCTCACACGAGGCGGGCTGCGGAGGCGGCGCTTCAGTCGATCCGCGAGGCGGCGGTCGGGCGGCTCGTGAGCAGCCCAAAACCGTGAAGTCTGAGCGGCCGGGCCGCCTTCCGGCGCACGTTTGGCGTGTTGAAGCGGGGTCAAGATGGTTCGCCTGCTGATTTTCCTGGCGGCGCTAGCGCTGGCCGCGTGGGGCCTCACGTGGCTCGCGAACAATCCTGGCGTCGTGGATGTCACCTGGCGGGGCGAGGAATACGAGGTCTCGCTCATGTTCGCGCTTGCCGCGGTTCTCGCGCTCGCGATCGCGATCGCGATCGTGTGGGCCGTCCTGCGCTTCGTCTTCCGCGTCCCTTCGCTGGTTTCGGTCGGCGCGCGGACGCGCAGGCGTGAGAAGGGGTTTCAGGCGCTGTCGCGCGGCATGCTCGCTGTCGGCGCAGGCGACGCTCGAGCCGCCGCCAAGCACGCTGCAGACGCGAGCCGGCTGATCGGGCACGAGCCGATGACCAAGCTCCTGCAAGCGCAATCGGCGCAGCTCGCGGGCGACCGAGCGAGAGCTGTCGCCGCCTACAACGCCATGCTCGATCACAACGAAACTCACGGGCTCGGCTTGCGCGGCCTGCATGTGGAGGCGCGTCGCGCGGGTGATCACGGGGCGGCGCTCCAATACGCGATGCGCGCCCACGCACGCGCTCCCGCGGCCTGGGCCGGTCAGGCGGTTCTTGACGACCGCACGCGGCGGGGAGATTGGGCGGGCGCGCTCGCAACCGTCAACTCGAACGCCGCCGCCCGGCTCATCGACAAGCCGACCGCGAACCGATGGCGGGCCGTGATCAAGACGGTGATGGCCGAGGAAGCAATGGCGCGCGATCCGAAAGGCGCCCTCGCCCTGGCGCAGGAGGCTTGCAAGCTTGCGCCGACGCTTGTTCCGGCCGCGGCGATCAGCGGCCGGCTCAACGCGCAAGCCGGCGACTATCGACGCGCCAGCCGCATGCTCGAGGCCGCTTACGCGCAAACGCCCCATCCCGACCTCGCCGCCGCCTATCTCCGCGTCCGTCATGGCGACTCATCCGAGGACCGGCTGACGCGCGCCCGCGCGCTCGCCCGCATGGCGCCCAACGATCCCGAGTCGCTTCTCACTGTGGGGCGCGCCGCGCTCGAGGCCCACGACCTGGCCGGAGCGCGCGCAGCGATCGCTCCCCTAATCGCCTCGGACTCGTCGCAAGGCCGCCCGACCCGGCGCGTCTGCCTCATGATGGCCGACATCGAGGAGACCGAAGGCAATCACGGAGCGGTGCGCGAGTGGCTTGGGCGCGCAGCGCGCGCCCCGCGCGATAAGGCCTGGGTGGCGGATGGCGTCATCAGCGACCGTTGGGCACCGATTTCACCATCAGGAACCCTCGACGGCTTCGTCTGGCGCACGCCTGACGAGCGGCTCGCCGCTCCGGCGGAGAGTGCGCCGGCCTCGCCTGCGCCGCCGCCCCGAACCGAGGCGATCGCCGCGCCGGTTCCTCCCGCCGCGATCACGCCTGCGCCTGAGGCGGCCGCTGTGGCGCGCCCTGAGCCTCTGCAGACGCCAACCATCGTTCCCGTGGCCCGAACGGGCGTCATCATCGATCCTGCGTCGATGTCGCCCGACGACCCGGGCCCGGAGGAGCATGAAGCCAAACGGCGCGGATTCCGACTCTACGCCAATGAATGAGGTCGGCCAGGCCGATGACGCCCACGATCTGGAGGCTGCGCCACTAACTTCGGTCGTCATCGTCGGCGCGGGCCACGCGGGCGTTCAGGCCGCTGCGTCCTTGCGTGAACAGGGCTTGGGCGGCGAAATCGTTCTTCTCTCCGCCGAGAATGCTCTCCCCTATCAGCGCCCGCCCTTGTCCAAGGCGTTTCTCAAGGGCGAGATGGAAATCCATGGACTGCCCCTTCGGGCCGACGCGCATTTCCGCGAGCAGTGCATCGACTTGAGGCTTGGCGTCGGCGCGACGCGGGTTGACCGCGCTGCGCAACGCGTCGAGCTCAGCGACGGCAGCTCCGCAGCTTACGGGCATCTCATTCTGGCGACCGGCGCGCGGCAACGGCGACTCAACGCGCCGGGCGTGGACCTGCCCGGCGTCTTTGCTCTGCGTGACATCGCCGATGCGACCGCGATCCGCGAGCGCTTGGGCGCGAAGCCCAAGGTCGTCATCATCGGCGCCGGATTCATCGGGCTCGAAATCGCCGCGACCGCGGCGAGCCTCGGGGCCGAGGCGACGGTGGTCGAGATCGCCCGCCCGATGGGCCGGGCAGTCTCGCCGATCCTGTCGGATTTCTTCTTGAAGGAGCACGCCGCCTTCGGCGCGCGCTTCCGGCTTGGCGTCGGCGTCGCGGCGATCGAGGGGCGCGGACACGCGGAAACCGTCGTCCTCACCGATGGCGAGCGCTTGAGCGCCGACATGGTCGTCGTCGGGATTGGCGTCGTTGCGGAAGATGCGCTCGCCCGAGATTGCGGCCTCGAATGCGACAATGGGATCGTGGTCGACGAGCACCTCATCACCTCCAACTCGACGATCTCGGCGATCGGCGACTGCGCCCACTTTCCGCATGCGGCGCTTGGCGTCCGGACGCGGCTCGAATCGGTCCAGAACGCGGTCGATCAGGGGAAGGCGGTCGCGGCGCGCCTCGTCGGCAAGCCGAAACCGTACGATGAGCTCGCCTGGTTCTGGAGCGATCAGGGCGACTTGAAGCTAATGATCGCCGGCCTCGCCCATGGCGTGAACAAATGGGTTTTGCGCGGCGATCCCGCGACGCGCGCCTTCTCGACCTTCGGCTTTCGCGACGGCAAGCTCGCGGTGGTGGAATCGGTCAACAAGGCTGGCGACCACGCCGCCGCCAAGCGCATCATCGGCACGACCAAGACGCTCACCCCGGAGGAAGCGGCCGATCCGGCGTTCGACCTGCGGGGCTTGGCGAAAAGGTAAGCGGCCGGCGCCGCTACGCCGCTCGCGTGAAGAACGACTTCGCCGCCGCCGATTGCGTCTCGTAGATCGAACCTTGCCGAAGCGGCGGCGGCAGCGGAATCCGCACCGGCGTCTCCGTCATGCGCGGGGTCACGGTCGACGGTCCCGCTAACAGCCGACTGTTGAATTCGTCGAAATCCTTCACGCCCATCAACGGCCACGCGTCACTCGCCGCGACCTCGTACAGCAACAGGTTGCGAGAGCGATCCGAAGTATTCTGGGCCGAGCCGTGCAACGCGCGCACGTGGTGGAACGACATGCTTCCGGCAGGTCCGACGCAAGGGGTCGCGCGCCCGATCTCGTCTCGGATCAGATCGGGATCAATCAGACCAATGAACCGACCGTCGTCCCCGTGATGGCTCCATACCGGCCCACAATGCGTTCCCGGCGTAACCAGCATCGGGCCGTTGGAGAGGTCGGTGTCATCGAGCAGCACCCCGATCGCCAGCAGGTCATCGTTGGTGTGCGGGTAAAAGGCCCAGTCCTGGTGCCATTCGACGGGCGAACCGTATTGCGCCGACTTCAGGTTCAGCTTGGAGCCGTGCAGCCGCAAGCCGGGTCCGATCAGCTTTGTCAGGATGTCGAGGACCGGCGGGCTGCGGACCAATGCGTCAAAGGCGGGATGAACCTTATGCGCCGCCTTGATTCGACGCACCTGCGGCGCCTCCGGCGTATGGCCAGGTTCAAGGTCATAGACATCATTGTGCTCGGTGACCGCCGCCGCGCCTGCGACGAACTCGGCGACGATTTCGCGCAGATGCGCCAGGGTTTCAGCGTCAAGCACGTTCGGCGCGACGATGACACCATTGCGGTGGTAAGCGCGAACCTGATCGTCCGAGATCATTCCATTCCTCCCGCGCGGCGCCGCCTCAGGCCCTGGGCTTAAGGAAAAGGATAGCGCCCTCATCCATGTCGGGGCAAGCGACTTGCGCAGGGCGAGTTCGTATTCGAGATTCGGTGCATGGGCGAGCAAATGAACAACATACGGCGCTTGGCGAGGGCGGCGCGTCTCTTGCTTCTGCCGTTGCTGATTCTGAGCTTCGCGACGCTCGCGTATTCTCAAGAGCGCGCCTCCGTCTTCCTCGAGGATCTCACCTGGACCGAGCTCAGGGACGCAATCGGCGCGGGCAAAACGACTATCATCGTGCCGATCGGCGGAACCGAGCAGAACGGCCCGGCCATGGCGCTCGGAAAGCACAACCGACGCGTCAAGCTGCTCAGCGAGCGGATCGCCGTCGCGTTAGGGAACGCGCTTGTCGCTCCGGTGATCGCCTACGTTCCTGAAGGCAGTCTCAGTCCACCGTCCGGACATATGCGTTTCCCCGGAACGATCAGCGTGCCGGATGCTGCGTTTGAAGCGATTCTCGAATCCGCCGCCCGGAGCTTCAAACTGCACGGCTTCAAAGATATCGTCTTCCTCGGCGATCACGGCGGTTACCAGGCCAACGAAAACAGGGTGGCGAACAAGCTCAACCGCGAATGGGCCTCATCGAATACGCGCGCGCACGCGATCACGCAATATTATGAGGCGGCGCAAATCGATTTCGTCCGCATTCTGAAAGATCAGGGGTTCACGCTCTCGGAGATTGGAACCCATGCGGGTCTCAGCGACACGTCGCTGATGCTCGCGCTTGACCCGAGCTTCGTCCGTGAGGATCGGCTTTCCCGGCCATCGAAATTTGGCGGCGCTGATGGCGTTTATGGGGATCCATCCAAGGCGAGCGCAAAGCTTGGAATGCTGGGCGTCGACGCCATCGTCTCTCAAACGGTCGCCGCGATAAAGTCCGCTGTATCGCGACGTTGACGCGAGCGGGCTTTGTCAATTCGCTTGAGCCGGATGAGGAGACGACGCGGACGAACCAGCGATAAATCGATGACGGCCAGGCGCCCTCTCCCTCCCCCTTCTCCCGGCGGGAGAAGGAGGTCCTCCGCTTCGGGCGATCGCACCGTCACTTATCTGGAACGGACGGCAAGCCTACGGCGAATAATATGCATTCCTCGGCGCTAGTAATGCGCGACGAGTGACCCTGGCCGGTTGTGTCTTCGACGACGAGCACACTTCCAACCGGAAATTTTCCAACCAAGCCCGCGGTTGTGAAAACCTCGTATTCCCCTTGAACGGTGATAAAAATCATTCGGCGAGGCGCCGGGTGTGGTTCCCCTCCATTCCAACTTGGAGGCGCCCCAACCCAGAAAGTGGACCCATTAGGGACAAGGAATGGGGCTGTATGCAAGGGCTCCGCTGGCGGGACGGCGAAGCCTGAAATCAGCTCGACGCTTAGATCTTCAAAACACGGTTTTCCGCTGGCGTCCGCGAAAAGCCTCGCGTAGTGCGCTTTCATTGATCCTCACCCTTCGATCCTCCGAGCATTGTCGGTTCGGGTGGGAGAATGGTGCACCACGCCCGCGTTCTCAACCTTCGGTTTCCGCGACGGCAAGCTCGCGGTGGTCAAGTCGGTCAACAAAGCCGGCGACCACGCCGCCGCCAAGCGCATCATCGGCACGACGAAAACGCTGACGCCGGAAGAAGCGGCCGATCCGGGCTTTGATTTGCGGGGGTTGGCGAAGAAGTAAACTTCGGAGCGGTCGTCGCCTCCGGCTCACGAAATGATGGCGCCGTCATCCGTATCCGGGCAAACGTCTTGCCGTCACGCCCAGACGGGCGGTGGCATGAACTCGTCAGACTAGCAATTCCAACCATCTGGCTCACGTGAATCTCACCCAAACGCCTGACCTTTCACAGTCGACGGTCTCTCGAGTTTCTCTCATCCAACCTGTGACGGTCGGCGTGCTTGCGGCCGTGGTCGGCTATACAAGCACGTTTACGATCGTGCTCCAGGGTTTCGAAGCCGTCGGGGGCAGCCCCGAACAGGCCGCCTCCGGCCTTATGGTCACAAGCGTAATCATGGGGTTTCTCGGAATCGTCGCTTCCCTGATATGGCGACAACCCCTCAGCATTGTCTGGTCGACGCCCGCTTCGGCGCTGCTCATCTCAACGGGCGCGCAGGCGGGCGGTTATCCTGCCGCGATTGGCGGTTTGATCGCAGCCGCCGCCTTGATCGTCGCCAGCGGGCAGATACGGCCGTTGGGCCAACTCGTTGCGGCAATTCCCGCTTCGCTCGCCAACGCCATGCTTGCGGGAATCCTTTTCGAGATTTGTCTGGCGCCCGTGCATGCTGCGGCTGCTCAACCAGCAATCGTTCTGCCGATCGTGATTGCCTGGGTGCTCGGCCTCCGGTTTGCGCGCCGGTTTGCCGTGCCGATCGCCATGGTGGTGACCGCGGCGATCACAATCTTCGTTACGCGCCTGCCCCCCGGCGCGTTGGCGCACATTTGGCCGGATCTCGTCGTCACGGCGCCGAGCTGGAATTGGAGCGCGGCCGCCAGCCTCACGATCCCCCTCTTCATCGTGACAATGGCGTCTCAGAACCTTCCTGGTCTCACGGTGCTTCGTTCACAGGGTTACAAGCCCGACGTGCAAAAGCTGTTCACCGTCACGGGACTCATCGAGTATGGCGGGAGCGGTCGGCGGCGGCGGATTGCTGGGGATTGCAGCCATCACGGGCGCGCTCACCGCCGGGCCGGAGGCGCACCCGGATCCGAACAAGCGCTACGTGTCAACACTGGTGGCCGGCATCGCCTACATCCTGCTCGGACTGGCGTCGCCTTTGGCGGCCGCGTTGATCGTCGCCGCGCCGACAATGGCGATAAAAGCGGTGGCTGGCCTCGCTCTCATGACCAGTTTCGCCGGCGCTCTCGCCACCAGCCTCCAAAAGCCAGACGAGCGCGTTGCCGTCATCGCCACTTTCGTCGTTTCTGCATCCGGAGTCAGCTTCTTCGGCGTCGGCGCGTCGTTCTGGGGGTTGCTCGTCGGCGGCGTTCTGCTCGTCAGCGAGACCTGGCGTCGGTAGAGAGGGTTGATCTGCAACTTGCAGTGCTCGACCGGCCATCAGAGAGAGCCAGCGACCACGCCGCCAAGCGCACCATCAGCACGACCAAGACGCTAACACTAGAAGAAGCGCCAAGCAGTGCGAACCGCCGTAGCCCGGTGCCAACAAGCTCAAGCTAACTCCCCTAATTTGTCATTGCGAGCGCGGGCAGGCGCGTTGTCAACTTAGGGTGGAAAATTTGCTAGCGATAATCTGGCGGCGCTTTTCGTTAGCGTCCATCGCGAGTTGATCAATTAAGTCAGGCAGGTGCGAATGTCGATCAGATGAATTGTATTTGATTGCGGATAACTTCCGAAGTTTCTTGTTGATTTCTGTGAGGTTATGCGGAGTTCCCTCTGGTACTACAATGTAGTGAGGCCTTGAATTAGGATAGTTCAGTGCATAGAGCTCCTATTAAAGAAGAGATTGCGGGATCGTCCATGGAGAATCCGACAAATAATATTGTATAATTCAATAAAATTGAATTGGAGGAAAGCCGCGTAATTTTCATTGCCAAAAGCCATTTTGATATACTCTGATCTCGAAAAAACGAGACTTGAGGCGTTGTCCACTGATCCATGAATTTTTATGAGGTATGGCGTTTCGAAATCCTTTAGAGTGCGGAAAACGTTACTGTCAATCTTGGATATAACCTTAAAATTCCTGCTTCCAATTTTAAGATGCTGCGTCCATGCTGCCTCAATAAGCTTGTCAAAATTTGTTGTGATGACCAGACGCTGATTGAGAGACATTAGAGATCTATGAAGCCGAGATGGCTCAGCAGCCTTGCCATATTCCGCAGTCACCAGATCTTGCCATGCGTCAGCATGAAGGTCTTGCAACAGCTGGCAGGCAAGCAAATAATCTCTGGCGCTGATCAAAGAAAGTACCTGGAGTTTCAAATCCCTTTCACAATGTTGCGCCGCACCCTCAAGAAAATCTGGCCATCCTTTAAAAGCAGGATTACCCGCGATTTCGGCACTTGCCGAAACGCCAGCACCGACGAACAGTGCTACTCTGTCTTCGGCTAAGTCCCGCAAAAGGTCGTTGTTAAACATAACCTAAGAAGCATTCAGGTTTTCTAAATACCGAAGAGCAATGTCTCGATACAGCCCTCGAGCGTGTTTTCTGAGTATTGTATAGCTTCCAGTGCCGGCAACGGAAATCATAGGAACGTGTTGGCTTTGCGACATGGGAGCTAAGCTGCCAAGATGACGAATGTCTCCAAGGTGAGCCACCATTTTTTTACTAGCGAACATTTCCCCGAGGCTTTCCACTACTTTTTGCGGAAACATTGCACCTATTTTTTCATAAGCTAGAACCCGCCGCCGAATTTTTACCTGCTCGCCAGTGTCTTCCGAGATCTTCTTGTCATATCCAGTTGTTCTTTGTGCTGCTGAACAACATAACCCAGGAACACCAACTTTCCGCGAGGTGAAAGAGCCTGAACTTCGTCTGGCTCCTCTACAATGAGAGCCCAACTTGAAGTTCCTTTTGCCAAACGGATACTATTGCCCAATGTTTCGGATTGACCAAATAGAAAACACGTCAATGGACATTGGAACAACAAATCATGTCCATCGTTAGAAGAACCGCCCGGTTTATTGCCCCGAGAGAAGGTCCCATATCGAAAAAAACGAAATCGTATTTCAGCTCTTTCGCGCGCTTTACTAATTCAGCAAATACGAAAGTCGTACGGAGCCCTCGCATTCCCCCACCTTTTGCGTCTCTCCAGTCACCGGCAAGTAGATCTTCCTGCAGTGCTAAACGAGGATCGCCGATTATTATATCGAACCCAAAATCGTCCGATTTTCGAATAGGAAGCTCACTCTCATAACCTTTTCCGAATGAGAGCGGACGTATTACGCTGTAAATGGAATCAATGTTGTCTGCAGAATATATCTCATTTGTGAGTTCGTCCGAAAGTACATACTGTGTTAAGTTGCATTGAGGATCAGCGTCGACAACCAATACCTTTGCGTTAAAGCTCAAGGCAAGTTCCGCAGCGAGGTTCGCAACTAAGGTTGTTTTGCCAACGCCCCCCTTATTATTAAAAAAGCATGTTGTTTTGGTACCATTCTGCTTAACCCGTGAAAACAGGTCGATGTTTTCTCCCGTGGGAGTCGGGTTCGAGTTCGCTCGTTTGGCCATCGGGAGACCTTGGGAAGAATTTGAGCGCGGAGTTATAGCGCAGAATGTACGTGGTCAAGCGATCTGCCAACGGACCCCGCCCTTCGAAAGGGTGACGGTTAGATTTTGGTGAAAAAGTAGCGATGCGTGGGACGCGGAAGACCGATTGATTACCGAAGGAGATCAAAGGCCTTCAGAGACGCCCTCACTGCGCCAAGAAAAACCGCACCATGACGCGCGAGGCGTCGAGGCCGACGGTTTGCGTAAAGCTGCCGCGCTTGTCGCCGCCGAACCAGGCGTGGCCGCCGCCTTCGACCAGCCATTGCTCCGCAACCGGCCGGCCGTCGGAATCTTTCACCGCCGTGCGGCTGACGCGGCCGCCCTCGATTGGCCAGTCGAGATCGCTTCTCGTGAGCGAGTCTCTCCGCGCTCGGCCTCATCGAAAATGCGTTCGCCGTTGACGGGAGTGACCGTGCTGTCGGCCAGCCCGTGAAAGATGATCTTGCGGACATGCCGACCGCTTGCGGCGGGCGGCGCGGGATGAAACGCCGCCGTTCCCTTCATCGCGGCGAAGGCGGAAGGGACGTCGGCGGCTGACTTATAGGGCAGGCCCGAGTGAATCCCGACCGCATCGAACACATCGGGGTATGTCGCGGCGAGAACCTCCGCCATCGCGCCGCCCGCCGAGAGGCCAGCCGCGAAAACGCGCTCCTTTCGGACGTCGAACTCCTTGGCCAGGGCTTGCGCCAGCCCCGCCAGTTTGGCGGGTTCGCCGGAGCCGCGGTTCTGATGGCGCCGGTCGAACCAGTTCCAGCAGCCTTGCGGGTTGGCGGAGCGCGGCTGGTGTGGATAGGCGACGATGAGGCCGAACTCGTCGGCCAGGACGTTCATCCTCGTTCCAATGGCGAAATCTTCCGGGTTTTGCGTGCAGCCATGCAGCATGAGGACCAGCGCCAGCTCCCGCCGCTCGGCGTCGGCCGGAAGATAGAGGCGATAGTCGAGGGAACCCGCAGGCCCACGATAGGTGCGCTTCAGGAACCTTTCGCCGAAATCCGGCGCAGGCGTCGGCTCGGGCGCTTCTGGAGCGCCGGGCGAAATCATCGGCCGGAGGCGCAAGGCCCGCAAGGTTTCGCCCAACGGGCGCCGCAGAGGCAGCGGAATAACCTTCGCTGAGGGGCGGGGAGGGGGCGCTTTCGGATCGCCTGCCTCGGCCTCCGGCGCGGCGTCGCCGGATAGCGCCTTGCGGATAAGCGCGGTCGCCCCGCCAAGATCGGATTTTTTCACCAGCCCCATAGCCTCGTTCATTACGTCGAGAACGCGTAATTTCATTGTTTGTTCCTTGTCGGAATGGGTCAGCCCACGCGATCCGCGAGCGCTCTTTTGACTTCCGCCGGCGCGTGTAGCGCGCCGAGCACGGTGACCAACTCGATCGTCGCCTGGGCTAGATCAGGCGTGACGTCGTCAGCGATGACCGCGAGGCCGAGCACCCGGATCTTTAGCTTTTCGCCTGCCGCCTGAACGGCTTCGAGATCCTTGCGAGTGAAGGTTCGGAGGCCCAGTTCCAGCGTCAGCCTTTCAGCCGCTCGCTTTGCCGTATCCGAATGGATCGCGAGCTGGTTGCGGATCGCCGTCCGGATGAAATCCGAACGATTGGAGTAGAACCCGTCGCGCACCAGAAGATCGATCGACCCGAGATCGACGAAACCGAGATTGAGGGTCAGCTTCTCGCTGTCGGAAGGTTTTGCATGTTGCGGGCGGGGCGGCAAAGTGACCATCCATTGAGATGCCAAGTGGATGGCATATGGAGGCTAGACCGGAGACTTCAAGGCCGATCCTGCCACTGCAAGGCTCGCGCCGCTCGTTAGGGAAACCGACTCGCTAATCGCGGCGCAAAGGCTTGAAAAGATTGATTCCCGACTCGCTAGCGGGCGGGGCCGGCGAGCCGTTAGGGCTTCACCCACTTGCCGTTCGCCTTCGAGGACTTGACCGCCGCCTCGACAAACGCGAGGCCCTTCACCCCGTCCTCGATCGTCGGGAAATGGGCGGACTTGAGCGGCTTCTTGCCGAGGCGGGCCGCCTTGATGGCGAGGGCGACCTCGGAATAGATGTTGGCGAAGCCTTCGAGATAGCCTTCGGGGTGGCCCGGCGGGACGCGCGTCACCCGCGCGGCCGCTTCACCCAAATCCGGCCCGCCGCGGGTGACGATGCGGGCCGATTGTCCGAGCGGCGACCAGAAGAGGTAGTTGGGATTGTCCTGCCTCCAGTGGAAGCCGCCCTTCGTGCCGTAAACGCGCAGCATGAGCCCGTTCTCGTTGCCCGACGCCACCTGGCTCGCCCAGATCGCGCCGCGCGCGCCGTTCCCGTAGCGCAGCATGATCTGCGCATTGTCGTCGAGCTTGCGGCCCGCGCCGAACGAGGTGAGGTCGGCCGCGAGCTCCGTGAGCTCGAGCCCGGTCACGTAGTCGGCCAGGTTATAGGCATGCGTGCCTATGTCGCCGAGCGACCCGCCCGCGCCCGAACGCTTCGGATCGACGCGCCATTCGGCCTGCTTGTTGCCGGTTTTTTCGGTCGGGCCGGCCAGCCAGTCCTGCGGATATTCGGCGTGAACGAGACGGATCTCGCCAAGTTCGCCTGCCCGCACCATCTCGCGCATCCGGCGCACCAACGGGTAGCCGGTGTAATTGTGGGTCAGCGCGAACACGAGGCCCGACTTCTCGACCGCGGCGCGCATCTTCTTCGCCTCCGCGAGGCTCACCGTCAGCGGCTTGTCGCAGATGACATGGACGCCGGCCTTCAGAAAGGCGTAGGTCGGCCCGGCGTGAGCGTCGTTGGGCGTGACGATGGCGACCGCCTCAATTCGATCGGCGTGCTTGGCCTCGGCCTTCGCCATGCTCTCGTAGTCGTCATAGATGCGGTCCGGCGCCAGACCCAGCGCCTGGCCGGAGCGCCGCGCCTTCTCCGGCGTCGACGACAAGGCGCCGGCGACGAGCTCGTAGTGATCGTCGATGCGGGACGCGATTCGGTGAACTGCGCCGATGAAAGCGCCTTCGCCGCCCCCGACCATGCCAAGCTTGATCCTGCCGCCCTTATTGGTGTCGCTGCGTCCCTCGATGGCCATGCTGGCGTCTCCTGCGTGCGCGCATAAGGGCCGCGCGCGGTTTGGCTTCAATTTGGTTTTTGTCGTCGCACAGTCTCGACGAACCCGGCAAGAGGCTTCCGGGAGCGCTTACGGAACAGTAACCTCCCGGCGTTAAAACAGGTGTGGTCCGAATGACTGGACCTGTTTGTCGCGGAGCGCCAAAGCGCGCTTCGCGCCCGCCATGATGGCCGCCTAAGCGCATTGATCACAGGTCGGCCGGAATGGATCACGCAGCGCATAGTTCTGTCCATCGAGCGCGCGCGCCATCTTGTGGCCTTGCCCTTTCGCCATTCGAGCTCTCTTCCGCAGCCAAATCGGCCCGAGCATGGCTGTGATGAGCTCCATCCGAGTGCAGGCCCGCGCAGCTTACGCTCTCGTGGCCGTGTTGTTGGGCGCCGCAGTCTTGGCCGCGTTGCAGTCCTTTGTCCCGGATCAAGCGCTCAGCGCGTTCCGGTCGCTGATCCCGGGCGACATTCCGTTCTTGCAGCTTGTCCTGCTCGGTTGGATTGGCGTTGGCCTTGGCCGGCTGACGATCAGGGCGGCGCCGAACCCGGCCGAGAGCGCCGGCCCAGCCGCAACGGCGCGCCGGCAATCGAACGGAAAGGACGAAAAAGTCGATCGGATTCTCCGGCACGTCGCTAAGGTGCTGCAGGCCCACGTCACCGACCACGAAAGCTTTTCCGAGCGCCTCGACGGCCACAACGAGCGCCTGTCGCGGCACGAATCCGTTGGCCCGGTCAAGGACATCGTGTTGGCGCTCATCGAGGACAATCGCGAGATGCGCGATCGGCTCTACAACGTCAGGAACCAGCTCGAAGAGTCGCGCCTCCAGGTCGTGCAACTGCAGACAAACCTCGAAAAGGCGGAAGAGGCCGGACTGCGCGACGTTGTGACCGCGATTGGCAATCGCCGCTTCTTCGACGCTTGCTTCATCGAGGAGGTGGAGAAGGCGCGGCGGCTTGGCGACCAGGTCTGCCTCGCGCTTGCCGACATCGACAAGTTCAAGCATGTCAACGATCGTTTTGGTCATCTTGTCGGCGACCGCCTGTTGCGGCTGTTCGCCAACATCCTGGTGCAAAACGTCCGCGGGCAGGACAAGGTCGCGCGTTTCGGCGGCGAGGAGTTCGCGCTGATCTTTCCGGGCGCGCGCCTGGGCGAGGCGGTGAGCGCCACGGAACGGATTCGCAGCGTTCTCGAGGCCAAGCAATGGACTATTGAGCCGACCGGCGAGCGGGTTGGCAAGGTGACTGCATCGTTTGGCGTGGCGAAGTTGAGGGCCGACGAATCGGCCAACGACTTGCTGCAACGGGCCGATGAACGGCTCTATGAGGCCAAGGTCCAGGGAAGGAACCGCGTCGTCGCCGACGATCCAAATGACGAAGCCTCCCAATCGGCGCCGCGCAACAGACGCGCGACTGCTGGCTGACCGCTGGTCGAGACCGGACAATGTTCGACCGGCGCAGCGATGCGTTTGAACGCGCCCTCGACGAGGCGGCCTCCAACGATCACGACCCGGACAAGGTGGCGCCGACGCGAGGACTGCGCGTCCGCGGCGTCGCTTTTGGCGCGGCGCCCGGCGCTGGCAAGGCGCGATTCGGCCTCGCCTTGGACTGGACGGACGAGCCCGCAGACCGGGCCGCGCCGCCGCAGCCCCCGTTGCGCGAAGCGGCTGTGCGCTCCGCCGATACGCCCTCCGAGATCTCCGCGGAGCTCGGCCTTGGCGCGTCGCTGACGCTCGGCCAGCTTGCGGCCCGCTGGCGGGCTTTCGTCTGGCGAAATCATCCCGATCGGCAGCCGGCGGACGCCCGCAGCCGAGCCAACGCGCGAGTGGCGATCGCCAACACGCTTTACGACCGAGCCCGGCGGGAGCTTGCCGACGGTCTGCAGCAGCGGTCGGCCGGCTCTTCGGCTAGATAAACGTCTGTAAACGCTAGTAAAACGCCCATAAACGTTAGTAAACGCTAGTAAAATAGCTAGCGTTTACTAGCGTTTATTTTTTCGAATCGGGACTTTTCAATGGGTTAGAGCCGATTCAAGTAGAAGATCCTGCTGCCTCTCAGGGTGCGTCGCAAACCCGTCCTGCTTCTCCTATCCTTCCATTGCTGGCGTCGTCCAAAGACCGCTCGATCAGGCGAATGGAAAATTGATAGCATGTCTTTCGGCTGGGCGCAATGAAATGTCGGATTCTTATAGCGTCAGCTGTGTTTCGAGAATTCTGCCGTGGGCCGTCATGGCCGCGCTCGTCGCGGCCATCCGCGCCGCCCCGCCGCGATGATCAGGATCGCAAAAGGATCGTGTTTCGTATCAGATGTTTATCCTGAGGAAGCGGTGTTCTCGTGGGTAGCCGGGTCGAGCCCGGCCAGGACGCTTGATGACCTGTTTCGCCCTCCTGGGGTCCGAAACCCGATGGGCCAACGCGCAACGCAATAAGAGCCAAATGCCGCCCTCCCTACCGGCGACTTTTTTGCGGGAGCGCCTCGGAACCCTCCGTCCCTCATGAGTGGGCTAGTCGTTCATTCCGGAGCGAAGGCCGACAGTTGTCCGGGTCATCGACGCGCCGGGCGGGGTGGGGCTGACGGCAGGGACGGCAGACCGGAGAGCTTGTTCGGAGAAGCTCAGCCGCGGGTGGCGCGACGGTCAAATTTGCCGTGGAGCGGGCGTGGCGTGGATAGCGGGGCAAACCGAAACGTCGGCCACATCGTCGACGGCAAGGACCGGGCATGGACGGCTGGGATCTCGGACTCGAAGCGGAGCTGCTTATACCGACGGGGTCGCTATGCCAAAACGAGCATGCCACGGAGCGAACGAACCGCCTGCTCATTCTAGAAGTCCGGGCGCATTCAGGCGGGGAATTGTCCACTTCCGCCCGCGCGCCGCTACATCAATGTTAGCGGCTGACTGCCGCCGACGGCGCCGGGCCTCAACTCGCGGAGGCAGTTGTCGGCTGCCTCTCGGAGAAGCGATTTCGACAGCGACGACTGCGCGACGACCGCAACCGAAAAATGAACGAAGCTGCAGCGGTCCGGCGGTCTGGTTCGCTGGGCGCGTCATTGACAGCTCCCGTCGCGACCTTATGGTGAATTGAGCCTGCTTATCGGCTCGCAAAAAAACGCGAACGTTTCCGAAGTTCGAAGCTCGGAAGGGCGGGGGTTAGACCCCGCACGTGGATGCTTCTTGCTGCCGGACGCGACCGCGCCACAACGCAATTGGCGCCATTCTAAGGAGGAAACAGCAATGCCCACGCGCGTAAACCGTCTGACGCGGCGCAACTTCTTGCGGTCGACCGCATTCGTCGGGGCTGGAGCGGCGACGACCGCCATCGGCCTTACTCCCGCCCGCGCGGCGCCAACTGAAATCCACTATTTTTACCGCGCCGCATGGCCGACTTCCGAGACCTACGCCAACTGGCTCATCGACGAATGGAACAAGAAGAACGGCGACCGCGTCCATGTGACCGGCGCGAGCGTCGACGGCGAAACCTATAAAACAAAGCAAACGATCGAAATCAGTTCGAGCGATCCTCCCGACGTTTTCTATTCTTGGGAGGGCGGCCGAGCGGGCGAGATCGTCAAGGGCGGTTTCGCCGCCGATCTCACCGACTATTACAAGAAATACGGCTGGGACAAATCGCTGAACACGGCCAGCGTCTCGCTCGCGCAGTTCAACGGCAAGCCCTACTTCGTGCCGACCGAGACTCGGCGCTTCTGTCGTCTGGTATCGCAAGGACCTGCACGACAAGCTCGGCCTCAAGGTTCCCACGACGTGGGACGAGATGATGGCGAATGCGGCAAAGGCCAAGGCGGCCGGCATCGCGCCGTTCATGCTGTCCAACCAGAAGAAATGGCCGGCCCAATTCATGTGGTCGGCGATGATGGTCAACAAATACGGCCTCGACGCCTATCAGGGCCTGATCGACAACAAGATCCCGTGGACCGATCCGCGCGCCGTTGACATCACCGCGATGATGAAGAAGCTCGCCGACGACGGCATGTTTATCGAGAATTTTAATTCGATCGACTTTGCCCCGGCGCAGGTTCCCTGGGCGCAGGGCAAGGCCCTCTACTGGTACATGGGGTCCTTCATTCTCGGCAGCTTCCGGGGCGACAAGAAGGAATGCTGCTCCGAGCCAATCGACTGGTTCGCCTTCCCCGCGATGAGCGACAAGAAGCCGGTGATGTCGATCTATGACGAGGACACGGTGATGATCCATGCGGCGAGCAAGAACAAGGACGCAGCCGCCGAGTTCGTCAACTGGATGGTCTCTCCGGAAGCCTCGGCCAAGAAGCTCGAGATCGACAAGCCGTTTGCCTCGAACGCCTCGACCGATCTCTCCCACCTGTCTCCGATGGAGCAGCGCCTGGGCAAGGCTATGGCGGACGCGGGCTCCTACACCTTCATGCATGTCGACCACGGCACGCCGCCGGCCATTTCGGACCGCTTCCTCGATGGGTTGCAGGGCGTGCTCGCTGGCGCGATCTCGCCTGAGGAAGCCATGCAGGCGACGGAAACCGAGGCGCAGCGCGTGCGGGGCAAAATTTAGACTTTTCACTCGGAGTTCAGGAGCTCCGACAACCCTTGGCCGAAGCCGAATGGCTTCGCGGGGGCGGCGATAGGCGATCCTTCAGCGGAAGGCGCGCTGGAAGAATGGAAAGCGAGGACGGCTTGTTGCCGTCCCCGTTTCGCGACGAGGGGATCACAATGGCCTCGCGGATGAGCGACGAACGAACGTCTTTCGTCGCATTCGCGCGCCAGCACGTCTTTGTCACGGTCTTTGGCTTGATCGTGCCGGTCGTGCTGTTCCTCTGCTTCATCGGCTATCCGATCCTCTACACGATCTACCTCAGCTTCTTCGAATGGAACGGCATGACGCCGGTCAAGAAGTTCGTCGGTTTCGCCAATTACACCTACATGCTCGGGGACAAGTATTTTTATATTTCGCTTGAAAACAACCTGAAATGGCTCGCAGTGTCGCTCGCGTTTCCGGTCGTTCTGGGATTTCTCATCGCCTACGCGATGCGTGCGCGTGCGGTCTATCTTCCCACGCTTCTGCGAACCGCCATCTTCTTCCCTGTGACGATGTCGCTCGTAGCGGTGGGACTGATGTTCCTCCTGATCCTCAACCCGATTTTCGGCGCGTTCGACACCGTGCTGCGCGCAATGGGCTTGGGCTTTCTGGTTCGTGAGTGGTTCGGCGACTACCGCATCGCCATTTACACGCTTGCAGTCGTGGGCGGGTGGGCGTTTACCGGGCTGCCGATGATCTTCTATTTCGCCGGCATCGGCGATGTGCCTAAAGAGACGTTCGACGCGGCGCGGATCGAAGGCGCGGGACACCTGCGGATGATGCTGCGCGTCGCCTTGCCGCAGCTCCGCCCGGTGACAGCTGTGGTCGTGATGCTGACCCTGTTCGAGTCTCTGAAGGCGTTCGATCTCATCGCGGTGATGACGAGAGGGGCGCCGTTCGGGCGCACCAATGTTCTCGGCTATCTCGTCTATCTCGAGAGCTTCTGGAACTCCCGCTTCGGCTATGGCGCGACGGTCAGCGTCGCCATCCTCGTGCTGTCGATCGCCGTCGCGGCATTGCTCCTCGGCAAGGTGTTCAGGGGCGCCTTCGATGTCTAGCCGCTCTGCTCTCGCGACCCCTTCGGGACGGACCCTCGTCCGCGTTCGCTACGCGCTGCCGAAGATATTCGCGACGCTCCTTGCGCTCCTGCTGGCGGCCGTCTGGGTCGGCCCCTTGGCGCTCATGGTGATCACCTCGATCAAGCCGAACAGCGAGTTCCTCAACGGACCCTTTGCGCTGCCGATCGCGCCGACCCTCGAGCCGTATGTAAAGGTTTGGCAGGGACTCCATTTCGGCGTGCTCATGCAAAACAGCCTTCTCTATGCCGCCACCGGTTCGGCGCTGGCGGTGGGGCTGGCTCTCGTGCCCGCGTTCGCGTTGAGCCGGTTCGAACCGCCGGGCAAGCGCTACATATTCGCGTTGCTGCTGACAGGCCTGATGCTGCCGCAACAGACGGTTCTCATTCCCCTCTACGATATTCTGCGCTGGCTTCATCTCTTCGACACTCGCATTGGCCTCATCATCGTCCATGGCGTCTATGGCATGCCGTCTCAGATCCTGATCCTCCGCGGCTTCATGACGACCATTCCGCGCGACATCGAAAAAGCGGCGCAGATCGAAGGCGCGACGGACTTTCAGATCTTCACCAAGATCATCCTGCCGCTAGCCCTCCCGGGCATCGTCGTTGGCTACACGCTAAACTTCATCGCGATCTGGAAGGAGTTTGTCTTCGCCCTCGTGTTCCTGAACAACGAGGCGATCTTTCCGGTCACCGTCGGCATGCTCAAGCTCAACAGCGACCGCTACATTTCCGCGTTCAATCTGCCGTCGGCCGGCCTGGTCATCTCGCAGATCCCGATCGCGATCCTGTTCATCCTCGCCTACCGCTGGATTTCGAGCGGCAATTTCGTCGGCTCGGTCAAGGGCTGAGGCGGCGGGAGAGGCGAGGGCGCATGGCCAATGTTTCCTTGATCGAGGTCGAGAAGCGCTTTGGCGCGCATGTCGTCATCCCCAGCCTCAATCTTGAGATAGCGGACGGCTCGTTCGTGGTGCTGGTCGGCCCGTCCGGATGCGGCAAGACCACGACCCTCAACATGATCGCAGGCCTCGAGACGATTACGGCTGGTCAGTTATTGATCGGCGGGCGCGACGTGACGGACCTGCCGCCGAAGGCGCGCGACATCGCCATGGTGTTCCAGTCCTATGCGCTGTTTCCCCATATGACGGTCTTCGAGAACATCGCTTTCGGCATGCGAATCCGACGCCAGTCGAGAAGCGAAATCGACGCGCAGGTTCGCGGCGTCGCGGACCGGCTGCGGATCGACTCGCTGCTCGACCGTCTGCCGAAGGCGCTTTCAGGCGGACAGCGTCAACGTGTTGCGCTGGCCCGTGCGCTCGTCAGACGTCCCGGCGTATTCCTTATGGATGAACCGCTGTCGAATCTTGACGCCAAGTTGCGTATTGAGGCTCGCAGCTTTCTGACCAAGATGCATCAGGAAATCGGCGTGACGACCGTCTATGTCACGCATGATCAGTCCGAGGCGATGACGATGGGGGACACGATCGTCGTGATGAAGGACGGTGTGATTCAGCAGGCCGCCCCCCCGCTCGAGGTTTACAATGAACCAGCCAACGCCTTTGTCGCCGGCTTCATCGGCTCGCCTGCGATGAATTTCATTGAGCTCTCGGTCGCCGGAGCAAAACTTGTCGATCCAGAAAACGGCCTCGCCATTGCAATCCCGGATCGGCTGCGCGGATCATTAGCTGGCTATGGCAAAGCTAAGGTGATGCTCGGCGTACGCCCCGAGGCGTTGCGACCCCTGCCGCGGAACGCCGACGCCAATGGCGCCGCCCGGCTTTCCATCGATGTCGTGCAGCATCTCGGACATGAAACGCTGCTCGACGCCTCCAGCGGTCCGCATCGAATTGTCGCCAGAGTGAGCGCCGCTGACGATTCTCGACTCGGCGAAATCCGCCCGTTTCTTGTCGACGCGGAGCACATGCATCTGTTCGATTCGGAGACGGGCGCCAATCTCTCCACGGCGTCGACCGCCAACCTTTGACGAAGCCGGCCAAAGGAGCGCCCGCTTTCCCCAAAACGATCGGCGCCGCACTGGGCGCGGGTTTTGACTTAGCCAATCCTATTCGAAGATTCGCCGCCGGGTGAAGAGCGAGGCGCCGTTCGCGCCTTTCGCCACCGTGAGAAGCGCCTTGCCCTCATCGTCGAGCAGAGCCCAGCCGCCGTCTCGCGCGACAATTGCTCCGATCCGGCCTAGGCCCGGCACGGTCTCGCCCGGCGTTGCGGTGCGGATTGCGCCATCGACCTTGAGCCAGACGCGGTTGGCTTGAGCGCCGACGATCTCGATCGGACGCGGCGCCTGCGCGGCAAGGTCGGCGGAAGCGGCTAGCGAGCCTGTCGCTTCCATGTCGACTTGAGGCGCGGCGTCCGTCGGCGCCGGCTCAAGACTGCGGACGACATTTCCGGGCCCGCGGGGCTGAGCGAAGATCGCCAAATGGTCCATGCCATTGATGCGCGTCTTTCCTCCGCCATAGGCGAGCATATACATGGCGAACCCCATGGAGAGGCTGGCGAGCGTCATCCCGACCGCGCGAATCACAGTTTCATGGGCAGGCGGCATCTCTTCCTCAAGCCTCAACGGGTTTAGATTCATTGCGAAGCGCCGCGGCGAGATCGATGAAGGGATCCTCGCACCGGGGCGCCTCCATGGTCTGGCTCATCGCTTCATAGATGCGCGGGGTCGATTTGATCGCCTTGTCGAGAAGCGGGTCGCCGCCGGCCGTATAACCGCCCATCAGCCGCAACTCGCGGGTCTCCTCGTAGCGCGCGATCATCGCGCGCAGGTTCTGAACCACCTTGCGTTGTTCCGGCCTCCACGACGGGTTCGTCATCCGCGACACCGAAGAGAGGATGTTCACGGCTGGATATCGCCCTTCGTCTGCAATGGAGCGATCGAGCACGATGTGCCCGTCGAGCGTGCCACGAATCGCGTCGGCCACGGGATCGTTGTGATCGTCCCCGTCGATCAGGACGGAGAAGATCCCGGTTATGGAGCCTGACCCTTCAATGCCCGGTCCGGCGCGTTCGAGCAGCCGCGGCAGATCGCTAAATACGCTCGGCGCATAGCCGCGGGCGACCGCGGGCTCGCCAGCGGCTAGCGCCACATCGCGCGCGGCATGCGCAAAGCGCGTGACCGAATCCACGATAAGCAGCACTGACTCACCTTGATCGCGGAAGTATTCGGCGACCGCCATCGCCGTCTTCGGCGCGAGTCTGCGCATCATGGGGCTTTCGTCACCGGTCGAGACGACGGCAACGGCGGAGCTCCGATTCTCCCCCAGCGTGTCGTCGAGAAATTCGCGCACTTCGCGGCCTCGCTCGCCGACAAGCGCGATCACAACCGTGTCGATCGGGGTCGCCCTTGCCAGCATGGCGAGCAGCGATGATTTACCGACGCCCGAACCGGCAAACACGCCAATTCTCTGGCCGATGGAGAGCGGCGTGAACAGATCAATGACGCGCACGCCGGTGCGCAGCGGCGCGTGAACGCGCGAGCGCTTAAGCGGCGGCGGCGGGGGCGCGTCCAGGGGCGCGGGTCTCTCTCCCTTCAAGAGCTCGCCAGCGCCGTCGATCGGCCGGCCGAGCGCGTCGATGACGCGCCCCTTCCACTCATGATGAGGCGACAGAGAGAGAGCCTCTGTCCGAAAGGCGCGCGCGCCGATCGTCACGTCGCTGCGCACGTCGAACGGCTTGAGGATAGCCGATGAATCATCGATCCTGACCACCTCGCCGATCTCAACGCGATCACCGACGTCGACGCCGATGCTCTCGCCCAACTTGAGAAAACGCGACAGGCCGGCGACGCGATAATGCGATGTCGAGACCTCGACAACGGCGCCGCTCGGCTGCGCGAACGGCAAAGTCCGTAAGCCACGCGCGACTTCGCGTTCGAGGCGCTCGAGCGGCGGCAGCGCGTGGTAGGAAAGGTCGCTCACGCTGACGCCCCCAGAGCCTTGATCGCGTCTTGTAGCGAAGTCTCAGATTGCGAGGTCTCCGCCGCTACGCCGTCAAACGCGCGCGTCACCTCGACCAGTTTAGCCATCTCGCGCACGGGATCGACGTTCGAGCCCTCGACCGCGCCTTGAACGACCCCGTCGCGGGTGAAATCGAGGACCGGCGTCGCCGGCTTGTCGGGGACGACGCTCGAGCTCTCCGCTCGCTTTAAGTTGGCACTTGGATCGATGGCAAAGACGCCAATCGCGCCGACCTGCCGTCCGTTCTGGGTGATCATTCCGTCGCCGGAGACGGCCAAAGGCCCAGCGCCGCTGTCCAGGAGGATGGGCGCGCCCCCGGCGTCAAGGATCGGATCGCCGCTCAGCGTGCGCAGCATGCCCGATTCGTCAATCTGCGTCCGGCCGTCACGCGTGTACGCCACTCCTTGGGGCGTCTGGATGCCGAACCAGCCCTCGCCCTGCACCGCGAAATCAAGCGTATTGTTGGTCTTTATGAGGCCGCCGAGGCGCCGCGAGATAAAGTCCGCGCCGTTCGAGACGTAGCTCAACTTTGCGTCGCCAGCCTCAGCCATTTCCTTCTCAAACGAAACGCCGGTCGCCCGGTAGCCAACGGTGTTCATGTTGGCGACATTGTCGGCGATGGTTTCGAGCCGCCGCTCGAGCGCCACTTGAGCCGAGAGGGAGACGTAAAGTCCGTTTTGCATCACGCCGTTCCGACGAAGCCCGAAGCGCCGCCGGCCCTTCACGGCGACGATGGTGCGGCCGGCTTGTCCGTGGCTGACTTCGCTTGCGCCAGCCTCGCGTAAGCGTCGCGCCGCAAGTCTTGCGTGCGTCCGCAGTAGGAGCGAATCTTGAACTTCGCCATAGGCCTTGTGATCACCGTCGGCTGTATCCTCGGCGGCTACGCGGCGCTTGGCGGACACCTCGAGGTGTTGTTTCAGCCTTTCGAGTTCGTCATCATCGCCGGATCGTCGCTTGGCATTTTTATCGTCGCCAATGCCATGTCGACGATCAAGGACTGCGGCAAGGCGTTCATGGAGGCGATCCTCGACAGGGCGCCTAAGCCTCGTGACTTTCTCGACGTGCTCTCGGCCCTGCATGCGCTGATGCGAGAGCTTAGAGCCAAGTCGCGCAGCGAAGTCGAAGCGCATTTCGACAACCCGCAGGAATCCGAGATCTTCAAGAACTTCCCAAAGCTGCTGGCGGACAAGGATCTGGTGACGTTCATCTGCGACTACGGGCGCCTGATCATCATCGGCAATGCGCGCCCGCATGAGATTGAAGCGCTGATGGATGAGGAAATCGAGACCCTGGCGTACGATCGATACAAGCCAGTGCACGCCTTTCAGGCGGTTGCGGACGGATTGCCGGCGCTCGGCATCGTGGCCGCGGTGCTCGGCATCATCCACGCCATGGGCGCGCTCGACCAATCTCCTGAGATCCTTGGCGGACTCATCGGCGCGGCGCTGGTCGGCACCTTCGCCGGCATCTTCCTCTCGTATGCGATCCTGGCGCCGATCGCCCAGAAGGTGAAAGCGGTGCGGCAAAAGCAGCTGAGGCTGTTCACTCTGGTCAAGCAGAGCCTGCTTGCCTTCATGAACGGAGCGATGCCGCAGGTTGCGGTCGAGTTTGGTCGCAAGACAATCCCGTCCAAGGAGCGTCCGACGATCGACGTCGTCGAGAACGAGACGACGTCCACAGGCGGCGGCGAGCCCGCGATCCGGGAGGCCGCATGAGTGTGGAAGAGGGAACGCGCGAATTCGATCACGGCGCGCGCCGATTGCAGGGCGCGATGCTCGAGCATCCGAACCTCGAGATCGAGCGGATGCCTGGCCTCAGCTTCGCGCTCAATCGCTTCATCGCGGAGGCGCCGACGCGCCTGGCGTTGCTGGTCGCGCATACCTCAGGCGCGGCGGTCGAAGAGATCCGTGCAACCACCTTATTTGAGGCGATTGGCGAGTGTGACGGCCTTACCGCGGCGATCTATGCGAGCGCCGAACCCGAAGCGCGCTTTATGATCGCGCTCGATGACCGCATTGATGAGCTGCTTGCGTCCTCCATTTTCGGCGAAGTCGCCGCCGAGCGCTTCGACAAGCCTGAAGGCGAAACCGAGAAGCCGCGGACGACAATCGAGGCCACGCTTCTCGAAGCATTCGCGCGCGCAATTGGAGAAGCGCTCGAGGCGGGTTTCGCCTCGGTTGCTCCCGTCGCTTTTAGCTTCGAGCGGCTGACGACGATCAAGGACCTATTGGCGCTTGGGCGCCGGGATGGCGAAGCAGCGGCGGCGCGCTTCACGATCGCCCTGAGCGGAGGCAACTGCGAGGGCCTTCTCCTACTGCCGCAGGCGTTTCTCCTGCCCTTTCGCGCGGAGCTGGCGAACGATCCCGAGGCCGAGGCGCCGGCGGCCGACCAACGCTGGTCGCGGCTGATGGAGGCCGGCGTTCATCAGACGCGGCTTCCCGTGATGGCGGTCCTGGAAGAGGTTTCGATGAGTCTGGGCGATGTCGCAAATCTTCACGTTGGCCATCTATTGCCTCTGCAATGCAATGACTTCAACGCTATCCGCCTCCAATGCTCGGGACGCGGAATGTTCACCTGCAAGCTCGGCCAAGCTGATGGACGCTACCGTCTCGAGGTCGAAAGCCCGATCGCGCAAGGATCCGACTCCGACAAACCCTAGCAAGGGCCCCCTAGGGCCTCCCCCTCCGTCGCCTTGGAGCAAGATCCTTTCATGGATGCAGCCGCGATCACTTCCGAGCCGAGCACGATCGACCCTCTGGAGCCCATCGTCGGCGCTCCCAATCTCGGCGCGATCCTGTCGATTCCCGTCACGGTGCAAGTCGTGCTTGGCTCAACGTCGCTGCTGGTCGCAGGCCTCATGAAGCTCGCCCGCGGCGCTGTCGTGTCGTTGGATCAGCGTGTCGGCGATCCGGTCGACGTCGTCGTCAACGGCACCGTGATTGCGCGCGGCGAAATTGTCGTCGTCGATGACGCGACCCAGCAATTCGGCGTGTCGTTGCTCGAGGTGGTCGCCGGGGGCGCGCTTAAACAGCCGTCGAAGACCGCGCAGGAGAGTAGCCATGCCTGAGGCGATCAGTGGCGGCAGGGAGCTGACCGGGCCTGAAAAGGCAGCGGCTTTGCTCTTGATGATGAGCAAGCCGCCGGCAGCGAGGCTGCTCAAGCAGTTCGATCAACCCGACCTGCACGCGGTGGCGCGGGCCGCGGCTGGGCTCGGCGTGATTTCGGCGATGACTCTCGATCGGCTGGTCGCCGAATTCGCGGTCGACTTCTCCGCCGGCGCCGATCTCATCGGCGACGCCGGCCAGGTCAAGAGCCTGCTCGGCGATGCGCTTCCGCCCGGGCAGATCGCCGAGCTCCTTGGGGTAGAGTCCTCGGAAACTCCGCAGGTCGATGTCTGGCGGGCGCTGGCGCAAACGCCCGAAGCCGCGGTCATTGCGCTCCTCATGGCGGAAAGACCGACGACGGCGACCTACATTCTGTCCAAACTCAATTCCTCCGTCGCCACGAAGGTTATCGCCGCGCTGCCGCGTGGTCGACGCAACGCCGCCCTCTGCGGACTGGTCGCGCCGCTCGATGTGACGCCGCTCGCCGCGCGGCTCATCGAAGAGGCGGTGGGAAATGCGTTGAAACAGGCGCCGAAGACAGCCGGGGACGTCGAGGGACGCGCGCGCCTCGCCGGCATCATCAATGGTCTCGATCCGCCGGAGGCGGAGGACGCCATGCGGGCGCTTGAACAGGCGCGTCCGAAAGATGCCGCGATTGTCAAAACGATGCTCTTCTCCTTTAACGACCTGCCGCGATTGTCCGAACGCGCCCGGGCGCTGCTTTTCGATCGCGCCTCGATCGACATCGTCGTCATGGCGTTGAGGGGGACCGACGCAGATTTCCGCGACACGGTGCTGTCGTCCATGCCCTCACGGGGCCGCCGTCTGGTTGAAGGCGAGCTGAATTCCGGCGGCAATGCGCCCCCGCGCGACATCGCCAAGGCGCGTAAGGCCATCGCCGAAATTGTGCTCGGCATGGCGAGCCGCAATGAGATCGAGCTTGGCGGCCCGCCGGCCGAGGCGGCTTAAGCTTGGCGCCGCCTGCGAAGATCGGCGGCTGCCTTACGGGTGAGCGATGAGCGGCGACGTCGATCCTGACGACAAAACCGAGGAGCCGACGGAAAAGCGGCTTCATGACGCGGTCGAGCGCGGCGAAGTCGCCTTTTCGCGGGAGGCGCCTCTGTTCGCCTCGCTGTCCGCGACGTTGCTCGTACTCATCTTCGTCATTCCGGCGCGCGCCGAAGCTCTCCTCACCGCGCTTGTCGGCCTCATCGATGATCCCGCCGGCTGGCGGATCGAGCGCGGAGAAGACGTGCTTGCTATCGCCAGCCCCCTCGTGAGCGAGGCCACGCGTTTCCTTCTGCCGACGGTGATTATTCTCACGACCGCAGGCGTCCTCGCGTCCGTCGCCCAGAGCCCGCCACGCATTGTGCCCGAGAGAATCTTGCCTGACGCCTCACGCATCTCGCTGCGCAAGGGCCTGAGCCGTGTGTTTGGCGCTCGCGGTTGGACCGAGTTTCTGAAGAGCCTGATCAAGCTCGCTGCGGTGATTGCGGTCGCGGCTATGATGCTGATCGGCCAGAAGGTCGTACTGCTCACGGCGATGGACATCGACCCGGGCATGCTGCCTCAGCGCGTGCTCGACCTCTCGGTCAAAACGATCGCCGCCGTTCTCGTCGCGACGGTTGTGGTCGCGGCTGCGGATCTCGCCTGGTCGCGTATTCTGTGGCGGCGCGACCACCGGATGAGCAAACAGGAAGTCAAGGAAGAGCTTCGCCAGGCCGAGGGCGATCGGATGATCAAGGCGCGGTTGCGTTCGCTTCGTCTCGATCGCTCGCGCAAACGGATGCTTTCCGCGGTGCCTCGCGCCACGATGGTCGTGGTCAACCCGACCCATTACGCGGTCGCCATGCGATACGTCCGCGCCGAGGGCGGCGCGCCGATCGTGGTCGCCAAGGGGGCCGATTTCATCGCGTTGAAGATCCGCTCGATCGCGGAAGAGAACGGCATTCTGGTGGTCGAGGACAAGCCGCTCGCGCGCTCGCTCTACGCCGCTGTCGATGTCGATCGTCCGATTCCAGCTGAATTCTATCGAGCCGTCGCGGAGATCGTCCACGTGATGCAACAAAGGAAGGGTCAATGGGCCCAACGAGGACAATGAGCGCGCCTGGACGAAGACCGAGGCAGCGCCGCCCGCCTGAGCGCGAACAGATTATCGCCGATGCGCTGGTGGACTTCGCGAGCGAGCTTAGGCTGACAGACGCAGCGGAACTGATGTCGATGATCCAAAACGACCACGCGGCGAATCTTGCTGACCTCGTCAATTCGTCGACCGAGCTTTTCTTCAAGAGCGGAACGTTGCGTTACGCTCTGTCGGCGAATTTCAAGGCGCCCTGGGACGAGACGCCTGCGGTCGAGATCGACATGGAATTCCGCCACGCCGCCGTCTGCGCCTTCTTCCGGCTCAAGATCGGCCAGCGCCGCGCGGGGGTCGAAATCCTGGACATTCTTTTCGAGGAGCCGGGGCTGGACGATTTGGCCAAAGCCGAGCGCCTCTCCGAGGCACTCGAGACCGCCCGGTGTGAGGCCGCTCCTCTTGCCCACACTTCCCGGCAAGCCTCGTGCAAGCCCGCTCGCTGAGGATCGATCCAATCCCGCTGAGAAATGGCGCCCAATTGTCTCCGATCTATCTCTTCGAAGTCGGCGCGCAGAAGGCGCAATGGCTCTCCGCGCGCCAAACGGCGATCGCCGCCAATATCGCGAACGCCAGTACGCCCGGCTATCACGCGGTCGATATTCAGCCATTTTCCGCCGTACTCGACTCAAGCCCGATCGAATTGGCGAGCACCAATCCTGCGCACTTGTCGTTGCCTCAATCGGAGGCGGCCACGTTGAGCGAGGTCGAAGTCGACCCGGCGGAACAGACGTTGTCCGGCAACACAGTCAATCTCGAACAGCAGATGATCAATCTCGGCGATGTCAATCGAGACTACACGATGAGCTCCAACATCCGCCGAGCTTTTCATCAACTCCTTCTTTCTGCACTCAAGTGAGGCCCATGCAGGATTCGTTACAGACCGCCCTCCGTATCGCCGCTTCTGGACTTCAGGCCCAATCGACGCGGCTTCGGATTGTCTCGCAGAACATCGCCAACGCCCAATCAACCGGTTCGACCCCCGGCGCCGACCCCTACGCGCGCCAGACCGTCTCGTTCGAAAGCGAGATGGATCGGACGCTCGGCGCCAATGTGGTCGGCGTGAAATCGATCGGCGTCGACTCGTCTCCTTTCAAGCTCGAGCGCGACCCCGGCAATCCGGCGGCGGATGAAAACGGGATGGTGAAAATGCCCAACGTCGATGTGCTGACGGAGCTCGCCGATATGCGGGAAGCCAATCGGGGCTACGAAGCCAACCTGCAAGTCGCCAAGCAGTCGGCTGAGATGTTGAACACCACCATCAGCCTGATGAAGGATGCCTGAAAGGTGAGCGACCAGCCATGAGGATGAAACGATGATCGAGAGCGTTTCCGGGATTAGCTCCGCCAGCGCAAGCGCAGGCGTGCGGAGCCCGAATTCCGTCGCGTCACCGGTGCAAGGGCCGAGCTTCGACCAGGCCCTTGCCCAGGTGATCGGCACCGCCGTCGACACGTTGCAAACCGGGGAGGCCGTCGCCATTCAGGGTGTTCAGGGCGCGGTCTCGCCTATGAAGGTCGTGGACTCGGTGATGGCGGCTCAACGCTCGCTCCAGACCGTTCTCGCGATACGTGACAAGGCAGTCTCCGCCTATCAAGAGATTGCTCGTATGGCGATCTGATCGAGACGCCGATGTTGGTGCGCTTATCGATGAGCGGAAACGAAGGGTGTTGATATGAGAGCGTTGGCGATCGCGGCGACGGGCATGAGCGCGCAAGAACAAAATCTGGAGGTGATCGCCAACAACGTCGCCAACATCAACACGACCGGCTTCAAACGCTCACGGGCGGAATTCACCGACCTCATCTATCAAACCGAGCGCCTGATGGGCGTTTCGAATCGGGGCCGCGACGCGACGGTGCCCGAAGGCGCTCAGATCGGCCTCGGCGTCCGCACCGCTGCAATTCGCAGCGTCAACCTTCAGGGCGCGCTCACCAACACCGGCAATCAGCTCGATCTCGCGGTCAATGGGCGGGGCTGGTTCCAGGTGACGACGCCGAACGGTGACACCGTCTATACCCGCGATGGGGCGTTCAACACCAACGCCAATGGCCAACTTGTCACCATGGACGGCTATAATGTGAACCCGTCGATCCTCGTCCCCCAAACGGCCACTGCGGTGACCGTCAGCCAGACTGGTCTCGTAACCGCAACCGTCCCCGGTCAAACGACCCCGCAGCAGCTCGGCCAATTGACGATCGCGAGCTTCGTCAACGAAGCTGGCCTCTTGGCGCTCGGCGGCAATTACTTCCAGCAGACCGCCGCGTCCGGGCAGCCGACCGCCGGCGTTCCCGGCGACACTTCGTTCGGGATCATCCAGCAGGGTTATGTCGAGGCTTCCAACGTCGATCCCGTCACCGAGATCACCAACCTCATTGCGGCTCAGCGCGCCTATGAGATGAATTCCAAAGTGATCCAGGCTGCGGACCAGATGTCCGGCACAATCTCCAACATGCGTAGCTAGGCGAAACCACGGAGACGACCTATGCGCCTGACGCAAGCCCGATCGGTTCTCAAAGCCGCGATTGTCCTCTTTGCTGCAGCTTGCGCAGTCCCTTCTTTAGCGCAGGAAGACGTCATCCCAACCCCGAAATTGGTCATCTATCCTGGCGATATCATCTTGGGCGAGATGCTCGTCGACGTTCCCAACGCCGCACGGGACGGATCGGGACCGTTCATCAATTCGCGCTCGCTCATCGTCGGCAAGGCGGCCCGGCTCACACTGCTGCCGGGGCACGCGATTCCATTTTCGGGCGTTTCCAATCGCAAGCTCGTTTCCAACGGCGCCGAGGTCAGGCTTGTCTTCTCCGAGGGCGATCTTGTCATCACAACCACCGGCGCCGCGCTGCAAGACGGCTCGATCGGGGACTTCGTCAAGGTCCGCAACGACGATAGCGGCGTTACGGTCACGGGCGCCGTGCAGCCGGACGGCTCGGTCCGGGTGAGCGGGGGATGATGCGGCGACTGATTTGGGCGATTGTGCTTTGTCTCGCCGCCGCGCCCGCATTTGCGGCCCGCATCAAGGACATCTCCGTCCTCCGCGGCGCCCGTGACAGCCAGCTTGTCGGCTATGGGCTCGTCGTGGGTCTGCAGGGGTCGGGCGACACTTTGCGCAATGCGCCCTTTACTGAGCAGTCCGTCCAGTCGATGCTCACGAATCTCGGTCTTGACGTGCACGGCGCCGCGCTCCGCAACCGCAATGTCGCATCCGTCATCGTCACCACGGACCTGCCAGCCGGGATCGAGGTGGGCACGCGCCTCGACGTCACCGTTTCCGCCCTCGGCGACGCGCCGTCCTTGATGGGCGGAACGCTCCTGCTTACCCAGCTTCAGGCGGCGGACGGAACAGTCTATGCGAGCGCGCAAGGCGCCGTTTCGGTGACCGGCTTCGACGCCGTCGGCCAGGGTGAGACGCTTTCCCAGGGCGTACCGACCGCCGGCCGCATCCCGAACGGGGCCATCGTCGAGCACGAGATCCGGGGCTCCCCCGACGAACTGCGCTCGATGCTCGAACTCAAGAACCCCGACTATGCGACGGCGATCAGAATCGTGGACGCGATCAACGCCTTTTCCCGGGAGCGGTTTCGTGCCAGCGCGGCCTACGAGGTCGACAGCCGGCGAGTTCGAATTGTTTCGCCCCCGGAGGATCTCGTTCGCTCGGTTTATGGCCGAAATTGGGGAGCTGCAGGTCGACCCCGACATGCCCGCCCGCGTCGTTCTCGACGCGCGCACCGGCACGGTGGTTGTCGGCCAGGACGTGCAGATTTCGACGGTCGCGGTAACGTACGGAACGCTGACGGTTCGTGTCAATGAGCGGCCTCGCGTCTCGCAGCCGGCCCCATTCTCGAATGGCAGAACGGTCGTCACGCCCGACACCCGGATAGATGTCGAGCAGGGCGGCGGACCCGTCGCCATCCTCGGCGGATCGAGCCTGCGGGCGCTGGTCGCCGGCCTCAACCGCATCGGCGTCAAGCCGCCGGGCATCATCGCAATCCTTCAGGCGATCAAGACCGCAGGAGCGCTGCAGGCCGATCTCGTTATTCAGTGAGCAGCCGGGCCCAGCGCGGGTTGAGTTCCAAGTTAACTTAGGTCAGCCCAGCGCAAGCCCTGCGGTCGAGGATCATGCTCACCCTCGGGGCCGACACATGCCATCTCTTCCCCTGTCGCAACGCCTGACAACTCGATCCCATGGCGCGCCCGTGATATTTGGCGTCGCCGCCTTTCTCCTTGCCTGTCCGGCGTTCGGTCAGGACGGGCGGGCGCCCATCAGGGAAACGCCAAAAGCCGCTGCGAACAAAGCGCCGGACAACGCCATTGCGGACAAAGTCCAGGGCATTGAAGTCAGCCGCTTCTGCGCCAACGCCGCCCCGTCGATCGCTGAAGCGCGTATCGCTTGGCAGACGAAACAACTCGGCGACCTCGACGCTCAGGTCAAGCAGCGACTGGCGGATCTCGAAAAAGCGGAAGCGTCTCTGCAAGACTGGGTAGCGAAGCGAGACACGATGCTCAAGTCGGCAAGTGACGAGCTTGTCGCCATTTACACCAAGATGCAGCCGGAGACCGCTGCTGCGCAGATCGCCGCAATGGACGATCAAATGGCGGCGGCGATCCTGGGCAAGCTCAAGGCGGCCGCCGCAGGGGCTATCCTCAACGAGATGGAGGCGGAGCGGGCGAGCAAGCTCGCGGTCGTTCTCGCGGGGGCGACCGGAGGGAAAAAATCGTGATGCGGCTCTCACTGCCGCTGCTGTTGCTGGCGATTGCAATGTCGATGACCGGCTGCTGGACGAGCGCCAACGAATTCATGCGCGAACCCTTCTTCTCGCCCGTCGGCTCAGGTCTCGTCACAGACGAGACGGCGAGCATCCAGAGCGCGAAAGTGCTTCCCCCGCCTCCGCGTTCCGGAAATGCGACGCCGCCGTCTCTTTACAGCCAGCCGCGCGTCGCCAATGTCGGCGACATCGTGCGGGTGCTGATTGCGATGAACGACAAGGCGACTCTTGGCAACGCATCCGGTCGTTCGCAGACGACCAAGGACGGAGTCGTCGTCGACTTTGGATACAACAATGGCTCGCCGTCGGCGTCGTCCAACCAGCCAGCCAAACTTCTTGGCGACCTCTCCTCTTCGGCCTCGACCCAAGGGCAGGGAAACATCGACCGGTCTGAACAGATTCAGGTGTCGGTGGCGGCGGTCGTCACCCGCGTCCTTCCCAATGGCAATCTGGTCATCTCGGGATCACAAGAGGTTCGCGTCAACTATGAGATGCGCCAGCTGACCGTCGCCGGGATCGTAAACCCGCTCGACATCTCGCTGAACAATACCGTCGCTTACGACCGGATCGCCGAGGCTCGCATCTCCTATGGCGGCCGAGGACGTCAGAGCGACTTTCAGCAGCCGAGCTGGGGGCAACAGGTCTACGACGCCGTCAGGCCATTCTAGCCGGAGCGGCCTATGTCTGATGCTGCCCCGGCCCAAGGCGTCGCCGCGAGAGAGTCGCCCAGGGGATCGTTGAGGGAATTTGCGATCGTCATTTGCCTGGCCGCCTTCGCCGGCGCCGCCTTCGAGACGTCGCGCCCCTCCACGCCTTCAGGACCGGACAAAACCGCGGAATCGCCCGTCAGCGCGCCAGCGCAACCTTCTACGATTGTCGACCTGCCGCCGATCGTCACCAACCTCGGCTCGCCGCAAGATACCTGGGTTCGGCTCGAAGGCTCGATCATTTTTGACCCCAAGACCTTGTCGCATCCCGAGGCCGTGGCTGGGCAGATTGGCGACGACGTCCTCGCCTATCTCAGAACGGTTTCGTTGCATCAGCTTGAGGGGCCGATCGGTCTCGAAAACATCCGTCAGGACCTCAACGAACGGGCCGCGATCCGCAGCGGCGGCAAAGTGCGCGGGTTCGTGATCAAGACGTTGGTGGTGCAATGAGACGGGCGATCCGTGTAGGCCTCGCGCTCCTGGCGACAAGCGGCCCGGCGGCCGCTCAGACCGTTGATTTGAATTCTTTGATCCCTGTGGGCGGGGCGACTGCCAGCGGGCGCATCATTGAGCTTGTCGCGATTTTGACCGTGCTCTCCGTGGCGCCTGGTCTTCTCATCATGGTGACAAGCTTCACCCGGTTCATCGTCGCGCTTTCGTTCCTGCGCTCCGGCCTCGGCCTGCAGAGCGCGCCGGCCAATCTCGTCCTAATCAGCCTGTCGCTGTTCATGACCTTCTTCGTCATGGCGCCGACCTTCGACCGCGCCTGGCAGAACGGCCTGAAGCCGCTCATGGACAATCAGATCAGCCAGCAGGACGCGCTCGCCGCGGTCGTCGAGCCGTTCCGAGAATTCATGCTCAGCCAGGTTCGGGAAAAGGACATGGCTCTGTTCGAGGGCCTGTCCAAAGGGCGTTTCGACGTCGCCGACCGCTCGAAAGCGGATTTGAGACTCCTCATCCCCGCCTTCATGATTTCTGAGCTCCGCCGCGGCTTTGAGATCGGGTTCCTGATCGTATTGCCGTTTCTGGTCATCGACATGATCGTTGCGACGCTGACGATGTCGATGGGCATGATGATGCTGCCGCCTTCGGTGATCTCCCTTCCAGTGAAGATCCTGTTCTTCGTGCTGATCGACGGCTGGAACCTCCTGATCGGAAGCTTGGTGCGTTCGGCGACTTGATCGACCGCCTGAAATTCATTCCGCGCCAGCTTGGCGCAAGGCCAAGGGCTTCCAATGGACCATCCCCGCTAGGACTCTCCCATGAGCATTCTCAACACCAGCGTCTCAGGCATGCAGGGCGATACGAACTGGCTGTCGACGATTGCCCAGAATGTCGCCAACTCGAACACCACCGGCTACAAGAACGTCGAGACGGAGTTCTCGAGCCTCGTCGATCAGATCGCCGACGGCGACCAATCGTTTGGCGGCGTCTCGACGCGCGCTGTCTCGCTCAATGCGCTTCAGGGCAGCGTCACCTCCACTTCAACCGCGACTGACCTCGCCGTCCAAGGCGCCGGCTTTTTCGTCGTTTCCGACTCCACCGGCAACCTCTATCTGACGCGTAACGGCTCCTTCACGCCTGACGCCTCGGGCAATCTTGTCAACAGCGCCGGCTACTACTTGATGGCCGCGAACGTGCAGAACGGGGCCTCGCCACTCGCCGCGAACTCGCTGACTGGTCTTCAGAAGGTCAACGTCGTTAACGCCGGGCAGACCGCGACGCCGACCACAACTGGCTCGTTAACCGCCAATTTGCCGTCAACCGCGACGCCTGTCGCGCCCGCTAATCTGCCGTCGACCAACTCGGCGGGATCGACCTATACCGCCGCGACATCGCTTGTCGTGTACGACAATCTCGGCGGCTCGCACACGATCAATGTCTATTTCACCAACACCGGGTCCAATACATGGGAGGTGGATGCGTACGACGCGTCGACGGCCTCCGCCAACGCCGGCTTTCCCTATTCGTCAGGCCCGCTGGCGACACAGACGTTGACCTTCAACCCGACGACTGGGGCGCTGTCGTCAGGGTCGCCGCTCGCATTTACGGTTCCCAACGGCCAGACGATGAATCTCGACTTCGGCAACCTGACGCAACTTGCGGCAGGCTTCAACGTGACGGCGGCCACGGCGAACGGAAATGCGCCCAGCGGAATCAGCGGCGTCTCCATCTCGACCACCGGGTCTTTGACATTCAATTATGCGAATGGGACGTCCAGCGTCGCCTACGACATCCCGCTCGCCAATGTGGTGAGTCCTGACAATCTCGCCTCGGTCAATGGCGGCGCGTACCTGCAAACATCTGCTTCCGGCCCCATCTTTCTGGGAACCGCCGGAGGCGCCGGCTTCGGCAAGATTGAAGACTCCTCACTCGAAAGTTCGACTGTGGACCTGGCCACGGAGCTAACCAATATGATCCAGGCACAGAGCGCCTACGAAGCTAACTCTAAGGTGTTTCAGACCGGCGCCAACATTCTCGACGTCCTGAACGGGCTGAAGCCGTAAGGTCGATCGCCCTGGGGAGCGTCGATGAGCCTCTCGACCGCGTTCAACGTCATCAGCTCTTCCTTCGCCGCCAATGCGGCGCAGACCGCTGTCGTCTCGAACAACATCGCGAACGTAAACACGGCTGGCTATTCGCGCGAGATCGCGAATGTCATAACGAATTCCTACGGCGGCGCCGACGTCGCCTCGATCACCCGCGAGGCCAACGCGGCGCTCACCGAGCAGGTGTCGAGCTCGACCTCGCAGGCCGCGACGCAGCAGGCGATTTCTGACGGATTGACGACACTCGCCCAAACCGTTGACGACAGTTCCTCAGTCTCCTCCACGTCAGGCGTCGAGCAGAACGGCGCCTCGCCTTCGGCCATACTAGCGAATCTGCAGGGCGCGCTGACCACCTACTCGGACTCGCCCACGTCGTCGTCCGCCGCGGACGCTGTGGTGTCGGCCGCGTCCGATCTCGCCTCGTCTCTAAACAAAGCGAGCGCGACGGTTCAGCAGGTGCGAGAGACGGCCGACCAAAAAATGGCCTCGTCGGTGAGCACGATCAATTCGCTGCTCAATCAGTTCACCGCCGCCAACAACGCCGTCGTCAGCGGGCTGCAGACCGGCGCAAACCTCCCGAGCGCCGAGGACACGCGCAACTCGATCGTGACCCAGCTTGCGCAGCAGCTTGGCGTCTCGACGACAGTAGCCGCCAATGGCTCGGAGTCGATCTACACCGAAAGCGGCGTCACGCTGTTCCAAGACACGCCGCGGACCGTTTCTTTCACGGCGACCCCGACGCTGGTCGATGGGTCGAATGGCGGCGCCGTCACCGTCGATGGCGTGCCTATCACCGGCGCCAATTCGCCAATGCCCATTCACTCGGGCGCGCTTGCCGGATACGCCACGTTGCGAGACACCCTCGCGCCCGAATATCAGGCTCAGCTCGACCAGATCGCCGGCGGTCTCATTAACGCCTTCGCGGAAAGCGACCAATCGGCAAATCCCACGCTTCCCTCGCTGCCGGGCCTGTTCACCACGCCGGGAGCGACGTCCCTGCCGACGATTACGGCAACGACGGGTCTCGCCGCAGCGATCGAGGTCAATTCGAATGTGGATCCTTCTCAGGGCGGCAATCCGAATTTGCTGCGGGACGGCGGAATCTCCGATCCCGGAAACTCAGCCTATACGTACAATACGACCGGGGCCGCCAGCTATACGGGACGTATCCAGCAGCTCATCGGTCAGATCAGCGCGACGCAGAGTTTCGACCCGTCCGCAGGCCTCGACTCGTCGGCCAGCCTCACCGACTACGCCAACGCGTCGGTAAGCTGGCTGCAAGCCCAGAACCAGCAGGCGAACGACACTGCCTCTTATCAAAACGCCGTCGCAATGCAGGCAAGCTCGGCGTTATCGAACACGACCGGCGTCAATCTGGATGCCGAGATGACCAACATGCTGAACCTCGAGAACTCTTACGCTTCGACAGCGAAGCTTTTGACGACCGTCACCAGCATGTTCTCGGCTCTATTGCAGGCGGCATGACCACCGTGGGCGCAAATTTTGTTTCGACCCATTTCCTGGCGAACAGCGTAGTGGCGCCGGTCATGCAGGCTCAGTCGCAGCTCACCAGCGAAATGACGGAAATGTCGACCGGCGAATACGCCAATCTCGGTCTGCAGCTCGGCGACCAGTCTGGCTACGAACTGTCGCTGAAGGAACAGGTCGGCCAGCTCCAGACGATGACCACCGGCAACAGCGTCGTGTCGACCGGTTTGTCGACGGCGCAGAACGCGCTATCGGCCATCCAGACGACCGCCCAGACGACCCTCGACAATCTCGCGGGCTCGACGCAAGGGGCCAATTCCGCCGTTTCGCTGCAGGACATGGGCCAATCGGGGCTGCAGTCGCTGATCAACTGGGCGAACACGACGTCGGGCGATCAATATGTATTCGGTGGAATCAATTCCGCCGTCGCGCCGATGGCGGACTATTATTCGACCCCAGCGTCGGCGGCCAAGACAGCGATCGACCAGGCTTTTCAGACCGCATTCGGCGTCCTGCCGACCGATCCAGGCGCCGCGAATATCTCCGCGTCGGCCATGCAGAGCTTTCTTTCCGGGCCGTTCGCGGCGCTCTTCCAGGGTGCCTCGTGGGGCACGGCCTGGTCGTCAGCTTCGAGCGTCAATACGAGCGCCGAGGTCGCGCCCGGTCAGACAGTCACAACGTCGACCAACGCCAATCAGTCGGGCTTTCAAGAGCTCGCCCAGGCCTACGCCATGCTGAGCGAGTTCGGCGGCTCCGCCCTCAGCAGCGACGCGCAACAGGCCGTCGCCACAACCGCCTCCTCGCTCCTTTCACAGGGAGTGAACTCGACGATCAACCTTCGAGCTGGCCTCGGCTCAACCCAGAGTGTGGTCAACAACGCCACCAATTCCATGAGCTCTCAGCTCTCGATCCTGCAAGTCCAGATCGGCGCTCTCGACAACGTCAACACGACAGCTACAGCCGCTCAGATCGCCAGCCTGACCAATCAGATCCAGGTGGCCTACGAACTTACTTCGCGCCTGCAGCAGCTTAACCTGGCGCAATACCTACCGGTCGCATGAAGCGTGAAAGGGCGCGATGTACGAATTTGCTTACAACGATGTAATCGAAGAATCCCGCCAGACGATGCGCGCCCGCGAGCGCGCGGCGATGGATCGGGTGATCGAGATGCTGCGCGGGGCTCAGGAGAAGGGCCCACAGTCGCGCGAGCGAATTGACGCTCTGTTCTACCTCCGTCGTCTGTGGACGATTTTCCTCGACGACCTCAAAGACCCCAATAATGAGTTGCCGGAACAGCTCAGAGCCGGAATCATTTCAATCGGCTTCTGGATGATGAAGGAGATCGACCGTGTGCGCAGCGGCCTAGCCAACGACCTGACGCCCTTGATTGAGATCAATGAACTGATCCGCGACGGGCTGAAGTGAGGGCTGGCGGATGAACATTACACTCAGGGCCGGGGAACGGTTGTTCATCAACGGCGCCGTCATCCGTATCGACCGAAAGGCCTCGATCGAACTCCTGAACGAAGTCACCTTCCTGCTCGAAAATCATGTGATGCAGGCCGAGGAGGCGACGACGCTCGTCCGCCAGATCTATTTCGCCGTCCAGATCATGCTGATGGACCCCACGGGTGCCGCCAGCGCAGCGCCGCTGGCCCGTTCGCTGATCGAATCGGCGATTGGCGTTTATCGCGCGTCCGATTTGATCGTGGGCTTAAAGAGCGTGGACGCTTCGCTCCTGCGCGGCCGTAATTTCGAGGCGTTGAAAGCCTTGCGCGGACTGTTCGCCATCGAGGACAAAGAGCTTCAACCGCCCGCCGAGACGCCGAGCGCCGCCTGAACGAGGAGAACGTCATGACCGTAAACGCTACCCCCGCCGTCGGGTCCACAGGATCGACTTCGACCGTTTCGTCCACAACCGCGGCGACACAGACGCTCGGCTACAATGATTTCCTCACTCTTCTCATGGCGGAAATGAAGAACCAGGATCCGACCCAGCCGATGGACCCTTCGCAGATGGTGTCGCAGCTCGCGACCGTCTCCGAGGTGGGTCAATCGGTTCAGACCAACTCGACGCTGGCCTCGCTCCTGACGGCGACCTCGCTCAGCCAGGCCGAGCAGTTGATCGGCCGCACCGTCACTTCCGCCGATGGAGCAACGTCAGGCGCGGTCGCTTCGGTCAGCGTCGGCAACTCGGGCGCGGTCGCTACGCTGACCAATGGCGGATCTGTTTCGCTCGCCAACGGCGCGAGCGTGCAATGAACGAAGGTGACGCGATCGACCTCGTCCAGTCGGCGATCTGGATGGTGGTGGTCGGCGCGGGGCCTTGCGTGGGCGCGGCGATGGCGGTCGGCGTGGTGATCGCGCTCTTGCAGGCCTTGACCCAGATTCAGGAGATGACGCTGACTTTCGTTCCGAAGATGATCGCGGTCTTTCTAGCCGCGAGTCTCACAGCCTCATTCGTCGGGGCTAAGTTCTCGATCTTCACCCAGTCGATCTACGCGCGGATCGAGCAGGGATACAAGTAGGTTCTAGGCGCTAATACCAAGTCTCTGAAGGCATGGCTCGGATGGGGATTCCCGAATTGGTTGAGTTCTGATTCAAGGTGGTGAACGAAGGAGGTTCGCCATGCCCATTCCGCTCCGGGCTGATTTTGATGCGCAGATGGTGAGGTCGTCGGCGAAGCGATCGAAGGACGGGCCGCAGGCGCGCCGGCTTTTGGCGCTGGCGGCGATTTACGAAGGCGCGACGCGCACGCAAGCGGCCAGGATCGGCGGGGTGACGCTCCAGATCGTTCGCGACTGGGTGATGAAGTTCAACGCCCAGGGGCCGGACGGCCTGATCGACCGCAAGCCGCCTGGACAGCCATCCCGGCTTAACGACACGCATCGGGCGGGGCTCGCCGCGATCATCGAGAGCGGCCCGATTCCGGCGGTTCATGGGGTCGTGCGCTGGCGGATCGTGGATCTCTGCCAATGGGTTTTCGAAGAATTCCGCGTCGTCGTCGCCAAGCAGACGTTGAGCCGCCAATTGCGCGCCATGGGTTATCGCAAGCTATCGGCCCGGCCTCGCCATTACGCTCAGGCCGCAGGCGCGATCGAGGATTTTAAAAAAGCTTTTCCGCGCGCCTGGAAGCGATCGGGCGCGAGAAGGACGTCGAGCCCAGCGCCATAGAGGTCTGGTTCGCCGACCAGGCGCGCGTCGGCCAGAAGAACAAGATCACCCGCCGTTGGGCCAAGCGCGGCGCGCGTCCAAGCGCTCCCAAAGATCAGCGAACCGCCTCAGCTTATATCTTCGGCGCGATCTGTCCCAAGGACGGCAAAGGCGCGGCCCTGGTCATGCCACGCTGCAACACGGAGGCGATGAACCTCCATCTCGCCGAAATCGCCACCCAGATCGCGCCGGGAGCGCACGCCGTGCTGCTGGTCGATCAGGCCGGCTGGCATCTGTCGGACAGGCTCATCGCGCCATCCAACATCACGCTGATCCCGTTCCCGGCAAAGTGCCCGGAGCTGAACCCGCAGGAAAACATCTGACAATTCTTGCGCGACAACTGGCTCTCAAATCGGATCTTCAAATCCTTCGACGACATCGTCGATCACTGCTGCGATGCATGGAACAAGCTCATCAACAGCCCCGGCGGACCATGTCGATCGGCCTTCGGGATTGGGCCTATCGGTCATGATCTCCGAGTCTCGGTATTAGCCTCGCGGTTGTGGCCGGATCGGAAGCGCCGGCGAAATACTTGTCGATGCAACGATCAAAGAGGTCGTCTTCCGGGGCGACACGGGCGAACAGAGTCAGGGACGAGCGCAATTTCATCTCGTCGATCGGACCGAAGATCTGGGCCGCGGTTTTGCCTTCAACATCGAGCGTGAGCCTGACGCATTCCCTAAGCCTCGCGCCAAGGACCGGATGCGCCAAATAGGCCTTTGCCTCGTCTAGCGAGGCGATAGCGAAGCGGACGGACATCGGGCTTTGTCCGAGGCCGGCAATCTGGGGAAAGATGAACCACATCCAGTGGCTCTGCTTCCGCCCGACCTCAAGCTCCCGACGAACTTGGTCATAAACCGGCGCCTGGGCGTCAAGGAAGCGCTCCAGGTTGAATGGATCCGTCATATGCGCCTCGACCGGAGGACTGCGCCAACCCGGCGTTTCAAGAGGTTGCCGCCGATCTTGGGTCCCATGGGCGCCTTCAGTTGCTCTTTGGATAGTCCGCGCCCCGCGCAACCGACTCAAGCGAGCCGTGTTCCTTGCGCACGGCTTCGATCTCGGTCCCCATCGCTTCATAAGCGAAGGCGCCAAGCGGCAGTCGGAGGGGCGGATGCTCCTGCTCGACGGCGGTGATGATCGCTTCCGACGCGCGGACCGGATCGCCCGGCTGATTTCCGCTGAAGCTCTGGATCTGGCGCCGTCGCCCGATCGCTGTCTCGGCGTAAGCGTCGACGGGCTTCTTTGGCGTCTTCAAAGAGCGGCCGGCCCAGTCGGTGCGGAAGGGGCCAGGTTCGACGATGATGACCTTGACTCCAAACGGCGCGACTTCCTTCGACAGCGCCTCTGACAGCCCTTCGGCCGCAAACTTCGTCGCCGCGTAATAGCCAGAACCCGGGAAGCCGATGAAGCCGCCGATCGACGAGATGTTGACGACCGCGCCCGATTTCTGCGCGCGCATGATCGGCAGCACCGCGCGAGTCATCGCGGCGAGGCCGAAGAAATTGGTGTCGAACATCGCGCGCACGTCGGCATCATCGCCTTCTTCGATCGCCGCGAGATAGCCGTAGCCAGCGTTGTTGACGAGAACGTCGATGCGTCCGAACCGAGCTTCGGTCGCCTTTACCGCCGCCGCGATCTGATCCCCTTTGTCGACGTCGAGCGCGAGCGCGAGGCCGTTCTGGTCATGGCCCGCGACAATGTCGTCGACCTTCGCCTTGTCGCGCGCGGTCACGACAACGCGGTAGCCGCGCTTAAGCAGAATAACCGAGAGCTCGCGACCGAATCCGGTCGAGCAACCGGTGATGAACCATACGGGTTTGGATTGGGCGTCCGCCATAAGGGCCTCGCGAAATTGGGAAGGAGGAGATTTTGGCACGCCGCCCCTCGACAACGCAACGATTGCCGTATCGGCGTGGTGAGCCTATCATCAATACATATGAAGCCTCTGCTCGCTACGGGAAGGAAAGAGGGCGCTTGGCGCGGCTCAACGCCCGGGACTGTTTCATCTATGCCGTGATCAAGGCCGCAGGCGCTTCGATTCTCTACGAATCTCTACGAAGGGGAAGATTTATCGAAGAAGGACATCGAGAGCGCGTCCTGACTGGGGTCGTTCCCCGCTAGCCCGAATTTGACAGGCGGCCTTGGCGTCTCCATATCCCGCGGCCGAACGGTCTGTTGGACTCGAGACCACGTCGCCGACCGCTCAAGGGAAGTTCCTGAATGAAAGTCGTGATCGTCGAGTCGCCAGCCAAGGCGAAGACCATCAACAAATATCTGGGCAAGGACTACGAGGTCTACGCCTCATTCGGCCATGTGCGGGACCTCACGGCGAAGGACGGCTCGGTCGATCCTGACGACGACTTCGCGATGCGCTGGGAAGTTGATGCGAAGTCCGCCAAGCGGCTGAACGACATCGGCGGTGCGGTGAAGACCGCCGACCGCGTGATCCTCGCCACCGACCCGGACCGGGAAGGCGAGGCCATCTCCTGGCACATCCACGAAATCCTGAAGGGCAAGAAACTGCTCAAGGACAAACGCGTCGACCGCGTGGTGTTCAACGCGGTGACCAAGGACGCGGTCCAAGAAGCGATGCGCAATCCGCGCGAGATCGACGAGGCGCTCGTCGACGCTTACCGGGCCCGCCGCGCGCTAGACTATTTGGTCGGCTTCAACCTGTCGCCGGTCCTGTGGCGCAAACTGCCAGGCGCGCGCTCAGCAGGGCGGGTGCAGTCGGTCGCCTTGCGTATTGTCTGCGATCGCGAACTCGAGATCGAGAAGTTCGTTGCGCGCGAATATTGGTCGATCATCGCCCATCTGCGGACCGAGGCCGAAGCGCCATTCACCGCGCGCCTAGTCGGCGCCGATGGCAAGAAGATCAACCGGCTCGACATTGGCTCGGGCGCGGAGGCCGAAGCCTTCAGGACTGCGCTCGAGCAGGCGCTTTTCTCGGTTGCAGCGATCGAATCGAAACCGGTCAAGCGTCACCCATATCCGCCTTTCACCACATCGACCCTGCAGCAGGAGGCGTCACGCAAGCTCGGTCTTGCGCCGGCGCGCACCATGCAGATTGCGCAACGCCTCTATGAAGGCGTCGATGTTGGCGACGGCGCAGCCGGCCTCATTACCTATATGCGTACGGACGGCGTCGATCTTGCGCCGGAGGCGGTGGCGTCGGCGCGCCGCGTCATCGCCAAGGATTTCGGCGAGAACTATGTGCCATCCGCGCCGCGCAAATACACCGCCAAGGCTAAGAACGCACAGGAAGCGCATGAGGCGATCCGTCCGACTGACATGACGAAGCGTCCCCGCGACGTCGCCCGTCATCTCGAGCCCGAACAGGCGAAGCTCTACGAACTCATCTGGACGCGCACGATCGCCTGCCAGATGGAGAGCGCAGAGCTCGAGCGAACGACGGTCGACATCCTGGCTGAGGCTGGCGCGCGCAAGCTTGAATTTCGCGCGACCGGCCAAGTGGTGCGCTTTCCCGGGTTCCTTGCTCTCTATCAGGAGGGCCGGGACGACGAGGAAGACGAGGAGTCGAGCCGTCTGCCCGCGATGCGCCAAGGCGAGAAGCTCGCCAAGGAGCGGATCGACGCGAGCCAGCACTTCACCGAGCCGCCGCCCCGCTACACCGAGGCGACGCTCGTCAAGCGGATGGAGGAACTCGGCATCGGCCGCCCTTCGACTTACGCGTCGACCATCGCGGTCCTTAAGGATCGCGACTACGTGCGGATCGAGAAGAAGCGCCTATTTCCGGAGGATAAAGGTCGGATCGTCACCGCCTTCCTCGAGTCGTTCTTCGCCAAATATGTCGGCTACGACTTCACCGCAGATCTCGAAGAGAAGCTCGACAAGGTCTCGAACAGCGAGATCGACTGGAAGTCGCTCCTGCGCGACTTCTGGAATGATTTCTCCGGCGCCATCGGCGGCATCAAGGATCTCGGCACGCGGCAGGTGCTCGATAGCCTGAATGAGCTTCTGGGCCCGCATATTTTCCCCTCCCGCGGCGAGGGGATCGACCCCCGCCTTTGCCCGCTGTGCAACGAAGGCCAATTGTCGCTCAAGCTCGGCAAATACGGCGCCTTCGTCGGCTGCTCGCGCTACCCGGAGTGCAAGTACTCGCGGGTTCTTGCGCCGTCGGGCGCGGAGGCCGCCGAGGGCGATCGGCCAGGGGTCCGGGTGCTCGGCGAGGATCCCTCGACCGGTGAAGAGATCACTTTGCGCAACGGGCGCTTCGGCGAATACATCCAACAGGGGGAGGGCGAAAAGCCCAAGCGGTCGTCGCTGCCGAAGGGATTGAGCGCCGACGACGTGACGCTCGAAAAGGCGCTCAAGCTACTCGCCTTGCCGCGCGAAGTGGCGCGCCATCCGACGAGCGGCGAGCCGATCCTCGCGGGCATCGGCCGCTACGGGACCTATGTGCAGCACGGCAAGACCTACGCCAATCTTGGCCGCGACGACGACGTCCTGGAGATCGGGGGCAACCGGGCGATCGATCTCATCGTCGCCAAGGAGAGCGGCGCCGGCGGCTCGCGGTTCGGCGGCGGCGCAGGGCGCGAGCTTGGCGAGCATCCGGAAGGGGGCAAGGTCAGCGTGAAGGCCGGCCGGTTTGGCTCCTATGTCAATCACGGCAAGATCAACGCCACCATCCAGAAGGGGACTGATCCCGCAACTCTCACTCTTGAAGAGGCGATTGAGCTGCTCAAAGCCAAAGTGGCGGGCGGCGGCGTCATTGGGCGTTTGGTCGGCGAGCACCCCGAAGGCGGGCCTGTCACCGTGCGCGACGGGCGCTTCGGCGCCTATGTCAATTGGACCAAGGTCAACGCCACCATCCCCAAGGGAACCGCGCCGGACTCGGTCACGATCTCCCAGGCTCTGGACCTGCTGGCGGAACGCGAGGGCAAGCCGGCTGCCCGGCCACGCAAATCGGCAAAGCCCACGGCGAAAGGCAAGGCGCGGTCGGCTACGGCCGCCGCCGCCGAGGGCGTGAGAGCGAAATCCGCCCCGAAACGCGCCGCGTCAAAAAAATCAGCCGCCAAGCCAAAATCGGCCGCAGCCAACAAGGGCAGATAATCTGGTTCCGCTTCCCTACCGTGGCAGACGGCTCGCGGCCGACCCATGTACATAGCCCTCGTCGCTTTGCTCATGTTCGTACTTCCCTTGGGGAGCGCGTTTGCGGAGCATGCGGCCGCCCCGTTCATGGTCCTCATCGGCAAGTGGTTCGTCTTCTGGGCGGTCGGCGTGCGGCTAGTGACGGCGGGGGCGCGCCAGCTCTTTCAACCTGAGTTCACGGCCCGACAGATCTTCAAGATCGAAGGCGCGGACGCCTTTCCGCTCGTCCGCGAGATCGGAGCGGCGAACTTAGCGCTCGGCGCAGTCGGCGTCGCATCGCTCTGGCGCTCGGATTTCATTCTGCCAATCGCGCTCGCCGCCGCGATCTTTTACGGCATAGCTGGCTTTCGGCACGTCCTGGAGACCGACCGTAGCTTCAACGAAACCCTGGCCATGAGCAGCGACCTCTTCGTCTTTATCGTGCTCACCGCCTACGCAGCCTATGTGCTCCTATAACCAACGCCCACGATCTTGCGGAAATGTTCGCAACAATCGCTATTCCGGCCGGTGGCACACTGCTTCGATGTTGTTGCCGTCCGGATCGAAGACGAAGGCGCCGTAATAGTTCGGATGGTAGTGAGGTCTTAACCCTGGCGCGCCATTGTCCCGTCCACCAGCCGCCAAAGCGGCGCGGTAAAACAAATCAACTTCCGCCCGCGTTTGCGCTGTGAACGCCACGTGCGCGCCGCCCCCTGGCTTTTTTCCTGTGCCGATCCAGAAGAAGCCTTTGTTATTCCTGCCAAATCCAGCGTGGGCGTCGGCGCCGGTCTGCTCCGCTGACACCTCCATGATGACATCAATTCCGAGCGGCCTAAGTGCGTCCAAGTAAAAGGTCTTCGACTGCTCCATATTGGAGATTGCAAAGCCGATATGGTCAATCATGAGTGGACCTTTCACATGGCTCCGGCCCTGACGGGATGGCTCCTCGCAGCGGATCAGAGACGTGCTATAATGCGTTGGGTCAGTCTGGGCGAGGGGTGACCGGGCGCGAGCCTGTCGGAAGGGCCCGACAATGAATTCGATCAACGCGACGCAAGCTTACGCGGGGCAGACGGCGGAAGCGGCTTATAGCCGCTGGGCGCCGATCTACGACCTTATCTTCGATTTGCCGTTCCACCCCGGCCGGGCTGCGGCCGCGCGCGCGGCCGCTGAGGCCGCAGGTCCTGGCGGCGAGATCCTGGTTGTCGGAGTCGGCACCGGCCTCGAACTGCCGCTCCTGCCCGGCAACGTGTTGGTGACCGGCATCGATATCTCGGCGCCGATGCTGCGCGCGGCGCGGACCCGTGTCGAGCGCAAGAGGCTCGCGCAGGTTAAGGGCCTCCATGTGATGGATGCGGCCGAGCTGGAATTTCCCGACGCCGCGTTTGACGTCGGGCTCGCGCCTTATGTGATGAGCGTCGTTCCCAATCCGCAGCGGGCGCTGGAGGAGGCCTGGCGGGTCTTGCGGCCGGGAGGAACTCTGGTCATCATGAATCACTTCGCGGCCTCAGGTGGGCTTCGCGCCGGCATCGAGCGGCGGATGGAAACGGCCGCAGCGTGGCTCGGCTGGCACCCGAATTTTCCTTATTCCGCCGTCGGAAACTGGATCGAGTCGCGCCCAGACGCTCGCGTTGTCGAACACAGCGAGCTTGCACCGATGAAGCTTTTCACCCTGCTCCGGATCGAAAAGGCCAGCAGGCGCTGAGGAGCGGGCACCGGTCGGCGTGTTACCCTGGCCGCTTGTTTCCTCGAACCATCGAACTTACCTTGCACACGTGGGCCGCGTTTTTGCGGCCCTTAAGAAATGGAACCCTTGCAAAATCAAAAAATACGTCGGCGCTCGACAAGCGCTGCTCACGACACCGTGGAGGCGAGAGCCGCCGCGATGCCCTCGCGCGAGGAGGTGGTCGCCTTCATTTGCGGCGCGCCCGCGCCCAATGGCGAGCGAGCGCCGGGGCGAGTGACCAAGCGCGACATCGCCCGCGCCTTCGGAGTGAAGGGCGAAGCGAAAGCCGAATTGAAGCTCCTCATCAAAGATCTGCAGGCCGAAGGCGCTGTCGCCCGCGGCCGTAAGGCGCTGACGGTCGAAGGCCGCCTGCCGTCACTTGTTGTCGCCGACATTGCCGAGAAAGACCGATACGGCGAACTGATCGCGAAACCTGTCGAATGGACCGGCGAGGAGCCGACGCCGCGCATTCTCGTGCGGCGTTCTGGCGTGAAACGGGACCGCGGGCCTGCCCCCGGGGTCGGGGCGCGCGTTCTGATGCGGGTCGACTTCGACCCCGGCGCTGGCTCCAAGCCGCCCGCCTATTCCGGCCGAGTGGTCAAGATCCTCGACAAAATGATGGCGCGCGCCTTCGCTGTCTATCGCACCGCGGCGGACGGATCGGGACGCGCGGTCCCGGTCGACAAGAAGGGGGCGGCCCGTGAATTCGTCGTGCCTGCTGGCATGGCCGGCGAAGCCAAGGACGGCGACCTCGTCGCCATCGAGCCTTTGCGCGAGGGTGGGCTTGGCTTTCCGCCCGCGCGCGTCGTCGAGATCATAGGCTCAGTGAAGTCCGAGCGTGCGGTGAGCCTGATCGCTCTCGAGACGCATCATATTCCGCATGTCTTTTCGCCCGTGGCGCTGAAAGAAGCCGAGGATGCGCGACCCGTTCGCTTGAGCGCGCCGCGCGAGGATTGGCGCGATCTGTCGCTCGTCACGATTGATCCGCCCGACGCAAAGGATCACGACGACGCCGTTCACGCGGTCCTCGATTCCGATCCGAAGAACCCCGGCGGATTTATTGTCACCGTCGCGATCGCCGACGTTGCGGCTTACGTGCAGCCTGGCATGGCGATGGATCGGGAAGCGCTCGAGCGCGGCAACTCCGTCTATTTCCCCGACCGCGTCGTGCCGATGCTGCCGGAGCGCATCTCCAACGATCTCTGTTCGTTACGCGCGCATGAGGACCGCCCGGCGCTCGCCTTGCGCATGGTGATCAGCGCCGACGGGCGCAAGCGCTCGCACAAGTTTCACCGCATCATGATGCGATCGGTGGCCAAGCTCTCTTACGAACAGGCCCAGGCGGCGATCGACGGTCGACTGGACGAGATGACAGAGTCGCTTGTCGACACCGTGCTCAAGCCGCTCTACGCCGCGTATTCGGTCGTCAAAATCGAGCGTGAGCAACGCAATCCGCTCGATCTCGATCTGCCGGAGCGCAAGCTTGTTCTCGACTCCGAAGGACGGCTGAAGGACGTGCGGTGGCCGGAGCGGCTCGAGGCGCATCGGTTGATCGAAGAGTTCATGATCCTCGCCAATGTCGCCGCCGCCGAGTCGCTTGAAGCCGCGCATTCCCCGCTGCTTTACCGCGCCCACGACGCCCCGAGCGCCGAGAAGCTTGATGATCTGATCGAGTTTCTCCGCACCATCGGCGTCAAGCTGGCGAAGGGGGAGCGCGTTCGGCCGTCGCATTTCAACAGCGTCCTGACCAAGGTGCGCGGACAGGCGGTCGAAGCGTTGGTGAACGAGGTGGTTTTGCGCGCCCAGGCGCAGGCCGAGTACAGCCACGAGAACTACGGCCACTTTGGCCTCAACCTGCGCCGCTACGCGCACTTCACTTCGCCCATCCGACGCTACGCCGATCTCATCGTCCACCGCGCGCTGATCCGCGCGCTCAACCTTGGTCCGGACGGCCTCAACGATATGCGCGGGGGGGAATTGGCGCAGATCGCTGAGCACATTTCAGCCGCCGAGCGGCGGGCGATGGCCGCCGAACGGGAAACCGTCGACCGTGTGATCGCCGCGCATCTGGCTGATCGCGTTGGAGCAGTCTTTAGCGGTCGCATCGCGGGCGTGACACGCGTTGGCCTGTTCGTGAAACTGAACGAAACGGGGGCTGACGGGTTTATACCCGCCGGGACTTTGGGCGATGAATATTTTCGCTTCGAGGAGGCCAATCGGGCCATGGTCGGGACGCGGACTAAGGAGACGTTTCGACTGGGTGACGCCGTCCAGGTCCGTCTCGTCGAGGCCGCCCCGTTTGCCGGCGCGCTCAGGTTCGAGATCGCGCGGCCCACATCCAAGTCGCGGAGCGTGCGAAAAGCTGGCGCGCCCGCACTGCGCAAGCCGACCTACAAGGGCAAGCGTCGATGAACGACATGTCCCGCATTTGGCGCATTCCCACGCCCCCGCCGGATCGCTCGCTGCGCGAGGCGATGACACGTGGCTTTTTTGGTCGGTGTCCGGCCTGCGGGCGAGGTCGTCTGTTCAGCTCCTATCTCAAGGTCGTCAACGCCTGCGCGGTTTGCGGCGAGCCGCTCAGCGGTCACCGCGCAGACGACGCGCCAGCTTACATTACGCTCCTGATCGTCGCCCACGCGGTCGGGGCTGGCATCCTAATGTCGGATGAAATCTGGCCGCATTCATCGCTCCTCTGGGTCGCCGTGTTCTGGCTGGCTGTGACCATGATCGGGAGTCTCCTCATCTTGCCTCGGGCAAAGGGCGCGATCGTCGGCCAGCAATGGGCCCTCGGCATGCACGGGTTCGGGTCCCATCTCAGCAATAACACGTGATCGACCAGGCTCAGCCCGGACGCGCGCTGCTGCCGCGCGACGCGGCGACACTCATCCTGGTCGACCGTCCAGAGCACGGGCCGGCTCTGGTGCTGATGGGCAAGCGGCATGCCGGCCACCGGTTCATGCCGGGCAAGTTCGTCTTCCCAGGCGGCCGTGTGGAGCCGGAGGACCGGCGCATGGCCGCGGCTGGGGCCCTCGATCCCGCCGTCGAGGAGAAGCTTAACGCCCGCGTACGCCGGCCTTCGCCCGGCTTTGCGCGGGCTCTGGCGCTGGCGGCGATCCGCGAGACTTTCGAGGAGACGGGTCTCGCCGTCGGGATTCCGGGCTTAGGCGCGCCCGCGAAACCGCCTCCTGGCGCCTGGTCGCGCTTCGCCGCGACGGGCGTGCTTCCTTCGCTTGACGTCATCGACTTCCTTGCTCGCGCCATCACTCCGCCAGGACGCCCGAGGCAATTCGACGCCCGCTTCCTCATCGTCGACGCCCGCTTTATCGCGGTGCGCGTCGATGGCGCGGTTCATTCTGACGCTGAATTGGTCGAACTCGTCTGGACGCCTCTTGACGACGCCCGAAGCCTCGACCTGCCCGCGATCACCCACGCAGCGCTTGACGACCTCGCCCAGGCGCTTGACGGCGGCCTCGACAAGCGCCGGCCGCGCCCGTTGTACCGCGAGATCAGAGGAAAGAGACTGCGCGAGCAGCTTTGAGCGGTGGATCCTCCCTGCCTTTCGCCGGTAGCCGCACGTTGAGTTCGAGCGGTCCCCGAGGCCCCTCCGGATTCAACCAGAAGGCGAATCCGGCGAAAGCTGAAGAAAACAAATGAAAGCAACATCACTTTCTTTTGCTTTTTTTTGCTTTCTTTTGTTTTTTGGAATTGGGACTTTTCAATGGGTTACGCGCGAAAAAAATGAAAAATTCTTTCCCTTTCTCGACGCACCATAGGAGTTGCATGTCTCGCCCAGACGACCGCCCTTCTTCGCCAGCGGGCGCCGCAGGCGGTTGCTTATTCTGACCATCTCATCATCATACGCTTAGTTTCTGTTTCGCACAAGCAAAATTTAGTCTCTTATAGCGTGACGCGTTGGCCCGCCGGATTTTGGGGCCCCAGGAGGGAGAAACGGGTCATCAAGCGTCGTGGCCGGGCTCGACCCGGCCACCCACGAGAACACTGTCCTATCAAGATAAGCATCTGATAAGAGACATCATTGCTTGGTAATGGAGATTATCGCGGCGGGGCGGCGTGGATGGCCGCGACGAGCGCGGCCATGACGGCTCACGGCAGAATTCGCCCTCGGGATGAGGCGGCGAGGGTCCCGTCGTGGCGTCATTTCATAATCGAACGAATTTCGAATCCGGCCACCAGCGCCCGATCATGCGGCGAGCCGCACCGGCGGCAATCGTCCGGCCAGCTCCATCAGCGCGAGATGATAGGCCCGGGCGGTTCGGGCCGAGCGGTTGTAACGCGCCATCACGATATCGAGCAGTTCGATCATGATCTCGCCGTCGACCTCCGCCAGATGATCGAGCGTGAGATCGCACGGCTCGAGCGCGCCAACCAGCACCTCGCGCAATTCCTCGAAACCCTCCATGTCGCCGGCGATGAGGGTGCGCCAGACGCGCGCGTGCAAGCGTGTCAGGCCGCGAGCCAGCTCGCGGTCTTCGATCAGCTTGTAGTAAGTGGCGACCAGCCGGTCGAAGATGACAGGCTCGGACCATTGCTTGAGGCCGGAGAAGCCTTCGGATAGGTCTGCCGAGATCATGGGCGAGACTCCCGCGACTGATTTCGTGTCGCGAATCAGCAGGTTAGTCCACGCGACGCTGAGAGGACAATGGTCGGCGATGGTTAATGCGGAGTAAATCGCCCGCGGCTGTCCATCCACAGGCATTTTGTCACGAATCCACACTTCGACTTGACGCAGCGGAATTGCTGGGGGCGAGCGCGGGACGGTCTCTGAGGCTGCCCCTTCAGCCACCTTATTTGCGCGCCTTGCGTTTCGGCGCAGCTTTTGTCCGCTTCGTGGGCTTTGCCGGGGGCGTGTCTTGAAGGCCGTAGGTCGCGAAACCTTTCGCCGTATCGGCGATCTGCTCATCGGAAAGAATGACTGGATTGCCCAGCGCAAGCGACAAGTAATATTGCTTAGCGATCGTCTCGAGTTCGACCGCTAGCCACATCGCCTTGTCCAGACTGGCTCCGAGCGCGATCATGCCGTGATTGCCAAGAAGGCAGCCGTTTCGCCCCTCGAGCGCCTTAAGCGCAAAGTCGGACAGCTCTTTCGTTCCATAGCGCGCATAATCGGCGCACCGAATTGTCGTCCCGCCGAATGCGGCGATCATGTAGTGACATGCCGGTATTTCTTTGTGAGCTATCGCCAGCACAGTGGCGTAGGTCGAGTGCGTATGCACGATCGCGCCGACGTCCGGCCGCGACTTCGTGATGTCGAAGTGAAACCGCCATTCGGTCGATGGCTTCAACGGCCCGTTCCAGGAGCCATACTCACCGTCAAGCGGCATTGCGGCGATCAATTCAGGCGTCATCGCATCGTAGGCCGTCGCGGAGGGGGTGATGAGCAGCACGTCCTTATAGCGAGCGGAGATATTGCCCGACGTGCCCTGATTGAGGCCTGCCGCGTTCATCCACCGAGCCTTGGCCACGATATTCGCGCGCAACGCCCTTTCGTCCCTTGTCATTGATCTGTCCTCTTACGCCCCGTCGAGACCCGCCGCGATGCGGCCGGCCGACCGGCGCGTTCTTATCAGGCTCGCGCCTTGGAAGGGCAAAAATTCCTGCTATCGATCGAAGGCGATGCGCGTCATTCTCGCTGCCGCGCTCAACGCGAGCCTGCGGACAATGTCGCGCGCGGAGCGCTTCTGGCGCCGCAATGATGGCCGCGGCGAACATCTGCGTCTATCCGAATATGAAAGCCGGCCGGACAGATTTTGACTGGTCCGCTGATGATCACCAAACACAATGTCGATCAGGCCCCAAAAGATCGATAAGGAACATCTGGGCGTGCGCGGGGCATGCTGAGTAGTCGCTCGGCCGCCCAAACCATCCTCGGACGACGACGCAAAGCCGGCCTGTGAAATCTTGTGACTCCGCCGTCGGGCGTCCGGGCGAGTCCTCGTCGCGAATCGCGATGAACCCTTTCCAAGTGACGACTTCTTGCACCCCAAGGGCGCAGTATACCGTTTGGAACAATATCCGGCGCCCAATGGGGCTGGGAGCGGAAAGGGAGGACGAAAATGGCGTTCCGAGGGTTACTGAAGACGGCGACAGCTCTCGCCTGTCTAAGCGCGTTGGCGGCCGGCGTCGGCTTCGCACCGGCGCGCGCCGAGGATAAGATCACCATTATCATGGACGCGGGCCCGCTGTGGGATCCCTTCTTTGGCGCGATGAAGAAAGGCGCCGACGACGCGGCGCACGATCTCGGCGTCGATTATCAATGGGTCACGGGCACCGATCCGAACAACTTCCTCGCCGACTACGCCAAGCTCGTTAAACAATCCGCGAGCCGTCATCCCTCAGCGCTCGTCATCGGCAACTATTTTCCTGACACGCTCGATCCGATCATCAAGGAGATCACCGCGAGCGGTATTCCGGTGGTTGTCTTCCACGACGGCGGCGCCACATGGAAGCAGGACGGCGCGATCGGCTACGTCGGCTTCAGCGCGCGCGACCTCGGACGATCGGTGGCGGAGCTCGAGATCAAGGCCGGCGCGAAGCATGGCCTGTGCGTCAATCACGTCCCCGGCAATACGACTCTGGAGCTCGACTGCGCCGGCTACGACGACGCGTTCAAGGCGGCCGGCGGCTCCTCGAAAGTCCTGATGATTCAATTCTCGGACGCCAGCAATGCCGCCTTGGTGACCCAGGCGATCAAGGGGCAGCTTCAGGCAGACCCCACGCTCGACGCCGTATGGACTATCGGAGCGGCCCAGGCGGTCGAACTCGGTCAACGCAATCGAACAGCTCGGCAAGACCGGCAAGATCGCCAACGGCTCGCTCGGTCTCTCGCTTGGCTCGCTGCAGGCGCTCAAGGACGGCAAGCTTCTGTTCATCGCCGACCTGCAGCCCTACCTCGATGGCTACTACTCGCTGCTCGCCGCCTATCAATACGTCAAATATGGTATGCTGCCGCTCGGCCAGATCTCGACAGGACCGCTGATGATCACCAAGGACAACGTCGATCAGGTCCTCAAGATCAACAAGGAATATCCGGGTGTGCGCGGCGCGTCCTGAGCGCGACGGGGTTGGACGAATCCCGAGCAAGGATGCGTCCAGTCCTTGACTGCCTGCGGATCCATTGATCGTGGCGGCAAGCGGGCAGGTGGCGCTGCGCGGGGGACCGACATGACTTCGCTTGTGGAACCGACAACCGGCGAGGACGACCTCAGCCCGCCGACGCACCGTTCCTGGTCATTGAAGTCGATCGCGCGCCGACCCGAATTCGGCGCGTTTGCCGCGACGGTGCTCGTCTACATCTTTTTCGCCATATCAACTCGCGGCGCCGGTTTCGTCTCGATCGACGGAACCGCAGGCTGGCTCGACACCGCCGCCGAACTCGGCATCATCGCTATTCCGATTGGAGTCCTCATGGTGGCGGGGGAATTCGATCTTTCTGTCGGTGCGGTCGTCGGCGCCTCGTCGATCATCGTCGCCATCGGATCGAATATGTTTGGCATGAACATCTGGCTCATGATCGCTGCCGCGCTGCTCATGGGCGCTTGCGTCGGACTGGTGAATGGGCTCCTGACGGTTCGCACCGGCCTTGCCTCGTTCATCGTCACGCTCGCAACGAGCTTCAGCGTTGGCGGACTCTCGCTTGGTTTCGCGCGCCTGCTCACCAACACGACGACGGTGTCGGTGAAAGCGCCGCCGGTCGCCCACACGGTCTTCGCCGCAACTTGGGGGCAGGCCAACATATCGATTCTCTGGTGGTTCGCCGTGACCCTGGTCGCAGGCGTGATTCTGACACGTAGCGCGTTCGGCAACTGGATCTACGCCACAGGAGGCAACCCGATCGCCGCCCGTGGCGCCGGCGTGCCGACGAATCTCGTCAAGGTCGTCCTCTTCATGGCGACTGGCCTGGCAGCCGCGCTTGTCGGGGTCATCCAGGCGATCGAATACAATTCCGGCAACGCCACCGCCGGCCTCGGCTATGTGTTCCAGGCGCCGATCGTCGCGGTGGTCGGCGGCGTCCTTCTCGGCGGAGGGTACGGCTCAGCCTTCGGCGTCTTCCTCGGCACGATGATCTACGGGATCATGAACGTCGGCATCTTTTACACCGGCTGGAGCACCGACTGGGTTCAGCTTTTTCTCGGCGTTCTGCTCCTCTGTGCGGTGCTGGCGAACAGCTATTTTCGCCGCTTGGCGATGACCGCCCTATAGGAGATTTCCCCGGTGATCGAGCCTCTCATCGAGTTGCGCAACGTCTCCAAGAATTTCGCCGGGGTGCACGCGCTCACCGACGTTTCGATCTCTGTCTATCCGGGGCAGGTGCTCTGCCTGCTCGGGGATAATGGCGCCGGCAAGTCGACGCTGATCAAGATCTTGTCCGGGTTTCATCCGGCCAGCAGCGGCTCGATTCACCTCGATGGCCAGGAAACCCGCTTCGCGGACCCGCGCGACGCGCGCTCGCGCGGCATCGCCACCGTCCACCAGGAGGTGGGAACGATCCCGCTCATGAGCGTCGGGCGTAATTTTTTCCTTGGCGCGGAGCTGAAAAAGGGACGTCCTCCGTTCCGTTGGCTCGACACCGAGCGATGCAACAGCATCGCGCTCGAGCAGATACGAAAATTCGGCATTACCCGCGTGCGCGATGGCGAACAGTTGGTTGGCACCTTGTCCGGCGGCGAGCGCCAGGTCGTCGCCATCGGCCGAGCAATGTACTTCGGCGCCAAGGTGCTGATCCTCGATGAGCCGACCTCGGCGCTTGGTGTTAAGGAAGCAGCGACTGTTCTGCGGTTTATCAATCAGGCCAAGAGCCAGGGCGTGGGCATCGTCTTCATCACCCACAACGCGCATCATGCAATGTCCGCCGGCGATTATTTTGTCGTGCTGATCCAGGGCCGGGTCGCCGCTCGCTTTCGGCGCGGCGAAAAGAGCAGCGTCGAGGTCCTCTCGCTCATGGCCGGCGGCGAGCAGATCGAAGATGTCGCCGGCGAGTTCGGCCATCTTGGCGAAAATGACGCGAGCGCGCGGACCGCGACGCCGAGCTGAGTTCGGAGTGGCGGTTCGCGCCATGACATTCTGACTAGGAGAGCGATCCATGGGGATGAGCGAGCGCATTGACCGCGTTCTTGACGACCTCGTGAGATCCGGCGAGGCGCCCGGCGTCGCAGCGATGGTCGTCAACGACCGCGGTCCGCTCTATCAGGGCGCCGCCGGAACAAAGGGTGTGGGCCGCAGCGAGCCGATGACGCTCGATACGATCTTCTGGTACGCCTCGATGACGAAGGCCCTCGTCGCCACTGGCGCAATGCAGCTCATCGAGCAGGGACGCCTCAAGCTCGACGAACCGGCGAGCGCGATCTTGCCGCAACTGGCCTCAGTCCAGGTGCTCGATGGCTTCGCGGCGGACGGCGCGCCCAAGCTCAGACCTGCCAAGCGGCCAATCACGCCGCGCCAATTGCTCACCCACACGGCTGGCTTCGGATACAACTGGGCGAACAGAATCATCCTTCGTTATCTTGAAAAGAACGACGTCCCTGATCTCATCAATTGCAAGCGGCGTTCGCTCGACCAGCCGCTGCTCGCCGACCCTGGCGATCGATGGGAATACGGCATCAGCATCGATTGGATCGGGCAGTTGATCGAAGCGGTCAGTGGACAGTCGCTGCGCGACTATCTGCGCAAGAACCTGTTCGATCCCTTGGGCATGGACAATACCGATTTTATCCAGACGCCTAAGCAAAAGGCGCGTCGCGCGACCGTCCACCAGAAGGAGCCGGACGGAACGGTTGCTCCGATCGTCGATCACGAGGTCGCGCAGGATCCCGAATTCTTCATGGGCGGAGGAGGCCTATGCGGCGTACCGGGCGACTACGCGGCGTTCATGCAGATGATGCTTGCGGGCGGCAAATCGAAGAGCGGAACGGCCGTACTGAAGCCGGAGACGGTCGCCCTTATGGGAGAAAACCATATTGCGCCGCTCGAAGCTGGGGTGATCAAGATCGCGATGCCCAATCTGTCGCACGACGTGGATTTCTTTCCCGGACAGCGGCAGGGCTGGGGCTTGAGTTTCCTTATCAATCTGGAGCGATCTGCCGAAGGGCGGAGCCCCGGAAGCCTGAGCTGGGGCGGTCTCGCGAACACCTATTTCTGGATCGACCCCACAGTGAAGATCGGTGGCCTGATGATGACGCAGGTGATCCCGTTCGCAGATCCTGCAATCTTGAAAGCTTATCGCGCGTTTGAACGGACGGTGTACGAGGAGCTCGCGGGGGCGAGGGCTGCTTAGTGAAGCCAAGGGCGGCGTCGCGATCTGCGATGAACGTGTTCTGAATTGTGACTTAGCGGCGGCTCTTGACCCCTATAACGTCGATCGCGTCGGCCCGACGAACACGCCTGCGGGCTTCCGACTACGAGACGAATTCAATCCGAACCAGCGAGTGATGATACAATGAAGATCGCAGTCCTTCCCGGCGACGGAATCGGCAAGGAGGTGACCGCCCAGGCTGTCAGAGTTCTGGAAGCGACTCTGGGCAACTCGGTATCCTATGAGCTCACGGAAGCGCCGATTGGCGGCGCCGGGCAGGAAGCTGTCGGCGACGCCCTGCCGCCAGAAACCTTGAAACTGGCGCAGGCTTCAGACGCCATTCTTCTCGGAGGCGCAGGCGTCGTCGAAGACGAGAAGAGGCCCCCGAGCGAGGGGGCGGGAAATGGGCTCTTGCGCTTGCGCAAGGCGCTCACGCTGTTCGCCAACTATCGGCCGATCTTCCTCTTTCCGGAGCTCGAGGACGCTTCGTCGCTCAAGCGGTCGGTTGTGAGTGGAGTCGACATTCTCATGCTGCGCGAGCTCAATGGCGACCTCTATTTCGGCGAGCCTCGCGGGATCGAGACAAATGCCGCGGGCGAGCGCACGGGCGTCAACACCATGCGCTATTCCGAGTCTGAGATTGAGCGCATCATGCATGTCGCCTTCCGGGAGGCGCGCAAGAGACGCCGCAAGGTTTGCTCGGTAGACAAATCGAATGTGCTCGAAACGATGGCGCTGTGGCGAGAAGTTGCGACGCGTGTCGGAAAGTCCTATCCGGACGTCGAGCTGACCCACCTCTATGTAGACGCGGCCGTCATGCACCTTGTGCGCGATCCTCGCCAGTTCGACGTCATGGTGATGGGCAATGTGTTTGGCGACATTCTCTCCGACGCCGCGGCCATGCTCACCGGCTCAATCGGCATGCTCCCCTCGGCGTCCCTTGGCGACAACAAGAAGGGGCTCTACGAGCCGGTCCATGGAACCGCGCCCGACATCGCTGGCAAGAATATCGCCAACCCGCTCGCCGCCATTTTGTCGGTCGCGATGATGCTTCGCCACTCCTTCGACATGGAGGAGCACGCGAAGAGGATCGAAAACGCTGTCCGCGAGGTGCTCGCGCAAGGCTACAGGACTGCCGACATCATGCAGGAGGGGGCTAAGAAAGTCGGCACCGACGCGATGGGTGAAGCGGTGGTGAAGGCGGTGCGCGCGAGCGCATGATTCCGGCCGGGGCCTAGCCTCGGCGCGAACGCGTCGCGGCGCCGGCAAAGTCGACGACCCGCATAGGGCGGTCGGCGTCTTTTGAACTGAGATGTTCGACGAGCATGCGGACCGGCGGCGGCTGGGAGGCGGGATCGCGTACGCATATTTTCCAGTTGCGCGTCGCCCATTCCTCATCAAGCGGCACGGCTGCGACCTGTCCGCCCGCGACATAACGTTTGGCGCAGCGCTCGGGAACAAGACCAACGCCGAGGCTGGCCTCGACCATGCTGCAGACCGTCTCAAAGCCGTTGACGCGTATCCGCATCTTGAGCGCCAGATTGCGCTCGCTGACCGCTTTCATGACCAGCGCATCGAGGAAGCTGCCCTTTTGCGGGCCGACAAGGTCGAATTCTGCAAGCTCTGCGAATTTAACCTTCTTGCGCTCGGCGAGGGGATGTCCGACCGGCATAATGGCGACAAGCTTATCGGACCGATACGGCAGAACCTGCAGCCCCGCAGCCGGAAGATAGCCGCCGAAAATGCCGATGTCCGCGGCGTTCTCGGCTACCGAGCGAACGACTTGCTGGCTTGTGCCCTCTTCGAGGTCGATCCGGATCGCTGTGTGAACCGCAAGGAAATTCGCAAGGTCTCGTGGAAGATGCTGCAAGATCGTCGATACGCTCGCGTGAATTCGCACGCTGCCGCAAAGGCCTGTCGCATGCTCCGCGAGTTCGGATTCCATCTGTTGCAGGTCGCGCATAATGACCCGCGCATGCCGCAGAAGCGCTTGCGCGGAAGCGGTCGGCTCAAGACCCTTCGTCGTCCGATGAAAGAGGGGCGCCTTCACAAGGTCTTCAAGATCAGAAATTCGCTTGCTGACCGCAGAGGCTGCAATATGCTCGCGGGCGGCCGCGCGAGAAATGCTTTTGCTTTCGCATACCGCGATGAACAATTTCAACGATAACAGATCAAAACGCATCAGCAGACATTCTGACCTGACGATAAAGGCGGCCGAATGGCTCGCGGATCACCGCTCGCCGCCCGGTTGTGGATCAGCCCACACCCTTCATCTTACAGTCAAACACCCGGCTACAAAAGCAATGTCCGCAGTATTAAGTATTTGTTAGATACGGCGTTGCGAACGGCGCTCATCGGGATGCGTCGCGAAACGCGATGATAGATTGTCCAAGTACGATTTCGACGCCGTTGCCCGGCCCCTATATGAGGCCCCACGCCGACCGGCTATTGAGAAGGGAGAATCCTCGTGACAGCCGCGACGGCTCAGACAATGTTCGAGAAGATCTGGTCGAGACACCGCATCCTCGAGCGACCGGATGGCCAGACGTTGCTGTATATCGATCGCCATCTCATTCACGACGGTTACGCTCCGGCCTTTGAATTCTTGACCGCACGCGGGCTCAAGCCGCATGCGCCGTCGCAGATTTTTGCGACCCCTGATCACTACGTGCCGACCGATACGCTCGAGGCTTCGCAAATTCCTGACGCCGAGCGGCGGTACATGGTCGAGTCGCTTACCCAGTACACCTCGGACTTTGGCGTCCAGATGTTCGGCCTGAAGGATCAACGGCATGGAATCGTCCACGTCGTGGGTCCCGAACAGGGCATCAGTCAGCCTGGGATGATTGTGGTCTGCGCCGACAGCCACACATCGACCCATGGCGCGGTCGGCGCGCTCGCTTTTGGTCTCGGAATGACGGAGGCCAACCACATCCTGGCAACTCAGACGCTTTGGCAGCGCAGGCCGAAGACGATGCGTATCACCGTCGATGGTCCGCTCGGGCCTGGCGTCTGCGCCAAGGATGTCATCCTCGCCATCATTGGGCGGATCGGCACCGCAGGCGCGACAGGACATGTCATCGAATACGCGGGTTCGGCGATCTCCGGCTTGACGATGGAAGGCCGCCTCACCGTCTGCAACATGTCGATCGAGGCTGGCGCCCGCGCGGGCATGGTTGCGCCAGATGAAACCACCTTTTCTTATCTCTCGGGCCGCCCTTATGCGCCCAAGGGCGCCGAATGGGACCGGGCGCTTATCCGTTGGCGCAAGCTTCCAAGTGATCCCGGCGCGACGTTCGACACCGAGGTCAGCTTCGGCGCCTCTGAAATTGCGCCAATGGTGACCTGGGGGACGAGCCCCCAGGATGTCGCGCCGATCGATGGAGTGATTCCGGATCCTGCTGGCGCGCCCAATCCCGAACGGCGGGAGAGCATGGAGCGCGCGCTCAAATACATGGACCTCAAGCCAGGCGATAGGCTTGACTCCGTTCCTGTCGATCGGGTGTTCATCGGCTCGTGCACAAACGGTCGGATCGAGGACTTGCGGAGCGCAGCTGCGGTCGTGGCCGACCGCAAGGTGAGCGAAAACGTGCGGGGTTGGGTGGTTCCAGGGTCCGGATTGGTGAAAGCGCAGGCCGAGGCCGAGGGCCTGGACACAGTTTTCAAACAGGCCGGATTCGAGTGGCGTGAGGCCGGCTGCTCGATGTGTCTCGGCACGAATGGTGAAACGGTTGGCGAGTTCGAACGATGCGCGTCGACCTCGAACAGGAATTTCGTCGGCCGGCAGGGACGAAACGCCCGCACCCATTTGCTGAGCCCGCAGATGGCGGCCGCAGCCGCGGTCGCAGGCCATCTGGCTGATGTGCGCAAGATGCTTCCCGGGGGATGAGGTGAAGGCGTTCAAGAGTTTGGAATCACCCGCGGCTCCCTTCCTTCAGCCAAATATCGACACCGACCAGATTATTCCCGCCCGTTTTCTGCAGAAGCCGCGCAGCGGCGGCTTCGGCCAATATTTGTTTCACGACCTGCGCTTCGACGTGAACGGTGCAGAACGCCCAGAGTTTGCGCTGAACCAGCCCCATCACCGTGACGCGCGCGTCGTGGTCGCCAACGTCAATTTTGGTTGCGGTTCCTCGCGCGAGAACGCTGTCTGGGCGCTGCATGATTATGGCGTCGAAGTTGTCATCGCGCCGAGTTTCGGCGACATTTTCTACAGCAACTGCGTCAAGAACGGTCTTTTGCCGGTTCGGCTTCCGGAGGCGGTCGTCACGGATTTGTTCGCGCGTATCTCCGAAACGCCAGATCTGGCGATCCGCGTCGACCTCGAAGGGCAAACCGTTACGCTGCCGGACGGCTCAACGCACGCATTCGAAATCGACCCATTCGCCAAATATTGCCTTTTGAACGGCTTCGACGAGCTTGACTACACCTTGTCCCACCGCGACGAAATCGATGCATTCGTGAATCGATACGGGCGCGAGAACGATTAGACGGTCGATCGTCGATGATTGCGTCGCCAACGGCGAGGCGCCCATGCCGAATTACGTTTTCGAGTTTGGCCGGCCTGCGTTAGATTGCGCCGGTCAGCCGGCCGGAATGAACGACCTTTCGTCGAGCGCTGGCGCGCGGCGAAACCAGCGAGGAGCCTGAGGAGCCATGCAATCGGCGATCTTCGAAAACGCGCGCATTCTCGACGGCTCGAGCGACGAAGGGGAGCATGACCGCTTCGTCCGCGTCGCGGACGGAATCATCAAGGAGATTTCAGACAAGCCGATCAAGGATTCCTCCGCCCACCGCATCGACCTGCGCGGCAAGACCCTGATGCCGGGCCTCATCGACTGTCACGTCCATATCGTGTCGCCAGTCCCCGACCCAGCCGATTTCGCACGTCTGCCCGATTCGTACGTCGCGCTGCAAGCCGCCCGCATCATGAAGCAGATGCTTTTGCGCGGGTTCACCAGCGTGCGCGATCTCGGCGGCGCCGACGTCGGCTTCCAGCGCGCGGTTGCCGAGAAGATCATTGAAGGGCCACGTCTCTTCATCAGCGGCAAGGCATTCGTCCAGACCGGCGGCCATACCGACGTCCGCCAGCCCTTTGACGGGAGCGACGTCGAAACGCTCAATCGCCGCCTCGGAGCGGTGAGCCGCGTCGTCGACGGCGTGGACGCCGTCCGCTTCGCTGTGCGCGAGGAGTTACGCAAGGGCGCCCAGTTCATCAAGGTCATGGCGGCAGGCGGCGCGGCCTCGGGCAAGTTCCCGATCCGGCGCCTTGCCTTTTCGCGCGACGAACTGAAGGCCTTCGTCGAGGAGGCGCACAACGCGCAGACCTACGTCTGCGGCCATCTTTATTCGGACGAAGCGGTGCGCCGCGCCGTCGAGGTCGGCTTCCAATCGGTCGAGCATGCGACGCTCGTCGAGCCGGCCACGGCGAAGCTGATGAAGGAGAAAGACGTCATCGTCACCCCGACGATCATCGCTTACGAATCGCAGAAGACGGAAGAGAAGGCCTTGCACCTTGATCCAGGCTTCTCCTCGCGGCTCGACTACGTCATCAAGAAAAGCCCCGAGTCGCTCGAGATCCTGCACAAGGCCGGCGTCAAGATGGCCTACGGCACCGACCTGCTCGGCTTCCTGCACAAGTACCAGGGCGGGGAGTTCGTCATTCGCGGCCGCACGCTGCCCGCAATCGACGTGATCCGATCGGCCACCTGCAATGCGGCCGAGCTCATCAGGATGAGCGGAAAAGTTGGGACTGTCGCGGTTGGCGCCTATGCCGATCTCATCGTCGTCGAGAAAGATCCGCTCAAGGACCTGTCGGCGCTTGATGAGGAAGGACGGTACATCCCGATTGTGATGAAGGACGGCGACTTCATCAAGAACGTGCTGAACTGAACGCCGGGAGGTAGATCCTCCTTCTTTGGCCCCCTCACGACCGCCCGTCCTCCTCCCAAGGGCGGTCGCAGCGCCCGCTCCAGCCGGTTGGCGCGGGCGCTTCCTTTCTAGATAAACCGCGACGTTCGCGAGGCTCACGCGCGCGGCCGCATCTTCGAGAAGGGCTTGGCGAGCTGTGGCCACGCGGCTGGCGCATGAGATTGAGTCGCCGGGTCGGTCCCCAGGCTCTCGTCCCATTCGACGGCGATGAAGCGTTGTCCAGTGACGGCCCCGCCCGCTTCAGTGCACAGAGCGAGCATTGGCGCCGACATCACGTCCGGAGAGATCAGGGCGCTGCGGTCGTCGCCCAGCACCATGGCCGTATCCACCGGCCCACCGGGCAGCACGACGTTGACCGTGATGCCGCTTCCCTCAAGCTGGCGCGACAGGATCTGCGACCAAGCCTCCAAGGCGGCCTTCGTGGGCCCATAGGGCACGAAACCCTTGCGCATCATCGTGATCATGCTGGTGGAAACGTTGATGACCCGGCCCCACTTCTGCTTGCGAAAGATCGGTACGACCGATCGCGCCATGAAGAAGGCGCCGTTCACGTTCACCGCAAAGAAACGTCGCCAGAGGTCATCGGGCACGTCTTCGATCTGCAAATGTTCGTCATCGTAGTCGTCCGCGACAGCGTTCATGCCGAGCGCCGCGTTGTTGACGAGAATGTGCACCGTTCCCAGCCGCTCAACGACTGTGGCGACTTGCCGGTGGCAGTCCGCTGGGTCCGAGACGTCGACTCTAAGGCCGAGGACTTTCGCGTCCCCATACTTATCCTGCAGCGCGCCGACCCCTTTGTCGTCGATATCCAGCGCCGCCACGCGCAGGCCTTGCCTGACGAAGGCGTCAACGACGGCTTTTCCGATCCCGCCCGCAGCCCCCGTCACGATGGCCACTTTTCCTGAGATCCCTGGATACGCCACGTGCTTTTGCCTTCTTTTTGAGGTCCCTCCACTCGTCAGAGCGGAGGAGTCATGTCTAGCAGCCGCCCGATGCGAGGCGAATTCGTAACGCGGAAGCGCGCCATCGCGAACGGCGAGGCGCAGTTGCCCCTGGAGTTAAGAAACCCCGCGCAAAAGCTGGAGAAGCTCGCGATGCATGATCTCGTTGCCGCAGCAGATCGAGCCGGTCTCGATAAAGTTAGCCTCTCCGTCCGCGTCGGTGACGAAACCTCCGGCTTCACGAATGAGAAGCGAGCCGGCAGCAATATCCCAAGAGTTCAGGCCGCGCTCCCAGAAGGCGTCGAACCGCCCGGCGGCGACATACGCCAGATCGAGCGCCGCGCAGCCCATCCGTCGCACATTCACAATTCGTGTCATCACAGCCGCCAACTCCGCCTTGAACCGCGGATGCTGCGCCGCCTTGCCAAGATGAGGAATGCCGCAGCCAAAGATCGCCTGCGACAGATCGGTGCGCGCGGCGACCCTGAGCCGCCGGTTGTCGCCGAACGCTCCTTGACCCTTCTCGGTCACGTACATCTCGTCGTCTGGCTGGATTGTAGATCGACGCCGGCGACGATTTGGTCGTCGCGCTCCAGAGCGATCGAAATCGCAAACAAAGGAATCGCGTGCAAGAAGTTGGTGGTCGCGTCGAGCGGATCGATATGCCAGGTGTGGCTCTTGTCTGTTCCCTCCAGCCGTCCGCTCTCCTCGAGGACGAAACCATAGCCTGGACGCGCCTTTGCGAGCTCGTCATAGAGGGTCTTTTCCGCACGCTTGTCTGCAAGACTGACAAAGTCGCCCGGCCCCTTCATCGACACTTGCAGTTCGCTGACTTCGCCGAAATCGCGTTTAAGTCCACGCCCGGCCTTGATTGCAGCGCTGGTCATCACGGTCATCAATGCAGAGCGGATCATGGAGATTTTTCCAACCGGTGGAAGGCTGCGGCAGGTTTATGGAAGGGTTCGCATCGAAGCAACCGCGCGCCGTTTGGCCTCGCTAAGTAGACCTAGGAAATGATACGCCAGGTGCGGGTCGGGCCGCGAGTTCGTCATGGCTTATCCCTGCGCCGTCCGCGAGCATCCCGCTCATCACCGCAATTCACGCTTGCCAAAACAAGCGGAGCAGAGGATTCCTCGCCCGACGTTTGCGGCGGCCAAGCGGCAGGCCCAGGGGAAGGCATCGGCGCATGAAGTCTGACATCGAGATTGCGCGCGCTGCGCGACTGAAGCCGATCGCGGAGATCGCCGCGAAGATCGGCGCGCCCAAATCCGCCTTGCGTCCGTTCGGCCGCTTCATCGCCAAGATCGAGTATGATTTTCTTGACGGCCTCTCGAACCGCCCGGACGGGAAGCTCATTCTCGTCACGGCGATCAGCCCGACTCCGGCGGGCGAGGGCAAGACGACAACCACCGTTGGCCTCGGCGACGCGCTTAACCGCATCGGCAGGAAGACGATCATCTGCTTGCGCGAGCCGTCGCTCGGACCTTGTCTCGGCATGAAGGGAGGCGCGACCGGCGGAGGGCGCGCGCAAGTTGTGCCGATGGACGAGATCAACTTCCATTTCACCGGCGATTTTCACGCCATCACATCGGCGCACAATCTGCTCGCGGCGATGGTCGACAATCACATGTATTGGGGCAACGCGCTCCGTCTCGACCAGCGGCGTGTCACATGGCGGCGTGCGCTCGATATGAATGACCGCGCGCTTCGCGAGACGATTGTCGGGCTCGGCTCGGGCAACGGCTTTCCCCGCGAGGATGGTTTCGACATTACCGTCGCGTCGGAAGTTATGGCGGCGTTCTGCCTCGCCACGAGCCTCGAGGAGCTCGAGGAGCAGCTCGGCCGCATGGTGGTTGCGTATGCCAGAGACAAGCGGCTCATCACCGCATCCGATCTCAAGGCGCCGGGCGCGATGACCGCGCTGCTCAAGGAGGCGCTTAAACCCAATCTGGCCCAAACGCTCGAAGCGTCGCCCGCGTTGGTGCATGGCGGTCCATTCGCCAACATAGCCCACGGCTGCAATTCCGTGATGGCGACCCGAGCTGCTCTCAAGCTCGCCGATTATGTGGTCACCGAAGCGGGCTTCGGCGCGGATCTTGGGGCTGAAAAATTTTTCGACATCAAGTGCCGCAAGGCTGGATTGACGCCAGTGGCGACTGTGCTCGTCGCGACCGTCCGGGCCCTTAAAATGCATGGCGGCGTAGCCAAGGAGGCGCTCGGCGCGGAGAACCTTTCAGCCCTCGAAACAGGCCTCGCGAATCTCGCTCGACACCTCGCCAATCTGCGGAAATTCGGATTGCCGGTCGTCGTCGCCGTCAATCGATTTGAGAGCGACACCGAGGCTGAGCTCGCATTTGTAGAGGATACGGTGGCGCGCGAGTTCTCGGTCAAGACCGTCGTGTGCGATCACTGGGCACGAGGCGGCGCCGGAGCAGAAGATCTCGCCCGAGTCGTGGCCGCTCTCGCCGATGCTGGCGAAGCCAGGTTTCAACCTCTTTACCCCGATGCGATGAGCTTGTGGGAGAAGACGCGGACAATCGCGCGAGAGATCTACGGCGCGGCCGACATTGCGGCGGAAGCGTCCGTGCGAAAGAAATTTGACGAGCTCGAGGCCGCCGGCTGGGGCCATCTGCCGATCTGCGTCGCCAAGACCCAATATTCGTTCTCGGACGATCCCTCTCTTATGGGCGCGCCAAGTGGGCATGTCCCAAGGATCCGCGACATTCGTCTCCGCGCGGGCGCAGGTTTTGTGGTGGTGTTGATGGGAGACATCCAAACCATGCCAGGATTGCCGCGCACGCCGGCCGCTGAAAGAATCCGCGTCGTCAACGGCGAGATCGACGGCATTTCCTAAGAACGGGCAGAGACTCTCAATGTGGCGTCGGCGCGTCCTGGCGCAACAGTTTCTCTGCTTTTAGCGCGCGCCAAAGACCGGCTGGCAGTTTTGCTCCCATCATTGCGGCGTTCCGTCTGACTTCGCTCGCGCGCTGCGCGCCAGCTAGGACGCTGACGACTACGGGATGACCAAGCGGAAAGCGGAGCGCCGCCTCCGGCAGCGCTACCTTAAAGCTCTTGCATATCTGCTGGATTCGACGCACCCGGTCCTTCACCTCATCCGGCGCCGGACGATAGTTGTAGTGAGCGTCGGCCTTCACGCCCGTCGCCAGAATGCCGGAATTGAAGGGGCCGCCAATCACGACAGCAATCTTCCTCTCTTGGCAGAGCGGCAAGAAACTCGTCAGCGCCTCCTGCTCGAGAAGGGTGTAGCGGCCCGCCAGAAGGAACACGTCGAAGTCGGCCGCGCGCGCCAGCCTCTCGGCGATCTCCCATTCATTGATCCCGGCTCCGATTGCCTTGACGGCGCCTGAGCTGCGCAATCGGTCTAGAGCGCGATAGCCGCCGGTCATGAATTCCTTGATGCGCGCCTCGGCGGCATCCTTGCTGCCGTGGGTGTAGACGTCGACATCGTGGCAGTAAACAATATCCACCTGGTCGAGACCGAGACGCTCAAGAGAGAATTCGAGCGAGCGCATCACGCCGTCATAGGAATAGTCGAAGCGCTCCCGCCGTGACGGAGTTTCAAAGAACGCGCCCTGTCCTGAGCGCTTCTGCGGCTCACAAAGATCGAGCAGCCGTCCGACCTTGGTGGAGATCAAGTAGGCGCCGCGCGGCTTCGGACGCAGGAACCCGTTCAGTCTGGTCTCGGAAAGCCCTAGCCCGTAGAGCGGCGCGGTGTCGAAATATCGACAGCCGGCCGCCCAGACGGCGTCCAGCATCACGCGTGCTTCCTTCTCCGTCATGGGTCGATAAAGATTGCCGAGCGGCGCTCCGCCGAAACCCAGTTCGGTGAATTGCAGCTCCGCGCCACCGCGCGTCATGAACTTGCGCATCCGCGCGCTACGCCCATTCGCGGCCGCCGGCTTCAATTCTTCCCTCCCTGGCAAGCGCGAGAACACATGGCGTCGGTTTGGGCGCGTGGCGCCGGGCCTTGGCGGCCCTCGCTCAGATCGCTCACCTCACAGCCAACGCCAGGTTGGCGAGGGGGAGTCAGGGCAGCGTGATGATGCTGTTTGCCATCTAAAAGCATAAACTTTTAGCACTCGCCAGGACAAGTCAAGCGATTCCAAACTCTCACGGACTTGTGAGCCGCGAGGCATCCCTACGAAACATCAACAGGAGCTATCGATTTTCACGCATCCATGCTCGATCTTTCAAGGCGATAAAGGCGCGAAGCCGGGCCAGGCTTGGATCGTCTTGCGCTTTCGTCTCCAGATCGCTCAAAATCTTCCGTAAGGCCAGGCGCACCACCGGCCAATTGTAAGAGCCTTGCTTCAACATGAGTTGCGCGTGGCGAATCGACCGGCGTACGATTTGATCAATGAAGCGGTCCATCGCAGCCCGCTGCCTCTCCATAGGCGACAACAACGTGAAACAGAGAGTGGCAAACGCGGCGCCGTTGACGTAAAGCGGCAAATGTCTCGATTTGGATCATGGCGCGCAATATTGTTTGGAATGACAAGCGTGTGCGCGCTAACGACGCGCCCATTTTGAAACCTCGGCCGCTAGAACTGAGGGCGTTCGCCTCAAACAGGCGCACGCTGGCGATAGCCAAGTCGTTCGTTGAGCCGCTCGAGCAGATCTTGCGCGGCCTCGGAGATGACGGTGCCGGGCGGGAATATCGCGTCCGCGCCCGCCTCGCGGAGGGCAACGAAGTCTTGGGCAGGGATGACGCCGCCGACGACGATCATCGTATTATCAAGCCCCAGCTCACCGAGAGCTTTTTTCAAAGCCGGCACCAGCGCGAGGTGGCCGGCGGCCAGTGACGACACTCCAACGATATGCACTTGCCCTTTGGCCGCGCGAGCCGCCACTTCTTCCGGCGTCGCGAACAAGGGTCCGATCTCGACGTCAAATCCAAGATCTGTGAACGCTGAGGCGACAATCTTCTGTCCGCGATCATGGCCATCCTGGCCCATCTTGGCGACCAGGATGCGCGGAGCGCGGCCTTCGTTCTCGGCAAAGGCGCGGGTCATCGCGATCACACGGTCGGGCGCCTCCTCGTCGGGGCCAGTCTCCGAGAGATAGACGCCGGAGATGGCGCGGGTCTCCGCGACATGACGACCGAAAGCTTTCTCCAGGGCGAGTGAGATTTCTCCGACGGTAGCCTTCGCCCGCGCCGCTTCGACTGAGAGTTGCAAGAGGTTGGCGCGGCCGCGGGCGCCTTCGGTGAGCGCCGACAAAGCGGCCTGCGTCGCGGCCTCATGTCGCTCGGCGCGAAGACGCTTAAGCTTTTCGGCTTGCTGCGCCCGCACCGCAGCGGCGTCGACCTTCAGCACGTTAAGGTCTCGCTCGATTGTTGCCGTGAACATATTGACGCCGACAACGGTCTGGCGTCCCACGTCAATGCGCGCCTGTGTGCGGGTCGCCGCCTCTTCGATACGCTGCTTGGGCAGTCCGCTCTCGATCGCCCTCGCCATCCCGCCCAGAACTCTCGATCTCATCCATGTGCTTTTTCGCCCGCGCGGCCAGTTCGGCCGTGAGCCGCTCGACGTAATACGAGCCGCCCCACGCGTCGATAACCTTCGTTGTTCCAGTCTCTTCGATAAGAAAAAGCTGGGTATTGCGGGCAATGCGGGCCGAAAAGGGCGTTGGCAGCGCCAGGGCCTCATCGAGCGCGTTGGTGTGAAGCGACTGCGTATGTCCCTGCGTGGCCGCCATCGCCTCGATTTGGGTGCGCACGATATTGTTAAACGGATCTTGAGCGGTCAACGACCAGCCAGAGGTCTGGCAATGCGCGCGCAATGCGAGCGACTTGTCCGATTTGGGACCGAAGCCTTTTATGATGCCCGCCCAGAGCTTGCGCGCGGCGCGGAGCTTGGCGACCTCCATGAAAAAATTCATGCCCACCGCCCAGAAGAACGACAGGCGCGGAGCAAATGCGTCGATGCTCATTCCGGCGGCGACCCCGGCGCGCACATATTCGAGGCCGTCGGCCAGAGTGTAGGCGAGCTCGAGATCCTGCGTCGCGCCAGCTTCCTGCATGTGATAGCCGGAGATCGAAATCGAGTTGAACTTCGGCATGTTCGCCGCAGTGAAAGCAAAAATATCGGCGACGATCCGCATCGAGGCAGCGGGTGGATAGATGTAGGTGTTGCGGACCATGAACTCTTTAAGGATATCGTTCTGAATGGTCCCCGAGAGCGCCGGCATCGGCACGCCCTGTTCCTCCGCGGCGACAATGAACAGCGCCATTACTGGGAGCACAGCGCCGTTCATGGTCATCGACACGCTCATCGAATCGAGCGGGATGCCGGAAAACAAAGTGCGCATGTCGTAGATAGAGTCGATCGCGACGCCAGCCATGCCAACGTCGCCGGCTACGCGCGGATGGTCCAAATCGTAGCCACGATGTGTCGCCAGGTCGAACGCTATGGACAGGCCTTTCTGGCCGGCGGCGAGATTGGCGCGATAGAAAGCGTTCGATTCTTCGGCGGTCGAGAAGCCGGCGTATTGTCGCACCGTCCAGGGCTGCGTGAGGTACATGGTCGGATACGGGCCCCGCAAAAAGGGCGGGAGGCCGGGCCAGGCGCTCGAGAGATCAATGCCGTCGCGATCGCGAGGCCCATAGAACGACTTGACTTCAATGCCTTCGGGCGTCGTCCAGATTTGCTTGTTTCCCCGGTCGACGGGCTTCGACGGGGTCGCGAATGGGACGGTCGAGAAGTCAGGGATCTGGCTCATGACGCCATGGCTCCCTGCGCTTCCGTTTCGACACCGATGCGGCGATAGAGCGCCTGCAAGGTCGCGACGGCGTCCGCGCCGGCGAAAATGAACTCGTCGACGCCTGCGGCGCGCCAGGCACGCTCGAATTCGCCAGGCCGGCCCGCCAGCGCGACGCCTTTCACGCCCGCAGCCTTGAACACTTTCGCGAAGCTTTCCGCCTGCTTGGCATAGGCTTCGTCAGTCCCGCATAGGCAGACGAGCGCGGCGCCTTTGCTTTAACATGCGCGACGCGCTTCTTCGCCGTAGCGATCTCGCCTTCGTAGACGGCTTGGAAACCGCCAGCCTCAAGCCACTCGCGCACGAACTGAACCCGGCGGCGATGGCCGGTCTCAGACCCCAGTCCTGCCAGATAGACTTTCGGCCGCGAGCCAGCACTCAGAAGCAAAGCGTCGGAAAGATCGCGCAAACGTTCGAAGGGCTCGGCGAGCCGAATTGGCGTGAGCGCGCCTTCGTCCGGCGCAAAGGTCTTGGGTTCAGGCGCGGCGATCGGAACCTCGACCGGCGGCTCGGCGAGATCTGCGTGTGCGCTCACGCCCGTGATCGGCGCCTTAAGGCAAGCGACGTTTCGAACGAGCGCCGCCGCGCTCGCGGCGACCTCACGTTGAAACGCGCCAGTCGCGAGCGCCGACGGCAGTCCTCCTTGTTCTTCGATCTCCTGAAAGTGCCGCCATGCCCTATCGCAAAGCGCGTGAGTCAGCGCCTCGAAGGCTCCTGCGCCGGCGGCGGGGTCGGCGACAAATCCGAGATTGGATTCGCGCAAGAGAATAAGCTGGGCGTTGCGAGCGAGGCGGCGCGCAAGGCTATCGGGAAGACCCGCCGCCAGTGTGTGCGGCAGAACGCTGACGCTATCGGCCCCGCCAAGGCCGGCCGAAACCGCCGCCGCCGCGCCGCGCATCACATTCACGGTGGGATCGCGCGCCGTCATCATGCGCCAGGCGCTCTCCGCCTGCACATAAGCCGCGCGAGGCTCGAGGCCGCAGGCTTGCTCGACGCGCGACCAAGCGATGCGCAGCGCGCGGAATTTCGGGATTGTCGCCAATTCGTTCGCGTCGGCCGCCAGCCGGAACGCGATGAGCGCGCTCGCTTCTCGAGGCGGCGTCCCTGATCCTTCAAGCAACCGCAATAAGCTGACAGCGGCCGCGAGCGCAAAGGCGAGCTCTTGCGCTGGGCTTCCACCAGCCGCATGAACGGCGCGCGCGTCGGCGACCAGGAAAGGTCCCGAAAAAGCCTTGCTTCGCAATGCCTGCGCGGTCTCGACAAACGGTTCGGCGTGAGCGCGCCAATCGGCGGGGAACCGTCCGCGGGCCGAGGCCGCGAAAGGATCGAGCCCAAACGCGACCCGGCAGTCCCTGGGCCTTGCGCCCGAGCGCTCGACGAGGGCGCCGAAACTAAGCGCCTGATCGGGGGCGTCGGGCCCAAGATCGAGTTCGAAATGCGGCCCCGCATCGAAATGCACGCCGTCGAAGGCCTCGTGAAGGGTAGCGGAATCGAACCGTTCGAGGCCAAAACCGTAAGCCCCAAGCGCGCCGGAGAACACGATCTGGAGACCCTCCGCTCCATTGGCGAGGTCGTCGAGCGCTTGGGCGTTCGCTTCGCCCGCGTTGCGATGATCGAGGCGCGCGATGACCCGCCAAGGACCGCCGGGTCGAGTAGCCCTAGGGCCTTCCGCGGGCGGATAGACAGGTTCGATCCGAGCGCCGTCCGCAGTCTTCGACACCAGCGTTTCGAGGTTCGCGCCCTTGAGCGCGGCTTCCGCAGCCTTGCGCCAATCGGCTTCAGTATAGGCGGGAAAGAGATTCGCGACCGCGCCCAAAGCCGCCTCTCGCTAGATGAATTGGGAAAGCCCGGGAATCGAGGCGGAGATTTCGCCCACCACCTGATCGCCCGCCGTTTCGCGCGCGTAGGCGAAGACCTCCTTTCCGAGCGTCTGAATCTGCTCCATGCCAAGGCCCAGGCTCAACAACTCGGAGCCCAGCGCCATCAGTCCGCCCCCGCCCATGGCGCCGCTCGCCACCCCCATAAGGCCCTTGAGACCTACGCCCATGCCCTCCCCGCCTGTGTGTGCGCTCGAGGCGATAATTGAGGGAAACGCCGGCGCCTTTTCGAAGAGTTCCTTGACGGCTCCCTCGGGCGCCTCGCGCTGGATGAAATCGCCAATCAGGGCGACGGCCTTGCGGGCGACCTCCGGGCTCAAGTCCGCCGCACTCGCAACACGGGCTATCAGGTTGTCCATTTCATGCTCCTTGGCCGCCCGGAAAAGGCTCGCGGCGTCGGTTGTTTGGCGCTTGCGTGGCCTGAAATTAAGCGACTTTTCAACCATAGCACTCCTTCGGCCTTTGGGGTCAAAGCGCCGGAACCGCGACGTGCGTCGCTGAAAGCCCGGCCGAGAATCCTGGCCCTCCCTGCTGCAGCGCACGATTGTTAAGTCATGAGATAGTCACATATGTAAACGCTCGTTAATAACACAGCTCTTTGCTTCTTTTGAAATTATGGTCGAATTTTAGGCAAAATAGGGGAAATTTACGCGGACCAGCATCTTGCATGGTAGCGGAACAAAATCACGATATGCATAAATAGCATTGCTGAGCTTCTCAGAGCGACCCTACTGCAAACCGTGAAGGCGACTATGTTGCGCTGCGGTAGGGCAGTGCCTGCCACAATAAGGAGTAAAAATATGATCCCTCTCAAGACGATTTCGGAGAAGCTCGCCGCATGGCGCCGATATCGCGAGGCGGTGCGTGAATTGTCCCAGCTCTCTGACCGCGAGCTGGAAGATATCGGCATTCGTCGCGGCGATATCGAATTCATGGTGCGCCGTTCGGTGGTGGGCAAGGCTTCGGCCTGATTTCCGAAATCCTGACAAGCCGAGACGCGCCGCCTAGGCGGCGCGTCGGCCCCTGAAAGGGGTTCGAGGGGCGATCCCCTCGATGAAGCGAACAATACGCGTTGACCGTGGCGTGAAGCTTTGTGACAAGCGCACCCATGCGTCCAATCCACATCATTGGCGGAGGACTGGCCGGCACGGAAGCCGCATGGCAGGCGGCGAATTCCGGCGTTCCAGTGGTTCTGCACGAAATGCGGCCAGTTCGAACGACGGCCGCGCACCGAACTTCCCACCTCGCCGAGCTCGTATGCTCGAATTCGTTCCGATCCGACGACGCCTCGACCAATGCGGTCGGGATCTTGCATCGCGAGATGCGCGCGCTGGGCTCGATCGTCCTTGAGGGCGCTGACGCGCACCAGGTTCCGGCCGGCGGCGCGCTGGCCGTCGATCGCGACGGCTTCTCGCAAGCCGTCGAAGCCGCCCTTCTCAGTCATCCTCTCATAACGCTGGACCGCGGCGAGATCGCCGGCCTGCCGCCGGAGGACTGGGACAACGTGATCGTCGCGACCGGGCCGCTCACCTCTCCGGCGCTGGCCGAGGCGATCGGCAAGTTGACCGGCGAAGGCGCGCTCGCCTTTTTCGACGCGATCGCGCCGATCGTCCACCGTCATTCGATCAATATGGACGTGGCGTGGATGCAGTCGCGCTACGACAAGGTAGGGCCCGGAGGAAACGCCGAGGCTTACGTCAATTGCCCGATGAGCCGCGAGCAGTACGAGGCGTTCATCGACGCTCTTCTCGCGGCGGAAAAGACTGAGTTCCGCGAATTCGAGGGCACGCCCTATTTCGACGGCTGCCTGCCGATCGAAGTGATGGCCGAACGCGGCCGCGAGACCCTGCGCTACGGGCCAATGAAACCGGTCGGGCTGACCAACGCGCATGATGCGAAGGCGAAGCCCTACGCCGTGGTCCAGCTCAGGCAGGACAATGCGCTCGGCACGCTCTTCAACATTGTCGGCTTCCAGACCAAGCTCAAATATGGCGAGCAAAGCCGCATCTTCTGCATGATTTCGGGATTGGAAGGGGCAGAGTTCGCCCGCCTCGGCGGCATGCACCGCAACACCTATCTCAATTCGCCTCGCCTGCTCGATGCGCGTCTGCGCCTGCAAGCTGCGCCCCGCCTGCGCTTCGCCGGCCAGATCACCGGCTGCGAGGGCTATGTCGAAAGCGCGGCTATCGGCCTCATCGCCGGCCGGCTTGCCGCCGCTGAGCGGCTCGGCTTCAAGCTCGATCCGCCGCCAACAACAACCGCGATCGGCGCGCTGCTCAATCACATCACCGGCGGCCACATCGAATCGATCGACGCCGGCCCGCGCTCTTTCCAACCGATGAACGTCAATTTCGGCTTGTTTCCGCCAATCGTCGAGCCGCGCGTTGACGAGACGGGAAAGCGCTTGTCAGGACCAGAGCGAGGCTTGGCCCGCAAGCGCGCGCTATCCGCCCGCGCGGAGGAGGACTTAGGGCGATGGGCGGAGCGCGCTCGTCAGCCGGCGCCATTTGCGGCGGCTTGAGGCGCTGAGCTTTGCTGCGTGAAGCCTCAGGTTCGCGACGGACGCGCGCTATTGATAAGCAACTCGCGTTCCTTGATGAGTTCCGAAAGCGACCGCTCTTGCTCCGCAATGCGGTCGGCAGCGAGCGACTCATCCTGAGCGCCTGAAAAGGCGGCGGCTTGCTCGGTTAGCTCTCTGATATTGTCGCGGACGATCGCGATGCGCTGATCAACTTCCTCAAGCGACGCCATCAGCTCGCCTCCGCCAATAGCGACAATTGCTGACGTCCGGGATCGCCGAACTGATCGACGAGACGCGTCGGATAATCGCCGGTGAAGCAATGGTCAGTGAATTGCGGCTGTCGCGCGTTGCGGCCGGGATAGCCCATGGCGCGATAGATTCCGTCAACGGAGAGGAAGGCGAGCGAGTCGGCGCCGACAAATCGACGCATGCCCTCGAGGTCCATGCGGGCAGCGAGCAGCTTGTCGCGCTCAGGCGTGTCGATGCCGTAGAAGTCGGGATAGGCGATCGGCGGCGATGAGATGCGAAAATGAATCTCGCGCGCGCCGGCTTCCCGCAGCATTTGCGTGATCTTGACGCTGGTCGTGCCGCGGACGATTGAAATCGTCGATTAGCACGACGCGCTTGCCCTCGACGACCGCGCGGTTGGCGTTGTGCTTCATCCGGACGCCGAGCTCTCGAATCGACTGGGTCGGCTGAATGAATGTGCGCCCGACATAATGGTTGCGGATGATGCCGAGTTCGAACGGCAGGCTCGAGGCTTGCGCGTAGCCGATCGCGGCCGGAACGCCGAAGTCCGGAACCGGCACGACCACGTCCGCGTCGGCGGGGGCCTCGCGCGCAAGCTCCGCGCCCATCGCTTTGCGGGCGTCATAGACGCTTCGCCCATGAACGATCGAGTCTGGTCGGGCAAAATAAATGTATTCGAAGATGCATGGCCGGGCTGGCAGCCTGGCCATCGGAAACAAGCTCTTCACGCCGTCGCCATCGATGACCACGACTTCGCCATTCTCGACGTCGCGGACGAATTTAGCGCCGATGATGTCGAGAGCGCAGGTCTCCGAGCAAAGGATCGGGCTGCCCTCGAACTCGCCAAGCACGAGCGGGCGGATGCCAAGCGGATCGCGCGCTCCGATCAGCTTCTTGTTGGTCAAGGCGACTAGCGCATAGGCGCCTTCGACATCGGTCAGAGCCTCGACGAAACGGTCGACGATCTTCGGGCGGCGCGAGCGCGCCGCGAGCAAGAGCACCACTTCCGTATCGGTGGTCGATTGGCAGATCGCCCCGGTGCGAATGAGCTCGCGCCTTAGCGTCAGCCCATTCGTGAGATTGCCGTTGTGGGCGACTGCAAGGCCGCCGGCCTCGAGCTCGGCGAATAAAGGCTGTACGTTGCGCAGCACGGTCTCGCCGGTCGTGGAATAGCGCACGTGGCCGATCGCCGAGCGTCCCGGCAGACGATCGATGGTCGCGGCGTTGGAAAAGTGGTCGCCGACCAACCCTTGCCTGCGCTCGGAGTGAAACCGCACGCCGTCATACGCGACGATGCCCGCGGCCTCCTGGCCGCGATGCTGCAAAGCATGGAGGCCAAGCGCAGTAATGGCGGCGGCGTCGGGGTGATCGAAAATGCCAAAAACGCCGCACTCTTCGCGCAATCGGTCGCCGTCAGGGTCGAAGCCGGTCTCCCCCGGCGCGTCTGAAACAAATTCTGACGACGTTGGCGTCACTGTTTTGGAGCCGGAGCGAAGGGAGCGTTCTTGTTGATTAAGGCGTCGAGCTTCTGCTTGTCCAGTGAGGACCCGCCGCTCGCCCCCGAGTTCGAATTCGGCTTTTTTCGGCGACGGAGCGGGCGTCGAGGGCACCGCGATGGGTTGATCGTCGTCGGTCTTCGGGCGCGACGCGGCTGCGTTGTTCGTCAAGTCGTTCGTCGCCGCATTTGCGTGCGACTCGATCCAGCCGTTGATCGTCTGGGCCGCGTCCGTCGGCAGCACGGCGACGATTCGATCGGCCGTCTCGGTGAGGACCGGTCGCGTCCTGGCGTTCTTGACCCATTCTGGTTGCTGCTTCTCCGAGACTAGCCAGTTGAAGATCGCGAAAGCGACGACCGCGAGAAGAAAGCCTCTGGCTACGCCGAACACAAAACCCAACGACCGGTCGAGGGCGCCGATCTTGCTGTCGAGGATCGCATCAGACAGCCGAACCGTGAACAGCGAGACGACGATCAACGTGACGAAGAACACAAGGGCGGCGGCGGCCGCCTGCGCGATAACCTCTTTATGGATATAGGGAGTGAGGTAAGGCATGACCATGGGGTAGAAGTAATAGGCCGCCGCTGCCGCCGCCGCCCATGAGGCGATGGCGAGAACCTCGCGGGTGAATCCCCGCATCATGGACAGAAGGGCGGAAACAAGGACGATGCCGAGAACCGCTAGATCGAGATAAGATGGCATTTGCGAGAGAACCTCGTCGCGCGGCGTCCGAACACCCCCCGTGGCGGCCGACGCGAGCGCCTTATAACCAAGCCGTCTTAGTTCGTCACCCCACTCAAGGCCGCCGTCCGGGCGGATCCGGCTTCCTTTCCACCGCGCTCGCGGCGATCAGCGCGACCAGCGCCGCCACATTGTCGATCGGCTGTGTGGCGATATTGACCGATTCGGCGCCGGCTCGCGGCGACTGCGGCGCGAACGCGCGCATAAATCCAAGCTTGGCCGCCTCCTTGAGCCTCAGACCCGCATGGGCGACCCCGCGCACTGAGCCCGACAACCCTATTTCGCCGAAATAGACCGCATCGCGCGGCAGGCTCGCGCCGGTGAGCGAGGAAATGAGCGCCGCGGCGGCGGCGAGATCGGCCGCAGGCTCCATGATTCTCAAACCCCCGGCGACGTTGAGATAGACGTCATATTGACCGAGCTTCATGCCCCCGTGGGCCTCGAGCACCGCGAGCACCATCGCCAGACGGCTCGGCTCCCAGCCGACAACCGCGCGTCGCGGCGTGCCGAACGTCGTCGGCGCGACCAAGGCCTGTATCTCGACCAAAAGCGGCCGCGCGCCTTCGACCCCGGCGAAGACCGCAGCGCCCGGATGGGCCGCGCCGTCCCGATCCGCCAGAAACAAAGCCGAAGGGTTCGGCACTTCGGCGAGGCCGCCGCCGGTCATCTCGAACACGCCCACCTCGTCGGTTGCGCCGAACCGGTTCTTGGCCGCGCGCAGCAGCCGAAAGGCGTGCGCCCCGTCGCCTTCGAAAGAGAAGACGGCGTCGACCATGTGCTCGACGACGCGCGGCCCGGCGATCTGGCCGTCCTTGGTCACGTGTCCGACGAGCAACAGAGCCGCGCCGCTCGCTTTGGCGAAGCGAATCAACGCCTGCGCCGATCCGCGCACCTGACTCACAGTTCCGGGCGCCGATTCGATCGCGTCGCTCCACATGGTCTGAATGGAATCGATGACCACGAATTTTGGCGCATCGCCGGAGCCGAGCGTCGCCACGATATCCTCGACGAAGGTTTGCGCCGCAAGCTGGACGGGCGCCTCGGCAAGCCCAAGCCGAGCGGCGCGCAGACGCACCTGGGCGGTCGATTCCTCGCCCGAGACGTAGACGACCCGGCCGCCTGACCGGGCGACGGCCGCGCAGGCTTGGATCAACAGGGTCGACTTGCCGATGCCCGGCTCGCCGCCGATCAGCGTCGCTGAACCGGCCACGAACCCGCCGCCGGCGACGCGATCGAGTTCGCCGATGCCGCTGACGAGGCGTGGCTCGGACTTGGTTGCGCCCGACAGATCTTCAAGGGGAAACGGCCGGCCTGCGGCGCCCCGACGGGTCGCTGGACCGCCCCCGCCGACGCCTAGTGCGGCGCCTTCTTCGATGATCGTGTTCCACTCGCCGCACGATTCGCACTTGCCCTGCCAACGCTGGGTGATGGCGCCGCAATTCTGGCAGACAAAAGAAGAACGAGACTTGGCCATCCGCCTCGGACTGGCAGTTTTGCCGCGACGTGTCGAGAGGCTCCGTGAGCGGCTTGGCCGCTTTTCCCGCTCGTTGCCCGAGTCGCGGCGTCCATCCCTTAACGAATGAGGCGGCGCAAGCCTCAATCCATTCAGCCCGCGTTCAAAGACCTCTCATTAAGCTGGCCGCGCTGCAAATCGAAAGGCCACTTCATGCGAAATATCTTGATTGCCTCTGCCTTTGCTCTCGTCGGCTTCTCGGCCGCTGCGCCGTCTCAAGCGATGCCGTTCGCGCCCGCTGACCAGGCGCCCTCCATGATCACGCTGACGGCGGGCGGCTGCGGCGGCGGCTTCCATCGGGGACCGAATGGCGGATGCCGACCCAACGGCGGCGCCTATGTCCACCCCTACGCGCATCCGTATGCGCACCCCTATGCACACCGCCACTGCTGGTGGCGCAACGGCGTGCGCGTCTGCAACTGACAAGGATCTGACCACGGTAGGAATGCGCGCTGCAGAACACACTGCGGCGCGTTCCGCCTCGGAACAGGCGCCGCATTTTCAGATCTGTGCGTCTGAGGCCCCTTCTTCCGACCTCCCGCTTTCGGCTGCCTTCCTCCCTCTCGGCGACAAATTCAGATTTCCGTGGACGTCGACTCTACCGTGATGCAGACGTTATTTAGCGATGAGTGTCGTTTTTGGAAAAAACAATCCATAGTTGCGCAGGGATGGAAAATCATGAGCTACGGCTTCGGTTCAAAAGGCACGACTCCCACGGTCTTCATGGCGGGGATTTGCGCCTGCGCCACATTGATCTTCGGAGCCGGAAGTCCGAGCGCCGCTGCCAATATCAACGCGCCGCCCGACGCGGTCTCGAACGTGGCCGTGCAGATCGGCTCCATCAGCACTTGCTTCTCCGGGGGCGCCAATCTCGGCGTCTGCATGAATGGATTCGATACGACGCCGCCCACTCAAGCGAATGTCTTTCCGCTCTCTCAAACCTTTGCTTTCGGGAGCGCGAGCGTCACCAATCCCGGTCCGTCCGTGAACCCGTCCCTGCGCGCTGTGCTCGATGTCAATAATCAAAGCACGCTGAACCCGGGTATGGAGGGAGCGATCACGGCCTTTATGACTTATTCTTTTGTGATCAACGGTCCTTCAGGTCCCGTTGGCGTCGATTTCTCAGGGGTGGTCGGCGGAAGCGTAAGCGGGATCACTCAAGGACCGCTGGCTTCGATCAGTATCGTCGACGTCCAAGGCGAAAAGACTGTTTATAGTCTGACCGACCCTATCACCGGGCCCCAGCAACAGTCGCTCAACCAACAGCTTTCGCTCTCAACTGGGATACAATATATCGTGCAGCTCGAGGCGGCCGCCGTCGTGGAAAACTGCTGTTCGACATTTCCGGTCTCGGTGTCGGCCTTCATCGACCCGACCATAGCCATTGATCCCGGCACGCCCGAGGCGTCGTCGTACAGCATTTCCTTCAGCTCCAATCTCACTCCGACATTGGGAGCGCCGGCGCCCGAGGCTTCCACTTGGGCGTTGCTTCTGGTCGGCTTTGGCGGCCTCGCTTTGATAAGGCGACCGTCACTTCGCGAACGCGCCACCTGAGAGCGCCGATTGTTTCGGCGATCGAGCAGCCTCAAGCCCCGGCGCTCGGCCTCATCTTCAACGCCTCGCGCCAGCGGTTGAGGTGAACGAGTTCGGGCGGGATCGCGATCCGCGCCGACTTGGCGAAATCCAGCGCCACCAGGCCAGTGATATCGGCGACCGTGAACCGGTCGCCGGCGATGAACGGCCGGCCGCGCAAGCGTTCGTCGATTATCGCCATTGCTTGAAGCGCCTTTGGCCGATTGACCTCCGCCCAGTCTGGGACCTGTGGATTTTCCATCTCCGCCATTTTCGGATGGCTATGGCGAACCACCTGCGCGATCGGAAAGAAGAGGCGCAATTCGAGCTGGCGCTGCCACATCTCGATCATCGCTTGTTCGACAGGGGTTAAGCCGAACAGGTTCGGCGCTGGCCAAATTGCCTCGATATAACGACAGATCGCGATGGATTCCGCGATCCTCGTCCCGTCGTCGAGCTCAAGCACTGGAATTGTTTCGAAGGGATTGAGCGCCAAGAAATCGGCCGTCTTGTGCTCGAGCTTCGCGAGATCAACCTCGACCCGCGGGATCGTCAGGCCCTTCTCGGCGAGAAAAATACGCACACGGCGTGGACTCGGTGCCTGATTGGAATTGTACAGCTTCATGGCCGCCTTCCTCCATGCGGCTTCGAGACCCATCGTTTGTGCACACTCACGCTCGAGGCCCGTGAGCCGTGAATTGACGGGTCAAATCGAGCAACCTTAATCAAATTATCCTCAAAAATCTCCCAATTCCAAACCATTGCGTCAGCAGCTCGTTAATCAATTGAGCCGCATGATTGACGCGAGTAAGAGCGTGCGTATTGGGCGGCTATGCGTGATGTCGGGGCGGAGCTGGGCGGGAGCGGGAGCGGCGATAAGACCGATTCCGAAGCCGCAACGCGCCGGCGTAAAATGACCATCCAGCTCCGAGAGGCCCGGCGGTCCCTCTCCGAACCCGACGCCATCCCCACCCATTCGACGGCGATGGTGCGTCTGTTCGCGCAGATCAATCGCAGCGCCACGCCGATGCTCGGGATCATTGCGCTCGGCGTCTGTGCGATGGCGCTGGCGTTTATCGACGCCGGGCCGCTGACGACCTGGATCACCTTCATCTCTTGCGCCATCGCGATTGGCTATTCGCTGCCGATCGCCTTCCTCGAACTCGACCGACAAGGAAAAGACAGCCGGCGCGTGGCGGCGCAAGTTCGTTTTTTCCACCGCGCTCAGCGGTTCGGCCTGGGCCTATCTCATCGTCACGCTGCTCGAAAAACACGATCCCAACGCGCATGCGTTCGCTATTATCGTGATGCTGCTCGTCTCCACGGTGATGTCGCTCTTGGCCGCGGCCATTCCAGCGGCTTTTGTCGCCGGCATGCTGCCGATGATCGTCGGCGTGATCCTCCTCTACGCCCCGCGTCTGCATGGAGCGGCTGTGCCGACAGCGGCGCTGGCGATCGGCGTCATCGGCTATTTCCTCATCGTTGCGCGGCGCCTGCACGCCACGGTCTCGGACAACATCTCGTTTCAGGCGGAAAAGGACTCGCTCATCGCCGAACTCGAGCAGGCGAAGCTCAATTCGGACGAGGCGCGGCGCCGCGCCGAGGGCGCGAACCTCGCCAAGTCTCGCTTTCTCGCGACCATGAGCCACGAACTGCGCACGCCGCTCAACGCGATCCTCGGATTCTCGGAAGTGATGAAAGGCGAATTGTTCGGTCCCCATTCGCTGCCGGCCTATAAGGAATATTCCAACGACATCCACGCGAGCGGACAGCACCTTTTGATGCTGATCAACGAGATCCTGGATCTTTCGCGGGTCGAGGCTGGGCGGTACGACCTCAAGGAGGAGCCGGTCTCGCTGACTGCGGTGGTCGAGGAATGCCTTCGTCTCCTGTGGCTCAGGATCGAGCGGCGCCATCTCGTGATTACCGAAGCGATGGAGTCCGGATTGCCGCGCCTCTGGGCGGACGAGCGGGCAGTGCGTCAGGTGACGCTCAACCTGCTCAGCAACGCGATCAAGTTTACCCCGCAAGCCGGCGCGATCACCATCAAGGTCGGCTGGACCCGGAAGGGCGGACAATATCTCGCCATCGCCGACACCGGGCCGGGCATTCCTCCCGAGGAGATCCCGATCGTGCTGTCGTCTTTCGGCCGCGGTACGCTGGCGCAAAAAAATGCGGAAGAGGGCACAGGGCTTGGCCTGCCGATCGTCAAGGGACTGGTTGAACTGCACGGCGGGGAATTCCGCCTCAACTCGACCGTGCGGATCGGAACCGAGGTGATCGTCATTTTCCCGCCCGAGCGGGTGATGGACACGCTGCCGGCGCTCAGTTCGGAATCGAGTCCGGAGGCGCCTGAGCGGCGCAGGCGGCGCATGCGGCGTCGCCAGCGGGATCACGCGGCTTAAGAGGCCGTTGCTATCATTCAGCTGCCGAACGGGCGGGCTTTGTGACCGGCGTCACGGCGCCCGGCGGAGCCCTGTTGCATGACGCCCGGGATTTTCCGATTCTGCCGATCCGCCGGCGCCTTGGAGAACGGAGGATCGCATGGCCGACGACGACGACCACGTGAACGACGGGGCGCTCGTGGTGAAGCTCTCGCAGGTCCTGCTTTCGGCCGAGTGCCAGCGCCTTAATTTCCGTTGGGGAAGGCAGCACATCACGGGCCATGGCTTCCGCACCGTAGTGCTCGCGCTGCTCGATACGCGCATCGACTTGTTCGAAGCCGACGCCAAGCACAAGCTCGACGATGACGTCGAGGCCTCGTACGACGGGTGGAGCGAGACGATGATCATCCGTCCGCGTCTCGATCTGCACCGCCTCTCCAACCGCAGGACGATCGTGCATGAGGCGACCCACGCCATTCAGGACGTCCAGCTCGCCGGCAAGTGGACCTGGAGCCTCGATGAAGAGGCGACGGCCTATATCGCCGAATGGCTCTATGTCATCCACTCCTCCAAGAACCCCCATCATCTGAGGAACAACCCCGCCAAGGACGAGCCGATCGACATCATCGCGCTCGAAATCGCGCGCGCGCTCGCAGGCCATGACGGCGCGACGCCCGACGCGGCGGCGATGCGGCGACTGGGGGACGCGGTCTACGCCAGTCCAACCTATGGGGTCGATATGCTGCTGCACCCTTGGACCCGCGAGGACGGCGTCACGGCCCCAGACTTTCCGTAGAGGTCGTTGGGCGGGCGTTCGCGCAACTCCGGGCAGGTCGAGCCCCACCCGGCTTCGGAACGACCAAACCGCTTCAACTCTTAAGCGTCGTTGCTAGACAGGCGCGCCGGTCTTTCCTGTGCTATCTCAATGGCGGGGTGGGTATTGAGTCTTGACGGAAACGCGGAAGCTCGCTGCGATCCTGGTCGCCGATGTGGTTGGATTCAGCCGTCTAGCCGCGGCTGATGAAGACCGAACGCTGTCGCGCCTCAGAGCCTTGCGCAGCGAGCTGATTGATCCCGCGATCGCGTCTCACCGCGGGCGTATCGTCAAGCGCACCGGCGACGGGCTTCTCGCCGAATTCCGCAGCGTGGTCGATGCGGTGCGCTGCGCGATCGAGCTTCAGACCGGCATGGTCGAACGCAACGTCGGCGTGCCGGAAGATCGCCGCATCGAGTTCCGCATCGGCGTTCATTTGGGCGACGTCGTCGAGGAGGCCGATGGGGACCTCATGGGCGAGGGCGTCAACATCGCTGCGCGGCTGGAAGGCGCCGCCCGGCCGGGCGCGATCTGTCTCTCCGAGCAAGCCTATTGGCAGGTGAAGGGGCGCCTCGATCTCGCGGTCAGCGACCTCGGTCAGATCCAACTCAAGAACATCGCCGAGCCGATCCGGGTCTATTCGCTCGAAGTCGCCAAGCCGGCGCGGGCGAAGCCCGCGCCCATGGCGCCGCCAGAACAATCGTCACCGCCGCGCCTCTCGATCGTCGTTTTGCCATTCGCCAATATCGGGGGCGGCGCGCAGCAGGAGCCTTTCGTCGATGGGGTCACCGAAAGCCTCACCACCGACCTCTCGCGCATAAGAGGCGCCGTCGTGATCGCACGCAACACGGCCTTCACCTACAAAGGCAAGCCGGTCGACGTGAAGTCGATCGGAGACGAGCTGAACGTTCGCTACGCGCTGGAGGGCAGCGTTCAGCGCGCCGGAAACCGCATGCGGGTCAATGTGCAGCTCATCGACGCCGAAACGGGCAATCATCTCTGGGCCGAGCGATTCGACAAGTCGCTCACCGATCTCTTCGACATGCAGGATGAGATCGTCGCGCGCCTAGCGAACGCGCTCGACGCCCAGCTCGCCGCCGCGGAGGCGCGACGCGCCGAACAGGCTCCGAACCCGGACTCGATGGACCTCTATTTTCAGGGCCTGGCCTGGTTCAACAAAGGCGTCACCGAGGAGAATCTCGTGCCGGCGCGAGGCTTTTTCGATCGCGCGCTCATCGCCGATCCCGGCAACGTCGATGCGCTGATTGACCTGGCGCGCGCCGATGTGTACGCGGCGGCGCTTTTCTTCGTAACCGATCCGGCGGCGGCCTTCGCGACCGCCGAAGCGAGGCTGACCAAAGCCTTATCGTCAGTCCCCGACCACGCGCGCGGCCATATTTGGCTTGGATTTGTCTATATCTTCACCAGGCGCGCCGCATTGGGCATCGCCGAATGTGAACATGCGTTGGCGCTGGATCGAAACCTCGCCAGCGCCCATTCCATTATCGGACTGGGTAAGGTTTTCATCGGCCGCGCCGAAGAAACCGAGACCCATGTCCTCGAGGCCCTCCGCCTCAGCCCTCGCGATATGATGGCTTACACGTGGATGACATATGCCGGCATCGCGAACAACATTCTCGGCAGTTACGATCCGGCGGTCCTCTGGTGTCGACGAGCGAGCGAGGCCAATCGAAATCATCCGACGGTCTGGTTCCAGTTGGCGATCGCGCTCGCTTCGCTCGATCGACTGGACGAGGCGCGCTCCGCAGCCGAAGCGGGTCTCGCGCTTGCCCCGGCCTTCACCGTGTCCCGCGCCCGCCGCATCTGGACGGGGTTCAGCGACGACCGCACGTATCTGACCCAAGTTGAGCGGGTCCTCGAAGGCCTGCGCAAGGCCGGCGTCCCCGAATAAATGACCGCCGCCGGCCTCGACGCAACGCTCAAGCGCCCTGCTCAGCCATTGCGGTACGTCACGAGAGTCTCGCGCAAGGTCCGTTTGAGAACCTTGCCATTGGCGTTGCGCGGCAGTGTCCCTTCGAGACGGCGGACCGTCTCCGGGACCTTGTAGTCGGAGAGTACATCGGCGCAGTGGCGCTGAAGCTCGGCTTCTTCCACCGCGTGGCGGAGCACGACAAAAGCGTGAACGCGCTCGCCGAGGACGGGGCAGGGCTTCGCCACGACCGCAGCCTCGACGATCGCGGGATGTTCGAGCAGGACGTTCTCGACCTCGGAAGCGTAGATCTTGAACCCGCCACGATTGATCACGTCCTTGATGCGATCGATGATCCGCAGATAGCCGCGCTCATCCATGATCCCGAGATCGCCGGACTTCCAGTAGCCGGCGACGAACTCGCGCCCAGTCGCTTGCGTGTTGTTGAAATAGCCCGGCACGATCATGGCGCCGCCGATATAGACTTCGCCGGCCTCGCCGTAGGGCGCCTCAACGCCGTCGGCGTCCATCACCAGAATGTCTCCGCAAGACACCGCGAGGCCGACCCACTCCTTTCGCTTGACCGTCTGCTCCGGGGGCATGATCGCCGCGGGCGAAGTGGTTTCGGTTGCGCCATAGCAATTGAGGAGCTTGAGTTTCGGCAGCCTTTCGGCGATGCGCTCGAGCGTGGCCTCCGGCATGATCGCTCCGCCGTAGCCGGCGACGCGCCAATGGGAGAGATCGGCTTTTTCGAGATTGGGCGCGAGCAGGCAAAGATTGAACATCGCAGGCACGATAAGCGTGTAGGTGATCTGATGGCGTGCCGCGAGATCGATGAATTCGCTCGCCCTGAACGCCGGCATAATGACCTGCGTCCCAGCGCAATGGACCATCGCATGCACAAGCGCGATGAGACCGGTCACATGGCTCATGGGAACAGCGATGAGACCAAGGTCTTCCTCGGTCAGGCTCATCGTGAACTGAAAATGAATGACGGAATGAGCGATGCCGAGGTGCGTCAGCATCGCGCCCTTCGGACGGCCGGTCGTGCCGGATGTATAGAGAATGGTGGCGGTCTCTTCTTCGTTGACGGCCTCGGCCTCTCGAACCGGCGCGGCGCTGCTGAACTCGGCGAGCATCGGGCCGCCATCGCGCCGGATCGCGGCGGTGTGCTTCAGATCGGCGAAGGCGCCCGGTTCGGGAACGCGGTTGGAGAGGTCCAATTCGTGGACGACCAGCTTCGCCGCGCAATCCTTGATGATGTGGCTGTTCTCGGCGAGCGTGTGGCGAATGTTGAGCGGAACCGACACCGCCCCCAGTCGCGCCACCGCGAACAGCACGACAACAAACTCGACGCTGTTGCCGAGCACCATGGCGACGCGATCGCCCTTCTCGAACTCCGAGACCGCGTAATCGCCCCGCGGCCTCACCGACCGCCGCGTCGAGCTCGGAATAGCTCAGTCGCTGCTCGCCGCAGATCAGCGCAAGGCCACTCGGGCGGCGCGCGACCGCCTTCTCCAGCATTGCGTGCACGCTCTTAGGCCGCTCGACGAAGCAGCGCATCATCCGGTCGCCATAGTGCAGTTCGGTCCGCGTCGCCGGATGGCCGTCCCGATCCAACCAGCTGTCCATCGCGCTCCTCACCCATCGGCCGACATCGAACGGACGGCGCGTTTCGCCCGCCGCCGGCTCGGTGCACCGTCGCATATAGGAGTTTCGCTGCCGCCTTGTCATTCCCGCGCAAGCGGGAATCTGGCTCATAGTCCAATCGCCTTGACGAACAGAACGCGCCGGGCAAATTTCGTTGAAGGCGAGAGCGTTCGCATGTCTTCCGATTCGACCAAGCCCCTTGTTTTCATCAGCTACGCTCACCTTGATGAGCCTGACCCGCCGGGAGAGCCGCGTTGGCTCAGCTTCGTCATGGAATTTCTGCGCCCCGGCGTGAAGGGGCGCAAATACGAAGTGTGGATGGACCGGCTGATGCCGGGCGGCGCGGACTGGAACCCGGAAATCGAGGCGAAGATTCGCTCCTGCGACATCTTTGTCCTGCTTGTGTCCACGCGTTCGACTGGCTCGGACTATATCGTCGACAACGAAATTCCAATCATCCGCGAACGCCAGCGCAACAACGACGGCGTCTATTTCTATCCCTTGCTGCTCGACTGGACTCCCAAGGCGGGGCTCGAGCAAGTCAATGACAAGAACCTTCGCCCGCGCGACGCAAAGCCGTTCTCGAGCCTCGCTCCAAGCGAGCGCAGCCGAGCCATGTCCGAGGCGGCAGACGAGATCGCAGAGGTTGCGAAGGCGGCCGAAGAGCGGAAAGCGGCCGCGTCCGACCACAGCCAGCCTATCTCGGCGACACTCCCGGGGCTCGGTTCGTTACTCGGCCCTGCGATAACAAACTTCGTGGTTGGCGGCTTTGAGCGACTCACGTCGGCCCCCGAGACCGCGCGGGCTGCTGCCTTCGTCGATATCACCGGCTTGCCGGAGACCGGCTACGAGCGCCTTGTTGGACGCGACGCGGAGCTTGCGCGCCTCGACGAAGCCTGGAGCGACGGCAAGACCAATATCCTTTCGCTCATCGCCGAGGGCGGAGCAGGCAAGTCGGCGCTGGTCAACGAATGGCTGACGCGGATGCAAGCCGACGGTTATCAGGGCGCGACATGTGTGCTCGGCTGGTCGTTCTACAGCCAGGGCTCCAAGGAACGCGCGACCGCGGCCGACGAGTTTCTCAACTGGGCGCTCGCCAAGCTCGACGTGAAGCTCGACACGACGAGCGCATCCGCCAAGGGCGAGGCGATCGCGGAGGCGCTCATGACGCGTCGCGTTCTGCTTGTTCTCGATGGCGTGGAGCCGCTGCAGCATGGGCCGGGTCCGCAGGCGGGACAGCTCAAAGACCAGGGCCTGCGCGCTTTGTTGCGCCGGTTCGCCACGGCGCCGCCGAGGCCGGAACACAGCCTGATCGTGCTCACGAGCCGCGTCGCCGTCGCCGACCTCCAGCGCTTCAAGGACGGAGCGGCGCCGGTCGTCGACGTCGAACGGCTGTCGGACGAGGCCGGCGCCGAACTGCTGCGCGACAACGACGTCTGGGGAATCGACAAGGAGCTAAGGGCGGCGTCGCATGACTTCGGCGGCCATCCGCTGGCGCTGACCCTGCTCGCAAGCCTTCTCAAGGAGACGCAGAACGGCGACGCGCGGCGCCGCGATCATATCCGCGGCCTGCTCACCGATACCGACAATCCGCGCCACGATCAGGCGCGGCGGGTGATGGAATCTATGAGAAGGAATGGCTCGCCGATCAGCCGGCCCTGCTCGCCATTCTCCAATGCGTGGGGCTGTTCGACCGCCCGGCGAGCGGTGACTGTCTTAAGGCGCTGCGCGCTAAGCCTGCGATTTCCGGACTGACCGATGGGCTCGTTAGCCTTAAGGATGAGCAATGGCGGCGAGCCGTCGAACGGTTGCGTGACGTGCGGCTGCTTGCGCCGCGCGACGCTTCCGATGAGGAAGCGCTCGACGCCCATCCTCTGGTTCGCGAATGGTTCGGTGACCGACTTAGGGAGACGAACGAAGCCGCCTGGAAGGCGGCGCATAGCCGTCTCTACGACCATCTGCGTCGGACGACGCGCGAAGGATCAGCGCCGACTCTGGTCGGTCTCGCGCCGCTTTATCACGCCATCGCCCATGGCTGCCGCGCTGGGCGGCATCAGGCGGCGTTAGACGAGGTTTATAGGAATCGAATTTGTCGTCGGCTGCCCGATGGCCGATTTGAATTCTATTCTGCGATAAAGTTGGGCGCAATGGACAGCAACCTCGCGGCGATCTCCTGGTTCTTGAGTAGGCCATATGAGATGACATCCACTGCGCTCACTCCGTCGGCCAGAACATGGGTCCTCAATCAGGCAGGCGTCGGTTTGCGCGCGAGAGGGCGTCTCCAGGAAGCGCTGCCCACGATCCGCGCCGGCCTGCGGACGGAAGAAGACGTAGGATTGGGGAAACGCCGGCGTGTCGGCATCCAATGTGAGTGAAATCGAATTGCTGGTTGGCGAAATTACCTCGGCCGTGGCAATGGCGGAGAGATCCATAGCGCTCGCGAACCAAGCCAACAATGCGTTTCTGATCATCACCAGTCGGGCAATATATGCCAACGCACTTCATGCTACTGGCGATCGCGCGCTGGCAGAGCGTGTTTTCAACCAGGCCGAGCAGCGACAGAAAGAATTCCAACCAGAGTTCCCTTTGCTGTACTCGACAGCGGGGCATATCTTACTGCGACCTGCTGCTCTCACAGGGCAAGGCTGCCGCCGCACTCGATCGATGCGGCTCAAACCTTATCGTGGGCGGTAGGGCAACGGTTTCTTCTCAGCGCTGCGGTCGACATTCTGACGCTAGGTCGCGCCCATCTTGCCATTGCGTTGCAAAGAGTAACGAAAAGCTCTTCCCCCGTAGAAGGCAGCGCCGACACGCGCATGGCATCCGCCAATCTCCAAGAGGCGATAGAACATCTGCGTGCCTCGGACCGAAACGACCAAATTCCTTGCGGCCTGCTGGCCCGCGCGGCGTTCCGCCGCACCATCGGCGAATGGGCGGCCGCGGCGCGCGATCTCGACGAAGCCGAAGAAATCGCCGAGCCGGGCCCGATGCGGCTCTATCTGTGCGACATTGCGCTTGAGCGCGCGCGGCTCGCTTTGGCCCAGGTCGAAGCCTTCGCGCCGCTCAACGGCCTTGTCGAGCCGAGCCCCCCGCCGCCGGTCTTGCCCGACCCCGACGCGGCGGCGGCGCTCAGGGAGGACGCGCGGGAGCAACTCGACGTCGCGCGCAAGCTCATCGCCGAATGCGGTTACCATCGCCGTGACAAGGAGCTCACCGAGCTTGACGTAGTCATGGCCGGCGGCCGCCGCTTCGCCGATCTGCCGCCTCGCGTCTGAGGCCCGGTAATGCCATCGGCTCAGTGTGGTCGTCCCGACCGTGCTGGGGCGTCTGACCACGCAAATCGTCGCCTCCGGGTCGAGGCGCGTTTCCGATCCCTCAGAGCTGCGAATCTGCTTGACAAAAAGCAGAAATACGTGCTATGTATTCTGGTCGCCGGAATTCTCCTCCCACTTCGCCCCGGACGGGCGGGACAGCGGGAAACCGTGACTGTTTGAAGCGTCGACTCACAACCTGACGCGCGAGGCGAGCGAAGGGGCGGTTTTCTTAGTTCTTCCGCCTGTAATTCATTGAAAAGGCTCGATTCGAAAAAATAAAGCTTGTAAACGCTAGCATTTTACTAGCGCTTAGGCTCATTCTACTAGCTTTTACTTACGTTTATTGGCGAGAGATTCGCGCCTGGGTTGCGGCGACGATGGAGACTTGCCGCCGATCAGGCGCTGGACTTCTCGCCGAAGCCGGCCGCCTCGATGGCGAGATGGGTCTTGTTCTGGAAGCTCGCGTCCTGGGCCGCGGCCAGTAGCGGCGCGGCCTCGGCGATGGCGCGGCAAACCGCCTCGACCCATCCGGCCTCCGATTTTGCGAAGTCATTGAGGACATAGTTGTGGACGAGCGCCTTGTCGCCAGGATGGCCGATGCCGATCCTGACCCGCTTGTAGCCGGGGCCGAGATGGGCGGTGATCGAGCGCAAGCCATTGTGCCCGGCGTCGCCGCCGCCGACCTTGATCCTGATCTTGCCCGGAGCGAGATCGAGTTCGTCATGGATGACGATGAGCGCGCCAACGTCGAGCTTGAGGTAACGCAGAGCCCCGCCGACGCTGCGCCCGGACTCGTTCATGTAGGTCTGCGGCTTGAGCAGCATCACCCGCTCGTCGCCGATGAGCCCCTCCGCGGCGAGCGCCTGATGGCGGGGCCGAAACGGGCCAAATCGGCCTCGCTCCGCGATCGCGTCAACCGCCAAGAATCCGATGTTGTGGCGGTGGCGCGCATATTGCGCGCCAGGATTGCCGAGCCCCGCGATGACCAGCATGGGGTCCCCGATCGATCAGCCGAACCGCTCGTCCTTCGCCGACGCCGCGGCGCGAGCCAGGCGGCCCGGCCGCGAGAGACGCGAGGGCCTTACTTCTTGGCGGCGGGCTTCGCGGCTGCGGGCGCGGCTGCGCCTTTCGCTGGCGCGGCGGCGCCCTTGCCGGCCCCAGCGGCAGGCGCCGCTCCAGCCGCGGGCGCCGCGGCAGCCCCAGCTGCGGGAGCCGCCGCCGCGGCGGCCGTAGGCGCCTCTTCGACCATCACTGTCGGCGGGACGATCGTCACCACGGTCATGTCAGCCGTGCCGCTGAGCGGCCGGCAGCCTTCCGGCAGCTTGAGGGCGGAGACATGCACCGAATCGTGGAAATCCATGCCGGCAAGGTCGATGGTGATCGATTCTGGAATGTCGTCGGCTGGCGCCATGACCTCGACCGTGTGCAGCACCAGATTGACCGCGCCGCCCTTCTTCAGGCCAGGCGACGCTTCACGATTGGCGACATGCACCGGAATGCCGATGCGCACGCTCGAGCCCGGCGTGAGCCTGAGGAAATCGACATGAACCGGCCGATCGGTGACGACGTCGAGCTGATAGTCGCGCGGCAGAACCCGCTCCTTGCGCCCGTCGACTTCGAGCTCGAAGATCGAGGTCAGGAAGTGACCGGCGTAGATGAACTTGTTGACGTCCTTGTAGTCGACCGAGATCGGCTCGGGTTTCGTGCCGCCGCCATAGATGACGGCGGGGACGCGGCCTTCGCGACGAACGGAGCGGGCGGCCCCCTTGCCTGTCCCGCTGCGCGCCACGGCCGCGAGTTGCTTGATCGCTGCCATGATGATGTCCTTTATGATCTTTATGTCGCGCCCTGCCTCCAGGGGTGTCGGATTGGGCCGCGAAGCGCGGGCTTATAGAGAACGAGAACGCTCCGAGCAAGTGCGCGCATGCCTTGCTTTTGCGGGCGCGTACTCGCAAATGCTTTTCCCGGAGACAGGAATATCATGACGAGCGCATCCGTAAGACATGAAAACTGGCGCATCGAGAAGGATGCGCTTGGCGAAGTGCGCGTGCCCGCCGAGCATCTGTGGGGCGCCCAGACCGAGCGTTCGCGGCTCAATTTCATCATTGGGGTCGAGCGGCATCGCTGGGGGCGGCCGGTCATCCGCGCCTTTGGCCTACTGAAGAAATGCGCGGCGCTGGCCAATCTCGAACTTAAGCAATTGTCGAAGGAAAAGGTCGATCTCATCGTCCGCGCAGCGCAGGATGTGATCGAGGGCGAGCTCGATGACGAGTTTCCGCTGGTCGTGTTTCAGACTGGGTCCGGCACCCAGTCCAACATGAACGCCAATGAGGTGATCGCCAACCGCGCCATTCAGATTGCGGGCGGCGCAATCGGGTCGAAGAAGCCGATCCATCCGAACGATGACGTCAATCACAGCCAATCGTCGAACGACGTGTTTCCGACCGTCATGCATATCGCCACGGTCACGCGCGTCAGAGAGTCGCTGCTGCCGGCGGTCTCTCAGTTGCGCGACACGCTGAACGCCAAGGCGAAGGCGTTCTCCAACATCATTATGGTCGGCCGGACACACATGCAGGACGCGACGCCGCTCACGCTGGGACAGGCGATTTCAGGTTGGGCGGCGCAGCTCGATCAGGCGATCGCGGGAATCGAGCACGCCTGCCAAGGACTGATGCCGCTAGCGATCGGCGGAACGGCGGTCGGCACTGGCCTCAACGCGGACCCGCGTTTTGGCCAGACGGTCGCGCGCATCCTCGCCAAGGAGACGGGCGAACCCTTCACTTCGGCGCCCAACAAATTCGCGGCCTTGTCGGCGGACGACGCGATGGTCAACGTCAGCGCCGCGCTTCGCACTCTGGCCGGCGCATGCATGAAAATGGCGAACGACATTCGCCTCTATGTCAGCGGACCGCGAGCCGGCATTGGCGAACTGAAGATCCCGGAAAACGAGCCCGGCTCCTCCATCATGCCGGGGAAAATCAACCCCACCCAGTGCGAGGCCTTGACGATGGTCGCCGTGCATGTGTTCGGCAACGACGTATCGGTTGGCATGGCCGGGGCGCAGGGGCACTTCCAGCTCAACGTTTACAAACCGGTGATCCTGCACAATGTGCTCGAGTTGGCGCAGCTTCTGGCCGATGGCTGCATCTCGTTCGACGAACATTGCGCGAGCGGCATCGAGCCGAACTTAAAGCGCATCAAGGACAATCTCGACAATTCGCTCATGCTGGTGACCGCGCTGAACCCGTATATCGGCTACGAAAAGGCCGCGCAGATTGCGATCAAGGCCTATCGCGAGGACACGAGCCTCAGGGACGCGGCTCTCGCGCTAGGCTTCGTCACAGGCAAGGACTTCGACGAATGGGTTCGCCCTGAGGACATGATTCATCCCCTCGCCGTCGAAGAGAAAGCGAAGTGAGGCTGCTCGCTTCGGTCGATTTAAGCCCGGCTTTTGCTGAAGGCCGGCTTCCGCTGTCGTCCGCCTCCTAGACGCCGTACGCTTTCAGAAACACATCGACACCCGCCTCGACCGAGGCTTCGATGTCCTCGCGGCTGACCGAATCCACGATGCCAAAGATCAGGCGCTTGAACACGTAGCTCTGGCAAAGGTCGAGGAATTGCCAAGCGGCGCGTTCCGGGTCCGGCACTTTTAAAACGCCGGCCTTCTCTAGCGACTCAAGCTCGACCGCGAGGCTGGTCGCGCCGTAGAGCGGGCCGGCGTCGTAGAATGCGCGGCCGACGTTAGGAAATTTCTCCGCCGCCGCGATGACCACTCTGGCGAGCGCCAGGGTTCCGGGCTCGCATATCCGGTGCATCAGACGGACGCCGAAATCGGTCAGCATCTCGCGCACGTCACCCTCGTGCCGAAAAGCGCAGAGCCGCTCTGCCGCCTGAGCCTTTTCGGCGCGAATGATCGCTTCGAACAATTCGTCCTTGGAGTTGAAATAGGCATAGAGCGTGCCCTTGGAGACGCCAGCGGCGCGCGCAATGTCGTTCATGCTCGCGCCGTCGAAGCCGGCGCTCAAAAAGACCTGCCGCGCGCCCTCCATGATCTGGCGTTGTTTCGCGCTGCCGTCGTTGCTCGCGCGCGCGTCAAGCTCCAGCGCCTCCGATTCCATACCGACTCAACCTCTCGACCGATTATCTTCATCGCCGACCGAACCGTTCGGTTCGATTTTGGTTGCAATACGCCTTAACCCGCGCTAGGTCAACGAAAATGACCGAACGGTTCGGTCGACATTCATTTTAAGGGCGGGTTTCTCAAATGGCCGATGACCCTAAGGTCGCCGAGTTCGACGCGGGGACGGCGTCTCGGGCGGTAGCGGCGCCCGCGTCCGGCAGTTTTCCCGCCCCGGCATCGAGTTTGCCCCGCACTCTCGCGCACCCGCCAGCGGGCGGCCCGCCGGTCGTTCAGGCCGCGCCCCCCAAGCGATCCGGCCTTCGTAGAGTCATCGTCCCGGTTCTCATTCTCGCCGCCGTCGGCTACGGCGGCAAAACGGCTTACGACTACTTCGTCGAGGGGCGCTTCCTCGTTTCGACCGACGACGCCTATGTCGGGGCCGATACCTCGATCATCGCCGCCAAGGCGATGGGCCACCTGACCGCGGTTCCGGTGGTTGACAACCAAATCGTCCACAAGGGAGACCTACTCGCTGCGATCGACGAAGGCGACTATCAGAACGCCGTCGACTCGGCGCGAGCACGTATCGGCACTCAAGACGCAACCATCGCCAGGTTCGCCCGTCAGATCGACGCCCAGAGTGCTGTCATCGCGCAGGCCGAAGCCCAGGTCGATTCGGCGGCTGCGCAGGTCAAGAGCGCGGCGGCCGACGTCGAGCGGGCGGCCCTTGAACATGACCGCTCGTTCAAGCTTGCGCAGACCAATTTCGGCTCGCAGCAACGTCTTGAGCAGGCCACCGCCGACCGGGACCGCACCGTCGCCGCCGCGGCCGCCGCCAAGGCCAGCGGGGCCTCGGCCCGCGCGGCGCTCGACGGCGCAAAGGCCAATCTCGATGTGCTCAAGGCGCAGAAGGACGAGGCCGCGCGTCAGCGAGCCGAGCTCGTCACCGCGCTCGCGATGGCCGAACGCAATCTCTCGTTCACCCGCGTGCTTGCGCCGTTTGATGGAACCATCGGCAACAAAGCGGCTCAGGCCGGCGAGCTCGTGCAGCCGGGAACCCGGCTCATGGCGCTCGTGCCGCTCAACGCTTCCTACGTCGACGCCAACTTCAAGGAAACCCAGCTCGCAAACGTCAAGCCGGGGCAGAAAGTCGATGTCTCGATCGACGCGCTCGACAGCAAGATGGTCGAGGGTGTTGTGTCGTCGATCTCCCCCGCCTCCGGCGCGCAGTTCTCGCTGCTGCCGCCGGACAACGCAACCGGCAACTTCACCAAGGTCGTCCAGCGTGTCGCAGTGCGCGTCACCTTCCCCGAGGAGGTGCTGAGGGAGGTTCCGCTCCGGCCGGGGCTCTCGGTCGTCGCAACCGTGCATACCCGCGATCCCGCGGTGCCGAAGCCGACGCTGCTCAGCGCGCTTGGGCTCGAAGCGTTCGCGAACTCGTAGCCCCAGGCCGTGAGCGACGCGGTCGCCCTTCGGGCGCCTGGCGCGTCGCTCACGGCGGCCGCCCGGCCGGCCTTCGCGCCGGCTGCGGCGCCAAATTTCTCGGCGCGGCGGATCGCCGCGTTCGTCTTCATGGTGTTCGGGATGTTCATGGCTATCCTGGACATCCAGATCGTTTCGGCTTCGCTATCGGAGATCCAGGCCGGGCTTTCCGCTTCGTCCGACGAGGTCACTTGGGTCCAGACCAGCTATCTGGTCGCCGAAGTGGTCATGATCCCGCTTTCGGGCTTCCTGTCGCGGGTGGTCTCGACGCGCGTCATCTTCACCATCTCGGCTGGCGGCTTCACGCTGATGAGCTTCATGTGCGCCCACGCCAACTCGATCGAGGAGATGATCTTGTGGCGGGCGCTGCAGGGCTTCATCGGCGGTGGCATGATCCCGACCGTGTTCGCTTCGGCCTTCACCATCTTTCCGCGCGACAAGCAGCCGATCATCGCCCCGGTGATTGGTCTCGTCGCGACGCTTGCTCCGACGATCGGGCCCACGGTCGGCGGTTACCTTACCGACTGGTTCTCTTGGCACTGGCTCTTTCTCGTCAACCTCGGGCCCGGAATCATCGTCACCATCGCCGCGTGGCTCTTGATCGACTTTGACGAGCCCGACTATTCGCTTCTCACCCACTTCGACTATGTCGGACTCATCGCGATGGCCGGTTTCCTGGGGGCGATGGAATATGCGCTCGAGGAGGGGCCGTCGAAAGATTGGTTCGGGAGCGAGCCTGTTACGATCGCGATCGTCATCTCGGCGGTCAGCGGCGTCGCCTTCTTCTGGCGCATGGCGACCGCGCGTCAGCCGATCGTCGACCTCACCGCATTCAGAGACCGCAATTTCTGGACCGGGGCGATGTTCGCCTTCGTGCTCGGCATCGGGCTCTATGGCCTCACCTACATCTATCCGGTCTATCTGGCGGTGGTGCGCGGCTACTCGTCGCTGATGATTGGCAAGACGATGTTCGTGACCGGCTTATGCATGTTTCTCACCGCGCCCTTTGCCGGGCGCCTCATGAATCGCGTCGACCCGCGGATCATGATCGCCGCCGGCTTCATTCTATTCGCGATCGGGACTTATCAGGCTTCTTTTGTCACCGTCGACTGGGACTTCTGGGAGCTTTTGTGGCCGCAAGTCTTCCGCGGCGTTGGGCTGATGCTGTCGATGGTGCCAATCAACAATCTGGCGCTCGGCACCATGCCGCCGCATAAAATCAAGAACGCCTCGGGCCTGTTCAACCTGATGCGCAACCTGGGCGGCGCTGTCGGGCTTGCGCTCATCAATACGCTGCTCGACAAGCGGATGGATCTGCATCTCGAAAGGTTGCGCGAATCGGTTACCTGGGGACGCCGGGTCGCCGTAGATACGCTCGCCAGCATGACCGCGGCGATGGCCGCCCGCGGGTCGGACGCCGGGCTCGCGGCGACCCGTCAGCTCGCGCTGATCGTGCGGCGGCAGGCCGAGGTGCTGGCGCTTGCCGACGTGTTCCTGGCGCTGACCGTCCTGTTCCTGGGCTGCGTCGGCCTGGCCGCACTGATGCGCCGCCCGATTGGAGCAGCGGGAGGCGGCGGGCATTAAAGAAGGCGTCCGGGTGTCGAGATCGCTCTCTGCGCCCAAGCCGGACGCCTAGGAGCCGTTGAACGGCGCCTGCTGATAAATGCTCTTTGACGCTGACGGCTCCGAATGGGAGCCGCTGCGGCGTTTTGAAAGTCAGGCCGTCGTTGACGGCCATCGCTTTCGCCATGGGAGAGGGCGTCCTGTCGGTCGCCCCTCCAAGGTGTTGGCGCTTCTGAAGCTCGCGCCGGTCACCGAATCCCGGCGTCGATCAGCTTCGTCAGCGCATCGATCGTCTTTGGCGTGACGACGCCGGCGCCGGTGTTGAGCGATAGTCCCGGCATCTTGTATTTGGCGCTCATCACGCATTGCACAACCGGGAAGAAGCCCTGCATGTAGAGCAGTTGGTCGAGCGTCGCACTGACGGCGCCCGACTTCAGCCCATCGATCGTCGACGGAGCAAGGTCGATGCCGCCGACGACGACGTCGCCGGGCTTCTTGCCGGCCTTCTCCAGCACTTCCTTCATTTCGCCGGTCGCGCCGCCATGCTGGGTGCCGATGGCTTTCAGGCTCGGATGGGCCTGGATGTAGGCCGCGAGAACAGGCACAGCCAGCGACATGTCGCTGTTGGCTTCCTGGGTGATCTCGAGCCGGTCGACCTTGAGGCCAGCCTTCTCAAGCGTGTCGGCAAGACCCTTCTCCGACTGCCCGCGTTCGGCCTGGCTGAAGACGCCATAGACCATCGCCTGGTCACCGGCCTTCAGGCCCTGCGCCAGCATCGCATTGGCGGTGAGAACGCCGCCCGCATAGAGATCCACGCCCGCATAGCCGAAGCCCTTCGGCCCGAACTCCTTCTGAAGGTCAGTCAGTGGCGAATTGCCGGAGGTGACGACGATGCCCTCGTCGACGGCCTGCTTGACAAGATCGTGGAAGGCGGTCGAGCCGGGGTGGCCCATGATCTCGATGCAACTCGGCTTGGCGGCTACCGCTTCCTTGAACTGGTTGATCATCGTTTCCGGCGCCCAGGCCGAGAACTGCGACTTCAAATCGACGCCGAGCGCCTCGGCGGCTTCCTTTGCTCCCGTCTGCCGGGCGAGCGTTGCGCCATCGCCGGGGTTGCCGCCCATCTGCATGTACATCACGAGCCCCTTGCCGATCGGATCGGCCGCTGCTGGCGCCCCGGCGACCGCGAGTCCGACCGCGGCGACGCTGGCCATTAGAAAATGTTCTAAACGCATGTTCGTTTCTCCCTTTCGTGTTCAGGTCGCCTCTATCGGCGAACCTCTCCTTCTTTAGAAGTTCCTGTACCGCCGAACCTTCCGAACGATTGCAGATTGGCGAACAAAGCGCGCCGCCGCTGCGGTTCGTCGGCATACATGTAGAAGATGATAGAAACCAGGAAGATGAGTCCCTGCACGGTTCTCACCCACGCGCCGGTGAGCCCGGCAGCGACCAGGCCCGCCTCGACCATGCCGATGATGAAGCAGCCGAACACCGTCCCGAGCACGGTCGCCTGACCGCCAAAGATCGACGTGCCGCCGATCAGCACGGACGCGATGGCGGTCAACAGGTAGCCCTGGCCTTGGTTGCCGAAGAAGTTCTTGTTCTCCAGCGTCAGAATGATCGCTGCGCAAGCGGCGAGAAAGCCCATAAGCGTGAAGATTTTGATCTTCTCGCGATCGACGTCGATGCCGACGACCCGTGATACGTCATTCGAATCGCCGATGAACAAAGTGTGCTCGCCGAAGCGGTGGCGGGTAAGAACGAGCCAAAGCACGCCGACGATGACCGCGGTCCAAAGCCCCTGGATCGACAGCTGCTGAAGCCACGCGATATCGGTGGCGCCGGCGAACGGACGCCCGACGATCCACTGCCACACCGAGCTCTCTTCGGCCCCGCGCAAGGCGTAGGACTTGCCGCCCGAGAGCACAGTCGCCATGCCGGCCCAGAAGAACTGCGTGCCGAGCGTCGTCATGAACGACGGAATGCCGATCTTGGCGATGATGAGGCCATTGAGGAATCCGACCAAAACCCCCGAGGCGAGAGCGGCGATCACCGCGATCCAGCCGAGGTTGTATTCCTTGAACAGCACGGCAAAAACGAATCCGGAAAAGGCGATGATGGACGGAAAGGAGAGGTCGATCTCGCCGGCGCCAATTACGAAGGTGAGCCCGGTCGCGAGGAGGATGAGCGGGGGCAGGGTGGAAAGGAAGGTCGTGTAGATGTAAGGCGCGAGGAAAACCTCCGGCGCCCGATACATGAAGAGCGCGATGAGCAGGGCAAAAACGATGATGATCGGAAGCGCCTCGAAGCGCTGCAGGATCGACGCGCCTGACCGCTGAGCCATTCCTTTGCCCCCTCAGGCTTCGTGCTGCAGTGCGATCAGATATTCGGTGAGTTCAGGCACCGTCATATCCTTGGGATTGATCGCAGAGACCACTCGACCACGGTCGAGCACGACCAGGCGGTCCGCGACCTCATGCACGTGCGCGAGATTGTGCTCGATGTAGATGCAGGCGCGCCCGGAGCTCTTGATCTTGCGGACGAAGTCGACGACTTTTCGCACCTCGGCCACGCCCAGCGCAGCGGTCGGCTCGTCGAGCACGATAAGGTCGGCGTTGTAGTGCATGGCCCGGCCGATCGCGATGCCTTGGCGTTCGCCGCCTGACAAATTGGCGACGGTGGAATCAACCGTGATGCCGGCGCTTCGGAAGCCGATGACGTCGATCAGGATCTGTCGCGCGACTTCCTTCTGGCGCTTGATATCGATGAAGCCAAAGCGGTTCGTGATCTGCCGCCCGACAAAGAAATTGCGCCAAAGCGGTTGCTTGTCGGCCAACGAACGGTCCTGATAGACCGTTTCGATCGAGAGCTCGTGCGCCATGCGAACCGAATAGTCGGCGAGACTGAGCTCCCTGTCGCGGACGAAAATGCGGCCTGACGAGCGGCGGCAACACTCCGGTCATGATCTTGATCAACGTCGACTTGCCGGCCCCATTGTCGCCAATCAGGCCCACGATCTCGTTCTTCGCGATCGCCAGGTCGATGTCCCGAAGCGCCTGGACCGGGCCAAAGAACTTCTGCACGCCTTCGAGGCGAACGATGTCCTGGAAGTCCCGCTCGACGTGGACGCCAGCCGCCTGGTTCACGTTTCTCCCCCCGATTCCCAAGACGTTTTCGGCACCCTCGGAAATCGTCTAACATGGCCAGCGACGGCACAGCAATCGCGCTTCCGGCGTCCTTTCCGGATTGTGACGAAGGATTGGGATCGTCGATCGCGCCGAACGACTATTCCCAGAGGCCGACCGGCAGCGGCAGACCCGCGTAGAACGCAGCGTTCGCCTTGCGCGGTAACGGAACGCCAAACTCTTCCAGCACGGCTTGTAACTGCCGCATATGTTGGGCCGAATGCCACGTCTGGCGTTCGAGCAGTTCCCAGGCGGGCCGCTCGCCATAGTGGGTCTTGACTGTCCAGAACAGCTCACGGTCATCGACGCCCTGCCACCATTTCGAGAGGTCTGCGACTGCCTGATCGCCGAAGGCGATGATGTCAGCGCTTGTCTTGATCTCCGGCGGCGTCGGCAGATTGACGTAATGCGCCCAGTCTTCGAACTCGCCTTCCAAGTTGCGCACGAAGACATCCGGGACCTGATAGGTGTGATAAGCGAGGTCCCTAAGCGTCCGGTCGCGGTTCGGAATGGGGCGATGGCCGAGCTTTTCGACCGGAATTTGAGCAACCAGCGACTTCTCGATCGCCAGCACGTCGAACCAGCGCGCGATAAGCTCGGCGGGGAGCAAGCGCTCCGCGCTGTTGGCCTTGACGCCGACGAAGCTCGCCACTTGTTCAAGCGATTGTCCGAAGACGAACTCGCTTCCGCGCGACACGACCGGCAGCGATCTCGCGCCAAGACGCCGGAGGGCGGCCGCGCCTTCGGCGTCATTGAGGACGTCGACCGACTCGAACGGCACCCCGAGGCCGGTCAGAAACTCCTTCACCTTGACGCAAGCGGAACAACCAGGCTGCCAGAAGACCCGGATTGACTGAGCGTTCACCGGCGCTCTCCTTGACAACGCGCTTGGCCTCCGCCCAGAGCACGGCGCTCAAGAGGTCACAAGCCGTTGCGGCAGTCTAAGCCAATTCGCCTCGCCCCGCCGCCACGATTGAAGACGGCCGCTTCGCTTCTCGCGATGAGCGACGAGCGCTGCATCTTGAATAGAGCAAACTGCGAACTCGCGCCCCACGTCTCACGCCGACGCGGTGATCGCGGCTGTCGCCAGACGGTCGGCTCGATGGGCCGATCGCCAAAAGCCTTTTGCCTGTATCGTGCCAAGGCTTCCCGGCCGGCGCGGGCTTGACCTCGCGGCGGGCGCAGCGATGATTATGTAACTCACCAGCTAGGAGGGACGAATGCCCGAGACGAAAAATCCCTGGGTACGGACGAACGGCCCGACGGTTGGGTTCGTTGCATGCGTCTTGATTGCGGCGCTCGCGGTCGTTGGACCCGCCAAAGCCGAGACGGTCGCGCCGGTTTTTCAGGAGAACCTGCCGAATGTCGCCGGCAAGACGTTTACCGTCGTGACGGTCGATTTCGCTCCTGGAGCGCGCGCCGCGCCGCACCGCCATGGGCAGGCTTTCGTCTACGCCTATGTGCTCAAGGGCGCCGTTCGCAGCCAACTCGAGGGTCAGCCTGTCCAAACTTACACGGCCGGACAGGGTTGGTCGGAGGCGCCGGGCGCCCATCATGTCGTGACCGAGAACACAAGCGCGAGCGAACCCGCCCAGCTGCTCGTCGTTTTCGTCGCCGACCCCGGAGCGACGCTCAAAATCGACGATAAGTGAGGGGCGCGCCGAGGCGGCGCATTGGCGTGCGCCGTCAGGGGCGGGCAAACTGCCCGTCCATGTGGGCGAGACGCTCAAGTTGGCGGCGGCTCGGCTCGCCCTCGGGATGCTGAAAGACGGCGCGCCGCGGCGCGGAAAGATCGTGGTCGTTTCATAGCGCTTTGCGGCTGAACTTCTTACCAATCGGTAATATTACCCAGTCCAATTCCACTCGGAACCGCACTTGCGGAGAAGGGGGCCGCGGCCATATTATGCGGGTGGGCGCTCACCCGGTCGATACTGGGCGGGCGAGGCGCCGCTGATGCAAGAGGTTTGTCTCATGTCCGACTATGACCGCTACGCCAATACGCGTTACGGCGCGGGGCTCGCACGGTCCGGCGTCGGCGTCGATCAGGGCCTGCGCGCCTATATGATCGGCGTCTACAACTACATGACCCTCGGGCTCGGGGTGACGGGGCTCGTGGCGTGGGGCGCGTTCCAGCTCGGAACGCAGCAACTCGGCGACGGGCGCCTGGGCCTAACCGACTTCGGCCACGCGATCTACGTCTCGCCGCTGCGCTGGCTGATCGTGCTGTCGCCGCTCGCGTTGGTGTTCTGGCTCTCGGCCCGGATCAATTCGATGTCGGTCTCGACGGCCCGCAACGCCTTCATCGCCTTTGCGGCGCTGATCGGCTTGTCGATGTCGGCGTTGCTCGTGGTGTATACGGGGGCGTCATTCGGGCGGGCCTTCTTCGCCACTGCCGCGGCCTTCGCGAGCCTTAGCCTTTATGGCTACACCACCCAGCGTAGCCTCTCCGCGATGGGTTCGTTCATGATGATGGGCGTCATCGGCCTCATCGTTGCGAGCCTCCTGAACCTGTTCCTGCACAGCACCGGGCTCCAGTTCGGCATCTCGATCCTCGCGGTCGTTATTTTCGCCGGCCTGACCGCCTGGGACACGCAGGCGATCAAGGAGATGTACTTCGCCGGCGACACCCACGAGGTGGCTCACAAGAAGTCGATTCACGGCGCGCTGCGCCTCTACCTCGACTTCATCAACATGTTCCAGGCGATCCTGATGCTGACGGGGTCGCAGCGGAACAGTTGACATAAGGCCGTCAATCTAGCGATCTATCTCTTTCCCCGGCTCGCGTGGTGCAAGCCGGGGAATTTTTTTGTTCAAGCGGTAGTTTCCGATTGGGGGAGGAAGATGGGTGGGTTTCGCGTTGGCGCCGCAGCGTCGATTGTCTCGTTCGCGCTGGCTGGAGGCGCCGGGGCGGCGCAACTCAAGATCGTCGACGTCAAAGCCTATGCGTTTCTGGAACACGCGGGCAAACTGTCCGACGATCTCGTGAGCGGCGGCCAAAGCCTCGTTGACGCTCCCAGAGGGGGCGCGCTGGGCGGCGACACGGCCACCGGCCTTCTCATCGACTTCACCTTCGAAGGCGATAAGAACGCTTCGCCGAAATATGCGACCGCGGTCATTGATCTCACGCAGACTGGCCATTCCGGACAACCGATCACCACACACAGAGCGTTCACCAACTTCATCTTCGGCCCCGACGGAATTGAGCACAAGGTGGTGTTCCTGGAGGCGGCGACTTGCATGCCGCTCGCCATCCAGGTCCATGCGGGAAAGACCGAAAAGATGGCGAAACTCGATTTCCACTGCACGGAGACGGTCGCTCCGAAATGAGCAGCGGGAAGAGATTTGCGACCAGAGTAGAGTGAAGGCGGCCGAGGCGCGGAGTCGCGTGACAACGCTCTTCACGGGTCGCGCAGCTGGTCGCCGGGCGCTATCGTGACGTCGGGACCCCTCGCTGAGGAGCGACGAATGAAACCGATGACCTGGCTCGCAGCCCTCGTCGTTTGCGCTGGACCGATGCTACCGGGCCTCTTGAGCTGGCCGGCGCTGGCTGCGGCGCAGGGCCCCGTCGTGAGGGTCGCCGATGGTCCGGTGGCCGGAATCACCGCTGACGGCGCGGACGAGTTCCTCGGCATCCCGTTCGCGGCGCCGCCGGTCGGTCCGTTGCGCTGGAAGGCCCCGCAGGCCCCGGCGCATTGGACGGATCCGCGCGATGCCTCCAAACATGCAACGCGATGCTCCGCCCCTTCCGCCGGCGATGGCCAGCGTCTCATCAACGAGGATTGTCTCTATCTCGACATCTATCGGCCGGCCGGCGCCGCCCCGGGCGCCAAGCTGCCGGTGACCGTCTATGTCCACGGCGGCGGAAACTATTCTGGTTCGACCGATATCTACGACGGATCGCGAATGGCCACGGAGGGCCAAACGGTTGTCGTCACGCCCGCCTATCGGCTCGGCGCCTTCGGCTTCCTCTCCCTGCCGGCTTTGACCGCCGAGGGTCCGCTCGCTGGTTCAGGCGATTATGCTCTCCTCGACCAAATCAAGGCGCTGCAATGGGTTCGTGACAACATCGCCGAGTTCGGCGGCGACCCGACCGACGTGACGGTGACTGGGCAATCGTCGGGCGGCACGAATGTTTGCAGCCTGCTGGCGACGCCTTCGGCCAATGGCCTTTACAACCGGGTCGTGATCCAGAGCGGCGTTTGCCAGGTGAGCCCGGATCTGGCGACGAATGAGAAGCGGGGGACGGCCCTCGCCCAGAAACTTGGCTGCGCTGATGCCGCCACGGTCGCCGCGTGCCTGCGGGACAAGTCCGCGGCGGACATTCTTGACGGCTGGGGGCAACCCATCACCGGAGCAGCCTACGGAACCGCGCTGCTGCCGCTTTCGCCGCTGCAGGCCTTCGCGACCGGCGCCTTCAACAAGGTCCCGGTGCTGATCGGCTTCGCGCGCAACGAGATGTTCGGCTTCATGCACGCCCTCTATCCATTGAGCGAGCCTGCTTACGAGGCCGCTGTGAAGCAGAAATATCCGGACTCCGCGGCCGAGCTACTGACGCGATATCCGGCGCAAAAATATCCGCACAACGAGTACGCCTTCGGCGCAATTCAGGGCGACAGTTTCTTTGTCTGCCACGCCTTCAGGCTGGCCGACATGATCTCCAAGTTCGCGCCGGTCTCCATGTACGAGTTCGCTGACGCGACGGTCCCCAACTGGAAGTCTCTGGGCAATCCGCAGCCCGCCCCGCCCGGATACCACGTCGGAGCGGGACACACATCGGAGCTTTACTATCTGCTCGACTATCAGGCGATCGAAAGCCCGCTCGACGCCGACCAGCGCGCGCTAGGGCGAAAGATGATCAGCATGTGGGTCGACTTCGGGCGAAAAAACGATCAGGCCGAATGGCCGGCGTATGCCCAATCAGATCGCAAGGTTGTGGAACTACAGCTTCCCGCGGCAGGCGGAATCACGACGAGCTCCGACGTCTACATGGCGCATAACTGCGACTTTTGGAACAGGGAGTGACGCCGGCAGCGGGCGGCTCAGTCCTAAGAAAGACCGAGCACGTCCGCCATTGAATAGAGCCCCGGTTTGCGATCCTTCGCCCATGCGACGGCCTTGAGCGCGCCGCGGGCGAAGAGCGTGCGATCCTCGGCATAGTGGCTTAAGACTACCCGCTCGCCCTCGCCGGCGAAGACAACGCTATGATCGCCGACCACCGTGCCGCCGCGCAGCGACGCGAAGCCAATATCGCCCGTGCGCCGCGCGCCGGTCAGGCCATCGCGGCCGCGCGCCGAATGGTCCTTGAGAGCGACCCCGCGGCCTTCAGCCGCCGCTTCGCCGAGCAAGAGCGCCGTGCCGGAAGGGGCGTCGACTTTCATGCGGTGATGCATCTCGATGACCTCGATGTCGAAATCCTCGCCCAAAGCGGATGCAGCCCGGCGCGTCAGCGCCGCGAGCAGATTGACGCCGACGCTCATGTTGCCGGAACGCACAATCGGCGCGTGGCGAGCGGCCGCCGCGATCCTGTCGAGATCGTTGTCACCCAAGCCAGTCGTGCCGATGACGTCGGCGATACGCGCCTGAGCTGCGAGCCCGGCGAGAGCGACGCTCGCAGCGGGCGAGGAGAAATCGATGATCGCGTCGGCATTGAGCAGCAATGGCAGCGGATCGGTCACGATCTGAAGCCCCTTCGCCGGACAACCTGCGAGCAGCGCCGGGTCTTGGCCGAGCCAAGGCAAGTCTTCGCGCTCGAGCGCACCGGTGAGCCTGAAGCCCTCCAACTCATGGATCGTCCGGATGACCATCCGACCCATGCGGCCGGCGGCGCCGCTCACGATCAGCCTTAAGTCGGCCATTTCCCGCTTCCCCGATCCGCCGTCAGCCCGGCTGCGGGCCATCGTAGCCTTCAACGATCACGATATCCGCGACGCTGGCGGCGTCGCGAATTTTCGCCGCCTCTCGATATTCCTCTAAATCGTGGCACGCGACGGCGGTCTCGTAGTCGCGAAACTCAAGCACGACATTGCGTTCTGGCGCTTTGCCGCGCGTCACGACATGCTTGCCGCCGCGGACCAGGAAGCGCGCCCCGTATTTGGCGAACGCAGCCGCGTTGGCCTTGACGTACTGCTGGTAAAGCTCGGGATCGCGAACATCGATATGGACGATCCAATAGCCCTTCGGCAAAGTCAAACTCCCTCGACCAGCACCATTTCGATTTCCGCCGCGCCTTCGCGCAGAGCACGAGCCGCCTGGTATTGCTCGGAATGAAAATAGCGGCGCGCCGCCTCATAGCTCTCGAATTCGAGCACCACGTTGCGCGCTCGCGCCTTTCCCTCCAATGCCTCGCTACGGCCGCCTCGCGCGAGCGGCTTGCCGCCATGCTCGGCGATGGCCCTGGTGGCCGCGGCGGCGTAGCCGGCATAGGCGTCTGGATTGGTGATGTCGACGCGCGAGATGACGTAACCTTTCGGCATGCAGGCTCCTCTACAGTGTCGTCCGGCGAGTGTAGGGCGGCTCAGCCGTCGATCAAGTTTGCGCCGCTTCGATCTCTGCGACAATCGCCTCCGCGGCCTGGCGAGGGTCAGCCGCCTGGGTAACCGGGCGGCCAACGACCAGGTAGTCGGCGCCGTTGCGGATGGCCTCTGCGGGCGTCGCGACGCGCTTCTGGTCGCCGTGCGTCCCGCCGGCCGGCCGAATGCCGGGCGTGACGAGAGCCAAGTCCGGGCCGACAGTCTGCCGAACCATCGCCGCTTCCGCTGGGCTCGTCACCAGCCCATCGACGCCGAGTTCAAGCGCCTGCTCGGCTCGGCGCCGGACTGTCTCGATCACGCCGAAGCGGTAGACCGCTTCGGAAAGATCGGCGTCGTCGTAGGAGGTGAGGACCGTGACGGCGAGGATCTGCATTCCCGATCCCCTGGCGCCGGCGACCGCCGCACGCATCGTCTGGGGATAGGCGTGGACAGTGAGGAACCTCGCCCCCAGTTGCGCTGCCTGCGTGGTCGCTCGCTCGACGGTATTGGGAATGTCGTGCAGCTTGAGGTCGAGAAAGACCCGTTTGCCCGCCGCAGCCAGCTCCGAGACAAGGAGCAACCCGCCGCCGTAAGCGAGCTCCATCCCTATCTTATAAAAGAGCACGCTGTCGCCGAGTTTCTCGACAAGTCGTCTCGCGCCGCTCGCGTCAGAAATGTCGAGCGCCACGATCAGACGATCGCGCGGCTGAAGCCGGCTCGCTTCAGCGACCTTTAGCTGCATCTGAATCCCTCCTGGCGAGCCGATAGGTCCACACGAAGGCCGGTGGCAGATTCAACAGAATCGGCCTCGAGCGAACCGCTGAATAAACATTGGCGCAGGCCTTGCGAGGGATCGGCGACACGAGTCCGTAGGTGAACTGAACAAACACGCCGGAAGGCCCCATTAGCGCGAAGGCGTCGCCGATGAGTTCAATCCGCCGAGGCATTGGCTGGTTGAGCAGCGGCAGGCTCGAGACGAGGGCGGCGATTGGCTCTCCAACGAATGGTTCGAGGGTGCGCGGAAGGTCGTAGGCGTCGCCTTGGACGACAGAAGCGTGCGTGAAGCGATGCTTCAGCAGACGACAGAAGGCTGCGTCGTACTCGACCAGCACGAGTCGCTCTGGCGCAACGCCGACCTCAATCAGCGCCCGTGTGACCGGGCCCGTTCCGGGTCCAAGCTCGACGATAAGGCCGTGTGGTGGTGAGCCGACCGCCAACGCCATTGCGCGCGCCAAAGCGCGGCCGGATGGCGCGACCGCGCCAGTGAGCCGGGGCGTGGCGACGAGAGACTTAAGAAAACGAGCGCTGTCAGCGAGCCCGGGCCGACGCGTTTCGCCGGGCGTTTGGGCTTTCATTGCGGCTCCGGTCATGAGCGCCGATCAAGGGCTCCGGTCAAGGCCGCGCTTATAGCGAGCGGAGAGCAGCCTGCAAAGCGGGGTGATCCATTTCGACGCTTATGGGAGATTGCTCTCGGGCGAGCCGCTTTTCGAAGGACATGTTGCTCATGGTTGCGGAATCCCCCGCAATCGACGCCGACACGGTCGAGCGCGAAATCATCGCGCAACTCGGGGCCGCGAAACTTCGCCTCCGGTTCGACAAGGTGGCTTTGCGGCTCGTAGGTGGGCTCAAGGCCGCGTTGGCCAGCGCTGTTCCAGATGGAGAGACCGTAGTCTTCACAATCAGCGCGCCGATAAGGCTTCCTGCGAAGACAGCTGTGGCGCTGCGTCCCCTGCTGCGCGACGGTCCGACAGGCGGGGAACGCCTTGAGATCGTCCACGGCAACGAGGTTCGCACCCGGCGGCTGAAAAGCGTCCCAGAGCACATGCCTAAGGTCCTGGGCTTTGTGCACAACCTTGAATCAGACGCGAGCGCCATCCTGGCCGTAGTGGAAGCGCGTCTGCTCGGTCCGAATAGGCACGTGTAACGCCGGCGCGGCCCGGCGAGCCGCAACGCGTTAGGTGCGGCCCTCGAAAAACTCCTTCATCTTGGCGAAGAAGCCCGAGCTTTCCGGATGGGTCGTGTTCGACAATTCGGATGCGAATTCCGTCAGGAGCTCGCGCTGGCGGCGCGTAAGGTTTTGCGGCGTCTCGACCACGAGCTGCACGAACAGGTCGCCCGAATCGCGGGTGCGCAGCACCGGCATGCCCTTAGCCCGCAGCCTCAGCTGCCGCCCCGATTGGGCGCCTTCGGGGACACTGACTCGAACTCTGTTCCATCAAGCGTCCGAACGTTGAATTCACCGCCGAGCGCCGCCTGCACCATTGAGATCGGCACCCGGCAATAGAGGTCGGCGCCGTCGCGCTGGAAGAACGCGTGCGGCTTGACCGTGAGGAAAATATAAAGGTCCCCCGCCGGGCCGCCGCGCATTCCAGCCTCCCCCTCGCTGGTCAGGCGGATGCGGGTGCCATCTTCGACGCCGGCGGGAACGTTGACCGACAGCGTACGCTCCCGGGTCACGCGGCCGGCGCCCACGCATTTGTCGCAAGGGTTTTCGATCGTCTGCCCGCGGCCATGACAGGTGGGGCAGGTGCGCTCGATGGCGAAGAAGCCCTGTTGCGCGCGCACGCGCCCGTGTCCGCCGCAAGTCTTGCAGGTCACCGGACGCGAACCGGCGCGCGCGCCGGAGCCGGAGCAGGCCTCGCAGGCGACCGAAGTCGGCATGCGGATCGAAGAGGTCTTGCCGTGAAACGCCTCTTCAAGCGAGATCTCGAGGTTATAGCGAAGGTCCGCGCCGCGCTCTCGGCCCCCGGACTGGCGACCGCGTCGCCCGCCGCCCATCATGTCGCCGAACAGGTCATCGAAAATATCAGACATCGACGCCGCAAAGCCGTCGCTCATGCTGCTCTGATCGAAGGCCGCATGGCCGTAGCGGTCGTAGGCCGCGCGCTTCTGAGCGTCCGACAGATGCTGATAGGCTTCGTTGAGCTCCTTGAACCGCGCCTCGGCTTGCTTGTCGCCGGGATGCCGATCGGGGTGACACTGCATTGCCGCCTTGCGGAAGGCGGACTTCAGTTCGGCGTCGCTCGCCGATTTGGAAACGCCCAGAGTTTCATAAAAATCGCGCTTGGCCATCTTCAGCGCGCCCGCAGCCTATGCATGCCTAGACCTACTCATGCTACGCCGCGTTTCAAGAGGGCAAACCCTATTCCTGACGCCGAAGCCGACGACGCAAACGCGCCGACCCACAGTCAGGCCGATCTCCCCCGCCATCGCGGCGTCCCCAAAAGTCGACCAGCCGCTGCTCGGCGGCCGGGTTTATTCGTCAGGACTTCTTCTTGTCGTCGTCGACTTCGCGGAATTCCGCATCGATAACGTCGTCCTTGGCTTCCGCTCCGGCTTCGGCGCCCTCGCCTGGCGCTCCGCTGGCCTGTTGGGCCTTATACATGGCCTCGCCAAGTTTCATTTGCGCCTGCATGAGGTCGTTTGTCCGCGCCTTGATCGCCTCTACGTCCTCTCCCTGCAACGCTGTGCGCAGAGAAGCAACCGCCAACTCAACAGCGCTGCGATCGGACTGGGCGACCTTCTCGCCGTACTCGTTCAGCGCTTTTTCCGCGTCATGGGCAAGCAACTCGCCGCTATTCTTGGCATCAACCATTTCGCGCCGCTTCTTGTCCTCGGCGGCATGCGCTTCGGCGTCCTTCACCATCTTGTTGATGTCGGCTTCGCTCAGGCCGCCCGAGGCCTGGATTCGAATCTGCTGCTCTTTGTTGGTCGCCTTGTCCTTGGCGGTCACATTGACGATGCCGTTGGCGTCGATGTCGAACGTTACTTCGATCTGCGGCACGCCACGCGGCGCGGCCGGAATTCCGACCAGATCGAACTGGCCAAGCGCCTTGTTGTCGGCGGCCATCTCGCGCTCACCCTGGAAGACGCGGATGGTGACCGCGGTCTGATTGTCCTCGGCGGTCGAGAACACCTGGCTCTTCTTGGTGGGAATGGTCGTGTTGCGCTCGATCAGCCGGGTGAACACGCCGCCCAGCGTCTCGATGCCGAGCGAGAGCGGAGTGACGTCGAGCAGCAACACGTCCTTGACGTCGCCCTGCAGCACGCCGGCTTGAATGGCGGCGCCGATGGCGACCACCTCGTCCGGGTTGACGCCCTTGTGCGGCTCCTTGCCGAAGAACTGTTTGACGACTTCCTGCACCTTAGGCATGCGCGTCATGCCGCCGACCAGGACGACCTCGTCGATCTGGCCCGCCGACAGGCCGGCGTCTTTTAGCGCCTTCTTGCACGGCTCGACCGTCTTCTGAATGAGATCGTCGACCAGCGCCTCGAACTTCGCCCGCGTCAGCTTGAGCGCGAGATGCTTCGGCCCCGTCGCGTCGGCGGTGATGTAGGGCAGGTTGATTTCGGTCTGGGTCGCGGACGACAGCTCGATCTTCGCCTTCTCCGCCGCCTCTTTCAGGCGCTGAAGCGCAAGCTTGTCCTTGGTCAGGTCGATGCCCTGCTCCTTCTTGAATTCGCCGGACAGATATTCGACCAGACGCATGTCGAAGTCTTCACCGCCAAGGAAGGTGTCGCCGTTGGTCGACTTTACCTCGAAGACGCCGTCGCCGATCTCGAGCACGGACACATCGAAGGTGCCGCCGCCGAGGTCATAGACCGCGATGGTGCCAGCCTTCTTCTTGTCGAGGCCGTAAGCGAGCGCCGCCGCAGTCGGCTCATTGATGATGCGCAACACCTCAAGTCCGGCGATTTTGCCGGCGTCCTTAGTGGCCTGCCGTTGGGCGTCATTGAAATAGGCGGGGACCGTGATCACCGCCTGGGTGACGGGACCGCCAAGATGGGCTTCCGCGGTCTCCTTCATTTTCTGCAAAACGAAGGCGGATATTTGCGACGGCGAATATTGCTTGCCGTCCGCCGTGACCCACGCATCGCCGTTCGGCGCGCGAATGATCTTATACGGGACGAGGCCCATGTCCTTCTTGGTCATGGGATCTTCGAACGGGCGCCCGATGAGGCGCTTGATCGCGAAGAAGGTCCGTTCAGGATTGGTCACCGCCTGCCGCTTCGCGGGCTGGCCGACCAGGCGTTCGCCGTCGTCAGTGAACGCTACGATAGAGGGTGTCGTCCGGGCGCCCTCCGAATTCTCGATGACCTTGGGCGCGGAGCCCTCCATGACAGCGACGCACGAATTGGTTGTGCCAAGGTCGATGCCAATTACTTTCGCCATTACTCACCCCTGTTCTTTTGCGGGACCGCCGAGCCCCAAAGCGGCAAGGCCTAGGAGAGGCGTCCCACCGATCGCTTCGTAGCCGACGGCTGACGTCTTCCGATCCCCATCTTTCATCCAGATTTCCGTCAATTCGGCGCGCGTCGCGCCCAAACCGGCCAGTCGGGGCGTATATAGGTGGGGCGTTTTAGCGGCGCAAGGCGCGGAAGCCTTGGATTTTTCGCGCTTTGAGCTTTCTATTCCCCGGCCGCCTGCGCCTTCCCCTTTCTCGCCAGCGCCTCTACACTTCGCTAATGAGTCGAAGCTTTCGTTGGTTGATTTGCGGGCTGTTTGCCGTGTCGGTGTCGGCAAGCGAGGCTCGCGCGCAGTTGACGCTTCCTGGCGCCGCGCCCGCCGCCCCGGAGGGAGCCTCAAACAGCCCTAAGCCCAAGAGCGCGCGCAAGGGAAGTTCAAGCACAAAAACGAGCGAAACCAGGCCTGCCAAGCCGGCGGCGGAGGCGGGAGTGGCGGGCCTCGCCGGGCGCCCGCTCATGCTCAACGGCAAGTCTGGGCTCCTTCAGATTTCGGGCGACGACAAGTCGGTCACCGTCGACAAGCTGCAACTCGCCGGGGAGGGCGTTTCCAACTCCTCGCAGCGCTGCCTCGTCGACATCGTCGGCGAGACGCCGATCGAGGCGACGAATGTTGGTCGTCCAGACGGTCTTGAGCGATTCGAGATCAAGGTTCCCGCTTGCCCAATCTCGTTCGACGTTCTTGACGGCGCGGTTCTTGTCCCTACTCAAATCACGGCCTGCGTGTTCAAGGCCGCCGATTGCCAGACCACGCCGGGCGGCCTCTGGGGACCTGAAGGCGCCTCGCTGGTCGGGGATGCGGCCAAGATCGTGAAGGAACGGGCCGACGCGGAACGGGCGATGGGCAAGCTTGTCCGCGCGATCGAGGATCGCGCCCAGGACGACGCGCAGGCGGCGGACTTGGTGCGCGACCAGAACGGCTTCGCAGGGCGGCGCGAGGAGCTCTGTCGCGATTACGCAAAGGAGAGCCTTCACGGGTATTGCGCCTGGCGCCTCACCGAGGCGCGGTCCGCGCTCTTGCAGGCGAGGCTCGGTGAACTCGGCCCCGCATCAGCTGCCAAGACGACGAGCGAAAAGGGCAAAAAGGCGAAGTCGAGGAAGGACAAGCAGCCGTAGCGGCGGCTCGACGATGCCGAGAGAACGAGCTTGCGTCGCTCGAACGCGGTACATGGCTGGGCGTGAGGTGTTCCAATGACTTAGGATTCAAGCGGCGCCGGCGCCGTTGCCGCAGCGGGCGCCAACGCTCACGGCACGCGGTCCCTCAAAGCCAAAGCGGTCGACGAGTTTCGCAGATTCTTCGTGCTGTTCCTCTATCTTTGGATTCTGTTCGGCGTCTTCGTGCTGAACCAGGGCGTGGTCCTGCGCGAGCACAGCATCAATTTCGCCATGCAAGGCTTCGCCTTCATCAACGCCCTCGTCTTCGCCAAGGTCATGATGCTGTTCGAGGTCTTCGACCCTGGACGCTGGCTGCGCAAGAGACCGCTTATCTACCCGATCCTGTACGAAACGCTGGTGTTGACGATCCTCTTCCTCGTCGCCCATGTGCTTGAGAAGACAATCGAAGGATTGTTTCGTGGAAAGACGGTTGTCGAGAGCGTGCCGGTGATCGGCGGTGGCGGGCTTGCCGGATTCCTTAGCATCACAGCCATTCTGTTTATCGCGCTCATCCCTTTTTTTGGCCTCAGAAATTTGAGCTTGGCCATGGGCGGAGGGCGGCTCTGGGCGGTAATTTTTGACCAACCCTCAACGGAGGAGGGCGACCGGCGAAGCGGCGCGCCGTCGCAATCGGCCTAGGTCGCTGGCGCGTACCCAGACCGGGAGGCTTTATCTCTCAGAACCGTTCGGCTAGCTTACCGAAGCAACTCGGCGCCCCTCGCGAGGACGATAGTGCATGTGGAATGAATTCAAGGAATTCGCGCTTAAAGGCAACGCGCTCACCCTCGCCATCGGCTTTATCATCGGCGCGGCGTTCAGCAAGGTCGTCGACGCTCTCGTCAACGACATCATCATGCCGATCATCGGAATCGCCGGAAAGGCCGACTTCTCTAACTATTACATCCCGCTTTCGAGCGCGGTGACCGCGTCGAATCTCGCGGATGCGAGAAAGCAGGGCGGGGTTTTCGCCTACGGCGATTTCATCAGCGCGGTGATCAACTTCCTCATTATCACGATCGCGCTGTTCATCGTCATCAAGGGCATCAACGTTATGACCAGGAAGGCGGCGAAAGAGCCTCCGCCTCCCGCGCCTCCAACCCAGGAAGTCGTTCTCTTGACCGACATCCGCGACCAGCTCGCGCGTCGTGGGCCGTAAGGCTACGTCGCCGCCGTTGATGCAGCTTCGCCTTCGGGGTTGATCCGAGGAGCGTCCTGGCTTCGCGCCATCCAGAACGACACCTGCGCCACAATGCCCGCGGCGAGGAGTACAGCCGCCGAAGCGAATGCCGGATTTGCGCCGAATCCGGCAAGCGCGACCAGCGCGGCTCCAACAGCCATCTGAATCGAACCATAAAGGCCGGAAGCCGTTCCAGTGACGCGTGGGTTCACGCTTATGGCTTTGACGAGCGCGGCGGGAGCCGCGGCGCCGACCCCGACGCCGAACACAAACATCGTCACTATAATTGCGACCAGAGTCGCCCGGTCTGCGATCAGGAGGGCGAGGAACGAAGCCGCCGCGACGACACTGATCGCATTGGCTACGACCACAAATCGAGTGAGCGAAAAGCGCGCGATCAACTGGCTCGCGAAAAGGCTGCCGAGCCATAAGCCGGAGACGAGGAGCGCAAGGTAGACGCCTACGCTGGCGATTGGAACGTGCAGCCGATCGACAAAAATGAAGGGTGCGCAAGCGATGAACGCGTAGAGCGAGGTCGTCGCGCATGCACCGCCTATGGCGTAGCCCAAAAACTGCCGGGACCGGAGCAGGCCGACATAGTCGCGAGCATACCGCGAGGCGCTGACGACGAGCGCCTCGGGAAGCGTCTCCGGCAGGATGCGCCACGCGAGCATGAAATTTGCGACGCCCAAGGCGCTAAGCCCCGTCAGAATCGTTCGCCATCCCCAGAGGCTGCTAAGCCCCGCGCCGATGAGTGGCGCGACCGCCGGCCCCGCGGTCACCAGCAAATTGGTGAGCGCAAGGCGCCGCGCGGCCTCGTGCGCCTGCGAGGTGTCGCGGATGATGGCGCGTGCAAGCACGAGCCCAGAACACCCTCCGACAGCCTGGAAAAAGCGGGCGACGACCAGCGTGTGGGTGTCGGGAGCGATGAGCGCGGCGATGCTCGCAAGCGTGAATATGGAAAGACCGACGAGCAGCGTCGGCCGGCGGCCAAAGCGATCCGACGCAGGACCGTAGACCAATTGACCCACGGCCAAGCCTAAGATGTAGAGACTAATGGTCAGCTCCAGAGCGGCGGGCGTCGCATGGAGGTCCTTGGCCGCGGCTGGCAGCGCCGGCACGAAAATGTGCATGCCAAGCGTGCCGCTGAAGGTGAACAACCCCAGGAGCCAGAGCGGAGGAACCGGGCGTCGGCGAATGAGCTTCATCGAGCCGTCGCCTGCTTGCGCTCGACCGTGTCTGTTCTCGTTTGGGCAAGGTTCAGGAGCCGGTCTCTGACGCTTTCCAACAGGCCAAGGGCGCGGCCCAAGTCCTCTTCCGAGGTTTGCCCGAGCACGAGATTGCGGATCTCAAGGGATACGCGCTCGACCTGGTCGACCGTCCGGCGTCCGCGCGACGTGAGGGCAAGGCTCTTCGCACGCCGGTCGGCAGGGTCCTCGTATCGTTCTATGAGGCCCGAATTTTCAAGCGCGTCGAGCAGGCGGACGACCGATGAGCCATCGAGAGACAGGGAGGCCGCCAGTTCATTCTGCCGCATCGGCGTTTCGGATCGAGCGATCCGAAGCAAAGGGAGCCAAGTCGCTTCGGTCAGCCCATAGACCTGCAAACGCCCGTCGACTGCGCGCCGCCATTCGCGCGCCACATGGGCGACGAGAGGAGCGAATTGCGCTTGGGCGTCTTTTGGGGTAGGCGGCATAGAGAGTAATAGTTGACATACAAATTGATTGCATGTCAACTATCTGCGCATTCTCGAGGATCGACCAAAGGACCAGAGCTGGGCGCGCGCGTTTCGGTCATGTGCGTCGGGACTACTTGCCCTGCTTGGCGAGCCACGCTTTCATTTGCGCAATCTCCTTTTCTTGCGCGGCGACAATATCGGTCGCCAATTGGCGCAATTCCGGGTCGGTTCCGTATTGCAGCTCAACCTTGGCCATGTCGACCGCGCCTTGGTGATGGGGGATCATCATGACTACGAAGTCCTTGTCCGCATTGCCTGTCGGTTTCACGTGCATATTGGTCATCATGGTCTTCATCGAAGCCGCGAGCGCCTTATCGGCGGGACTGGTCGCGGGCTTCATCGCCAGGTTCATGCCCTTCATATCTTCGGCGACGACAGTTTCCGCCGTCGAAAGGAGTGCAGACATGACCAGAGCCGCGAGCCACATAGATTTGTTCATGGAGCTTTCCTTCGAAGTCGAGACAAGGGCGACGGTCGAGGCTTAACCGCGGCCAGCAACATCGGGCGCTCAATCAAGTGACGCGCTGCTTCCATGCTTTCGGCCCGGTGCGTCAGGTTACCGTCGGCGCATTGGATGGATGCAGCCGGAAACTGCGCAACCGCAGCGCATTGGCGACCACGCTCACCGAGGAGAGCGCCATCGCCGCGGCGGCGATGACCGGCGACAGAACAAGGCCGAAGGCCGGGTAGAGAACGCCGGCGGCGATCGGCACGCCCGCGGCGTTGTAGATGAAGGCGAAGATGAGGTTTTGCCGGATGTTACGCATCGTTGCTTGCGAGAGGCGACGCGCCGCAACGATGCCGCTGAGATCCCCGCCGAGCAGCGTGAGGCCAGCGGACTCGATCGCGACATCGGTTCCTGTGCCCATTGCAATCCCAACGTCGGCGGCTGCAAGCGCCGGGGCGTCGTTGACGCCGTCGCCGGCCATGGCGACGACCCGCCCCTCCTTCCGCAACCGTTCGACCGTCTTGCCCTTGTCCTGCGGCAGGACTTCCGCCTCGACATCCGCAATGCCGAGCTTGCGCGCCACGGCTTGAGCGGTCGCACGGTTGTCACCGGTGAGCATCACCACACGGACGCCAGCCTCCTTGAGCGCGCGAACCGCGTCGAGCGCGGTCGCCTTGATCGGGTCGGCGACGGCGATCACGCCTGCCGCCTTTCCGTCGAGCCCTGTGAAGATCGCGGTCGCGCCGCTCGCGCGCAAATCGTTAGCCGCTGCTTCGAGCGCGCCGACGTCAATTCCAGCCGCCTGCATCAGGCCCAGATTACCGAGCGCGACTTTGCGCCCGTCAATGGCTCCGGTCACGCCCTTGCCGACGACGCTCTCGAAGCCCTCGACCTTGGCGAGCGCAAGATTGCGGTCGGCCGCCGCGCGAACGATCGCGGACGCAAGAGGATGCTCGCTCTCGCGCTCGAGGCTCGCCGCGAACCTAAGCAGCGTTTCCTCGCTGACCCCGGGCGCCGGCCTCAGCGCGACGACCGTCGGCTTGCCGACCGTCAGCGTGCCGGTCTTGTCGACCACCACAGTGTCGACCTTTTCGAGCCGCTCGAGCGCTTCGGCACGTCTGATCAAGACTCCCGCCTGAGCGCCTCGCCCGACCCCGACCATAATCGACATCGGAGTGGCCAGGCCAAGCGCGCATGGGCAGGCGATGATCAGCACGGAAACTGCCGCGAGCAGACCATAGGCCAGCCTCGGCTCCGGGCCCCATATCGCCCAGGCGATGAAGGCGACGAGCGCGACGGCGATGACTAGCGGCACGAACCAGCCGGAGACCTGATCGGCGAGTCGTTGAATGGGCGCCCGGCTGCGCTGAGCCTGCGCGACCATTTGTACGATCTGCGCCAGCATGGTGTCGCGGCCAATCTTATCGGCGCGCATCACGAAGGCGCCGCTCTGATTCATCGTGCCGCCGATCGCCTTGTCGCCTGCGACCTTGCCCACCGGCATCAATTCTCCGGTCAGCATGGATTCGTCGACCGCGCTTCGCCCCTCGATGATTTGGCCGTCCACTGGGACTTTCTCGCCCGGCCGCACCCGCAGCCGATCGCCGATTTTGATTGTGTCGAGTGCGACCTCCTCGTCCGAGCCATCGCTATGAACGAGCCGCGCGGTCTTCGGCGTAAGATCGAGCAAGGCGCGGATCGCCCCGCCCGTTTGCTCGCGCGCTCTGAGCTCCAGCACCTGCCCGAGCAGAACGAGGGTCGTGATCACCGCCGCCGCTTCGAAATAGACGGCGACCGAGCCATGGTCAGCGCGAAACGCCGAGGGAAACAGGCCCGGCGCAACGGTCGCGACGACGCTATAGGCCCATGCGACGCCGACGCCTAAGGCGATCAGCGTGAACATATTGAGATTGCGGCTCTTGAGCGACGCGAAGCCGCGCTCGAAGAACGGCCAGCCTGCCCACAGCGCCACGGGAGTCGCCAGCGCCAGCTGAATCCCGTTGGAGAGCCATTCCGGAATGAACCGGTGCAGGTCGAGGAGATGGCCGCCCATCTCGAGCACGAAGACGGGGAGGGAAAGCGCAAGCGCGACCCAGAAGCGCCGGGTCATGTCGACAAGCTCTGCGCTCGGGCCGGTCGCTTCCGCAGGCGTTTCCGCCTCAAGCGCCATGCCGCAGATGGGGCAGCTCCCGGGATGGTCCCGCCGCATCTCAGGATGCATCGGGCAGGTGTAGATCGCGCCCGAGGGCGCCGGTGTCGGGGAGGGTGACGACGCACTGACGCGATGAGGGTGGTTATGGGCGGCCCCCGCGGGCGCATGAGCTGGCTCAGCCAGGAACCGCGTGGGGTCGGCGACGAACTTTTCGCGGCAGCCGGCCGAGCAGAAATAATAGCGCGCGCCGGCGTGCTCAGCCTTGTGCTTGGCCGTCGCCGGGTCGACCGACATGCCGCAGACCGGGTCCTTCGCGAGCGGGCTTGCGTCGGGGGCCGCGCTCATCGGCAAATGATGCTTGTGTTCCATGACGGACACGCATAAACCTTCCCATCATGGGAAGGTCAAGCAGTTTCTCTGCATGAACATCGGCGCGGCGGCGGCGGCGAGCGGAGTCAACGCCAAGATGATCCGCCACTACGAGGCGATCGGTCTCTTGCGCCCAGCGGAGCGCCGCGCGAACGATTATCGCGATTATGGCGAGCGCGATCTTCACGAACTGAGGTTCATTCGCCGAGCCCGGAGACTTGGCTTTTCGATTCCCGAGATCGGCGAATTGCTGGCTTTATGGCGCGACCGGGGACGCCCGAGCCGCGAGGTCAAACGCATCGCCGAGACGCACATCCATGATCTTCAGTCGCGCGTCGCCGAAATGCAGGCGATGGCGAAGATGTTGCGCGAGCTGGTCGCCGCCTGTCATGGCGACGATCGACCGGACTGCCCGATCCTCGACGATCTCGCGCAACGATGACGTACGAGTCTCACACCTGAGGTGAGGGCTCCCAATTTAGTCCGATTTGACTTGGTGTTCTGACACAAGCAACCTCGGTCTTCGGCTTGGGGATTCTCCGTGGCTCAGCTTGCTGAGGCTTACTTCCATCTGAAATCCTTTCCGGCTTCCGACGACGATCTGCAGCGGCTCGGACGGGAAGTGACATCCATAGCCGCTGAAGCAGCATCCAATTTATTCAGACCTGATTCCGAAATCGAGGTGCGTCTCGAGAGCGGCAGCTTGAAGGGTTGGGCCAAGGTACTCAATCGTGCGCTCGTGATCTATGGCATTGTTGCCGGCTACAAGGGGCTTAAAGAAAGCACGACTGAGCTGGTTCAGGATGCTCGGACTTTTGGCGGGTTTGTGATCGAGACGGTTCTTCAAGAAAATAACGTCCCTCCGCGAGATGTTATAAGTACTGAACGGCGTACGAAGACCCCGGGAAAATTGCTACGAGTTTTGAAAGCAAGGGAGTGGCTTGAGTTCCCACCGGACCCAGCTTGATCCAGCAGCGATCCATCGGGAAACCGCGAGAATAGAGGGGCTCACCGAAAAGGTACTTGAAGACCTTGAGCCGGAGGAGCAGCGCGCTTTGCGCGATCTGCTGGAGGGTGATGTCACCAAAGTTTCCGAGCCGAAACCGGAGCGGCATCCTTCGGAGCCGGAGCCTACCGCGATTGACGAAAAAGCCAGGCAGGCTGAGCTGTCCCTTGGACCGGAATCGCCTGCGCCTGAGCATGATGAGAATACGAGAGAATTCTATACCCGGTTCCGGCTAAGCGATTGGACTGCGGATAAACACCGCCTCCGAGAACCGTAGAACCAATCAGTTATGCCTTCCGAACTCGAGATTTGCGGACGCTGCCCGCCCTTGCACGGGCGCGACCGCTGGTCCATGACGCGGAGCCATGAACCTCGCCTCCCCGCCTCAACGCAACTGGGTCGAAGAAATCCGACCCACTATGCGCGACGTCGCGACAAGCGGCATCGTCGAAGTGTTCAACTATGGCCGCGGCCGCCAGGGGCTCATTCCCTTATGGGTCGGCGAGGGCGACCTGCCGACGCCGCCCTTCATCAGTGAGGCGGCCAAGGCCTCGCTCGACCGCGGCGAGACTTTCTACACCTGGCAAAACGGCGTTCCGGAGCTGCGCCAGGCCATCGCCGCTTACATGACGCAGGTCTATGGCGCGGCGCCCGGAGGCGGACCATTCTCGCCGCGGAATTTCTTCGTCACCATCGGCGGCATGCATGCGATCGAGATCGCGACCAGGCTCATCGTTGGCCCCGGTGACGAGGCGCTGATCCCGTCACCTGCCTGGCCCAATTTCGTCGGCGCGCTGGAGATTTCTGGCGCGCGCGCCGTGCCTGTGCGGCTCGATGAAGGAATCCGCTGGAGCCTCGATCCGGCGAAGCTCGAGAAGGCGGTGACCCCCTCAACCCGCCTCATTTTCTTCAACAGCCCCGCCAACCCGACCGGATTCGTCGCGACTAAAGAGGAGATCGTCGCGACGCTCGCCATCGCTCGCCGGCACGGGCTTTGGATCATCGCCGACGAGATCTACGGACGGCTTACTTACGGCGGCGCGCGCGCGCCTTCGTTCCACGATGTCATGGAGCGCGACGACAAGATCCTGTTCGTTCAGACACTCTCCAAGAACTGGGCGATGACCGGTTTCCGCATCGGTTGGCTCGAGGCGCCGCCGGAGCTCGGCGGTGTGATCGAGAACTTGGTCCAATACACGACGTCGGGCGTCCCCGTGTTCAATCAGCGCGCCGCGACCGCGGCGCTCGAGCACGGCGAAGCCTTCCTCGCCTGGCAAATCGAGCGCTGCCGCCGCTCCCGCGACATCTTATGCCAAGGGTTGGCCAAGACCGGACGCGTCCGTTTTTTCAAGCCGGAGGCGGCGTTCTATCTGTTCTTCTCGATCGACGGCTTTCCCGATTCCCGGGTGCTGGCGCTGAAACTCATCGACGAAGCCGGCGTCGGCGCCGCCCCAGGCGGCGCGTTCGGTCCCGGCGGTGAAGGCCATTTGCGTATTTGCTTCGCCCGCGATCCCGAGCAGATCGCCGAGGCGACGCGCCGCATGACGCGGTGGCTCGCCGCCTGACGGGCGCTCAACCCTCATCCGCGGCTCCTGTCGGCAGGGTGCCCGAGCTTGCCGACGGGGAATGCTTCTGGGCGCCGCCCGTCTTGGGAAGGCCCTCTGGCGCCGCAGCAAACTCGCCGTTAAATGCTCGCAGCTAAAATCGGAAGATGTTCATGGTTGCTCGCCCGCGTCGAAGCGTACTCTACATGCCCGGCTCCAACGCCAAGGCTTTGGCGAAGGCGAAGACATTGCCAGCCGACGCGCTGATCCTCGATCTTGAGGATTCGGTCGCGCCTGACCAGAAGATCATCGCCCGCGAACAGGTCGCTGAGGCGGTGAGAGCGCGGGCCTTCGGCGGGCGTGAAGTTGTCATTCGGGTGAACGGGCCCCACACGCCCTGGGGAGCGGAGGACCTCGTGGCCGCCTCCGCTGCTCAGCCGGACGCGATCCTCTTGCCGAAGGTCGATGGCCCGGGGACGATCATGGCTGCGGCCCGCACGGTGCGCGACGCCGGGGACCCTGAAGGACCTCGGATCTGGGCGATGATGGAGACGCCGAACGCCATTTTGAACGCGGGCTCGATCGCCTCCGTCGCCGCCGACCCGAGTTCGCGCCTCTCAGTCATGGTGATGGGCCTCAACGACCTCGCGAAGGAGACGCGGGCGAGGCTCACCCCCGGTCGGCCGACCATGACGGCGTGGCTCGCGAGCTGCGTTATCGCCGCGCGCGCCCACGGCGTCGACATCATCGACGGCGTCTATAATGACATCGAGGATCTCGACGGCTTCCGCCTCGAATGCCTGCAGGGCCGCGACATGGGGCTCGACGGTAAGACGCTGATCCATCCCACCCAGATCGACATCTGCAACGAGGTTTTCGCGCCGACCTCAGTGGAGGTCGAAAGCGCCGCCGCTATCATCGAGGCGTTCGCGCTGCCGGAGAACGCCGGCAAAGGCGTAATCCAGCTCAATGGCCGCATGCTGGAATTGCTGCACGCCGACATGGCGCGCCGAACGCTGGCCATCGCCAAGGCGATCGCGGGGCGGAGCATGGCCGCCGAGTAGAGCGGCGGCTTAGACTATCGTGCGATAACCGACGGGAGCGTGGTTGTCGCCGCATGGCCAGCTTAGCGCGACTAAGTTAGGTTTGTCGGCGAACGGACGCAAAGAAGCCGTGACGCATGACAACGCGCTGTTGCGGAGGAAGAGTGTCGCTCGTTCATACGCCGTCGCCGGCCATGCGCCGCATGCAATGGATCGCGCTTGTGATGCTGGTCATCAGCGGCGCAGTGAATTATCTGGACCGTTCTGCGCTCGCGATCGGCAACCCCGAGATCCGCACGGAGCTTGGCTTGAATGCGACGCAGATGGGCGTACTCCTTTCCGCTTTTCTGATCAGCTATGCCTTCGCGCAGCTTCCGGTTGGTCTTCTCGTTGACCGCGTCGGCCCGCGCAAGCTGCTTGGCATCGGCCTTACCGTTTGGTCGCTGGCGCAGACCCTGGCCGGGTTCGTTGACAGCCTTTCGCAGCTGTGGTGGGCGCGCCTGTTCCTGGGCGTTGGCGAGGCGCCGCAGTTCCCGTCTGGCGCCCGGGTGGTTAGCGACTGGTTCAATGTCAAGGACCGCGGCTTGCCAACCGGCATCTTCAACTCCGCCTCTTCGGTTGGTCCGGCCCTCGCTCCACCGATCCTCACCGCGCTGATGCTCGCCTTTGGCTGGCGGATCATGTTCGTCACGATGGGCGTGCTCGGGTTTATTACGGCCGCGGTTTGGTTCGCCGTCTACCGGGACCCCGAACAGCGTGCGACCGCCGAAGACCGCGCCTATATCCGCGCCGGGGATACGGATGAGACTGCGGCCGTGACTCTTTCCCAATGGGGTCGGCTGTTCCGATTGCGCACCACATGGGGAATGGTGTGCGGCAATTTCTGCGTCGGCTACCTCGCTTGGATCTACTTTGCGTGGTTGCCGGGCTATCTCGAAATCCAGCATCACGTCAGCGTTGCGAAGACCGGCGTCTATGCCGCGATCCCACCGTTGCTCGGCATCTTCGGCTCGCTGATCGGCGGCTATCTCTCGGATCGTCTCGCCGCCAGGGGGGTCACACCGCTGAACAGTCGCAAGATACCAATCATTGGCGGGATCATCGGCATGGCGACGTGCACGATCCTTGCCGCCTATTCGAGCGACCTTACACCCGCGATGATCTTCATCTCCGCCGCAGTTTTCTTCAGTACGATCACCTCGGGCACGGTGTGGGCGCTCGTCACGGCTGCGGCGCCGCCCAACTATGTGGCCTCAATCGGAAGCATCCAGAATTTCGGCGGCTATCTCGGCGGCACGTGCTCGCCGATCCTCACTGGATTTATTGTCGACGTGACCGGTTCGTTTGTGATGGCGCTGGTCCTCGGAGCTGCAATTTCGCTCGCAGGCGCCCTGATCTACCTATTTGCCGTCACGCGTCCGATCAGCGGCGCGGAGCTCGAGACCGGTTTCGCGCGCGTGATCGCAGGGCGGGCCGCCGAATGAACTCGCGGAACGCCGCTCGTCACGCCTTTCGAGCGAGCCCCGCAGCCTCGGCGATCAGCTCGATCGAGCGCACTCGCTCGACATGCTCATAGACATCGGAAACGACGATGAGCTCATCGGCTCCGGTTTCCTCAACCAGCGCGGCCATGCCTTTGCGGACCGTGTCAAGCGAGCCGACAATAGAGCGCGCCAGCATCCGCATCGCTTGCGCCTTCTCCATCGGCGTCCAATAGGTTTCGATGTCGTCGATCGGCGGCTGACTCAAGCCGCGCGCGCCACGGAACATGTTGGTGAACGACATCTGCTGAGTTGTCGCGAGCCGCCGCGCCTTCTCCTCGGTTTCGGCGGCGATGATGTTGACGCCGACGATCGCATGAGGACGGTCGAGTTGCTCCGACGGCTTGAAGCGGCTCCGGTAAATATCGAGCGCCACGATCAGATGATCGGGCGCGAAATGCGACGCGAATGCATAAGGGAGCCCCAATTCGGCGGCCAGCATCGCGCCGAAATGGCTTGATCCCAGGATATAGAGCGGCACTTCGGTTCCCGCCGCCGGCACCGCCTGGATGCGCTGATTCGGAGCGGCCGGCGCCAGGAACGCCTGCAGCTCGAGAACGTCCTGGGGGAAAGTCTCGGCGGCTTCCGGCGCTCGCCGCAGGGCGCGCAACGTGAGCTGATCCGTGCCGGGGGCGCGGCCCAGCCCGAGGTCGACCCTGCCCGGAAAGAGCTGCGCCAGCGTTCCGAACTGTTCGGCGATGACGTAGGGAGCGTGGTTAGGGAGCATGATGCCGCCCGCGCCGACCCGAATGGTCGTGGTTCCGGCGGCGAGATGCGCAAGCACAACTGACGTCGCGGCGCTCGCGATGCCAGCCATGTTGTGATGCTCCGCCACCCAGATGCGGCGATAGCCCAGTTTCTCCGCGTGAGCGGCGAGATTGCGGGCATTGTCGAGCGCGCCGCGCGCGTCGGTCTCTTGCGTGACGCGAACAAGCTCGAGAATGGAGAGCGGCGTCATGGGAGCCCGAGGCGCGTTAAGCAAGTTCGCACTGGCGAACCAACGCAAACTTGCTGGAATTGTTTAGATTTCGCAGGACTTTTAGCCGAAAGCCGGCATGCACTTTTCGGCAATCCTGCTTCGAGCGAAAGGCCCAGTCTTACGAGAGCTTCTTCAGTCTCACGATCACGTCGATCGCCGCGATGCTCGTGCCGTCGGGAGCTGGAATCTCGAACTCAGGCAAGAAGTCCTCGGGGATGTCGGACAGCTCTTCCGTATCCTCGTGATAAAAGTGATAGTGCGCTCCGGTCTTGGTGTCGTACCAGAGCTTGGCGTCGTAGATCGCGATCTCACGCAGCAGGCCGCAGCGGGAAAACTCGTTGAGCGTGTTGTAGATGGTGCCAAGCGTCGGCGCGAACTGGATCGACCGCGTCTCATGATAGATCATCTCGGCGGTGAAATGTCGGTTCCCGGCGCTGAAGATCGCGCGCGCGAGATCGAGCCTTTGCCGGGTAGGCCGCACGCCAGCGGCGCCGAGCTTCCGGACCAGCACGCCGTAGCAAACATCGGGATTCGGTGCGCTCTTCGTTTCCATCGACATCGCATGCTGCTCGCGCACGGCCGGAGCCATCCGCCAGCAATTGTGAACCTGGGTGGACTGTCTTTGTAATCCGGCTTGGCCGCGTCCGCAACCTCGAACCTTGGAGGAAGGGCAGCCGGCCTTGAGCGGCGCTCGCTCTACCTGGCAGGCGCAGCCCATTTCTCCTATGGTCTGGCGTTGGCTTCAGGGGGACGGATCGTGGCGATCGCGGGCGGATGTTTGTGCAGGGCGGTGCGCTACGAGGTCAAGGCGGAGGCGCCGCTTGGCGCGCGTTATTGCTGGTGCCGCGTCTGCCAATATCTCGGCTGCGGAACCGGTGCTGTGGGCGCACTGTTCCAGAAAGAAGATGTGACCGTTTCGGGTCCGCTCAGCGACTACGTTTGTAAGGCCGATAGCGGGACGACCATGCACCGGCGGTTCTGCAGCCAATGCGGCACACAGATCTTCAGCGAAGCGGAGGAGCGCCCCACGGTCACCTTCATTCGAGCGGGAACGCTCGACGAGCCCAATCTGGCGGCGCCGACCGCGACCATCTGGGCTCATTCCGCGCCGAAATGGGCCTGCTTCGACCCCGATCTGCCCAAGATCGAAGGACAGCCGCCGCCGCTCAAGGTTTGACCACGGGCGTCGCGCACCCTTTATCGCCGGTCGTCGGCGTCCCGCTCAGCGGCTGATCGCCGGGATGAAGACGCGAAGGGCAGGGTAGGGCGCTCGGCACGAGATTGCTTCGCGCTTCTCGCGAAAAGGCGGGGCGGCGCCTTTTCGTCACGCGCCGAGGCCTGTGCTTACCCGCGGCGCCTCTTCAGCCTTTGTTGGTCTCGCCGATCACGCCGAAATCGGCGGATTTTGTCCTTCCGTCCGAAATGTCAAAGCCTTCCGTCGCCAGACCCCGGCGCAGCAATTCGCGAATCGCCGCCGCGCAACTCGGCATATGGCGGCTGAAGCGCCACTGGTCGAGAGCCGTAAGCTCGTCAGCCGTCAGCATGATCTGAAGACGTTCACCGCGAAGCTCCGTCGACATCGGTCCTTTCCCTCGAGTTGTCCCCCATTAACGGGTGTGTAAGTTACTCATAATTAGGCTTTTTTGTCAAGTGTGCATACTAAGTAGGAACATAAAGAATAGCCAAATGTATATCTAGCCAAGATTTATGCCTTTACTGACTCTGCTTAAGTTGATGACGAAATATTTCTTGCTATATCGTAGATTTTAGGATAGCGATTGAAAGGTGATGGGTGAAGTCATATCACTTAGCGAAGCGGCTATTTCCTCATCGGAGCGCTTCACTGCGTATCGGCAGGAAGCCGAACACCGGATCGCAAATAGTCTGCAACTGATCAGCGCCCTGGTCCGCCAGCGTGCAAGGGCGCGCGATGTACAGGATCCCCAGACGTTTCTTTTGGAAGTCGCTGACCGTATAGAAACGGTAGGGAAGCTTCATCGTTTTTTGAGTACTTCGACGACGGGGATGATCGATTTATACGCCTATCTAGAAGAACTTTGTACGCGCCTCACCGGCGCTGTCGCGCCCGAAGCGACATCACTTTATTTTGACTGTCCGCCGGCTTGTCATCTGTCGGCGAAAACAGCGCTGCCGCTCGCGCTCATCACCGCGGAACTCATCTCCAATTCGTTAAAATATGCTCATCCGACAGGTTTACCGACAAGGATTTCTCTTTCCTGCGCTCATGAGCAGCAGGGGCGCCTTGTGATCGCTTACGAGGACGACGGGGTTGGATTTCCCGAGGGCTTCAACGTTTCCGAGGCTGGCCACATGGGAATGAACTTCATTCGTCTTCTGAGCGCAGGCCTTGGCGCTCATCATGAATGGCGCAGCGACCCCCTGGGGATTCGCTTTGAAATCGTGCTGCCGCTAGCCGCTTAGCATATTCAGCTCAGCCAACGCCGTCGCGCCAAAGCCGAGAGCGGCTATTCCCGAGGATTGCTTGGCCACGCGGTCATTGCCGCAGCCACGATGGGTCTCAGCTCCGCCGGACCGGCGCCGTCCCGCGCCTGGACGGCCATCCCCTGGTAAACGCTGAAATAAAATCGGCTCAAGGCGTCGATATCCGTCGTCGTCGGCAACTCGCCATCGGTGACGCCTGCTTCCAGCCGCGATCGCAGCCTGCCCAGCATGATCATCCGGATTTTCCCAACGGCTTCGGCAATTCCCGCCGGCCATTCGTCGCTGACGGCGGCGAGCGCCGCCATACAACCTCCCGGCGTCACGTGGGATTTTGGCAGAATTTCGGTCGCCGCGAGCAAAACACACTCGACCCCGGCGCGAGCGGTCGCACTTGCCGCGAGCCCGTCCCAGACCGGCGGTCCGAACTTCTCAACGTAATGCTGGAACGCTTCGAGGTAGAGCGTCTCCTTGCCGCCAAACGCCGCATAGAGGCTCGGTGAGCGGACGCCCATGGCGTCGCACAGATCGGTCATCGAGGTCGCGGCGAAGCCCTTGCGCCAAAACGCGAGCATCGCGGCCTCTAGCGCCGCGCCGCGATCAAACTCCCTGGGTCGGCCGATGTTCGCCATCACGTCTCTTTCTGTGATGAACGACACATAATGCCCTTGACGTCAGGGATCAACTCATTAAGGATTTCTGTGTCGATCACTACAAAAAGTAGACAGACAATGACCCTGACAGGAAAACGCGCTTTGGTCACGGGCGCAAGCCGAGGCATCGGCGCGGCAATCGCTCAGGCGCTCGCCGCCGAAGGCGCGGATGTGGCGATCACTTATGAGAAATCGGCCGACCGCGCGGCGGAGGTCGTCGCCTCGATCAAGGCGAAAGGGCGCAAGGCCGTGGCGATCCAAACGGACAGCGCGGCCGCGTGGAGGCGTCGGTCGAAGAGACTGTCGCGGCGCTCGGCGGCCTCGACATCCTCGTCAACAATGCGGGCATCCTTCGTTTGGGTGAGCTCAAGGACATCTCGCTCGTCGACATCGACGCGCTTCTCAATGTCAACGTCCGCGCCCAAATCGTCGCCAGCAAGGCGGCGCTCGCCCATCTCGGCAAGGGCGGCCGCATCATCACCATCGGCAGCTATTTCGCCGATCGCGTCCCGGCGTCGGTGCTGAGCGTCTATTCGGCGAAAGGCGGCTTTGACCGCGTTCACAAAGGGATTGGCGCGCGAGCTCGGGCCCAAGGAAATTACGGTCAATCTCGTCCAGCCAGGCTCGATCGACAGCGACATGAACCCGGCTTACGGGCCCTTCGGGGACACGCTCCGACAGTTCATGGCGTTGGGCCATTATGGCGCGTCGGAGGACATCGCCAACGCCGTGGCGTTCTTGGCGAGTCCCAATGCGCAATACATCACGGGCTCGACCCTGACCGTCGACGGGGGCCAACGCTTGAGCGGCGGGGCGACGGCCACGAGAGCGCGCCGGACTACCCCTCGATCGCGCGTCGTCCTCATCAACCTCGGTCAGACGCCTCAGTCGAACCGTTCTGCTCGAAGAGTCCGGAGAAACAGCCATGAAACTCATCCTCTCGCCGCTCATCCTCATCGCCAGCATGGGCCTGAGTATTGCCGACCCCGTCGATCGACCACCTTCAAGTCGAACGAGCTCAGTCACAACGGAATATCCGGCGTTCCACGCGTTCCACCACTTCGTCGGCGACACGTCTTTTGCCGGCTACTATTTCAACGGCAAGCCATCGAACTGTTCCGTGATCATATGGTCGAAGGGGCCCAACGAAGCTCCGGCTGATGAGACAACGCATCGGAAAGTCCGGATCGACCTCAGCGCGAAGCAGGCGATCACATTTTTCGCCGACGACCTTGGCTCGAATCTGAGCCTGGAATGCTCTGCCGACGCCAAGAGCTTGTCGGTCAGGCAAACGTCGATGTCCTTCACCCAGTGAGGGGCGAAAACTGGGCCGACGAACAGCCGCCCGGCGGGGCGGCTCTCTTCGATTGAACAGACAAGACAGTCCCGGCGGCTTCGGCGCGCCAACGCGTAACGCTGTAGGGAGTCGCAATTGCTTGCAGAAAATCAGAAATAAAGTTACGCTGCCCCATGAGCAATTCTACGCTGCCGCACGGCCTCTTTTGTGGGTCGCCGTTCCCGCGCCCCCGAACACAAGGAAAAGCGCGCGGAAAAACTTTTCTAGCGAAAATCCTATGTAACTCATTGATAAGTCTGATTCGGACGAGAGAAATCCAAGGAAATCCAATAGAGATCTATGGGGTTTTCGCGGCCAAACAGCCACGGGACAAGAAAAACCAAATTGACCGGGGTCGAGTCGGAAATAAACTCTTTCTAATTGTGAATAAGTATAAAGCCTGCAGCCTCCGTTCGGGAGGTTCAGGCGCCTATTAGGGCGCCTTGCCGAACGGGATGCCGTTGATCTTGATCGACCGCTCGGCGTCGAGTTCAACCAACCAGCTCAGACTGCCGTCGCCTTCGCTCTTGGCCAGGCCCTTGGCGAGCGCGAGGCCGGGCACGGCCTTGCCGGCGATGTCCGGCCCCAAGTTCTTCACCGCCGCCATGGTCTTATCGAAACCTCGCGCGTGGATCGCGATCGCCGCGGTCGGCTTGTTGTGGTCGAGACGGACCGCGCCGGCGAAGTCCGCGTCGAGCGCCGGCGCGACCACATGCGAGGGGGCGAACTCGATCCGGACCGGCCCAGCGCTCAAGAAAGCGGCCTCGACCTTCTCCGCATTGTCGTCGCTGAGCACGGGTCCGTCGCCTTGCAGGCTGAGATCAGAGATCCATTCGTTGGCCGCCGCGGCGATGTCGATGCCCTTGAGCGTCGCCGCGATGTCGATCTTGGACGGCGTCAACGCGCCGGCGTTCGGGGGAAGGAGGCCGACCGGCAAGCTCAGTCCGTCGGCCGAAACGCTGAAGTTGATCGAACTCTGCGGCCCGGCATTGGCTGCGCCAAGCTGGTACTTGACGTCCGCCAGAGCAATCGCGCCGAGCGAAGCGGTGATGACGGTCTTCTTCGCTTCGATCCCCTCGTCGACCTTGAGGCCGGGCGCCGTCAGTTCCTTGAGCAGACCCTTGAGCTCAGCCTCGTGACTGGCGAGATCCGCGCGCGCCGGGTTTGCGGCGACAAGCCCCCAGAGATCGAACGCCTTGCGGCTCTTGAAGCCGCTGAGGCCAAGATTGACCAGCGCCTTCTCCACCCTGCCGCTGAAATTGATCGGGGCGTCGTTTTCGCCGGCTCCGAGCGCTTTGAGGCTCAGCTCGGCGATCTCCTCCTTCACCTCGGTCGATACGGAGCCGTCGGCGCCCACATTGGTCGCGATCGTCTCTTGAGCCGGTCCGAAATCGATCGACTGGGTGATCTTCGGGCTCTGAATCTGGAACGAGCCTTTGTCAGTGCTTCCCGAGCCGGACAGGAGCCAGGCGATGGCCGGACTGACCAGCGCGGTCGAGCGAAGATTGGTGAGCTCGAAGCTGCCGCTCGCGTCCTTGGAATGAAAGCCGATACGGGGGAGCGAATCGATCAAGACGCGCCAATTGCCGTCGTCCTGCTCGATCGCCTTATAGGAGATGACCGCCGGATCATAGGAAACGCCTGTTTCAGCGAGGAGCGCATTGAGCGCGCTGAGGTCGGCGGAGACGAGATAATGGGAACTCTCCGGCGTCACGGTCACAACCGGCGCGGCGCCGGTCTGGGCCGCTGGGAAAAACTTGGCGATCAAGGCTTTGAGCGCATCCGCGCCCTCGGGCGTGGCCGGCTTGTCGGCGGCAAGCGCCGGAGATGCGCAGAGCGCCGCAGCGAGCCACAAAGGCGCAAGGCGAAAGGGCGATCGGCCCGGGCGAAATCGGATAGGGGGCATTGGGCGGCCTGTTCGGTTCAGCGAGGACAATTCCCGAGTCTACGCCCAGCCTATTTCAGATTCTTCGATCCCGCGCGACAATTCCCGCGAAAAGCGAGCCCCCAGGCGGCGGACGCTCGGCGTGGCCTTACCGCGCCGGGAGCGCCGCCGGCGGCCGGTTCTTCGGCGCTTGAATCCTGGCGACGCCGGCCTTCACCGCCTGCTGCACTTTCTCGAAAGCGCGCACCTCGATTTGCCGCACGCGCTCGCGCGAAACGCCGAATTCAGTCGAAAGCTCCTCGAGCGTGATCGGGTCGTCGGCCAACCGGCGCGCCTCGAAGATGCGCCTTTCCCGGGAATTGAGGACGCTGAGCGCGGCGCGGAGCGCGCCGAGGCGGGCGTCGGATTCCTCGCGGTCGGCGAGCAGCGTCTCCTGATCCGTGGCGTCGTCGACGAGCCAGTCCTGCCACTCGCCCTCGCCGCCTTCGCGCAGCGGCGCATTGAGCGATGCGTCGCCGCCGAGTTGGCGGTTCATATCGATCACGTCCTGCTTGCCGACGCCGAGTCGCTTCGAAATCGTCTCGACCTGGTCGTCGCGCAGATCGCCCTCGTCGAGCGCGGAAATCCGGCTCTTAGCCTTGCGCAGATTGAAGAAGAGCTTCTTCTGGCTCGCGGTTGTGCCCATCTTCACGAGCGACCAAGAGCGCAGGATGTATTCCTGGATGGAGGCGCGAATCCACCACATGGCGTAGGTCGCGAGCTTGAATCCCTTCTCCGGCTCGAAGCGCTTCACCGCCTGCATGAGGCCGACGTTGCCTTCGGAGATCACTTCCCCGATCGGCAGGCCATAGCCGCGATACCCCATGGCGATCTTGGCGACGAGCCGCAGATGCGAAGTCACGAGCTTATGCGCCGCCTCGCGGTCCTCATGCTCGCGCCAGCGCTTGGCGAGCATGTACTCCTCCTGCGGCTCCAGCATCGGAAACCGCTTGATCTCTTGCAGATAGCGGGCAAGTCCCGATTCGCCCGCGATGATGGGAAGCGACGCAGCCATGTTTTCCTCTGGTTGGAGCGCGGTCTTGGCCCACGTCCGCCGGCGCGATCGCCGGATAGACGATATTGTGGTCGAGCAAGCGTGGCCGAAAAAGGGCCGCCTCTAGACAGTTATTCGCTGCCATTATGAAATTGTTTCAATGTTGCTTCAGCCAGATAAAGAATGTCAGGCTGCCCGAGAAGATCGTAATGCTTTGAGCAACCTCGCAAAATCTTTCGGGGGAGGCGTTTCGAAGCGAACCGCCTCGCGGGTGATGGGGTGCTCGAACCCCAGGACGGAGGCGTGGAGGGCCTGCCGCCCGAGAGCGGCAAGCGCGGAGGCGGCGCGCTCGCCGAGGAGGGTCGCCTTGGTTTTGAACCCTGATCCATAGACCGAATCGCCTAACAGGGGATGACCGATGGAGGCCATGTGGACCCGAATCTGATGGGTTCGCCCTGTCTCAAGCTGACAGGCAACCAGGCTTGCCGCGCCGAGGTTTTCCTCAACCCGCCAATGGGTCGTGGCGTGGCGGCCGCGCTCTTCGCTCACGACCGCCATTTTCTCCCGATGGCGCGGATCGCGGCCGACCGACGCCACCACCTTGCCCGCACTCGCTTCGAAGCCGCCCCAGACGAGCGCCAGGTACTCCCGCTTCAAGGAGCCGGTCCGGCCGTGGTCGGCAAAGAGTTCAGCCAGCCCCCGATGCGCCGCGTCGGTCTTGGCGACGACCAGAAGCCCAGATGTGTCCTTGTCCAGCCGATGCACTATTCCAGGCCGCTTGACCCCGCCGACGCCTGACAAACTTGCCCCGCAATGGCGGATGAGCGCGTTGACCAGCGTGCCAGCCGCATGGCCCGGCGCCGGATGGACGACAAGCCCGGCCGGCTTGTCGATCACGATCAGATGCTCGTCCTCGTAAATCACGGCAAGCTGGATGTCTTCGCCGACAAGGGTTGATTCCTCCGGCGCAGGCGGCTCGAAAGCGATGCGCGCTCCGGCCGTCAACCGCGTCGAAGGATCGAGCGCGACGCGTTCGTCGACCCTCACCTCGCCCGCCTCTATCAGCGCCTTCAGCCGGGTGCGCGAGAGAGCGATGCGTTTGGCTGCGGCCGCTTGGCCGAGGAAACGGTCGAGTCGTTCGCCGGCGTTCTCTTCGCCGACGTCGAAGACCTGCAAGCCTTCGGGCGCAACAAGCGGGAGGAGGCGCGCCTCAACAACGGGGATCTCTTCCGGCTCGACTTTATCGCGCGCGGCCAGAAGGCTTTGGGCGCGCCGCTTGGCCTTGGTGTTCACGCACGCTCCCGCCGGCGCGGCCGGCCGGGACCGGTTTCCGCTGCGGGCGGCGCGACGAGGGGGCCTAGCGCGGCGACGATCGCCGCCACGTCCGGCCGCGCGCCGTTGGGGTGGGAGTCGAGGCCGCGGCGCATGGCCGCGACGTGGGCCGGACTGTTGCCGCAGCACCCGCCAATGATGCGGGCGCCGCAATCCACGGCCAGCCCGACATATCTCTCCATCAATTCGGGGGTGCCGGAATAATGAATTTCCGCCCCATGCCATTGCGGCACACCGGCGTTGGCCTTCGCGATCAGGGGCACGCCTGGCTCCATTCCAAGGATCGCCGCCAAGAGATCGGAGGCGCCGACGCCGCAATTCGCGCCATAGGCGAGAGGCGGCGGGTCGAAAGCTTGGACAAGATCGCTAAACGCGGTGGGGGCCACGCCCATCATCGTGCGCCCCGCGGTGTCGAAACTGGCGGTGACCGTGTACGGCATGCCGCATCTGGCCGCCGCGACCGCCGCTGCGCGCATCTCCTCCGGCGCGGACATGGTCTCGATCCAGGCGACGTCAGCGCCGCCTTCGCGCAAGCCCTCGATCTGCTCGATGAACACATCGACCGCTTCGTCTTCACTCAACGGTCCGAGCGGAGCGAGGAGATCGCCCGTCGGCCCGACGGATCCGGCGACGACGACGCGCCGCCCCGCGCTGTCCGCGACCTTGCGTCCGATCTTTGCGGCGAGACGATTTAGTTCTCGCGTCCGGCCCTCGAGGTTGTGCAGCATCAGGCGCCGGCGGTTCGCTCCGAAAGTGTTGGTCAGAATAATGTCGGAGCCAGCGTCGACGAAGGCCTGATGCAGGCTCTGGATCCGGTCGGGATGCTCGGCGTTCCACAGTTCGGGCGAATTGCCCGAGGTTAAGCCCATCGCGAAAAGGTTAGTCCCGGTCGCCCCGTCCGCCAGCAGCGGCCGGCCCTCGGCCAGAAGAGATTGCAACATGTTGAGTTCTCTCGGAGGCTGGCGACGCGCTTGCCGTCCTATTTAGCGGCCCCGCGGCCCGGCGCAAGCTTAAGGGAACAGCAGCAGGGCTTCGGCGTTGGCTTCACCTCCATGAGGAGGATCGCCAATGCGCGTATTAGTCGCAGGCGCGAGCGGAGCCGTTGGCAGCCGGCTGATCCCGATGCTGACCGCAGCGGGCCATGAGGTCACCGGGCTCACCCGCTCGCAACCTAAAACGGACGAATTGAGGCGCGCCGGCGCCACTCCGGTCGTCGTGGACGCCCTCGACGCAGCAGCGCTGCGGGAGGCCGTCCTGAGCGCCCGGCCCGAGGTCGTAGTTCACGAAATGACGGCGCTCAGAAACGCGAGCGACCTGCGCCACTTCGAGCGCGCATTCGCTCAAACCAACCGACTTCGCACCGAAGGTCTCGATCATCTCCTTGCAGCGGCGCGCCAGAGTGGCGCGAGAAGGGTCGTGGCTCAGAGCTATTGTGGATGGCCCTTCGCCCGCGTTGGGGGGCCGGTCAAGACCGAAGACGACCCTCTGGATTCGACGCCGCCGCGCGAATTCCAGCGCTCGCTTCAAGCCATCCGCCATCTCGAAAGCGCCGTCGGGGAAGCGGCTGATTTGGAAGGAATTGTGCTGCGCTACGGCGCGTTCTACGGGCCAGGATCCGGAATGTTCGAGGGATCGGCCCTCGCCCAGTTGCGGCGCAGACTTTTTCCCGTCATCGGGGACGGCGGCGGTTGGTGGTCATTCCTGCATCTTGATGACGCGGCTCAAGCGACGATGTGCGCCGTCGAGAACGGCGCGTCGGGGATTTACAATATCGTCGATGACGACCCCGCTCCGGTGCGCGACTGGCTTCCGGCGTTAGCGGACATGATCGGCGCCAAGCCGCCCCGTCACATTCCGAGTTGGCTTGCGCGCCTTCTTGTCGGAGAGCACATGGTGGTGCTGATGACGGACGTGCGCGCGGGATCGAACGCCAAGGCGCGGCGGGAGCTTGGATGGCGGCCCGCTCACGCTTCGTGGAGGCAGGGTTTCGCTCAGGTCCTGGCGTCGTCCACTTAGGCGCTGCTCGAGCCCGCGACCGATTATTTATATTCCCAATCGAGGCCGACGCCGGCGCTCGACCCGCCGCTGGCGTCGACGCCCGCCTGGAGCCGCACGTGACGGGTGACGTCATAATTCAAGTTAACACCGTTGTCCTGAGGCCTCGCCCCGGTCGTGACCCCGACGCTCACTCGGTCGTTGATCGCGCGCGTTGCGCTGACCAGCGCGCCCCCCGTCGCGCTCGAGCTGATGTCCAGGCTGTCGACGCCAAGCGATTTTCGGATGTGCTCGAACGCATCGGCTTGGCCGGAAAGAGTCCCAACCGCGTTCGCCAATTCAATCGCCTGAAAAGCCGACAAGCTGCCCGACGACCTCTGAAACAGGATTCGGGAGAGGATCTCATCCTCCGGTAGGCTCGGATTGGAGCTGATTTGGAACGCTGGTTGAATTGCGGGCCCGGTTACGCTGATCCGGGCCGTGATGCCGCTCGTGCTCGTCTCGGCGACGAGGTCGAGATCGGGCATGACATCGCCGTGGAACCGGACGTCTCCGCGGGTAAACGTGAGACGCGAGCTCAGAAGCGTGAGCGAGCCGCGCAGCAGATTGAAGCCCCCAGTCACCTGCGGGTCGCGGGCGGTCCCGGCGACGTGCAAATCGCCGCCCAATTCCGCATACATGCCACGACCGCGCACGAAAATGCGGCTAGCCGCGGAGATCGTGAGCGCGAGCGTCGCATCGAACAAAGGCGCACGCGCGCCAGATCCCTTCGTTTTGGCGATCAGCGCCAGCCGCGCCCGCGCTGTCGCGGTTGGGTTCAGATGTTTCGTGCCAGGAATAGGCGCCGCTACGCTGTTGAAGCGCTCAGGCACGGAGATGTCCATTCCGACGATCGTAATGCGCCCATCCAACTTCGGCTTCTGAGCGAGAGGTCCCGAGATGTCGAGCGACATGTCGGCGGTCGCGGAGAGAATGTCGTTAGCGACGAGTTGGGCGTGTTTTCCGGTCCAGCGAATGGAGCCCGGAAAGCCGGCCGTCGGATCAAGTCTTACTTGGCCGGCGGCGCTGATCGAACCGCCGTTCGGGGTTGTTCCTGCGAAATGGTCGATTCGAATGGTGTCGCCATTGGCGGCGAATGTCCCGGTCACTCCGCTTAGCTTGAATCCCGTCTGATCGTCCGTGAGTTCGCCACCGCTCAAGCGAACCGTTCCTTGCGCCTGCGGCTTTGCGAGGGTCCCGCGCAGCTGAAAGGCGACGGCCAGTGAACCCGCGGCGTGGCGTCCGGAGACGGAAAGCATGGCATTGGCGAGACGAGCGTCGAGAGAACCGTCGACCTTCACGTCGAGGGCGCCATCGGGCGCGAGGGGAGCGGACCCCGTCAGACGCAGGGCGGCGCCCTTGCCGGCATTGATCGCAACATCGAGCGACGTGCGGCCTCCAGAGAGCCGGCCGGAGCCCGTGACGTCAAGCGCCGGCAAGCCGGCGTTGCGCATTTGCGGCGCGCTCACGCGCTGCACGCGCACCCGCCACTCGCCGGTCGGATTGGCTGGCGTTCCGCCGACCGTCGCCTCGCCGTCGGCGACGCCGGAGATACCGAGGCCAGGCGAGACAAGATCGAGCGCCGAGAGCGGCAGGGCCGCTGCGCTCGCCTTCAGGGCCAGCGTCGAGCCGCTATGGCCGGAGAGCGACAACCGGCCAGCGCCCACACGAAACGCAAGGCCCTTGATGTCGAGGCCATCGGCTCCATAAGTCACGGTCGTTGGCGCCGCGAGCGCGATGCGCTGGGCGCCCTCCTGAGCGGTGAAGCTGGCAAGCTCCAACCGCGTCGGCGGCCCGCCGAAAAGCCGCCCGCGCGCGTTTATCGCGAGGCCCCGCGCATTTCCGCTCAATTCAAGGTCGCTTGCGGCAGCGTTGCCGGTCGCCTCCAGCTTGACGCCGGTAATCGATTGGCCGCCGACCTCTGCCCGGGCAAGTTGCGCAAACCCGGAGATGATCTTCGCGCCCCAGAGGTCGGCGATCTTGAGGTCGACTTTGAGGCCCTCGAGCCTGTTCGCGCCTATGGTCATCCGGTCGCTATTTGCAGCGACGGAGAGCATTTGTTTGCCCTCGGCGGCGGAGGCGCTCGCTTTTGCCTCAAGGGCGCCGGTCAGTTTCGTGAGAATGAGCGGCGACAAATCGTCAAGATTGGCGGCGGTGAAGCTCAAGTCGCCGGTCGCGAGATCGTTAGCGCCGACGGTCAGCGCGCCGGCGAGCCGCGCCGAAGCGAGGCTGAATGCGAGATTGTCGATCGCCCAGCCGCCATCGTCATGTTTTGCGACATGCATCGAGCCTTGGAGAGCGTGGCTGTCGACATCGCCCGATAGGGAAGCGTTCGCGTCGATGAGGCCGGTTACACGATTGGCGAGCGCTTCCAGGGCAATGCCCGACGTCTTTCGGTCGAGGAGCCGCCCTTCGCCTAGGTTGGCCTTGAGCGCAGCGGTGAGATCGGAGGGCGTGCCGCTTAGCGCAGCGGCGATTTCGGCCTTTCCGCTGACGCGCGGATCGAGGACTTGGGTCTGCGGAATCTCGATGCGCGCGCCGAGGTCAACCTTGTCGCGCCCATATTCTCCGTTGAGCTGCGCCGATGCGTGTTGTCCGCTTGCCAAGAGGTCCGAGAAGGCGAAGCCGCCACCGGGCGTCAGCCGCGCGGCGCCGGTCACGTCGAGCGTTCCTCCAGTCGCCCTGTCGAGCAGGGAATAGTTCGTCGCGAGTTTCGTCGCATGCGCATCAATGGTCGCGCTCAGGGCGCGGTAGCGTGGGGCGCCGTCCAGATCGGCGGCGATATGCGCCTCGCCTTTGAGCGCGCCCCCCGCGAGCAGCGCGAAGCGGCTCAAGTCGCGCGCGACGATATCCGCCTTGCCATGAATTTTGCTGCCGGAAAGAAGACCGGAATATTGGGCGCTGAAATTGGGCGCCGTGAGATCGAGCGCGTCGAACGTCGCTTCGCCTTTCAGAACCGAGCCGCGCATCTTGAGACTGAGCTCGCGTCCGACCGCTTGCGCGAAGGCAGGATCCGTTAGTGCAAGGCCATTCACCCTGGCTTCGCCCTCGAATGCGATCCGCGTCTTTTCCTCCGTCAGCGGACCATCGGGGCTCGCCCGGAAACTCGCTTCGACGCGGTCGACTGATCCTTGCTCGACACGGATCTCTCCGGCGTCGAAAGCGCCGTCGATCGTGGGACTCGAGAGCGGTCCCTTGATCGAGGCGTTGAGGTCCAGTTTCCCGACCGTTGCGGAGCCCGGAATCGCGCCGGCGTGGACCTTGAGATCAAGAAGGCCATCGGCGGACCTGCCGCCTTCGAAGTCGAGCCGCGCCGCGGCCGACACGAGATGCAGGCCGCCGGGCAGGGCGACGCTCGAATCATCGTTGAACTGGACATCGCCCTTGAGCGTCGTGTGGCCGGCGAAAACGGGTTGAACGACGCCTGGCGCAAGCCCCTCGAGGCGCGAGTTGAGATCGAGAGTCAGCCTGCGCCCCGCGCCTTGCCGCGCGACGATCACTTGCCCGTTCGCCCACACGTCCGCGCCGGCGTTGAAGTCGAGCTTCGCCGTAAAATTGTCGAGCGCGCCCGCACCATTGAAAGCGAGCTTGACCGGCGGCAGACCGGGAAGATTGGCGAGATGGGCGAAGATACCGCCCGCCGGCTCGGCGGAGTTCACGTTGAGCGTGAGCCGATCGGTCGCGGGGATGTAGGTCAGCAACGTTTTGAAATCGCCCGGCGCGTCGAGCCGCTGCGCGGTCAGCGTAAGGTCGAGTCCCTCCGACGGCGGCCCAAGCGTTGCCTTGCCGGAAATGCCGAGGCGCGCCGCGACGCCAACGACCGGCTCTCCGAGCGAAAGCTCCTGCACGCCGAATTGCTTGATGAGCACCTTGACCGGCAATTCGGGGAGGATTGACTGCGGCCCTCCGTTGTCGGGAGAAGGCGTTTCAGACGGCAGCGGGCGCCGCAGAAACTCTATGCGCCCGATCGTGAGTTGATCGACCTCGAGCCGTCGGCTGAACAACGCGAGGCGGTTCCACACCAGCCGGGCCTTGTCGACCTTGAGCCACGGCCCGTTGCGGTCGGAGATGACGATGTCGCTGATCGACGCGTCGGAGGACAAGACGCCATTCACGGCGCCAACGGAAACGCTCATTCCCGGCGATGACAGGGCTCGCGAGATCAAGTTGGCGAGCACGCCCTTGTCCTCTTCCGTCGCATGCGCGCTTGCGCAAAGGGCGAGGAGGGCGATCAACGCCAAAGTTTTGAGGCGGAGAAAGAGCTGCGCCATCATACCCAAGGTGGCGGCCTTCCGAATGGCGCCAAACCCTACAGACCTCATCCTGAGGAGCCGCGCAGAGCGCGGCGTCTCGAAGGATAATCCAGCGTAGCCTCGTTTGCGTCTCCGCGAGCGTCCTTCGAGGCCGCTTCGCGGCGCCTCAGGACGAGGGGGGTGGGACTCACGCTGCGCCATCAGAAGGATTGCCCGATGCTGACATAGATGGCGACCGGCCCCGTGCCGGCGCGACGCTCCAGGGGAAAGGCGACGTCAAGGCGAATGGGGCCGACGGACGTATAGTATCGCAAACCGAGACCCGCCGCCGCGAACAGAGGCTCGTCGAAAGTCGGGAAGCTCGATGAGAACGCGTTTCCGACATCGAAGAACGGAACGACGCCGATCGTGTCGGTCACTTTGATGCGCACTTCCGCCGACGCGTCGAACAGGCTACGTCCGCCGACCACGGCGCCCCACCAGACGGTCGGGCCGAGCTCGTTATAGGCGTAACCGCGCACCGACCCGCCTCCGCCCGCGTAGAAGCGCCAATTGGCCGGAATTGCGTCGAGCTGCGGGCCGCTCATGGCGCCGAGCGCGAGTCGCCCCGCCAGCACGTATCGCGAGTCAGCGTCGATGGAATAGTAAGCTGAGCCGCCGGCCTTCAGCTGCACGAGGTCGAGGCTCGAGCCTACGAATGCGCCAAAGCCGGTGGCAGAGGCGTTGAGGCGCACGCCCTTCGTCGGGTCGAGCTTGCTGTCGGTCGTGTCGAAATTCGCGGACACCGGCACGCCCACCAGTCTGTAGTTGACCGTGCCCAGCGCGTCGGTTGCGTCGCCTTTTTGCGCTTCGAGGCCCGCTTGAACCCAGAAATTCTGATTGAAGCGGTGGCGAAGCGAGGCCGTCACGTCCGCGTCCTCCGCCTGGTAACCGACGAAGCCGGCGCCGCTGGTGCTCATCTTCTCCGCCAGGGCGTCGATCAGGAGGTCGTTCGTCGTGCCCCACAAAGCGGGCTTAAGAAAGCTCGCGGATATGCGCCCGCCGATATCGTTCGAGGAGAAGTGACTGAGACTTTGCGAGGCGATGTACCAAGGCGGCGCATAAAAGACGCTCGCCTGCAGGCGCAGGCGCTCGGCCCCGCCGAAGACGTTCCTGTCCTCCCAATAGACCTGGCCCTCCGGGCCGTTGGTTGTCGAATATTTCAGCGATGCGCCGACGGCGTAAGGCAAACGATCCTCGACATCGATCTGATAAGGCAGCTGACCGTAAGCGTCGAGCGTCGCCCCCTCGGTGATCCGCACGCCGCCGACCGCGGGGATCTGACGGATGCTGTTTCGTGCATCGGCGATGGCCGCCGGCGAGTAGGGGTCGCCCGGATGGATATAGAGAAACGAGCGCACGATCGCAGGGTCGAAAGTTTGGGGCCCGTTGATCGTCGCTTCGCCGAAGGGCGCGAGCGGACCGGTCGCCGCTGTTATGGTCACGTCCATGATGTCCTGCGCGTGGTCGACGACCGGCGCGACGGACTGGATCTTGGCGAGCGGCCTCCCCTGCTTGCGGAAGTAGTCGATGATGCGGGCTTGAGCGGCGCGGATCTCGGTCGCGGCCGCGGGATCTCCGGACTTGAGGCCGACGACGCGTTGCGGCAGTTCGGTTTCAGGGAATTCTACCCCGAGCGCGTCGACAACGCGCACCCCGCGCAGCATGAACAGCGGGCCGGGCTCGACCTTGATGACGACGGGAGCAGGGGAGCGATTGCGATAAGTCTCGGCGGCGCGCGCGAAGCCGGCGATGTCGCTCGATCCGATGGCGAGGGCCGCGCCATTGATCGCAATCGTCACGCTGGCGTTGTAGTATCCCGCGCCCCACAGCGCGTCGATGACCGGGGCGAAATCGCTCTCCGCGCGTCGCGCAAGCGCTTCGCCGTCGGGAGGCGCGTCCTTGCGCAGCCTGTAAAGTGACGATGCGTCCTTCACCGCGTTCTTGAGCGCGCTATCGTCCCCTACGACTTCGACCGCAAAGCAGTAGGAAATGGCCGTTTGCGACACTGCGGGGGGCGTTTCGTCCGAGCTAAAAAGCCCGAAGAAATCGAAGGCTTGAGCGACAGTCCAATCACCAATGACGATCACGCCGGCAATCAGCGCGACAACAAGATGGATGCCGGGACGATCACGTTGTTTCGCGAAACGCTTGCCAGTCACTCGAACGCCTTTTCCCCGACTGACCAAGGGTTACGGGCAGTGATTTTGAAGCAGACGGCCTCTTGCGTCAAAACACGTGCGTTAACATGCCTCCCGCGCAGTCGGCCTTCAGGAGACCATGCTGCCCCCGCGGGCGTGCCGAAACGATGAACGTAAGGGCAGGCGCGAAGGGTCCTTCCGCGGGGCGCAAACGTTAAGGGAATGGTAAAAGGAGCGTTACCCGCTCGGCCGCGTCTATTCCTGCGACTGGCCGCCTGCGAAGCGGGCGACCATCAGCGATCCCAAGATGATCGCGCCATAGATCGCCTGGATCCAGAACGACGGCACTTGCGCAAGCGTGAGCAGATTGCCGACGACGCCGAGCAAGAGCACGCCGGTCAGCGCGCCGAACATCGTCCCCTTGCCGCCATCGAGCGAAATGCCGCCGATCACCGCCGCAGCGAATACGGTGAAGATGAGCCCATTGCCCTGATTGGCGCTGATCGCGCCGACATAGCCGGTGATCGCGAGGCCGCCCAAGGCGGCGAGCATTCCGGCCAGCACGTAGACGCCCCAGGTGATGCGTTCGACGCGAATGCCGGCGGCGCGTGCGGCCTCGGGATTGCCGCCGATCGCGTAAAGCGCGCGACCGAGACGATGGTAGCGCAACATCACGCCGGCGATTACGAATGCGAGGGCGGCGAGCCACACCGCGAGCGGGAGGCCAAGGAAGGTGATGACCATCAGACCGTAAAAGGCGCCCGGGAGGTCGAACAAGGTCCGCCCGTGCGTCGCGCCGACCAACATGCCGCGCAGGATGATCAGCATCGCAAGCGTCACGATGAAGGCGCTGAGCCTCAGCTTCACCACCATGAAGCCGTTGATGAAGCCGACCAGACCACCGACGACCAACACCGTGAGAATTCCGATCGCCGTCGGCCATTCGAAGCCGAAGCCAAAACCCTCGACCGGCAGGACCACCATGGCGCCGATCGCGGGCGCGATGCCGTAGATCGAACTCGAGCGACAGGTCGAACTTCCCGGTGATGATGACGAGCGATTCCGCCAAGACCACCAGCGCCAAAGCCGCCGACGAGGTCAGGATCGTGTTGATATTCCCGGAGGTGAGGAACACGGGGCTGATAATGGCGCCGATGATGATCAGCACGGCCAATGCCGGAAGCAGCGCCAGGTCGCGCAGCCGGGCAAGCGCGATCGCGCTGGTGCGCGGCGCGAGGGGGCTTTGTTGAGCGATAGGCGCCGGGGCCGAACCCTGATTCACGTCTCAAATCCCCTCGACCGAAGCAACGAGCTCGTTGTCGCTCCAACCCGCTTCATGTTCGCCGACCACCTTGCCGTGCCGCATCACAAGCACCCGGTCGCAGACCCGCAAGTCTTCGAGTTCTCCGCTCGCCACCAGAATCGCGCGGCCCTCGCGACGCGTATTTTCGACCGCGCGCAAGAGCGCTTCCTTCGATTTCACGTCGACGCCCGCTGTCGGATCGATGAGGACGAGAACGGACGGGCGGCTGGCGAGCGCCCGTCCCATCACAACCTTCTGCTGGTTGCCGCCGGAGAGATCGGAAACGAGCTGATCGGGTCCTTGCGTGACAACGCCAAGCGTATCGATCGCAACGTTCGCCGCGGCGGCGCGACGCGCCGGTGCAATGAATCCGAGCGGCCCAAGCGCTTTCGCGATGGGCATCGTGACATTGTCGGCGATCGATTGCGTGAGAACGAGCCCCTGCCGATGCCGGCTTTTCGGCACGCAGCCGACGCCGAGCGCGAGCGCGGAGGGAACGTCGCCCGTGCGCAAAGGCGCGCCGTTGATGCGTATTGTCCCCGACGCATATGCCCCTAAGCCCGCCACAGCCTCGGCGACGCCGAGCCGCCCGCTGCTGGTCGCGCCGCAAAGTCCGATGATCTCGCCGGCGCGAACGGAGAAGCTCACATCCGTGAAATCTTCGCCGCCGATGCCGGCCACCTCCAGCACCGGGGGACCTTCCGTCGCCCCTTTGCGGTTGGCGGCGTCGGCGAAACTGAAATTCACCTGCTCGCCGGTCATCGCCTCGATCAGCGCGTCCTTGGGCAAGGTCGCTGCTGGCGCGGTCAGGATGTGCTTTGCGTCGCGCAGAACGGTCACGGTCTGACAGACCTCGTAGACCTCTTGGAGGTGGTGGGAAATGAAAAGGAACGTCACGCCTTGCGCTTGCAGCCGGCGCATCTGCGCGAACAGGCGTTTGATCTCCTCCCCGTCTAGTTGGGCGGTCGGTTCGTCGAGAATGATGAACCGCGCGCCATAGGAAAGCGCGCGCGCGATTTCGACGAGCTGCCGAGCTTCGACCTTAAGATCGCCCGCCCGCGAGCGTTCGGAGACCGATACGTTCCAGCGGTCGAGCACGTCTCGGGCGTCGCGCCAAAGCTTGTTCCAATTGATGAAGCCGCGCTGAAGCGGCTGCCGGTTGATGAACAGGTTTTCGGCGACCGTGAGGTCTGGGACGATGGTTGAATGCTGGTACACGCAGGCGACCCGCTGACGCCAGCCCTCGCGATCGGCGATCGCCGGGGCCGGATCGCCGCGGAAGCGAACCTCCCCGGTGTCGGGCTCGCGGAGGCCGGTCAGGATGCCGACAAGCGTCGATTTGCCGGCTCCGTTGCGTCCGACCAGCGCATGCGACTCGCCGGCCACGACGCGCAGGGTCGCATCGCTAAGCGCAATGGTCGCGCCATAGCGCTTCGAGACGCCGATCGCTTCCGCGATCGGCGCAGCGCCCTCGGACCCTGGCGTCGACGTCTCGGTCATCCGAGACTATTCAAGCTATTTCGAGTTGCCCCAGAACGACTTGTCGTCGACGTTCTCCTTCGTGACCAGCTGCGCAGGGAGCTGGTCCTCGAGCACCCCCGGCGCCACTTCGAGAATCGTGCTGTCGTGGTCGGTCGGACCGGCCTTGAACGTTTTTCCTTCGATCGCTTCCTTCAGATACATGATGCCGTATTTCGCATAGAGATCGGCGGGCTGGGAGACGGTGGCGTCGGCCTCGCCCTTGCGGATCGCGTCGAACTCCTGCGGAATTCCATCATTGCTGACAATGATGATGTGGCCCGCTTCGCCGGTCGGATGAAGCATGCCTTTACGCTTCAAGGTCTGCAAAGTCGGGGCGAGGAAGACGCCGCCCGCATGCATGTAAATCGCCTTGAGATCGGGGGTCGAATTGAGAATCGTGTCGAGACCGGCTGCCGCGTCCTCGCCGGACCACGCCTTGGTCGGGATTTCGAGCAGCTTCAGTTTGGGATAGTTCTTCTTGATGCAATCGCGGAAGCCGTTGCCGCGATCGCGGCCGTTGATCGAGGCCTGGTCGCCCATGATCTGCACGATCGGACCTTCCGACACGTGCTCGCCGATATACTTACAAGCCTTCTCGCCATAAGCGATGTTGTTCGCTCGCACCACGATGGCGACCGGACCGGAGTCCGGCGCGACGTCGACCGCAACGACCGCCACCTTCGCGCCTGCCGCCGTCTTCAGAATCGTTCCTGCCGCGGAGCTGTCGAATGGCGAGAAAATGAGGCCTTTGGCGCCGAGCGTGATCGCGTTCTTAACCCCCGTGATCTGTTTCGCCGTGTCGAATTCGGAGTTGAAGGGTTGCAAGAGGTCGACGCCCTGAGCCTTGGCTTCGTCCACAATGTATTTGTTGTAGGCGGTCCAGAAGGGCGACGTGAGCGTGGTGAGGTCGACGGCGATTTTTGGCGCGTCGGCGGCAGAGGCGCCGACGGTGAGGGCGCTGAGCGCGGCCGCCGTCAGCGCAGACAGAATAAAGGTGCGCTTGGTTTGCATAACGTTGTTTCCTCCCAATTTTGCGTTGTCTTCGTTAGGGGGCGGTCTAAGAGCGGTCAAGCCGCCGGCTGAGACGAAGACGAAAAAGCCGCGTCAAGTCGACGCTAGTTTCCGATGCGCCACGGGGAGCGGTCGGTCCAAGCGCTCAGAGCCTGCTCAGCCCATTCAATCGACTTGTCCTTGTGGCAGAGCGTGCAGGGGTTCGGAACGTTGAGCGTCTGGGTAGCCGCCGGGGTGATGAAACGAAACGTGTGGGCGTGAACCTTCACATCGCCGAGCGTCTCTTCGATCAACGGCATGTGGCAGGACACGCACTCGCTGCCGGCGCTGTCGAGCTTGTGATGCGTATGGGCAGGAATGGTGTCAGCGAACGGGCCGATCGGCGAGTTCGGCCCATGACCGCCCAGGCAAAGCGCGTTCCCTTTCTCCCGCAGCATCGCGACATTGTTGCTGCCGTGAGGATCGTGACATGAAAAGCAGGTCACGCCGCGCTACCGTCGGTCGTCATGGCGACGGACGATAAACCAGGATGGCGGCGCCCTGCCCGCCCGAACCGGCTCGCGCGGCGACGAACAAGCGGTCGAGCGCTGGAACGAACAGGGAAGTTCGGGCGCCGGGCCGGGTTTCGATACGCGCGGAGACGACATATTTGCCGCCGGCCTGCTCGAAGACGTCTATCGCCCCCGATCCGCAGCTCACGTAGATGCGGCGCCTCTTGTCGTCGAAGTAGAGGTCGTCGGCGTCGTCACAAGTCGGCATATCCGCCTGGCCTGTTCCAGAAGCAGGCTCAAGCAGCGCCAGCCGCGACGGTATGCGGTAGACTATGCCGACGATCCCCGAATCCTGACTAAGCGCCATGGGAAAGTTGGCGACATGAGCGGCCCGCCAGCTCGCGAGCGCCCGGCCCGAATCCAAATCGACGACGGCAATCTTATGCGCGTCGGGGACGTTTACGAACGCCTTTCGACCTGCGGCATCGATTTGAAACCCCTCGGGGTGCGCGCCGAGCGCTATGGTTCTAACGACCGCGCGTCGGGCAGGGTCAAGGATCGCCAGAGCGCCCGACCCATAGCCAACTACGATCTGGCCGGTTTTCGGATCGACCCGCACGTTGTCGGCGTCGTCTCCAAGCGAAACCGATCCAAGGGGCTTAAGCGAACTCGCGTCGAAGAAGCGAACGGTCCCGTCGCCTCCCGACGCGACCACGAGCTCATTGCGATCGGGCAAATAGGCAAGCCCTTGCGGCTCCTTCAGCCCCCCCATCCGGCGCGTTTCGCCCGATGAGAGATCGACGGCGTCGACCGAGCCATTGCCAAGCTCCGCGACGAACAAGCGCTGGTGTGTGACGTCGATTGCAAGATGATCGATGCGCCCCGCGACATTAGGCAGCGGAATTGCGCGCTCGAGCTCGAGCTGGACCGGCGCCTGACCGTGCGCCTCATCGTCGAAGCTCAAAAAAGACAGAAGCGTCAGCGCCTGTGCGAATAGCGCAAAAGTCAGGCTTGCTAACGTTAAGTGCTCGCGTCTCATCATAGAGACCGCCTTTTTACTTCACCATCACCCAGGTCGGCTGAAGAAGAGGATAGGCAACCAGTCCAACCACTGCCGTTGCAGCCATCAGCATGGGATTGCTCACCTTCCAGCGGAACAAGACAGCGAGCGACGCCAGCCCAATAAGCGCCGTCAGCCAATCGCCAATCGCGATGCGCCCCAGCAACACGCAGGCCCCAAGAATGGTCCCGATCGCCGCCCCAAAGGCTCCCTTCACGAAGCCCTGAACGTTCGGATTGGCGCGATGTCGGGCCAGAATTGGAGCGACGATCAACACCAGAAGGAAGGAAGGCAGGAAAATGCCGATTGTCGAAACCAGTGAGCCCCAAAAACCGGCGACCAGATATCCAACGAAGGTCGCGGTGATGACGACGGGGCCGGGACTGATCATGCCGATTGCGACGGCAATCAGGAACTGGCGCTGGTCAAGCCATCCATACTCGCGCACGAGGCCCTGCTCCAGGAACGGCACGATCACGAGGCCACTGCCGAAAGTTAGTGAGCCCGCCTTCAAGAAAAAGAGCAGGAGCTTGGCGAGGGTGGAACCGGTCGTGACTGAAGCGATCGCGGCGAGCGGCGCGGCAATCGCCAGTGTCGTTGAGCGCGGGAGCCGGAGCGCATTCCCGTAGTACATAATTCCGATCAAGCCGGCGGCGATGAAGAGCAGTGCAACCTCGGCGCGCAGGGTGACGGTCACGATGAAACAGACGGCCGCGATCGCCCATTGCAGCCAGTCCTCCATGCCAAGCTTCGCCAGCCGCCAGCAGGAGTGAAGAATGAGAGCGATGACGGCTGGGCTCACGCCGTAGAAGATCGCGGTCACCGGTTTCAGATCGCCGAGGTAGACGTAGAGCGCGCCCAAGCTCGCTACGATCACGAAGTTCGGCAGAATGAAGGCCCAGCCCCCTGCCCACGCCCCCCAGAAACCGGCGCGCAAATAGGAGATGTAAACGCCGACCTGGATAGCGAGTGGTCCCGGCAGCGATTGGCATATCGCGACGGCCTCGCGCATCTGTTCCTTGGTCAGCCAGCCGCGCTCGTCCGCCAGTTCACGTCCCATCTGACCGACAAGGGCGACTGGGCCGCCAAAGCCAAGCAGGCCAAGGCGCAGAAAGTATCGCACGACTTCCACGATCCGGTCGCGCGAAGTTTCTGTGGCGTTTGTCATCCGCGGCCGTCCGCCAGTTCGATCATCGAAGCGCGGTCAGTTCTGCTTCACGTTGACAGTCTTCAACGCGGCTCCAAGCCCGTTGGCGAGCTTGATTGCGTCGTCATTCGCCCAGAAATGAATAAAGAACGCCCTGGGCTCCTCGCCGACCATGTGATTGTGGATCGCCGTAACCTCGATCCCATTGTCGCGCAGCGCCGTAATAAGCGGATTGAGTTCGCTCGACAGCGCGACGAAATCTCCGGTAATCGCCGCTTTGCCGCCGCCGGTCGGCTGGAAGTTAATGCCAATTGCGGTTCCCATCGCGCCGGGAACGACCATCCCATCCATCTTGATGTCGTCGGCGCGCTTTATGCTGAACTGATAGACGCCGCCGTTCGCCTTGCCATTGTGGCCGATCGCCGCGTCGACCTTTGTTGCGTCGAAATAGGTGTCCGCGCTCGCCGCCGCGGCTTCCGCGGGAGGCTTGACATCGAACGGCGTCTTACTCTCCTCCAGAGCGGCGCGGACCAGTCGCGCAAGCTGAGCGGGGTCGCCGGTCCCTGCGACATGCATGTAAAATGTCGGCGGATTGGCGCGCAGCAAATGGTTGTGCAGGGCGGTCACCTGAAGACTCTCGGAAAGCAGCTTGCTCATCACAGGATTGATCTCGCTTTCGGTGAGGACGAGGTCGCCCATCATCATCGCCTTGTCGCCCATGGGCTCAAACGCGATCCATCCGCCGAGGGCGAAGCCAGGTTTGAGGGCTACGCCGTCGAGCGAAACGTCGAGGTCGCTGCGAGGCAGACCGTAGCGATGCACTTCGCCCGAGACGGTTCCGGTTCGGGTCAGGATCGTGTCGACAACGAACCAGTCGGTCTCGGCCTTCGCCGGCGTGGTGAGGGCGACGATAAGAGAGATCGAGGCAAGAGAAAGAAAGCGGTTCATGTTGGGTCCTTCTGTGCTCAGTCGCCCCTCAGCGCATTCACGCCGATTTCCCCGGCTTGTTGGTGGGCCAGTTGTGCGTCTCCTCGCTCGCGTCGCGAGCCCATCGGTAGAAGGCGTCATATAGCGTCATGGCCGCCCCAAGTTGCTCGAGATCGTCGAGATACATCCGCGACAGGCCGAGGGAGGCGGCAAGAAGACCGGAAGCTTCGGGCGCAAGGTCGAGCCGCGCGGTGTCGGCGCCTCTTACGATCGTCGCAAGCTTCGCGAGCGGTTCCGTTCGAAGTCCCAGTTCGTCCAGCATCGTGTCGAACGTGCAAAGTTCGCCACGGTGGCTCCAGAAGACCCCTTCGATATCGAAGGGAGCGCCATTGAAGCGCTCGGCCACCGGCTGCACTTCCGCGGGCGAAACGAACAGGAACGCGGCTTCGGGATCGACAAAGCGACGGATGAGCCATGGACAGGCGATGCGATCAATTTTCGGTCTTGAGCGCGTCACCCAGACGGTTCGGCCCTGCGGATCGCGTGGGGGCAGTTTGCCTTCGGGCACGAGCGGCAGTCCCGCTTCCGCCCAAGCGGAGTGGCCGCCGACAAGAACTTCGGCCGCCGATGCCCCGGCTTGGCGCAGCCAAGCCGCAACGCCCTCGCTCAGCTTCTGGCCTTTGTCGCAGATGACGATGGCCGAACGTCCCGCGAATTCGGGCGCCCAGGACGATACGGTCCCATGAGGCCGGCGGATTGCGCCGGGAATGAAGCGCGGGTCGGCGGCGAAGTCCCCCTTGGTCCGCACATCGATAAGCGTGGGGCCGCGCGGGACGCCGATCAGGCGCGCAAGTTTTTCTGCGGATATGGTGTTGAATGACGACATGAATGCGCCCTCGAACAAAAAGGGGGCGCGATTCTTCAGCTGTCGCCTCATGGGGAGATCGCTTCCCCATACGGGCTTTATAACCCCGATTGATGGGCCGCTGTCAATGCGCTTGGCCCTGCTCGCTGCGACGCTGGGTCAGTCGGTTGGCGGTCAGGCGCCCCGCCTCAACTCCCGAAAACGCTGTTCGTTTCCTGTTGCCAAAGTCAGAAATTTTTGATATAGTTTTTGGATGGCGCGCATATGGCGGAAGCTGCAGGCAAAGGACGGCTCGCGATAATACTCTTATTAGGCGTGAGATAGTCCGGGAATTTCCCTTATCTGAGTCGCTTGTAACCCATTGAAAAGTCTCGATTCGAAAAAATAAACGCTAGTAAACGCTAGCTATTTTACTAGCGTTTAGACAACGTTTAGGTGAGTTTAACTAGCGTTTAGGCGCGTTTATGCCCATCGCCCGGCGCTTCACGCTCCAAACCGCTCTGCTCGGAACGGGGCAGGGTCGACGAACGGCGCCTCGCCGGTCACGAGCTCCGCGATGAGACGGCCGGTGATCGGGCCGAGGGTAAGTCCGAGATGATGGTGACCGGAATCGAGCCATAGGCCTGGCTTGCCAGGGAAGGGCCCAATGACCGGCCGCATGTCCGGAAGGCAGGGGCGCCGGCCGAGCCAGGGCGAGGCGTCCTTCCGCGCGCCGATGGGGAACAGTTCCCGCGCGTAGGGCTCGACCCGCTCGAGATGCGCGGGCGAGGGGGGATCGTCGCGCCGTGCGAATTCCGCCCCGGTCGTCAGCCGAAGCCCTTGCGCCATCGGGGTGACGAGGTAGCCGCGCTCGAGGTCGAGGACCGGGCGCGTGAGACCGGCATTGCCCTTGGCCTCGTAATGCATATGGTAGCCGCGCTTGACGAAGAAGGGCAGGCGGAGGCCGAAGCGTCGCGAGAGCTCATCGGACCACGGCCCGAGCGCAATGACCACGTCGCGGGCGGCGAGCCGGCCCTTGTCCGTCGTTACCATCCAGCCGGAGCTCGAAGGCTCGAGGCTCAGCGCGTCTCCCCTCTCCATCCGGCCGCCGCGTTTGACGAACAGGGCGGCGTAGCTCTGGATCAGCCCGGCGGGATCGCCGGTCGACAGCGGCTCTGTGTAGTGAACGCCGCCAATCGCCTTGTCGCCCACGTGCGGCTCGAGGGCGGTCAGCCCGGCGCGATCAAGGACAACCGGCTTGACGCCAAACGGCTTGAGCTCCTCAGCCTCGGCATGCGCCAGTTCGCGGCCCAGGGCGCCGCGATAGACCTTGATCCAGCCGCCAGTCCGCAAAAGTCCGGACGCGCCCGCGTCCTGCGCGAGCTTCAGGTGCTCGGCCGCCGCGGCGAACAGGAGCGGGGCCATGACCTTGCCGGTCGCGGCCTTTCGCGTTTGCGTCGAGGCCTGGAAATAGCGCCAGATCGCAGGGGCGATCGACGGCAGCGAACCATGGCGCATATGGGCGCGGGGGTCCCGGTTCACCGCCGCTCGCGCGATCTCGCGGATCGCTCGTGGAAAAAGGTAGGGCAGCACCCCTTCGGTCTGGATGATGCCGCTGTTGCCGAAGCTCGTCTCGCCGGCCGCCTCAGGCAGACGATCGATGAGCGCCACCGTTCGGCCGCGAGCCTGAAGCGCGAGCGCCGCCGAGACGCCGACAATTCCGGCGCCCAGCACAATGACATCGACCGAGTGCGAGGGCATGAGACCGCTGGTTTCCCTGACCTGATGCGTCGCGCAGTCATGGCCGCGCTCGGCTCGATTCTAAACTTCCGTTCCTATAGACCCCGACCGAAAGGAACAAACAGAAAGCATTCCTGCCAATGATCCCCCGCTATTCCCGCCCTGAGATGACCGCTGTCTGGTCGCCCGAGACGCGCTTTCGCATCTGGTTCGAGATCGAGGCTTATGCTTCGGAAGCTATGGCCGAGATCGGTCTGATCCCAAAGGAAGCGGCCAAGGCGATCTGGGAAAAGGGGCGACAAGCCAAATTCGACGTCGCGCGGATCGACGAGATCGAAAAGGTGACCAAGCATGATGTCATTGCGTTCTTGACGCACCTTGCCGAATTCGTTGGCCCCGAAGCGCGCTTCGTTCATTTGGGACTGACGAGCTCCGATGTGCTTGACACATGCCTCGCCGTGCAGCTTGGCCGCGCGAGCGACATTCTCATCGCCGACCTCGACCTGCTCCTTGGCGCGCTGAAGCGCCGCGCTTTCGAGCATAAGATGACCCCGACGATTGGCCGCTCGCACGGCATCCACGCGGAGCCCACGACCTTCGGCCTGAAGCTCGCATTTGCGTACGCGGAATTCGCTCGGGCCCGCGCCCGGCTTGTCGTGGCGCGTGAGGACATTTCCACTTGTGCGATCTCGGGCGCGATCGGCACTTTCGCCAACATTGACCCAAGAGTTGAAGCCTATGTGGCCGCAAAGCTGGACCTGAAGCCGGAACCGATTTCGACCCAGGTCATCCCGCGTGACCGTCACGCGGCCTTCTTCGCCACGCTCGCCGTCGTCGCGTCCTCGGTCGAGCGGCTGGCGACCGAGATTCGCCATCTACAGCGCACCGAAGTGATGGAGGCGGAAGAGTTCTTCTCCGAAGGGCAGAAGGGCTCATCCGCCATGCCGCACAAGCGCAATCCGGTCCTGGCCGAAAACCTGACCGGGCTGGCGCGCATGGTTCGCTCCGCGGTGACGCCCGCGCTCGAGGACGTGGCGCTCTGGCACGAGCGCGATATTTCGCATTCGTCGGTCGAAAGGATGATAGGTCCCGACGCGACGATCACGCTCGATTTTGCGTTGGCGCGCCTCGCCGGCGTGATCGACAAGCTGGTGGTGTATCCGGAAGCGATGCGGAAAAACCTGGATCGGCTTGGCGGGCTTATCCATTCGCAGCGCGTGTTGCTGGCGTTGACCCAAAAGGGCGTCGCTCGCGACGAGGCTTATGCGCTTGTCCAGCGGAACGCGATGCCGGTCTGGCGCGGCGAGGGCGAGTTTCTCGATCTTCTCAAAGCGGACAAGGATGTCGACAAGGTCTTGACCGGCCAAGAGCTCGAGGCGCTGTTCGACCTCCATTATCACCTGAAACACGTCGATACGATCTTCGACCGGGTGTTCGCGGAATGATGCACGACCCCCTCAATGTCCCGCAGACCGCGCGCCGAGCCGAACGCGTGCTCAAGCTGCCGCGCCACCTTCCACAGGCGGCGCGACCCGTCAGGAAACCGCGCTCGGCTCGTGTTCGGCTGGCGCCGCTTCGGGAATGGTGAGCGCTTGGCGAAAGGGCTGGATGCGGGTCAACCGCACCGCGGCCATGACGTCGGAATTGGCCCGCGCCTCCTCGGCATAATCTTGCAGGCGCAGGAGAGAGAGCCGCGCGCTGCCCTTAGCCTCGCTTGCGCTCAAGTCGTCGAACATGAGGAACTTGAGATCGGTGACGCCGCCCGCTTCTTTCACCCACAGCGCCGAGGCGATTTGGATGGCGTCGCTCAACGACATCATTCGTGGCTTTTCCTCCGTTCCGCGCAGGCCGACCGGTCTTTGCCATTTGGCGTCACGAAGTCGCGCCACGCGCAGCATCGTATTCGGGTCGGGCGTCACCAGGGTCGCCAGCGAGCGGATATAACGGGTCAATTCGTGAAGGGTTTTGAAGCGTCCGCGAACAAACATCGACGGCTTAAGCTCGGCGAACAGCATGCTGCTCATCCAAACTCGACGTTTCGCAACGGCAGCTTGGGTCAACAGATTGTCGATGTGCTCTTCGGCGTCACCCGAAACACCGCTGGCGTGCCGCAGAAAGACGTTCGTGTGAAGGAAATGGTGGCCGCAGTCGGATTGACCCGAGCGCGCATCCGCTTGGGGAAATGGGGGCATCTTACGTTCCATAGGTCACTTGCTGAGGCTGGTTCGCTCGCCAGAGCGAGTCGATAAAGGCAGCCTGCAGCAATCCTCTTAACAAGGGGCCACTCTGCGCCTTTCAGCGCGGGTGCAATCGATTAGACATGAACCAAGGACGGGGGAACGTGAGGCGCGTCACACAACGAATTGGTCGCGTGGCTTCTAAAAAAGGCAGCGGGACTCATGTGGACGCTCCCTCTGCGACCGGTCCGTAGAGGCATGAGACTGGGAAGGCGACCTCTGGCTTGAGCGCGCTGGCCGACGCGCCTATCCGGGATGGGTCTCCGTTGCATCCCGCCGGCTCCGCGACGGACGATACCCAGCCGCGCGCGCATCCGTTTCACACATATAGCCGCCGCGGCGCGTCCGGCCATAATAACGGGTTCCCGAGTAGTGGTAGATATGGCTCGGCGTATTGGCCCATACGATCGTGCCAGACGGGCATCGGGCGCGGGCCGCCAGTTCGGTCGTGTATTGGCCAGCCTCCAGCGCCCCGGGCGCGCCGGTGTTCGTCGCTGGCGCCAAAGTCGAAGCGGACGGATGCCACCAGGGGAACGAGGAGCCGGACTGGGAGGCGGGCGCAGGCGCCGGCGCGGGAGCGAAACCGCCGGAGGGCGAGGCGGCGGCCGAGCCCTGACGGGTGCGGCACTGAGCGAGAAACTGCGGCCAGGATTGGCCGCCGGTGGTTCCAGCCGCCTTGGCGTCTTTCCATTGGCTTGCGCATACCTTCATGACGCTTTGGCCGGCCGAGGCCGCGCCGACACTTGACGCGGACGCCGAAGCCGGCGCCGAAGGCTGCGACCATGGGAACAGTGAACCTGAAGGAGCGCCAGGCACGGGAGCGGCCGTCGAGGATGGGCCGGCGGGGGCGCCCTGGCGGGTACGGCACTGCGCCAGAAACTGCGGCCAGGACTGGCCGTCAGTCGCTCCCGACACCTGAGCCTGCTTCCATTCGGTTGCGCATGTTCTCATGATGCTTTCGGCGCTCGCCGCGCTTGGACCGCCGAGAGCAAGTCCGAGGGCGATCGCCACCGCCGTCAGCCAAGAAACGAACGAGTTGCGCATGTTGCTCCCCAGGCCGCACCCTGATTGGGCGCGGCCTCAGCCTATCGCGAGCAGGACCGCTTCGCCAAGCCGCTTGTCCGCGCGGCGTTAGCCATCGGCGGCTTACGTTGCGACAGTCTCATTCATCGAACTTGCCAGCCGGAGCGGGGCGCGATAGCGGTCCGGCGCATGAGCCGGGCCAGTGACGCGCCAATGTCCTCACCTGCGATCGTCCTTACGTCCTACATGGCCGCGCCCGGACGCGAGTGCGGCGCCTGCACCCTTTGTTGCAAAGTCTATGCGCTGCCCGAATTCGCCAAGCCGCCCGGCGCATGGTGCAAGCATTGCACACCAGGAACGGGCTGCGCGATCCATGACGCTCCGCCGGCCCAATGCCGGCAATTTTTCTGCCTGTGGATGACTGACGGGACAATGCCGGCCGACTGGAAGCCTGATCGGGCGCGATTCGTGCTCTCCGTCTACCCGACGAACGGCTTCGTCTACGGGCAGGTCGACCCCGGCTCTCCTGGCGCGTGGCGGAAGAAGCCCTATTTCGATGGCTTGCGCGCGATGGCGAAGACGTTGCTCGAACAGAAGCGACACGTAATCATGTTCGTCGGCGACCAGGCGACGCTCGTCATGCCCGAGGGGGCTTTGCCGCTTGGCGCGATGACCGAGAATGACAATTTCCGTATCGAACCAGCGTTTGGACCGAACGGGCCCACATGGCGCGCGGCGAAAATCTGAGTTCCCGTCATCGGTTGGGCAGGCGTATTTCCGCCAAAGAGGTGTACCACCGTCCCGCGGGGAAGCAGACTGAGACGATGCGTTGCCGCGAATGAGAGGGTCACCACGATGATTGCGCGTCTTTGCCTTGGGCTTGGCGTGTACATCGCTCTGGCCGCGCCGGTGCTCGCGAAACTGGCGATGACGGGGGTGCCGGTTTCGATGCGCGCCGGCCCGAGCGGAAAGACCGGTGTTGTGCAGCACATTCCCCAAACCGCCGAAATCGAATTGCTGAAATGCGCTCGCGGCTGGTGTCGCGTGTCGTGGAGAGGCCGATTTGGCTACGTTCCGGAGGAAGCGGTCGTGCTCGGGCCTCCTCCAGCGACTTTGCCTGCCGGTGAGATGCCGCCGCCCTTCGTCAATGTGCAGCCTACCTATGTCACGCCCCCAGCATGGCGGTGGACAGGCCCCTATCTTGGCGTTAACGGCGGGTTCGGTTCGACCTCCTGGTAGCGCTGAGCGTCCTCTCGGGGGCGGCCCTACCCAGAAGCGCCGCTGAACACTATATTTGAGCCTGATCCCTTTCTCATCGAGGAGATGGAGCGCGTGACCACAAGCCACGAGCCGGAAAAAATTCCCGTCACCGTCCTCACCGGTTATCTCGGCGCGGGTAAGACGACCCTGCTCAATCGTATTTTGAGCGAACCGCACGGCAAACGCTACGCGGTCGTCGTCAACGAGTTCGGCGAGATCGGCATCGACAACGAGCTTGTCATCGGGGCCGACGAAGAAGTGTTCGAGATGAACAATGGCTGTATCTGCTGCACGGTGCGCGGCGACCTCATCCGCATCATCGAGGGGTTGATGAAGCGAAAAGGCCGGTTCGACGCCATCATCGTTGAGACCACCGGACTCGCCGATCCGGCGCCGGTGGCGCAGACTTTCTTCGTCGACGAGGATGTGAAGGAGGCGGCGAGGCTCGACGCGGTGGTGACGGTCGCCGACGCCAAGTGGCTCGCCCAGCGCTTGCGCGACGCGCCCGAAGCCAAGAACCAGATCGCCTTCGCCGACGTCATCATCATCAATAAGACCGACTTGGTCAGCGCGGCGGAATTGCGTGAGGTTGAGGGGCGCATTCGGGCTATCAACCCTTACGCGACGCTGCATCGGGCGAAGAAATGCGACATCGCGCTCGCCGACGTGCTCGAGCGCCGAGCCTTCGATCTCGACCGCATCCTCGACATCGAACCCGACTTCCTCGTCGGCGAGGACGACCACGATCACGATCATCACGACGGTGAGCATCAACATCATGGCCTCAAGCACTATCACGACGAGGACATGCAGTCGGTGGCGATAAGGCTCGATGGCGACGTTGACCCAGCCAAGTTCATGCCCTGGATCAATCGCCTCACCCAGGAGCAGGGGCCAAATATCCTGCGGTGCAAAGGCATCGTGGCGATGAAGGGCGATCCCAACCGCTTCGTCTTCCAGGGCGTGCATATGATGCTCGACGGCGATTCGCAGCGCGAGTGGAGACCGGACGAGAAACGTGAGTCGAAGGTCGTGTTCATTGGCCGGGATCTTCAGGAAGAGGAAATCCGCAGCGGGTTCCTGGACTGTGCGGCTTGATCGCCTCTCGGCTCCATGACTGAAGCTCAAGCCGCCTCTTCGCTGGCGCAGCACGCGCGGGTCATCGACGCAGGGGCGCATGTTGTGGCTGCGGCGTTCCTCGACGGCACACCGGCGTTGGCGCTCGCCGATGGCGGCGTGCTGATCGGCGAGCCCGAGGAGCAAAAGCGGGTCGTCGTCCACCCCAACGCGGCGATGCTGACTGCGGTTAGTGACGGCAGGGCGCTGCTCACCGGAGGTGACGACGGACGCGTCGTCGCGGTGCGGCCCGACGGGGCCTTTCAGGAAATCGCGGACGAGAAGGGCAAATGGATCGACGCGCTCGCTTTGCGCGGCAAGGCTTATGCCTGGAGCGCGGGAAAACAGGTTCGGGCGCGCGACGAGACTGGGAGCGTCAAGTCGTGGAGCGCGCCGACGACGGCTCGCGGCCTGAGCTTTCAACCAAAGGGGTTTCGCCTGGCGGCGACTCATTACAATGGCGCGACGCTCTGGTTTCCGAAGGTGGAGGGAGATCCACAGACCCTGGAATGGAAGGGGGCGCATCTCGACGTCACCTTCTCGCCCGACGGGCGCTTCCTCGTCACTTCGATGCAGGAGAACGCGTTGCATGGCTGGCGAATCCAGGATTCGCGCAACATGCGAATGACCGGGTATCCGGCGAAGACACGCTCCCTTTCCTGGTCGCATGACGGCCAATGGCTTGCCACCTCCGGCGCCGACGCCGCCGTCGTCTGGCCTTTCAAGGACAAGGACGGCCCGATGGGCAAGGCCCCGCGCGAGTGCGGCGTTCGCCAGGCGAGAGTGACCCAGGTCGCCTTTCATCCGAAGGCGCTCGTCGTCGCCATTGGCTACGCCGATGGCCTGGTTCTCCTCGTCCGCCTTGGCGACGCCGCCGAAATCCTGGTGCGCCCTCCGGGCGATGGCGCGGCCAGCGCGCTTGGCTGGAATGCGACAGGCTCCCAGCTCTTGTTCGGTCTGGAGTCCGGCGCCGCCGGGCTTCTCAGTCTTCCGGCCTGAAAGCCCGGCGCTTGGGGCCTAGGCTCGGTAGGCCTTCGACAGGGGTTTGCGATAGGCTTTCGCATGACGCTTGCGCGTCATTCCCGCAGGCCGTGTCGAGTTCCAGCCGCGCCAACCTGCGCGGCAACCCCAGGATGAGCTGTCTCGTCCACCCGCGCCGCGTTGCTTTCGGGCAAACCCTTCGGCCTCACGCCCGGCGGGCAAACCAAAAAGCGCTCGGTAGGCATCCACCAGACCTCGTCAGGATGATATTTTTCCAGCGCCTTCCAGTCGAAGTCGCAAGACCAGTGGTCCATCCAAACCACGCGGTGGGCGTGCTGTAAAACCATCGAGGGGAAATACCCACCTGTGAATGAGTCGCCAAGAATCAGAATCGTTGGCCCTGCCTTTTCGGATGTTTCAATAAAGTCCCCGAACGGATCCGAAGACTGGAGGACTTTTTTTCCGGGGGGAGCGTCAGGTACTGTGCATATTCCGAAACGGCGTCACCAATGCCTAACATGCGCGCCAGATCGCCGCCTTTGCGTTGCGTCATGGGCCCAAGCGCGGAGCTTGGCTCGATTCGCCAGTCTGGGCGTGCGTCCGCCTCGACGATCGCGTTGTACCCGGCGAGAGCGCCCCGAAAGGTCCAATGGGTATCGTGCATGTAGAAGACGGAGCCTTCCGCCCGGGCTTTCTTGATCGCCGGCCGCAGATCGGCGGTGGGCACGCCCTTCGTCGCGAGCCTGGCGAGCAGCAAGTCGTACTCGGTCGGCTTGCCTGGATTTTGCGCCCAGTGCGGCAGGTCGTCCTGATAAATTGTCGACCCATTTGGCGGCATGGCGACCAGGAACCGGACGCCGCGCGCATAAAGTTCTTCGTTCATGCGTTGAAGCGTCGCCGCGGTCTCGGCCACCCCCTCGTCCCGAACGAGGAGGCCCGCGCTTTGCCGCACCGCATTCTCGCCGAGATAGACCATGCGCCCGTCGCGACCGACAAGCACCGAATTGTTGCCGAATCCAAGCATCGGTTTCGTCAGTTCCCGATGCGCCGTGATCAGCTTCTGCCGCAGGCCGAAATGATCCTTCAGATAGGCGTCGACCGCGGCCGGCAATGCGAGCCAACCCGCCCCGGTGATGGGCAGCCGGGGCGCTGGTGCAAGGGAGCGCCCTTCCTTGAGGACGGTCGCGGGACTGTCGGGCGCGACGAGACCCACCACCAGCGGCGTCGCCAGAACGAAAAACGCGACAATAGCGAATATCCGACGATTGCGCGCAAGCATTAGTTGTGGATCACCACTTTCCCTCTCGCTTCGGCTTGGGGGAAATTTTTTAATTTCTTTCCCGGACGGCAAATGAGATAGCGCTCAACCGGCATCCACCAAACTTCGTCGGGGCGGATCCGGTCGATCGACGCCCGGTCGAAGCCGCAATACTTATGGTGGAACCAAACGGCCCGGCCGACGTGCTGCGAAAGGAACAGTGGGAAATATCCGACCGTGAAGGAATCGCCGATCGCCATTATCGTCGGACCGGGCCTGCCCGTTACGATGGCGTGATCGGACATACCACACGCGGCCTCGATGCGACCCTCAAGGCTGTGAGACAGCCGCTCGTCGCGCCCGATCGGATTCAAGGCCAAGGTCGGAGTCGTTTCCACGACTTTGTCCGCTATCCCCGCTAGCGTCGCGATATCGCCTCCCGTCTTCTTCATGGGGGGCCGATCGCGGAGGACGGATCGATTTTCAGTGGATGCCTCCCACTATGGCATTGTAGCCGGCGATTGCACCGTTCACGTTCCAGCGCAGGTCGTTGAGGAAATAGGTCGCTCCGAAGGCGCGAGGCTCTCTCAGCGCGGGACGCAGGTCAACGGTCTTGACATCCCGGGCCGCCAGGCAAAAGGAGGGTACTCGGTCTTTCTGCCGCGATTTCGCGCCCAGCTCGGAAGAGCATTCTGGTGGATGGTCGAGGAATTCGGCGGCACGGCGACCAGGAACTTGACGCCGCGCCGCGTGAGCGCCTCGTTCATCGCCGCCATCATGTCGACGGCCTCGCCCACCTTTTGAGGGCGGAAGACGTGGCCTGCGCTTTGCGCGAGCATATCGTCGGGCAGCGCATACATTCGCCCGCTGGCGCCGATCACCGCGACGTTGCTGTCCTGAACGAGCGGTCCGGTCAGGTCCTTCTGCAGGGGGATCATCGTCTAGCGCAGACCAAAGCAGTCCTTGAGATAGGCGTCGACCTCTCTCGGAAACGTGAGCCAATCGCCGCCGCTCGCCGGCGCGCCCTTGGCGCAGGCGCGAGGTACCGTTTCTCCTTAAGGATGGCCTTCGCGCCGTCCGGCTTGATGATTCCAACGACAAGCGGCGTCGCAAGAAGACCGAAGGCGAGGAGAGCGAAATAGCGGTGATACCGGCGCAGCATGCCCAGTTAAGGCCGCACGCGGGCCCAGCCACTGCGGGCGCAGGGCCAAGCCCGTCCGGATGAGATCGAATCCACGGGCCGGACTTCTATTCGCTATCGTTGCAGTTCGGAAGCGGCGACGTGCGAAACGCTGGCGATCGCGGGGAAGGCTGACCGGGCCGCGCCGGCCGGCGCGCACGGGCCTATGCGAATCATCGCAATTCGGCCTGCGCTGCTGCGGGGTCGCGCAACTCGCAGATGAGCATGCGCTCAACCGGCGCCCACCAAACCTCGTCAGGATGATATTTGTCGACCAGCGACCTGTCGAAGCTGCAGCCGTTTTCATCGTAATGGACCCAGATTGCTCGTCCGACGTGCGGGGCGAGCATCGGCGGGAAGAAGCTCGCGGTGAACAAATCGCCAACAACGAGGATCGTCGGTCCCGGCTTGCCCGTCGTAATCACGTAAGTGGGCATGACATCATGCGACAAGATATCGACCTTGCCTCCCGCCGGCAGGACGAGACGCTCAGCCGTCTCCGTCACCTCGTCTTGCTCGCCGAGCAGCCGGGCGAGGTCGCCTCCCTTGACTTCCCGCGCCGGCCCAAGCGCCTTCAGCGGATCCACCCGCCAGTCGGGATGAGAATCGGCTTCGACGGCGGCGTTGAAGCCGGCGACCGCGCCGCGAGCGGTCCAATGCAAGTCGTGCAAGAGATAGGCCTTGCCTTCCGACGCGGTCTGCTTAAGCGTCGGGCGTAGATCGACCGTCTTTATCCCGCGTTCGGCAAGGTCCTGCAGAAAAAGATCGTCCTCCGTCTTTCGGCCATGACGTTGTGCCCAGTTTGGAAGATCCGCTTCGTAGATGGACGACGTGCTCGGAAGGACAACGACAAAAAACGCTGTTCCCCGTTTCGCCAGCTCATCGCGGCTTCGTGCAAGCAGGTTTACCGAGTCCACAACCTTTTGGTCGCGAAAGATGAGACCAGCGCTCTGTTGCACCATCTCGCCGCCGAGATAGAACATGCGCCCGTTCCGGCCGATCAGCACCTCCGAGCCGCCAAAGCCGAGCATCGGCTTCGTCAGGTCCTTGTGCAACTAAATCAGAACATGCCGAAAGCCGAAGTGATCCTTGAGATAAGCGTCGATCTGGCCGGGAAGCAGCCCCAAATCAGCCAGGCGATTGGGCGCCGCCGGCGCAGGCGCGAGCCTTCGTCCTTCCTTGAAAATCAATTCCGGACTGTCCGGCTTGACCATCCCGACCACGAGGGGCGTTGCGAGGAGCCCAAATGCAAGGATCGCGAAATAGCGGCGATATCGCCACAGCATGCCCAATGAGCGCAGGGCGGCATAAAGCCTGTTGCGCCAAGGACGGCCACGGGTAAGCGATGGCCAGCTCAAAGATGGGCTTTTATCCGCCGTCCGCGAGGTCGAAAGGATTGATCTCACGCCCATTCGACTCTCAGCGCCTCAAGCCCATGAAAATGGAATGCGTCGCGATAGCGCGCCGGCTCGGCCAAGCGCAAGCCCCTGAGCCGGCCGAATAGGATCGGCAGCGCGACCGCGAGCTCGAGCCGCGCTAGCGGCGCGCCGACGCAGAAATGAATGCCGGCGCCAAAACTCACATGCGAGTTCGGCGTGCGGCTAGGCTGAAACGCATCGGGCCTAAGAAATCGCTTGGGGTCGCGGTTGGCGGCGCCGAGCAACAGGCCGATTTTCTCGTTTCTGCGCAACCGCAGGCCGGCGAACTCGACCTCATCAAGCGCATAGCGCGTAAAGAGATGCAGCGGCGGGTCGAGCCGCAGCAATTCTTCGACTGTCGCGAGCGTCGCGGCTTGGCTCACGAATGCAGCGCTCGCATCGATCTCCTGCTCTAGCATGGTCTTCACGCCGTTGCCGATCGCCTGAACCGTCGCTTCGTGGCCGGCGTTCAAAAGCAGGACGACGGTTGCGACGAGCTCGTCCTCGCCCAACGTGCCGCCATCGCTTTCGGCGATGAGAAGCTGGCTGACTAGATCCTCGCCGAGATTGCTGCGTCGCGCGCGGGCGAAATTGCGCACGTAGTCGGCGAAACCGCGCGCTGCTTCGGCCGCGCGGTCCTCGACGGCGCGCGTTACGCCGAACTGGTACATGGCGACCATGCAATGCGACCAGTCGACGAGCTGAGACCCCATCTCGCGTGGGACGCCCAAGAGCTCGGCGATGACCGCGACTGGAATGGGCTCGGCGAACTCGGTGACAAGATCGGCCGAGCGCCTGGACGCGAAACCGTCAATCCGCTCGTGCGCCAGTCTTTCGATCTCGGGTCTAAGCTCTTCGATCCGGCGCGAGACGAAGGCGCGATTGACAAGGTTGCGCAGCCGTGTGTGTTCCGGCGGTTCGAGCTCCAACATCGAATGGCGCTCGAGCGCGTTAAACGGCTCAAGATACGGTTTCGAATTGCGTGGGGGCGGTTCGATAACTCGACGGCCGAAGCGGCGGTCGCGCAGCAAAGCCGAAACGTCGGCGAAGCGCGTGAAGCACCAGAACCCGTAGTCCTCCCAAAAGAACACGGGCGCGGCTTCGCGGATCAGGGCATACGGGGGATATGGATCGTTGAAGAAATCGGGGTCGCGAGGGTTCAATCGAACGCGGCGCCGCGGGACGTCAATGGACGGAACCATGGGTCGCCTCTAAAGCCTTCTCGCGCGGGATGAAATGGGCCGCCTGGAGGCCGCTAAGACCGGTCTTCGGCGGGCGGGTCCGGTGGTGCGCTGCCCTTAGTTCCCTTTTAGTTCCGCGCCCTAATCTTTTCAGCGCCTTAGGACTCGGTTTAGTTCCGCGCTTTCGCGCGCGGCGGTTTGCACGCACATCCACACAAGGCTAGCCCAGCGGATAGGCAGCCTCAACGACGTAGGGTCCGCTACCTGAGCGCTCGCGCGCCGAATAGAGCACGAAGCGCTCTGCAGTGAACGGTTCCGCGAATAGCGCGCCGCGCGTCGCGAGATAGCTCGCGACCGACGCCTGGCCAACGCCACGCAGCCGCGCCAATGCTACGTGGGGCGTATATTTGCGCGTCTCGGGCTCGACGCCGATCCGCCTCAAGCGGCGCTCGTGTTCAGCTTGCAGATCCATCAGCTCCGGTTCCGGCTCAATCTTGGCCACAATGGCGCGTGGCTTGTCGCCGCCGAACCAGCTTAAGGCGTCGAAGCGCACCGGAACCTTCGACCTGCGAAGGTCGCCAAACGTCTCAGCGATGTCGCGCGCGAAGCGCCCATCGACGTCGCCGATGAAGCGAAGCGTGACGTGATAGTCCTCCGGCTGGAGCCAGCGGGCGCCCACAACGCCGCCACGTGTAAGCGTGAGCTGGCCGACGACATCTACCGGCAGTTCGAGGCCGGTGAACAGGCGCGGCACGGATCCTCTAGCCGCGCTCTTTAGAGATGAACTGGCGGAAGCGATCGGAAGTCGAGCAAGAGAAAAGCTCGTGCGGCGGTCCTTCTGCTTCGACCAGTCCTTGATGCAGGAACATCACCCGGGTCGAGACATCGCGCGCAAAGCTCATCTCGTGGGTGACGACCAGCATCGTGCGGCCTTCCTCGGCGAGCGCGCGCATGACCCGCAGCACTTCGCCTACGAGCTCCGGATCGAGCGCCGAGGTCGGCTCATCGAACAGCATCACTTTCGGGCGCATGGCGAGCGCACGCGCGATCGCCGCGCGCTGCTGCTGACCTCCAGAGAGATGGGCGGGATAGTGATTCCATTTGTCGGCAATGCCGACCTTCGCCAAGAGCGCGCGGGCCTCCTCGACGCACTCCGCCCGCGGGCGTCTCTGCACATGCACCGGGGCCTCGACTAGGTTCTCGAGCACCGTCAGATGCGACCACAAGTTGAAGCTCTGAAACACCATGCCGAGCTCGGAGCGGATACGGTCAACCTGTCGCCTGTCTGCGGGCTCGGCGCGCCCATCCCGGCGCTCACGCATTTTGATTGTCTCGCCGGCCACGGTCACCACGCCCTTGTCCGGGGTCTCGAGCAGATTGATGCAGCGGAGAAACGTGCTCTTGCCCGAGCCGGACGAGCCGAGAATCGAGATCACGTCGCCGTCGTTGGCGGTCAACGAGACGCCCCTTAAGACTTCGAGCTGGCCGAAGCTCTTGTGCATCTTGTCGACCGTGAGCGCTGGCGTGGAGGCTGGCATCGGCGCTTCCTCAGCTCAATCGAGGTTTGAGGTGCGGCGTCAAGCGCCGCTCGAGCAGAAGGAAACCCGCGCCAATCACATAATTGACGACGAAATAGATCAAGCCGGCGAGGATGAGCGGCAGATAGGTGACGAGCGTGTCGTTGCGGATCTTGAGCGCGACACTCAACACGTCCCACAAGGTTATTAGGGAAACGAGCGCCGTCGACTTCACCATCGAAATCATTTCCGTCGAATAGGCTGGAAGGCCGTGCCTGAGCGCAATCGGAAAGATAATCCGACGGAATAGGAGAAGCCCAGACATGCCGCAGGCACGCGCCGCCTCGACCTGTGCATGCGGCACAGCGAGAAGCGCGCCGCGAAAGATCTCCGACTGATAGCCCGCGGTGCAAAGCGCCAGCGAGAGCACCGCGCAGTTGAACGCGTCCCGCAGAAAGGGCCAGACGATGCTGGCGCGCACTGCCGGCAACGAAGCAAGCCCGTAATAGACGACGAAAAGCTGGATCAAGAGCGGCGTGCCGCGAAAGACCATGACATAGACGCGCGCGAGGAGCTCGAGCGGCTTCGAGCCGCTCACCCTCATCCAGGTCACGCCGGCGGCGACGAAGCCGCCGAGAACAACAGAGAGGAACCAGACCGAGAGGGTGAGCGGCAGCGCGCTGAGAAGGCGGACGAACGATTTTGAGATGAAATCGAAGTCCATCGCTTCAGCCCGTAGCGCGGCGCATGCCGCGGGTGGCGCGCGTTTCGGCCATGTCGAAGAAACGGGTCGTCGCCACCGTCATAACAAGATAGAGCACGGCGCCGCCAAGATAGAAGGCAAATGGCCGATGCGTCGATCCGGCGCCCACTTGGCTTATCCGCATGAGCTCGGTCAGGCCGGTGACCGAGATCAGCGATGAGTCCTTGAGCGCAACCTGCCAGAGATTGCCAAGGCCCGGCAGCGCGAAGCGTAGGACCTGCGGCAGCATGACGCGCCGCGCCATGAGCGCTCGATTCATGCCGACGCTGACCGCGGCCTCGAGCTCGCCTCGCGAGATCGCGAGATAGGCGGCGCGGTACACCTCCGCCTGATAGGCGCCGGAGATGACGCCGACAGCGAGCGCGCCGGCCGCGAAGGCTGGCACGCCGACGAAGCCCTCATGCCCGAACAGGCCCGCCGTCTCGGTCAGAAGCGTCGACGTGCCGAAATAGACGAAATAGACGATGAGCAGTTCCGGCAGGCCGCGGAAGAGTGCCGCGTAGGCCTGCCCCACGCCTCCCGCGACCAGCTTCCCCGAAAGCCGCGCCCAGGCGACGAGGCCGCCGATGGCCGCGCCGATGAGGAGACCGCAGGCGGAGACGAGAAGCGTCATCGCCGCGCCTTCGAGGAGCGAGAGGCCCCAGCCGCCTTGGCCGAAGCCGAAGATCGCAAGATTGCCCACTTCGGCCCCCGGAAGCGCGCCTTTTAACGAAAAAGCGCGTGTGAAAGCCCTATTGAGGCGTCAGGTCAACCTTGAACCACTGCTCGGAATATTTCTTCACCGACCCGTCGGCGATCGCCTCCGCAAGCGCCTTATCGAATTTGGCTGTCAGGTCCGCGTCGCTCTTGCGAAGCCCCATGCCCTCGCCCACTCCGAACACACCGCCGATGAATTTCGGCCCGACGACGGCGAGGTCTGCTCCGTCCGGTTTTGAGGCTGTCGCCATGTTGGTCGGAAGATCCTCGAGAACCGCGTCGAGGCGGCCGGACTTGAGATCGAGGTCGCGGTCGTCGGTGGTCTTGTATTCCTTAACCGTCGCGATGTCCTTGAGATATTGGCTGCCAAAATTGGCGTGGGTGGTCGAAACCTGCACGCCAAGCGTCTTGCCTTTTAGCGCCGCCTGCACGGACTTGATCGCTGCTTCGCCCGCGGCGGGATCCTTGTCGAGATTGATGAGCGTTCCTGCGCCGGTGGTCTTGGCGAGGGGGCTATCTTTCGGCGCGAGGAACGAGCCCGGCGAAGCCGCGTAGGGTTTCGAGAAGTCGATCTCCTTCTTGCGCTCGTCGGTGATGGCCATGCCGTCCATGATGACGTCGAACTTGCCCGCTTTCAGCCCTGGGATCATGCCGTCCCAGTCCTGGGCGATGACCTTGCACTCAAGGCCCGCGCGCTTGCAGAGGTCGTTGGCGAGGTCGACCTCGAAACCGACGATCTTGCCGCTCGAGTCGGTCAGGTTCCAGGGTTCGTAGGCCCCCTCCATTCCGATGACGGCGGTCTTCCACTCCTTGGCGACCGCGCCATGCGCAAGCGCAAGACCTGCTGCGAGCGTCGCGCCGAGCCTGAGCGCCCGCATGAATTTTGTCGCCATCAATCTGCCTCCCATCGCATTCTCCGCCGCTTCTCCCGCGGCCCACGCTAGAAACCATACAGGCGGAACGGCGAAATGGGAACGCGGCTCGGCGACCAAAGTGCACCGGCGCGCAATCCCGGTCACGCGCCGGCGCGCCTATCGCGGCGCGCGAGACGGGTGAGAAGGTAGTCGACCTCCGCCCTCGCGGTCGCGCTTAAGCCTGCGCCAGGCTTTCGCTGCGCGTCGGACGTAAGAATGCCGCGCTTCATCATCACGTATTTGCGCGTGGCGAGGCCGACGCCCTGTTGCTGCTCGTAGCGAACAAGGGGCAAATGGGCGTCGAAAACGTCGTGCGCTTCCTCGCGTCGCCCCGCGCGCGAGAGCCGCACGACGTCGATCAGCATTTCCGGAAAGGCATAGCCGGTCATCGCGCCATCAACTCCGCGCTCCATCTCGAAATCGAGGAACAGGCCGCCGTTGCCGGTGAGAATCGGGATGCGGCGCAGCATGCCTTCCTTTTCAAACCGCCGCAGAGCCGAAATTTTTTCCAAGCCTGGCCAGTCCTCGTGCTTCAGCATCACACAGGACGGATTGCCGGTGATGATCCGGCGAATGACGTCCGGCGTCATGACGACGCCAAGCGTCAGCGGAAAGTCTTGAATGACGAAAGGGATGTCGGACCCAATCGCCTCGATCGCCTGCGCGTAGTAGGTCACGATCTGATCGTCGGTGCGAAGCGACGGCGGTGGGGCGATCATGACCCCAGCCGCCCCCTTGGCCATGGCCGCATGCGACAACCCCCGCATCGCCGCGAATCCTGGTGCGGAGACGCCGACGATGAACGGCAGTTTTGGCGCGCGCATAACGCAACGAGCGACCAAACCGATCGCTTCGTCTTGGTCGAGCTTGGGCGCTTCGCCCATGATCCCGAGAATGGTGCAGCCCTCGGCGCCCGCTGCGACGTAGTGGTCAATCATGCGATCGACGCTGGCGTTGTCGATCGCACCGTCGGCCAGAAAAGGTGTGGGCGCGATAGGAAAGACGCCTTTTGCGTCGACCGAGAGCATGGACAAGTTTCCGTGTTGATCGCTATTTATGTCAGACTTTGTCGCGGAACCGACCCTAGGGCCGATCCCTACAAGGCGGCGACTGCGGTCACCTCGATCAAAAGCTCCTCGCGCGCCAGGCGGTCGATAATGAGCAGCGTGTTGGTCGGATATCCGCCGCTGGGAAACAGGCGCGGATATTCGCGCGCTCGATATTCCGCGAATTTCCCGATGTCCTGCGACCGTACCAGATAGCTCGTGAACTCGACGATGTTGGGAAACCCTGCGCCCTGGGAGGCAAGCGCGGCGCCGATATTGGCGAACACCTGCGCGCATTGGCCTTCGAAATCGGCGGGCGTCTCGCCATTTTTGTCCATCCCGACTTGGCCGGCGATGAACAAGAACTCCGACGCCTTGACGCGGGTGATGTTCGAATATGGCGCGATCGGCGTGCCCAGACTGTTGGGGTTGAGAAACTGGATATTAGGCATGGGCGGCTCCCGCGATCGTGTCCGGGCATGGAAAAGTTACCCGAGACGATCGCGATGATGAGGGATGGCCCGCGCCCTTGGCAAGCCGACCGGATGGCGACAGCTTGGCTTGGCTGAGCTAGGATGAGGACGGCGCCATCGAGCGCGGGAGATCAGCGAGGGTGGAAACCATGACCGAGAGGCCGACCGCACAGTCGTTCGCGAAGGCTGAAGCCGCGCCGTCATTTGACGTCGTACGCCTTGATGCGCTTCTCGACGAGGCCGGAATCGACGCCGCCGTGATCTCATCCAAGCACAACATCCAATATCTCTTCGGCGGCTACCGGTTCTTCTTCTTCGATCATTTCGACGCGATCGGAGTCAGTCGCTATTTGCCCATTCTCATTTACGTCAAAGGCCGCCCGGACCAATCGACCTATATCGGGCATGGGATGGAAACTTATGAGAGGGACCTCGGCAAGTTCTGGACTCCGGCCTTCCAGAAGTCGAGCACGAGCCTCGATTCGGCTCAGCTCGCAGCTGACCATCTGGCACAGCTGGGGTCGAAGGTGAAGCGCGTCGGCGTCGAGCGCGCGTTCCTGCCCGCCGATGCGGCGGAACTCATGGCGCGCGAACTGCCTGAGGTCACGTTCGTCGAAGCGCACATGCCGCTCGAACGCCTGCGGGCCCGCAAGACCCGGGATGAGCTGGATTTGCTGCGCGTCGCCTCCGAGCTTGTGGTCAATTCCATGTTGGCGGTGATCGCCTCGCACGGGCCTGGCGCAACGAAAGCGGAGCTTGTCGAAGCGCTTCGCCGCGAAGAGGTGAACCGGGGGCTTACGTTCGAATATTGTCTCATAACGGCGGGAACGAGCCTCAATCGCGCGCCCTCCGACCAAGTGTGGGGAGCAGGCGACATCCTGTCGCTTGATTCCGGCGGCAATTACAAAGGCTATATCGGCGACCTCTGCCGCATGGCGATCCAGGGCGAGCCCGACAGCGAGCTCGAAGACCTCCTGGCCGAGGTCGACGCGATTCAGATGGCGGCGCGCAAGCCGATCCGGGCTGGCGCCAATGGCGGGGAGATCTACACGAGCGCCGGCGAAGTGTTAGGGCGGTCGCCGCGCGCCAATTCGATCGAGTTTGTCGCCCATGGGATGGGCCTCATCAGCCACGAGGCGCCACGGCTTACGAGCCACGGGCCGATTCCCTATCCGGCCCATGACGCCGACCGTCCGCTTGAATCTGGCATGGTCATCTCGATCGAGACGACGATCGCCCATCCGCGTCGCGGCTTCATCAAACTGGAGGACACAGTCGCCGTCACCGACACTGGCTGGGAAGCCTTCGGCGACCGCGGGCGGGGATGGAACCGAGCTGGCGGCCGCGCTCTCTAGCCTCCAGCGCTCGTCGGGCTAGGCCGCGGCTGCAACCAAAGCGGGAATTCCGTCCGCATAAGCGCTAGTAAAACCAGCCTAAATGAGCCTAAACGCTAGTAAATTAGCTAGCGTTTATGTTTGCGAATCGGGACTTTTCAATGGGTTACGAGCGATTCAAATAAGGAAATCTCTCTCTTTGCCCGTCTCGCGCGTCAGGTTGTGCCAACGTTTCACACAGCCACGGCTTCTCGTCTTCCCGCCCGTCTGCCGACGAGTGGAATGAGACTCCGACATCCAAAATACATAGCACAGATTTCTGATATTTGTCAAGAACATTCGCAGAAATTCGTGGCTCTTTTGGCTTTCGCTGATGGTCAAGCCTTTCGCGCCTCCGCCTTGGCGGCAGGCGATGTTTGGGGTCGTCGTCATCATCGCGACCCGGGCTCTTGGTCCCGGGGTCCTCGCGACGACAATCCCCGTAAATGCGCCGTGTTCTAGCGGTCCAAATCCAACACTTTGGCGCCATGTTTCAATGTCGCAAAAGGGCGGATGGGGGGCCTAGATGAATCGCCTCGGGAAGGACCGGAGTGGACCCCGTAACCGTCCTTCCGTCGCAAGCCGAAATACGCTTCGGCGGGGCGAGTCCTCATCCTTAAACGCCTTCGCCCAAAGGTTCACCGTAGTACGACATGAAAAGCAATTCGACTGTGTTGATAAACCTCGGATCGGTTATGTCGACTTCGGCCATACCCGCATTTTCGGGCTTCTGAACCAAGCAGTAGACAACTTTAATGTCAGGGTCCTCCGTGAAATACACCTTGCGGCCGCCGAACAGGCCGTTAGCGTTCTTCTTCATCTGATCGCAGGCGACCCGCAGCGCTTCCCGACCCCGATCGTTGGAGTCGCTTTTGCGCGACGAGTCGACCTCAAACGTCGATTTCATCTTCTTGTCGGCGCCGGCGACGAAGCAGTATACAACGGCTTCGCCGCGGGCCTCTCGAATGGAGACGATTTTTTCGTCGGACCAAATGCTAAGGGCGTTGTCGCGAAGCTGCCCACAGGCGTCGACCAGCAGCGTGCGGGGCGCGCGTGGGTCTGCGTGCGCGAGACTAACGCCGAGGCACAGCGCGGCGACGGTGACGAATTTCCCGAACATTTCTATCCTCCTTTGACCACTCGCGGCTCTGCGGATAATTCGGTTCCGGACGTATTCTTTCCCGGAGCGCCGAAAGCACCGAAATCGCCGAATGGCGCGAAAGGTTAGCGAAGCGCTGTTGATGGCGAATGCCGCCGAAGTTGCAGCCTTGTAATCAGCGCGTTGCCGGATGTAATATGTGGGCCTTCCCGGGGCGGAGAGCCATGCGGGGCATTGAAAGCGACAGCGAAGGGTCGGGGGAACTTCCCAAAGGCTGCCTTCGTTTTGGGGGCCTCTCGCTCGATCTTGATTCATGCACGCTTACCCGCGAGTCGGGAGAGACGATCCCACTGACGCGCGGAGAGTTCGCTCTCTTGCGGGCGTTGGCAGGACGGCCTGGTCGGGTGGTCAGCCGCGAGACGCTGCTCGGCGTGTTCTCCAACCGGAATCTCGAGCCCTTCGACCGTAGCGTGGATGCGTTGGTCTGTCGGCTACGGCGCAAGCTCGAGGCCGACCCGAAGGCGCAACGCCTCATCGTCACAGTCCCCGGTGAAGGCTATCGTTTTGACGGACTGGCGAAGACATTCCAATTGACCCCCCAACCCGACGGCGCTCCGCCATCCTCAGACAAACGGGCGGGGGTGACCACGCCGACTGCATTTGAGATCGCGGGGGTCCCAGCAATCTCGCGCTTGGGGGCTCTTGTCGCCGCGCTCATGGTCGTATTTGTCGCGGGAGGCGTTTGCGTTTGGCAAGCTGGGTTCGCGTCGAACTGGATGAGCAGGCCCGCCGGCGATGAGGTCGCGAGCGCGTCGCGGGTGTCGATCGTTGTGCTACCCTTCGACAACCTAAGCGGCGATCCCGAGAAGAACTATTTCGCTGATGGGATCACCGACGAGCTCACGACCGACCTGTCGCACCTGCCCGACAGCTTCGTGATAGCCCGCAACACGGCCTTCACCTACAAAGGAAAGTCCATCAATGCGAAAGAGATCGGGCGAGAGCTCGGCGTGCGCTACATTGTCGAAGGCAGCTTGCTACGCATCGGCGACACGATCTCAGTCAATGGGCAGCTCGTCTCGGTCGACACCGGCGCGCAGCTGTGGGCGGACCGATTCGAGGGCGAACGGAGGGATCTTGGGGAGCTCGGCGTCCAGTTCGCCTCGGGCCTTGCCAACTCTCTCGGGTTTGAGCTCATCAAGGCCGAAAGCCTGCGCGCCTTCCGCGAGCGGCCCGACAATCCCGATTCTATCGACCTCGCCGTGCGTGGTGAGGAGCTTCTTCAATCGAAGCGAACCCGGGCGAGTTTCACCGAGGCGATGGAATTCTTCAAGCGCGCCCTTGCTCTCGACCCGCAGAATGCGCGCGCGATGAAGGACCTCGCAGCGGCTCTCGTCATGGCCAAGAATAATCGATGGAGCGATGATCCTGAGGGCGACATAGCGCGGGCTAGGGACCTTATCGACGCGGCGCTTGTGAGCCGGCGGCTCGAACTCAGAAACCCATCAAGTCAAAGGGATGGTCCTCGCGGCGCAGCACAAATGGGGCTCGGCGATCGCTGAGGCCGAAACCGCCATCGCGCAGAATCCCAACAACGCCAGTGCATATGCCGACATCGGGTTTTGGAGCCTATTCGTTGGGCGCAGCAAGGACGGCCTCGCAAACATCGAGAAGGCATTCCGACTTAGCCCGCGCGACCCGGCGATGCCGACGTGGCATGCCTTCGCCTGTTTCCTCCACCTGAGCCTTGCGGAATGGGAACCGGCAATCAATGCGTGCAACCGCTCGCTCGCCGGTCAGCCCAGCCGCTGGTACTCCCTAGTCGGTCTCGCCGTCGCCAACGCCTGGATGGGCCGCCAGAGCGGCGCGAAGGAGGCGCTCGCGGAGCTGGATAAGGTCTACCCAGGCTTTACCGTCCAAGCGTGGGTGCGAGAGCATTTGTTGGACGATTCCCCGTCGGAGCAACGTTGGGCCATGATAACGGAGGGCCTACGTAAGGCCGGCCTGCCTGAGAAGTGATGCCGGTGCAACTTGGTCTTGCGCCGAATGGCGACGGGTTCGCCCAGGGGGGCCCGCGAGTCTTCGGGCTCTCCTTGACCTGTGCGACGATACTCACGCCTTAAAATCATCCAGATCGCAGAATTTCCGCGACCTACTTTTTCAGCCGACGACCTGGCGCCTTCCGCTGTGCAGTTCGCGCGCGGGGCCTCGCGCAGCAACGACCCGAGCAACTGAGGGGACGACCGCCATCGCCCTCAGTTCGCCCGGCGCAATCCGCTCGTGACAGCGCCCATGAGCGTGAGCGCCGCAGCGCCCCAGAGCGCAATCTCCGTCGCATGCGCCGGCGCCCGTCCGAGCGCGACCGCCACCAGCGCCGTGCCAAACGACTGTCCGATCAGCCGTCCGGAGGATTGCAGGCCGGCCGCCCCGCCGCTTCGTTCCCTTGGCGCGCTGGCGATGATCACCCGGTTGTTCGGCGACTGGAAAAACCCGAAGCCCAGGCCGCAGATCGCGAGCCGCCATGCGAGCGATGCCGGATTGGAATCGCCTATCATGAGAGCGACCAGAGCCAGTCCTCCACCCATCACCAGAAGGCCGATGCTGCCGAGGAGGCCTGGGATGAATCGATCGGCGAGGCGACCGGCGATCGGCGCGATCAACGCAGTCCCAATCGGCCAAGGCGACAGGAGCAGTCCGGAGGTTGACGCCGAGTGGCCGAGCCGGTCCTCGAAATAGAACGGCAGGGACACGATGGCGAGGCTCTGCGCGCCAAACGAGGCGATGGACGTCATGAGCGAGAGCGCGAACACCGGCCGGCGCAAAAGATCGACCGGCAGCAAGGGCGCCGGGAGCTTGAGTTGCCGCCAGACCAGCGCCACGCCGAATGCGGCGCCGACGGCGATCTCGATCAACGCCAACCGGGGCGAACCGCCTTGGCCGATTCCATTGACCCCGGCGATGACGAGCCCGAACGTGAGCACGTTGAGAATGACGCTCTGAAGATCGAGGCGCCCGCCGGCGCGCGGCGTCGCGGGCAGGGTCCGCGCCGCCATGACAAGCGCCAGCCCCCCGATCGGGACGTTGATCAGAAACAGCCAATGCCAGGAGGCGACCGAAAGGATCGCCGCTGCGGCGCTCGGGCTTCCGGCCGAGCAAATCGCCACCACCACCGCCAGATTGCCGACCCCTTGGCCAAGCCGCGCGTGCGGATAAATGAACCGGATAAGCGCGATGTTGACGCTCATGATTCCCGCCGCGCCCAGGCCCTGAACGACGCGAGCTAAGGTGAGCAGGGCAAATGTCGGCGCGAGCGCGCAGGCGAGCGAGGCGGCGGTGAAAAGGGCAAGCCCCCACCAATAGACGCGCCGGTAGCCCACCATGTCGCCGAGCGCCGCCAGCGGCAGAAGCGAAACCGTGACCGCGAGCTGGAAGGCGTTGACGATCCAGATCGCGTTCTCCGGCGCGACCGCGAATTGACGCGCCATGGTTGGCAGCGCCACGGTGACGATGGTCCCGTCGAGCACCGCCATGCCGACAGCCATGGCGAGAGTCGTGAACGCCATGAGGCGCTGCGGATTGGGCAGGCCATCGGCGGCGTCCGCGGCGCGAGGAGCGGTGATTGGTTCTGGACGGTTCAAGGCGGTCTTTCTGTCCCTGCGCACGGGGGCGCGGGGCGTCACGCCGCCGTTCCCCATAAATCGTAAGCGTCGGAGCGATCAATTCTGACCGTGACAATGTCGCCAGCGCGCAACGGCCTGCGCGTCGCGATGTGCACGGCCCCGTCGATCTGCGGCGAGTCGCCTTTGGTGCGGCCCTTCGCCTCGCGCGCGCCGCCATCGTCGACGATGACCTCGAGGCGCCGGCCGACCTTGGTGGCGAGTTTCTTCATGCTGATCGCCTGCGCGCGGGCCATGAAGCGCTTGTGACGGCTGGCTTTGACTTCGTCCGGCACAGGCTCGAGACCGAGATCGTTCGCCGTCGCTCCCTTGACGGGCTCGTATTGAAACGCCCCGACGCGGTCGAGCTTGGCCTCGTCCAGCCAGTCGAGCAGGAACTGGAAATCCTCCTCCGTCTCGCCGGGGAAGCCGACGATGAAAGTCGAGCGAATGGTCAGGTCCGGACAGATCGCGCGCCAGGCGCGGATGCGCTCGAGCGTCGTTTCCTGGGCCGCCGGCCGGCGCATCGCCTTCAGCACAGTCGGCGAGGCATGCTGGAACGGCACATCGATGTAGGGCAGCACATTGCCGCCGTTCATGAGCGCAATCGCCTCGTCGACATGCGGGTAAGGGTAGACATATTGCAGCCTGATCCAGGCGCCGAGCGAACCCAGTTCGCGGGTGATGTCGAGGAAGCGCGCGGCGACATGGCCGTCCCGCCATGGGCTCTCGGCGTATTTGATGTCGAGACCATAGGCGCTCGTGTCCTGCGCAATGACGATGAGCTCCTTGACGCCCGCTTTGACGAGCCGCTCGGCTTCGCGCAGCACGTCGCCCGCCGGGCGCGAGGCGAGCCGCCCGCGCAAGCTCGGGATGATGCAGAATGTGCAGCGGTGGTCGCAGCCTTCAGAAATCTTGAGATAGGCGTAGTGGCGCGGCGTGAGCCTGACGCCTTCGCCCGGGATGAGATCGACGAACGGATCGCGCGGAGCGGGCGCCGCGGCGCGCACCGCCTTCATCACGCTTTCGAACGCCTGCGGGCCGGTGATGGCGGAGACGTTGGGGAACGCGTCGCGGATCGCCTCGGGCTTTGCGCCCATGCAACCCGTCACGATCACCTTGCCGTTCTCGTTCATCGCCTGGCCTATCGCCGCGAGCAATTCCGCCTTCGCGCTATCAAGAAAGCCGCAAGTGTTGACGATGACCGCGTCGGCGCCGGCGTGGCTGCGCGCGAGTTCGTAGCCCTCGGCGCGCAGGCGCGTCAGGATCCGCTCGCTGTCGACGAGCGCCTTCGGGCAGCCAAGCGAGACGAAAGAAATGCGCGGCGCGGGGCGCTGCTCAGGTTGGACGATGTCGGTCACGCGCCGCAATTGCCACGAGCGGAGGGCAGGGGCAAGGGCGCCTGTGCGACTCGCGTCGCGGAAAAAGGGAACAGATCAGAGGGTCAGTCGCTGGATTGGGTGACTAGGGGGCGCCAGTTTGATAGGCTTTGAGCATGAGAACGATTGAGGACATTGAAAAAGCGCTAACTGAATTGCCCGCGGATCAGCTGGCCGAGTTCCGGGCTTGGTTTGAAACTTTCGACGCTGCCCGCTTCGACGAAACGATCGAGCGGGATGCCAAAGCGGGCCGATTGGATCGGCTCGGTGAACAGGCGATCGCCGATTTCCGCGCCGGCCGCGCTCGCGAGTTGTGAGGCACTTCGCCAGTCCGCCGTTTTGGGACGCTTATAGCAGGCTTCCGGGAAGGGTGAGGGAGTTAGCCGACAAGAACTATGCGTTGCTCAAAGAGAACCCTCGACATCCCTCCTTGCAGCTGAAGAAAGTTGGGCGCTTCTGGTCAGTCCGGGTTGGCAGTCGCTACCGGGCCTTGGCGGTCGAAGTGGACCAGGACCTATTATGGTTTTGGATCGGTTCGCACGCCGATTACGACGCCATGATCTGATCGCCAGCGCCGGACCCCGCATCGGCCGTCTACAGCGTTATCTCCGGCCCTAAGGGCACGATCCCGGTCGGATTGATGCGCCGGTGGCTCTCGTAATAGTGATGCTTGATATGGAAGAAGTCGACCGTTTCGGCTACTTCCGGCAGGTGGTAAAGCTCCCGCAAGTAGCGGCTCAGCGCCGGGTAGTCCCTGACCTGCCGAAGATTGCACTTGAAGTGCCCAAAATAAACGGGGTCGAAGCGTATAAGGGTGGTGAACAGGCGCCAGTCAGCCTCCGTTAGCCGCTGACCGATGAGGAAGCGCTGGCCCGAGAGCCGCGCCTCGAGCCAGTCGAGCGTCTCGAACAGGTCCCGGAACGCCTCTTCGTAGGCGGCCTGCGAGGCAGCGAAACCGGCACGATAGACGCCGTTGTTGACCGTTCGATAGATGCGGTCATTGACCTCATCGATCTCAGGCGCAAGACCGCTCGGGTAATACTCGCCCTCCGCGGCGCCGACCTCGTCGAAGGCGCTGTTGAACATCCTGATGATTTCCGACAATTCGTTGTTGACGATCGTGTTCGTCGCCTTGTCCCAGAGCACCGGCACCGTCACCCGGCCGCTGTAGTCGGGCCGGGCCTTGGCGTAGAATTCGCGCAGCTCCTTCGCGGCGAACAGCGGATCGGGGATGACTCCCGGGCCGGGATCGAACGTCCAACCGCGCTCGGCGAGCAACCAGTGGACGACAGAGAGCGAGATCATGCTCTCGAGACCTTTGAGCCGGCGGAAGATGAGGGTGCGGTGCGCCCAAGGGCAGGCGAGCGAGATGATGAGATGATAGCGGCCTGCCTCCGCCTTGAAGCCGCCGACGCCGCTCGGTCCCGCGTCTCCGCTCGCCGTGACCCAGTTGCGGAAGGGCGAGTCCGGCCGCACGAAATGACCGGAAGTATCGTGCGGGAAATCGCCGTCGCGCCATATTCCGTTGACGAAGGCGCCCATGTTTGTCCTCTTTAAAGATGCGCTTAAGTGGCGCGGGCGACCTGGAAGCCGGCGAATGACTGGCTAACAGGCATGAGCTCGAGCCGGTTGATATTGAGGTGCGGCGGGAGCTCAGCCACCCACAACATCGTCGCCGCGATGTCTTCGCCGCTCATAGGCTTCGCGCCACGGTAAAGCGCCTCCGACGCCGCCTGATCGCCGCCACTGCGCACCAATGTGAATTCGGTCTCGACCATGCCCGGCTCGATCGACGTCACGCGCACGCCGGTGCCGTGCAAATCGCTGCGCAGCCCAAGTGAAAACTCCTTCACGAACGCCTTGGTTCCCGAATAGACGTTGCCGCCCGTATAGGGGTAATTCGCGGCGACCGACGACAGGTTGATGATCGCGCCGCGCCGGGCAATCAAGCCGGGCAGCAATTTGTGAGTGAGAGAGACAAGCGCGGTCACATTCGTGGCGATCATCGTCTTCCAGTGGGCAAGATCGGCGGTTTGCGCAGGATTGCGTCCCAGAGCGAGCCCGGCGTTGTTGATCAGGAGATCGATGCCCCGGAATTCCTTGGGAAGCGCGGCCAGCGCGGCGTCTCGCGCCGCTTCATTGGCGACGTCGAATGCGAGGGCATGCACCTTATCGGCGCCGACGGCGTCGACCAGCGCCTTGAGGCGTTCGGACCGACGTCCCGTGGCGATGACACGCCAGCCCGCGCCCGTGAAGGCGCGCGCAGCGGCCTCGCCGATGCCCGAGGTCGCCCCAGTGATGAGAGCAGTTTTGCTCATGCAATCCCCCTTTTGATCGCCGTTCACCGCGTCGCGCGCCGCGCTATATCATGAGAATGTGCCGCTGAACCGGTCGCCTAAACGCGCCCGCTTACGGGAATGAGCGCGCCGGTCACCGCCTTCGCTTCATCGGAGGCGAGAAACAGGATGACCGCGGCGAGATCGGCGGGCGCCACCCAGCGGCTGAAGTCCGCGTTGGGCATGTCGCGCCGGTTCATCGGCGTATCGATGATCGACGGCAGCACTGCGTTGACCGTCACCCCCTTAAGCTTCAATTCGTCGGCCAGGCTTTCCGTCAGCCGATGCACGGCGGATTTGCTGGCCGCGTAGGGGCCGAACCCAGAAGCGGCGTGCAGCGCGGACCCAGCGCCGACATTGACGATGCGGCCCGCGCCGCTTTCGATGAGATAGGGCAGGGCGGCCTTGCAGGCGTTGAGAGTGGTCTTCACGTTCATCGCGTACATACGATCCCAACTATCGACTTTGCCGTCCCCGATTGTCTCCCATTGAAACCCGCCCGCGATATTGAGGAGCGCGTCGAGCCGGCCGAATTTGGTCTTGATCGAGGCCATAGCCGTCTCCGCCGCCGCGAGCGACGTCAAGTCGACCCCGCCGATGATCAGCGTGTTGGCTCCAAGCCGCTCTGCGAAGCCTTGGGGAACGGTCGGCGCATGATCGAGCAACGCGACCGACGCGCCGCGCTTGGCCGCGGTCTCGGCGACAGCGCCGCCCAATGCGCCCAAGCCGCCGGTGACGACGATCGTCTTGCCTTGCATCATCGTCTCAAGCTGCCTTCTCCACCAGCGGCTTCCCAGCCTTGAGTTCATTGAGCGCTTCAGCCCGCGCTTTTGCAGTCTCGGCGGCGCTCGCCTCCTTTACGTGCCCATATCCACGGATCGCCTCGTAAGAAGCGACCACGCGAACGGCGATCGGATGGAACGAGGGCGTCAGGCGCTGGGTCAGATCCGCAACGTCGGCTTCGAACTCGGCGATCAGGCGACGTTCGAGCTTGCGCTCGTCGCTGTTGCGGAACGGATCGAGCCACGTGCCGCGGAGGAACTTCAATCGCGCCATGACGCGGAAGGCTTTCATCGCCCACGGGCCGACTTCGCCCTTCTTCATCCGCCCACTTGCCGGGTCGAGCCGCGCGAACGGCCACGCGCCGATATGGAAATGGAGCTTGAAGTCACCGTCGAATTCACGCGTGAGAGCCTGCTGGAACTCGGGCGCCGCAAACAGGCGCGCCACTTCCCATTCGTCCTTGGCGGCGAGCAGCTTGTGATAGGCGCGCGCGGCGGCAGTGGTCAGCGCCTCGCCGAGCCCCGCGTTTCTCTCCGCCGCGCGCACGCGCTCAATGAGCTCGCGATACCGCGCCGCGTAAGCGGCGTCGCGATAGTCCGTCAGATGCGCGGTGCGGCGATTGAGCAGCGCATCGAGCGAGGGCGGCTCTGGCGCCAGCTCGTCCAAGCCAACCAGCGTCTCGACGCTCATCGGGTCGTGCCCAGCGCGCCGTCCCCATTCGAACGCCTGCTTGTTGGCGTCGACGGCGACGCCATTGAGCTCGATTGCGCGATCGATCGCCTCCCGGCGGATCGGAACCAAGCCCCTTTGCCAAGCGGCGCCGAGCATGAACATGTTGGACGAGATCGGGTCGCCCATGAGCGCTGCCGCCAGGCGTTGCGCGTCCAGAATGAGAGCCTTGTCGCCAAGGGCGTTTTTCAGCCGTTCGATCAGCAAGTCCTCGTCCACGCTCCAGTTCGGATTGCGGGCGAAATCGGCGGTCGGGGTCAGATCCGCGGAGATCACAGCGCTCGTCTTGCCGCGCTTGAGCTTGGAAAGGGATTCGTCGCCTGCGGCGACGATGAGGTCGCAGCCAATCAACGCGTCGGCTTCACCGGTGGCGATGCGGGTCGCATGCAGCGCTTGAGGGTCGCGCGCGATGCGAACATGTGCGGTCACCGCGCCATATTTCTGGCTCAAGCCCGTCAGGTCGAGATTGGAGCTGAAGAGCCCGTCAAGATACGCGGCAACCGCGACCGTCTGGCTGATGGTGACGACACCGGAGCCGCCAATGCCGGCCACGAGGACGCTAAAACGTTCGCCGATCTCTGGCAGGACTGGTTCTGGGACCGGCGGCAGATACTCACTAAGGGGAGCAGTCGCCTCGGGCTTGCGCAAGGTCCCGCCATGCACCGTGACGAAGCTAGGGCAGAAGCCGTCGATGCAGGAGAAGTCCTTGTTGCAGCTCGATTGGTTGATGCGCCGCTTGCGCCCGAACTCCGTTTCCAAGGGCTCGATCGCCATGCAATTCGAGACGCGCCCGCAATCGCCGCAGCCTTCGCAGACTTGCGCATTAATAAAGGTGCGCTTGGCCGGATCGGCCCATTTGCCGCGCTTGCGCAGCCGCCGTCGTTCGGTCGCGCAAGGCTGGTCGTACACGATGACCGACACGCCTTTGAATTCACGGAATTCGCGCTGCGTCGCGTCCATCGTATCGCGATGGCGAAGGGTAACGCCCGGCGGCAGCGGGACGCCGGCGTAACGCTCCGGGTCGTCCGCGACGAGCGCCAGTTTCTTCACGCCCTCCGCAGCGAGTTCGCTCAGGATCTGGACCGGCGTCATGCCGCCCTCGATCGGCTGTCCGCCGGTCATCGAGACGAAACCGTTGAAGAGGATCTTGTAGGTGATCGGAACATCGGCGGCGATCGCCTGTCGGATCGCGAGCGAACCCGAATGGGCGTAGGTGCCGTCGCCAATATTGGCAAACACGTGATCTTGAACGGTGAACGGCTGCTGGCCGAGCCACATGGCGCCTTCGCCGCCCATGTGCGAAGCCGTCGCGGTCTGTTGCGGATTGACCAGCGTCGCCATCCAGTGGCATCCGATGCCGGCGAGCGCGCGGCTGCCCTCGGGCACCGGGGTCGAACGGTTGTGCGGGCACCCCGCGCAGAAGCCCGGGCTCCGCATCGGCGCGGGACGATTGCTGAGCGCCGCGCCGGGCGGTTCCGGGGCGCTCAGCGCGCAGTTCGGATCATGACTTGAAACCGCCTTGACCAGGACTCCGGCGACGAGTTCGGGCGTGATCTCGCCAAAATTGGGAACTGCGGCTTCGCCCGGTGAAGCGTCGAAGGCGAGCCCGTCGAAATACTTGCCTACGATGCGCGGCGCCCTCGGATCGCGATAGAGGATCGAGCGAATTTGATCCTCGAGCAGCGGGCGCTTCTCCTCGATCACGACGATGAGATCGAGGCCGCGGGCGAACTCGCGCACGATTACTGGGTCGAGCGGCCACACCATGCCGACTTTGAGGAGACGCAGGCCAAGCGCCGCGCCGTCATCTTCGACGCCGAGATTGCCAAGCGCTTGCAACAGATCCTGCCACGCCTTTCCTGCGGCGACGACCCCGATTCTCGCGCCCTCGCTGTCGCCAACGATGCGGTTGAGGTGGTTGGCGCGCGCGTAAGCAAGAGCGGCGGGAAGCTTGTGCTGGTAGAGCCGCTCTTCCTGCGCGACCGGCGCGTCAATGGTCCGCGCCCATAAGCCGTGCGGCGGGGAGTTCGGCCGTGGCGGAGCAACGATCTCAGGCAAGTCGGGACCGACATAAACCGTGCCGCCGCCTTCAGCCACGTCGGTCACCACCTTCATGCCGACCCAACAGCCGGAGAACCGCGACATGGCGAGCCCATGCAGGCCAAAATCGAGCAGCTCCTGGGTGTTCGACGGATAGATGACCGGCATGCCGACGGCGATGAACAACGTGTCGGAGAAATTGACCGCGGTCGAAGATTTCGCGCCGTGGTCGTCGCCCGCTAGCGCGAGCGCGCCGCCCTTGGGCGAGACGCCGGCGAAATTGGCGTGGCGCAGCGCATCGGCCGATCGGTCGACGCCCGGCCCCTTGCCGTACCAAACGCCGAACACGCCATCGACCGTCGCGCCGGGAAAGTTGTTCAGTTGCTGGGCGCCCCAAATCGCCGTTGCGGCGAGGTCCTCGTTGAGACCTGGGCGGAAGACGATGTTGTGTTGCTTGAGTTGCTGCGCCGCGCGCCACAGTTCGATGTCATAGCGCCCGAGCGGCGAGCCGCGATAGCCGGAAATATATCCGCCCGTGTTGAGGCCGGCCGCTGCGTCGCGCAGGCGTTGCTGAATGGGCAGGCGCACCAGCGCCTGCGTCCCGGTCATGTAGACCCAGCCCTCGGACGCGGTGTAGCGCGAGTTCGAGAGTCGCCTCCGGCCGGGCGAGGGCGACGTTCATGACAGCATCCACTCCTGATTTTGGCGACGGCTATGCGCCGCGCTCAGGTTCGCCGCCGAGGCGGGCGAGGTAGCCCGGCAACGCATCGTCGAATTCCGGAAAGTAACGCCGAACGACGTTCGTGTCGAACGCGCTCAAGATCGATTCCTTCGGCTCGCGATCGATGAGAAACCGCATCATCGCCTCGACGCACCGCGGAGGTTCGGCGCCGAGCCTCGCCCAGCGCCGGGCTTCGTCGGCCCCAATCGTGACACGGTGTCGGCTTTCCCCGCTGCGTCGCGGACGATCACGTCGAAATCATGCTCGGCGCGAGGATCAGGAGTGACGGAAATCGAAGGTTCGCTCATCTCTCGCTATCCACTTGGCGTTATTTCAGATGTGCAGCGGCGCGTGAACACGAGACCGCGCCGCACGGGCGTTGACTTCTGAACGCACATTCTACAGAAGAGGCGCCCCACCCGCCACGCTCGCCTCGGTGTCCCTGAAGATCAGCGGCAATTACGCGTCGTCTAGGCGTCAAAGTTTGACACCAGGGGAGAAGCGATTTCTTACCCTTACTGGGAACAAACTCGGCCGTCACGCGTTTTGGGCGGCGTGATCCAGGGTGTTCCTGGGGAAAACGATGGACGCGGCGCGCGCCGCCACACCATGACCACGTTGTCGCCCAAAAACCTGCTTAGGTCGGGCGACGGGGGCAAAGGAGTTCCGGGTGGACGAATTGAACGCGCCGGGCGTAGAGGGCGCGAGGGCGGGCGCTGTGGCGCCGTTAGGCGACGCTCCGCTTGCTCTTTTTCTCGATGTCGATGGGACTCTGCTGGACTTGGCGGCGCGTCCCGAGGAGGTTGTGACGCCGGCTGGACTGGTTTCGACGCTGGCGGAGGCGGAGCGCAAGCTTGCTGGCGCACTGGCGCTCATCAGTGGCCGCTCCATCGGCGATATCGACCGCCTCTTCACGCCGCTGCGGCTGAGGGTGAGCGGAGTGCATGGGGCGGAGATCCGTTTCGATCCCAACGCTTCAACGGCGCCTCCGACGGCCGCCGATTTGCCTCAGTCGTTGCTCGACGCGCTAAGACGGGCAGTCGAGCCGTTTCCCGGCGTGTTCGTTGAAGACAAGCGCTTCAGCTTCACCGTTCATTATCGACTGGCGCCGGCCGCCGAACGGCCGCTGCGCGACATCGTCGAACAGCTCGTGGAATCGATTCCGATCCGGGTAGACCTCATGGACGCGCATTGCGCGATCGAGATCAAGAGCCCCTGTTTTGACAAAGGCGGCGCGATCGCGGCGTTTCTCTCCACCTCTACGTTTCGTGGACGCACCCCGATCTTCATCGGCGACGATACGACCGACGAAAGCGGTTTCGCGCTCGTCAGCGCGCGCGGAGGGTTCGCCTATTCGGTCGGCAGCCCGCGTACGGGCGCGATTGGCGCGTTCTCGGGACCGCGAGCGGTCCGCGGGTGGCTCGCCGAATTCGCCGAGCGGGGAACGACCGCATGAGCGAGGGCACTCAAACCAAAAGGCAGAATCTCGACCTCGCCCTGATCGGCAACAGCTGCGCGGCGGCGTTCGTCGACCAGAACGCTCGGATCGTGTGGTGGTGTTTCCCCCATTTCGCTTCCGATCCCGTGTTCTCGCGGCTTTTGGCTGGCGACGAGGAGAAAGGGTTTTGCGACGTTGTCCTCGCAAACCTCGTCAAGACCAAGTCGCAGTATGTGCGCAACACGGCGATTGTGGAAACCATTCTCACCGACGCGAACGGCGGCAAGGTGCGGATCTCTGACTTCGCGCCCAACTTCGAGCGGTTTGAGCGCGTATACAGGCCCCCGCAGATCATTCGGCGCATCGAACCGATCGCGGGCTTGCCTCGCATTACGATCCGGGTGCGCCCGACGCATAGTTATGGTCGTCCGACGACCAATTTCGTCGTCGGCTCCAATCACATTCGTTACTTGGACGGCAGCCAAGTTCTGCGCCTGAATTCCGACGCGCCGCTTTCCTACATCGTCAACGAAATCTCGTTCCCGCTGACTCGGCCGGTCAACCTCATATTCGGACAGGACGATCCTTTCCTTAGCGCCATCGAGACCACTTCGCGCGAATTCCTCGACCGCACGCGCGACTATTGGCACGCCTGGGTGCGCTATCTGGCGCTCGCCTACGAATGGCAAGTGGAGGTAGTGCGCGCGGCGATCACGCTCAAGCTTTGCAGCTTCGCTGAGACGGGCGCCATTGTCGCGGCGCATACGACGTCGATTCCGGAGGCGCCTTCGTCGTCGCGAACCTGGGACTACCGCTATTGCTGGTTGCGTGACGCCTATTTCGTGGTCGATGCGCTGAACCGGCTCGGCGCCACGCAGATCATGGAATCCTACATCAACTACATCACCACCATTGCGTCGGTGGACGAGGAGATGCAGCCGCTGCACGGAATTGTGCCCTTCACACCGCTCGAAGAATGGACCGCGCCCGACCTCAAAGGCTTTCTGGGCATGGGCCCGGTGAGGGTCGGCAACCAGGCGGCGACTCAGCGGCAGAACGACGTTTATGGCAGCGTCGTTCTCGCGGCGACGCAGATGTTCGTGGACGAGCGGCTGCCCAAGATGGGCGACGAGTCGCTGTTCCGGCTGCTCGAGGGCCTCGGCGAGCGCGCGATTGTGAACGCCTTCGAACCCGATGCGGGTTTGTGGGAATATCGAACCCGCGCGCTTCCCCACACCTATTCGGCTACGCTGTGCTGGGCGGCCTGCGATCGGCTCGCTGGCATTGCGCGCAGACTCAAAATCGCCGACCGCGCCGCATACTGGGCGGCGAACGCGCGCTCCTTGCGGAAGCGAATTCTGGACGAAGGATGGGATGAGCAGCGAGGCGCCTTGACCGGCGCATTCGGCTCGCCTGATCTTGACGCCAGCGTCCTCCTGGTGGCCGACCTCGGACTCTTGTCCTCGAGCGATCCCCGATTCATCAAGACCTGCGACACGATTGGACGCGAGCTCACGCGCAATGGTCGGATCATGCGTTACACCGCGCCCGACGATTTCGGCGCGCCAGAGACGGCGTTTCTGGCATGCAACTTCTGGTACATCGACGCTCTCTATCAGATCGGCCGGAAGGACGAAGCGCGGGAGTTCTTCGAATCAATTCTCGCGCACCGCAACGCTTACGGACTTCTCTCGGAGGATATCCATCCTGACGCGGGAGAGCTGTGGGGAAACTTGCCTCAGACATACTCCATGGCAGGAATCATCAATAGCGCAACGCGGCTGTCGTCGAGTTGGGAGGAAGCATGGGCGCGCGACTGATCATCGTCTCCAACCGCGTCGCGGTGCCTGAAACTCCCCGCACGCCGCTCGCCGGGGGAATGGCGGTTGCGGTGAAGGCTGCGCTCAAGAATCGCAACGGAATGTGGTTTGGCTGGAGTGGCAAGGTCTCCGAGGAGCCGAACGGGGAGCCTCAGGTCGTTGACATCAATAAAATGACGTATGTCCTCATTGATCTGTCGCAAAACGACATTCAGGAATATTACAACGGCCTAGCCAACAGCGTGTTGTGGCCGATCCTTCACTACCGCGTCGATCTGCAGGAATATTCGCGGGCTGACGCCAGCGGTTATATCCGAGTGAACCGCATGTTCGCCGACCGCCTGAGCGGGCTACTGAGGGAGGATGACGTCGTTTGGGTGCACGATTATCATTTGATGTTGCTGGGACGCGAATTGCGCTCGCGCGGGCATCGCAACACAATTGGATTTTTCCTTCACACGCCCTGCGCGCCGCCTGACATTCTCCAAACCCTGCCCCACCACCGAGAGATCCTTGGCGGCCTTGCCTATTACAACCTGGTCGGTTTCCAGACGGAAAATGATCGCGACAACTTTGCCCACTACCTGACTTCGCAAGGCGCCACCCAGAACCGATCCAGCTATGAATTCGAAGGGCAGAGAGTCCGGCTGGGCGCTTTCCCGGTGAGCATAGAGACCAAGGCGTATACGCGCCTTGCGCGCAACGCGGGTCGCTCGGCGATGGTGGCCCTGGTGCGCGAAAGCCTGGGTGGGAACAAGCTCATACTTGGCGTTGATCGACTCGACTATTCGAAAGGCATTCCAAACCGGGTGAGAGCTTTCGAGCGGCTGCTTGAGAACAATCCGGAGTGGCGCGGCAACGTGACGCTGTTGCAGGTTACGCCAAAGAGCCGTTCCGACATTAAGCAATATGGCGATATCGAAAGCGAATTGACCGCCCTCATAGGCAAGGTGAACGGCCAGTATGGCGATCCGGCCTGGACGCCGATTCGCTACGTCAACCGTTCTCATTCGCGCACAGTTCTTGCGGGGCTTTATCGCGCGGCGGACGTCGCGATGGTGACACCGCTCCGCGACGGCATGAATCTGGTCGCCAAGGAATATCTGGCGGCTCAGGATCCGGATGATCCGGGCGTGCTTGTGCTGTCGCAATTCGCCGGCGCGGCGAAAGAGCTCACCGGCGCGCTGATCGTCAATCCGCATGAAGCCGATGCGGTGGCGGCGGCGCTGAAGCGCGCTTTGGAGATGCCTTTGGCCGAGCGCCGCGAGCGTCACGGGCCGATGCTTGAACATCTCATGGAAAACGATGTCAGGAAGTGGGCTGAGGATTATCTCGCCACTCTGGTGGAAGGCGCGCCCACCCGCCGTCTGCTCGAGGGCATACGCGCTCTCTTCGGCGTCTCCTCGGAGAATGGGCCGTTGGCCTTCCGCTAGGGTCGAAACTCATCGGTTATTAAGTTGGGGGGCTGCTTCGGGCAGATAAAGACAATTCCGGCCTGATGGCTCCGCCGCGTAAGCCGCTAGAGTGTCTGGCGGTGGTTTACCGCGCAAATTCTGATACCTACGCGTAGGGAGAGCGGCTCCGCTCGCCCAACGCCGATGCTCAAGCCAATCCCTTGATCAGTCTCGGAGTGGGGTTGGACCCGCACACACTTATGCAGAACCAAGAAGCGGAAATTGCTTCTCCGCAAGGAGCGGCAATTGTTCAATCAGACCACCAATATCGCCAGAAGTCAGAAATAGGACAGCATCGTCCTTGCGCAACTCAGCGCCAATTTTGGCAAGGCCCTCCTCGCAGGAGTGTATCGGTATGGCGTCCACACCGGCCGCGTACACCCGCTTCATAATCTCGCTCAGACTTGCTTGCTCATGCGTGCCAGCTCCCTGGTTCGCCGGCTCAAAAATGAAAACGCGATCACAGCCGCTGAACACGTCATCATACCATTCAAGCTTATTGCGATTGCGCCACGAAAACGTGTGAGGCTCGAACACGACAAGTAGGCGTCGCGCCGCAAAATGCTTTTTCATCGCCGCAATCGCGCTCTTCGCCTTGTCATAGGACGATCCAAAGCCTTCGAACATCTGCACGCTGGTATGATCTGACTTTCGGTCGAGCCGGCGCATTACGCCGCGAAAGCTTGCCATCGCCGCTGTGTATTGCTCGACGCTGACAAGACCGCGGGTCAGCACGAACGCCCCAATCCCAACCATGTTTTCGATGTTGTGCCCGCCGAGCTGGCTGGTCTTGACTCGCGCGACCTCACGGCCTCGCTCAGTCAATGTGAATTCGGAGACTGCGCCATACTCGATCTTGTCCGCCCGCCAGTCGCCCTGTGTGAGCCCGAAAGTCACGACATCGCGTTTCGCTTCGGCGAGAAATCGCCCGCTGAGTTCGCCTGAGATCGCCGCAACGATGAGCCCATCGCGCGGGACCAAATCAAAAAGTTGATGGAAGGGCGCGAGATAGGACTCGATTGTCGGAAAGACATTGACGTGGTCATGCGCCAGGGGCGCCAGCAACACGTGGGCAGGGCGGTAGTGCAGGAACTTCGACCGATTGTCGGTGTTGGAAGACGGATATTCATCGCCTTCGAGCAGGAATAACTTTCCCGTCCCGGCATTCGACGCGCGAGCAGGCGACAAAGGCACGGCGCCGATCATCCACGAGGGATCGAGCCCAGCGCTCGCGAGGCAATGCGCCATCATCGAAACGCTCGTCGTCTTGCCGAAAGATCCCGCCACCACAATGTTCTCGTGCCCACGCGAAAGAAGCGCGAGCACTTCGGCGAAGGACAGAATTTTTGGCCCGCCAAGCCTCGCGGCGCGGGTGAAAGCCTCCGCCACCTCCTCATTCTCGTTCGGAACCAGCCGCGCGTTTTTACCGATGACGATAAGATCGGCGTCGTCCGGAATATTCTCCGCCGCGTAAGGCGCGCGGCACGCGAATTCTTCGCGAGCCAGCACCTGCGAGATCGGCGGATAGATTGCTTCGTCGGAGCCTGTCACGGCAACGCCGCTGTCGCGCAGCAGGATAGCCGTGGCGCTCATGCCAACACCGGCAAGGCCGATAAAGTGAGCTTTACGAAATGGAAACGCGGTCATTGTCGCTTTATCTGGAGGGTTCCGGATCATGCGCCGCCCAGTTCATCGAATCAGAGCAGCACACGGCCGCGAACACCTGCGTTATGCCGGCGACCCCGGCAACAAGGAATGTGCGGATTGCGCCTCCACAGGGGCCCTCGGGAACGCGTCTCCTCTCGCTGCCGCCCGGCGTTAGATCTAGAGAGGGCGCAAAGGTCGAGTCGCGCCACTTCCGGTGAGCGCGGGAATGCCCGGCGGCGGACTCTCCGACGCATTTCAGTATTTCTGGACTCCCACCCACTGCTTGTCGGAATAGCGCTCGCCAGCCGCGAAGCCGAGCGGCAGCGCGCGCTCGATCTCTGCGAGTTGAGCATCGGTTAGATCAACCTTAGCCGCCGCGGCGCACTCCTCCAGATGATCGGTCGCGCGGGTGCCTGGAATCGGCACGATATTCGGCGCCTTGGCGAGCGTCCAAGCAATGGCCAGTGTGGCGGGCTTCAGTCCCCATGACTTGGCAAGAGCAAGAAAGCCGTCTAGCCGGACGCGATTGCGCCGCCAGTTCAGCCCCTGAAACCGCGGATTGGCGTGGCGGAAATCCTTTTCGCCGAAGCTCTCGACATCCTGCAGGAGGCCGCTCAGATAGCCGCGCGCAAGCGGCGAGAAGGCGACCAAAATCGCGCCTAAATCCGCGCAGGCCTGAGTGAGGCCAAGTTCGGGACCACGGGTCCACAGCGAATATTCTGACTGGACAGCCGCGATCGGATGCACCTCATGAGCGCGTCGGAGCGTGTCAGGCGAAACCTCTGAAAGACCGATCGCGCCGATCGCGCCCGCTTTGACGAGTTGCGCCAGTTCCCAGATCGTGTCCTCGATCGGGATCGATTGGTCGACGCGATGCACGTAATAGAGGTCAATGTGGTCGACGCCGAGCCGTTTCCGTGAGCTGTCGAAAGCCTCGCGAATATGGGCCGCGCTATTGTCGAAGAAGCGCGAGCCGTCGTCGCGTCGACGAATGGCGAACTTGGTCGCGAGCGTCACGCGGGCGCGACGACTTTTGTCTTCCGCCAGGAACTTGCCGATCACTCGTTCGCAAAGCCCATCGCCATAGACGTTGGCGGTGTCCCAGAAATCGACGCCGAGTTCGAGCGCCCTCGCCAGCGTCCGCAGGGAATCGGATTCGGTCGTGGGTCCATAGAAGCCGCCAAAACTCATGGCGCCGAAGCCGACGGCCGAAACCGTCCCATGCCGCCAGACGCGCCGTTGCATGGTTGAGATTCCCCGAAGGCCCGTTGAAGCGCTCTAAAGCTTGGCCTCGGCGCCGCTCTCGATCGCCTCGGCAAGCGCGTGGGCGAGGCATCGGTAGCCGAGGTCGCTCATGTGCAGGCCATCGCCGGACAAAAGCAAACCCGCCGCCTTAGCGCCCTGGGCGCGCCACCTTTTCATCAATGTGTAGCGGCTCAGCACCGGCACATGGTCCGCGGCGCCGATATCGTCGATCATCTTCACGAAGCGTTCGTAGCGAACGGGGTCGGGGCTTTTCAAGGTGAACTGCGGGCCGATCAGCATCAGGGGGATGCCCGCGGCGCGCGCGGCGGCAATCCCGGCCTGCACAGTGGCGCGAAACAAGGCCTCATCGACCCCCACGAGCGCGTCATTGGTGCCGACCTGCCAGATCACCAACCGAGCCCACCCGGATTTGAGCGCGCGTCTCAGGCGCTCGAGCGTCTTCGCCGCCAACTCGCCGCCGATCCCGGCGTTCTTAACGTCGAAGTCAACGCCCGTCTCACTTTCGAGCTCCGCCTCGAGCCGGGCAGGGTAGCTGTTGGCTGGCGAACTGGCCCCCACGCCCTCGGTTGAAGATGAGCCTATCGCCAGAATGTCGTTTGGCAGGCCGACGCGCACTTTCGGAAATGCGAGGGCTGCCCCGTTAGCCTCGAAGGCCGGCGTTTCGTTCGGGCACGAAACCTCTGCGGCGTGCGCCCCGCTCAGGGCGAAGAGGAGGCAGGAAGCCCACGCCAAGCGCGCCAAGGCGCTGGTTGCGCGATGGGACGTGGGGCGCTGAGACGGGCGTTTCTGCACTCGATCCAGTGGGCGACGGCGAACAGGGCGGCGATGGACGCAACCGTGTACGCGAGTCCGACAGACTGTTCAATCCCCGGCGAAGCGTGAGAGGATGTGACCGCGAGCGCAGCTTGACCTCCGGCGCTCAAGACCGAGCCGGCGGCGAAAACGGGCAGGCTGTTGCGGCCGAGGCTTTGGACCGCGCTGCCAAAGGCCCCCCGGATCACCGGCGCGACGAATCGCCCGAACGCCGTCGTCGCCATCGCGATCAAATAGGCCAATGCAATGAAGTGGATCAGGCGGGCTAATCCGAGATCCTGCTTGACAACGTCGAGGTGCGCCGTCGCGGTGTCGCGGAGCCCCGGCGCGAAACCGCCCTCGTTGGTCACGATCAAGGCGGCGCCGGCCACAGTCGCAACGCTCAGGGTGACAAGCCAGGGGGCGGGCCGCGGCAGGCCCTCGCGCCATAGAATCGCCGAAACGAGTCCGAGCGTGAACACGAGCTGCCAAGCCATCGGGTTGAAGAACCAGCCGCCGGGCTCAGGCCAATTCGGAAAGTTGAGGCCGAAAGCGCGCGCCGCCGCATAGAGACCAATCGAGACCGCCAGAGCCAACAGCGGGCCACGCAGCGCGAGGGCGAGCGCGACAGGCGCCCATAGCATCAGCACGATATAGAGCGGCAGGATATTGAAGTAGCCGAGCTGATGACTGAGCAGGGCAAGCCCCAAAAGCCCATTGCCCGGCGAAGTAAAGACGAAAGCACGCCCGTGCGCTTCGATGAGGTCAGGGGCCCCACTCGCCCAATAGGCGGCTCCGAACATTGCGAGGGCAGCCACAGTGAGCGCGATATGCACCCCATAGAGCTTGAGCGCGCGCTTGAGGCATCCGCCAGCGACGGGCTCGAGGCCATACTTAGACGCCCGAGGCAAGTAGATGAGGCCGACCGACAGACCGGATAGGAAGACGAACGCTTCGGCGCTGTCCGACAGGCCGAAGTTGCGTGGAGTCCAATTTTCGAGCGGGTTGCCGGGAATATGATCGATGAGGATCGCGATCAGCACGGCCCCGCGCCAAAAATCGATATCGCGGATGCGGTTCGATTTCATGTTAGACGCCTCGGCGCAAGAACGGCGCCACTCCTTGATCGGTTCAAAACACGCCGGGAGACGATTCGGCCACGGCTCGATCGCTGTCGCTGGACTGTGTGGCTATATAATGGGGAGGTGTTCATACAGCCGTTCACAATTAGGGCATCGACCAGGCGTTCACCGCGATTTGATCGCAAGCGAACGGCTTCCTTAACAGCTGTTCATCCTGCCTCGATCAGCCGGGCGGCTTCGTCGCGCTCGAAGAGGTAGAGGAGGAGCCTCAAGCCGCGATATGTCTCGCCTGCAAGCCGCTCGTCGCGTTTAAGCGCGGCTTCAGCCTCGGCCCGCGCCCGCCCCAGAAGGCCGCTGTGGATGTCGAGCCGAGCGAAACGAAAGCCGGGAGCTCCGGCCTGACGGGCGCCGAGCACGTCGCCTTCACCGCGCAACTTTAAGTCCTCCTCGGCGATACGGAACCCGTCCTCCGTTTCACGCAAGATCTCGAGCCGCGCGCGCGCCGCTTCACCGAGTGGTGCTTTATAAAGGAGCAGGCAGGCCGAACGGCCCGAGCCGCGCCCGACCCGCCCGCGCAATTGATGCAATTGGGCGAGTCCGAAGCGCTCGGCGTGCTCGATGATCATGATCGTCGCTTCCGGCACGTCGACTCCGACCTCGACCACCGTGGTCGCGACCAGGATCGTCGTTGTCCCGCGGTGGAAGCGCTCCATGGCCGCGTCCCTCTCAGGGCCCGCCATTTTGCCGTGGGCGAGGCCGACTGCGTCGCCGAAGATGGCGGTCAGCGCTTCGGCGCGTTCTTCGGCCGCGGCAACGTCCAGCGTCTCGCTCTCCTCGACTAACGGACAAATCCAGTAGGCGCGCGCGCCCGAGGCGAGAGCCTGCGAGAGACGGGCCACCACCTCGTCAAGCCGTTCGATCGGCAGGACGCGCGTGTCGATCGGCTTACGTCCCGGCGGCTTCTCGCGGAGCGCGGTGACATCCATGTCGCCGAAATAGGCGAGTACGAGCGAACGCGGGATCGGCGTCGCCGTCATCACCAGGAGGTCGACCGCCGCGCCCTTGGAGGCGAGGGCCAGCCGCTGTCGGACGCCGAACCGGTGCTGCTCGTCGACCACCGCGAGCCCGAGATCGGCAAACGCCACCTCCTCCTGGAACAGTGCGTGCGTGCCGACCGCGATGTCGATTGTTCCCTCCGCCAATGCGGCAAGCGAAGCGCGACGGGCGGACGCCTTGTCGCGGCCAGTCAAGAGCGCGATGCGCAGGCCGGCGCCTGCCGCCAAGGGCGCCATGCGCTCATAGTGCTGGCGGGCGAGAATTTCTGTCGGCGCCATCATCGCCGTCTGCCTGCCGGCTTCGACAACATCCGCCATCGCGAGCAGCGCGACGACGGTCTTGCCCGATCCGACGTCGCCCTGCAGCAGCCTCAGCATACGCTTCTCGGCTTTGAGATCGCCGCGGATGTCGTCGACCGCCTGGCGTTGCGCGCGGGTGAGCGAGAAGGGCAGAGCGGCCTCGAGGCGCTGCGCCAAAGTCCCTTCGGACACGTGCGCGCGGCCCGGGATGACGCGCATACGCGCCCGCATGAGCAGGAGAGCGAGCTGGTTCGCCAACAGCTCGTCATAGGCGAGCCTCGTCGCCGCCGGGCGCGTCGGATCGATGTCCTCTGGAGTTCTTGGGGCCGTGCATCGCGCCGAGCGCTTGCGCGAAGCTCGGCAGGGTCAGATCGCCTAGGGTCTTCTTGTCGATCCATTCCGGCATCGGCGGCAACCGCTTGAGCGCGCCCTCCGCGGCGCGGGCGACGGCGCGCTGATAGAGACCATCGGTCAGGCCATAGACCGGCTCGACCGAGGGTAGGCGATCGAGCTCCTCCCTGGTCAGGACGCGATCAGGATGCACCATCTGGCGGCGGCCGTCCCAAAGCTCGAGCTTGCCGGAAATCCAGCGCGCGGCCCCGATCGGCAGCCGCGACCGCACCCATTCATGATTGGCGAGGAAGAAAACCAGCTCGACGTCTCCGGTGTCGTCCTCGACCAACACCTTGAACGGCGCCCGGGAACGCGCATTCGGCGGTCCGCGATGCTCAGTCACCTTGGCCTCGATCGTGACGATCGTGCCCGGAATCGCGTCGCGGATCTTCGGACGCGCGCGGCGGTCAATCGTTCCCTCCGGCAGGTGGAAGAGGACGTCGACCACCCGCGCGCCCTGGGGCTTATCGAGCAGGCGATCGAACAGCTTCGCGTTCTTAGGCCCGATCCCCGCCAGGGCGCTGGCGGGCGCGAACAGGGGATCGAGAGCCGAGGGACGCATCACGCGCCCTCTAGCCGCGCCGGATCGTCCCTGCAAGACGAACGTTCAGTCCGCCCTACCAACGGCCAATACTGTAAAGGCCGGATATCGCGGCTTATTTCTTCGCCTGCTGGGGCGCTCCTTCTTGACAACGGGCCGCCGTCTCTCCATTGCATGCGCACCATGACGCCCGCGTTCCGCATTATCCGGATTTGCATCATTAGCCGCTAGCTCCCGGCTGGCTGGTTCGCGTCTCCTTTTTCGTCAAGCCATCGAGAAGCGATCATCCGGCCAACGGGGCGACCCGTATTCGTTCGCCTCTTGAGATCACGCCGACGAGAATCGCCGATGAAGTCGCCGCCCCGACCCCGAGACGAGACGCCCGCGCAGGCGAGGGAGGCGCGGCTGCGGCTCTACAACACCCTTACCCGGCGCAAGGAGGATTTTACTCCGATCGACCCGAAGGCCGTGCGTCTCTATGTCTGCGGGCCCACGGTCTACGACTTCGCCCACATCGGCAACGCCCGGCCGGTTATCGTGTTCGACGTGCTGTTCCGGCTCCTGCGCCATATCTACGGCGAGGCCCATGTCATCTACACTCGCAACATCACCGACGTGGACGACAAGATCAACGCTCGCGCCGAGTGTGACTATCCTGGGCTGCCGCTGAACGAAGCGATCGCCAAAGTGACCGAAGCCACGAGGCTTCAATTTCACGAAGACGTCGCGGCGCTTGGCGCGCTGGCGCCGACGCACGAGCCGCGCGCGACCCAATATATCGACACGATGCGCACAATGATCGAGCGGCTGATCGCTCGAGGCGTCGCTTATGCCGCCGAGGATCACGTGTTGTTCTCGCCGAGTGCGATGGACGCGCTTGCCTGGGCGCCGCGCTATGGGACGCTTGCGCATCGTTCGCTCGACGAGATGGTGGCCGGCGCGCGTGTCGACGTCGCGCCTTACAAGCGCGATCCGATGGACTTCGTCTTGTGGAAGCCGTCGAATGCGAGCGAGCCGGGCTGGCCGAGCCCGGCTGGCATCACGCCGCTCGGCCGGCCCGGCTGGCATATCGAGTGCTCGGCGATGTCGATGGCGACGCTGCTCGAACCCTTCGGGGGCGGCCTTCAATGCGACGACCCAATCCAGAACACCTTCGACATTCACGGCGGCGGGATCGATCTCGTCTTTCCCCATCATGAAAACGAGATCGCGCAATCCTGCTCGGCCTTTCATTCATCCCGCATGGCGAACTTCTGGATGCACAACGGCTTCCTGCAAGTCGAAGGTGAGAAGATGTCGAAGAGCCTCGGCAATTTCGTCACCATTCACGAACTGCTCCGCACGACCAAGTTCGGCGGCCGCAAGTGGTCCGGCGAGGCGCTGCGGCTCGCGATGTTGCGCACCCACTATCGCCAGCCGATTGACTGGACAGTGAAGGCGCTTGAGGAGGCGGAAAACTTAATCGACGGTTGGATGCGGCTGGCTGTAGCTCTTCGACCAACGGGCGCGACCCCACTGCAAATGCCGCAGCGACCACTTTATCCCCCGATACTGGAAGCCCTCCGCGATGACTTGAACACTCCCGCTGCGATCGCCGAGCTGCACAGGCTAAGAAATGCCATTGTCCATTCAGCTGATCAGCAAGGGCTGACTTAATTTTCTGATGCCCTGCGGTTTCTCGGTTTCCTTCGAGACGAGGTGACCAACGCCCTGGAGATGACAGAGAAACAGAAGCGACTCTTCGAGGAACGAGTGACAGCCCGACAGAAGAGGAACTGGGCAGAAGCGGATCGGCTGCGCGACCAGCTTGCGGAGCTCGGCGTTGCCATCAAGGACAACAAGGATGGCGCCACGACCTGGGAGCTTAAACGATGAGCGCCGTCTCCCTTCGCCCCTATCTGCCGGCCGACGCGCAACGCTGCGTCGAAATCTTTCGCTCGAGCATCGATGAGCTCGCGACGGATGACTACGACGAGGACCAGCGCGAGGCCTGGGCCTCACGCGCCGACGACGAGCAGGCTTTCGGCGCTAAGCTGAGCGGGGCCTTGACATTGCTCGCCCTGATCGACGGCGCGGTCGCTGGCTTCGCCAGCCTCAAGGAAGGCGAGGAGATCGACATGCTGTTCGTCGCTCCCCAATTCGCCCGTAAGGGCGTCGGACGCACGCTCATCGAGGCGCTAACGAAGCTCGCGCAAGCGCGCGGGGCGAAACGCCTGACCGTCGAGGCGAGCGATGTCGCGAAGTCGCTCTTCGAGCGGCAGGGCTTCACCGCCGAGCGGCGCAATCTCGTCCGCAAGGGCGATCAATGGCTCGCCAACACCACCATGACCAAAACGCTGGTCGGCGATTCGACGCCTCCAACACGACATTGACAGATAAGGTCATGGCTAAGGAACGCCTCTACCTGTTCGACACGACGATGCGCGATGGGGCGCTCACCACCGGAGTCGACTTCTCGCTCGATGACAAGCGCCATATCGCCGCCATGCTCGACCGGCTCGGCGTTGACTATGTCGAAGGCGGCTATCCGGGCGCAAACCCGCTCGACACCGAATTCTTCAAAAAGAAGCCCACCAACCGCGCCCGGTTCTGCGCCTTCGGTATGACCAAACGCCCGGGGCGCTCGGCCGCCAACGATCCGGGCCTCGCGGGTCTTCTTGCCGCCGACGCCGACGCGATCGTCTTCGTCGCCAAGTCGTGGGATTATCACGTCCACGTGGCGCTCGGCTGCACGCTCCAGGAGAATCTCGAGGCCATCGCCGACAGCGTAAAGGCGGCGGTCGCCGCGGGTCGCGAGGCGATGGTCGACTGCGAACACTTCTTCGACGGCTACAAGGCCAATCCCAAATATGCGCTGGTCTGCGCTCGCGCGGCGATCGATGCCGGCGCGCGCTGGGCGGTGCTCTGCGACACCAACGGCGGCACGCTACCGCACGAGGTCGAACGCATCGTCGGCGAGGTCGCGCACGTCATCCCCGGCGCGAAGTCTCGGCATCCATGCCCATAACGACACCGGCAACGCGGTCGCCAATTCGCTCGCCGCCATCCGCGCCGGCGCGCGGCAGTTGCAGGGCACACTGAATGGTCTCGGCGAGCGCTGCGGCAACGCCAATCTGGTCAGCCTCATCCCCACACTGGCGTTGAAGCCGGAGCTCGCCGAGCGTTTCGAGACTGGTGTGACACCGGAGGCTCTACGCGAGATCACCTATGTCTCGCGCGCCTTCGACGAATTGCTCAACCGCGCGCCAAACCGGCACGCTCCTTACGTCGGGGCATCGGCCTTCGCGACCAAGGCCGGCATTCACGCTTCCGCCCTCGCCAAAGACCCGCGCACCTACGAACACATTCCGCCCGACAGCGTCGGCAACCAACGAGCCGTGCTGGTCTCGGATCAGGCCGGGCGTTCGAATCTCCTTTCGGAGCTTGCCCGGCTTGGGGTCGACGCGAAAGCGGATGACCCGCGCCTCGGACGCTTGCTCGACGAGGTCAAGGCCCGAGAGGCCCAGGGCTTCGCCTATGAGGCTGCCGACGCGTCATTCGAGCTTCTCGCACGTAGCGTCCTGGGTGGGGTGCCGGAATATTTCGCAGTTGATAGCTTTCACGTTGGTGTCGAGCGCAAGGTGGTCGCGCCCGGCGTCACCTATTCGGCTTCACAGGCGGTTGTGAAGATCCGCATCGGCGAGGAGCGGTTCATTTCCGCAGCCGAAGGCAACGGCCCCGTGAACGCCCTCGATCTTGCTTTGCGCAAGGACCTCGGCGTCTACCAGAAATATATCGAGAACCTCGAATTGCGCGACTATCGGGTGCGCGTCTTCCAGGGCGGCACCGACGCGGTGACGCGCGTCCTGATCGAGTTCGGCGACGGCGCCGGAGACACCTGGTCGACGGTCGGAGTGTCCGGCAACATCATCGACGCCTCGTTCCAGGCGCTGGTCGACGCCATCACTTATCGGCTGTTGAAGGTCGGTGTCGCGGCGCAATAAGCGCGTTGGCGCACTATGTCGCTCCGGCGTCGTGATTGACGTTCTGTAAACCAATATGTCCGCAAGCTTGTGATCAAGCTCAAATGCTTGGATGTTCGCGGGAACAATGCGAGAGAAGCAGCGTTTTTGAAATTAAGACATGGCTTAACTGGAGGAATTTGATGCGAGCTGCTTCCGTAGCTTCAATCGCCGCCCTCACGACACTTCTGGCCGGCTCAGCGAACGCGATGCCGACCCCTGCGCCGTACCGGGCCGATTCCAGCATAACGTTGGTCGCGGGCGGATGCGGACCCGCTTACCACCGGAACGTTTACGGCGGGTGTGCGCCGAATGGTTGGGGCGGGGTCGTCGTGGCGCCAGGATTTTATGGTGGTGGCGGCGGCTGGCATGGGGGCTACTATCACGGAGGCGGTTACTATCACGGCGGTGGTTGGCATGGCGGAACATGGCATGGCGGCGGGTGGCATGGCGGCGGCGCTCATTGGCATGGCGGCTACCACCGCTGATTGATCGTTGTGGATATCGACTTGAGCCCGAAATCCAGGCTCAAGCTTGAACGCCACGTTGGATTCTCTGAAGATTTCCGAAACGCGCCTCGTGACCTGACCCGCTCCGCTTGCCTAACGGCGCGTTAACGACGTAGATCAGGATCTGAGCCCCGCACCGAATTCGGCGTCTGAGAAAAGCATTAAATCATCGCACATGGCGCACGGCGGTCTCCTGGTCACAATCATTTTTGTCCTCCTGCTCTGCGCCTCCGGCTTGGGGATGTATCTGCACGACCGGCTGGGCGAGCGGCATCGAACCAACGAGACGAAGGACCATGTTCGATTGGTGGTCTCGATCCTCGTCACCTTCACGGCTTTGGTGCTGAGCCTCATGCTCTCGGAGGTGAAGGGCACGTTCGACACGTTCGACGCGCGGCTGCGGTCTTTCGCAGGCGACATCTCGAATCTCGACATCCATTTACGGGAATACGGACCGGAGGCTGACCCGATCCGAGCGACGGTAAGAAAGTACGTGGCTGCCGCGATCGCCGATAGCTGGCGCGACGAGCCAGCGCCGTCGGGTGATTTTCCGCGCTTCAACGGTCCGACGGCCGTCGAGCGACCGCAGCTCGGCGCTCTTCTCATTCAGGCCGACGCCGCAATTCACAGGCTGGACCCATCCGACCATTTTCATCAGCGCCTGACAGATTCGTCGTCAACTCAGATCGACGAGGTGTTGCGCGCGCGGCGTCAGCTGCTTGAGACTTCGCACGACACGATCTCGTGGCCGCTCATGGTGGCAATGTGCGCGTGGCTGGCGGTCGTTTTCGGAGTTTTTGGCCTCCTCTCACCGCGCAACGCGGTTGTCTTCATGTCGATCGTGATCTGCGCGGTCTGTGTCGCTTCAGCCATCTTCCTGATCGACGATTTCGATTTACCGATCGGCGGGCTCCTGAGCGCGCCAAGCGATTCCTTGCGCGCAACCCTCGATCGCCTCGACGCGCCCTTAATAGCTCAATAAGACTTTCGCCGGTTCAGAGCGCGGTATTGAAGTTGAGATCAACGAGCTCAACGCCAGCAAGGTCTCATCAGGCTTTGACCCCTGTGTTCTGGCGCGGCGAAGGCAGCAATCGCACGCCCCAGGAACGCGGCAATGTCGCTTCAATCGACCAGTCGCCGACGCCGTGAAGCGCCAGAACGAGAAGGCCGCCCGCGATGGCGAGATCCTTCTCGAAATGCAGGAGTTCGTCCCGCACGCCGAAATGCGTATGAAACATAAACGCAGTCGCGAAGCAAAAGAAGGCGAGAGCGGCTGCGCCGAGGCGGGTGAAGATCCCAAGCGCGATCGCGATTCCTGCAAAGAGCTGCAGGACAATCGTCGCCACAAACGCAAGCGTGGGCACGCCCATTTTGGACGTCGCGGAAGCTGCATCATTGAAATTCAATATTAGAAAAAGACCTTCGTGAACGAAGACGAAGGCGAGCAGCAGCCGCGCCGCGAGCAGCACCGCGTTGCGCAGGCTTGCCGCTAACTCGGAGTGATTTGAAATCATCGTGGACCCTCCAGAAAGGAAGGGCGGGCGTGGTGGCGTCCGCCCTGGCATGGGTTAATTGGAAGCTGCTTTCTTATCCGCGATCGCCTTTTCGAGATCCGAGCGTTCGTCGCAGCCCGCGGGACAGAGCTTCGTCAGCACGGCAAGCTGCTCCTTCGCCTTGTCTATATGGCCTGTCTCGACGAAGAGCTCGCCAAGATACTCGCGAGCGGCCTTGTGGTCGGGCTGCAAGTCGAGCGCCTTCGTGTAGTAGGAAAGCGACGTCGTATAGTCGCCCGTCTTGCGGAGGGTGAAGCCGAGGAGATTGTAAACGTCGGCGTTCTGGTTATCTTCGGCGAGATCACGGAGCTCGGCGAGCGCAGCCGTGTAGTCCTGCGCCTTGATCTTGGCGCGCACCGAAGTGAGATCGATTTCGCCACTCGTCTCCATATTGTCGACGGCGTGCGCCGATTGGAGATCCAGCGGCTGTGATAGAGCGAGGCTGGCCACGATCGCTAATCCGCGAAAGTTGTTTCGTTTCAACATGACAATTCTCCGTTGATGAATGCTCAGGATTGAGGCGCTCAGGATTGAACGACTGGGGTGAAGGCGTAGGCAGCGCCGTCGTGCACGAACGTCCCTGCGCCGGGGAACGGAAAATGAGCGCCGCAGATTTGCATCCGGTCGGCGATAACGCGGTCGATGATCCGATGACGGGTCGTCACCGCCAGCGGTCCGTCCTGATCGTATGCGCCCTGCCAATCCGGGTGAGGAGCCAGGATTCCAGGCACGTACATCGTGTCGTTGGAAATCATCAGCTGGTCTGTGCCGGACGTTACGAAGAACACTGAATGGCCTGGCGTGTGGCCATAAGAGTTGAGAATCCGCACGCCCGGCGCGACTTCGGCGCCGCTTTCGACCAGCTTCCAGTTCTTCCATTTGGGAAAGTTTGTGGCGATCCGCCGACCGGCGGCCTTGCGGCCCTCGGGCAGCTTGTCGACACGACCGTCCTCGGTCCAGAACTTGTACTCGACAGCGTTCGTGACGAGTTCGGCGTTCGGGAACGTCAGCGCGTTGGTCCCTTTCTCCATCAGGCCCCAGACGTGGTCGGGATGGAAATGCGAGATGAGGACGGTGCTGATCTCGTTGTGATCAATGCCCGCGGCCTTCATGTTGGCCGGCAGATTGGTGGCGTTCGCCTGCCACTGGCCAACGCCGGAGCCCGCGTCCACCATGATCAGCTTGTCGCCGATCTTCAGGACGACGACGGTCAGCGGAATCGGCATGAAATCCGTGGTCAGACCAGCCTTCGCCAGGGCGGTCTTCGTTTCCTCGACAGAAACGCCCTTGATGAAAGCAGGGTCATGCGGCTTGCGCCAGATGCCATCGTAGACTGCGGTGACCTCGATTGAGCCGACCTTGTATTTGTAGTGCCCGACTGTCGGTTCGATGGGCATGGCGGCGAAGGCGGGACCGGCAAAGATCAGCGGCTTGCTGAGACCTAGAGCGGCGGCCGCCGCTGTGGCCGAAGCTAGAACGCTGCGCCGTGAAAGATTCAACATACTGGTCTCCTTGAGAACCATCGATGCGATGTTGGGAGGCGTGCCCTCCCTGCACATACGACCGCTACGCCGGGCGCTTTATTCCCCACCGCTCAAGATTTTTATCGATGCTCGCGGGGAAGGCGGGACGCCGTCGGGCGGGGCACAAGAAAAGGCGCGCCCCGGGAATAAACCCGGGCTTGCTTGAGTCATCTCTTTGACGGCGCTCGACAGCCCGTTCCGAAAGAGGGCGTCGTCCGGGCGCCCTATACCGGTGAGGGAGAGAGAAATGGCATACGATCACGGCATCGGGCTCGACCGACGGCGAACCGTCAAACACATGCGGTGGGTCAGGACCGCCGGACAACGCTCCGAGCGGCCGTATGAAGAACCCTATGATGCGTTTCTCAGAAGGAGGGAGAAATACGTCGCCGCCGTGGCCCTGTCAGTCGCAGTTTCGGGGGCGCTTACAGGAACCGTATGGGCCAGCGGAATGATCGGTGGTGCCGGCGATAAGGAGGCCGTTCATGAGACGCGCCAGCACAGCGACTTGCTCGACAAAAACGATGTCGGCCCACGTCACCGCGGCGTGTTCGGGCGCAAGGCCGCTTCGCTAGCGGATTACGACTATTCCGACGCGCTCAAATCAGCCAATGTCGTATGGAACGAGGAGACGCTCGACAAGTGGCTGACCGACCCTCAGGCTGTCGCGCCCGGCGCCAAGATGTTCTTCCACCTGGAGAATCCGCAAGACCGGGCGGATGTGATCGCTTACCTCAAGGAGCGCGCCAAATAAGGCGCGCTCCCGCGGGACGCGCCGCTTGAGCAGTGCAATTGCCGAGCAGCGCTTCCGCGACACCGTGGCGCCCTTGCTCGATGATGCTTACTCACTCGCCAAATGGCTGTCGCGCAGCCCAACCGACGCCGAGGACATCGTGCAGGACGCCGCGCTGCGTGCGCTCCAGGCTCTCTCCACCGTTTCGGTCGATCGGCCGAAGCCCTGGTTTCTCGCTATTGTGCGCAACTCCGCTATGACCTTCATGGCCCGCAACCGGCGCAAGACTGTGGCTTACGCCGGCGATCTGGCGGATTTGAATGCGCTCGATTTGCGCGAGGGCGACGACGCGGCGCCCAATCCCGAACAAGAGCTGATCGCCCTTGAAGACGGCGAGCGATTACGCAACGCCATCGCCGCCCTCCGGTCACCCTTTCTGGAAACGCTGGTGATGCGCGACATCAACGGCCTCTCGTATCGCGAGATCGCCCAAGCGACGGAAACGCCGGTCGGCACGGTGATGTCCAGGCTTGCGCGCGCTCGAGCCATGCTCGCCAAGACCTTGAGGGCGGAAGCATGACCGACCGCGACGCCAACCAGCGTCTTCTGAGACTCAACGCCGCGCTGGACGGCGAATTGGACGCCATGGGCTCGCTCGAGTTCGAGCGTGAACTGCGCGATGATCCTGCCCTCGCCGCCGAATATCGGCGCCTGACGAACCTGCGTGACGCGGTCCGTCGTCACGCGCCGCGTGAAGCGGCGCCGCAAGCGCTCGTTGACCGCATCGCTGCGCTGACCGCGTCCGCTCCGGCGGCTCCCTTGCCTCAGCCGGCGGCCGCCCCGAGTGCGACGGTTGTGCCGTTTCGGCGGCAGCCGTGGCTCGACGGCCGCGCGATTGCGATGGCGGCCTCTTTCGCCGTTCTCGGCTTTGCGGTCGGCGCGGGGCTTACGTCGCTGCGCACGCCGATGGGATCGGGCGATGTCGCCCAACATCTAGTCTCGGATTTTGCCCGCGCGGAGATCGCCGGCCAGCCGTTCGACGTCGCCTCTTCCGACCGGCATACGGTCAAGCCCTGGCTCGCCAACCGCACAACTGTCAGCGGAACGATCGTCGATCTCGCGCCGGAGGGCTTCCCGCTGGTGGGCGGTCGCGTGAGCATCGTTGACAAGGTCCCGACGCCGACCCTCGTTTACCGGCACAACGAGCACGTCGTCGCGGTGACTGAACTGCCGCTCGACGCCAAGGGCGTTCGCAGGACAGACGGAATTGAAACGATCGACGGCTACCATGTGGCGCGCTGGGCGGACGCCAATCTCGCCTATGTCGCGGTTTCGGACATGGACGAGAACGCCCTTCACGAATTCGTCGAGGCGTTCCGACGTGGCGGGGGCGCTGCGACCGAGCCAAGCAAGCCATGACGCGCTTATAGCCAATGGCGAGCGGACGGCGCCGATCAGAACTCCATCGCCACCGCCAGTCCCGCCAGCCAGACCCTGCTAGCGCGTGTTGCCGTCATCTACCCTGTTGCGTGAGGATTGATGGTTCGGACTTTTGCGTTTGCGATAACGACGATTTTGCGCATGAGAGCGACGATGGCGACCATTTTGGGTTTGCCGTTGTGGACGAGGCGTTCGAAGAAGGCGCGCATGGCGGGGTCGTGGTTTCGTGCGGCCATGGCGGCCATGAAGAGGGCGCGTTTGAGGCTTGTGCGTCCGCCCCAGACGGTTCTGCGGCCCCGCGTGATCCCGCTGTCGCGCGGATGAGGGGCGCAGCCGGCGAGGCTTGCGGCGGCGCGCCGATCGATGCGGCCGAGTTCGGGCATGCGGGCCTGGAGGACGAGGGCGGTCTGAGGTCCAACGCCGGGGATCGAGGTGAGCGCGTCGAAGCGGGCCTTGAGGCTGGGATCGGCGGCGACGATCTCAGCGGCGCGCGCCTCGAGGCCGGCGATTTCGCTGTTCAACGTTGCCAGGACGGCGGCGAGCGAGCGGGCCAGCGTCGTGTCGGCGTAAAGGGGCTGGCGGGAGCGGTTGGTCTCGGCCACGCGCATGGCGACGAGCTGCTCGCGGCGGGTCAGCACGGCGGGAGTAGGTGGAGGGGATGGGGGGAGGTGGGGGTGGAGTAAGGGGCGAGCGCACGCGCGTCGATGCGGTCGGTCTTGGCCTTGAGGCCGAGCGAGCGGATGTAGCTTTTGACGAGATAAGGCGTGGCGCGGTGAACGCGCACGCGGCGAGCGACGAGGAAGCCGACCAGGGCCGCCTCGTAGCCGCCCGTCGCCTCGCAGACGACGAGAGCGTCCGCGAGCGCGTCGCCGCACCATGCGGCAAAGGCGGCGAAGCCCGCTTTGTCGTTAGGGAACTGCGCGGTCTTCGCCGCCTCCGCCCCGAGAGAGGTCTCGAACGTGCGGCTGCTGACGTCGACGCCGATGCAGAGTATCGTGTCCATGGGTTCGACCTCGCTTTCGATTGTGTGCGGGCGTTAGACCCTTCCTACCCTTCAAGCGGTGAGGAACAGCGGGCGGGACCCACGATGACGACGGTCGTCAAAGACCACATTGCGATCGGGCCCCGCCCGTCCCAAACCTATCAGATCGCCAACACACAATTGCGAGCGAAGCGAAGCGACGCCGCGAGGCGCGCTATGTCCCCTGGATTGCTTCCCCCCGAACTTGTTCCGGGGGTCGCAATGACGGTTCGGCCATCAAAGTCGCGCTCGCATAACCGCCCCGCCTTGTCCTCGAATCAGCGAAGCGCCTTCGAGAACCAGAGGCGCGAATGGCCGGGCGGAAAATCATCGAGCCGGCCGAACTCGCGATAACCGAGCCGTTCGTAAAACTTCGGCGCTTGAAACGTGAACGTGTCGAGATAGGCCCCGCGACAGCCTTGCGCTTGCGCCGCCGCTTCCGCGCCGGCCATGAGTTGCGAGCCGGCCCCCTGCTTGCGATAGGCGTCAGCGACCCATAGCGAATTGAGATCAGCCATTCGAACGCCAGCACGAAACGGATTCCGGCCTGAACGTCGCCGTCTTTGTCGCGGCGAATGATCCAGCGTGGCGACCAGTCGGTCTTGAAGCCGAGCCCCGTTGCGTGGCGGTCAGCCCCGATTCGACGGCGCGAATGGTCTCTTGGCTCGGCAACGTCTCGGTGGCGAACGTTAGCGAGGCCTCTCGTCGGCGGTCGTCACCGGTTCAATCCCTGACTGTCAAGCTGCGGTTCTCACGCCTTGGGCTGCGCCATTAGCCATTCGTGGGCGGGATCGTTGTGAAAGCGCGGACGCGCTTCGGCCCCGCCATGACGTTCAAATAATAGAGATCGTAGCCGTGCGGCGCGCCGACCGGGTGATAGCCGCGCGGCACGAGCACGACGTCCCCGTCGCCGATCGCCAGCGTCTCGTCGAGCGAACGGTCATCGGTGTAGACACGCTGGAGAGCGAAGCCCTGGGCGGGGTTCAAGCGGTGATAGTAGGTTTCCTCCAGTATGATTCGTCCGGCAGCGCATCGCGGTCGTGCTCGTGCGGCGGATAGCTGGACCAGTTACCGCCAGGCGTGATGACTTCGACCACGAGCACGCTTTCGGCCTTGGCGTCTTCCGGCAGAACGTTCCGGACATGGCAAGCGTCGTGCCGGTTCCGCGGGTAAGTGTGCCGACATCTTCCGGCTTGATCACGCGCGGCTTGAACTTGCCGCTTGCGGCGCCGAACACAGCGCCAGCTCGCAATCCGAGGCGGCCTCGATCGTCGCTGCGCTGTGCGGTGGCAGATAGACCGACCAGGGCAGTCCGTTGAAGACGTTTGCCCGCTCCCCGATCGCTCCGGAATCGAAACTGCCGCGGTGATCCGCGCCTTGCCAGAGAGGATGACGACGCAGACCTCTTCGCCGCCCGTGTCGAGCTTCGACTTCGCGCCTTGCTTCAGCGTCCGCGTTTCAAAACCCACATACTCC